>CAWHIE010000001.1:0-437076 GCA_963829335.1 uncultured Methanoregulaceae archaeon
CCGAACAGACATCGCAGGCCTGGCATGCCACCCCGCCGAGCTGGACCTTCTTCACGTCCCTGACATCAATGGTGTAGACGGACTGGTAGTAGTTCCTGATTATCTCCTCATCGGTCGGGGCCCGGATGTATACCCTGCCGGAGTTCTCCTCCCACACCTGCCACGGCGTCTTCTCGCACATCTTCGGCTGGTAGGAGAGGGTCAGTTCGGAGCCGATCAGGAACTGGCCGATCTCGTCCCATTTCCCATCGATCACTGCTGTGTCTACCATGCCGTCGATGATGACGACCTGTATCGTATGCCCCGTGATCACCTGGGCTGTGACCTGGGCGGAGCGGTTGCCATAGCCGGCGTGGCTGCTCGTGAAATTGTACATGAGAACGTGCCGGACGGGGAATGACTCCTGCTGGACGTAACTGACGAACCTGAGATCTGAGCCGTCATATGCGTAGGTTGGCGCTCTCTGTATCCAGGACTCTGCGAGCGCCTTGACCTGGCTCTCGTCAAGGGTCTTCGTGAACTGGAGGGTCTCCTGGAGCTTCTCGCGGATCGTGATAAGGCCTGATGGCAGGTAGTCGTTGACGTTGTAGGTCGTGACGGTCTTGGTCTTCCCGTTCGCTGCGAACGTTATGTCCGTGAAGCCAACATCGGTCACGTGGTTCTGGCCCTCATCATACCGGTCACCATAGGAGGCGAAGTTGTTGTCAGTGAACACCTTCACAATCGCGTCATACTGCTCCCGGGTCAGGTTCTTCTGGTATCTCTGGGTAATGTTGCCGTCTGCTGCCATGATGGTCAGGGTTGCATTGTCATTCGTTATTACCAGTTCCTGTACTGCGTACGCAGGCGCTACGAATCCCCCATAGAACCTGTACGTTATCACGGCGTTACTATTGTCGGGTTGCTGGACCTGTGTGCATGCGGCGATCATCGCCATTCCTATGAGGAGCAATGCGAATAGTCCCAGTATTTCAGTTTTCTTCATGTCATCACATCTCTCACGTTGACCGGTTATTTTGGTATGTAGGGTAATGCCGGGTTATTCATAAATTCTCTTTTGGAAGCAGACGGATGATATCATCGGTCGATAATTTCCCCGTTGTATTTTTTACCGCGGGATGGAGGGGATAGCACGGCCAAGAGGAAGGAAAGGGCTCGGCTGGCACAGTACCTGATTCCCCCGGTTGCAGGAATCATTGTTGTCGTAGTGTATACGCCGGTGTCACCTCCCAATGCGGGAGGCTCTGCAGTTCTCATGGTTCTTACCGGGATTGAGTGGATGTACTATCAGTCCCCGGATAATGCCTTCCAGCCCTGAAATTGTGGTTGAATGAGAAAAGGTACGGTTGTATCCTGCGCATCTGATCGTATCATCTCTTTACCTGGTGCTGCCGATACATATTCTCCAGCTCGGCGAGATCATTCACCGGTGTCGGGATAACCTTCGAATCGTTTTCCATAATCGCTTGTGCCAGATTCCTGAAGACCTCTGCCTCCTTTGAACCGGGAGAGTGCTCCACGACGGCCCGGCCTTCCATCTCACAAGCCTGGATGATGGGACTCCTGGGGACGAACTGGACAAACGGCGTCCCCAGTTTTTGTGCAAATGCCGGGATGACGGCACGTTCGAATGCCTCATCACCGTTGCTGTTGCAGATGATCCCGGCAAGCCCGGTATCTCCCCGCCTGGCGAGGCGCTGCACGGCCCGGGCAATATTATTCGCCGCATAGATGCTCATGAACCCGCCGGAACAGACAAGGTAGATCTCTTTTGCGAACCCTTCGCGGATGGGCATCGAAAAACCCCCGCAGACAACGTCGCCGAGCACATCGTAGATCGCCACATCAATCTTGTAGGTCTCGAACGCGTTCAGGTCTTTTAAGATCTGCAGCGCCGTCAGCACGCCCCGGCCGGCACACCCGACACCCGGTTCCGGTCCCCCGGCCTCCACCAGGTAAATCCCGCCGGGCGATTTAAAAACAATGTGATCAAGTTTGATGGCATATTCATCCCTGCCCAGCCTCAGCTGTTCGCGGTGCTCTTCCAGCACTGCGGGGATAAACTTCCCCCCGGCAAGGATCCTTGTCGAGTCCCGCTTGGGATCGCAGCCGACCTGCATGACCGTATGCCCCATTTCATTCAGTGCTGCAGACAGGTTCGAGGCGATCGTGCTCTTCCCGATCCCTCCCTTGCCGTATATCGCGATCTGTCTCATGCTTTTCACCACTTTGCCTCGTACCGTTTCTCTTTTGAACGCCACCCCATCGTCCACTCGTTCTGGACACTCTCGAAGAGATTCAGGATACCGGTATACCCGAAGTATTCGCGGTTGATCATCCTGAACTGGCGCATTATTCTTACCACTTCAACCACATATGCCACCGGAAGACCCTCGCTGGCATGCCGCTCGATCGTGCTCCCGAATATGACCTTCGGTTTAACCTCGCGAAGGCCCATCCTGGTCTTGTATACGTCCGTGCCGTACACGACTTTCGGGCTGAGCCCGAGTTCTTTTAATTCCTTATCCAGCAGTTCCCGCACCGGGCGCTGGGATGTGTAGAGGGCAATGAATTCCGGGGTCATCTCCATATCCTCGGTGACAAACCGGACCAGCGGGATCCCGACCGTGGCATCGGCAACGATGGCAGCGGGCGTCCGGTACAGGAACCGGGCCATCGGCCACTTTCGACGGCATGTTGCCATCACCATCTTCTCGCCTTCCGCAACCATGCCCTCCGCCGTCTTCTGCGCATCGAACCGCTCACCGAGCGCAGCCAGCCAGCGCTGCGTGTTGGTCATTCCTATCGGGAGGGGGATCCCTTTGCAGACCTGTTCGATGATATACTTCGCGGAGAGGTAATCCGCTGCTTTCAGCCCGGCATCATGGCTCAGCAGGAGTGAGGTCTCGGCAGAGGCAAAATTCTCAATCTCGGAGAGCGGGGTCTTGTGCGTGAGCGTGGCAACAACCGGAATACCCATCCGGGAGAGCGTCTGCTTCACCCAGGCAAGGTCGGCCGGCCACGTCGGGTTGGCATTTGCATGGGGAGCGAGAAGGCACACCGAGCCTGGAATTTTCTCTCTGTCGTTCTTCACCAGCCGTTTCAGGATCGTATCCAGCGCACTATCGATGCCGTCGTACTGCGATCCCCGGAATCCGGGACAGGGAATGGGAACGAGCCGGAACTTCATTTCCGGCTGCAGGGTCTCGCAGACTGCAACAATGTCGTCCCCGACGATCTCCGGCCCGCACGCACTGATCACGAACAGGGCAGTGATCGGCAGATCCTTTGCTTCCCGGATCGTGCGGGTAAGGATGTCCTCGCCGCCGTGCACGATCTCGTCCACGCAGAGTTTCGTGCAGAGCGTGACCGTCTCCATGTAGTCGCATTCCTGCGAGGCAAATGCATTGTTGACCAGGTACTCGCACCCCTGCGGGGAATGGGCGAGCAGGGCAGAGCCGGAGATCCCCAGTGCAGTCTGGGCGGCTCCGTTGAAGGCACACCGGAGGTAAGGATCCGTGCACGATTCCGGCGAAGGAGTCTTCCGCCCGGCAGGCTCGTTACCGTTTTCCGGTTCCATAGAGCATCCCCTTAAAAAGCCTTGATCTCGGGAGGTCCCTGTTCTCCAGTGCCTGCCTGACAAGTGCAGCGATATTTTTGATCCCCTTGAACCCATACTGGGGCTGGAACGCCGGGTTCATGAGGCTTAAGTTCACCACCGGGCAGGGAGGGAACCGCCGGAGTTACCAAAGAAGATCGCGTTATCATATCCCCTGACAATCGCCTCCAGCTCGTCCTCGGTCTCTTTCGACGACCGGAAACTTCCGAGGCGGAAGAGCCCTTTTGTCAGGATGATCTCCGGGTTGATCCCTATTTCGAGCATGAATTTAATGCTGGGCATCCTCTCCTTTATCGTATAAGGATGGACGTTGATCACGACCGGATGGGCACCGAACTCTTCTGCCATCCTTGCCAGCGAAAGGGCTCGTATGGGCCCGGGAAACTCTGATACCTCAATGATTGCAGTCTTACCCGACAATGCCTCGTCCAGGTAGGCAAGATCCGGCGCCACCTCCCGGGTCTCCCGCCCGATCACTTCCAGCGCTTTTTTCTCCATGCCAAGGGGTGCTGCCACCCCGAGGAGCCATTCCTTCGTGGCCGTCAGCCCGTACGGCTGCCCGGTTTTGCTGTACGGGATGCCGAATTTTTCCTGCATCAGGTCGCCGAGCTTCTGCCCCCAGTCGTAACACCACGAGGCGTTCAGCTCGACCTCCCGGGCATGCCGGATCTGGTCGACCGTGCACCCGCCTGCTATGATCGCGTTGATCTTGATGCCGATCGCAGAAAGGAGCCGTTCGATCTCGTCCATGTCCCAGTTGAACTCCGTGGGGGACGGGCCCCAGCGGGCCCCGAGAATATTGATCGTTCCTTTCATCTTTTTCTCCGGGGGGTCCATCAGCTCCATGATGAGTTTGAACGCATCCTCGTACCCGCTCCGGAAGTCGCCGCCGAACCCTTCACTTTTGAGTGCCAGCACCCGACAGCCAACCAGTTTCTCTGCCTCACGGGCGATGCTCTCAACGTCATCGCCGATAATCCCGGAACAGCAGCAGGAAAGGATGACGATGAGGTCGGGATGGTACTTTGCATATGCTTCCTTCACCGCTTCCAGGAGTTTTCCCTCCCCGCCATAGATGATGTGGCTTTCGTCAAGCGTTGTGCAGGCCGTGGGTTCGAGCGGTACACCGCGAATCTCGCAGCATTCCCGGGTCCTGACAAAGTCGGACATGTAGAGCGGGCAACCGGTCGGGCCATGCACGAGCGGGACAACGTGCCGGATGCCGCTGATAACGTAATACGCAGTAAAAAATTTGCACATGGGAGCGTGCGACGCCTGCAGCTTCGGGATCATCTCGCCCGTCTCCACCTTCTCCAGTAACTGCTGCAGGTTACCGTGAAATACGATGGATTCGTTCTCCATGGTTCACACACTCTCCCATCGCGCACTGAGGGGTAAATAGTTTTGGACTGGTTTTTTTTAAGAATTCCGGGATATGAAGTTGTTCCACCTCGGATCTGATAACTGGTCGGATGAGAAAATTCCCCGGCTGGACAAAATTCGACAAAATGATACTAAAAATAGGGTATAACGACTGGCAGAAGATCGGGTATTCAAAAGGGACATTACCCCGCATGAAAAAGAACGTTGCGAGGAATAAACCGTTTCCTTTGAATAAACAGATGAAAGAGCAGTTGGATCCATGGGAAATGGAACGATAATCCTATTCACAAAAAACGGGAAAATCAGATACTAATTATTTTTTCAGGTTCATCGTTCAGACACCGGTTGGATTTCATCCATTTCGGTTACTACCAGCATGTATGCAGGAGCATTCCTGCTGCCTTATCCTTTTTATCCCCCACTACCCAACGGACATCTATGAAACTTCTCGCATTCAACGGGAGCCCCCGGAAAAAATGGAACACGGCACAACTCCTTGAACATGCGCTTGAGGGTGCGGAGTCAGAAGGGGCAAAGACAAAATTGTATCACCTGTATGACCTGGATTTCAAAGGCTGCATCAGCTGCTTTGCCTGCAAGCGGGATGGCGGGAAGAGCTACGGGCACTGTGCGGTGAAAGATGATCTTCAGCCGGTCCTCCAGAAGATAGAGAAAGCCGATGCAGTCCTGATCGGTTCGCCCATCTATCTCGGGATCACGACCGGCGTTACCCGCTGCTTTCTGGAACGGCTCATCTACCCGTACCTTGTCTATGATGCGGAGCGGTCCTCGCTGTTTACGAAAAAGATCAAGACTGCCTTCATCTACACGGCCGGGGCAACGGATGAGATGGTGCAGGAGATGGGTATTGACCGGAACGTCAAGGGTACTGAAATGGTGATGGAGAGGATCTTCGGGTCGTGCGAATCGTTCTTTGTCACCGATACACTCCAGTTCAATGACTATTCCAAATATGTTGCCCCCCGGTTCGATCCGGAAGCAAAGAAGGAACGGCACCGGGAGCAGTTCCCGCTGGAGTGTAAGAAGGCGTACGAACTCGGTGCCCGGCTGGTCTGGTAGGGGGAGTAATTTTCCCGGAAAAGACCCGGTACCTTCTGCCGGTCACATGAAAAAAAGGTTCGGACAAAAATAAAATGCGATTATAAATAGACGGATGCTCTTATCCAGCGAAAACAAAAAAATTAATCAATCTTCCAGTATGCAAGTTTGATGCTATCGGAGACGTTCCCAAAATCATAATAGAGCGCTAAATTTTTTGCCGGTAAGGGGACCTCAAAATAAATTGACCTGCTGAGAGTCTGATTTTTGTCGAGGTCCGTCAGATAACTCCCGCTGGCATTCCAGGCTCCATGATTCATTAAGGGATCAAACCTGTTGCCTTCAGAATCCCTGATACTGAAATCCCCGGTTGATACCGTTATGGTGCCGGGGCCGATATTTTTCACACTGGTACTGACAAAGACGAACGTATATCCGGTCTTTGCAAATTCAGCACGTGTCCACGCGATTTTCCCACTCACCCCACCCCATTTAAACGCAATCCCTTTTGAAACTGAATATACCGTTACCTGTCTTTCAGAGTTTTGGGCAGTACCCGGGAGAGGTACCTTCACGGGTGAGGGAACGACCGATGGTGCAGGAGGAATTACCTTAAACCTCGTCCAGCCTTCATCGAGCAACGGCTGCATCTCGCTCGCATTCACGGTGAGCCCGAAACGGTACGTCTCCAGGCAGACATCGCAGGCCTGGCATGCCACCCCGCCGAGCTGGACCTTCTTCACGTCCCTGACATCGATGCTGTAGACGGACTGGTAGTAGTTCCTGATTATCTCCTCATCGGTCGGCGCCCGTATGTATACCCTGTCCGGAGTTCTCCTCCCATACCTGCCACGGCGTCTTCTCGCACATCTTTGGGCGGTACGCGAGGGATAGTTCAGAGCCGATCAGGAACTGGCCGATCTCGTCCCACTTCCCGTCTATCACTGCTGTGTCTACGGAGCCGTCGATGATCACGACCTGTATCGTGTGCCCCGTGATCACCTGGGCTGTTACCTGGGCGGACCGGTTGCCATAGCCGGCGTGGCTGCTCGTGAAATTGTACATGAGGACGTGCCGGACGGGGAAGGACTCCTGCTGGACGTAACTGACGAACCTGAGATCTGAGCCGTCATATGCGTAGGTCGGCGCTCTCTGTATCCAGGACTCTGCGAGCGCCTTGATCTGGCTCTCGTCAAGGGTCTTCGTGAATTCGACGGTCTCCTGGAGTTTCTCGCGGATCCTGATAAGGCCCGATGGCATGTAGTCGTTGACGTTGTAGGTCGTCACGGTCTTGGTCTTCCCGTTCGCTGCGAACGTTATGTCCGTGAAGCCGACATCGGTCACGTGGTTCTGGCCCTCAGTCATACCGGTCACCATAGGAGGCGAAGTTGTTGTCGAGGAACACCTTCACGATCGCGTCATACTGCTCCCGGGTCAGGTTCTTCTCGAACCGCTGCGTAATGTTGCCGTCAGCGGCAGTGATGGTAAAGGTCGCTGTGTCCTTCGTTACGACCAGCTCCTGTATCGCGTACGCCGGCGCGACGAAACCGCCGTAGAATTTGTACGTGATGACGGCATTGCTGTTGTCAGGTTGCTGGACCTGCGTGCATGCTGTGATCATCGCCACCGCTAGGATCAGGAATGAGAAGAGAAATAGTATTTCAGGTTTTTTCATGATGGTTCACGCTCCGTGCACGAGGTTATTTTCGGTACGTAATGTGATTCAAGGGTATTCATAAACCCTCTTTTGGATGCACCGTGGATGGCATGTATCGTATAGTCGGAAAACAGCGGGATCAGGACACAGGATATCACTGAATTGAATACCGGTTGCAATCATTCTTTGAGGTACATTCCAATTATCGGCAAGCTATATGTCAGAACCGGTAATATGTCAGGTTGTAACCTCTCATAATCATCAAAACATGTTAGGTTATAATCCATCATAAACCTATATTTATGTAGGAGTATAACCTTACATATTACTGTGACGACGCTCTTCGAGATGCTCGCAAGCCAGAACCCCTGGTGGAGCGGACAGCCATTCGATACCGGCAGGGAGCGGCAAAAGTACCTCGGAAAAATCCGGCGGTACCTCAAAACGGACGAGATCATCGTGCTCAGTGGTGTGCGGCGGTCGGGAAAGACGACGCTGCTGTACCAGACTATCAGCCAGCTCATCACTGAACACAAGGTGCCGCCCAGGAACATCCTCTTTGTCAACTGTGACGACCCGGAGATCGCCGGGCGAAAGAACGCACTGCTGGAAGCCGTCGACACCTACCGCAGGGAAATCGCGGTAAAGGGAATGATCTATCTTGTCTTTGACGAGGTCCAGGCAGTGGAAAACTGGGAACGGGAGGTTAAGTCACTCTACGACCGCAAACACTGCAAAATCATCCTGTCCGGCTCCTCCTCGTACCTTCTGGACTCGCAAATCTCCACCCTGCTCTCGGGACGGTACCTTTCCGTTCCCGTCTTCCCGCTGGATTTTGCTGAATATCTTGATTTCCATGCAATAGAACTGCCGAAGGACGTTGTCTCGCGTGCAGCAAAAAGATACGAGATTACCACTCACCTCAGGCAATATCTCCATGAAGGCGGTTTTCCGATTGTCGTGCTCCAGCAGGATGAACGAACGAAACAGGATTATCTCAGGGCATATTACGACAGCATCGTGTACCGGGATATCATCCGCTCGAACGTGGTGCGGAACCAGAAAGCTCTGTCAGGTCTCCTCCACTATCTCTTCACGAACATCGCCTCCCCGTATTCGTACCGCCGTTTGAAAGAGATGCTCGGGATCGACATCGACACGGTCAGGGACTATATCCATTTCGCCGGGCATCGCAAAGATCCTTTTTGAAGTCCAGGCCTTCTCGTACTCGCTGCCAGCCCAGGCACGACAGAACAAGAAGTGCTACTGCATCGACACCGGGCTGCGCAACGCAGTCTCGTTCCGGTTCTCTGCAGATGAGGGAAAACTTGCCGAGAACCTTGTCTTTGTAGAACTGATGCGGTCCGGCCTGACGCCGTATTACTGGAAGGGGACCCGGGAAGTGGATTTTGTCATCAAGTTAAAAGACGACTCACTCAGCGCAATCAATGTCTGTTACAGCGATGCGATTCCCGATCGCGAATACGACGGCCTGAAAGAATTTGCACAGGAATTTGACGGAAAGGTGAACCGGCTCCTGATCCTCACGAAAGATTACGAGGCACAGGAAGGGAAGATTACCTGCATCCCGCTCTGGAAATGGCTCCTGCAGGAAAAAGAGAGCCGGTGATTTCTCCGGATTGTTCCCAGATATCCGTCGTCCTCCAAAAACCTCAGCCTTTGACGCCTTCGGCCGTTTTCCAGCCGGATTCCGGTGGACGGTGATCGTGCCGGAACCGGATTTGAGAAATGCCGTATCGCAGGATGTGGCAAACATATCGCAATACCAAAGAACCCCGGCCTCATAGTACATGCACGATGACCGGCCCAGCCGAGCCCCGGCGGGCAACCTTTGCCGCAGGCTGTTTCTTTGATACCGAGGCTGCCTTCCGGCGTATTGAAGGCGTGATCGAAACGGTCGTGGGATACACCGGGGGATCGCTTCCCGGGCCGACCTATGAGCAGGTCGGGACCGGCACCACCGGTCATGTCGAAGCGGTGGGAATTGTGTTCGACCCTGCCGTTATCACGTACGACCAGTTGCTGGAGATCTTCTGGACTCTGCATGACCCGACCCGTGCTGACGGGCAGGGCGGGTATTCCGGCACGCAGTACCTGGCGGTGATATGTTACCATGACGAGGACCAGAGGAAGGCCGCATTTGCGTCCCGGGACCGCCTGGTTGCATCGGGACGATATGGCGACGGTCCGATCGTCACGGAGATCCTGCCAGCATCCCGGTTCTGGCCGGCCGAGGAGTGCCACCAGCGGTTTTACGAGAAGTGTGCCCAGGGATTCTGCACGAGCCGGCAGTGCGACGAGTGAACCTGGACAGGGTTGTTTTGGCTGAACCCGAGGGATGCCCTTCCCCTTCGATCCGACCGGGCACCTTCCTGGCATTTTCTCCCCACACCCCAACCCTCTTATATCTCATAAAAATCCAATAACCAGTAAAGAATGCACCTCATCCACATCGCCGACACCCACTTAGGCTTAGCCGCGTTCAACCGCCTCGATCCCGAGAGCGGCATGAACCTCCGCGAGAAGCAGATCTATGACAACTTCCTGGCAGCGATAGATGTCATCATAAAACAAAAACCCGATGCCCTCGTCCATGCCGGCGACCTCTTCGACCAGGTGAAGCCCAAGACCCGGGCCTACACCACCGTGCTCGAGGCCCTCGACCGGCTCTACGCTGCCGGGATCCCGTTCATCGTCATCGCGGGAAACCACAGCATGGTGAAGACCCGATACACGACCTCGCCGTACGAGGTGCTCACCTACCACCCGTCCCGCATCACCGCGGCATACAAATTCCGGTACGAGAAGGTGGAGATCGGGGATACGGTCTTCCACCTGATCCCGAACATGCTCCGCCCGGAGGATTACCGCACGGCCTTTGACCAGGTCGAATTCTCGGGCAGCTGCAATAACGTGCTGGTGACGCACGGGCTGGCGACTGCGATCAGGGACAAGCGGCTGGCGACGGTGGCCGAGCACGAGCTGGACGGGACCATCCTCTCGGACCGGTTCGATTACATTGCCCTCGGGCATTACCACCGCCAGTGCCGGATCACGGATAATGCCTGGTATTCGGGCTCCACGGAGTATCTGACGTATGGTGAAATCGCGGATACCAAGGGTAGTCTGCTGGTAGATCCCGGGAAGCACGAGGTCTGCCACCTCGGCCTCCCGAATACACCGATGATCGACCTCGGGACGATTAAATGCGAAGGGGTTCACCCAGGAGATATTACTGAGGAGATCATCGGCCGGATCGTGACACAAATCCCTACCCGCGTATTCGATGGCACAGGTTACGCTCGACGGCCTCTCCCGGGAACATGGGAAGGGGATCGATATGAGGTCGCTGGCCATGGTGCGGGAACAGCTGCTTGACCTGAAGATCCGGGTGCAGGGGAAGGATACGGAGAGTCCTGTCCCGCTCCAGCAGGACATGAGGGCTATCGACTATATCCGGGAATTTTCCGCATTCGCGGAGAAACAGCAGCAGCTCACCCCGAGACAGAAGGAGTACATCGCGAAATGCGGGCTCGAGGTGCTGCAGACCGTGATGGAGCAGCACAAGGAGGTGACAGAATGATCATTGACCGCCTCGTGCTGAAGAACTTCAAGCGGTTCCGTGACCAGACGATCTGTTTCAGGGATGGTATCACCGGGATCCTCGGCAACAACGGTACCGGCAAGTCAAGCATCGTGGAGGCCATCTTCTTTGCCCTCTACGGGGTAAAGGCGACCGGCATTGCCGCGGATTATATCGTCTCCTCGTTTGCATCCCCGAAGGAGCGGTGCGAAGTGCGGCTGGACTTCCGTATCGGGGGCGATACGTTGAGCGTTGTCCGCACCTTCAGAAAAGGCAAAAGCGTCACCCATGATGCCACGTTCCACAAGGACGGGAAGCTGGTGGCGACCGGGGTGAGCCAGGTGGAGACCGAGGTGAGGAGGACGCTTGGCATGGGACCGGTGGACTTCCGGAATACCGTCTATGCAGCTCAGAAAGACCTCCTGACCCTGCTGGAAGCCGATCCGTCCAAACGGCGGGAATGGTTCCTGCGGGCACTGGGCATCGATTACCTCAAAACGGAAAGCCAGGAGATCCTCAAGGGACGCATCGAAACAAAGAACGGGGGGCTCCAGCTGCTGGAAGGAGAATGCAAAGCCCTCATCAGGCGGCAGGCTATGCTGGACGACCAGTCCCTGACCGAACAGATTGCCGTGTACCGGCAGACCATTACCAGCCTCCGGAAAAAGCAGGAAATACTGGCGGAAAAAAAGAACCAGATTGAGGAGGCCTTCCAGACGTTTTCAGGGCAGAAGATGGAACATACCCGTCTTTCTGAACGCCGCCAGTCACTCATCTGGGAAACAGACGGTCTCATCCGCCAGCGGGACCTCGCGAAAACAAAACTTATTGATCTCGCCCGGCAGGAACAGGAATTCCGGGGACTGGAGCCGCGTCTTTCTTCCTACCCGGAGAAGAAACAGGCCTTCGAGAGGCAGAGGATCCGACAACAGTCCTTTGAACGCCTGAAGACTGAGGTGCAGTTCGCGGGGAGGGACTGTACAGATCCAGGAACCGTGCAGAAAAGATCCGTACCCAGATCGCAGTCCTGGATCGGGAGGCAGAACGGATGGCCTCTCTTGGTGCAGATATCAGGAAAGCGTTATCCCTCGGTGATGATGTGCCGGTCCAAAAAATTGATCAGGTGATCACGTCCCGGGAGAATGAGATACTCCTTGCAACGGGCACCTACTCCTCCCGGCTCAGGCATCTCGGTGAGGAACGAAGCAAACTGCTGGCCGATTATGAAGTTATAAAAAATGCCGGTGTGAACGGGGTCTGTCCCCTCTGCCACCAGAGACTCGGAAGCCACTATGCCAGCATAGGGCAGGAGTTTGATTCGCGTCTTGTACGTAGTGAGGAACAGGCCGTGCTTGCACGCAGGGAACAGGAACAGGTTATCGAGGAAAAAGGGCGCATCAGTTCGGTAAAACCTGCGCGTACCGGCCTTCTGACCCTGCTGGAGAAACAGAAGGCGCGGGAGACACTTAAACCGGAGCTGGCTGATCTCAGCTCACACCTCAGTGCAAAGGAACTCGCACTCCGCACCGTCGAACAGAAGATTGAAGAGCTCGGGTTTGACGAGGCCATTTATGGCCATGCAGAGAAAGAGATTGCCGACCTGGAAAAACTCCAGACACGGTTTAATGATCTCCGTGAAAAAATAGCCCGGGGTTCCGAGATCAAAAAACAGGTGGCGGACCTGGAGGTTCAGATAACACAGAAACAGGCAGATACTGCACGCGTTAAGGCTGATATTGACCGGTCATTGTTTGACCCGCAACAGGGTATTGCCATCGAGCTGGCACGAAAGGAGACCGATACTGCTGCAACCATAACCGCAACCGAGATGGTACGGACCACGGAACGGTTACACAACACGGAAGAGAAGATGAAGGAATTCAAGCTCTTTGGGGTGCGGATCGGGGAACTGAGGAAGGAGGCCGATGACCTCAAAGAGGAGATCGAACTGCTGAAGCTGACCCGGGCGGTCATCGCCGACTACGTGGTCTACCTCATGCAGGTCGTGCGGAGCCGGATCGAAGGTGAGGTCAGCCGCATCATCAGCGAGATCACCGGCGGGCGCTACGAGCAGGTGCTGCTGGACGAGGACTTCAACCTCCTCGTCCGGGACGTTGACGATGATTATGCGATCGACCGGTTCAGCGGCGGCGAGCAGGACGACATCGCCGTTGCCCTGAGGATCGCCCTGTCCCGGTACCTCGCCGAGCTCCACAACGTCCACGAGAGCACGCTGCTGATCTTCGATGAGATCTTCGGGAGCCAGGACGAGGAAAGGAGAACGAACCTCCTGACCAGCCTCCGTACCCAGGAGTCGCGGTTCCCCCAGATCATCCTGATCTCCCACATTGCCGAGATGCAGGGGGAGTTTTCCCATACCATGGTAGTTGAGATGGGTACGGATATGGTAAGCCGGGTGCGGGAGGTGGGGGAATGACCGCCCCTGCATCCTACGAAGAATCGCTCCACCAGGCACTCCAGCGGATCACCGGGCACATTCCGGAGGATCTCGTGGAGAAGTTCGCCCGGGAAAGCGGGATCACGAAAAGCGATATTCACCTGATCCCCCCGGGCCCTTCCGGGACGGTGAGCGCAATCGACGGGAGCAACACCATGATTGCCGAGGGAGGAAGCATCACGCTCGCCGCAATCCGGGCAGGGAGGACAACGTTTTCTGAAAACGTCCGTGCCGGCCGCTCCGTCACGCCCATCACCCTCGTCACCATCGGCCCCGGCCACCGGAACACGGACTTTGACGGGATATACCAGGACTGTTTCGGGATTCCGCCCCACAAGGGGCTGGACAACGCGGATCCCGGAGCGGGCGTCTGCCATCCTCCGCGACACGCTGGAGTACTGGGTCGCCCTCCAGACGGCAAAGACCGTGCCGGAAGGAGCACTCCTGCTCCTCGACGGGGCGCTCCGGGTCTCCAGCCAGAACCATGAACCGGTGCTTGCAGAGATCATCAGGACCGCAGAGGAACGCAACTTCCTCCTCGCGGCCGTCGCAAAGCGCACGAGTGCGACCTGGGGCGGCGGGCACCCGCTCCTGCCCGCTATCGCGGGACTTGCAGCGCAACTCGGGATCGCCCGGCCCGTGGTGGACGAAGATCGATGAACACCTCCCGGATCATGCCGGGTACAGCCCGGGACGGCACGGGGAGCTGTATATCGCCTCCCTCCACCCGCAGGTCCGCAGGCCGCTGAAGATGGAACTGCCAAAGGGAACGGACGAGCAGGCAGCATCGGCAACGATGCGGGCCCTTGCCGCGTGTGCCGGTGACGGGAGGATCCCCGGGTACCCCTACCCGCTCCTCGACGCCCACCGCACGGTTATCATCGACGAACCGCTGGCGATGCAGATACTGCAGGACATCAAGTCCGGCCTCTCGAAGCAGGGAATGCAGAACAGGACCTTTGAAGATCTTTTTGGTGATTTACATGGTGATTTTGAACGATATTGATACCGTGGACACAACGAAATACCGGCTGACCGGCAGGAGCGTACTCTCCTACCGCTTCATCGCCCCGCACAGCGAGACGCTCTACATCGGGGACATCAAAAAGATCGTTGACACAACCAAGGGCCTGACCTTCTTTGCCAAGATCACCGATCTCTCGCACGACAGTAACTTCGCCGACCCCAAATGGGACACCCGCCCGTTCAGTGAGCAGTTCTATGGCCTCGGGGAGGATGTCTTCATCACGGTCGATGCCGTCCCGCTCGGGTTTGTCGACGCCGGCGGCAAATTCCACAAGGCCCGCACCATCCCCTCCAAGTTTTCCACGGTCGAGGACCCGACCGCCGAGGACTTCATGTTCCTTACCCGCCAGATGGGGGAGATCGAGGTCGGCCTGATGCGGAGCGGCCAGGACGTGATCAAAGACGTCGCCGTACGTATCCCCGCAAAGGTCCTCCCCCAGCATATGGGTGTCTTTGCGACCACCGGCATGGGCAAGAGCAACTTCATGAAGACATTCTGTGCCTCCTGCATGAAGGAGAAGAAGTTCGGCCTCCTGATCGTCGACCCGCACGGTGAGTACGTGAACGGCGGCAAGTCCTCCACCGGTGAGCCCACCAAAGGGCTTATTCACTACACGGACGGCAGAGACGGTCTCTCTGTCTTCACCATCCGTGGCGAGGCCGACCGGAAGAAGTACGGCATGAACAAGCTCTACCTCGACTACGACGACTTCCGGATCAGTGACCTCTCCATCCTCCATGACCTGAGCCAGCCCCAGTACGATATCATCGAGGCACTCTCCCGTGCGGGCGGGAAGGAGATCATCGAATTCTTCGAAAACGTGGACCCGGAGATCTTCCCCATCAAGGACACCGGAAACCTGCCGGTACGGGAAAACACGCTCACCTACCAGATCCGTAACTCCATGGCCGGTCCGGTCCGGGTCATCAAGCGGCACATCGAGAACCTGGTCAACGGCAACAGAGCCTTCTTCCGCCCGCAGGGGTCCTCCATGCAGGAGATCATCACCGATCTCCACGACAACAATGTTGTCCTTGTCGACATCCCGGATATGGGCGAGCGGAGCGAACTCTTCGTCCTCTCGGTCATCACCCGGATGATCATGGCAAAGCACCGCTCGGAGGCCCGCGGGTACGGGATTGACGAGCACCAGGAATCGTCCCACCAGATCCTGATCACCATCGAGGAGGCACAGCGGGTCCTTTCCTCGGGCGGCTCCTCCACCCAGATCTTCCGGGAATGTGCCATGGAAGGCAGGAAGTTCGGCGTTGGTCTCTGTGTCATCACCCAGCAGCCAAAGAATGTGGATCCCAAGGTTCTCGCCCAGATCAATACCTTCGTGGTGATGGGCCTCGGGGACAAGGGTGACCGGGAGATCATCATGGGCAGCGCCAAACAGGATTTATCAAAAATGGAGATCGAGATCCAGACCCTTGACCGGGGCGAGGCGCTCATCTCAACCATCGGCATCCCGTTCCCGGTCAGCACCCGGATCCACAAGTTCGAGGATTACATACATGAGCTCAACAAGGCGAAGAAGACGAAGATCACCGAGGGGCTTGCCGGTAGGTTTTCTTAGAGAAATCTTTTTTTGCCATTCATACCGTCACAGAAATCAGATTAACATATATTAAGGTAACAACACCTACAGGAATGTGTCCGGAAAAGAGGCGAATGCGATGGATTATGGAAACATGCTCAGCGAATCATTCGAATATGCACGGGAAGGACTTGTGGGAAAATGGATGAAGTGGCTGCTGCTGCTCGTCGCGACGATCCTGCTCGCGATCCCCCTCCTTGGATATGAACTGAAGATTCTCCGCGGGGAGAAACCCTCCCCGGATGTCACGGACTGGGGGACCCTGATCGTGGACGGGATCAAGTACCTGGTTATTGGGATCATATATTGTATTCCGCTGGCCATTATTGCGATCGTCAGCATCGCACCACTGATACTGGCAGCCTTCCAGCAGAACACGGCAGCAATCCTCGCAGGGGTCGGGGCATTCCTCGTCGGACTGGTTATTTTCGTAATTGTTGCGGTTATCATAGGGCTGATCGCATCGATCGGGATCATCCGGTTTGCCCGTACGGGGAGCATGGGCGAGGCCTTCAACTTCAGCGCGATCCTCGCAACGATTGGCAAGATTGGCTGGATCAACTATATCCTCGCCCTCATCATCATGGGCGTTATCGTCGGGGTCGTGGAAGGTATTCTCATGGCCATCCCGGTTATCGGCGGACTGATCGTATTCATCCTGTTCCCGTTCTTTGTCCTGTTCGAGGCACGGTACCTGTGCCAGGTCTACGACAGTGCAGGACCAGTATAATTCTTTTTTTCTGCCGAGCTGTCCGGACTTGTCTGGCACGAAAGCGGATAAGGTCGTTCAGCATCCGTTCCCAAAGGACAAGAATGACATTCAGTGACCAGTGATCCCGAAAAAAAGCACTGTTCTGTCAATGACCCCTAAATCGTAGGGCATTTTTGATGTATGGTGCTGACAGCACACTATATGTCCGCCCGGTACAAATAAAAAAAACACAATCACGCAAAAGTACTGTATACGGTCCGTCTGTCATGTTTGAAAAAGTCCTGATCCCCACTGACCTGTCAGAACAGTCTGAGCACATTATCGGACGTACCGCAGCTCTGAACCATATCCGGGAAATTATTCTTCTCCATGTCCCCGACAGGAATACACACCGGTACCACCTTCGGGGGTGCAGGTCCGGCACCGGGTTTCCCTGCCGGCACCGTACGGGAGAAACTCAACCGGCTGCGGGACCTGATCCGGGACCCGGCAATCACAGTCAGGATCGTGGTGTCGGACAACCCCGGTGAGAGCATTCCTGAAGCGATTATAAAAACGGCGGAGAGCGAACGTCCCTCGATAATCATCATGGGGGCACGGAAAGGGTTGCTCTCGGGCAGCCTCCTTGGCAGCGGAGGCACCACGGTTCTCTCCCGCGGGCGGACGCATATCCTCGTCATGCGTTTTCCGGAACGGGGCCTCCTTTCCCCGACCGTTCCCGAAGAGCCGGCCCTCTTTGCAAAAATTCTGTTTCCCCTCGATTTTTCAAAGCCCGCAAAGGACGCACTGGCCTGCATTGAGACGCTTGGGAGTTCAGAAGTAATCCTCCTTCACGTCATCAGGAAAATCGAACGCCAGGAGAGCATGAACCTCCATGTCCGGGAGGTGGAAAAACGGCTCTCTGATGCACGGGAAGCCATCAGGAAAAAACGTCCGGAAATCAGGGTGAAGTTGATGATCCGTTTCGGCAGCCCGTTCCAGCAGATCTGCAGGGTTTCTTCTGAAGAGCAGGTATCCCTGATCATGATGTCCCGGTTCGGGAAGATGGATTATCTGCAGAAAATCCCGTTGGGGGTCACCACCTCAAAAGTAGCACGGGAGGCCAGAAAATCTGTCCTGGTCATATACACGGATATATCCCTGAGGGTCCACGTGCGGGAACTGACCCCCGCCGAGTTTTATTTTGCAGAAAAGATCTGGATTGACTACCACCAGACGAAATCCGACCCCGTCACGGATCGCATATTCTGCGTCTTTGTCGAGGATACCCCGGTGAGTGTTGCACGGTGCAAACGTCATCCGGATGGCTATGAAATTGACGGCATCTTCACCTGGAAGGAATTTCGCGGGAACGGGTACGCACGGAAAGCCATCGGGGCACTTATTGAAGGATGTGGCAATGAGACCCTGTATATGTATGCTGTGTCTTCCCTCGTGAATTTCTATTTCTCGTTCGGGTTTGTACCGGTCCGGGAACAGGAGCTTCCCGCCACAATCCGTGAACGATATTCCTGGGCTATGGGAGACATGAACGCTGCCGATGTCTGCCCGATGAAGCGGGTACCTCCGGAACCGTGATAAAAAATCCGGCGATGCGGGGAGTTCCAGGCTGGTCCCCGGGTGAACGTTCCTCACCGGTTTTACCGGAAAGAGTTCCGCTTCTTTCTGGGGGGTATCTCAAAAAAGCATTTACTATTCCACAAGAAGTTTCTGCGCAAACGGCTGGCAGACGAACAGGTGGGTACGGTCCCGTTCGGATGCAGTCCAGGCAGCACTGAACAGCAGGAGGAGGGCATTGTCAAGGGCGGTATAAAATTCCTGGTCATTCTCCGGGGAACCGGGTTCAAGTCGTGCCAGCAGGTCACAATCTTCGGCAGAGAATGTCTGGAAGGTGAGAGGGCGGGGTAATGACGCGTTCAGGAGTGTGGCGTGCTCCCTGACGATTTTGAATGCCCGGGTCAGGCAGGGGTTACCACCGGTTTCTTCCATCTGTCCCGCAGCTGATCCGGCTACCCGTGCCGCATCCCCGTAATTTCCTTCAGCGAACCGCACAAAAGCGATGGCTGCACTGTGTCCTGTTTCAGGACTGACCCCTGCACAGGTGCCAGAGGTCCTCTCAACATACGTCCTGAGGGGATCTGCCAGTTCCTTGACCCCATGACCTCCCGGAACGGACCTGCCGAACTGGTGCTTCAGCCGTACGAGCAGTATGGTTAGGCTGGCAGCGTAGAGCAGCTCAAGGACTATTGAGGAAGAAACATCTGTCGGGACCGCGATAAAGATGAACGAATAGATCGGCGTTGACAATGCAACGATGTCCTTTCTGGGGCGGATCCAGGCAAGGTACGCGAGGACCCAGGATGCAAGGACACATCCAAGAATGGAGATCCTGAAGTCCAGCTGGGCATTGGTTATCAAAAAGATGAGGGCAAGCAGTGCGCCACCAAATGAAAGAAGGGGAACAGCAAGTTCCAGCCACCGGTGCGATAGTATTTCAGGGTTATTTTTCTGTACTGGATTGTCTGCGGGTATACCTGCCATGGAAACAAACCCCTTTGGAAAAGATTTTTCAAAGACGTGAATCACGGGATGAACGATAAATCAGATTATGATTTTTTTATTTTCCTGATCAGAACGCAATTAATCACCGGGTCACCGGTGATCATGTACCGGTGGATGACCTGGCCATAAACCTCAACAATATCATTCACTTTTACATCCTCGTCAGGGCTGGTAAACATCTTGACCGAGATCGCTCCTGAGCGGTCTGCAATAAGGTACTGGGGCCGGTTCATCCACTGGTAGTATACCCGTTCCACAACACCCTCAATCCGGACCGGTTTTCCCACCATGCTCTCGTTAATCATCTTGATACGTATCGTTTTTGCCTCTGCCTCATAGACAGGAGCAATATTTGCATACTGGCTGCGGCTCATGTAATTGAGAGCCGTAGGGATCACAAGGAGCATGAAGAGTGCCGGGATGAGCCAGATCAACTGTGACCTGACATCAGGGCTGGACAATGATGCGACAAGTAAAAAAATGGTAAAGATCACAAACACCGCGATTGCGACGATCGAGACCTTTACTTCGACGTTTCCGATCTTCATCGGAAAGATTATTGACCGTTAATCTACTTCAGTGCTGCGATCTCTTTGCGGAACGCAACCCAGTAGATGACACCGACGAAGAACATGCCTCCGACAATGTTACCCAGAGTAACCGGAATAAGGTTTGACATCCACATATTGGCCCAATTCACCGTAGTGGCTGTATGTGTTATTCCCGCCGTCATGATCCCAGCCGGGATAAAGTACATGTTCGCGATGGAGTGTTCAAGCCCGCTGGAAACGAAGGCCATGATCGGGAACCAGATTCCGAAGAACTTACCGGCCGCATCATCAGCACAGATACCGAGAAGGATAGCGAGGTTGACAAGCCAGTTGCAGCCAATTCCCTTGAGGAATGCTGAATAGAAGCCCATCATACCGACATACCCGGTCTTCACTCCCATAATGGCGATCGCCCGGCTCCCGAATGCGGTAATCGTTGCGACCCCAGCTGCATCAAAGGTGACAAACGGTCCGTTTGCCATGATGTATGCCCAGACGACCGAGCCGATAAAGTTACCTATGTAGACAAAGACCCACAGGGTCAGGACCTGTGCCCAGCTCGATCTTGTGGATGAATGCAGCCATCGGGGCAAGCATTGCGTCACCGGTGAAGGCTCAGCGCCGGTGAGCACGGTGATAATAAGCCCAACCGGGAACACGGCTCCCAGAATCAACTGTGCCACACCAGCTGATGCAAATCCACCGGGAACTGCTCCCGCGGTAATCTGCGCTGCCGAATAGGCAATTCCTGTGCTGCACACTGTTGCAAGGGCCCCACCCATGGCGATGTATGCGCCGGACATGAATCCACGAAGGACCATGTTCCATGCGGGTAGACCTACTTTGTACTTACCGGCATCACCTGCTTTTGCAGTGATTGCTACCGGAGGATGAAACACCATTCTCTTAAACACCTCTGAAACGTTTCAACCTATACCAGCAACGTATTAAATCACTTTTCGTATAGGTCATTGTAGAGCTCTTTTGCAGGGATATTAATAATTTTCGAATTGTTTGCAAATCAGAGGCATATAGCAGGATTCTGGAAATTAGGTAACTTCAGGGTGTTAAATAATAATAGTTGATAAATAAGAATTTTAACTGAATTTTGACGTTGTTTCCTTATCATATCCTTTCTGGTAGTACCATATGCCCGTAACGCGCAACTATTGGCGGATTATCAATATACTTCAAAAAAAATCCCAGTTTCAAACGTTCTGAAGGAAAAAGATCCGGATTTTCGCAAAATTTTCAGCTTCCAATCATCCTGGCATATATCAGAGCAAGATTGTGCAACCCGAGCCACAGCTCACAGGAAGCGAATATGATGATTTTTCCGGTAAGCACTCGAAAAAAATCGGATCGGTTTTCCCGGAAGAATTCCGGGATACAACAACAAACCGTTAAACAAAAAAGGATGCGGGGACAAGTCAGATTGTATGGAAAAAAATATCACCATTCTGCTTGTCCTCGGTTCCCTTATCACACTGATCCTGCTCTTTGTCAATATCTATCTCGCTGGGATCGTCGTTATTTTCCTTATCACGCTTCTGATGTCGCTGATGATAATGCAGGATACGACCGGTCACCCGGATATCGCGGTACAGTTTCGTGATGATGCGAAGGCTATCATCCTCACCAATAAGGGGAACGCACGGGCAGAAGCGATACACGGTGCCCTCGTACCCATGAATATCGAATTTGACATTCCATTCCTTGATGTTGATGCAGTCTATGAATACCCCTTACATACCATGGTTGAAGAGGTAAAAGTCGCCATTACGTTTAAAAATGAGGCAGGAAACCAGTTTTCGAAAACTGCGATGCTCAACTCCCTGGAAGAGGAGCAGGATCTCCTGAAACCGATGATTCCGGTCTTTAAATGGAAAAAGTAGCAGCCTCTCCAGCCTTTTGGTCTAATTTTTTTTCCGGATTTTTGCCATTCTGTATCTTTGTAGAAACGGTCATGGTTGGGAGTATTACATCATACCATCTATCTTTGAACATTTGCGAGAGTTCCCCGCCTCAGGGCCTCTCCGAGGCACGACGGGGCAGGAAAATTTTCTGAGAACTTTTGGGGTCGCTGATCCGCCGCGGGGGAGCCCCGTCGGGGGCGGCGGCGTTCATCACACTTGGGGGTATGGGGGTCTCAACCCCCATAACCAAATATGCAAACATGATTTTTGATATGAAATCCTGTCAATGTCCATTTTTGTTTGTATTAAAGAAGATGATAAGGATAGTCCCCTCTCCCGGAACCCGAGGCAGCCATCTGGAGCATCCGCTGACCCACACCAGCTTAACTGTGTGCCAAAGAATTTCATGTTTATCTTCTGAGAGCAATCACACATTGGGAAATCCGTCGGAGGCGGCGGCAACAATGATAGCTTCAACCCGGGCAGAGCATCTGGACAAGTATCCGTATAAGATTTATAACGATCGAAAAAAAAGGGTATTATTTTGTTGTAAAGGGAGTGAACACGTTCTCGTAGATCATGTCGCTGCCGGTGTTGTGCAGACGGCCACGTTCTTCCTTCTCCTCGACCATGGCGAGGAGCGGGAGCTCCATGTTTATGCCGGGCACGTGGCCAAACATCTTCTCAAGTTCGGTCTGCTGGGCATGCATGAAGAGAGCGTTCGGGATGTCGGCCGGGCAGAGTTCTTCGCACTGGCCACAGTTCACGCAGGAGTCCGCGATATGCGCGAACCGGATGAGGTGGAACATGAAATTGGGCGGGAGCTGACCGGGAGTAACATAGGCCGGGTTCTTGGTGGTGCAGTCGACACAGTAGCAGATGGGACAGGCGCTGATGCACGAGTAGCACTTGATGCAGCGCGATGTCTCTGTCATGATCTTCTTCAGACGCTCCTTGCCATCGCCGAGTGCCTCAAAGTCTTTCTTGCGCCACTTGTCGCCGAGTTTGAGCATGGCTCCCTCGACTTTGCCCCGGATCTCAAGACCCTTGGGGTTTGCGGCCTCGGTTGCGAGGATACCGGATTTTACTGCACCGCTGAGGAGGTTTGCACCCTTCTCGCTGCAGACTTCCACGAAGGTTGCCTTGCCGGCCTTATCACCGATGACACCCCAGTTCCCGCAGGCAAGATCCGCCTGGCGGGGGACTTTAAGCTTGCAGCGGCGGCAGTTAGCCCTGCGGCCGTATCCTGCTTCTTCGAGCTCGTCCATCGAGATACCTTTGTGTCCGCCTTCGTACTCGATGATGAACTGGCCCTTGTCGATCTCTTCCTTGTGGACCGTGTCCGGGTCAACCCCGAACTTGTCCGCAATCATTTTGCGGGCGAGGATCGGGCTTACCGAGCCACCACAGTTGACGCCGATCATGATCACGTTGTCAAGGTTGATCTGCTTGCGCTTTGCCAGCTCGTAGAATCCCATCATGTCGCAACCCTTGACCGTTACTCCGATCTTCATGTTCTCGGCACCGTCAAGGAATTTCTTGACGAGTTTTGCCATGAGAAGGGTGCCGCAGTGAAGTGACCCGGCAGTCTGTGCAAGGTCTTTGGAGTCCGTAATTAATACAGGCTGGGCATCATAGAGGTCGGTGCCTCTCCTGATAGCAAAGACTGCATCTACCGTTTTGGTCTCGAGAGCGTGCTTCCAGAGTGCGGTTACAGCGCCGCCGAGTTCTGCCTTCTTCTTGATCTCTGCGTCATTTGTCCACGCATAGAGCATGTCGCCTTTCTTTGCCATGTTACTTCGCCTCCGCGATCTTCTCTATCCTGACAGCACAGGCCTTGAACTCCGGAATCGACGCGACAGGGTCAAGGGCATTGTTGGTGAGCACGTTTGCGGCGCATTCAGCATAGTGGAACGGCATGAAGACAACACCTTTCTTGATATCCTTGGTGACCCGTGCACCGATCGTAATCTCGCCTCTGCGGGAGACCGCCTTGACCATTTCCTTGTCCTTGATACCGAGGGCATTTGCATCCTCCGGGTTGATCTCGACCCAGCCCGTGGGCTCCTCGCGCTCGAGGTCTACAGAGCGGCGGGTCATTGAGCCGGTATGCCACTGCCAGATGCAGCGCCCGGTGGTCAGGATGAGCGGGTAGTCCTTGTCCGGGACTTCTGCCGGGGGTTTCCACTCGATCGGGGTAAAGATACCCAGTCCGTCCGGGTGCGTAAACTTCTCCTTATGCAGGATCGGGGTTCCGGGGTGCTCCTTGGTCGGGCAGGGCCAGCAGAGTGCTTCGGGCTTCTCGAGACGGGTATAGTCCATGCCGCCATAGGACGGGGTGACTTTTGCCACTTCGGTGAAGATCTCTTCTGCGCTCTTGTACGGGAACTGTTTGGCAAATCCCATCTCTGCCGCCAGCTCGCTGATAATCTGCCAGTCCGCCTTTGCCTTGCCGGGCGGGTCCTGGGCCTTTCTCCACTTCTGGACACGGCGTTCGGTTGACGTCTGGGTGCCGTCGCGCTCAGCGAAGCATGCACCGGGAAGAACGACATGGGCGAGTTGTGCGGTCTCGGTCAGGAAGATATCCTGCACGACCAGGAAATCGACGTTCTTCAATCCCTTCTCCACGTGGTGGAGATCGGGGTCGGAGATCATCGGGTTCTCCCCCATGATGTACACAGACTTGACCTTTCCGGGCTCGTCGGCAAGGACATTGATCAGCTTGGTAACGGTCAGGCCGACTTTGCCCTCAGCGATCTCACAGCCCCATGCGGTCTCCATCTTCTTCTTCATGTCGGGGACGATAACCGACTGGTACCCGGAGTATACGTTTGCGAGGGCTCCCATGTCGCAGGCGCCCTGCACGTTGTTCTGGCCACGCAGTGCACAGATACCCGTGCCGGGTCTCCCCAGGTTGCCGGTCAGCATCTGGAGGTTTGCGACCGACTTGACGTTGTCGACACCGGTCGTGTGCTGGGTGATACCCATCGAGTACAGGATTGCAGATTGTCCGGACGTGCAGAACCACTCGGCCGCAGTGATGATGTCTTTTGCAGGAATCCCGGTGATCTTCGCAACGTTCTCGGGGCTGTAGGCATCCTTCGACACGATCTCTTTGACCTTCTCGAAATCCTTGGTCCGCTTGGCGATGAAGTCCTTGTTTTCCCAGCCGTTCTTGAGGGCCTGGTGCATGAAGCAGTTCAGGAGTGCCACATCGGTACCGGAGTAGAACTGCAGGTGCAGGTCCGCCTGCTTCCCGGTCGGCGTGAGCCGCGGGTCGGCGTAGATGATTTTTGCTCCGTTCTTTTTCGCCTGCATGATGCGGCGCCCGATCAACGGGTGCTGCTCAAACGTGTTGGTCCCGATGACCAGAAGGCACTTTGATTCGGCAATATCTGCAATTGACTGGGTCATTGCACCGGATCCAAATGCACCTGCAAGACCGACGACCGTCGACGCATGGCAGAGACGGGCGCAGTGGTCGATGTTCGGTGTCTTTAACACCGCACGGGCGAACTTCTGCATCAGGTAGTTTTCCTCGTTGGAGACACGGGCTGAAGAGAGGCATGCCATCTCTTCGGGCTTGTATGACTTCCACTTGGATGCAATCAGTTTGTAGGCTTCATCCCATGAGGCCTCGACAAATTTCCCGTCCTTCTTGATGAGCGGCGTTGTCAGGCGGTCAGGGCTGTTGACAAACTCCCATGCGTAATTTCCCTTGGGGCAGAGCTTACCCTCGTTAACAGGGTTGCGGTGCCAGGGGGAAACACCCACGACCTTCTTGTCTTTTACGACAAGGTTGAATCCACACCCGGTTCCACAGTACGGGCATGTGGTTGGTACATATTTCAGTTCCATGTGTTCTAACCTCGAACAAAAAAAATTTGGTTTGACGATATTTAAGGGTACTGAAATGAGCACAAAAAATGATTAATAGATGGGGGTCGATACCTTTCTGTACTCCATAAGAGAATTATCTGGTAGTTTACCTGAATCAGGAATCAAGAAGTACTGATTAATATCTGGAGACCGGATTTCACGACACGCGCAGACCATGAAACAGACTTCGCATCCCCCCGCTCCTCGCCGATATTGTCCAGAGCAGTATCCTGGTATTTGACCGGATGGTCTTTGACCGCAGGGATGCCTGCCCCGCGTGTGGCGGTCCACTGACCGGGTACGATACCCGGGCGAGACAGTTCGCGCTCATGATCAGGGAGGGCAAACCTTACCCTGTCCAGGTATTCGTAAAACGTTTCACCTGCCGGAAGTGCGGGACCTTTTGTTCTGCCGATGAGCCGTTCTATCCGGACACCCGCAGCGGATCCCTCGTCGTTGATCTCTGCAGGACGCTCGCAGAGACGATGCCCTTTCACCGTACCGCCATGTATCTGGCACAGATGGGGATTGCCGTTGATCGCGGGAGTATACGGAAGTATTCCCGCCAATCATTCCCGGCAATTCCAACGACCGACCTCTTCGGGATCCGACTTCCTCTATCAGTTGTCTCGCTCGCCTCCCTCGCCACCAGTGCCGGGGAGGGGAGTCCCGTCGCAGGGGCAGAAGCGCTCGCTGCCTGTGGTCTCCCGTCCGCATACCGGGCAGCGCCGGACCTCCCGTTGTTTCCCGAAAAACGGGATGAACGGTATGAACAGGAAGGCGATGAAGAACGGCAACCCCAGTATCCAGAAGATCGCGGACAGGATCAGTGAGCCGGCAAGGAGACCTGCAGCAATCATCAGGTTCCTTTTCATGGATCCACCACGGAGCATCACCATGTCAGAATTCAGAATCACGCAGTGCCACTTCCCTGACGGCATATGCAGGCAGGGCATCCGCGGCTTTTCCGATCCTGCCGGAAAGGTCAGTCCCGCCAAGTTCCCGTGCAAAAAGGGAAGCCCCTGTGCCTGCTGTCAGCAGGGATGTCGAGCAGGAAGCTTCCATTACATTCCCGACCTGGTTCCGGATGAGTTCCCTCTGGATATCCCAGAACTGTCCTGCAATCTGGCGTGCCCCACTTTCACCAATCTCATCAATATCGGCGCATACGACCCGGGCCAGCCGGAGATGTGAGGCTGTTTCAGTTTTTTCATTCTTATCCGGGGTATCGCAGGTATATTGGGAGGGCGTAATATGACCCAGTACGAGATGCGCATCCGCAGCAGACGCAAAATACTCGGAACTTACCGGAGTATCCACACCCCCGAGCAGGACCGACCGGAGCAGGGTAGCGATATTTCCCCGGAGCAGTCCGGTATAAACAAGATACCCATTCTGAAGTCGCTGAAGATCCGTAAGTCCACGAAGTGATGCGAACCGGTTCAGGGGGATAATATCGGCCGTCGTGCTGCCGATATCGAGCAGAACGGCATCCGGATACTCTTCCCGCAGGAAATCTGCTGATGCAAGCCAGTTTGCCGCCGCCAGCTGGGGGACTGCTGATGAGTGGAACAGCCCATCCGTTCCGTAAAAACGGGCATCGGGAAATGCTTTCTTCACCGCGTTCACGATGAACGAGATACCCTCTCCCTTGCTCAGGAAACAATCTGCCAGTTCCCCGCTCATCACCACCGCTGCCGGTTCACCTGGATTGGTCACGTACCGGTCCAGCACCGCGGTGACCGGTGCGCCCTCCCACAGCGGGCAGTAGTGGATATGAACACCCTGATCATCGACAATCTTGAGGTTTGCCCCGCCGACATCGATGCCGATCATATCTTCGTGACCTTCCCCTCTGTATCGAAACTGACGCTTCCTTTGAGGTGCACCCGGTCAGGAGCCTGTCCTTTCGATGCCGCAACCAGGATATCGGCGATCTCCTCGTCCATACAGGCTGCAATACCGACAAGACTGGTCGTGATCCGCGGGTTCACATCGACGACATAGACCTGATCGGCTACGACCATGTCAATGCCACAGTATCCCTGGCAGCCGAGCACTTCGACGACATTTTTTGCCACCCCGGTAATCTCAGCTTCCCGTTCGGGGTGCACCGGTGTCTCGCCGCCACGATAGCTGAACCGTCCGTCCGCTTCAATATCGATTGACTGCCTGTTCACCGCCAGCACGAGCGGTGGTTTACCAGAGAAGTACAGGCAGGCATCACCCACGACCCGGTTTGCCACGAGGCTTACCGAGAAGTGTTCTCCCTCAATATACTGTTGGGAGAATTCATCCTTCCCGGTCGGACCATCAGATAATCTCACCCCCAGGGCACCGCAGCCTTTCACCGGTTTGATCACCCTTTGTCCTGACGATGCCTCTGCCGGCACGGGGACTCCATTCATGCGCAGGATCCTTTCAGCCTGCACCTTGTTGGCGCACAGGGCAGCCGTCATGAAGCCGCACCCGAGATTATGGGTATGCTGCTCAAGGATTTGCGTGTAGCGTGCAAGCAGGTGATCCGGGGCGATCACGAGACCCATGTCGCATGCCGGGGCAATGCGGGCAATCTCATCGCCAAAATCGCCGCTTCCGGGGAGGACGACATCGTACCCGCAGCGCCCGAAACTTTGCCCCAGCACATTCAGCATTGCGGCACCTTCGGGGGCAAGGAGAGAATCGTGAGCGGTAGTATATTCGGCAAGCAGGACGTTCATCACTTTTTTTTTGTTCTGCAAGGAAATGACCCTATCCGATCGGTGAACTATTTGTGCGGTGCAGTTCAAACGTGAATGCGATGAAACCCTCGATCCTGCTGACCAATGATGACGGCGTGAGTTCAGTCGGCCTCTGGGCTGCTTATGAGGCACTTGCCCCGATAGCGGATATTACCGTTGTCGCACCTGCTACCCAGCAGAGCGCTGTCGGCAGATCGATTTCGATCTTTGAGCCGTTGCGGGCGACAAAGATCCTGTTGAATGATGTCCCGGCATGGTCCGTGGCAGGTAAACCCACGGACGCAGTCATCATCGGCCTGTATGCCCTCAAACTCAACCCGGATCTTGTTGTAAGCGGGATCAATATCGGTGAAAACCTCTCTTTTGAATCCATCATGACCTCCGGCACGGTCGGTGCCGCCCTTGAAGCGTCCAACCAGGGAACAAAGAGCATCGCCTTCTCGCTCCAGGTGGAGGATCAGGGCGATAAATTCGATGACCCTCGGTACCACGGGCAGAACTTTGCCGCTGCAAAGGGTATTGTCAGGGATGTCGTATCCCGCGTGCTGACCAACGGGTTCTGCCCGGCACGCGGACGTGATCAATGTCAATATCCCTTCCGAGGTGAAGGGTGGATATGAAGTGACCCGGCTGGCGCGAAAACTGTTCAGGACCGGCGTCGAGAAGCGATTTGACCCGAGGGGTCGCCCGTATTTCTGGATCAACGGTCCGCTCCTTGAGGATGCCGAAGAAGGAACCGACGTGCATGCCATCCGGGAGGGGAATATCTCGATCACCCCGGTCACGCTCGACTGCACTGCCTACGCCGCTGAGGACGAGGCAAAAAAATTATTCCTGGAGTGACCGCCTTTCCAGATGCTCCGGATAAAAAAAAGTTTCAATTCGTTGTGTGATTTTTTTTATGGCCACTCCGTATCCCGGGTGATCATGATGGACCGGAACTATTCCTTCGGAGATGAAAACCCGGCCATCATCAGTATTAATTATTGTCAACTGATATCTATCAGGTAGATGGACAATACTGCAGAGGCTCTCAACGCAGCAAAGCGTGCGGCAGGTTACCGGGCAGCAGACATGGCAGAAAACGGGATGATCCTCGGGCTTGGGACCGGCTCCACGGTTATGTATACGCTTGAACGCTTATCAAGCCGGGTTCGCGAAGGCCTGCGGGTCAGGGGGATACCGACATCCTACCAGACTGCACGACGTGCCTATGAATGGGGTATCCCGCTTACCACTCTTGATGAGGAACCGGTACCGGACCTTGTCATTGATGGCGCGGATCAGGTCGACAGCCGTCTGCGACTCATCAAAGGCCGCGGAGCGGCGCTGACCCGGGAAAAGTGCGTTGCGGCTGCCGGCACCCGCCTGGTGATTGTCATCGATGAACAGAAACTCGTCGATACCCTCTCCGGCCCGGTGCCGGTAGAGGTCCTCCCCTTCGCAATCCGCCCGGTAATGACCCGGCTGGAAGGGCTGGGATGCGTTCCCCTGCTACGGGAGGGTATCAGGAAGGACGGGCCGGTCATCACCGACAACGGGAATTTCATCGTTGACTGTGAATTTGGCAGGATGAATAATCCCGGAACGATGGAAACCGCCATTTCGGAAATCCCGGGGGTTATCGAAAGCGGGCTGTTCTGTGGTTTTACACAAAAGACATCCGTTATCACCGGCAACAAAAAAAAGTGTACGATAATTACGTCAGCGGATGTAATCACGTAATTTCTGTACAAGGGCGAGCTGATTGGTCGCCTCTTTCTTCTTTTCTTTCTCGATGCTGTCCATGATTTCATGGATGGGCCGTGACAGCTCGGTAGATCTTGACCGGGCGACCCTTGCTCTCCGCTTTGCTCTCCCGGCTCGAAATCCAGCTCTGGTCGATAAGATACCGCATGGCAATACTGACCTCCGGCTGGCGGAGATCGGTGCCCCGCTCTATTGCCCGTGAGGTAGCTTCGGGGGTATTTGCCAGGAATACCAGTACCTTTGCGACATTTCTCTTGGTACCTATCTCGATGAGGAGGTTTGCGAATTCCTCCTCTTTCTCGGTGAAATACATCACATTCTCGGTTCTCATGCATCACATCCGGTATTGACGGAAAATTATAATCAAAATATCATATTCTTCATATAAAGGCTCTCGTATTGTTACGCAATGAGGACAAGAGATATATATTACTAGTAATAAGAAACGTCCTCAAATAAGAAAATACTATTATATAAAATCACATATGTTACCAACATTATTCATAAAGGAGGTGGGGGAGGATCAGATCAAACCCAGGCTCCGAAGATCCGAAAGAATTTTGACCACCGCTTTCTTCGCGTCATCAGGTTCCTTTCCCCCGGTAATGATCAGTTTGCCGGACCCGAATAACAGCACCACTACTTTCGGGACATCAAGACGATAAACAAGTCCCGGGAACTGTTCCGGTTCATACTCGATCTTATCAAGGTTGAACCCGACCGCGATCTTATTCAGGTTGATAGGGGTTGCCAGATCGGCAGACGTGACGATATTCTGGATCTTGTACTCGAGTTTCTTGGGGATATCGATGCCGAGGTCCCGCAGCTTGCTGCCGAGGATGTTGAGCCCCTTACTCAGACTGTCGATACTCTTGGCACCGGTGAGCACCACCTTTCCTGAACCGAAAACGAGTGCAGCGATCTTGGGGTCCTGCATGCGGAGCACGACTCCGGGGAATCTCTTCTTATTATATTCGGCTCCCGTGATCTTCGATGCGATCTCGGGCAGGTCCAGGTAATCAGTCACTTTTGCGGAGGCCACAATGTTTTCGATCTTGAGGGAATCCTCTGGTCTGACCTTCATATTTATAAATGCCACAAAACAGTATTTAAAAAGTTGGGTAACTTTTTCCGCGGTTCACTCTTCAAGAGTCGATATATCCCCGGGGTCCATGCCGAGCTCCCTGGCCTTGAGAACCCGTCGCATGATCTTCCCGCTCCGGGTCTTGGGCAATGACAGGACAAACTCGATCTCGGAGGGCATTGCAATCGGGCCAAGAGTGATCCTGACATGGTAAATAAGTTCATTTTTCAGCCGGTCGCTCGGTTCGTGGGTTAGACGGAGGATGACAAACGCCTTGATGACATTGCCCTTCATGGGATCAGGTTTCCCGATCACCGCTGCCTCGGCCACCGCTTTATGGGAGACCAGCGCGCTCTCGACTTCGGCGGTACCGATATTGTGCCCCGCAACAACGATCAGGTCATCCGCCCGCCCGAGTACCATGATATATCCTGCAGCATTTTTTACCGCGAGATCTCCCACCGCGTAGCAGCCGGGGATGGTATTCCAGTATTTCCGGTAGCGTTCATCATCGTTATATACGGTCCGGAGCATGGAAGGCCATGGTTCCCGGATCACCAGAAAACCACCGGTGCCCGGCGGGACAGGTTTCCCGTCTTTGTTCACCACATCCGCGATGACGCCGGGAATTCCCTTTCCCGCAAATCCCGGTAACATCGGTTCTCCGAGCATGGTCGTTACCATATGCATACCGGTTTCCGTCTGCCACCACGTATCAACGATCGGACAGCGCTCCTTGCCTATGACCCGATAATACCATTCAAAGGCTTCGGGATTGAGAGGTTCGCCCACGGATCCGAGAATGCGTAACGAACTCAGGTTGCACTTATCCGGCCATTCCTCGCCCAGCTTCATGAACATCCGGATAGCCGTCGGCGCGGTATAGAGGATGGAGACTCCGAACTCCTCCACCATCCGCCACCAGACTGACGGGTCCGGAAAATCTGGGGTGCCTTCCGTTATGACGATGGTCGCTCCCATCGCAAGCGGACCGTACACCACGTACGAGTGCCCGGTGATCCAGCCGGGGTCTGCCGTGCACCAGTAAACATCATTTTCCTTGATATCGAAGACATGTTTTGTGGTGTAATACGTTCCCACCATGTACCCGCCGCAGGTATGGACAATGCCCTTCGGGGCTCCGGTCGAACCGCTCGTGTAGAGAATGAAAAGCGGGTCTTCGGCATCCATCACGACCGGCTCGCATTCGCGGCTGACATCCCTGATCAGGTCATGGAAGTCGACCTCCATTTCACGGTGGATCTCGACCGGCTGGGCAAGCTCCCGCCGCAGGACCACGATATGTTCGACGCTTGGCGCATTGATGATCGCTTCTTCGATAATGTGTTTGAGCGGGATAGATTTGCCACGCCGGAAGGTAACATCGGCGGTGATAACAAGCTTTGCCTCAGCACCATTTATTCTGCTGTTCAGGGCGGCAGCACCAAAACCCCCGAAAACAACGCTGTGCACCGCCCCAATCCGTGCGCAGGCGAGCATTGCAATGATCTGCTCGGGTACCATCGGCATATAGATACATACACGGTCGCCTTTGGTGATCCCGAGTTTCTTCAACCCGTTTGCCACCTGCATGACGGCACGGTACAATTGCCGGTAAGTAAAGATACGCTCGGTATCATCCTCCCCTTTCCAGATGAGGGCTACCTTGTTCCGTCGCCCATTCATGACGTGGCGATCGAGACAGTTGTAGGTAATATTCATTTTACCGCCGGTAAACCAGCGGGCATACGGGTAGTTCCATTCCTTTACTTTCGAATAAGGAGAGAACCAGTGGAGTTCATGGGCGATACGATCCCAGAACCCATCCGGATTCTGTAAGAAGTCTTCGTACGCCTTCTGGTAATCTCCCAGCCAGCTGTTCTGCTTGTAGGAAGGATCCGGCGTGTAATACTTTTCGGAGAGTTTTACGTCAAATATTTCTGCCATGAAAAACCCCAAATTAACATTATTAATAATGATTATTCGCACTAAAAGGTTGCCATTTCCACGAGCGATGGACGAATGGGTCAAAAATTCTTTATCCGTAAAAAATTGGGAGTCTGGTGATCTGGCAGACTTTTCCGGGACAACGACATCCTCCGCTCCGGAGTACCAGAATCCTTTTGGCAGCAAAGTGAACCAAAGGGCTTGATGAATATTAGTGAACGTCTTCTGATACAATGGTGCTTTGGAGAAAGATTAGAGAATTTATGAGGTCCCCCGCCTCAGGGCCTCTGCGAGGCACGGCGGGGCAAGGGAATTTTTTTATAAGACACAGATCCGCCGCGGGGGCGCCCCGTCGGGGGCGGCGGCGTTCATCGCAATTCCAGAGCGTGTGGTCTCAAACCTATAATTATGTAAGAACAAAAACAATTTTTGCGAGAAATCGTCAAAGAATTATTCTAACTATCCTGCAAACTGCAGTAATCGTTGCATCCCCTAAAATACGATAGTCACTCTAAAGTTGATGAGAACCCCTTTGGAAAACAGGAATATCTTTCTCCGGGTCATGGCGATGGTTCCCCTGGGCTGCCTCCCCCTCTGGGGGAGAGAGGGGGTTACCCTCACAATATCTTTACTCAAGAAAACAAAAAGAAAAAAATCTGATCTCAGAAAAGAACCAGAAAAAATTCCTATAGATAAAGAATCCAAGACGCACCGGTCCTCCCGTCACGAAGAAAATCAAAAAATCCGGAAGACCTCACGGGTGTCTTATTCTGATGAGGTGGTTTTGAAGGTCTTCCTCATTCATTGCCGGATGTAGAGCGTATTAATGCCTCGCAAGGCGCTGGTGCCATGCAAAAAGGATGCATTGTCGTTGCCCGTATTCAATGAGAACAGGGTTGCTTTCACTGATGAAAAAAATGACTGATGACTGACACTAATCGTATTGCCGCCAGGTATGGTCACATTTTGTGCAGCGGAAAAACCGGACCTCGCTCTCATCGGCCGCCCGGAGCTGGCGGAGCCACCAGATTGCAAGGTTGTTCTCGCATTTGGGGCATTTGATCTGGATGGTGGGCATGGTTTTTGCCTGGCCTTCCTCCTCAACGATCACGATCTCATTTTCGCTGCGCGCAACGCTGCGCTTCATCTGATCGGTATCATCAATTTTCCGGATATAACCACATTTCCGGCATTTCAACTGGCCCCCCGACGAAATAAGCATGCTCTTGCATTCAGGACAGAACATCGGTATAACAATGCGCGAGCAGAGAAGATTAACCCTTTTATCGTGAGAAACAGCAGGAGCGTAAAATATTCCCACCTGAAAAAAATCAGCCCTGTCCGACCTTCCGTGAAGCCTGATCTCCATATGCTCCTTCAGAATCCTTTTTTTGGTTTCGGGTGAATGATTCTATAATGTTTGAGGATCTGGTGCTGATCGAGTATTATTTTGTATTGATTTCCTGCATCGGATTCCTCGCGTCCCTCGTTCCCGGCCGTCATCGGAAATATGCCGGCATCGTCGGGTGGACCTTCATCGTGCTGTTCCTCTTTGCGGAGCTTCCCTACTATTTCTCGCTCAACAATTTCCTCTACCCGGTCATGGCGGTCCTTTCGGTGCCCTTCCTGTTCATCACGGCACGGTATCTCATGGCCGAAGATGATCGGGTTATGCATCTTACCCGGGCAGCTGCAGTCGCATTCCTGATATATGCACCGTTTGAATATATTCCGGTGCTGGGCAACTGGCTCATCGGTATCGTCGTCGGTCAGGTTACGGGGATCCTGGACGTTCTCCAGTTCCCCGTTACGCTTGCCGAGTGGAACATTATCTCCCGGAATTCGTTCCGCGTTGAAATTATCCTCGCCTGCACCGGTATCCAGAGCATCGCCATCATGCTCGGGGTAGCAGCAGCAGGTACCGACAACTATCCGCCAGAAGATCCTGGCCTTCCTCCTGATCGCCCCGACCATTTATATCCTGAACCTCCTGCGCAATGTCTTTGTCATTATCGCCTACACCGAACAATGGTTTCCGTTCTACCCGTCCATCGCCAGCAACGGCGAGTTCGGATACGAGAGTTTCTTCTGGGCACATAACGTGATTGCCGAAATGCTTGCGCTCGTCTGTCTGGTGCTCATTGCCTACGCGCTCTTCGTTATCATACCAAAACTGGGATCCTTTGCCGATGATATTTACCAGATCTATTTCGGGGAGATCAGGCGAGCGTTCGGTAAAGGTACATAATCCGCTGGATTGCGGACAGGTTCGTGCATACTGCTATAATGATCACGGATATCCCGATGAACCCGGTTAACCCGCCGAGGATCAGGACAAGGAATGTCTCCGGCCTGCCGAAAAATCCGATGCCTTCGAGGGGATCATCGATCTTCCCCTCAACCTTTTCCCGGTAGCCGATCTCGGCATAGACCACCGGCTTGATGAAAGTGTTCATCAGGGATCCAATGATGGCGAAGGTTACAAAAGCAACATCGGTAAACGGCGGCACGGCAAAATAGCGGCTGACGATTGCTATACCGGATAAACCCACACCCAGCAGCACAAGGGCATCTACATATTTATCAACAATCCAGTCAAAAACTGCACCGAAATTTGAATGAGCATTGGTCTTCCGGGCCACACTCCCGTCAATCAGGTCAAAAACCGCCGAGAGTATGAGTGCAAGACTCCCCCAGAGAAACTGGCGCTGGAAGAAGAGATACGCACATGCAAATCCGGCGACGAGCGCCAGCAGGGAGATCTGGTTGGGGGTGATGCGGAGCCTGACAAAAACATCTGCGACCGGTTCAAGATATCTGATAAATCTTGGGCGGAGTGCAGTAATATTCATAAACTAATTCATGCGTATGCGAGCCATTAATAGTTGTTGTTTTACGTCGTATTCACAGGATTGTGGGGATTTCCTGCAATCCCTGAATTTCCGCTCTTCCCGATATCCCCATCGTCAGCTTCTTTATATTCCCCACCAACATGTACTCGGAGACAAAGAGTGGCGATGACCGATACGAAAGACCGTCCGCATGTGCTGATGATGTCGGAGATCACTGCTGACGGCAAACTTACCCTGAAGAAAGGGGCATCTTCAAAAATTCTGATGAAATATATGGCACCTGAGACCGAGACACTCCTTCATACAACCCGCGCCGCGTATGATGCGATCATGGTCGGGGCCAACACCATCACGGATTGATAACTCATTTCTCACCGTCCGGCTGGTGCCGGGCAAAAGCCCGTTGCGGGTCATACCCTGCAGCATGGCAGACATCCCACTTGATGCAAATGTACTTGGTCATGATGCACCGACAGCAATTGCCGTGTGTGAGGCGGCACCCGTGGACCGCATTGAGGCGATCAGGAAGAAAGGTGCCCATATCATCGTTGCCGGGAAGGACACATGTTGAGTCTCCGCTCCTCTTAAAGATCCTCAAGGAAAAGTTCTGCGTCAACAAACTGATGATCGAGGGAGGTCCGACACTGAACTGGCACATGCTCCATGATAAACTGGTCGACGAGATCCGGCTCATTCACCTGCCGTTCATTGTCGGAGGCTCCGATACCCCATCCCTGGTCGGGGGTATGCATATCAATACTGAAGATGAGATGATCAGGCTCAACCTGAAGAACTACTATATGTGCGGAAGCAACCTCGTATCAGAATTTGACATTCTGTATCCTGAGGTGTAACGGTGAACGGCACCATGGAACCATCCGGGACTGTCCACACAAAACCGAACCCGGCAAAGAAATGGTTTTTGTTCATTCTTTTTGGGCTAATTTTCGTGACCGGCGTTATCATTGCCGCCTACTATCTCTCGCACTCCGAAAAGGAGGGGGTCAGTGTTATCCGTATGGAAGGAACCCTCGTGACGGGTCTTGCTTCCGATGGGAATACCGTAGGAAGCGAGGTGGTGGGCGGGGAGCTCCGCGATGCTGCGGATGACCCCATGATCGAGGCAATTGTCCTGCGGGTCAACAGCCCGGGAGGCACGCCGGCAGCTGCACAGGAGATTGTCCGCGACATGGATTACGCCCGGTCAAAGAAGCCGGTAGTTGTCTCCATGGGTGACCTTGCAACCTCTGCTGCATATTACGTGAGTGTTCACGCAGACAAAATCTATGCCAACCCGGACACCTTTACCGCCGGAGTAGGCGTGATCTGGACCTTCTCAGATATCAGCCGTTTCAATGAAAAGGAAGGGTACAATATCAGTATCATCAAATCCGGCAGCAAGAAGGATATGGGTTCAACCTCACGCCCGATCTCGGCAGATGAAGAGGCCTATGCCCAGAAGATCGTCAATGAGAGTTTCGAGAACTTTATCGGGGATGTGACCACCCGCCGGGCAATTGCACGATCGGAGATCGATGACGGCCGGGTAATCCGCGGCGCCGATGCAATCGGGTTGAATATCGTAGACGAGCTGGGTAATTTAAACGATGCGATCAATGGCGCAAAAAAACTGGCTGAATCCCGGCCCTAAATCATACAGACCGGATCCGCCTTCATAAACTCCCGGCAGACCGTGGTTGCGTAATGGCCTGGCGGCAGCGAAAATTTCAGCCGGACATCGGTCTTCGTTATCGATGCGTCAATATCTGTCCTTAACGAGATCGATCGCCATGCACCGTCAAATTTTGTCCGGACGAATGCCGATGCCCGTTCAAAGTCCTCTGCCGTGATACCGGACTCCGAGAGGAGGGCTTTGGTCGCACGCTCACCTTCACCCGTTGTATCGAACCGCACTTTGCCCGGCATAAATATCGCTATGCTGCAGCGCCTGCGCCTGATGTGGAGGGCGACTGCACCGAGGTTGGCGGGGGTAACGGTGTCAGTGCGCCCATTGGCAAAGATGAGCCGGTCGCCCGGCAGCGGATCGGTAAGGGTATTGCCGTCATCAATCCGCCGGCTCAGGGTAAAGTTGAAGAGGTACGACTGGTATGCCGACACAAACATCGACAGAAGTTTGGGTGGCAGCTCCTGGAGTGCACCCCGATAGTCATCCGGATGCGAGTACAGGTAGTGGAGCATCGCCCGTTCGTACGACATCTGGGGAGGCAGATCTGACAACGCCGCCGGTATATCACGGGTCTCCGAAAATGCCGTCCGGATCTCCCTGACCGCTTCGGGTTCTCCCGGGAATGCCTGGCCCACGTAGGCAATCACGGCTCGCTCAAAATCACCCCGCAGGATCCATTCCCCGACGAGATGGGTTACCGGACGCGTCGCACCGAAACGCTGCAGGCCGAAATAGTTGGGTATCGCGTGGCAGACGGTCTCGCTGATCGTCCTGACCCGCAGATCAAGATCAGTAGGCCGGCAGTCCCGGATCGTGATATCGAAGCAGTTGCCCAGCAGATCACCGAGAGAGAGTCCCTCGTTTGACTGGCCAACCGGCTCGAGAATAATGTCCTTCAGATGGATTTCGGCGACCTGACTGGCAGTAACATTATACAATGAGATTACCTGACAGGTGATCGCGTTGCGGTCCTTGGTACCCGCCCACCCGATGCGACGGTGGCTGATCCCGAGACGTTTCGCAATTTCTTTTATCGCATGCTGCAGTTCCCAGTTTGTTTTCGTGAGCCGGCAGATGAGGTAGGGACCATTGGTACCGCTTTTCTTTTCGAGAGGGATCTCCTCGACAATAAAATCTTCCGGGTCTGCGCGGAGTCTCCCCCCGATCCCTTCGCTGTCGCTCGCGTAATACTTCATACCGAGCAGGAGTTCGAGGGGATAGGTGCTCTGCTTCATAGCAGAGAGAGGTTGCCGGTAATTTTATCCAGATCCTCGCTTTTTGCCGGTCCGAGCCCCAGTGCGGTGATGGTCCCGGGCGGGATCTCGGTCATACCGGCGTCCTGGATCAGGGAAGACGAGATCCCTGCCCGCTCAGCGATCACCTTGAGTTCGTAGAGAGTCCGTTCATCATTCGCCCTGAGTACAACTTTCTTCTGTCCCTCAGAGAGCCAGGATTTCTGGAGGGATTTATCGGCATTATTGTAGGCACCGATTGATGCATGGGCAGCCTGTGCACACCGCTTTCCGCATGACATTTTTACATCATTACGGATAATGAGACACTGTTTGTAACGGAAATACGGCTCGGTTTTGTATATATTTTGTATATCAGGTGTTTTGGGCATTCTGAAATCTCTTTAGTTTATTGTCCGATTAACCTTATCCTTTCTGAAATAGTATACTTGCACACCTTGCAGGATAATTCTTCAGAATTTTCCCTATACATTAGCCTGTTGATTTGTATCGTCGTTTCAAGCGCCATAATTCGATATATTTTGCTATAGATATTATATTGTGATATATATGCCTCTGAAAATTACTGGCTAAGTCTTTCTTCTGGCATGTATTTTGATAAAAGCATATTCATCGTTCAGACTTTTTAATTGAATTCCCGTCGGGACAGAATCCTTTCGATTTATCCATTAATTTCCAAGAAGACAGGAATTAATGGAATTATTATTGGATGTACCTGAAATATGAATAAAAAAATATTTTTTTTTAACGATATATCCCCATACCAGATGTAAAGACGGCACTTTATTTCTTCTTCAGAATTTTTTTGGGAGGTAAAATACCTGCCTTCTCTAATTCTTCCCTGGCAAGGGTTTTAAAGCTCTTTCTCCGGTCTTCGCCGGGAAATAAATCACTTTTAACTTTTCCATCCAAGGTTTTTGGCTTCCTTTTCTTCGCCATGATGAATAATACATATTCACGGTTAATATTTTTGTCCATAGCCTTTTGGAGGATACTGCTTTCTCAATCATCCATAAAATGGTGATTAATGTCCGCTTCTTACTACGTGCCAATAGAACATGAATATGAACGACACTGTACCGGTACATAAGAGGATATATCCTCATTCAGAGAACAGGGGAAAAGTTGAATACATCCTGCATGGCTGACATAAAACATTCAAAATGCCAGCACCCAAAATGCGGTGCAAAGATGCAGAGACTTTACTAAAGGGTTAATTCTTCTTTCGTACCATGTGGATGGCTTTGTATTGTGGTATGTTCAAAAAAGATTAATGGAGTTTCCCTTTTATGTGATATTAATTGAGGTTCAACTCCATTTTCCAGTAACTGGCCGGACGTTGGCTGAACCAAACGAATAAAAGGTATCTCCGGCATCCCAGAATCCATTGCCGTTGGAGTCAAGCCACCAGCCGTCGTTCAGGTTTACACCTATTTCGGTTTTCCCGTCTGCATTCCAGTCGCCCGTAACGGGCCGGACATTGGCTGAACCAAACGAATAAAAGGTATCTCCGGCATCCCAGAATCCATTGCCGTTGGAGTCAAGCCACCAGCCGTCGTTCAGGTTTACACCTATTTCGGTTTTCCCGTCGTTGTTCCAGTCGCCCGTAACGGGCCGGACATTGGCTGAACCAAACGAATAAAAGGTATCTCCGGCATCCCAGAATCCATTGCCGTTGGAGTCAAGCCACCAGCCGTCGTTCAGGTTTACACCTATTTCGGTTTTCCCGTCGTTGTTCCAGTCGCCCGTAACGGGCCGGACATTGGCTGAACCAAACGAATAAAAGGTATCTCCGGCATCCCAGAATCCATTGCCGTTGGAGTCAAGCCACCAGCCGTCGTTCAGGTTTACACCTATTTCGGTTTTCCCGTCGTTGTTCCAGTCACCCGTAACGGGCCGGACATTGGCTGAACCAAACGAATAAAAGGTATCTCCGGCATCCCAGAATCCATTGCCGTTGGAGTCAAGCCACCAGCCGTCGTTCAGGTTTACACCAATCTTGCTCGACGTCACACTTGTGACGTTGATGAACGTAACCTGTGTTGAGATACTGTTGCCTGCACTGTTGCTCGCGTTCAATACGATCGAGAAGTTACCTGCACCAAAGGTATGGGTTGGATTCCGTACCTGCGAGAACCATACCTGTGTGATATTTCCCGGAGTGATGTTGGTAAACGACCAGTTCCATGCAGTGGGAACATTGGAAGATGTATCGTTGAATTGTACCGCCAGCGGTGCAGTGCCGGACGTAACATTCGTCGTAAAACTGGCAACCGGGGCTACGGTACCTGTGGTGATGTTGATGAACGTAACCTGGGTGGAGATACCGCTGCCTGCACTGTTGCTCGCGTTCAATACGATCGAGAAGTTCCCCACGCCAAAGGTATGGGTCGCATTCTGTACCTGCGAGAACCATACCTGTGTGTTGTTCCCTGTCACGTTCCTGAACGACCAGTTCCATGCAGTCGGAACATTGGAAGATGTATCGTTGAATTGTACCGACCGCGGTGCAGCGCCGGACGTAACATTCGTCGTAAAACTGGCAACTGGAGCCAAAATAAAGGTCTCATCCCCAATGGCGGTCAGATTAGTATTACCTTCTCCCCCACCGATATAGACTACACCGTTCGCCACAGCAGGGCTGGAAAATACGCCATAGGCTGCATCGAAGAGCCCCGTGTCGTATTCCCAGATTTTTGTCCCATTGATATCGATACTGTACACTTTGTGATCATAGCTTCCCACATACACTCTGCCATTCGCAACTGCCGGGCTTGAGTAAACGGCACCGCCTGTGGTGAAGTTCCAGATTTTGGCGCCGGTCAACGCATCGATGGCATATACATTTTTATCATTGTTCCCGATATAGACGACGTCGTTGGCTACGGCGGGGCTGGATTTATACTGGGAATTTGCCTGGTTGAAATTCCAGGGGGACGTCCCCGCAACCGCATCGATGGCGTATAAAGAGCCGTCCTCACTTCCCACATAGACCATATTATTCACCACTGCGGGACTGGAGTAAACGGCACCGCCCGTGGTGAAGTTCCAGATTTTAGCCCCGGTCGTCGCATCAATGGCATACGTGTCGTTGGAGTCGCTTCCGATATAGACAACACCGTTAACCACCGCGGGACTCGAATGAATCACTCCACCGGTAGAGAATGGTGTAAATCCCGGGAGTGGACTGCCGTCTGATTCCAGGAAGGCATAGACATTCCCGTTATCGCTACCGACATAGACGACACCATTTACTACGGCAGGACTTGAGTGACTGGGGGCCCCGATGCTGGCATTCCAGGATTCCACACCACTACTGGCGTTGACGGCAAATGCTTTGTTATCGTAATTGGTAAAATAGACATTCCCGTTGGCTACTGCCGGACTGGAGTGGATGTCCCCATTGGTCGGGAAGTCCCAGATTCTCACCCCGGTCGTCGCATTAAAGGCAGCCATGTCGTTACCAAGACTACCCACGTAGACGACATTGTTCACCACTGCGGGACTGGAGTAAACGCTGTCATCAACACCCGGGCCATAAGTTCCGAAACTATAATTCCACTTAAGGAGATTGTTCGGCCGTGTTCCTCCGTCATTAAACACTCCGGTATGGGCTGTGTCATTATGGAACATAAAAGCACTGACCCCTACGGGGAGCATCATGCAGAGCAATACCGGAATTATCATCAGGCGCCACGAGCCGCTCACAATGTGGAGCGGTGAGCGCTTTGTTGAATTTTCAAAACATGCTATCATAATTCTCTCTTCCTACCTTCCTGAGCCTCAGAATCAGTCTGACACTCTCTGCAATAACTTGCGCAATTATTTCTGATTATATCATGCATTTTTAATTCCATATTAAGTAATGCAAGGCACGGTGTGTAGAATTTTGGTTTTTTTTAGAATTCCAATGCCGTATCTGCTTTTGATACAATATATTTAATTATTTACCATTATATTATTTTCACGCTTCAATTGCCATGCCCGGATGAACAATCATTGAGCATCTGATAAATTGTTTATATATTCTCGCTCATGAATAGTTAAGATATATACTACCTGCATCCGGAAAATACGTTGGGTGACGTGTCTGGCTCCGGCATTTTTACCTATTATCATGAGGGTCGACAAATAAATACGCGAGGAGAACCAGTATGCCGGATACGCAGCAAAAAAACGACGAAATTATCATCAACGTAGAAAACCTCGAATATTCCTACAAGGATTTCAAGGCAGTTGACGGGATAAGTTTCTCGGTAAAAAAAGGTGAGATCTTTTCATTTCTCGGTCCCAACGGGGCAGGAAAAAGCACCGCGATCAATGTCCTTATCACGCTGCTTGCAAAGCAGAAGGGAACCGCAACGGTTGCGGGCTTCGACGTCACCCTGGACCCCCAGAAAGTCCGCGAGTCAATCGGTATCGTCTTCCAGGATATCACCCTCGACCGCGATATGACGGTCTGGGAAATCCTCGAGTTCCATGGAAGGCTGTATAATATGCCGGTCCAGGAGCGCAGGAAACGGATTGAGGAACTTCTGGTCCTTGTGGAGCTGGCGGGTAAACGGAACGAACGGACAAAACACCTGAGCGGGGGGATGAAACGGCGGCTCGAGATTGCCCGCGGGCTGATGACACGCCCCCGGGTGCTCTTACTAGATGAACCCACCATCGGGCTTGACCCGCAGACCCGGCTGAAGATGTGGGATTACATCAAGGGTGTCAACAGCGAAGGGACTACCATCTTCCTCACGACCCATTACATGGATGAGGCAGACCATCTCTCGGACCGGATAAGTATTATCGATCGCGGCAGGATTGTCATATCAGGGAGACCATGGGAACTCAAGAACACGCTTGGCCGGGACCTGATCTACCTTGAGACGAACAACAATGATGCGGCGGTCCGCGCCCTGGATGGTCTTCAGAGCATTCGTGACGTGAAGGTCAAGTCAAAAGGGTTTGTCCTGATGGTGAATGAGGACGGCACCAAGGCACTCCCCCTGATCATCGATACCCTGCGCAATGCCGGCATCGAAATCTCCGTCATTAATCTGAAAAAGCCGTCAATGGACGATGTGTTTGTCTTCTACACAGGACGGGAGTTCCGTGATGAAAGTCCGGCGAAGGCCTCGTTCCTCCGGGCAGGAGGACGGTAGCATGCCGTACGGATTTACCACGATCTACTGGCGGGACATGATCAGGTTTGTCAGGTTCAAGACCCTGCTGGTCTCATCACTCCTCCAGCCGGCGCTCTGGCTGGCTTTCTTTGGCATCGCGATGTCGAGCAGTTTCGATAAACTGATCGCCGGAATTCCGGTAGTCCCCGGCGTCCACACGATCGGCTACCTGACATTCATGGGTGCCGGCATCATTGCCATGACAACGTTGTTTACCAGCCTCTTCGGCGGGATCGTGATCCTTTTTGATAAGAACTGGGGGCTGATGCGTGAGATCCTCGCGAGCCCTATGAACAGGAATCACATCATTTTCGGCATAGGGCTCTCGGGGGTCACCAAGTCTTTTATCCAGGCAATCATCATCATGGTTTTTGGTATTCTGATCGGGGCTGCCTTCTTCAGCGGGTTCAGTGCCATGCAAACCATCATCGGGGTGCTCGGCATCCTCGCATTTGTCGGGATGTTTGCCCTCGGTTTTCTCTTCCTCTCGGCCGCGATTGCCGTGTCTATGGAAAGTCCCGAGGGACTCCAGGGAGTCATCACCCTCCTGACAATGCCGATATTTTTTGCCAGCAATGCCCTGTACCCGATCGACGCATTCCCGGAGATCTTAAAAATACTGTCGATCTATAACCCCATGACACTGCTGATCACCGGCATACGGTATTTTGCCATCGGCCCGGATTTCATCGCTCTCGGCAAGCACTACCAGTACACCCAGGCAGATATCCTCACGGCCTATCTCGGGCTCGTGGCTTTTGCCGCACTCACCTTCGGGCTGGCCTGGTGGCGGTTCAACAAGGCGGTCGTCACATAGGAGAAAGGCCCACCCTCCCTGGAGAAGGATGCATAATTGACCTCAGACATATTATAGGGAGGGAATCTCCCGGGATGATCCCGTCTCAAACAAGGTCCGGACCTTTGAATACCCAGACAGACGAACTCTTAGAACATACCGGGAGGATGATCGATGTCGCACGTACTGGTCTCGCCGCTGAACTGGGGTCTGGGGCATGCAACCCGGGATATCCCGGTCATTAAAAACCTCCTCAACCATCATCACGATGTGACGATTGCTGCATGCGGGAATGCCCGATCCGTCCTGGAGCAGGAGTTTCCCGGATGCCGGAATATTAATTTTCCCGATTATCCCATTTCATTCAGTGGGAGCAGGTTTTTCCTCCCGAAATTTGTTGCCTCCTTCCCACTTATCCTGAAAGCAATCTCGGATGAGCGGAAGCACCTTGAACTCATCCTTGCAAAAGATAAGTATGACCTAATCGTCAGCGACAACCGGCTCGGGGTCTATTCATCAGAAATTCCATCGGTTTTCATCACTCATCAGCTCCACTACCATCTTCCGCTCGTTTTCTGGCCGGCAGAACTCCTTGCTGTTGCGTTAAACGGGTTCCACCATGGGAAATACCGCCACATTATTGTACCCGACAACCCGCCGGGACAGACCGCACTTGCCGGCAAACTGTCCCGCCCGGGAACCGATGCGACGAAGAGAAGGGTATATTTCTCCGGCATCCTGACCAGCACCCGCAAACGAGACCGGGTAGAGGATCTCGATTATCTGGTGATGGTCTCCGGACCCGAACCCCAGAGGACACGGCTTCAGAAGATACTGCTGGACCAGATCCCTGCAATCGAAGGAAAACGAGTCGTCCTCCTCAGGCAGCCCGGGAGATCATGCCCTGCGGAAACAATACGATGGGTGCAGGATCATTCCCTATGCATCAACGGGCGAAAAAGAAGAACTCATGAATCGTGCACAATTTATCATCTGTCGTTCGGGATACACGTCGATGATGGAGATTGCCGAGCTCGGCAAGCGCCATGCCCTTTTCATTCCGACGCCCGGGCAGACGGAACAGGAGTACCTCTCATGGTACTATGAGAAGAAAGGGTGGTTTCATTCACAGAGCCAGTACCGCCTTAGTCTGCCTGACGATATCCGGGTCGCACGGCAGTCCCGCTATACGGGATTTCCAGACGTACCAAAGACGGAAGAGAATGTTACGAGACTCTATGATCAGGTATTTGCGCAGTATCTTGATCGATAAGGACTATCCCTTTTGAGCCTAAGCAGTTTATACCCGGAGATGCCCACATTCTCCATGGATGATCTGATTGTTGCTGGGGCTCTTGGGCTTATCGGACTCTATCTTCTGGCGGTCATTTTTCTTTTCGCGATATTCTCTGTTGGACGGCTGATGTATAGTTCACTCTTGGCAGGAAATTTCGGGTTAGTACTTGACGGTATCGTAGGGACGCTGATCGTTATATCCCTCTTTATGGCGATCGGTTTCTGGCTTCGTAAAACTGACTATATCTGAATTTTAAATTTTTTTATCGCTTTTTAGATTGGTTTTTTTGCTTCAGGGTCAGCACTTTTCTTTCAGCCCATTCCCGCCTTTCGTGCACTCAATCCGTTTGTGTATGGATTTTGTCTTGAAGAGGTTCTGGTGGCGTTGAAGAAACGATCGGAATTCCACACTAGTTAGGAACAGGGTCAATAGAGCGAAGACATGCTGCAAAGGATACCCGAAGTCTATTGGTCACAATGATGATCCCAGCTGCCACCCGATGATTTTTTCGGGACTTTCGGGAACAATCGTGCCACTATGGCGGCAAGGATGAAGAAACCGATGGTAACCAGGACAATTGACCCACCTGGTGCAAGGTCGTACATGAATGATACCTGCAACCCTGCAACAACTGAGAAAACTGCTACACCGCATGCGGAGAGCACGGTCTGCCTGAACGGCATCTTCAGTTGTATCATCGCTGACGCCGGGATTACGATCAGGCTTGATACCAGAAGCATGCCAACGAGCCGCATTGCAACGACCACGGTTAAACCTGTCAGTATTGTGAAAACAAGTTCCAGTCCCGACACCGGCAGGCCGGAAACTCGTGCAAACTCCGCATCAATGGTGATCCCAACCCATTCCTTCCAGAACAGCAACAAAATACCAACGACGGTAATCCCGAGAGCTGCTGCGAGGTAAAGGTCGGTCTGGTTTATCCCGAGAATTGTCCCGAAAAGGAAAGACAGGACATCAACAGCCACATTCTGCGTGACGCTTATCAGTATAATACCAATTGCCAGCCCTGCCGCAAACATAATCGCTATTGCCGCGTCCGGGGCTACCCGCAATTTTCCCAGGCCGTGTATACCCAGGGACCCGAGTACCACCCCGACAACAGCCGTATATAAAGGGTATATTCCCGTGAATAATCCAAGCGCAATCCCGCCAAAGGCCACATGGCTCAGCCCGTCTGCAATGAGGGAAAGCCTTCGGAGGACAAGGAATACCCCCAGACTCGAACAGGTGACTGCGACGATGAGCCCTCCTATCAGGGCGCGGACTCCAAACTGGTAGGATAAAAACTCAAGGACCATAGTCTGCACTCAGGTGATTTTGCCTGCCTTAACCATCAGGTTCCACAGGCCTTCGGCATTCAGGTTCGCAGAGGGCCCGTCATAGATCACCTTCCGTTGCAGGAATATGACCCTTTCAACATGTGCCGCCAGATCGGGCAGATCATGCAGGATCATCATGACCGTGATCCGGTGCACTTTATTCAGGTGACTCACCAGTGCATAGAATTCCTGTTTACTCTTTGCATCGACACCTTTTGTGGGTTCATCGAGAGCGATAATATGCGGGCTCCCAACGAGTGCGCGGGCAATCAGGGTTCTCTGCTGCTGGCCACCGGAAAGATCGGAAAACAACTCATGCTGCACATTACCAAGACCTGCTTCTGCGATTGCAGCATCGACTGCCTTCCTGGTGTCGGAATTCATACGTTTGAACAGTCCTATCTGGCCAAAGGTTCCCATTTCAACGATTTCACGGGCAGTAACCGGAAATCGTTCCTGCCTGATGATCGGGTTCTGGGGCACATAGCCGATACAGGGCCTGCAGGGTGTCATTCCCTCGCATTCACCGATATGGCAGGTAAATGAAACCGTCCCCTTGTCGGGTTTCAGGAGACCGACCATGATCTTCATGAGGGTGGATTTTCCCGAACCGTTTGGCCCGGCAATTCCCACGATCTCCTCCTGGTGGATTGAAAGAGATACATCTTCCAGGACGGGATTTGCCCCGTAAGCAAACCAGACATTATTCAGGGTAAGGCAGACCTGTTCGCTTCCTGGAGGTATTACTGGCATACTATTGCTTTCCTCATTTCCTGCAGGTTATTCTCCATGATCGCCACATAATCGGTATCTTCCGCCGTAAGGGGACCTGGCGGAAGAACCTCCATGGTTGTGAATGAATACACGGGAAGATTGAGTTCTGCGGAGAGGGATTTACTCAGGTCTTCTGCTTCATCCGGCTCCACGATGATGCCTTTGATATTGTGTGCCTTTGCCTCTTCAACAATCGCCGACATCTGTTTCATGGACGGCTGGGCATCAGGGCTCATCCCGGCAATGGAGATCGGTGTCAGGTTATATGCCGCCGCTGTATAATCGAGGAATGCATGTGAGCTGAGGAATGCTCTGGTGGTACAGTTTGAAAACCCTGCATTGTAGTCGGAATCGAGTTGCTCCAGTCGTTTTTCAAATCCTGCAGCATTTTTCTGGTAATCAGACGCATTTCCCGGGTCTGTTTCAGATAACTGGCGCGCCACATAGGCTACATAATACTCGGTAAGCTGCGGGGACAACCAGAGGTGCGGGTCCTGGGTCATATTCGGGAAATCCGTGTACCGGCTTTTCATCTGATCATAGACAGGTCCCGGGATACCGTCAGCAAACGTCACAAGGTGTATGTCAGGGTTTGACGAGGCTGCAAGATCTGCTGCCCATGGTTCGAGAAACGGCCCGTCATAGAAGAATATCCTTCCGTTTTTAAGAGCCACAGCATCATTTGGAGTGGGTTCATAATCGTGAGGATCAGCCCCGGGAGGGAGTATCTGGGTAATTGTTACGTGATCTCCACCAACAGGTCCGACCAGGAGCGTGAACGGCCGGAATGATGTGATGAGCTGAATTTTGCCTTCCTGACCCGTATGTGCAGGTGATGTCGAAACGTATATGCCGGGATACGAGGTGGATCCCTGCGTCAGATTGGCAGGGGTTTTCCCGGGTTGACTGTCACCCGGAGAGCTGGTCACGCAACCGGTTCCAGCAACCGCTGCAATAACAAGTGTCATAGCCATGATCAGCAGGATGGTTGTATCATGTCTTTGGATAATCCGGATCACACTCCCCCCTGACAGGGCAGGTCTTTTCTGCAAATCTAATTCGCGGGTTCTGCATATAATAGTTGTGAGAATTTTGGAGATACTCCAAATTTTTCCTTTATTGTTCATCAATTCCGGATTAATGATCTCCAAATTTACCTTTCGCGGTGCCAGTCCGAAGAGTAAATGCGATGGAGAATGAATTTTTTAACGGGCAGACAGTCATTTGTTCCAGGTTATGCCTCAAGGCAGTTGTCATCATGCGTTATGTCCCCGCACACTCCCTTTTTCGGATGCCCCATTGCCCTGCACATCTGATCGATCGCATCCTTGGAGACAAAACTCTCAAATCTTGAAGCCTCAAGGCATGCCTGTTCATGGGAAAGGCCAAAATGTGTCAGGGCCAGGGCGAGTATCCGGTGTCTTTTTACCAGGAATTGTGCCAAAATTTTTCCTTTTGCCGAAAGAGATACCCCGTGGTAGGGTATGTAGACCAGAAGTCCTTCATCGGCAAGTTCAACAATGGTCTTTGGAATGGTTGACGGGTCTACTCCAAACCCGGACGCAATATTATTTGTTTTCACGGGACCGTTTTTCTCGCTTAAGAACTTGATATATTCAACTTTCTTTGGGGAAAGTTCAAACCCGGCACCTGGTCTCATGGAAACTATATTAATGGGAATCCAAAAAAAGTTTGCTATCACTCCAAAAATTTTCAGCGCATTGGATTTGAGTATATCAGGATAAAGAATACATTTTTTTTAAGGGACATGAATTGATTCTGCATTATGGTCAGGAATATCGGGGAAATGCGTTCCATGATTGCACCTTGTCATGGGGATATGGAACTGTTTCATGGAGACCGTAATCGTTCGGATAGATCGGCAGTTTGGGGAAATAGTGGACGATTCCGAATAAAAAAACTTCATATTGAGGTTTTTACGGTCTATCAAATGTATTGCGTAATTACTCATCATTAAGTGTACATGATTAAAAACGTAAAATATGGTTTTCCATAAATTTTTATGCGGGCCGGTAACCAAGAGCCTGGACTAAAGCGATCATCTCTTGTACCTGGTCTTCCTGCTCCCGTGTCAGTCTCCGGTTTTTCTGGATCAGACGCCCCATCCGGATGATCTGTAACCTCTGATCGTGTGACAGTGACTCGGAATGACGGGCCCACTTGATAAGACTCAGCCACTGCCTGCGGTTGAACGAGAAAGCGGAGAGCGGAATCGCCCTGCCGGATTCATCCGGAACGATGGGAATCTGATTGCCAAGTTCTTCTTCGGATTCTTCCTCCGGTCCTGACTCATCATATCCATCGTCATCGTCTCCCGGCTCTTCCTCTTCGGTCCCGGGAGCCTCTGGTTCCGGTAAGAGAGCCTCCTTGTTTCCAGCTTCGTTTAATCCTGTATCCTTTTCAGGTTGGGTCAGGGGTTCATCTTCTTCAAAAAGGTCCTCAATTTCAGAAAAATTCATGCTCTTCAGGCACGTCTCCGGCGCCCCTCCGTCCGGTCCGGTTGACGGCTCAGTTATGCTGTCCGTGTATTCTGAAACGGGAGACGGCTGTCCTGCGGAACCTGTTACCAGTTCAAGGGAATGGGATGCCGGGTCAATTTTCACCGGTAAATCCGGTTCTTTTGCGATGATTGCCTGAACTTTTTCTCTTCCCTTATCCGAAAGATCCTGCTGCGAAAGGGACTGTTGCAGTCGCTGGCGTTCCAGAACGGCAGCAGCAAGCTGCTCGTCACTGGTCATATGATCTACCCATTCGTCTGCAAGTGCACTTCTTGCCTGTTCAAGTTCCGAAGTGAGAGCCTGGACCTTCTGTTCTGCCTTTAATTTTTCCTCATTAAGGATACTTACCTCTTCCTCAAGGGATTTTTGCAGGTCGCAGACCGTTTCGAGATCCTTTTTGAGAGTCTGGATCTTCAGTGCCCTGTCCTGTTCCTGATGATCGTGCTCTTCGGCAACTGCACGGAGTTCTTCTTTAAGGCGTTTCTCTTCCCGGGCAGCCGCATTTGACTTTTCCTCGGCGAGCAAACGCAGCTTCCGTTCGCTTTCAAGTTGTGCATTCAGGGATTTTTGCTCGTCTGCAGAAGTCCTGAGATCCTGTTCGAACCGCCGGCGTGCCAGCTCGATCGCTTCCAGGTTCTCGGCTGAGGTCTGGTGAAGGCTCCGTTCGGTGTCCAGGTCCGCCTTAACCCGCTCGAGTTCGTCAGCCAGCATACGAATCCTATGCCCTGACTGTTCCTTATTCCGGGTTGCCAGAGCCAGTTCTTCGGCATATGCCTTACTCTGTGTTTTTGCTGAAGCGAGGTCCTTTTCAAGTGTCCTGCGGCTTGCAAGCGTCTCATCGAGATCGCGTTTAAGGCGTATGAATGTCGTTTTGTATGATTCCAGATCTGTTTTTACCCTTGTCTCGGTATTTTCTTTTTCCTGAATGGCATCAGCCAGATTTTCCCGGAGTGATGCGATCTGGCTCTCTTTTATACCAAGAGCCTCATTTGCCTGATCCAGCTCGCCGGTCAGGGAACGCACACGTTGTCCGGATTGCTCGTTATCCCCCGTGGACTGAGCCAGCGCCTCCATATAATCCTGATTCTGTTTTTTTGCCGCTGCGAGATCCGCTTCAAGTGCAGAACGGATCCCGGATGCCTCAGAGAGCGCATGGTTCAGCTGGGCAAGGGTCGTATCGTACAAAACCTGGTTTGCCCGGACATCTTCTTCGGTTCTTTCCTTGTCAGCGACAGATTCCCCCAGATTCTTCTCCAGGGTTCGTATTGTCGATTCCCTGTTTTCGAGCTCGGAAGCGGCGGATGTGTATTTTTCCTGGAGCGCATTGAGTTGCTCTCTGAGATCATTGATTACAGACTGATGCGATAATTCCAAATGTTCTTTTTCCTGGGTTAGGGATCTCACCAGTTCTTCTGCCGATACCCGTCCATTTTTTTCTCTTTCGAGTTCTTCTCCGAGGGTGGTCAGATCGACGTTACGCTGGTGCAAAGTCTGATCGAGACCGGTAATTTTCCCGGTAAGATCCTGTTCAGCCTGCTCTTTTTCCTGCAATATCACCAGGATTTTCTGCTCCGCGGAGACTGCCCGGTCCATCCCGGTCCCGAAAGCGGATTTCAGCTGTTCATGTTCTGCTCTGAGCGTCAGAAGGGAATTTTCTGCAAGGTCTTTTTGCGCTCCGACCTGCTGAAGCGTACCCTCCAGAGAGATGCGTTGGGCCTTCTCTTTTTCGAAGGCTGATTTCAGCTGTTCGTGTTCAGGTTCGAGCGTATGGAGGGTATTTTCCGCAAGGTCTTTTTGCGCTCCGACCTGCTGAAGGGTGCCCTCCAGAGAGAGCACGTGGGTTTTTTCCTCCTCATACTCACGTTGAACTGAAGTGAGTCTGGTTTGGGCAGTCCCGATTTGGGTTAACAGACCGGCTACCTGTTGCCGGAGAGCGTCGATCTCCGAGCTGTGAAAGGATTCGGTCTCTTCTTTCTCCCGGATCATCAAACGGATCTTGTCGTTACCTGAAGCAACAAGGGCTTTTTCTGCGTCGAGTTCCGCTGCCTGCCTGTGGATCTCTTCAGTTTTCTGAACGATGGTGCGTGCCTTCTCGGCTCCGTCGATGGTCAAGGCGGCAATCTTTTGTTCTTTCTGTTTGACTGACGCATTGAGAAGATCTATGACACAGGTGTGCTCGGTCACACTCTCTTCGAGGGTCTCTGCCAATTCCGTCAGCCTCAGGACTTCCCGTTTCAACTCTGACAGATCTGATGATTTATTGACAGCAATTTCAAAGGAGGAGAGAAGGAATTCGAGGATCTTCCGCCGGCTGGCAGCAACCACGTAGATCCGGTCTTCGTGATTGATCTTGAATTGTGTTTTGATCAGATCTGGAGTCTGTCGCTCAACAGGAGTGGTGAGCATGCTATCAATAAGCGAGAGACGATAGGGAAGGTCGGAGGGATACGCGAGGAAGTTGTCTGCATTACAATCAAGGACATTCAAAAAATCAGCGAGCGTGGACGCGCTGGTAAAGATAAGAACCGGGATGACCCAGAGATCAGCATCGGCTTTGATCCGGCGGCAGATCTCGAACCCGTCTTCTATGGTAGTAGTGTCGCATATCAGAAGGTTGGGCTTTCCCTCCCCGAGAGTCTCAAGAAGGCGTTTGCTGTCGGAAAAGACGGTAACCCGGTATCCCTTATCTTCCAGATGCTCCGTAAGCTGCGGGGCTAATGTCTCACTGATACTTAAAACGAAAATATCAATGACACTTTCGGTTCTGTCCAACGGTGGCTCGTTCATCGCATTCTCCCTCACTCGATTACAACGTCAAGAAATTATATACTTGTTTATATGTTCATGTATACTCAATTATAGCATTTCTGGTCAGATAAGACGTTCCCGTGACTGACAGCAATGAGATGAATGTTTTGGCAATATCAGAACACAATGGAAAATCCGGTGATTTTTTATTTAATGACAACGTTGCATTGAAGTTTTGGCCTTTCAGTATCTCTTGAAAAAGAGGTTTGCTCGATCATCAGCATTTTCAATGATAAAACAACATTCTGATCCCGGATTTTTTATAACACCTTTCCGATGACCGACGGTGCAGCAGACAGAGCCTTCTTGCGCCAAATCAGGACTAAAATAAGACTCCGAATATTCACCACCCCACCGTGCCCCGGAGAGACCATGAGGCGGAGACCTTCGTAGATATCCTGATTTTTCACGAGTTCTGGTGTAAACTCCCGTTCATGCCGGTTCCGACAATGCCGGTTTTCGGCCATACTCCTCTAATAATGTCCTCTTGGGATCGGCGCTGTCTTCTTCATGGTTTTTTTTTACAGGCCCCGTATAATCACACCCTATAAAATATTTTTTTTACGTATCCAGGTAAAAGAAAATTATTTCTCCTGGTTTTCCACCAATACCCATGGTTGTGCAGAGAGTTCAAAAGAGATGAAATCTTAAAAAACGCCAGGGATAAGAGGACATTATATCAGAGGGCTTGGCTGGTTATCACCAAGGGCAGGAAGCCGGGTGGGTTTAACGAGGACCTGTTCATCCGACTGGCGGATCTTTTCAAGGATCAGGAATTTTCCCTTCGGTGTCATGGCAAAAATCGGGACGGTTATTCCCGCCTGGAGTAGCGCCCCGGCACCAGCAATCTCACGGATCGTCCCCGATGCACAGGAGGTCACCAGATCCGATACAGATGCAAACAATTCGGCTTCTTCGCGGGAGAGCCCGGTCACGTGGACGGCAAAGATGAATGTATCGGGATGTACCATTCGAATGATTTCCGCAATCCCGGGACTTGCTACCGTGACTGCAATGTTCCGGTAGCCTTCGGCAACAGCAAGAGCTACGCCGGCAAGCTGATCGATCCGGGCGTTATCCCGGTCAAGTACGATCCCTCCACCCTTTTCGATCCGGTCGATAACGGCAGCGTGAGGGGATGTTTTCACAAGGCCTGACATCCTGCCTCCAATGCCCTGGGCCATTTCGGGCTTTGTGACAATGACCGTCCCGGCACCATCGCATGCAAGGACTGCTGCGTCGACCAGACCCGCATAAAGACCGAAACTTAAGAGCTCCGATGCCCCAAACCCGACAAATTCACGGGTATCGTATACCTCCCGGTCCGGCGTGCACATCCCGAATGCCTGAATCCGGTGCTCAATATTGGCTTTAATCGCGTCTTTTGTTATTGCAGGAACCGGGAAAGCGAAGCGTTTTGCCAATGGACAGTCAGATATCTGCGGCTCTCCGACATCGACAACCTTCCCATCCCTGATGACGACACGGCACCGCCCAATCGCCTCAATGATATGTTCATCACACCCTTTTGCCATATGTATCCCCTGAATACCACGTGCAGGAGTACTATCGCTCCTCTGGTTTAAGGAATATTGCAAACCGGCAAATATATGATGGTTCCTGCCTTTCCAAACAGATATGATGGACCAACGAGGATAACTGTACATGGATGCGGCATCCCGATACCCTGAGGTTGATATGGTCCGCGGTATCGCGATTCTCATGATGGTCCTTTTTCATACACTCTTTGACCTCAATTATTTCCGGATCCTTTCTCTCGAGATTTATGACGGATTCTGGCATTATTTTGCGTTTGCGACAGCTTCGTTATTTCTCATCATCGTAGGGATCTCGCTCACCATAAGCCGGGCAAGAGCACAATCAAAATACTCCGGCAATCGTCTTGTACTCAAATTTGTGTACCGTGGAGCCGGCATCCTTCTCCTCGGGTTCCTTGTCACAATAGGAACCTGGTGGTACCTGGGGGAGGATTTCATTGTATTTGGAATCCTCCACCTGATTGGTGTTTCCGTCATAATATCGCCGCTCTTCTTCCGGTTCAGAACCGGGAACATTGCCCTTGGCCTTCTTTTTATCATGACCGGATTCTTCCTCGCGACGATCAGCGGTCCGGCCTGGCTCCTGCCTCTTGGTATTCATCCCCCTGGTTTCTTGTCGGTGGACTATGAGCCGATTTTTCCCTGGACAGGAATGATACTGATCGGGATCGGGCTTGGTGAATACCTGTATCCTTTTGGTGTGAGAAAATTCACCCTCCCGGCAATGCCTCGGATTTTTATTCTACCGCTTGCGTTTCTGGGAAGACATTCTCTCATCCTATACCTGGTGCACCAGCCATTTATCATTCTCCTTCTTGGGGCTGTTTTCGGCATTAATGTTCTCTGAACAATTAACGCATATTCCATGATGACAATCGGGAATAAAAAACTGAATGCATCACTATAGGACCCTTGTCAGGTATCTCTCTAACCCGTTTTGCGATGAGCACCCTCCCATACTGGGGACATCCCGTCAACGGATTACTATTTGAAATTCAAAAGAAAAAACATGTTCTGCTTGCCTCGGGAAGGCCCTTAGGCAAGTCACTCTCGCTCGGGTTCAGACTCCTGTCCCGTGTGCGTTACGGCGATCATCAAAGTGAAAGTTGAAAGGAATTGGCAATTCCATCCGTGTGCTGTGATACTGCATACCCTTACTCTTCAAACAGCGGTACGTTGCGGAATTCCCCGACATCAAATAGTCCGCGAGCCGTGATCCTCAACGCAGGAATAACCGTGAGCGCAAGGAACGAGAGATACATGAAGGGATCGCTGATACATCCCATTTCTTCAGTTGTTTCACGCAAGTCCTGTAAAAGTGCTACCACGTTCCGGTATGGCAGCGTTGACATCAACCCGCCGCAATTGAGCGGGAGTATCGTCATCGATCCCTCCGAAACAGCAACCATCGCACCTCTGGAGCGGATGACTTCCCTGATTGCTGACAGGATTTCCCCGTCATCTGCCCCGACTGCGATGATGTTATGTGCATCGTGAGAGATGCTGGATGCGATTGCTCCCCGTTTCAACGAGAATCCATGGACAAGACCGATGGTACATGCCGATTTACGATACCGGTTACAAACCACCACCTTCAGGATATCCCGACCGAAATCAGGGATATCCTCTGAAGCAACCGGATATCTCAGCAAAGTGGTCATGATCTGCCGTGGGACGAGCCCGATTACGCGGGCACTGCCGCACCCGTCGATCCGGATTTCATCGCGGGAAGGAGCTGTTCCGGGGAATGGCGAGAAGAACGGCGGGGTTTGAGCCTGCACCGGCTCACCAATCTCCTTACCAGCGACAAAGACTCTCGTTATCCTGAGGCTTTGCATATCATCAATGACGCAGAGATCCGCCCGCCGTCCCGGGGTGAGTGCCCCGCGATCGGACAGCCCGAACCGTTCTGCGGCCGATAGCGTCGCCATCCGCAGGGCGAGTTCCGGTCTAAGCCCGCATTCGATAGCACGCCGCACGCACCGGTCGATATGTCCGCTCTCCGCGATCAGGTCTGCGTGGCAGTCATCAGTGGCAAAACAACAGCGGGAGACATTTTCCGGTGTTACCAGGCCGATAAGATCGGCAATATTTCGTTCCGTTGAACCTTCACGGATGAAGATATACATCCCGCTCCGAAGTTTTTCTTCTCCCTCATCCTTCCGGGTACATTCATGGTCGCTTTGTAAGCCAGCAAGGATATATGCGTTAAGATCGCTGCCGGAAAGCAGGGGAGCGTGACCGTCACGGACCGGACAGAGCCGGATCTTTTCCAGAAGGGGGGATTCTGCAGCGAGGACCCCGGGAACGTCCATCATCTCGCCAAGTCCCAGTACACCACGGTGTCCGGTATACGGCCTGAGGTCCGAAGCGTCGAGTATTGCACCGCCCACATCTTCCGGTGTTGCCGGCACACAGGAAGGAAGCATGTACTGAATGTCGATCGCCGCACCCTCCCTCTCGGAAAGCATGAAATCAATTCCATGGGTACCAGCGACGTTTGCCAGTTCATGTGGGTCGGCGATCACCGTCGTCGTGCCGTGGCATACGACAAGCCGGGCATACTCACGGGGAGTGAGGAGTGAGGATTCGATATGGACGTGAGCGTCGATCAATCCCGGGATGATATACAAACCTTTGCAATCATGTTCCCTCGTGCCTGTGTAGTCACCGATACCCAGTACCACTCCGTTTTTAACCGCAAGATCGCCATGCTCCCAGCCACACATAAAAGGATTAAAAATCAGGGCATTTTTGAATACCGTATCCGCAGGAACCAGCCCCCGGGCTGCTTCCAGCAGGTTCTTGAAGCAGGTATCCGCCACTTATACCACAATATCCCGGATAACTGCGGTTTTACGTTCACCACTCTGGATAAGATACATTTTGAGCTTGTAAGTCCCCGGTCCGAGGTTCACCGGGATCAGGACCGTATTTACACCGGTCAACAGTTTCGCCGGAGCCATAACGACAGAATATTCTTTCTGGGTCAGGCCGGTCACCTGGTAAATTGTGACCTGGATGAAGGCATCGGCAGGTCCATCCGGATTGGTTATTTTTGCGGTTATCCCCGTATCCGCGTAACTCACATCGCCGATACTCGTTGATACACAACCGCAAAGAATCATAAAAAGGATCAGGAGAACTCCTTCGCAGGCAATTATCCTGACAGATGCAGCCATTAATCAATTGTAAATTCACCGGGATTTAAACTTTGGTATAACGGGAATACCAGGATTATTCCTTCACTGCCCCCATTGCTCTCCAGAAATACGGTAAAGAATGGTAAGTTCCCCAGTAACGATTACTAATTATCCGAAATCACCGGTTGCAACTAAATCGAAATACTATTTTTTCCTGAGAAATCAGTTTCATCGAAATCTCCACGGTGAATCATTTTTTTATTATATACATTACAAAAACAATGAGGGTGACCCTCACTCTCCCCCAAAGGGGGAGGCAGCCCAAGGGGGAGTGCCCCTTTGACCCCCCCATCACGCCAGTTTTTTCAGAAAATTTCTCGTCAATCTTCTCATGAGGTATGGTATTCTGGAGGAAAACCTGAACATCTTTGGAATAATTGCCGGGGATCTGGACATAACTCCTCCAACCAACCTGCCCCGCCGTGCCTCGGAGAGGCCCTGAAGCGGGTGACCTCGTTTCAGTAAACTACAGATAACAGCCAAAAAAATCCGGAAAGTCCAGACCAACAAAAAACCAGATAATGCCGGGCGAATACTGCAAAAAAATGATTTGTTTAATGGTTTTAGATCTTTTCCACGGTGACCCGGACACGATCTCCGGCTTTTCAGTACGTGACCTTTCGGTATATCGATGTTGAACCACAGGGAATTCGGATTATCCTGGGTCGGATCCTGAGACATCAGGCAGTCCTTGTAGTCATTGATATCCGCGATAAATTCTATCTCAGATTCAAACTCCAGAAGTTTTGCCATGACGAAAAGAGAATGACGGGGCTTAGATCGCCCTCGGCGTGACCATCCACGTCGTGCTGTTCGAATCACTCCAACGAATTATGTCGAGTTCCTTGCAGATGTCTGCAAGTATCGCCATATTTGTTCCGACCTCCTTGGGGGATAAGCCAAGACTCCTTTGCAATATATTTTGATTTGAAGTAGTGCTTTCCCTTGGTTATACCAGAATTGAGGTACTGGACAATTTTGTGCTGGGTCTCATTATACGTTTCACGTAATTTTTTGGTTGTAGACATGTCATGCCTCAGCATTTAAAACTCATTTAAATCATTTCCTATATATATATATCTGATTCTTCAGGTTATAGACAGGTCATTTTTGCTCAGCTGAACGCATATTCTGGCTTGAAAGAATGTACCTGTCACGCAGATTACCCTGAATTCCGGGGAACCTGCTTATTGCGTATTCTCGCTATTTTGGGATAGTTTTCATCAGATTTTCTCAAAAATACGGCAGATTTTTTATTTTTGTACCGGTGCCCCCCCTATTTTGCTGATGAGTGCCTCAAGCACTACCTCACGCATACCCTCGACAAATTTGATACTCCCTACCACAAGGTGACCGCCTCCGCTGATGCCGCCACCGGGTATCTCATTTCTGAGTTCCCGGACCATCCGGGGAATGTTCATGAGAACCCCCCGGGACCGCAGCACTGCAAAGTCCGGACCAAACCCGATGGTCACCACGGGTTCGCCTGTGTTCTGTTTACAGAGACGGTCGTGTACTTCCCCGGAGGTTTTGCCGGGAGGGGGAAAGGTAAACTTGTGTGCATGGATCTCTACATCAATGAGGAAGAGATGTGCCTCGTTAGCCAGAACCCTTGGGACGACGTGCGGCATGCAGGCGCTCATCTGGTCCTCGATCATGGTATTGGCCCCCTCAACGAGCAGCGCTACGAGTTTCCGGTACCGTTCCGGGTTCCCGGTCAGGTTTAAGATGTCCTTGACGATCTCCCTGCCGTCGTTGAACCGGAGCCAGAACTGCTCGTAGTCAAGCGCGAGGGCAATATCCTTGCAGGCCTGTTCGGGGTACTGGTCACGGACAAGGGAAAGGAAGAGGGCCCGTTCCGGAGCCTCACTCCGGTCACCCACCCCTGCCACCGCCGGGAGGTGCCGGATGAGTGGTTCGATTTTCGGATTGATCAGCCGGGCAACCTCAGTTCCGAGCATCCCTGCCGTTATACCGAAATCTCCGCCGACGTGGTAGGGATTAACATGTGCCTTGAGATATTTGTCGATCGTAGCATCGGGGTGGTGATGATCGATCACGACGAAGGGGATGTCGTAAACACTGGCGATCTTGTATGCGGGTTCATCCTCCTCCGTCGAGCCATTGTCGGTCAGGAGGACCAGCGGCATCTTCTGACCATACCTGATGTGATCCTTTAACGAGAAATCGAGATCCCGGGTGATGTCTTCGATCTCGTAGAACGGGGCCTTTGAAGGGGCACGTTTGAACAGGAAATAATCCGCATCAAAGTCACCGCCGCTTTCCTTGATGAGGGAGACTACCGCCTGCTCAATAGCCACCGCCGAACAAATCCCGTCTGCATCGGCATGATGACGCAGGATGATCGGCTGTGAAGTGAAGATCGCTTTCCTGATTATTTTTGCGACCTTCTTCATCTCAGGACGGAGTTTTTCCATGACCTCGCTCTGCACGAGCAGGGGTATATTTTCCGGCTCAGAGCGTGCATCCAGTGCCTTTTCTATCCGTATTTTCACCGCGGCTGCATCTTCGTCCCTGAGGACGGAAAGCGAATCGACCTCTATCTGCAGCTGGTTGTTGCGCATCATCACCTCGCCGACGACTTTGACGATGTCGTCCAGCACAGCCTCCGGATATGCTCTCACCCCGGCTTCGATAAAGGCCGCCGCATTCTGGGTCCCGGTCTCATCGACAATGGTAAATATCGTGGGGCCGCTCGTCTGCTTGATCTGGGCGATCTCCCCTTCGATTGCCACAGTCTTACCCACTTTATTTGACAGATCAGCGATGCTGACTGTCGTTGACTTGCGGTCAACCGTCTGCACCTGGTATACCTGGACCAGGACTTCCTCCAGGTCGATATTCCCGTTCGGGCGGATCTGGCGAACCCTGACCAGGACCGGATCGCGCTCCTTGTGTTCTGCCTTGATGTTGCTCTTGTGTACAAGACCCTTGATCCGGTCATTGATCTGAGCAAACATCCCGAACGTTGCAAAACCCTGGACTTTTGCCTGGTATATCTTTCCTTCTTCGACATCGGAGAGGTCGCATCCGGCACCCAGCCGATAGACGATGACATCATTATTTTCCATAGTTTTTCTCACCACACACAGCGAAGCGTACCTGTCGTAAGACACCGCTGTTGTCACGACATCACACAGCAGCACTTAGCGAACCGAGCTGATGGAGTATATAGGGTGCAGAAACGTTTAAGGGCATGGTATCAGGCACCACCGTAGATAACTGATTATTCCTGAGGAATTTAAGACACTCCACTACATCCGACAGGAACGGAATTATCCGCTATGAATTGAATCCCTGGCTCATGAGTGTAACCCCAGGGTCAATGTATCGACCGGTGAACGGGATTACTATGAGTCTCCTGCACCGTCAGATCTCATCACGGAAACCGACCTCAATCATATCAAGGTCGTTGGGTGCAATGATCGAACCGGAAAATTTTTTCCCGGCATCCCTGATGTGTGACTGCGCATCCGGGTACCGTGAACTGGTGTGGACAAGGACAAGGATCCGTGCATTGAGGAACGATGCCGCTTCTCCGGCCTGTGCAGCGGTCGCATGATAAAACTCTGCCCCCCGCTCGGCCTCGGACTCGTCATAGGTCGCGTCATGGATCAGCATATCCGCATCCCGGGCCATCGGGAGAATAGCATGATAATTTGCCCGGGTATCTCCGGTATAGACGATTTTGCGACCGGGCCGGGAAATACCCAACACCTGTTCAGGCCGGATTTCGAGGGCTTCGTCACCGGTTCCCAGTGATATAGTCTCTCCTCGCTGCAGCCTCCCGAAAAGCGGGCCCGGGGGGATGCCAAGCCCGATCGCTTTTTCGCGGTTAAACCTTCCCGGGCGGGGGTCTTCCTCAAGGATATAACCCAGCGCAGGAAGACCGTGTTTTGCCGCAAATGCCGTGACCGTATACCCGTCAAACCGTACCCAGGAGCCCTGGGCCAGCTCCACGGACTCAAGGGTGAATTTCAGATTGAACCGTGCGACCTGCCGGAGTATCGTGACACATTCATGCACCCATTCGGGGCCGTAGATGGTGAGCGGTTCGGTCCGGCCGTTGAACGACATGGTCTGGACCAGGCCAAAGAGACCGAGAAAATGGTCTGCATGCCAGTGCGAGATAAAAACCGCACCCACGACAAAACCGCACCGCGAACGCATCATCTGCTGCTGGGCGCCCTCACCGCAGTCAAAGAGAAGTGTATCGGAACCGCGACGGATCATGATACACGGGGGATTACGCATTGGTGTCGGAAGCGCCCCAGCCGTGCCGAGGAAGTAGACCTGGAGCGTCTCTCCGCTCAACGGAACCATCTCCTGAACATCGTGAGACTTCTTCGGGCTTCTTCGATGGATCGCCCCTCAATAACCACTACCCCGTTGTACCGGGAGGCAACCGTCTCTCCGACCGTATTCCACGGTATCGTTCCCTCCCCCAGTGCAAGATGTTCGTCCGACATACCGTTATTGTCGTGAATGTGCAGGTGATGTGCCTTGGTTACCTGCCTGAGGAAATCTTTCACGATCCCCATCGTGTTTGCATGCCCGAGATCAAAGGTCATACCGATACCCTCTATTCCCTCGGTCATCCCGATGAGCTCATCGGGAAACCTGCAGAGGAACTCCTTCACACCGATCATGTTCTCAAGACATGCAAGGACCGAGTGCTCCTGTGCACATCTCCCGATCTGCCGGAGCGCTTCCTTCTGAAGATCCCAGACCTTCTGGGGGATCAGCTTGCCGACCGGGGACAGGTAACCGGGGTGGATGGTAACCCGATCGGTGAGGGCTGACGCATGTTCGATACAGGTGCAGATCTGCCGGATCGATTCTCGCCAGATGGGATCGTTTAATGTCGCTAGGTTCAGGTCACCATACGGTGCATGGACCGTCACTCCCAGCCCGGTGGACGCGATAACCTCCTCGATTCTCGAAAAACAGGCGGGATTGTCAAGCCGGTAGTTGCCATCGCCTACGATCTCCCAGCCGCTGTATCCTGCGTCCTCGATATCATACACCCATGAGATATCTTCCCATACCTTTGCAGAGGAAGAAAAATAGGGTTTGAGCATTAGGGATCCCGTCCAAGAGATGCCAGCAGGTTTCTGACCTCTGAAGCAAATTCTGAAAGCGTACCGCTATTAGCAAGATGGATATCTGCGTCCTGCAATGCGTTCCCAAGGCCCCAGCCCAGTTCCCGGGTGTCCCTTCTGCGGAGCTCGTCGGCAGATGCAAAATCGTCGGAACGCCCCCGTGTCTGGATCCGTGCCAGCCTCGTTTCAAACGAGGAGTCGATCCCGATCAGCGTAAACCCCGGGAAAATTCTGCGGAAGGTTGAGACTTCTGCATCACCCCGAATGCCATCAACGAGCACCACCTGCGCAGTCTGGCGGCGGATCTCCGGTACGCAGAGATGAGCGATGGCATCCATCCCCCGTTCTGCCCGGAGCCTGTTTGCCATCGCACCGAGATTTTCATCGGTCGGTTCAATCCCCCTTTCGTGTACGGCATTCCTGATCACATCTCCCATGACTATGACCGGAATGCCCATCGCTGCTGCGATCTTTGAGAACTCTCCCTTACCGCTTGCGGGAAGCCCGACGACGCCGACGACCTTCATAGGTTACCTCTCCCATCTCCCGGGTCCTGATGCGCAGGGTTCGTTCCAGTTTACCAGCAATTTCCTTGATCTCATCGAACGTCAACGGAGGATGTCTTTCCTGTTGTATTCGTTTTCTCCAGATATATTCCCCTTGGGTCATTTTCGGTGAGGCATCGCTTATTACCGCTATCTTATGCTCACCCTGCTGTAAAACGAGAGGAACATCGCCAATTTTCCGGGAAATCTCCAGTATATATGCCTGGTTCTCATAAAAAATGGTAAATACCACCTCGAATTCTTCCAGTTTTTTCTTTCTGTATGCCTCTTTACAGATAGTGATGGATGTCAGGACAGTTTTCTCGTAGTTTTCTTTGACAGGTGGACAATAGCCCTCCTTCGTGCCCGAGTATCCTTCCCAGGTCGTTTTGTAATCAATGGCAATTTTATCCACCAGATTCTCAGAGAGCAATGCTTCAAGGGTCTGAGGAAAAAACCCGTTGGTTTGTATCCCGACTGCAAGTTTCATTTTTTTTGCATACTCTGCCAGAGCGATCAATCCCTCCTTTTGCATGGTCGGTTCGCCTCCGGAGAAAATGACGCCGCTGATGAATTTTGAGGAGGAATGGATCATGGTAAAAAGTTCTTCGATCTCCCGGTAGTCTTCCCCATCTTGAATTGCCTCGTTCTGACAGTAGGAACAGCGAAGCGGACAACCGCGTAAAAAAACTGTACAGACCGATCTCCCTCGCCAGTCTATCGTGGAGAGCGGGACGAATCCCCCAAAATTCAGTCTGATAGGATCACCGTGCCGGATTATTTGAGACCGGGATTATAAGATGATATTGACCAGACGTACCCTTATCGGGTGGATATATGTGCTGCCGCAGGATACAAATCCGGGCAATCCGCATCTGCAGGAACATTGTTCAGGCACCAAGACAAAAACGAAAAATAAGTAATGTGAGGGCTTAAAACTGGAAATACCGGTTCACGATTTTTATTGCGCAATAGTCACCGCACATGGTGCACCCGTCCGTATCGGCCGGCATCCGCTCTTCCCGGATCGCCCGTGCACGTGCGGGATTCATGGCGACGGCGAACTGGCGCTCCCAGTCGAGTTCCCTTCGTGCATGCCCCATCTCGAGGTCAGCCTGGCGGGTCTTTTTCAGCTTGATCATATCTCCGACATGGGCAGCAATCCGTGAGCTCATGACCCCTTCATAGACCTCCTCCGGTGTAGGGAGGGCAAGATGCTCGGCCGGCGTCACGTAACAGATGAAATCTGCACCCAGTGAAGAGGAGATCGCCGCACCGATTGCAGCGACCCGGTCATCATACCCGGGAGCGATATCCGTAACGATAGGGCCGAGCATATAGAACGGCTTGTTGTTGGTGACCCGTTTCATGAGCGTGACATTTGCGGCAATCTCATCGATGGGGACATGGCCGGGACCTTCAACAATCACCTGAACACCCTCGTTATGCGCCTTATCCGCAAGTTCTGCGTTGATGAGAAGCTCCTGCACGGCAGCCCTATCAGTGGCATCATGAACCGCTCCTGCTCGCATCCCGTTTCCCATGGACAGCGTTACCTCGTGTTCCTTCATGATCTCGAGCAGATAGTCGAATTCAGAGTACAGACGGGTTCTCCTTCTCATTGTGCAGCATCCATGCGGTCATGAACGCACCGCCCCGGGACACGAGCCCCGCGTGCCGACCCTGGTTCCGGAGACGCTTGACGGTCTCCCAGTTGATGCCCGTATGGATGGCCATGAAGTTGGTGCCGAGCTTTGCCTGTTCTGCGGTGATCCGGAACAGGTCGTCCTCCTTCATGTTGACGACAGCACCATCTTTCTGTGCCGCCTCAATGAATGCCTGGTACAAGGGAACACAGCCTACCGAGAGGTTCGTATTGGCGATTACCTGTTTGCGGATCTCGACGAAATCCCCGCCGGTCGAAAGTTCCATCAGGGTATCGGCACCGGCACGTTCTGCCTGACGGGCCTTCTCCAGCTCCTGGGGAATATCGACAATGTCTGTAGATGTCCCGATGGATGCATTGACCTTGGTGCGCAGTCCTTCGCCGATGCCGCATATCTTGACCTTCCGATACGGGGAAACGGGGATGACGATGTGTCCTTCTGCTACTCCGCGTCGGACAAAGTCTTCCGTAACTCCTTCCTGGGCTGCGACGATTTTCATCTCTTCGGTGACGATGCCATTTCTGGCATCTGTAACAATACTCATATCATACCCGTTACCGTAAAGACAAGATAAAGGCTCGGTTTTTTGATTCTGGACTAAATCTGGCTTGTTAAGTAAACAAGTAAAGTTGATTTGGGTTAACGAAAAAAGATTTGGATGCTTCTGGTTAACCCGGTTATCACCGGAGATAATCGCTCAGCCGAAACGTTCTTAGCGGCAATCCATCTTTGAACTTACATAAAATCTTATTTTCAGGTATTGACCTAACCCAATATTTATATATAAGTGTAACACTAACTTATGGTAAACCTGACCTGTCAGAAGGATGAAGGATGACCGAGAAAGAGTTCACCGAAGTAACCGTAAAAGAGGCATCTCATGAAGATGCCGGGCGGGGCATTGCACGGGTAAGTATCGAAGTAATGAAGAAACTCGGGCTCGTCTCTGGAGACGTTATCGAGATTCTCGGCAAGAAGAAGGCTGCCGCTATTGTCTGGCCGGGTTTTCAGCAGGATACCGGTTACAGCATTCTCCGTATTGATGGAAATATCACGAGGCAACCTGAGTACCGGGATCGACGAGAAGGTCAGGATCCGGAAATCCGAGGCCGAATACGCAAGGAAGGTAGTGATCCAGCCAACACAGCCGATCCGCCTTGTCGGGGGAGAACAGTACCTCTCACGACTCCTGCGGGGGCGGGCGGTGTTCGAAGGCCAGACCCAGCGGATCGATGTTATAGGAAATTCCATCACGCTGGTTATTGCGAAAGTTCTCCCCAAGGGGATTGCCATTGTCACTGATGAGACCGAGATTGAACTGAAGGAAGAACCATACAAAGCCGAAGAGGGAAAGAAGGAGTCCTCGGACATCCACTACGAGGATATCGGCGGTCTCGGGCGGGAACTGCAGCTGGTCCGGGAGATGATCGAACTCCCGCTGCGGCACCCGGAGATCTTCGAACGGCTGGGCATCCAGCCCCCCAAGGGAGTGCTCCTCTACGGTCCGCCGGGTACCGGAAAGACCCTGATCGCAAAAGCGGTCGCAAACGAGGTGGATGCGCATTTCATCTCGCTCTCCGGCCCGGAGATCATGAGCAAATATTATGGCGAAAGCGAGAAAGGGTTGCGGGGAAAATTTGAAGAGGCGGAGCAGAACGCGCCGGCGATCATCTTCATCGATGAGATCGATTCCATTGCTCCCAAGCGTGCCGAGGTCCAGGGAGAGGTCGAACGGCGTGTGGTTGCCCAGCTCCTCTCCCTGATGGACGGTCTCAAGGGGAGAGGGCAGGTCATTGTCATAGCGGCGACCAACCTCCCGGACTGCCATCGATCCGGCGCTCCGGCGTGGCGGGCGTTTTGACCGGGAGATCGAGATCGGCATTCCCGACAAAAAGGGGCGGCTGGAGATTTTCCAGGTCCATTCACGGGGTGTACCGCTGGCCGATGATGTCAGGATTGAGGAGTTTGCCAACTCAACACATGGTTTTGTTGGCGCAGACATCGCGCTGCTGGTCAAGGAAGCCGCGATGCATGCACTGCGAAAGGTGATCCCCCAGATCAAGCTGGATGAGGACATTCCCAACGAGGTCCTCGACCAGCTGAAGGTATCCAACGAAGACTTTGCAGAGGCCCGCAAGCATGTCGAACCAAGCGCGATGCGCGAGGTGCTTGTTGAAGTCCCTGATGTTACCTGGAACCAGGTCGGCGGGCTTGAGGATGTCAAACAGGAACTCAGGGAGGCGGTGGAGTGGCCGCATGAAATTCCCGGATGTGTTCGAGCGGCTCCTGACAAAACCGCCCAAAGGGATCCTGCTCTTCGGTCCTCCCGGAACAGGAAAAACCCTGCTCGCAAAAGCGGTGGCCAACGAGAGTGAATGTAACTTTATCGCGGTAAAGGGACCGGAACTCCTCTCGAAATGGGTCGGGGAATCAGAAAAAGGCGTGCGGGAGATCTTCCGTAAGGCACGGCAGGCATCCCCCTCGATCATCTTTTTTGACGAGATCGATGCACTTGTACCAAAACGCGGGAGTTACCTCGGGATCCTCCCATGTAACGGAGAGTGTGGTAAGCCAGATCCTGACCGAACTTGACGGCATGGAGGAACTCAAGAACGTGACCATCCTCGCAGCGACCAACCGCCCGGACATGCTGGACGAGGCACTGCTCCGCCCGGGACGTCTTGAACGCCATATCTATGTCCCGGCACCGGATGAAGAGAGCCGGAGGAAGATCTTCGAGGTCTATCTCGGCGGAGAGACCGGCAATATCCTCGCAAAGGATGTCGATATCGAGGCACTGGTCAAAGAGACCGAAGGATATGTCGGGGCTGATATCGAGGCGCTTGTCCGGGAAGCAAAGATGGCGGCGATGCGTGATTTCATCATCATGATGGGTACGAGCAACGAGCATGAGCGGAAAGATGCGATCAAGAACGTGATGATGACACAAGCGCACTTTGATGCTGCCTTGCGAAAGTAAGGGGATCGCTTGACCGTGATGCCCTGGAGAAATCCGAACGCCAGGCATGGGAGATGCTCTATAACCAGGACCAGCGAACCATCCTTGAAAAGCTCTGGCTGCGATCACCCGCGCGGCCACGATGCCTAAAATGATCGATGAAACAATGGTCATCGATCTCCGGAAGGCGATATACCAGCGGAAAAAGGATTTTGCAGGGGTCACGAAACTGACTGAGACCCTTGAGAAGAAGATGGAGAGAAAATAAAAATTCCACATTTGATTCCTTCATCGTCTATTTTTCCATTGCTGGTATTAACGAATATTTTATATATTATTTAATACTAACTTATGGTAAATCATTATATGAGATCAGAGAGTGATATAAAAGCATCACGATACTGGTTTGGACAGGCGGGCAATGAAGGTTCACTGGCGCCCTGTACGCATACTCCCCCTGGCGGATGGATCCGGCAGATCGTTCCAACCAGAACCTTCGCGTGATTTCAGCCTGCAATAACCGTAGCGAATAACGAACAACAAATATAAAGAAGACCCGATATCATGAATTTCAACAATTTCACCATCAAATCACAGGAAGCCGTTCAGAAAGCAATGGAAATTGCAACGGCAAAACAGAACCAGGCCATCGAGACTTCGCATCTACTGAAAGGGATGCTTATGGTTGACGAGAATGTCATTCCTTACCTCCTGAAGAAACTGAATGTGAACCTTGATAGTTTTCACCCCTGCACTCGACAGGATCCTCGATTCTTATCCCAAAGTCAGTGGCGGGGAGCAGTACCTCTCCAATGATGCCACAAAAGCCCTGCAGAAAGCCACCGCACTTTCCCAGGAATCCAGGGATGAATTTGTCTCCCTCGAGCATCTTCTCCTGGGAATTCTTTCGGTGAACGATAGCACTTCACGGCTGCTGAAGGAGAACGGGGTTACGGAGAAAGACCTGAAAACTGCCATCCGCCAGTTGCGGAAAGGTGCGACCGTGAACAGCCAGAACGCGGAAGAGACCTATAATGCCCTGAATAAATATGCCCGGAACCTGAACGATCTTGCCCGTAGCGGGAAACTCGATCCGGTCATCGGTCGTGACGAAGAGATCCGCAGGGTGCTGCAGATCCTTTCAAGGAGAACGAAAAACAACCCGATCCTCATCGGGGAACCCGGCGTGGGAAAAACAGCCATTGCCGAAGGTCTTGCCCACCGGATCATTGACGGGGATGTACCGGATAACCTGAAGACCAAGCAGACTCTATTCCCTCGATATGGGAGCCCTGATCGCCGGGGCCAAATTCAAGGGAGAATTTGAAGAACGGCTGAAAAGCGTGATCAAGGAAGTGATATCCGCCGAAGGGGAGATCATCCTTTTCATTGACGAGATCCATACCCTGGTCGGGGCCGGTGCCAGCGAGGGCGCAATGGATGCGGCCAATATCCTTAAACCCGCGCTTTCACGGGGGGAACTGCATGTCATTGGTGCAACTACCCTGAAGGAATACCAGAAATATTTTGAAAAAGACAAGGCGCTCGAGCGACGTTTCCAGCCGGTGATGGTCAATGAGCCGGATACGCTGGATGCCATCTCAATCCTCCGGGGAATCAAGGAGAAATACGAGACCCATCACCATGTAAGGATCAAGGATGAGGCGATCATTGCCGCCGTTGAACTTTCGCAACGATATATCTCCGACCGTTTCCTTCCCGACAAGGCGATCGACCTGATCGACGAGGCTGCATCAAAACTCCGCCTCGAGATCAACTCGGTACCGGAAGAACTGGAAATCGATTGAACGCAAGATCCGCCAGCTGGAAATTGAACGGGAAGCCATCAAACGTGAAAAAGACCAGGGAAAACTGAAGGCCCTGAATGAAGAGATCGCGAACCTGACCGAGGAACGAAACCGGCTGAAGGCAAAGTGGCAGTCGGAAAAAGATCTTGTCGAACAGATCCAGTCGCGGAAAAATGAGATCGAGAACCTGAAATTCGAGGCCGAAGGTGCCGAACGCAGCGGCGACCTCGGAAAGGTGGCAGAGATCCGCTATGGTCGATATCCCGGAGACCGAAAAGATCATCGAGGGACTTGAAGGAAAAACTGACCGTGCTGCAAAAGGATTCCGCGATGGTGAACGAGGAGGTGGATGCAGAGGAGATTGCCGAAGTGGTCTCGCGCTGGACCGGCATTCCCGTGAGCAGGATGCTGCAGAGCGAAAAACAAAAACTGCTGAGCCTCGAGACCGAACTGCACAAGCGTGTCGTAGGCCAGGACGAGGCCATCGGGGCAGTTTCCGATGCAATCCGCCGGAGTCGTGCCGGGTTGCAGGACACAAAACGCCCGATCGGGTCTTTCATTTTCCTGGGGACGACCGGTGTAGGAAAGACTGAACTGGCAAAAGCCCTGGCAGAATTCCTTTTCAACAACGAGAACAGCATGGTGCGGATCGATATGTCGGAATACCAGGAACGGCATACCGTTTCGAGGCTGATCGGAGCGCCTCCGGGCTATGTGGGATATGAAGAAAGCGGGCAGCTGACAGAAGCCGTCCGGAGAAAGCCCTATTCCGTGGTATTGCTGGACGAGATCGAAAAAGCCCACCCGGATGTGTTCAACATCCTGCTGCAGGTTCTTGACGACGGCCGTCTGACCGACAACAAGGGCCGCACGGTGGATTTCAAGAATACCATCATCATCATGACATCGAACATCGGGTCACACATCATCCAGGAAAACCTGGAGACATGTCACCGACAAAAACCGGGACGAGGTATTCGACCGCACCCGGGAACAGGTGTTCGACCTGCTGAAGAAGACCATCCGTCCCGAATTCCTCAACCGGATCGATGAGATCATCATGTTCAAACCGCTCACAAGGGATGAGATCCAGACGGTTGTCGAGCTCCAGACTGGGGATCGTCCAGAAAATGCTCGAGAAGAGCGATATCCGGCTCAAGGCAACAAAGAAAGCCATCCAGTTTATCGCCACCCAGGGCTTTGACCCGCAATTCGGTGCACGGCCGATCAAACGGGTGATCCAGAAAAACCTGCTGAATGAATTGTCAAAAATGATCCTGGAAGGAAACGTAAATAAAGACAAGGAGATCGTGGTTGATGAGAAAGAAGGAAAGCTGGTGTTCAGGAATACCTGATCCTGAACTACCTATACTTTTTAATGTTCTTCTGGTTACGGAATGAATTCCCGCCTTCCGGCGCCTGCTTCCGACCCAAGAAGAGCGTCAGTACGATTTTGCATTGATTTACTCGGGGAAATCGTTATGTGCTCATTGCTGATTACGGGGGTCAAGGCTCCGCCGTTATGGTGATGAACGCTGCCGTCCTGGGCAGGGTACCCCCGCGGCGGATCGTAGCCTCAAAAAAAACGGGTAAACCTCATTGCCCGCCGTGCCTATGAGAGGCCCTGAGGCGGGGAACTTTCGCCCATATGCAAATTTTTCATGGTTTGACGTGAACTTTTGTTTCTTCAGATTTCTTCAAAGCACAAAAAAATCTGTGAAAAAATATTCGATAATCCTCCGTAACACCATAATCCTGTGGTAGTTCGTCCCGGAAAGGATGTTCACACCTTTTAGCGAGGTGTCGAACCCGCAGCGCATGGATAATAATCCTGATAAACCTCGGGATCAAAGGACTAATCAGCTTAAAAAAATCCGGTTGGATTCGGCGGGATAAAACCCAATTTGTAGAGGAGGCATAAAAAATGAATCTGAAAGATTTTCTTGTCAGTTCGGGAACAGACGAAAGCCTGACGGAATTAATTCTCTTTTTGAGCACACAGGCCCAGCTCGTGAAGAGAGGATTCCTTGCCACATGCATGAAAACACCGTCAGAGGACTGTACCCGGAATGTCTATGGCGAAGAGCAGATGGCACTTGACAAATATGCCGACCAGGTCTTCATTTCGGGACTGAGAAAGACACGCCTCGCCCGGTATGTCGCAACGGAAGAACAGGAGCAGATCATCGAGATAGATCATCCGAAATATAACTTCGGGGTTGTTATCGACCCTCTTGACGGATCCTCGCTGATAGACGTGAACCTCTGCACCGGATCGATCATCGGCATCTATCCCGGGCACGTGCTCGAGAAGGGGACGGCCATGGTAGCAGCCCTGTACATTCTCTATGGCCCCCTGACTGTCCTGACATTAACCGCGGGAAAAGGGGTCCATGAATTTGTCATGCAGGATTCCGGAGAATTCGTCCTGAAGGATAAAGACATCAGGATTCCGGAAGGGAAAATCTACGCGCCCGGAGCCCTGAGGAAAGATTACCTCCCGGCTCATGCCCAGTGGATCGGACATCTCGAGCAGGCAGGATATAAACTCCGTTTCAGCGGCTGTTTTGTTGCGGATGTGCACCAGATCCTCCACAAGGGAGGTGTCTTTACGTATCCGGGGTTCAAAGGAAAGGAAAAGGGAAAACTGCGGTTGTTATACGAGGCAAATCCCATGGGGAAGATTATCCATGAGGCCGGGGGGGCGATCAGCGACGGGAGGACCGATATCCTTGAAATCAGACCGGAAACCATCGATCAGATCACACCGATTTATGTAGGGGGCAAAAAAGAGATCCGGCTGATTGAAAAGTTTATGGCTGAAGCGTTATAAGAGAGGAGTGATGTGTCTATGAAAGAAAAAACATGTGGTCCAATCCCCGGTTCAACAATCTTTCGTGGCGTTGCCGGCCAGAAAACGATTGTGATGGCAGCAAATACCCGTGTTGCGACGGTTGCAAAAGGAATATTCAGGGCGGCAAAAGACACAGATTCGGCGGTATTCATGGAACTTGCCCGGTCCGAATGTGACCTGAACGGGGGGTACACCGGATTAACCCCGGCGGATTTCTCCAGGAAGATGAAAGAGGCCGCAGAAGCCGTCCAGTTTGACATCTGGGCGCTTCATGCCGATCATATCACGATGAAGACCGGGTCTCCCGCGGAGATCGATCAGACAAAACAGTTGATCGAGGCCCAGATCAAGGCCGGATATACCTCGTTTGCCATCGATGCCTCGCATCTCTTTAATTTTGAAGGAAAAACTGTCCGGGAAGAACTGGAACCAAATATCGTTGCTACCACTGAGCTGGCCCTGTTTATCAAAAACAGGATGAAAGGAAAGGATTTCGGGCTTGAGGTGGAGGTGGGCGAGATCGGGAGAAAGGACGGACATGGGCTGATCCTGACAAAGCCGGCGGAGGCAGTTGCATTCATCAGCGCCCTTCATGAAAACGGTATTCAGCCACAGGTACTTGCCATCGCCAACGGGAGTACGCACGGTCATTCCTATGATGAAAACGGCAATGTCGTCGCACAGCTCTCCATCGATATCCCCCAGACAAAAGCAATCGCGCAGGCCCTCCGTGATAACAACCTGCATGTCGGTATCGCCCAGCATGGGATCACCGGTACACCCCGGGACCTGATCAACCTGCATTTCCCCAAGGGAGATATCATCAAGGGAAACGTCGGTACCTTCTGGCAGGACGTGGTGTTCACTACGCTCAAAGTGTACGAACCGGCATTATACAGGGAGATTCAGGAATGGACTCTGGCAAAATACCGCGCCGCAAATCCCGGGAAAAAAGACAGCCAGATATTTGACAGCAACTGCAAGTTTGCCATAAAAGAATTTTTTAAGGACCTGTATGCGGTTGACCAGGATACCGAGAATGCGATCCAGGCGATGGCATATGCCGAAAGTCTTGTCTTTTTCAGGGCATTTGGTTCGTACGGGTCAGCATCCCGGGTGAGAGAAAATATCTTATAAATACTACCCATAATATTTAATACAAATGATATATTTCGTATGGTGAATTTTTATGCCAAAAACGACGATTTCTGTTATAAAAGCTGATGTCGGAAGTTTCCCAGGACACTCCCGAACCCATCCGAAACTCCTGGAAAAGGCATCAAAGATGCTCAAGGAACAGGAGGGTAAGCTCCTAATCGATTCTTTTGTCACGCACTGCGGCGATGATCTCGAACTGATCATGACGCATACCCACGGGGTTGACAACGAGCAGATTCACCGGTTTGCCTGGGATGTATTCATGGAATGCACGGCGATTGCAAAGAGCCTGAAACTCTATGGGGCGGGACAGGATATGCTTGCCACTGCCTTTTCCGGAAATGTCAAGGGGATGGGACCCGGTGTTGCAGAGATGGAATTTGAGGAGCGGGGCAGCGATCCCGTTCTTGTCTTCATGGCCGACAAGACCGAACCGGGTTCATGGAACTTCTTCCTGTACAAGATCTTTGCCGACCCGTTCAACACATCAGGTCTTGTCATAGACCCGTCAATGCACAAGGGTTTTGTCTTTGAGGTCCACGACCTTTTCAAAAAACGCCGGATCATGTTCACCTGCCCTGAAGAGATTTACAACCTGCTTGCATATATCGGAACACCGTCACGCTATGTAATCAAACATGTGTTCAGGCGTGATGGGGACATCGCTGCCTCCACCAGCACCCAGCGCCTGAGTCTTCTGGCAGGAAGATACGTGGGTAAGGATGATCCTGTCATGATCGTGCGTTCCCAGAGTGGTTTTCCCGCTGTTGGCGAGGTGATCGAGCCGTTCTGCACTCCCGTTCTTGTTGCCGGATGGATGCGGGGATCCCACCACGGCCCGTTCATGCCGGTCGGACTGTGCGATGCGAACTGCACCCGGTTTGACGGCCCGCCGCGTGTCATATGCATGGGTTTCCAGGTGAGTAACGGGAAACTGATTGGCCCTGCCGATATGTTTGACGATATCGGGTTCGACAGGGTGCGGTCGCGGTGCAATGAAATTGCGGATATTATACGGGCCCAGGGACCATTCGAACCCCACCGGCTCTCGCTTGAGGAGATGGAATACACCACCCTGCCCGGCGTCGAAAAAGATTTGTCACAGCGCTGGGAGCCGCTTCCCCAAGAATAATTTTTGTCCGTCTCTCTCACTCCAGTCTTTTTGGATCAAACGCCGTCGGTATGTAGTGGAGCATTTGTCGGGATATGGTGCGGGATTTTGTGCAGATGGGCAAACTTTAATTATCTTGCATCCCAAATTAGGGCAGATGGTTAACGGAATTGTTTTGCCGATAAAAAAAGTGTTTGGCCTTGTTGATGCGAAGATATCTGTCGAGATCAAAGACGAGAACAAGAAACTGCAGGGGCGCCTTGTGGCCGTGGACGAGTACCTGAATATTCATATGGACGAGACGATTGAGTTTGTCGATAACCAGCGGGGGAGAAGCCTCGGAACGGTCGTAATCAGGGGCAATAATATCCTTACTATCGCGCCGGTCATCTGATGAGCGAAAAGGTGGTCACCGTGGCAGATCCGGTTGATGAAGCATTGAAACTGATTCAGTCAAAACCCGAAGGGGTCCTCCAGAGCGAACTCTGGAAGGAACTGGGGGTGGACAGCCGCAAATGTTCGCGGATTGTCAAGAAGCTCGAGGAAGCCGGACTCATCGAGAGGTCCGAGTTCAAGAAAGAAGGGATCAAGACCTACCTCCTGCGTGCCCGGCAGATGCCGGTGAATCCCTGCGACCTGCTTGCCGGTGATGAGTTGATCCCCTGTATCAACTGCGAGCTTGAGTGTATTGTCGAGGAATGTCACCCGCTTATGGACTGGATGTACCAGCTGGCAATCGTCCAGCATACCGAATAATTTTTTTTGTCTGTTTACAATATTTTTTCCAGATTTGCATGTAACAATGAAGTAATCATTTCGATATACTCAATACACAAATCAGCAAATTACTTATCCTGTTTATTATGAACCGATATAGGATTCCCCTCATACTCCAGTGCCTTGTCTTTTTTATTCCGATAAACATCTATGTTATTGGCGATTGGCTGGGGACGGGTGTCCAGTGGGCACTTCTCCGTTACCAGCAGACGTATTTGGGTAACAGCCTTATCCTCGTCACAAAAGATATCACCTATGTCCTTACAGGTGTGATAAGTGGGCGGAGCGGGATCTCGTATGTTCTCTGGACTGCTGGGGTTATCCTTTTCATCATTGCTACCATCCTGGTGATTCTTGCAAATACCGGCGAGGATTCCGCCATGGTCCGGAAGGCTTCTCTTGTTACGATAACCGGGGCACTCCTTCTCACAGGATCTGTCATTATGCAATACGGCATTTTCTTTACCAGTCAGTCGGGTTTTGCTATTCCTGTCGGTATACCAGTAATCCTTATCATCGGTTGGTTAATGTATCAGGAAAAATTTGAACCTGATGCAACGGATGATGTACCTGACGAGGAAAAAAAAGCCCCGGCCGAGTAATTCTACATTTTTCCGATAGAGAGGATCGGCTTAAGAAATCCTGTCCATTTTTTGTTTTATCGGTGAAGATTGTAAGAGGGTTTTCCCCCACACTCCCCCTGAGGGGGAGGCAACACAGGTAGTGCTTCCCCTACTCCTGATCATGGCTTCACATTTCGCATCAACCCCTCTTTATGAGGTCGATTCCGGTACAAGGTACCAGTGCATGATTCCGCAGCGTGCACGGATTGCTTTTCGTCAATCCTGCTTTGAAGAATGGTTTGTGCACCAGACAGATTCTATACTTCTTCCATAATCAAATCCGATCTGAAAGGATGAAATAATGAGACCGCGTGAACCTGAAAAAATCTAAGACTGTTATGACCGCCAACGAAAAAATGCAACAAAGCATCAAAAAACGTGATGCCTTTCATGACACCAAAAGAATTGTTTTTTAATATATTGTATAGAAGAAGGCACAGTCCACTCTGCGAAAGAGACCCGTACGAAATATAGGTTCTTCATCGGACAGTATCACACAAACCCCCCACAGGGATTTCCCGCTGAAAGTCTTGGCGATCAGGTCCCTGATCAGGAATCACGCATTCAGATCTGAAAGGAAAGGGAACCTCAAAGAAATGTCCATGGTCGCAGGGTGCGGGTTCATCGTCCAGTTCTTCTCAGTTCTGAAGGCACATTTTGTAGTACCCTGGTTTTCCCCGCCTCACCTGGTTGCCGGATATCATTCCTGTTGATGAGGAACACCCGAATCTACAGGCTGTTGTAAACCAAAAAAATTACCCGAACAGTTCCGGTCCATTTTACGGTTTTATTGTTTTTGACCGGTTTTTCCCGGACAGGTCGTTCTTCTTAATTTTATAATAACTCAGGGGGTGGCCAATTTTTTCACACAAGGGATCCTTGTGAATGCAGAGTCCGGTCGTCTTCATTGCCGCACACGCCGGGGCGGTATATTCCGTGCCGGCACCACCCCGGCCCGTGATGTGCTCAACCTGGTACATTGTTTTCTCCGGATCATAATCCGGTGATCTTGCATAAAGCTGGGCAATTCCCATGATGTCCATACCGATGGTATGAATAAATGTGGTGAGCGCAAAGCGTCCGGCATGGGTCAGGTTAGTACCAGAGGTAAGGGCCATGATCAGTGCCTGCATGCACGGGGGAAAAGCACTTTCCTCGATGGTGCCAAACTGCTGGAGCATCTTCTCCTGGTAAACTTTTTTTATCGGCTCTGCTACCGGTGCCAGTTGTTCACATAATGATTTCGGGATTTTATAAGGAAGGTCACGGCGGAGGATTACACGAATTCGTTCGCGGAGAAGTTCATAGCGCTCTTCTTTTTTAATCTCAACAAATCCACGATACACGCGGCGGTTTACAAGCTTGAATCGTTCATCATGCAAAGGAGCTGCGATTTCCACATAATCGACCAGCGGCATCCGTGCTTCCGTGATATTTATCCGGAATTCGGCAGCAAGATATTTGGTTATCGGACTGTATCCGTCTTCATCAAGCAGGGTATTTTCATTCCATCCTTTCTCACCCTCTTCTGTCCCGACTCCGATATGAGAAAGTAATAAGCACGTTCAGCCTCATAGCGCGACAGTCGTTCAAAAAGCTGCTTGTCCTGGATGCAGGATACAATAATCCGGGATAAAACAAAAGCCGCAATTTCATCCTCATCACGCTGCTGGAAGTGAGCGATAAAGGTCCTTTTTGCGGATAATGCCTGGCTGATACGTTTTATCGCCAGGTCGATGATAATTCTTCCCCGCTCCTCTCTGAGCAATACATCGAGAGGAGGAAAGACGTCTTTGATACGGTCCTGAGCTTTTTTTAAAAAGGGAAAATGGGAGAGTTCCTTTGCTGATGGCCTGAAATCCATCAGTCGGCCTCTATCCGGGGTGCGAGCAGGTACTCGACATGCCCGTTGCCTCCGGCAATGACAAAAGAAAACCTGACTGGATGATCGATGCCAAGATAAATTTCAACCTCGGATGCCTTGCTCATGACCTTCCCCATATCTTTCAGGTAGTCCAGAGAGAAGAGCGATCGTGCCTCAACGGGAGTGATGGATTTGAGTTCATCCTTGCTGAACTCACGTCGTATGTTATCTGTGTCACCTTCAGCGATGAGATAAAAGGTCTGTTCCTTTGGATTTATTCCCAGAGCAATTTTATCCGATATCACGGCGGCAGCCTTCATTGCATTGTTGAAATCGTCACCGGTAATTACGATCTTGCCCGGAAGATTGATGGTTGGGGGGTTGGGATCTTTCCTTATGGTATTCGTATCCAGAAGAGTAATAGAGTAATGGTACCCGTGTGCTGATACTGACATCTTCTGAGCGTTATCGGCCAGTTCAAGACTTATGAGATCCCCTTTGCCCGCCATGCCGAAAATATTTTTCATTTTCGAAATATCGATGCCCAGCTGGCTTTTTGTGGCCTTGTACGAATCAAACGCCTCTTTTTTCAGTTCAATTCCGATCATTGCCACATTTGCTGTGTCAACAGCTCTCGTAGAGATACCATTCTCATCGGTATGCAACCTGCACTCCGGGACGAGGGCTGATATTGCATCGATAAATTCTTTGAAGACATCTGCATCAATCGTTGCTTTTAACATTGCTTGTCTCACTTCTCCTTTCAGATAGGTATATAAAATGATTTTTCGTCAAAGACCAGTTCCACTTTTTCCAGCAGGGCTCTATCTCAGGTCCATTTGATCTACGGATCGACCGCTCTACGTTACGTTATGTATTACTCCATAATAATTTAACTATAATCATTTTTTGTAATACCGGAGATAACATCTAGAATACGAAATCCGGGTTAACTTTTATTCAAGTTTCCAATAACAGCCAATTAACAGCCCGTTTCCATAAAAGGTTTGCCGGGTTACCTCAGAAAGATCCAGCTCAGTCCAGCGATACTGACACATAAGCAACCCGCAATCAGAGCACAGTTCAGGATCCTGTCATTCCGGGTCATAATCGAGGTGACCGTTCCCTGTTTCTTTGCGATAAAACCGACAATCAGACCAATGCCGGTTCCTGTCATGGAACCAACGGCAATTACCATGAGGATATCAAAGGTATTCAGGCTCATTATAGTCCCTGCATCAGATTATTCAATCCCGCTGCTCATTTTTTATTTCAGTATTACACATTACCGGTTTTTCAAGAATAAAAGGCAATAGGATAATCCGGTAATTCATTATATAAGATCCTGCCTGACTTTCCTGCTGGGACAATCCGAACAGCCAACATCTACGAAAATCTTTGAACCTTCCCGGAAGATTTCTGCGTTATGTACTCTTCTTGCAGAACCGGAAGTAGGATGTCAGATATCTATAGATGTGGACTTATTATCGGGAATGTTTGCATTATCTGTCCGGTGGTATTTACTCTCCCATTTTGTTACCGTAGTGTAGGATTACCATCAGGATAGTGCAGGCAAAACGGGCAAAGTTTCAGGGGGTGCTCTTGTCAAAACTCAGGATATGCAAAAAGTCCAAGGCATCGTCTCCGTATCCTGCAATATCCTGAAGGATATAGAATCCTCCCACCGGTGATTATCCAACATCATCGGCTCATGCATTATTTGGTTTGGTAGGTAACGTTATACTCTCTCCCGGCTGAAGCACCTCAACATGGAGGTCCGTCGTCCGTTCAACCGCCTTTTTGAACAGGAGAGGATCCGCCCTGATTTTATCCCAAGTGTTGTAATGAATAGGTATCACCATCTTCGCACCGATAAAATTTGCTGCCATCATCGCCTCGGCCGTGCCCATGGTATATCGTCCCCCGATCGGTAACAAAGCGACATCCGGGTGATAGAGTTCCCCTATCAGTTTCATATCGGTAAAGAGCCCGGTATCACCGGCATGATATATGTTCAGTCCGTCCATTCCGATGATAAAACCTGCCGCCAGTCCCCCAGCAAAACTATGACCCTCTTCCTCGATCCCGCCAGAGTGGTTCGCGGGAGTCATGGCAAACGAGATACCATCAACCACGAGGGTCCCGCCAATATTCATGCCCTCGGCAGGAAGTCCTTTTGCTGTAAGATATCGGGCAATTTCCGAAATTGCGATGGTCTTTTTCCCGAGCCTTATCGTTTCGCCGATATGATCTCTATGTCCGTGCGTGACCGCAACGAGATCAGGTTGTGTCCAGAGTACACTCCCCCCTTCAATAAACGGATCGATCAGGATCTTTTTTGAACCGGCAAGAAGTACACACGAATGTCCGAGCCAGGTGAGTTGCATGTATGCTAATCTCATTACAGATGAATGAAATTTGCCATCTGCGTGCAAATGCGTTTTTGCAGGTGAACACCAATCAAAGGAAAAAGAGTGAATGGGATGGAAGGAATTTTTCCTTACATAACATCAATCAGTTCAGCTTCTGTAATATCGATGGAATCCCCAAGATTATCCGCAGTTGCACTGCGGGTCATCTGTTCGGACAGATCCCGGTCTTCCATGACATCACGGACCCGGTCGATATAAGGGTCAATAGTGGGATCTTCCTGCTCCTCAATCACGTGCCGGTATTCACGAAGTGTCGAAGGGCTTACACCGAGCTCTTCAGAAACCTCTTTCATGGTCTTACCGGACTCGATCAGTTTTTCCATCTTTGCCTTATCAAAAGGCATTTTGAAATCAAGTTCCCGGAAGAGCTTTAGCCTGACCCTGGCACGTGCGACAGTCTTACTGAGTTTTTCATCCCCCAGCTGGCGAGCAATTTCTGTGTCATTCTTTCCGGCGTAAAACAGGGTGACAAGTTTTGCAAGCTGGATCGGTTTCAGAGATGTTTTGAAGATTCCCTGTTCCGTTATCTCTCTCATGACGAGAGCAACCTCACGTTCAATCGCGTCGCTGTCTCTCAAAGTACCATGGATATTCTTCATGGGCTCAACAATTTTTGTCTTGCCTGACATGGTACTAAAGAGTTTTAGAAGCTGTACCTTGCGTTTGTCTTCAGTCATTGTGTACCCCGTTATGGGATTAGGATATACAATACTTCGCCTCCTATTTAATGTTATCTTTATATTGTCTCAGACCAAAAGCCTATTAATCACGATATAGAAATCGCTCTCTGTTCTGAAACAATATGGAGCGAAAAACGGAATTTTTTTTCTGGATTCCAACCCGGAGATCATCGAAATCCGTCTGCCGAAGGCACAAAAGAAAAAACAATACCTTATCCCCCGCGATCGGAAAACCCATAGTCAGAATCGGAAGAAAACGGTTAATTCAGACATTAATAAGCCGATCTGAGATCGATTCATTGAGATACTCGATCTCGTTCTTCTGTATGAATTCATTCAGCAGAGTACTGATGGGGCAATATGGACTTTTTTCATAGGAAGTTATACTGATAATGGAATAATTATCATCTGCCGGATCAGGCTCTTCCCGGTATCTCCCTCACCGCATATGAGGGGTTCACGCTCAGGAGTGAGAATAATAAACGAGATTTCAGGGAGATGTCATTCTTCACCCGTAGCACCAGATAACTCATAAGAAAATTCCTCTTATATTCCTGATAGCTGAACACCGTAATTATCTTTTTTATCTTCATTCCCCTTCGATTATTGCATCCAGGCCATTCAACGAATTATTTGGGGATCCCATTATAAATAGTCAGATACAATAACGGGATGCAATCCCAGGGATATTATCCGGGTTTCCGGCAATGAGATTAGCGCATTCAACTACCCGAATCCTTCACGAATTATTCACCTCATGGTACAGAAACCGATGATTATTTGTCTTATTTCACATTTTCTGCGTTTTGCCGGAGAGAGAAGAGGGACAGCAGGTCAATTTCCGATAAAGACCATCACTGACGGGAAGGGTGTGACCCTGACGATGAAAGAACATGATCTTTTTTTCATGTCCCCTGTGACGAGAACTATAATATCAGCGGCGGAATAATTGAATGAGATAGTTTTACATGAAAATACAAGAAGTGATGAAATTTGAATCAGTGCTCTGATGATGTTTTTGAAAATGTGATGGAACTTGCCAGACGTCGTGGATTTATCTGGCCCACATCTGAATGCTACGGAGCAGTTGCAGGATTTATAGACTACGGTCCACTGGGCGCGATGATGAAACGGCGTGTGGAAAACATCTGGCGGGATTTTTACATCGTACAGGAAGGATATTATGAAATTGAATGCCCGACAATCGCTCAGGAGGCTGTTTTTATTGCCTCCGGGCATGTCAAGGGTTTTTCTGATAAGATGTGCCAGTGCCCGCATTGCCAGGAATTCCTGCGTGCTGACCACGTTGCTGAAGCCGGGAACATTCGCAATGCTTCGATAATGAAGAACGAGGATCTCGCTGCTGCAATCACATCCTGCACTTGCCCTGCATGCGAACAGGTGCTTGGCAATGTCGAAGTGTTCAATTTCAATCTCATGTTCTCAACAACTATCGGACCGGGTTCAAAGCGGGTTGGTTACCTGCGCCCCGAAACTGCTCAGGGAATGTTTGTTGATTTTTCACGTCTGCTGCGTTTTTACCGGGACAAGCTTCCCTTTGGGGCTGTTCAGATTGGTAAATCGTACAGGAATGAGATTTCACCCCGGCAGGGCATGATCCGCCTTCGTGAATTCACACAGGCTGAGGCAGAAATTTTCGTCCATCCGCTTGAGAAGAATTGTCATCCTTCATTCAGACGATACAAAGACTATCGGATGCCGTTACTTACCCATACCCGGCAACAGAAATGTGAGGACCCGGAGGAAATGTCAATGCGGGAAGCGGTTGACCGGGGCATAATAGCTAATGAGTACGTTGCATACTATGTCGCCCTGACTCACGAACTTCTGGTAACTATCGGAATAAAACCAGAACGACTCCGGTTCCGTCAGCATCTTCCGGATGAACGGGCACATTATGCAACCGATTGCTGGGATGCGGAAGTATTCTCATCGCGTTTTGGCTGGGTGGAAACCGTAGGAATCGCCGACAGAACCGATTATGATCTCCGTGCTCATGCGGCACAGAGCGGTACTCCTATGACAGTTTTCATCCAGTACAATGTGCCAAAAAAGGCAGAGCGCCGCCGGATTATCCCGAATATGAGTGTGCTTGGCAAACAGTACCGCACAAAAGCAAAGGCGATCTTTGCCGCACTCGAAACAGCAATACCAACGCCCGATGGCGCTGATATAGAGATCGGGGATGAAAAAATTCATATCCCTGCCGGTTTATTCGAGGTACGCGATGAAGTAATCGAGATCCGGGGAGAGGATATAACCCCTCACGTGATCGAACCGTCATATGGGATCGATCGGATGTGTTACGCTGTCCTTGAACAGGCATATGATGAAGATATTGCCGATGGGGAAAAACGCACCGTAATGCGACTCTCGCCCAATGTTGCACCCGTTCAGGTTGCCGTTTTCCCGCTTATGTCCAGGGATGGTCTCGACATCCTTGCTGGTGACATTACCCGGACCTTCCATAAAAAAGGTATCCTCGCAGAATATGATGACAGCGGTGCGATCGGACGGCGGTATCGGCGGCAGGATGAGATCGGCACGCCATTTGCTGTCACGGTCGATTACGATACGAGGGATAATAATTCTGTAACCCTCCGCGACCGGGATACAATGTCACAGATACGCGTCCCAATCGCCGATTTGGCCGAGACGGTCGAGGCACTTATTGAGGGACGGATCCTGTTCGCATCCCTCCTGCCCAAAGCAAAACTATGAAATTCATCAGCCACCCCCTCATTAAACCTGACACCATCGAATCACGCGATTACCAGCTCTCCATAGCGATACAGGCTCTGGATGCAAATACCATGGTAATCCTGCCTACCGGTCTTGGAAAAACTGCCGTCGCCCTTCTCGTTGCTGCATCCAGACTTTATAACGAGGGCGGCAGAGTGCTGATGCTTGCACCGACAAAACCTCTCGTGGAACAACATCTCCGTTTTTTTGAACGATACCTTATCGCAAAGAGCCCTCCCGGATTGGAGCGTTCCCCGTTTGTCATGTTCACCGGTGATGCTCCACCCCTTGAACGCACTGAAGAATGGAACCACGCAATGGTAATTCTTGCAACACCTCAGGTCATTAAAAATGACCTGATTGCCGGTCGATACTCACTGAAAGACGTAACACTCCTCATCGTTGACGAATGTCACCGGGCGACCGGAAATTATGCTTATGTGTTCCTCGCACAGCGCTATCTTGCAACTGCAGACAAGCCATTGCTTCTTGCGATGACTGCCTCCCCGGGTGGCATCCCGGAGAAGGTGCAGGAAGTCTGCATGAACCTGGGAATCTCCCGCATCGAAAACCGGACAGAACAGGATCCTGATGTCCGCCCCTATGTTTTCGAAAGGGATATTGAGTTCCTCAGTATTGATCTCCCTCCCGAGCTCAGGGGAGCTATTACGATTATTAACGCCCTCATTGACGAGCGCCTCGCCCTTCTTGATTCGCTCGGTTTTGCCGTGCCAAAACGAGAAAAACTTACTATGAAAACACTCAACGGGATTAATGCCCAGATACAACAACGCATCGCACATCGTGACCCTGCTGCGTACCCGGCAGCCTCCGTTTATGCCGCATGTATGAAGCTCAGGCACGCAGTCACCCTGGCAGAATCACAGGGAAGCGAGGTGCTGAAGGGCTATCTTGCAAAACTGGTTGCGGAGGGAACAGGTTCCGGAGGCAGCAAAGCCAGTCAGGGCCTGATAAAGGATCCGTCCTTCCGTGAACTCTTCGAACAATCCCTCGGATGGACTGAGGAACTCCACCCAAAACCAGCGATCACACTGAACCTTGTCCGCGAACAGCTGGAAAGTCACCCGGACAGTCGCATCATTATTTTTGCTACGTACAGGGATACGGTGCAGCTTCTGGTGGATCATCTTACAAAAAACGGGATCGCCGGTGAACGGTTTGTTGGTCAGGCAGCAAAAGATGCTGAAAAGGGACTCTCACAGAAGAAGCAGATCGCCGCTCTTTCGAGATTCCGCGAAGGTGAGTTCAAGGTGCTTATAGCAACCTCCGTCGGAGAGGAAGGTCTCGATGTTCCTTCCACTGACCTGGTAATTTTTTACGAAGCGGTACCCTCTGAAATCCGATCCATCCAGCGTAAAGGAAGAACAGGAAGGTCCGGGGCGGGCAGGGTTGTTGTGCTCGTAACGAAAGGGACTTCCGATGAAGTATTTCGTCATGTCAGCCAGGCCAAGGAAACGATGATGCATAAAGAGCATGAAGGCTATGGGAGGGGTGCAGTCCCCTGTACAAAAACCGATTCTGGCCGAACAGGCAAAAATCGATGAGTTCACGGTGCAGGGACCGGGAATTACCATTGATGACCGGGAAACTTCGTCAAAAGTGGTTGAAGTTCTCTCGAGTATGGGGGCCACCATTCGTCTTGAACGGCTTGCCCATGGGGATTATGCGATCGGGGACAGGATTCTTATTGAGCGGAAAACCGCCCGGGATTTTGTCGATACGCTGATTGACCGGGATCTGCTCGGGCAGATCAAGGAAATGGCAGAGGCGGCACCCCGCCCAGTGATCATCATCGAGGGTGGTGATCTTTATTCACAGAGGGACATCCACCCCAATGCCATCAGGGGAGTGCTCGCCGCCCTTACCCTGGATCTGGGAGTCTCGCTGCTCTTTACGAAGGATGAACAGGATACGGCGCAGATGCTCTTTGTCCTGGCAAAACGTGAGGAAAGCGCACGTGGTGAGCGCAAGATCCACCCGCATAAATCTCATCATTCACTTCCGTGAAGAGCAGGAATATATCATCTCTGCATTCCCGGAGATCGGGTTGAAGAACGCCCGGCTCCTCCTCTCTCATTTTGGATCGGTGCAGGCAATTGCGAATGCCACCCTCACAGAGTTACTCGCGATAAAAGGGATAGGGGAAAAGACCGGACACAAGATCTTATGATCTCTGCCGTCGCCCTTATAACTGACAGAGGATGTTGAGTGATTCGGCTCCTGTCTTCACGGCACTCATCAGCGTCAGAACGTGATTCGGATCCTTTTCGTTCCGGATACGTTCGCAGAGCGAAAGGATCGTGGTTGCCAGATCATCCGCGAGCATCAGACATTCTTCCGAAGCCTCTCCCGGTGGACACGTGCATTCCCCCCGGCGGGAATCGTGGAAACATTTTTTTCGCCAATGGAATCTTTCTTCGGTGCGGGTGGCTGGTTCTCTTCGCAGACTACACAAACCGTTTTACCTTTGATCTCAAAAAGCGGGCACCCGCAGGTTTTACAGGACTTTTCAAGCATTTTTCCTCCTTTAAGGAGGTACTCTGCCATAATCTCGTCTTCCTTACGTGGCGGCATGAAATCACCGTTGACTCTATATTTAACCTATATATGTCGGTTCTACGTATTAACTACAGGTACACAGGTGGGTGATACCATGACCAACCCTGAAAAAACAATGGAAAACTGTATTCTGATGCTGCAGCGCATACAGGAAGACAGCTCTATACCCCGAAACATCCGGCGCGTGGCCGACGAGACCCGGACGCTGCTGACCAACAATTCAAAGGCGATGGGACTGCGCGCTGCAGAAGCCATTTCAAAGATTGATGAAATTTCTAATGATCCCAATATGCCGATTCATGCCCGTACCCGGATCTGGGAGCTCGTGTCGCAGCTGGAGACCATCCCGTTGGACTGATGTTCCTGCATCAGAAATTTTATACACTTTTTCAAAAAAAACATTAAATAATGAGCCGGGGCTTTTTTGATCAGATCAATCATGATGTGTCAGGAAACCAAACGTATTTTCATGCCCATTCGTTACCCGGGACCGATGAAATTCCCGGAAAACCATAGGTAATTATTGCTGTCAGTCCGAAATCAGTCTGATATCAGGATCCGGATTTCGATTTTCTCCGGTCACTGGTTTTTTGAATAACGATAAATATCTCGTGGTACACACATCTCGAAACAGGCACCATGCTGGAATTCCCCGTTTTCCTTTATTGTGATGTTTGTGATGGATAGGATCTCGCGGGAGAGGAACAACCCGAGACCGGTATTTTTACCAAATCCTTTCTGGAAGATCGTTTCCTTGTCATGGGGCGGAATGCCAATACCATCATCTTCTATCCTGATTAAGAGACATGCAGGAGATTCGGTCGCGTAGAGCCGGATGACCGATACTTCTCCGCCATGTTCTACCGCATTTGCGACAATATTATAAAACACCCGTTCCAGCAGAGGGTCGGCAAAAATCTCCAGCCCCCCGGTGTCGGACTGGAACCGTATTTTTTTGATATCGACATGGGTGCAGGCTCTGAAGAAAGTACCATCCACGTTCTGCCAGACCGGTGCAACAACACCGAGGTCCTGGTACAATTTGGTAAACTCAATATTCGCCTCGATCATTTTTACGGCACTTTTCAGCTTTGCAAGATACATCGAGTGCTGAGGTTCAGGAGGGTGATCCGTGAACAGTTCAAGATACCCACTCAGCATCGTAAGTTTATTCCTGATGTCATGCCGAGTGATCTCGGCCAGAAGGTTAAGTTTTTTATTGGCAAGCTTGAGGGCATTGTGTGCTTTTTTAATGTCCGATATATCATGGAATATACCCATCAGGCAACGTCTGCCGCTGAGGAAGAGAACGGTTGTGCTGACAATAACCTGAATGTGGGTTCCCCGGTGGTCAACGATGATCTCCTCCTGGAGGCCCGTTCCTTCGCGGGCGTGTTTCTTAAAATACTCCCGGTATTTCTCCTCTTCTTCCTGCGGGTGAAGACTACTTTCATGCATGGCCTGTATTTCCGGAAGTGTCTTCCCGATTAATTCCTGTGTTTTTTTATTTGCATCCAGCAGCATCCCGGTCTCTGCATCTGCAATGAAAATGGCATCATTTGCATGGTCCATAAGACCCTGATTCTTTTCATAGGCAGACTTCAGTTCATCATCTGCCTTCTTCCGGTCAGTAATATCCCGCACAAATGCAAAGACGTATGCCCGGGGCCCGAATTCGCTGTAATTGAGAGAGATTTCCACAGGAATAAGTGATCCATCTTTTTTCCGGTTTATATCCTGCACGGTACGAATTTTCCTCGGTTTTGTCTGGAACCAGTCAGTATCCAGATGATTCTCAATAAAATGAGGGCTGATGTCCCGGATCGTAAGTGTGGCAAATTCTTTCCGGGAATAACCGAGCATTTCACATATGGTGTCATTAAAAAAGGTGATCCCGCCATCCTCGTTAATCCAGAGGATCCCCTCGGGAGCATTACTCACCGTGGAGTGCATCATGCGAAGCTCCTCTTCCGCCTTCTTTCTCCGGATTGCCTGACGAATCTTATGACTCAGTTCACCAAACTGGGCACGGGGATCTCCTCCCTTCTGGAGGTAAAAATCGGCACCATTGTCGAAGGCTTCAATTGCAACTTCTTCCCGCCCCTTGCCGGTGAAGAGTATGAAAGGGATATCTTTGAATGCGGTTCTCACCTGTTTGAGGAATTCGATACCATCCATGACCGGGCATCTGGTAATCGGAAATAATTGCTTCTATGGTCCCCTCATTGAGGACCTCAATACCCTTTTGGGCAGAAGTAACGGTGACGACAGAGAATTCTCCTTCCCGCTCAAGAAAAAGCTTGCAGAGATCGAGCAGATCCGGCTCATCATCTACATAGAGAAGGGAAATCATTATTTTTTATTATGGTTTTGGAGAGGATTTAGTTTTTGTTGGATGGTTTTTTCCATCAATGCATATCCGGCAGAAATGGTGAAAACGTTAAAGGAGATCCCTGTTTTGATCTGAACAGCGGGAATATCTGAAAGGCGAAGAACAGCTCCATCGCTCCCGCGGTGTCAGAATACCGGGGGACCGGTCCGAAAACCATCTGTCGGAATAACAATCTCAAACCGGCTGCCTTTCTTATATTCGCCACATTCCCTGATGGTTAAACCAGTAATTTCGAGGATTTTCTGTGCAAGAAAAAGGCCGAGCGTTTTTTCATGCCCACTGCTTCGCACAAAAAGACGGGTTTTATCTTCAGGCAATACTCCTATTCCATTATCAGCGATTATCAGAATAAGACCTGTCGTGGTATATTGGTAAGAGACCTCAATCCGTGTTACTTTTTCCCCGTATTTATGGGAATAACTGAACAGGTGGAAAAAAACCTTCTCAAACAGCGGGTCTGCAAAAACATCAATGGAATCTTCCGGCAGGCCGAGGGTGATTACATCTGCCTGCAGCTCGAAGAATGCCCGATGAATGACCGCTGATACCGATTGCCATACCGGGGCTGTCGATCCGAGATTTTCGTATTCCCTGGAAAATGTAATCTGCCGCTGAATATTTTTTGAAGCCTGCCTGAGCACGGTTCAGATGCTGCAGTAAATCAGGATCCTGTAAACCATATGAGGCAAGTTCAAGAGAGCCGCTCACTACCATCAGCTGATTCAGGATGTCATGTCTCGTCATGCCCGAAAACATATTAAGATTCTTTCGGGCAAGAATCCGGGCATTCTCGATTTGTTTACGGCCGGAGATGTCATATACGGAGCACTGGATAACCTGCTCATCATTGAATGAATACTCCTCCCCGACAAATTCCACGTCAATGATCCCACCTTCTTTTGTCTCAAGGGGAATGTCCTTGTACAGGTACATAACCTGTTTTTCCCAGTTCCGCAAAGAATTTGTCAGCAACCAGCTCATCCTGAAAAAATCCGATCTCACCGAGATTTCGTCCGAGAAGATATTCGTGTGAATATCCGGTAAGATTAAGAATAAAAGAATTGGCATCGATAATTTTCCGGGTATCGGATTGTATGATGAGTATGCCATGATCGGCTGTGTCAAACAGCCGGTGGAATTTTTCATCTTTTTTATGAGTTTCCAGAACGGCATGGAGAGATTCAATCGCCCCTGCATACTGCCCTTTCTGATCAAACAGGGGTGATGCGATTACATCAAGGGACGCAGGTCTTCCATTCAGACGGGAATGTTGTAGTGTTGCTCTGATACTTTTATGACTCCGCTGAATGGATGAATAATGATAGTTTTCAAGCTCTTTATCAGACGCAAAGACTAGGTCGAGGAGCCCGGGAATACGTTCACCCGTCATCAGGAAAGAATGTTCATAATTTCCCCGTCCCAGTATCTGTGCACGACTGATTCCCGTCAATTTTTCGATCGCTGAGTTCCAGATGATCACGTTCCCCCGGGTATCTATGGCAAATGTTGGTTCCGGGAGAAAATTGATGATTTCAGTCAGCCGGTGCTCCGCATGGAGAAGTTCATCCTGCACCTGATTGCGGGCATCCATAAGTTCCATCGTTTCGAGCGCAAATGAGATATCTTCTGACAGTCCGTTAAGCAACCGGATTTCAGGATCGGTAAAAAAATCTTTTTCGCAGGAATAGAAGGTAATTGCACCCCGCGTTGTTTTGCCGGCGCTTATAGGAAATGCAGCTGCTGAAAGATACCCTTTTTTTATGGCAAGTTCTGCCCAATGCTGCAGGGGAGTATCAGAGCGGATATCATTACAGATGCAGTATTTCCCCTTCCGCAGCGTAGTGACGGTCGGGCCCTGTCCGTTCGTAATATCTTCCGATGACATCCTGACATTAACAAAAAAATCGTCGATCGCCCCGCTCGCAACAACACTCTTTAATCCGGTGGGTTTCGGTATCCTCAAACCCTATCCAGGTCATTGCATATCCCCCTTCCTGGACAGCGATCCTGCATATTTCCTGCAGGAGCTGCATCCGGTCATGGAAGCGCACGATGACCTCACTGGCCCGGGCAAGCACCGAATACACCCGGTTGAGACGGACGATTTTTCGTTCATTTTCCCGGAGCCTGACCGCCTGTCGTACAATATGGGCAAGTTCTGCAAACTGGGATTTGGGATCGTCGTTTAACCTGAAGTAAAAATCCGCCCCGGTGTCAATTGCTTTGTTAAAGGCATCGTTACTGTTCCTGCCGGTAAAGATGATGCTGGGGGACTTTTGGAATTTTTCACGAGCAACCTTAAGGAGCTGAATGCCGTCCGTTTCCTGAATTCGGTAGTCAGCGATGATTGCGTCAAAGGGACCAGTTTTCAGTAACGGGAGAGCTTCATGTAAAGACAGGGCTGTATCTACCCGTATATCCTCTTCACGTTCGAGAAAACGCTTGCCGGAATCCAGGAGAATCTGGTCTTTGTCAATATACAGGACCGAGATCACAATAACCCACTTCACCTGATTTAAGGGTTCAGATATATTTACGTTCTGCGATATACCACTATCGTATCTGGGGATTGTTCCGGTACAACAATTTTAAATTACCTGATTCCCTGTTTCTTCGGGTTTGCAATAACATATATCCCAGCACAATCCGGTTCCTGAAACAGGATTTCCGGTTGCGTTATACCTGATATCGTCCGGATTTGTATGGATTCATCATGAGTAGTTGTTGTCCATGATGAAGCACAGACACTATTTATACAACGCTGAATCCAATATTTTCTTTAAGATATGGATCTTTTTTCAATAGTTCTCATTATTACCGGTCTCATATTATTTGAGACGATAACCAGCATAGACAACGCAATAATCAATGCTGAAGTACTCTCAACGATGAGCGACCGGGCAAAACGCTGGTTCCTCGTATGGGGACTGCTGTTTGCAGTTTTCGCGATACGGGGGTTACTTCCATGGCTAATCGTCTGGTTATCAACTCCGGCCCTCGGTCCTGTCGGAGCTTTTACGGCAACATTCTCAGGTGATCCATTAATTCTTGCGGCAGTTGAACAATCAGCGCCGGTTCTTCTCACAGGTGGTGGGACATTCCTGCTCTTTCTTTTTCTTCACTGGTTGTTTTTAGAGGGAAAAAATTTTGGTCTTCGGGGGGAGCGTTATATTGCTACAAAAGGTGTCTGGTTTTTTGCTATTGTCTCCATTCTTCTCACCGGGATCGTGTGGTTTGCGCTCGCAAGGAACCCTTTTATGGCTTTCGGTGCAGTTGTCGGTTCTTCCGCTTTTTTTATCGTCCATGGATTCCGACAGAATGCAGAACGGGAAGAGGAAAAGATGCTTCATTCGTCGGAAATGTCCGATATCGGCAAGATCTTTTATCTCGAGGTCATTGATGCCACGTTTTCCATTGACGGCGTTATTGGTGCATTTGCATTTACGATGGCAGTCCCTCTGATTCTGATCGGTAATGGTATCGGGGCGTTTATTGTCCGGGAGCTGACCCTGCGTAATGTCAACACAATTAAGAAATACCTGTATCTCAAAAACGGGGCAATGTATTCTATTTTCTTTTTGGGAATTATTATGATCATGGATAGTTTTGGTGCAGATATTCCATTCTGGGTCTCACCTGTCCTCACGTTTGGGGTTGTCGGGTTCTTCCTTCTGAAATCGATACGTGAAATTTCACCGGCCCGTGGAGCAAAAAGGAACCGGGCGCAATAAACACCCCGGACCTTTTTTCTATAAGGATTTCACACAGTCGAATTCCGACAACAGTTTGAGGTGGGAAATCAGATAAAACCTGATTGGTTTTACTTAAATCCTGACTTTCGCCTGATATACCCGACCTGGTCCATGCACCATAGTCCTCCTTTGAGGACCGGAACAATCACCCCCATCATTCCCTCCATCTCCTTTGACACTTCCCTGAGCCGTTCAGGAACAGGAATGTGCTGTGGGCAGATCGTGGTACACCTTCCGCATGCCCTGCACAGCCCGGCATAGGAAACCCCGGAGAGCAATCCGCCATGACGCCCGATATAGTGAAATTTTGCACTCCGGTCTTTTGGAAAAAGGTGATGGGCGTTATACAGGGAAAAGCACCCGGGAATATCCACACCGGCCGGGCAGGGCATGCAATAGCCACAGCCCGTGCAAGCAATCTTCATTAACTGCCGGTACGTATCACGGACCCTCCCTATAATCGAGAGTTCATCAGAGGTAAGTGAATCCGGGAATCCGTCATTTGCCACCCGGATATTTTCAGTGATATGCAATTCGTCATTCATCCCGGAGAGGACAACCGTAACTTCAGGATGGTTCCATACCCACCTCAGTGCCCACTCGGCAGGAGAACGACTGACCGTTGCTTCTTCCCAGATTTTTTTTACCTCCTCCGGCACCCGCCCGGCAAGATTGCCACCTCGGATTGGTTCCATGATCATGACTGCGAGGTGCTTTCCCGCTGCATACTCAAGTCCTTCGGTCCCGGCCTGGGTACGCTCGTCAAGATAATTATACTGGATCTGGCAAAATTCCCAGTTGTGCGCATTTATGATCCATTTAAAGGATGTAAGATCTCCATGGAAGGAGAAGCCGGCATTTTTTATTCTCCCGTCATCCCTGGCCGAGTCGAGGAAATCCCGGACTCCGAGATTCTCCATTTTCTTCCAGCTCGGTACCGGATAAACTGTGAAGCAGGTAGTAATCGATATGATCGGTATTGAGGGTCGTGAGTTGAGAATCTAGAATATGGTCCATGTCATCCCGTGAACGGACAGACCATGGCGGAAGCTTTGTTGCAACCCGTACTTTTTCACGATAACCGTCAGCAAGAGCACGGGCGAGTATGCTCTCGCTCCTGCCAAAGTGATATGCTGGTGCCGTATCAACATAATTGACCCCGCGATCGATGGCAAACCGCAATTGCTGGATCGCCCGTGCTTCATCGATCCCGCCACCCTTTTTCAGGGGAAGTCGCATATAACCAAACCCAAGGATTGAGAGTTCGTCGCCGGTTTTTGGAACTTTGCGGTAGAGCATGAGAATCACCAGGATATACTTACCACCCGAGATACAGGGTTTTTGTCTGTGAGTACCCGTCCAGCGCGTGTTGCCCGTTTTCCCGTCCCGTGCCGCTGGCGCTCATTCCCCCGAATGGCACTTCAGGAGGAACGGTAAGATGACGGTTCACCCAGATGATCCCTGCATTCACTTCACTGAACACCCGTCGTGCGATGGAAAGGTCTTTTGTCCAGACAGACGCCCCGAGCCCGAAACGGGTGTTATTCGCCTCCCGGATAGCACAGTCAAGATCCGGAACCGTCATAATGGGAAGTACCGGTCCAAAAATTTCATCGGTCAAGAGACCTGATCCGGGCATAACATCGGTGACCAGAGTCGGGCGATAAAAATATCCATTTTCATATACCGTTCCCTTCAGCGAGTGCCCGCCGGTAAGGATCGTCCCTTCCTGGTTGTTTCGCGCTTCTTCTATTCTTCGCAAGATTTTCTTCCGCTGCCCTTCACTGTTCATCGGACCGATATCAACTTTGGACCCGAGCCCGTTTCCTACGGTCAGGGCCTCAACACGTTCCTGTAATTTCTTTATAAATACGACGGCTATCTTTTCATGAATATACAGCCGTTTTACCGCTGTGCAGGTCTGTCCTGCATTATAAAATCTGGCCCGTAGTGCACCGTCGACTGCCTTGTCTATGTCAGCATCCTGCATAACGATCATCGGATCAGATCCGCCAAGTTCGAGGGTTATATCTTTGAGAGATGATCCGGCGATCTCCCGAATCCTGCAACCCGTTTCATAATCACCGGTAAATGACAATTTCCGGATAGAAGCATTTTTCACCATCGCCGTCCCCACCGATTCCCCGCTTCCCGTAACAATATTCAGCACGCCCGGAGGGAGACCTCCCTCTTCGAGAATCCGTCCGAGCTTCAGATTGGTCAGAGGGGTTGCCGATGCGGGTTTTAACACCATGGTATTGCCTGCAAGAAGTGCAGGGCCGATTTTCCAGCCCATGATAAGGACCGGCATATTCCAGGGAATAATGGATCCGCACACACCCAGCGGCTGGTGGATAACCATACAATCACCCGCAATCCCAAGCTGGATCGCCTCACCATTCTGGCAGGCAGAAATACCAGCATAAAATTCAAGGATATTTGCAAAACCCCTGACTTCATCCGTTGATTCTCTCAGGGGCTTACCCTGTTCGAGTGTCAGAAGTCGTGCGAGATCCTTGTACTGATCTCTTACCTTCTGGGAAGCCTGGAACAGAATTTTTCCCCGATCACGCATCGACTTTTTTGCCCAGGTGGGGAAAGCATTTTCTGCCGCTTCAGTCGCGAGCGTGACCTCTTCTTTTGTGCCGGCAGGCACATGATCGATGAACTCACTGGTTGCCGGATTTTTCACGTCGATCCAGGTTTCATCGATACCTTCGACCTCCTTCCCGCCAATTCGCATCAGCATCCTTGTATCACTCCCTTCCAGTACGGATCGTGATTGAATCCCTTCTGCAATAAATGGGCAGGATATGCTGTCCTGAAATTTACGGTTATCGGAAGTGAATAATCCGTTCATGCACGTGAGCATGGTATTACATATGTTGTCTTGCTCCACTGCCGTACGTTGCATCAACATTCAAAGGTTGAAGACTAAGCTTGTCAGAGATCAATGATTCCGTCGGTTATTGATGCCATTCCGGTCATGAGTGTTTTTTTTGAACAATCACCGGAATTTCGCCAATGGCTCACCGCGGCAGGAAAAAATTGGCTGCGGGTAAAAACAAATTCCCCATCCATGGATTGCACCTTTGAAAACACGTACCAAATTCAGCGATGCGAATTTTTAAGCAGGAAAAACTATATTTCCCGCATTCTCTAATGTCTGCAGGGGGGCCTCATGGAAGACGATAAAAAAGATATACTGATAACAAAAGAGGAGCCCGGTCTTGCCGGCGCCGGTTACCAAGGAAAATACACCGCCTGTGCCGCAGCAGGTACCGGAACTGCTCATTGAAGTAGATGATGTCACATGGGAACGATCGGTTGAAAAGAGCAGTAAACCGGTCGCAGTTATGTTCTATTCCCCCGACTGCGTGTTCTGTCACCAGATGGAACCCTACTTCAGGAATTATGCGGAGGAATACAGGAAGGAAGTCATATTTGCCCGGCTTAACATCATAACAAACCAGTGGACCGCAGAACGCTATGGTGTCCGGAGCACGCCGACTTTCAAATTCTTCTGTGACGGAAAACCTGTCCGGGAGATGGTGGGAGCGATCTACCCGACTTTGTTAAAAAAGATGGTTGATGAAGTTCTTATCCATGGAAAAGAATGTGCAAAAAATTCTACCTCAATCGATTATGAGATCACCGGATATGGTTAATCTGGTGCGATGGTTCGAACGACCCATATTAACCTTAAACCGATAACTATCATGGTTTTTCCCTGAAAAACGAAAGGGAAGCACATCCTGTTGAATAGTAAATAAACATGGCAGATACAGAGTATTTGTCGGGCCGGAACTCGTCCATATGATTCCTACTTAAAACTGCGATCACCTTGTCGCCGCGAGAACAAATTCGGCTATAGATAAGATTTTCTTATATTTTCCTGCTGCACCCGCATGTTTCTGCTGCCTTTGCAACCGCAGCTGCTACTGCCATAGTTACCGCCTTATCAAGGATATTAGGCAGGATCCGATCTTTTTGGGGTTCTGGCACGTACTCTGCAATTGCATGCGCCGCGGCAATCTTCATCTCGTCGGAAATCCGCGTGGCACGGGCATCCAGCGCCCCCCGGAATATACCGGGAAATGCAAGCACATTGTTGATCTGATTGGGGAAATCACTTCGCCCCGTCCCCACGACAGCGGCACCGGCCTTCTTTGCGCTGTCAGGCCAGATCTCCGGCACCGGATTTGCCATAGCAAATACAATCGCATCAGAATTCATTGACCTGACCATTTCTTCAGTGACAATCTCGGGGGCTGATACACCCACAAAAACATCGGCACCTTTCATCGCATCCGCAAGCGTTCCGGCAAGAGCGCGGCGATTTGTCTCTTCTGCGAGGATGAACTTATATTTATTTTTATACAGACCCTCCCGTCCCCGGAAGATGGTCCCATGGGTATCACAGACAATGATGTCGTGCACGGTCGTGCACACAGAGGGATCATATCCGATACACTTCAGCAGACGGGCAATCGCGTAGCCGGCTGCTCCGGCTCCGCATATCACGATATGCAGGTCTTCAAACTTTTTACCGGTCACCTTACAGGCATTCGTAATCGCAGCCAGAACGACAACGGCTGTACCATGCTGGTCATCGTGCATTACCGGAATACCGATCTCCTGAAGGGCATCCTCCACCTCGAAGCATTTTGGTGCCGCGATATCCTCGAGATTGATCCCGCCAAAGACAGGTGCGATATTTTTGACCTGGTCAGTGAAATCCGTGTCATAGTTTTCAAAACAGATCGGAAATGCATCGATGCCGGCAAACTCCTTGAACAGGATTGCTTTTCCTTCCATAACCGGAATAGCTGCATCCCCACCGATATTACCCAACCCTAGGACCGCGGAACCATCGGTTACGATCGCAATCGTATTTGCCTTCATGGTATACCGGTACGCAAGGTTTTTGTCTTTTGCAATTTCCCGGCATACTTCGGCTACCCCTGGGGTGTATGCAAGAGAAAGATCGTGTTTATTCTTTAGAGGGACCTTTGATCGGATCTCCAGTTTTCCTTTATATCTCGCATGTAGTTCAAGTGCCTCACGGTAAACATCTTCATTTCCCGGGGAAAACAACATTCCGGATCAATCCTCATACGAGTGAGTGTTTATCAAGGCAATGAATGTTACGGGACGGAGGCTCCGATACCGGACTGGTTTTTGGAGACCGTCCACCCCATTAAAGAATCCCCCCGTTGGCTCTCACGGGGTGAAAGGCAACGGCTTGCCATTGCCTGTATTATCTCCATGTCTCCCTCAATTATCGGTACTGGACGAGCCGACGACTGGTCTTGATGGCAATGAAGCTCGCCTTATTATGGAAATATTAAAAGATCTCCGGAACAAGGGGCATACCATCATTGTGATAACCCATAACAAAGAGATTGCGGAGCAATGTGCTGATCGGATCATAACTATGGAAAAAGGAAAAACCATTTCAGATTCATTGGTGGTGTGATGGTAGAGATATTGCAATACGTTCACAATGACGGATTCTTTCACCGGCTAACCCCGGTTTCAAAAATTGTATTTATCATTATCATCAGCCTGATGTGCATTATCTCGATAAATCTGTTTTTTCTTGCGGGTCTTATCATTGCCCTTCTCGTACTTGCTTATGGAAGCGGGCTTCGCCGTGAGGTGATGCAACAGTCAAAGCTCATCATCGTCATGAGTGTCGTGTTCATTATAATCACACTCATTACCATACCAAATGGCGCTGCACTGGGAACCATAGTTCCCTTAGGCGTCCCTCATCGGGGGCAGCTTTCCTGTAACGCAGGGCGCTCTTGAGATCGGATTCATCCTGACCTTCAGGTTTATTGTCCTGATTTTTGCGTTTCAGCTGTTCCTGTTATCAACCCAGCCCCGGGATCTGGTACATACGCTGGAAAAAATGAAAATGCCCATTGATTACATCCTCATGTTCATCATTGCGCTCAGGTTCATACCGACCCTCCAGATCGAGGGGATCCATATTCATGAGGCGCAGATGGCACGCGGTTATAATCCCGGGACCGGCTTTTTGGGAAAGATCCGAAGCGTTGCCCCTATTGTTGTCCCCCTCATATCAAATGCACTTATGCGATCCAATGTCCTTGGACTTACGATCGGTATGCGGGGATATCGTACCGGAACAAGGACCCATGTTCGTGAATCAACCCTCAAACGGCGGGATTATGCGGTTCTAGTATCGATGGGTATAGCCTGCGCCGGATATATTTTCCTGATCCTGAAACAGATCGTATAAATTCAAAAGACACAGAACAAGGAAAAACACTCTTAAAATACGAGAACAAACAGGCCTGGCCCGAAATTTATTTTTTAGAGCCTCCAAAAACGTGGGTATACAAGGGGTTGTCCCGTTTTTTTGCTACAAATAATAGATTATATTAAGATATTTTTTATATGTATAACTATGAAAAATGGGATATTAATTGTATTTTGTTTTTGCATTATTCTGACAACAATTACAGTAGCCTGTATTAGTCAAAATTCTAGTCCCGCCAAAAATATCACTCCAACGCCAACAATTGATACTGATATTTACGAAGCAGTTCAAAGTGCAAATAAAGTTTCATTATCTATTGAAAATATAAGCAATGCAATTGCTCAATACGATATTCCATTAAATTTACATATAAATGAATTTACTTCACAAACCCAAACAAATCAATATAATTTTCCTCTTTTACAAAATAATTTCCAAGCAGATCTTGATAACGTCGATCGTCTTCGACCCCTTCTTAATGATCTCAATATTTCGATAACAAAATTTTCTGGAGATACTGCCAACTGGCATGGTGACACCAGAACTTATGCTGAAAAGGCGTCGAATCAGATGCGGTTAATTTACAACGATATGATAAATCAAATTTCAACTGAACGAGAATTAATTTCCAATATCAAATTGTATATTGATTCCACCCGGTTGGGAAGACCGAATGAAAACTATTATAAAATGAAAGAGTCTTCAGAAAAATTGAACAATTATAGGATGCAGATGAATAAAGACATGGAATTATTTAAGAGTACATTGAAAAAAATTGAACAATTACAAAATCAATAATTTTTTTTTCTTTATTAAAGTTAGATTATAGATAATCTCCAACTTTTTTTGTTATTTTAACCGTAGGTAGTATTCATGTTAATGGATTTGAACGGGTTTATTCAATTCTAAAAAGGTTTAGACCTTTTTAACAATGGAACGCCTCGGCCGGGATTTGAACCCGGGTCAAAAGCTCCGGAGGCTTCTAGGATGTCCACTACCCTACCGAGGCAGATTTACCTTACTTATTCTCTTTCCCACCCATATAAATGCGAAGGATCAGGGTAATGATATCAGGGATTTTTGGTGTGATACATATGCCAGATCCTGCAGGCACCCTCATGGCTGACCATACAGGGTCCAACCGGAGTTCTTGGACTACAGGTTTTTGCAAAAAGCCTGCAGTCCGAAGGCTGTGCAATCCCCCTGAGAACCTTATCACAGATACAGGCAGAATGTTTGCTGATATGCCGGAAGACGATATCAAATTTTTTCTGCGCATCATAGTGCCCAAATTCTTTTTTGAGCCTCAGGCCTGAACCCGGAAATCACCGGAAAACCTCGCCATTCGACATCAAATGGCTCAAAGACTTCATACATTATTTTTTTGGCTTTAAGATTGCCTTCGCGGCTGACCGCCCGGGGATAGGCATTTTCAACTCTGTGTGTCCCTTTGCGTACCTGTCGCACCAGCATCAGGAGACCAAGCAGGATATCGTCTGCCTCAAACCCGGCAACCACCTGAGGTACCGGAAACTGTTCGTATTCTTCATATCCCATAACCGTGCAGACATGCCCGGGGAGCATGAACCCGTCCAGTTTCGCTTCACCCTGTTCAAGCAGCCATTTCATTGCCGGAGGTACGATGCGGTGGCAGGAAAGGAGAGAGAAATTTTCTGGAGGTTGTGACAGGATGGTTGCGGCAACAGTCGGGGCAGTGGTCTCAAACCCGACCGATATGAATACCACCTCCTTATCGGTTTTCCGGGCAATATCTACGGCCTTATGGACACCCTGTACCACCCGCACATCCCGACCGCACGATTCCAATGAGCCTCTGGATCCCGGGACACGAAGAAGATCGCCGTACGTAGCGATGATACAATCCTTTCCTGCAAGGTCCAGCGCAGCATCGATCTCTCCCTGGGGCGTGATGCAGACCGGACAACCTGGGCCCATGACAATGGTGAGCCGCCTGGGAAGCAGGCTGCGTAAGCCAGTCCGGGCGATTGCTGCCTCGTGGGTGCCACAAATATGCATGAATGTAAAATCCTGATCTACGAGTTCATGGAGTTTACCTGCAATCTCAGTTCCTGTCGCCATGCAATCTCAAAACTATTTACTGGGAAATGACATAAGAGTACGTATAAGGATAGTAGACTATGGACCTGAACACCATATATGCGGCAGCAACGGTAATTTTTGGGGTGGTGCTTGCCCTGTTTGCGCGTACAATTGTTCGTTGGCTCAAAGCAAAAGCCGGAGAGACCGATACCAGATGGGATGATATCATTATTGCTTCAATCGGGACTCCTGTCCAGGTTGCAATTGTAGCAATTTCTGTGTATTTCGCTATCAGATATTTTGGCATCCTTCCGGCTGATTTACAATGGATCCTCGACCCACGGTATGTTACTGCCTTTTACATTGTCATAGGAGCCTGGATATTATCGTCGTTCCTCCACGACATCATCCATATCTACGGTCACGAGATTGCGGAGAAATCCGAGGGAGACTGGGACGACCGGTTGATGGAGTTGCTTGAACTTGTCATCAGGTACGTGGTCTGGTTCTTTGCCCTGATGATAATCCTCTCTACGTTTAAAGTGGATATCACACCGTTCCTTGCCGGTGCCGGTATCGCCGGACTCGCAGTTGCACTCGCGGCTCAGGATATAATCTCCAATTTCTTTGGCGGGGCTCTCATCACAGTAGACAAGCCATTTAAGGTGGGTGACCGGATCCGCGTCGACAATTTTTATGGGGATGTTACCCATATCGGCCCACGCAGTACCCGCCTCAAGACTCTTGAATACCAGATAGTTACGATCCCCAATAACAAAATAACGACGAATATTGTGGTAAATTATTCGATGCCCGATCCAAAGTTAAAAATGAGCATCCCGATATCAGTGGCTTACGGCTCTGACATCGACAGGGTAACCAGGGTTCTGTTTGAAGTTGTCAATGATGCTATAGAAAATACTGAATACCTGCTTTCTGACCCGGAGCGGGAGTTTTTTTTGTAGAATTCGGTGCATCGGATTTAAAATTCATCATCAAAGTCTGGTCAAAGGCTTATAATACACCCGATGAAGTAAAAGATGCCATTAACCGGCGAGTAAATGCACGGTTCGAGAAGGAGGGGATTGAAATTCCGTTCCAGCAGGTTGATATTCATATGCGAACCTGAAATTTTTTATCTCTTTTTGATTTTTTATAAAAGGAACATTTATTGTACTTCCGTATCTATTTCAGGACAATGTTTGGCATCTCCACATTTTGTCTCCATGGTATATCCCTCACGGCAGCTCTTGATCGAATCAGTCCAATTACCGGGTGTATTGAAATTATGGACGAGGGTTTTCATTACCTCGAATCAGCGGAACCTCTCTTGAGTTACTCGGCAAAATACTCCATCCACGCCCCATGCAGGGGGACCAATATTGCAAGTCTTCTTGAGCCGATACGAAGGGCAAGTGTTGAGGTGATGGCTCAGTGTTTTGCTATTGCCGCGGAAGTAAATGCAGGTATTGTCGTTCATCCGGGATATTTTGCATGGGCAGAAGAGCGTGCAAAGGCTGAACAGCAGCTCGCGAAATCGTTGTCGGATCTTTCCCGTATCGGCGAGGAATTATCAGTACGTTATTTTATCGAAAATATGGGTAACTGGGAATATTTCTTTCTAAAAACTCCAGATGAGCTTCCTTTGATCGGCAATACCCCCTTTGCACTTGACGTTGGTCATGCGTACCAGAATCTCTGTCTTACTGAATTCCTGCAATTTCCTGCCTCCCATTTTCATCTTCATGACAACGAAGGCAAGGAAGATTCCCATCTTGCTTTAGGAGAGGGGACAATAGATTTTGGACCTGTCATGAAAGCCGTACAAAAAAATAACGTTATACCGATTATTGAAGTTGCTACATTCGACGGGGTAATGAAAAGCATCCGGATAATTGATTCGCTCTGATTTTGTATTATATCAGAAAATCTGCGAGATAAAAAAATGAAAGAGATCTTTCCTATAATTTGAGCTATTTTTTACGTTCCGCAATGTTTTATAGGGAGTACTCACAACGTAGTTAGGCAACCTGCATCAGCGGTATAGTAACATTGCGCGTTCCTTTCTCGTGAGGATGATCATGTTTGACCGTATCCCCGGTGCAGTACGACCCATATTATTGCCTGTGTGACACAGCCCGGCAGTGTGCCTCCTTGGTAAGGAGGAAGTCGCGAGTTCAAATCTCGCCACAGGCTTGAATTTAAAAGTTCAAATTTTTATATCTCTTTTAAAGATTTAGAGTCTTATTCTTTGTCCGATTAATTTTATCTTTCTGAAAGTTGTATGTATCTTTATGCCGGACATTAAACACCCGAAATGCAATCATCCAAAATGTGGTGCCAAAATGCAGCGCATATACAAACGCGTTAAATATGTTTTCGTGCCATGCGGTTGGATGTGTATTGATTGCGGACTATTCAAAAAAGATTAATTGCGAAATCAATTTCCCCCGTGCATTATTTGTCAACGGGTATAATCAATAGGGATATTTTATTATAAAAAAAAGGTATTCCATTCAGCACTAATTCATGACGAGAAGACCAAACAGTAAACATTTAAAGGGAAAAAATAAGATTTTCTTAAGATGCAAAAGCATACGAGTGTTCTTCTTATTTTTTTGTGCATCGTTGCGATATTAACGGCGGGGTGCACCAGTTCGAAATCAACCGCAACGTCGTTGCCAATATCAACCCCTTTAATCAAATATACGAATGTTCTGGTTACACCCACAAAAACTGTAATGGCTCCAGATACAACTCTCACCGTATCAAATCCTGATGCAACCAGGGACCCAACAAAAACGCAAACGCCCAAACCAACAATTACATTCGTCGGTACCCCGGCAAATACTCCTGATTTCGCTTCATTTTTTTGCAGTGGTGATAAATGCGGGACGCTCATTATCCAGCTAACCTGTAATCCAAGAATTCTCTTCAGGCGCGTGGCAATCCTCAAGATTAAAGATCCCAATAACACTACTGAACGTTCTGCTGCCGTTGCATCGATTGGCAAAAATTTCGTAAATGTTTTGCCCGACGGTTCTGTTATCCCGGTAAATATAACCCCAGGAAGGTATACGTTGGTGCTTCTCGACGCAAAGAATGTTCAGGTACCCGAGAGCGGAGTTATTTCATCGATGAGATCTGCATCCGTGACAACAAATAAAATAACGACGGCTGTGTTCAAAGAAGAATGCCGATGAATCCCTCACACTATGTCTCTGTTGGAGATAACGAAGAGGGGTAGATTTGGATACTCCTATGACGAAAAAAATTAATTTTCTCTGGTTTCTCCGGACGAGCAGCACGGCACCCAGGAACCCTCTGATCGTGGTTGCTGGCAAAGAGGCCAGTGATGGGTATCAGGAACGGTAAGGATTGCATCTCGCTCAATGGAGGCCGTTTGACCAGACCATGCAGAGAGATGCGTGATACATTTGGTTCCCACTGGAACGGAATAATCTATTAAGCCGGTCAGGAATAAAGAGATGAGAGCAGAAATAGTCTGCTTGTTATCCAACATTTAGTAAAAACATATATTGAAAATATCCACTTCTGTCTGATTATCTATTCAAAAAAATATAAATAATATATTTCGATAAAATAGAGGGCCAATCCTATTATGATAAAATACCAACCACTTAAGATCAATCTTTTTATTCCAAATGACTCGATTAAATGTGGGAAAAAAACGAAAATTACTCCAAAAATAATCATTATAGCAGGGATAACGTAAGCAATTACTTTGAATAAATAAATATTCAACCTAGAATTCATTCTGCCTTAATTTATTTCTTATTCTATAAATTATCATATATCCGAAATTCGGAGGCTAAAATGCCGAGACTTTACAAAGGATAAACTCTACTTTGGTACCATGTGTTTGGATGTGTATTGATTGTGAGTTGTTCAAGAAAGAAAGTTAACTATTTAGAGACATACCTACCTTAAAAAAATCGTTTATGCACCAATTGTTACTCTTAAATCAACGGGAATATTCACTATTCTGGCAATGTATCTGTTTCACATAGGAGGTGAACTTATAGTCAGACGAGCAGATCTATCTCATTACCTTCTTTCATATATTATACCGGTCGTCCGGGAATTTCATTGGTTTTATTTCTTGGATGGTTAACTGATGTTGTGCTGGAATTTTAAATTTGAAGAAACAATAAGAGTTTTTCTGAACAAATAGTTACGGGCAATCAGGTGTTAACCTCCTTTCCGGCGAACAAAAAAAAGTGTAGATTCAACTGGTTTGAAGAAAAAAAACAGGGAAATCCGATCCTGCATGTATAAAAATAGTATTGATAAATACGGTTTACCAACATATATACCGGAAAAGGTATATGCCGCCTTATTAAACCGGTACACTTAAACGGTCAATGCGGAAAATACCGGAATACCAACTGTGAGGTAAGAAGTCCATGAATAAGAGTGATGCTGAGGCATTGTTGCGACAGGGCATCGAGACTCTATGATCTTGGCAGGTATCAGGAAGCCATCGTCATGTTTGATCGTGCGCTTGCCCTCTTCCCCAATCTTTCCAAAGCCTATTATTTTAAAGGCATTGCTCTGTATGATCTCGGCAGATATGAGGATGCCGTCGATGCCTATGATCATGCAGTTGCCATCGAACCCAATGATACGAATGCCTGGTACAATAAAGCAGCGACCCTAGCCCAGATGGGAAGGAATGAAGAAGTCCTGGAAACATGCGATCGTCTGCTGGCAATCAAGTGGGATAACGCAGAGGCATGGATCCTTAAAGGTATCGCGTTCTATGAACTGGGGCGCTTTAAAGACGCTGTCAGTGCGTACGATCATGCACTCACCATTGATCCACGATACGCAAAAGTCTATTATAATAAAGGAATCGCGCTTGCCGATCTTAACAGGCATCCTGAAGCAATTCTGGCATACGATAAGGCCATCGAGAACGTACCCGATTATGCGAAGGCATTCTATAACAAGGGCATTTCACTTTATGATATCGGAAAGTATGATGATGCCCTGGCAGCATTCAACAAAGCATACGACATAGATCCTACTGATATTTGGGTCTGGTATTACCGCTCTTTCATCCATGCAAAACAGGAACGATATGAAGAAGCAGACATATCAGCTGATAAATTCCTTGAACAGGAACCGGGACATTCCGATATCTGGGCTATTAAAGGAATTTCACTCTTCAAACTTGGCAGATATGATGAGGCAGTTGCTGCACTCGATCGGTCCCTTGAAATAAACCCGACGGTGGCAGATGCATGGCTCCACAAGGGACTAGCATTTAACAGTATGGGGAATTATAGCGAGGCAGTAGCAGCATTTAACAAAGCGACCGAACTGAGCCCGGGAAATATTCCTGCGTACTTCAATCGTGGGATCGCGTATAGTCAGATGCATAAATACCGGGAGGCAGTCCTGGATTTTGATCGCACTCTCGTATCTGAGCCGGAAAATTCCGACGCCTTGTATCTGAAAGGGGTTGCATGCATCCGACTGAGCCGGTATGATGAAGCACTGGCTTCGTTTACTCAGACGCTGCTCAAAAAAAGGGAACACCCTGCCTCATTTTATTACCGGGGCATTGCCCTCACCAAACTTGGCAGGCATAAAGAAGCGATCGAATCGTTTGAACTGGCACTTCGTCTGGATCCGGGGTGTTCACGGGCAGCACTCCAGGAAGGAATAGCTTATGCCAGCCTGGGCAGGTACGCAGAAGCTGTTTCTGCCTATGACAGAACATTAAAGATCGATCCGCAGCTCGCAGATGCATATTTTCATAAGGGTTTTGCCCTCGCAAAATTGGGAAATATCGACGAGGCCATACAGGAATTTGACAGAACCATCAAGCAGGACCGTCAAAATGCACAGGCATACCATCAGAAGGGTTTCCTGCTTGCAAGACTCGGAAAATATTCCGATGCGATTGAATCTTTCGATAAGAGTATAGAAATTAAACCTGCCTTCGCCCAGGCGTTTTACGATAAAGGGCTCGCACTTGCCAGACTTGGCAGGTTCGAGATGGCAATTGATGCGTACGAACATGCTATTGCCATCAACCCCAATTACGTCAATGCCTATTACAACCTGGGACTGGCACTTATTCAGCTGGGGAGATTTGAAGATGCTGTATATACCTACGATCAGGCACTCGAAATTGATCCGACGAATACCCTGGTTCTCTATCAACGTGGAATTGCCTTCCTTCATACCGGGCACTATGCTGAATCCATTGTAGATTTTGAAAGAGTACTCGAACAGGAACCCCAGAATACCGGTGCCTGGTTCAACAAAGGATTGGCTTTTTTTAACCTTTCCCGTTACCAGGAAGCGCTTGTGGCATTTAACGAGGCACTTGAACAGAATCCTGCTCTTGTTGAAGGCTGGCTCTACAAAGGGGTATCCCTCAGCAATTTGCAATTGCCCGACGAAGCCATAGCATCGCTCGACAAGGTGCTCATATTAAGTCCCAAACATGCCGAGGCAGCAGTTCGAAAAGGGATCGTACTCATTACGGTCTGCCGGTACGATGATGCCATCTCAATCCTCAATCGTGCCCTGGAAACCGACCCGGGCAATGACATGGCGTTGTATTATAAAGGAATCGCTCTCTCCTCTGTAGAACGTTTTGATGAAGCGATTCGTTCTTTTGACAAGGCACTGGAGATCAATCCACGCTGTACGCGTGCCCTCTATGAGAAGGCAAATGCTTTTTCGAGTCTCGGAAACCTGTCTGAAGCCGTAACCCTCTACGATCATGCATTAGAAATCGAACCCGATAACCCAAAGATCATCTACCTGAAAGGAGTTGCCCTTTTTCATCTCGAGCGTTATGATGATGCGATCGACACGTTTGAACATGCTCTGGCCCATGAACCGGAAAATGCTTCCGGATATTATTATCTTGGGGTGGCGTACGCTGGATCTGAACGGTACTTCGAGGCAGTAACCGCTTTCGATCATTCTCTTGCGCTCGATCCGACAATTTCACTCGTACACCATTTTAAAGGCATTGCCCTTATCGAACTGGCTCACTATGACGAGGCCCTTGCAGAATTCAATCGGGCCATCACGCTGGATCCCGACTTTGCATCTCCACATTATTATTCGGGAATCGTGTACCTGCATTTAAAACAATATGCTGAAGCGGTTACTGCGTTTGATCGATCGATCGACATGGATCCGAAAGGGAGAGAGGCTTCAATACAGAAAGGAATTGCACTCGTCAAACTGGGAAGGAATGAAGAGGCAATCGGAATATTCACCAGCTCACTCGAGGATTGTCCCGGGGATGCCCTTCTCTGGTGTTATCAGGGTGTCGCTTTCGCATCACTTGGTCAGCATGAGAAAGCGCTTCAGTCATTCGATAAGACCGTTGAGATAAATAACCGTTGCACACCGGCATTTTATGGGAAGGGAAATGCCCTGTCCCATCTGGGCAGGCACCTGGAGGCCATTGAAGCTTTTGATCGGGCCCTTGAGTTACATCCCGATGATTCAAAAATAAGTTACCAGAAGGGATTTTCTCTCGTTCAGCTGAAGAAGTATGACGAAGCAATCAGGTTATTTGAAAAAACTCTTGCGCTTCAACCGGATTTTATTGATGCATACCATATCATGGGACTTGCCCTTGTTCAACAAAAAAAGTATACTGAAGCGCTGGATGTTACCAGTCGTGCAATTGAATTTGATCCGGAATTTATTCCTGTAATTCTTCTCAGGGGAAAAACGCTACTGCATCTCAATCAATATGCCGACGCGGTCGATGCGTTCAATCGTGTCCTTGAATTATCGCCTCAGGAGCCTGAAGCACTGTTTGAAAAAGGCAGGGCTTTCTTACACCTGTTCCGGTTTCAGGAAGCACTCGATGTATTTGAAAAAGCCCTCGAACATATTCCCTCACGTCCCGAAGTATGCCTTAACAAGGGAATCGCCCTGTCCAGTCTCAACCTGCATGATGAAGCGGTTGCTGCTTTCGATCAGGCACTCACGTTAAATCCAAAATATACTGAAGCGATGGTGCGAAAAAGTATCGAACTTCTCAAACTTCATCTCTACGAGGAGGCAGTTCGGATCCTCACCCGGTCTGTTAGATGGAGATCCTCGCAACATCTGGTCGTGGTGTTATCTTGGTATAGGGCTGTCTGCCCTTGAACGCTTTGAAGAAGCGGTACGTGCATTTGATAAGACTCTGGAAATCAACCGTCGTTGTTCCCGTGCATTTCTTGAGAGGGGAAATGCGCTTATGCATCTGGGTAAGCCATTGGAAGCGGTCGTATCCTATGATCAGGCACTGGAAATATCCCCAAAGGATCCAAAAATATTATATCAGAAAGGAATCGCCCTAACCCAGCGCGAGAAATATGATGATGCCATCAAGGCATTCGAAAAATCCCTTCAGACAGAGCCTGAAAATGCATCGACTTTTTACTTCCTGGGTGTCGCTTTTACCGGTAAAGAACGATACGGCGATGCAATAAAGGCTTTTAATAAAGCCATCCAGCTTGATCCGTCGTATGCATCAGCCCATCATTTCAAAGGTGTTGCTCTTATCCAGCGGGAACGTTACAGCGAAGCCGTAAAGTCCTTTGAAACAGCTCGTTCCCTTGACGCGTTCGATGCATCAAATTATTATTATCTGGGACTCTCGTATCTGCAATTGAAAAGATACGAGGATGCGATCACTGCAAGCAAAAAAGCGACGGAGATTGATCCAACCCTAACAGAAAGTTACATGTACGAGGGTATTGCCAACGCTGAATTATCCCGTTACGAAGAAGCTATTCCTTTATTGGATCAGAGCTTAGCGGCAAACCCATCCCTGTTCGAGGCACTTATCTGTCGCGCTAAGAGCCTGGTTAAACTTGGACGTTATTCTGAGGCGATCGAAACTGACGAGAGGATCCTGTCGCTTAACCCGACAATAATCGAGATCTGGATGCAGAAGGGAGATGCCCTCTTCTCTCTTCAGAAAAAGCAGGAGGCCATCCTTGCTTATTCAAAAGCGTTAGAGATCAATGCCAATTTCGCGGATGGCTGGGTAAAAAAAGGAAATGCGTTCCATGATATTCATAAAATTCCGGATGCTGTGTCTGCTTACACCCGGGCCCTTGAAATCAATCCTGCCCTCAGCGACATCTGGATGAAAAAAGGTGATGCCCAAAACGAGCTCGGGCGAACTGAAGACGCTGTCGTTTCATTTAGCAAATCCCTGAAAATTGATCCCGATCAGATCGAGGGATGGGTTAAAAATGGAAAAGCACTCTATGACCTTGGAAAATATCAGGACGCAATTGATGCCTTTGACAATGCGATAGCCTTAAACCAGCGATGCATTGATGCATTTTACTATAAGGGGCTTTCACTCGAGAAAGTGGACAGAATCGATGAATCGATCCACACGTTCGAAATTCTCCTTGAAATCGATCCGGGGAATTACGACGCACAGTATCACAAGGGACTTGCATTGGCAAAACTAGGGGATCACCGCGACGCTATCGCCGCGTTTGAAAAGACCATCGATATCCTGCCGGCCTTCGCCCCCGCATGGTACAACAAAGGGAGATCCTTAAACCAGAGCGGCAAATTTTCCGATGCAATTTTTTCATTTAAACGGGCACTGGAAATCGATTCATCGTTCACGGAAGTATATTATCATCAGGGATATGCACTTCTGAAACTGGAAAATTATACCGAATCCATTGAATCCTTTGATAAGAATCTGGAGAAAGATCCCGGCAATGCACCAGCCCATTATAACCGGGGTCTGGCACTATCACGATTGGGAAGATCCGAAGAAGCACTTGAGGCTTTTGATAAAGCACTCATACATGATCCTGATAATGCTCTTGCTTTTTATCACAAGGGCAGGGCATACATGGATCTGAGCCGCTTCAGCGAAGCAATCTTTGCCTTTGAAAAAACACTTCAGTTAAAACCGAATTATGCAGAAGCACGGATGCGGAAAGGCATCGCCCTGTATAATCTTGGAAAATTCAAAGAAGCAGTAAAGGATTTTAACAAGATCCTTACCGATAATCCCAAAAATTATCATGCATATTACCAGAAAGGAAGAGCCCTCTTTGATTCAGGAAACACCTCCGAGGCAATTTACGCGTATGACAGGGCGCTTGAGCAGGAACCGGATTTTGCCGATGCTCATTTCCATAAAGGTTTCGCGCTTATGGAATTATCACGTTACGAGGAGGCAATTTCCGAATTCGATCGCGCTCTGGAAATAGATCCCCACCTTGGCGCCGGACACTACAACAGGGGTGTTGCCCTGGCAAAGCTGGGCAGGTTCAGCGAAGCGATTACCGCATTTGACAAAACGATTTCCCTCCTTCCGGCATATGCTCCGGGATTTTTCCAGAAAGGACTGGCACTGTATGGTACAGGTTCGTTCCAGGACGCTATCGATGCATATGACCGGACACTGGAACTTGATCCGGATTCGGCCGAAGCAGCGCTTAGAAAAGGTGTCGCACTTCATGATCTCGGTCGCAATGAAGAATCCCTTGCCGCGTGCGAGAGGGCACTAGAACTTAAACCGGACTTTACTGAGGCACTACACCAAAAGGGAAAAGCCCTTGCTGAGCTGGAACACTTTGACGCAGCAGTTTCAGCTTTCGAGCGGACCATCGCCCTTGATCATGGGAATGCCGAGGCATATTATGACCGGGGCCTGGCGCTGATACATCTTGACAGGCATCTTGAAGCAGTGGCATCGTTTGATCGTCTTTTGGAACTGGTGCCCAATTTCGCACCCGCGTTCTTCCATAAAGGCATAGCCCTTGCAAATGTAGGTATGTACAATGAAGCGGTGTTATCTTTCAATATCACTCTCGAAATAACCCCGGATGATCCCCAGGCGCTCTTCCAGAAGGGGATGGCATTCGCGCATCTTGAGGATTTTGAACAGGCGATCACCGTTTTTAATACAGCCATCACCCTCGATCCGGTAAACGCAGACATTGTTTACCAGAATGGCCTGTCCCATGCGGCCCTCGGACATCATGATAAGGCAGCTCATGCATTTACACAGGCCCTTGAAATTGATCCGGGATATGCGGATGCAGTGTATCACAGGGGACTCGCTCTCGCCGAACTGGGTGAATTTAAGGAGGCTATTAAAGATCTTTCCCAAGCGCTTGATGCTACACCCGGGATTGCTCATGCATGGCTGATCAAAGGATTCTGTCTTTCTGCCCTCGATCGGTTTCCGGAAGCTATCCTTGCCTATACCTCTGCACTGGACATTGATCCCAGTAACCCTCACACCTGGTTCTATAAAGGCAGGGCACACCTCAGCATTGATAATTTCGACGATGCAATCGGCGCATTCGATCAGGCACTGGTCCTGGAACCTGAATTTGGTGAAGCATTTTATTATAAGGGAATTGCTCTTGCCAAAACACAGAGAGTGTCAGAATCTGCTGCAGCTTTCGAACAGGCAAACCATCTGATGCCTGATTTCGCCGATGCATATCTCCAGAAAGGGAGAGCACTTGCATCACTTGACCGTAATCCAGAGGCAGCTGATGCATTCCGAGGCGCACTCACAACTCACCCAGATGATATTACCGCTTTGTATGGCCTTGCCCGGGCATTGGACCGCCAGGGAATGTATGAGGAGGCAATTACTGTATACTCCCGGATTAACCTTGCAGATCCTTCATGCGAACGGGTTTTCTACTTCAAAGGTGTTTCACTCGTGCGGATACACCAGTATGCCGATGCGATTGAAGCATTCAGCAGTGCCCTCTCCCTTAACCCTTCGCGTTTGGAATCCTGGAAAGAAATGGGAAGATCGTTCTTCATCCTCAAAAAGTATGATCAGGCAATAGAAGCGTTTGATGCCCTTCTTGAGCTCAAACCTGACTCAGGAGAGATCCTATTTGAAAAGGGACTTTCTTATTCCCGTCTGGAAAAACCGGAATCAGCCTTGGATGCATTTAATACCTGTATTGAGATTGGTCTCAATAACTCCCGTATTTATAGTGAAAAGGGACTTGCCCTCATTCAGCTCGAGAGGTTTGAGGATGCAATATCATCGTTCGATCGTGCGATCGAAATTGATCCAACCGAAGTGATATCCCATCTTGTCAAGGGTGAGATCCTCGAGAAGACCAACCTCCATGAAGAAGCGATCACTGAGTTTGATGCCACCCTTCTCCTCGACCCCGAAAATGCCCGGGCGAATAGGGGGAGAAGTATCGCTCTTGTGAAACTTCATCATTATGAAGATGCAGTGGTAGCCCTGGACCGGGCACTGGAAAATGATACTGCAAACCCGGATCTCCTTGCCTGCAAGGGATATTCCCTGTACAGGCTGGAACGGAATAAAGAGGCGGTTGAATCTTTCGGGAAATCGTTAAAGCGCAAACCCCAGAACATCTTCGCTCTGGTTTACCGGGGCAAAGCCCTGCTGAATCTTAAGCGATGGGAAGAGGCGGTCTCAACATTTGATAAGGTCATTAACCTTGACGAACAACGCACGGCAGCATGGTATTACCGGGGAATTGGTTATGCCCAGATGTCGCTTAATGAAGATGCACTTGAAGCGTTCGGAAAAGCGTTATCTCTGGACGATTCATGTGCGGTCGCGTGGTATAATAAAGCGGATGTCCTCAGTAAACTCCAACGGTTCAATGAATCTGTGCCTGCATTCGACCGTGCTCTTGAACTCAATCCTGCCATGCAGGATGCGGCATATAAAAAGGGAGTCGCACTCGAAGCCCTCGGACAACACGAAGAGGCAGTTGCTGCATTCGATCTGGCTCTCACTCTCGGACCTGAAAGCGGAGCCCTGCATTACTACCGTGGGAAGGCTCTCATGGCAGCCGGACTTGACAAGGACGCCCTGATTTCCCTGAACCGTTCAATCGATCTTACCCCGGGAGATGCCGCCACCTGGCTGGCTAAGGGCAAGGCACTTTTTAAGATGGATTATTTCCATGATGCTGTTCTTGCATTTGATAAAACACTGGAGTTAAATCCGGGAATTCCGGACGCAGCATATGGCCGGGGCCTGGCGCTTTCTGCACTGGGAAACGACGATGAGGCGATTGCTGCATACGACAAAACACTGAGTCTGGATGCTGCTTATTTCGACGCCGCGTATAATAAAGGACGTGCACTTTTCCGCAAAGGGAGATATAAAGATGCCATAATAGCCTTCGATTATATCCTTGAAAATGTCCCGGAACACGCTCCTGCACATTATCACAAAGGACTCGTGCTGAAAGCGATGGCGAAATATGATAAAGCAATCCGGTCATTCAGTCAGGCATTCACATTCGACAGGTCTCTGACAGATGCGCTCTACCAGACCGGCCTTTCGTTTGCCGGCCTCGGAAAAAATGAAAAAGGCTCTCAATGCATTCGATACTTTGCTGGAACAGGAGCCTAATAATGCTTCGGCTCACTATCAGCGGGCAATAGCTCTGGTAAAACTTTCCCGGCCGGAAGAGGCGCTTTCAGCCCTTGAATCCTCCCTGAACCTTGAAAATACTGTCGCAGATGTCTGGCTGCTTAAGGGAACCGTGCTCTTTGAAACCGGGCGGTTTGGCGAGGCACTCGAGGCATTTGACCGAACCATCGCTCTTGCACCGGACAACAACACAGCGTGGTACCGGAAGGGTAAGACCTATGTCGAACTCGGAAGCCCGGAGGACGCAATCACCTGCTTTGAACAGGTGGTCACCAGCGACCCGACATGTGCTCCTGCATGGCTGAAAAAAGGAAGCACGCTTCTTTCACTCAGCCGCTTCGAACCGGCACTGGATGCCCTCATCCATGCCTTGGATATCAAGCCCGGTTCGGCCTACGGATGGTATGATCGGGCAATTGCACTTCTGGAACTCGGCCGATACGATGAAGCCGTTTTGTCCTATGACCGTGTGCTTGCCATAAACCCGCGATACGCGAATGCATGGTACGATAAGGGTGTCGCACTTACAAAACTTGGTAAAGATCTCCCGGCTGTCGAGGCATTCGAACAGGCCACGACCATTGACGGAAAGTTTGTCAACGCGTTCTGTGACAAGGGGCTCGCTTTTGCCCGACTCTCCCGGGACCAGGATGCAATCGCGTCATTCGACCGGGTAATCTCTCTTGACCCGGCACATGCACCGGCATATTATCATAAAGGACTTTCTCTCAAAAACCTGAACCGGTCCGATGAGGCGCTCCGGGCATTTGATGCAGCCCTTGACCTTGACAACGGAAATTACGATGCCTGGTTTAACAAGGGGATGGTACTTGTCAAGTTCAGGAGATTTGAGGAGGCACTTTCAGCCCTTGAATCCTCCCTGAACCTTGAAAATACTGTCGCAGATGTCTGGCTGCTTAAGGGAACCGTGCTCTTTGAAACCGGGCGGTTTGGCGAGGCACTCGAGGCATTTGACCGGACCATCGCTCTTGCACCGGACAACAACACAGCGTGGTACCGGAAGGGTAAGACCTATGTCGAACTCGGAAGCCCGGAGGACGCAATCACCTGCTTTGAACAGGTGGTCACCAGCGACCCGACATGTGCTCCTGCATGGCTGAAAAAAGGAAGCACGCTTCTTTCACTCAGCCGCTTCGAACCGGCACTGGATGCCCTCACCCATGCCTTGGATATCAAACCCGGTTCGGCCTACGGATGGTATGATCGGGCAATTGCACTTCTGGAACTCGGCCGATACGATGAAGCCGTTTTGTCCTATGACCGTGTGCTTGCCATAAACCCGCGATACGCAAATGCGTGGTACGATAAGGGTGTCGCACTTACAAAACTTGGTAAAGATCTCCTGGCTGTCGAGGCATTCGAACAGGCCACGACCATTGACGGAAAGTTTGTCAACGCGTTCTGTGACAAGGGGCTCGCTTTTGCCCGACTCTCCCGGGACCAGGATGCAATCGCGTCATTCGACCGGGTAATCTCTCTTGACCCGGCACATGCACCGGCATATTATCATAAAGGACTTTCTCTCAAAAACCTGAACCGGTCCGATGAGGCGCTCCGGGCATTTGATGCAGCCCTTGACCTTGACAATGGAAATTACGATACCTGGTTTAACAAAGGGGAAATTCTCTCAACTCTCAAAAGATTCGAAGAGGCAAAAACTGCATTTGACCGGGCAATAGCCCTCAATGGTGATGCATTTCCGGCATATTATAATAAAGGAATTGCACTTTCAAACCTGAAACGCTATGAAGACGCTGTCTCGGGATTCTTACAGGCGCTGGGGATAGATGATCAGAACAGGAACGGCTATTTCGAACTGGGACTTGCCTATGCAAATCTCGGCAGATACGAAGAGGCCGAATCTTCTTTTTCACGTACACTTTCCCTTGATCCTGATTTTGCCGAAGCTTATTTCCATAAGGGGCTGGCTCTCGAAAATCTCAAAAAATACCAGGATGCAATCGATGCATTCGAGGAAATGATTAACCATGGTGTCGATTATCCCGCTGCCTGGTACCATAAAGGCATTGCTTTTGAAAATCTGGGCAGAGATGAAGATGCCCTACAGGCATTCGAAAAGGCACGCCAGGACGATCCTCAAAATATCGTCCTGCTCTCCTCTGAAGGACTCGTTCTCTTCCGACTTGCACGCTACAAGGAAGCAGAACAAATTTTTAATCATGCTCTGAGTCTGGATCCAGACAACGGGCAGCTCCTGACGGAAAAAGCCCGGGTTCTTGCAACGACGGGCAGGCACGAAGAGGCCCAGGAGATCTTTGGACATGCCTTGGCTCGACTCCCGGACCAGTATGAACCTTACTATTTACGCGGCCTATCTTTGACTATCCTTGAGAGATACGAGGAGGCTAATCAGGCATTTGACGCAGCACTAAGACTCCGGGCGACAGATCCGGAAATATGGTATGATAAAGGAGTTGTCCTTGAATGCCTTGGTCAGGCTGAGGACGCAATCACAGCATTTGACACCAGCATACAATACAGGCCGGATGATCCCAGGGCTTTTCTTGAGCGGGGGAAAGTTCTTGCCAGTCTCAGTAAGTTCCCGGATGCCATTGATTCCTTTGACAGCGTGATCAGGCTGGAGCCAGAACATCCTGGGGCCCTGTGTGCAAAAGGTATCTCTTTGTTCCACCTCGGTAAATTTGAAGATGCAGCCGGAGTATTGGAGAAAGTACTCGCCCTGGAACCCAATAACGCGGACGCTCTATCTTTCTATGCATCGGCATTCGCCGAACAGGGAAGGTATGCTGAGGCATCAGAAGTATTCAGGAAACTGCTAGTCATAATCCCTGACGATGCGCCGATCTGGTTTGAGCAGGGTAGTGTCCTTGCTAAACTCGGAAAACATGAGGAGGCAATCTCTGCGTTCGAGAATGCCCTCGCAATAAAACCGGATTATTTTGCAGCATGCTACACCAAGGCACAGTCGCTTGATATCCTCGGACAAACTGAGGATGCAATTGTTGCCTATGATCAGGCACTCAGCATCGATCCAGGACATTCACATGCTCTTTTCAACAAAGGAGTTGCTCTTGCACGAATCGGGCGGTTCGATGAGGCGGTAAAAGCGTTTGATCACGCACTCGAGAACAATGTCTCTTTCAGCGAGGCATGGTACAACAAAGGAAAGGCTCATGCATCATTGAACATGTACCGGGAAGCGGTGAAGGCCTTTGATAAGGCGCTCAGTACCGAAAGAAATTACGCTGAGGTCTATTTCCATAAAGGTTGTGCGCTTGCAAATCTGGGCAGGCATGAGGATGCAATTATTGCCTTCAATAAAAACATCGATCTTGATGCAGGAAATGCCGAGGCTTTTTATCATAAGGGATTGTCCCTTGCGGCGACCGGGCGCCAGAAGGATGCAATTGACGCATTTGACAGGGTCGCGCAGATTGTCCCCCAATCGATTGAGGCATGGCTTCACCGGGGAATAGCACTGGCAAATCTCGGCAGATATAATGACGCGATCGATGCATACATGAAGACCCTTGAGATTGATCCAGCCAACGCCGATGCCTGGTACCTGAAAGGTACCGCTTTCTTTGCATTGGCCGGATACAAGGATGCAATTGACGCACTCAATAAGGCGCTTGAATTACGCCCGGGGTTTGTATCAGCACTCTATTACAAAGGTCGTGCACTTTTCGAACAAGGGATGGATGACGAAGCAATAGAGTCCTATGATAATGCCCTTGCAACCGAACCGAAACATCTCGAAGCGCTTTACCACAAGGGAGTTGCCCTTACACGACGTACCCGGTTCGAACCTGCAATAACATCGTTCGATCTGGCGTTACGACTTCGTCCGACGGCATCATTTGTGTGGACCGGGAAGGGAATTGCTCTGTCGGCACTCGGACGGGACCAGGATGCCATCTCCTGTTATACCAAAGCGCTGGGAATCGATGCAAAAGATCCCCGGGCATACTATTATTCCGGGCTTTCTTTCTCCCGTCTTGGCAGGTATCATGAAGCGATGCGTAACTTCGAAGCTGCGCTGGTACGAAGCCCGAAATGCGCCAGGGCATTCTATCAGAAGGGTCAGGCACTTATGCATCTTTCCATGTATCATGAAGCAATTAGTGCTTTCGATCGGGCTATTGGTGAAAATGATGCATTCCCCGAGGCGTGGCTTAGCAAAGGTATTGCCGAAGCAAATCTCGGTAGATATGAGATGGCTCTTGAGTGCTATGATCACGCAATTTCCAGCGACGCGTCCTCTGAAACGGTTTTCCTGAACCGGGGGATCGCATTCATCCATCTTACACGATACGATGAGGCGGACAAGGCACTTGATCAGGCACTCGCCCTCAAAAAAGATTATCCGGAAGCTTACTATTATCAGGGCATCGCCAACCTCCGGCGCGAGCGGTATAATGACGCAGCAATGGCATTTAATCAGGCACTTGATCTGAATGACCGGTACCCGGAGGCATATCACTATAAAGGAATTGCTCTGGCCCGCATGCAGGATTTCGATGAATCGATTGCTGCATTTGATTCAGCGCTTTGTATCAATCCGGAATACCAGGAAGCTCTCTATGAACGGGGAAGAGCACTTATGCATAGCGGTAAAAATGAAGAGGCGATTGATTCATTCGACAGAGCCCTTTCATACACTCCCGGGTTTGCGGATGCTGTCTATGAAAAAGGCAGAGCTCTTTTCGTCCTTGGAAATTTTGAAGACTGCAATCACTGCATTTGAACGGGCTCGGGAGATGAACCCCTCCTGCCATCAGGCATTTTTCTGGAAAGGGAGAGCATACGGTGAGCTGGGAAATTTCGATGCTGCGATTACCGCGTATGAACATGCCCTTGAGAACAACTACCGGACCGCCGACCTGTATTATTATCAGGGTATAGCCTATGCCGCACTTGACCAGCACCGTGAAGCGATTCAATCGTATGATTGCTCTCTCGAAATTGGTCATAACGCAGCAACACTATCCCATAAGGGTATTTCTCTTGCTGAACTCGGAATGTCAAGGGATGCGCTCGAAACTTTTGATAAAGCCCTGGAACAGGACGGGAATCTGGCTGAAGCATGGATGGGAAAAGGTAATGTCCTCTATGATCTGGGAAAACATCAGGAAGCACTTGCTGCGTACGAGAGAAGTCTCGATCTGGATCCTCAGAATGCCATTGCCTGGACACGCCACGGGATGGCACTTGCCGCTCAATTCCAGAGCGAGGCTGCAATCGAATCATATAAACAGGCGATATCTGTCGATCCTTCGTTCTCCATAGCCTATTTTACCAAAGGGAGTGCCCAGATCGCCCTCGGTCGGTATAAGGAAGCTGTCGAATCGTTCAGTACTATGATTTCTGTCCAGCCCGATTTTGTCGACGCATGGATATACCGTGGCCGGGCTTTACAGGAACTGGGGAAGTTTCAGGATGCTCTCACCTCTTTCAAACATGCGCTTGAAATCGATCCCGGGCGAAAAGAGGTCTGGGAAGATATTGGAGGAGTACTCGATACCCTCGGTAAACATGAAGAGGCAAAGATATGTTATAAGAAAGCTGAGTAAATTTTACCTTTTTTTAGATTTTCTTGTTTTATCAGGATGCAATTCATTTTTGTTCTTTTCAAAAAAAAATTTCCTGGCATTACGGATAAAAATCAATTCATAATTACATCGGTCTGCCTGATGCCTGAATCTTGACACGGGGAAGGATTTTTTAAATGTTTTGTCGGTGTCGAATAACGACCAGATGAAATCCTGGTTCTCATTGACTCCTTTGGAAAAAAATTCAGAAATCCGCGTAAGATCGCCATGTAATAATTTTTTCAAAAGGGATACCGTCATGTCACCATGGGCTTATGGATTTATCCGGTGTTGTGCATAAAATAACTATATGCTATCTGAGAATATCGTGCAGGTAAAACCTGTACTCACCGAGTTTTCCCTCAAAATTTGATGCCCCGATATACCTGACCCCCCCCGTCTCCGCGGCAGCCAGTATGCCCGTCTTCATGGCAGCCTTCACTTGGGTTTCATCGACTCCATTCATTACAATCTCATACACCGATCCGATCCCTTCTGGTACTTTTGAATCGCACACCCTTCCTTTCAGGGTTGGGCACCAGGAATGATTGGTGCTTGCCGACATGGGAAACCGGTAATTTTTGCTTCCAATTTTCGAGCCACTTGCAACAATCCCTCCCGCAAAACTGGTGATGACACCTTTTAATCCTGCTATAGCATCTGCTGCTGCTTCAGTCCCGGACAGTGCCGATACCTGGTCCTTTCCCATGACAAGGAAATTGCCTCCTGCTATTCCTTTAAGGATCCCAAATCGTTCCTCACCGACATAGTTCCCCTCCATGATAGGGATCTTCCAGCATTTCCTGCCACCGACAAGACAACACTCCTCGTAGGTGTCTCCGAAATAGTGCATCCGGATAAAGAACCGGGATCCGGTTTCAGGAAATCCGTCAAAAGCGGATGCCGTAGGAGCAGGGAGGATACACTGGGAAATACGGGATGCAACACTTGCTTTCATATTTTTCTTTTCTGTGCATATGAGTACGGAAACCCCGACCCTGCCATCAGGTGTCTCCTTGTCAGTGAGATATCCTTCGATCCCGGCTTCACAGGGACAACCGATCCTGGATGTCGCAAAACCCGTAGCTTCAACCGCCGCTTTATAAGCCCATTTTCGTGTCGCTGCAGTGATAATAACCCGTGAAATCCAGACCGTGAATGCTTCTGCATAAGTATCCAGGATCTCTGCTCCATTGATCTCCGTCGTTTCACCTCCCATCCTGATACACAATACCTTCTTCTGTTATGATCAAATCCACAGGAATATCATTTTCATCCACGGGAAGATTTTCGAACTCCTGACAGGCGAATGCGATTCCAATCTTTCGCAATTTCCTGTTTTTTGCGAGGAACCGGTCATAATAGCCGGCACCATACCCTATTCTCCGCCCTGTCCGGTCAAACCCAAGCATCGGGAGGATAATCGTGTCCACATTATCTCCTGTCGCCGGAATTTCATTCCCGATAGGTTCGGGAACTCCGAATGTGCTCGGAATGAGTAATGATAAATCCTTTAAGTAGGAGAGCCGGAGACTCACATCTTCTTTCACGATAACAGGTACAACAACCGGATTTCCGCGTTCAAGGAGAGTGGTAATGAGGGTTGCGGTATTTACCTCTTTTTCTTTTGAGGTATACACCATTACGGTCTCTCGATCCCGGATCTGGTTCATGAGATGGGAGCAGATACTTTCACTTTTTTCAAGCCTGCTCTCGGGTGACATTGAGTCTTTACGCTGGCGCAGGATCTGCCGTATACTGCTTTTCAGCTCCCTCATTTGCAGTAGTATAGTTGGTAAATATTTATTAGTATTCAGATAGTCATGCCTAATCCTCTTGGGCCGGTGCAGGACCGAACCACTTGTGCATTCCTATTTTTTTCGAATAACGAAATACCAGATACCTGTACCAATGACAATGAAAATTATACCTGCAAGAGCCGGGGCGTAATGGAGATAGAATGGTGTTGATGAATCACGATTTTGTTCGGCGATTCGCCGGTTTGCTGCAAGATTGGGATATGCAGGATCCAAAGCCTGGACCTTGTCGAATGCCGCAATTGCTTCATCATATCTCTTCATTCCGGCAAGTGAATATCCGATGTTAAACCATCCGTCCGGGCTGGATGGATCAATAGCGACTGCCGTCTGGTAAGCTTTCAGTTCCTCGTTATATCTGCCCAGATTGTAGAGAATAAAACCCCGGTTTATCCAGCCTTGGACATAGTCCGGTTCAAGGGTAATTACCTGATCGGATGCAGCAAGCGCTTCGGTATAGTTCCCCGCCCGGTTAAGGGCATCCGCTTTTGCATTCCAAGCTTCGAAATAATCCGGATCGAGCGTGATTGCATGGTCATATGCAAGGACTGCCTGAGAATAATTTTTTACTTCCAGGTTCACATTACCCTGTTCATACGATTGGATTGCACCGGTAGAATACGCAGATACCGGTATGCATACCATGCAGGATAGCATGATCAAAATAAAAATTGCCCGTCTGTCCACGCTCACAGGTTTCATAGATATCCGGAAATATATCTGGTACGGAAACCACATAAAGAATTCTCCGGCTGTAATGACGAATACTAACAGGTAAGCACGAGTATACGGCGAGTCAGGCTTTTATGGACCCTCTGCTCGTGTTGCTGGAGGATGGTCATGTAGTGTTGAGCAATATCAGATATATCCAGGTGGGTAACCACTACAGCCCTGTGTCCGGTTTTAAGCACATAACGTATCTCTTCCAGTGCATCAGCATACAGCTGGTCCAAAGTGTCGGTTTTTTTGATGCAGACTGACTGGCCGTAAGGAAAATCCGTCACGACTGCATCGATGGTCCCACGGGCACAGGGAAGAGATGTGGCATCAGCAAGAAGAAGGTGTGAACTGGTAACGTTCCGTACGCTGCCATGAACCATCAATGGATCAAAATCACTTCCCAGGGACCGCATGCCAAGCATCTCTGCCTCTATCAGAATACCCCCGGTCCCACAAAAGGGATCAAGTATGATGTCCCCGGCATGTGTACAGGTTAGATTGATGAGGGTCCGGGCCATTCTTGGCATCATCACTCCCGGGATGAAAAAAGTCCCGTTTCCCCGGATTCCGGGCATTGAAAGCCTCCGCGATCGATCGTACAGAACGTTTTGCCAAAATAGCAGCGGTCTTCTGAGAGTATCGCACGGTATTCGACCTCCGGGTTCACCAGTGAAACAGGACCGGATATCATAGTGCCGATAAGCCGCTCGAACTCCCTCTGCGAACAGGGATTTTTTTCAACGCAGCCCCCGTGAACTTTTTTGGCTCGCCCGGCAAATGAAAAAAGAGTTTCGATGGAAAGGTCTTTCAGTAATTTTGCGAAGGAGGGGATGGTCGGCTCACACTCACCGAGATATTCCGACACAACCTGCGTCATGGCAAGGCGGGATGCCAGGGCCGGATCCGGCGATTCGACAATCGCGACCTGAAGACGCTGATCAAGAACGTTCCGATACATTCAAGTTCGGCAAAGGGAAGTGTCGGATTTTCACCCGACAGCTCAAAGATCAGCCTCATCCTGATCTCATTGGTCACCGGCATTCAAATAGGTGTGGAAGGGGACCTCAATCCCGAGGAAACTGTGATCTTTCTAATCTCTTTTCAGGGATGAATAACTTCTGTCAAGGAGAAAAACCTCATGGCAACCTGATGATCCCGGGAGAAGGTGCACGTTCTCATCAAGGATATTATCTTCCTCCCGCTCAAAGGCGGTCCCTGACCTCGCGGGATCTTCTTTAAAAATAGATGAAAAAAATGAATCAAAGGAGGTGCGGTTATTTTTTACCTTTCTTCTTGCCGCCCATAATCCCGGAGAAGAAACTCCCGGCACCCGCGCTCTTTCCTTCGACCTCGGCCAGTTTCTGGTAAAGTTCCTTTTGTTCAGCGGAAAGAGATTTCGGGGTGACAATTTTTACCCTGACCAGCAGATCCCCGGGCTTTCCACGGCGCTTCACCCCTTCAGCAGCGATCTTCAGTGCGGTGTTGAATTGTATCCCCGGAGGGATTTTCAGATCAATGTTCCGCTTGTCTATTGTTTCGATTTCGACTGCATGTTCCGAGGACTGCCTGGACAGGACTGATTTCAATCGTAGTTTCGAGATTATCGCCGTTCCGGATAAACCGCTCATGAGGCTGGACATAAACCTCGATGAACAGGTCTCCATTTGGTGCACCAAAATCTCCTGCCTCGCCATATCCCTCCATACGGAGGCGCATCCCATTATCAATTCCTGCAGGGATATGCACGGAGACCTTTCGTTTTACCCGGGAATGACCGGAGCCTTTGCACACTTTACAGAGTTTTTCAGGAATCTTTCCTTTTCCGTTACACATATTGCAGGTCATCATCCGGACGAACTGGCCAAACGATGAGTGAGCAGCCTGCCTCATCTGACCGGTGCCCCCGCAGCGCGGGCATATATTCAGTTTTTTTGTCTCGCTTCCGGATCCATCGCAGGCACTACAGGGTTCCGTATGCATCACTTCAATATCGCGATCAACGCCGGCTACTGCATCTTCCAACCTGATCTGGATACGCATCAGCAGATCGGCACCGGGCTGCGGGCCCGAACGCCGCTGCCCCCCGCCAAAGAAATCAAAGATATCGCCAAATCCGGAAAAGTCCGCACTGAAGCCGCCGCCCCCGTACCCGCCTCCACCGGTATACGAGCCCTTTGACGCATTGGTGTAGGTTTCATGACCCATATTGTCGTATTGTGCTTTTTTCTGGTCATCGGAAAGCACACTATACGCCTCGTTGATCTCTTTGAATTTCTCTTCCGCACCCGGATCCTTGCATACATCAGGATGGAATTTCCGTGCAAGGTTGCGATATGCCTTCTTAATCTCTTTATCGTCAGCACTACGGGGTATGCCAAGGATATCGTAGTAATCTCCCGCACCCATGTGCTCACTCTTCTTTTACTTTATAGTCGGCATTAACAACATTATCGTCAGCCTGTTTATCCTGATCCGGTGAAGCACCCGCCCCTTCCTGCTGTTGTGTAGCCTGCTCTGCCTGCATTTTCTGATAGAGTTTGGTGGTGGCGGCGTAGACAGATTCTGTCAGCGCTTCCATGGACTTCTTTATAGACTCCAGATCGTCATCAGCCAGCGCCTTCTTTACCGCGGCGACGCCTTCCTCAACTTTAACCTTGTCACCGGATTCAAGCTTGTCACTACTTTCTTTCAGCATCTTTTCTGCAGTGAAAACTGCAGTATCAGCCTGGTTATGCAGTTCGATCTCATCACGTTTTTTCTTATCATCCGATTCGAACTGTTTGGCTGCATCCATCATCTTCTTGATATCTTCTTCGGAGAGTTTTTTATCTCCCTTGATCGAGATCGCCTGCTGGTTGCCTGACCCCAGATCCTTTGCCGATACGTGAATAATCCCGTTTGAATCGATATCGAAGGTGACTTCAATCTGGGGTATCCCACGCGGTGCCGGAGGAATCCCGGTCAGCTGGAATTTGCCAAGGGTGAAGTTATCTTTTGCGAGGGCTCGTTCTCCCTGTACTACATGGATCTCGACACTTGTCTGACCATCGGCTGCGGTTGAGAATATCTGGCTCTTCCGGGTTGGAATCGTGGTATTGCGTTCGATTAATTTGGTCGCGATACCGCCCAGTGTCTCGATACCCAGCGTAAGCGGGGTTACATCGAGCAGGACAATATCCTTTGTTTCGCCCGTCAGTACTGCTCCCTGGATTCCCGCCCCGAGAGCCACACACTCGTCAGGATTGATGCCCTTTGTCAGGTTCCTTCCCGAGGATCTTTTTAACGGTATCCTGAACGAGGGGAACACGGGTGGAACCTCCAACAAGAAGGACGTGATCGATATCTTTTGGTTCGAGTTTTGCATCGCTCAATGCCTGTTTTACCGGACCAACCGTGGATTCGACAAGGTCCCCGATGAGTTGTTCGAGTTTTGAACGGGTGAGATCAATATTGAGGAATTTCGGGCCGTTTGAATCGGTTGTTATGTAAGGAAGGTTGATGTTGGTGGACGGGCGTTGTGAGAGGCTCGATCTTTGCATTTTCTGATGCATCCCGGAGTCTCTGCATTGCATAAGGATCATTGCGGAGGTCAACTCCCTCCTTTTTCCGGAATTCCTCGACAAGATAGTCCGTGACACGTTTGTCAAAATCATCACCGCCAAGATGGTTATTGCCGGCAGTTGATTTCACTTCAAAGACACCGTCACCAAGGGTCAGAATTGAGACATCGAATGTACCGCCGCCGAGGTCATAGACCAGCACCGTTGCATCCTGCTCTTTATCTATGCCATAGGCCAGGGCACTTGCGGTAGGTTCATTGATGATGCGCATGACATCAAGTCCGGCGATCTTTCCTGCATCCTTGGTTGCCTGGCGCTGGGCATCATTAAAGTACGCCGGAACCGTGATGACCGCTTTGGTAATTTTCTCACCAAGATATGCTTCGGCATCGATCTTCAGTTTCTGAAGGATCATTGCCGAGATCTCCTGGGGAGAGTAACTTTTATCGTCGATTTTTATTTTTTCCGTGGTTCCCATTTTTCGTTTGATAGACTGGATAGTCCGCTGGGGATTCGTTACCGCCTGGCGTTTGGCAAGACTCCCGACGAGACGTTCTCCTTCTTTGGTGAACGCAACAATCGATGCGGTTGTCCTTCCTCCTTCCGCATTGGGGATCACGATAGGCTTTCCTGCCTCCATTATCGACATGCAGGAAAAGGTCGTTCCCAGATCAATTCCCAAAACCTTCTCTTTTACCATTTTTTATACCTCCGGTTCTTTTTGATTTCCTTTTGAAACTGCCACTTTTGCATATCTGATTACCTTATCGTTCAAACGGTACCCGCGGGCAACTACATCAATCACCGTGCCTGCTGGTTCGTCAGAGGGAATATGTGCGATTGCTTCATGTTCTGCCGGATTAAATTGTTTTTTACATGCATCCAGAGGGATGATACCATTGCGCAGTAACTGGGCATCAAGAAGCTGTTGAATCTGATAGACTCCTTCACGGAGATGAGCATCGTCAGATTTTATTGCCCGTTCAAAGTTATCCAGAACTTCGAGAATATCAATGGCAAATCGTTCATTTGCAAATGAAACGCACATCTGCATCTCGCGAGCTGACCGTTTTTTAAAGTTTTCAAAGTCTGCAGCAAGACGAAGGTGCCGGTCATTCAATGCATCGTTTTCCTTTTTTTGTCTCTCGAGTTCAGCGACACATGATGGACATTCCGTCTGACAACGTTCTTCTTCACCATGGACAGGGTGTTTCATCTTGTTCCATACGGCTTTCTGCGTCGTCGTCCATAGTACATCTCATTGATGTTCCATTATCTATTGTATTGTGGTTCTATATAAAATTTTATGTTATATCAATTCAAATACCGATAGATTTAACTTGTTTTTAAGAATGAGGCGCAATTATCTGTTAAATTCAATTTCCGAAGAAAATATTCGAAGTTTTTACAAATGCATAGAAAAGAGATGGAAATTCATGGATATACATACCTGACAATAATGAAGTTATGAACATTGATGTAATACCATCCGTTTTTGTAATATCATATTTTGCCTGGAGCATATTGAATCGTGGTGATACATGATGGAGGAAGCTTGTTGTCTGGTCTGGGCAATTTCTGTCCACACTCCTTATTTTGTTCAAGTCTGGCTTTTTGTGAAGAAGAAGAAGGGTAAAGTTTTAACCAGATTCTCTCGCATACCGATATAAAACCTCCATACATTTTTCTCTCCGGTGATGCATACACTTCACCATGAAGTGGGCACTTCTCTCGGTCTGGGACAAGACCGGTATCGTCGGGCTCGCGCAGGAACTTGCGAAACAAAAATACAGTATCATGAGTTCAGGCGGAACGGGAAAGGCACTTGCAGAAGCCGGAATTGCCTATACAGAGGTATCCAGTTATACCGGTTTTCCCGAGATGATGGATGGACGGGTAAAAACTTTGCATCCGAAGGTGCATGGCGGACTCCTGGGGAGAAGGCAGATTGATGATCTGGTCATGGCAAAACAGGGTATTAACCGGATCGATATTCTTGTGGTAAACCTGTACCCGTTTGAGAAGATGGCCGAACGATGTATGAATCTCGAGTCGCTGGTAGAATTTATCGATATTGGTGGACCGGCGATGATAAGGGCAGCAGCAAAAAATTTCAATAATGTGACAGTCATTATTGACCCGGTGGACTATCCTGTGTTGATTACGGCAATCCGGAACGGGGAAATTTCTTCTGATCAGCGTTTCACCTTTGCAAAAAAAGCCTTTGCCAGAACAGCTGCATATGATGCTGCGATCAGCAATTACCTCTTTTCCCTTGACAATTCGTTCCCGGAAACGCTTACGGTCCAATTCAATCATGGCAGGACCCTGCGATACGGCGAAAATCCTCACCAGAAGGCTGCAATATACGGAAATACCGGAATCGCCGGTTCCGAACCTTTGCAGGGCAGGCAGATGTCCTATAACAATTACCTTGATCTCAATGCCGGCGTTGGGCTTCTTCGCGAGTTTGAGGAGCCGGCCGCTGTAATTATCAAGCATAATAATCCCTGCGGGGTCGCTCTTGACTCCACGATTTCCCAGGCATATATTGCTGCCCGTGAGGTCGATCCGGTTTCTGCTTATGGATCGGTTGTGTGCCTCAATAGGGAAGTTGACAAAGAGGTAGCAGAAGAGATAGCCAGGACCTTTGTTGAAGTCCTCGCTGCTCCGTCATTCTCGAAAGAAGCTCTTGATGCTGTCGCAAAAAAGGAGAACATGCGTGTGCTGATAGTACCGGAAAAATCCGAGGCCGGGGAAATTCGTTCGATTGATGGGGGAATACTTATCCAGAAAACACCACCCTATCAGGAACATTGGGAAGTGATTACGGATCGTGATCCCACACCCGATGAGTTGCGGGCTGTACAGCTTGCCTGGAAGGTTTGCAAGCATGCAAAAAGCAATACCATCGTTTTTACTGATCAGAAACATACGCTGGGGATTGGCGCCGGTCAGATGAGCAGAGTTGATGCGGCCAGCATTGCAGTCCGGAAATCCAGGTCATCCCTGAAGGGATCAGCGGTCGCATCCGATGCATTCCTGCCATTTGCCGACACCCTTGAAGTAGCGGCGGAGGCAGGAGTGACAGCTCTTATACAGCCGGGCGGATCTATCCGTGATAAAGAGGTGATTGAGGCTGCAAACCGGTTGCATATGGCAATGATTTTTACCGGCGTACAGGTACTTCAGACACTAAATACAGTCATTTTTTCCCCGATTCAGCTTAAAAAATATTCCGGATAAATTTACCAGGAAACTCTCTTAGTGCCGGGATCAGGATGTACATATCTCCCCGGCTTGGTACAGGGGATGGATGCTGAAACCAAAAAAAGAGGAGGATGAACGAATTCAAAGAAAATCGCTGGCTTTCACGGTAGTGTGATCTTGTCAAGACGCTTTGATCGATACCGGTTTTTTATCTTGTCGGTAAAAAATGTCCCGGTCGATGGTGCACTTAAAAGAGTCTCAAAGATATGGGAAGGAACATTCTGATATTGATAAATCAGCCCGGAATGAAACTCAATTTCAAGATTCTTCAGATTATTATCGTAACCCACGCTTTTCAGGTTACATGATTGAACGGGTTGTCTTTCCATAACATATCACCATAACTAAGAGGTGTTGTGAACTGATAATGGTTGGTAATAATATAATTCTGGAAATTATTTAATGTCAGGTAGGACAGTCCGGTTCCATTTTTTCCAAAACCGGATGCATTTGCTTCCGATGATGTCTTCTGCAAACGATACAGTGAATTATTTTGAATATTCCCGTATGATCTTCATCGGCCATCGAGGATGGTTCATGTAAAAGACGAATTATTTTAAGGGCGCTGTGATTTTTTATCCGGATCGTTGCAGACACATCAAAAGACCGCGTACGTCATTGTTTCCAGTAATAGATTGCCAAGTCTTTCCAGAGAACTGATTTTACCATGCTCCACCTCATGTGATTCGCATGACAGCATGAGAAATAATCTTAAATATTTCGTATACTAACATTAAGTAAATATGGACGATGCTGCAGAGGTTTCCCGGCTTCTCGATATCCTCGGGAACAGGAACCGAAGGAGGATCATCGAATTGTTACGGCAGAAACCCTGTTTTGTCACCGAGATCTCTGAAACACTCATGCTCTCGCCAAAAGCGGTCATTGATCATCTCCAGATGATGGAACGCGAAGCAATTCTTTCCTGCCAGACCGATGACCGGCGCCGGAAATACTATTACCTCGATAATGACATTCTCGTTGACATCAGTCTCAAACAGGCGAGGATGCTCACCACGGGAGGAGAAGGGATGAATGAGACCGAACGGATCCAGAACTCGGTCAGAATGTTCGGGCAGATGATCAAAGCCCATGATATGATCCTCTCCAGTCTCGAACAGATCAACCACGATATTGAAATGAAGATCAATGACCTTGCCCGAAACCATAAGGATTTATTCACAAGCGAACGAGAGATTACTATAGTAATTGCACTTTCCCATGATTCGCTTTCTCTCGACGAACTGGAGCAGGTCACCGACATCTCCAAAAAAGATCTTGGTGGAATACTGAAACGTTTCGAGCGTAAAGGAATTATCGGAAGAACAAAAGACCTGTATACACTCCGAGGCGTACATGCAGAATAATCCCAACAGTCCTTATGACGACGTTTTTAATAATCTCGCAAAGATAGTTGAAGACATCGTAAGAAACATGCCGGACAATCATAATGCGCGAATCATAGGATATACCATAATCACCCGTAATCCTTCAAACGGAGACCCCGAGATCTTCCGGCCGGGTGAACCGGATGATGAAGATGAAATCCCTTATGAAGTTATCGAATCTAACGATATGATCTACATTACCGTAGCCATACCGGCCGGTTCAAAAAATGCTCCCCTTGTAGATATCCAGGAGAAAAGTGTCCGGGTGGATGTTGATAACCGGAATATATCGATCCTTCTCGATCATCCTGTAGACAGAATTCATAGTTATTATCGTGTCCATCGCGGTATGATGGATATAACCCTCAAGAAAACAGGCAACGATTGACATTCATTTTGTATCCGCTCCGTCCTGATTTCTGTTTTCGCATTCTCACGATGTCGAGACACCCGACAAAATCCACACCCGAATAAGGATTACTCACTTCACGAACCTACAGGCACGATAGATAAGGGAATTTTTAAACTATTGTTACCTTTCTTACGCGGGAGCCCGGTAGAGCGACGGGCGTCCGTTATGATCCGATATAGACCCGGCCTCTTCCTCATCAGATAAGTACACAATGAATTTTAAGAAAAAGTATCATTTTTATCGGTACAGGCTTCTCTGCCCCGCCAGCAGTATTCATTTACCTCTTTCGGTGATCCTACCTCCATTAATCTGGTGGGAAATGATCACGGAGGCCTTTGGCAGACCACGAAATCGTGTGTCACGGATTAAGGAGATACGCATAATTCTCGTGAGTGACCTGCTCCTTTCGATAACGAATCCTGGGATTATACCTTAACCGGAAAATCCGAGGGAATATACGGGGGAATTGTTTCCTTTGACGAACGCATCTCGTGGAACTGCCGAAGTGAGACCGTGATATCACGGGTAAAGGCAAAATATCCGATCTGGGTATTCCGGCAGAGTTTCATTGCCATATCCATGAGTCCGCGGGGATCCGGGCGTGCCTCGCCCAGCCAGATATGGAAGATATTCCCCCCGTCAACAATGGGGAAGAACACATGTTCGATTTCCATACGTTTGGTAAGGGGGACATCTGCACCCGGCGCCACATGAGTGCCGTTCGTATAGTACACGGGAAGATCGCGGCTTTTGCCAAGCAGTTCAAGTCCTTCTTCAATATCCCCTTTGATCACCTTCAACGCAAAATTATGATAGCGACGGTCGAGCAGATCAGCAACCGCAAACCGCTGTCCTGTGGTTTCTGCCAGCGTCCGGGCGAGGGCAATGGTCATATTGTTCCTTGCAGAGAGTTCCCGACCATACAGCTCCATCTCGGTCATTGCCCGGATGGCAAGCCGGAACGCTTCTTTTGATTCATGGAGTTGTTTGCCCGGTATGATGCTGAACCATCTCATTGACGCCGACAACGCCGATGGTATATACGAGTCCTTCCAGATCGACGGCAAGTGCACCACGTTCACCAGTGTTTGGATCCTTCGGGCGCTGCATCGCAAATGGCATCCGGCTGTTCGCCCGGATCAGGTCCATCCAGCGGCGTTTGATCTTGAAGATCTCCACCGCGACATCCATGAGGGCTTTGAGTTCAGCAAAGAGACGAGTATCATCTCCCTCTGCGTTGTATGCCGCACGAGGGCAATTCACGGATACGACCTGCCATGAGCCCATCGAGAAATGCCGGCCATCCTCGAAGAACATTTTCTTATCAAAATCAGAATCCTTGTCCGCTATCGTGGAGAACTGGTATGCACAACACTGGTAACAGGAGATCCCCTTGCCAGCCCCCCGGTATGCAGGAAGCTGGTTATCGTAGTAGGGCGTTCCGAACTTCGAGGCCAGTTCGAATGTCATCAGATATAATTCCTGGAACGTGGGAAGGTCAGGGTTCCTTGCGTTGAACTCCTCGCGCTCATTCATAAAGTCGGGTTCGATGGAGATCTCAGGCTTGGGGAAGTTGAAGGGTTTGCCCCAGTAGTCTCCCTCAAGCATCACCTCCATGAGTGCTTTGAAGAGCAGGCGAACCTCGCGCTCGAACTCCCCATAGGTGCGAAGGGGTGACGTTTTTCCGTCCCAGATTTTCCCTTTATAAACGCAGGGCTTGTCCTGCCAGAGTGTCGGTACCCCCGGTGAGAGTTGGATCGAAGAGAAAACAAGCTGGCCACCCCTGGCCACCATCATCTGGGTCATTTCATAAACGAACATCTGCATATTCTGTTTGATCTCGTTGTACTCCATCGCCTCCATGTAAGGTGCAAGGAACGTAAGGAAGTTATAGTAGCCCTGCCCACCGGCAAAATTTGTCTGGGCAGATCCGAGGGCTTTCACGGCGTGGAGGATGGCAACCTCTGGACGTTTCGCCGGACCTGCGACCGATGCTTTCGTGCCATTGCCGTCAGGCATCAGACCATAGTAGAAGAAATAGCGCAGATCCCAGTCCTGGCAGAAGGGGCGGGTGCCAAAATATTCGAGATCGTGAATGTGCATCTCGCCGGACAGGTGGTGATCGGCAAGGTCGGGGGGAAGTTGAAGCAGGTACTGTTCCTTTGAGATCTTGTCTGCCTTCTTCTTATGCGAGGTTTCGGCATTTTCCTGGAGGTTCGCGTTATCGTGCGCCTCAAATCCCCTGCCGACATCGATTTGGTGTGCATCAAAAACCGGAGTACCAACACGGGTGGAGACGTTGCGGTACTGTACCATTCCCCGCTCAAGCAGGGTTATGTTGACAATCTCACGGATTAAGCGGGCCGGAGAGTGATTTCAGGCCCATGTTCTTTATCCGGTTTTCCACCTCGAATGCAATATCCTGTGCCGTCGCTTCGTCTGCTCCTACATAACCGTAGAAAGTCTCAACAAGTTTCGTTTCTTCAACAATCTGGCGGACAATACGATCGCGGTTCCATTCAATGATATGCCCATCGGAGGTGCGGACGAAAGGGAGGACAGGGATGGTAATTCCATCAAATGTTAATTGCTTTGTCTCCCGGCGCGCCATCATTCACCTGATATCGAGCTTTGACAAGTGTTCTCCATCCAGTTTGCCTGAGGGGAAAATATCTGCAGAGGTATAAAAATCAGAACTTTTTTGTAAGACGGGGGCTTCATGTACAAAGATCCCGTTTATTCGCAGTTCGGTAAGAGATTCTGCGGTCGAAAGATCATGTTCGATAAAACGATAACCGCCCTTTTTCAGGAAGGTTTTCAGGATCTCACAATTCGGGCAATGTTCCAGCGTATATACGATCAACTGCGATTTTTCCGGCACAAAAAAACACCTCAGACTTGTCATCTATGAATTGGGAATTGCCCATAAAAAAAACTTGGTTTATGCACCTGACCCACACATACTCCCGGCAATCGATTACCATTAGTAGTGGTATGAAATAATAGTACCGTAATGGTCAGAGCATTTATTGCACTGGAGTTATCGGATGAGATCAAAAACGAGTTAACCTCAGCTCAGCAGACGCTCCGCGGATGCCGTTCACGTCTTACTTTTGTGAATCCGGGGAATATTCATGTAACTGCCAAATTTCTTGGCGATGTCGATGAGCGGGATCTGCCGGAGGTTATAGCCGCGCTTAAAAAAATAACTTTTATTCCCTTTCCGGTAACCGCAGGAAAGGTAACCGTAAATAACCCACGGCGCCCTCACACCGTCTGGTGCACCATCGATGATGCGGGTGAAGGTGGAAAGATATTCCAGTCTGATCGAGGATGCACTTGCGCCTCTTGGATTTGCGCGGGAGATACGACCCTTCACCCCCCATGCAACGATAGCCCGGGTCAAATCCTCCGACCCATCACTCTTTTCTGCACTCGCAACCCTGGACAAGATTGATTATGGCAGCTGCACGATTCGAGGGATGACCCTTAAGAAAAGCTCACTGCTGCCAACAGGCCCCGTGTACGAAGACCTGCAGGTGCTGGAATGGTAAACCGGTCTCCGCTCGAAGAGAACGTTCTTTCAGCCATCCGCCCGACCAGAGAGGAACAGGAACATATCCTGGGTCTTGCTCAGCGCCTGCTTGCAGCAATCGCCCGAAGCGGAAAGGCCGAGGGAATGGTGGTCGGTTCCATTGCCCGCCATACATGGGTTAAAGGCGATCGCGATCTGGATATTTTTATGCTTTTCGATCCTCTGATCTCCCGTGAACAGCTCGAAGATGAAGGACTTTCGCTGGCACGCAGTATAGCGGGATCGTTTTCCGACCAGTTCCACGAAAAGTATGCCGAACACCCTTACATTAATGCAACAATTGACGGCGTGGATGTAGATCTTGTTCCCTGTTATCGCGTGGAAAGCGCCACCTGTATCCAGAGCGCAGTGGATCGCACCCCTTTCCATACCCGGTATATCTCCGATCGGATCACCGGGCTGATAGATGATGTGCTCCTGCTCAAGCAATTTACCAAAGCCGGGGGTATCTATGGCTCTGACCAGATGACAGAAGGGTTTTCGGGTTACCTGTGCGAGTTGCTTATATTATACTACGGGGGATTCACCCCTCTCATTCATGCTGCGGCGACATGGCGGCCCGGACTCCTCATTGATATCGAAAAACATGCAGCAAAAGAATTTGACGAGCCACTGATCGTGATCGATCCGGTTGATCCGAAACGCAATGTTGCAGCAGCTGTGTCCCTCGATCGTATGGCGGAATTCGTTGAACTTGCGCGGGGATATCACGAAAAACCCGTTTATGAATTCTTTGCTCATCCCCAGGAACGCTGTATACTGAAGAAGGAACTGGCCACCATCATCTCACAACGCAGGACATTCGTCTATGCCATTATCTTTGCGACACCCCGGTACATCCCGGAGATCGTTGTGCCGCAGCTCAAACGCAGCATCATTGCACTCCGGGAATTTCTCGAACGCAACGGGTTTCTGGTCCACCATATTTCCTATGATATGCAGTCGGACCGAAGCATGTTCCTCCTTGAACTCATGGCAGGAGAACTCCCGGCCATCCGGCTGCATCATGGACCCCCGCTGTGGAACCATGAAAATGCGGATAAATTCCGAAAAAAACACCTTGCTGAACATCTGTCCGGACCATTTATTGAAAACGGGCGGTACAAAATGGAAGTACACCGGGAATATCAGAACGCAAAGAGCCTGCTGTCCTCAGATGCACTCCTCAATGTGAGCCTGGGGAAACATATTCGTCAGTCTCTTGAACTCGGATGGACGGTGCATGAAGGTGCAGAATGCTGGCAGGCGGAATTTGCCCCGTTTATTGCGGAATTCTTCGATCGGCGTTCACCGCTCATTCGGATACTGCGGGATAGGTAATAGCAGAGTCCTGGCATTTTTCTCTATACATCATGGCAAGAACGCAGTTCTGGCCTGGAGGGTGTTTTCTATGGCGTTTTTTGAGTATTGATTGAATTAAACCATGAAGGGATTGTTAATATTAACTCCTCACTTCCACGTTCTCATGGTTCGAAAAAACCATCTGGAACAAAGAGGTCGTACCGTGCGTGAAAACCTGATTGGTTCAGGTATGAAGAACGGAGTATGTTTTTTTACCATTTGGGATAAACGTCGGCGCCCCTGCGAGACACCCCCTGTCCGCAGGTCATAGACTGAAAAAATCCAAAAATCTTCCTGCCCTTACCGCGCCTCAGTGGGGTTCTGAGAAGGTGAGCCTCGTAAATAATATCTGTCAATGAATTTCCCTGCTGGAAATTGATGGAGAAATAAAGAGGGTAATTTTTTATTGTAATGGAGTAAAGGCAAAAGGTGCAACCACCCCAGTAAGCAGAACCCGGGAGATGAAATGATGATAAAAATTATTTCCCGGAATTTTTCTTTATCTTCGCGGCCGCGAGTTTCTCGATTGCAGGTATGTCAACTCCCGGGCTGACCTCAAGATTACGATTCCGAATGGCGCTATCTATGAACCCTTTTCCGATACCCGTGCGGACAATCAGTGTGGTAGAACCGGCTGGGCTGCCGATTGCACCGGCGGAGATGTCCGAACGTACTGCAGTCAGATCTGTACAAATGTGACAGCCTTTTCTAACACAGGCTTCCAGTTCCGCAAGAGGCACAATAGTGATGCTGCCATCCTGTTTCAGGACTTCAAGTTTACCCTTTACATCGAGTTTTTTTATCTCATGAGGCTCGAGATTATACTGACTTCGGAGCTTTCCCTGAATTAGCATGGTATAGTCAAAGGACTCTGTGCAGAAAAGACCAATCGCGAGCCGGATCGCCTTTCCATAGGGTTTGAGAAGATCGTTTTCACTTTCCCGTATCCGGGCAACTGCCTGTATTACACAGGGAACTCCGACGATTGCAATTCGTTTGAGCTTGCGTTCGACAACCGCATTCTTCAGTGCTGCAAGGAGTGGTACCCACCAGCTGTACCTGCTGCCCGCCTGCTCAACGAGTACATCGGATTTCGTGACTATTACAGACGAAGGCTTCAATGTCCAGCGATCCTCATGTATCGTGACAACTGCATCAATCAGACCATTATCAAGAGCATTCGTAAGGATCGCTGTGACTGCTCCGCCACTTTGCCGGTGAGGAACTTCAAACGCAGCTCTGGCCGTGAAGAGTTCAAGGTACTTCCCGATTGTTTCTGCCGGCTGATCACCGGTACGGGGACAACATCCATAACATGCCCCGCAGGTAACGTCATCGGTTACCTGTTTGCAGTAACCCGTGCTCTTCGGGCTTATCACCATCTCCCCAGTATCAAAGGTGAGTGCGTCAGCCGGGCAGACGGCAATACATGCACCGCAACCCGAACACCTGCGGGTATCCCAGACCTCACTTTTTAAATCGATATAACTTTTTGCTGCCATCATCCTTACTCCCAGGTATATTTATTCGCAAAAGGCCGTGCGCTTGCAGGTGCAATCCGGGTAAATTCTGATGCCAGAAGGGGGGCCGGAGGGATATCGAATACCTGCGCGAAGTCCTCGATAATAGGTTTAATCGTAAGCACCTGTTGTCTGGTGGCGGGAGTCTGTTTCGCACCGACACCAAGATGATGTTCATCCACAGTCCCCCGTACGAAGATCTCTCCTCCATGGATACCGCTTCCGACCCCTCGTTCAGCGATGGGGGGGGTCCCGGTCAGACCAAGCACGATAAGAAGACCGCCTGCCATATACTCGCCGAGGAAGGCACGTGCTGCTCCACCTACGACAAGGATCGGGCGCTTCTCCCGGTACTGCTTCATGTGAATTCCTCCCCGGTAACCGATATTATCCCGGACATAAACACGTCCTCCACGCATACTATGTGAAACGGCATCACCGGCACTCCCATGGATGAAAATCCTGCCATTGTCCATGGTATTTCCGGGCGCATGATCTGCATTACCATGAACGATTATGGTCGGTCCGCTCATGAACATGGCAAGATCACCGCCAGGAACTCCATTGATCGTGATAGTAACATCATCGCCCCGTATCCCGTCCCCGATAAAACGCTGTCCGAGAACATTGTCTATGATGATCTCTTTTCTCCCGTCAGCGATCGCCGCACGGATCATCTGGTTCAGTGGTGTATAATGGAGACCTTCTGCATTGATCCTTAATGGGGTCGTCATCAGGCACCTATTGTTTTCACATCTAATACGTTTAAGAGACCTTCGTCCAGCATATAGCCGCGGAGCCGGTCGCGATTGCCCCGCAGGCTCTCGATGCTGTTGATACCGGCAGCCCCCATCAGCTCGGCCAGTTCAAGTGTCCATCCATGGATCAGGTTCTCTACATGTACAGATTCTATTTCAGGGTCCAGTCTTCTCGTGAGTTCTGGTTTCTGGGTGGCGATACCCCATGCACACTGCCCGCGGTAACAGGTACCGCAGACACGGCACCCCATAGCAACGAGAGCAGAAGTACCAATATATACGGCATCGGCACCGAGACAGATGATCTTCGCTACATCCGCACTTTCACGGATCCCGCCGCTTGCGATGATCGAGACCTCATTTCTGATCCCCTGCTGCCTGAGTTTGGCGTCGACACTTGCCACTGCTGTCTCTACCGGAATACCGACATGATCCCGGAACACCCTTGGGGCCGCACCCGTACCTCCTCTGAAGCCATCGATCACGACCGCATCAGCTGAAGAGCGGGCGATACCGGCAGCAATTGCAGCAGAATTATGCACTGCCGCGATCTTCACAAAGACCGGTTTCTTCCATTCGGTCGCTTCTTTTAAACTTCGTACGAGTTGCTTGAGGTCCTCGATACTATAGATATCATGGTGCGGTGCAGGACTGATCGCATCGCTGCCCTCCGGGATCATCCGGGTGCAGGAGACATCAGCACAGACCTTCTCCCCGGGCAGGTGCCCGCCGATCCCCGGCTTTGCCCCCTGCCCGATCTTGATCTCGATTGCTGCGCCACGTTCGAGATAATTGATATCTACCCCAAACCGCCCACTCGCCACCTGTACGATCATATTGTTCTGGTAAGGGTAGAGTGACTCGTGAAGCCCGCCTTCCCCGGTCCCCATGAAGGTACCTATCCGGCTTACCGCTTTTGCAATGGCCGTCTGGGCGTTCAGGCTGATTGCCCCATAACTCATGTGCCCGACCATGATCGGTGTCTCTATCTGGAGATTTGGCGAAAGTTTTGTCAGGAGTTCTATAGTTCCGTCTCCTGCCTCTTTCAGCGAGAGCGAGGACGGTTTTTTGCCGATATATGTTCGCAACTCCATCGGTTCGCGAAGAGGGTCGATACTCGGATTGGTAACCTGGCAGGCATCAAGGACGAGGCGGTCGAAAATAATCGGGTAAGGAAGAGCATTTCCCATGCCGGCGAGGATAATCTTCCCGCTTTTTGCTTGGTTGAAGACAGCTTCACGGATTTCACGGGTCCATACCGGGTGACTCCGGTAATCCGTGGGTTTCTCATAGATACTTATTGCGTCTCTCGGACAGAAGGCTGTACAACGATGACAGGCAACGCAGTTCCGGGAGTTCACCCGTATTTTATCCCCCTCGTTACGGAAAACGCCATAAGAACAATTTTCTATGCAACGTCCGCAGAGCATGCACTGGTCAGGATCGACCTCAACTTTGAACCTGAGGGGGATACTGCCGATGGTCATGCGATGACCCTCCCAATTACCGGTTCGCCGGCTTTCGGCATGCTAATATTATCTACATCCGGCTCAACCCTGCGGATAGCTGCCTCCTCGCTGGATATGAAAAGCCGATCCCCGTATTCACCCGTTACAAGCGGCCGCAGTTTAATCCGGTCGGTGAATCCAACGAGAGTGTTTTCACTGGCCACGCAGATCGCAAACGGGCCGTTCATCAGTGCGGATCCATAGGCAAGCCGGATGGCACGGTTAAGTTCCTGTTCTTTTGCCGGCATCCTGTCAATATCTTCCCAGAACGGGGGAGCCAGTGCCCTGACTGCCATTTTCTCGGATAGTCCGTGTTTACGAACAAGCAGGTCTATGAGATACGCCACAACCTCGGTATCCGTGAACATGGTACACTTATACCCATAACTTTCAATATACCGTCGGTTGGTACCGTACGAGGTGATTTCCCCGTTATGGACTACGCTCCAGTTGAGGAGGTTGAAAGGATGCGCTCCCCCCCACCACCCGGGAGTATTTGTGGGATACCGGTTGTGCGCAAGCCAGAGATAGCCTTTATAATCCTGGATCCGGTAGAAATCTGCAACGTCCTCAGGCCAGCCGGCAGCCTTGAAAACACCAAGGTTTTTTCCTGAGGAAAAGATAAGTGCCCCGTTCTTCTCTGCATTGACTTTCATGACAAGGTAGGTAACAATATCCTCATCCGGAGTGAGACTTTTTGGCATCAGGCTCCGGTCAGGGCGGAAAAAATATCTCCAGGGTGTGTGGACCTTCCGGATATTGGGCTGCTCAAACGTCTTTATCTGTTCGTCATGGACGATGGTACCCCACTTCTCCAGCAGGATGTCAACCGCGGCCTTGTTTTCACGGATATTGTCAAAAAAAACATGAAGCGCAAAGTAATCTTTGTACTCAGGATAGATCCCATACGCTACATAACCGGCCCCTTCACCGCTCCCCCGCTCGTTCATCATGGAGAGGGCTTCCTTGATTTTCGCGCCGTCCACACACTTGCGCTGCTTGTCAATTACCCCAATTATACCGCACATATTATCACAAAGAACAATGATCTAATATACTAAGCATTTCCTGAAATTGAACATGAGCATTGCTCACAATAATTGGTTAAATAAATATAAATATAATTGGGTGGAACCTTTCTTCCATTATGTCAGCAGAAACAACGAAGTTGCTCAAGAAAATTGAGGCGGACGGTATAAAATTTATCCGTCTGTTGTTTACCGATGTTGTAGGTATGCCAAAAAATGCTGCAATACCGGTTGCACAGGCAGAGAAATCCCTGACGGAAGGCACTTGGTTCGATGGTTCATCTATTGAGGGATTTACCCGTATCGAAGAGTCCGATATGCTGCTGAAAGCCGACCCTGCCTCTTATACAGTATTGCCTTGGAGACCTGCCGAAGGAAAGGTTGCCCGGTTTATCTGTGATGTCTACACATATGGCGACAAGCCTTTTGATGGAGATCCCCGGTTTGCCCTGAAAAGGACAATGGCGGAAGCCGCTAAGATGGGATACACATTCAACACCGGTCCCGAACTCGAATTTTTCCTCTTCAATCTTGTTAACGGCAAACCGACAACAGATTATTCGGATCCCGGTGCCTATTTCGATCTTTCGCCCAATGACAAGGGGGAAGACGTGCGGCGGGATATTGTCCTTTCACTGACAGAGATGGGATTTGAGATCGAAATGTCTCATCACGAAGTGGCTCCAAGTCAGCATGAGATCAATTTCAAATACACGGATGCTGTCACAACAGCAGACCGGGTTGTGACCCAGAAGTATGCAACAAAAGTCTATCGCGCTTAAGTATGGTCTCCATGCCTCCTTCATGGCCAAACCAATTGCCGGTATTAATGGCAGTGGAATGCATACTCATGGTTCTCTTTCGAAGAATGGTAAAAACGCATTCTTCGATCCTAATGCTCCGGATGGAATTTCCGACACTGCTCTCTACTATATCGGAGGTATTCTCAAGCATGCAAAGGCAATCACCCGTGTCGCGAATCCAACAATCAATTCATACAAACGCCTTGTCCCAGGCTATGAAGCGCCGTGTTATATCTCATGGAGTACAACAAACCGCTCAGCCCTGATCCGGGTGCCTGCTGCCAGGGGTAACGGTACCCGTGCAGAATTCAGGAGTCCGGATCCGATGTGTAACCCGTACCTGACATTTGCCTGCATGCTCGCAGCAGGTCTTGACGGTATTAAAAATAAGATTATGCCGCCCGAAGCTACTAATACAAATATCTATCATCTCAGTCCAAAAGACCGAAAGAGGCTGAAGATCGATATGCTCCCCGGCAGTCTTGCTGAATCACACCAATATCTGCTGAAAGACCAGGTTCTATGCGACGCACTTGGCAATCATATTGTTGAGAATCTCACCCGGATTGCAGAAGCCGAAACAGACGCCTTTCGGCTCGCAGTTCATCCATGGGAACTGGACAGATATCTGGCAACATACTAAATTTTTTTTTCATGCTTAAAGGTTAATTTTAAATAACTAGGAATGTAACTTCCTTCCATACAAATTACCCATTGAAATCATAAGAATAATTGGAATGACAACGATGCATCAGGGAAAAAGTATCGGACTTCTCATCCGATAATCTACACTGCAGACCTTCTGTTCACGTGATATCTCTCATGCGGCGGTTGATGGAATATGTTAAGTGAAGGACAGGAGACAAAAGAAAACTAATTACTACAGGTGAAATGAATGGCAATTGATTCCGGAGCAACAGCATGGATCCTCGCTTCAACGGCGCTTGTTATGATCATGACGCCAGGGGTTGGATTATTTTACGGTGGGCTCGTACGAAGAAAAAATTTCATCAACATGATTACCCTGTCATTTGTCGCGTTCGCACTGGTAAGTATCCAGTGGGTTCTCATCGGGTACTCACTGGCATTCGGTCCTGATGTCGGGGGGGTTGTTGGCAGTCTCCAGAACCTGGGACTGAATGGCGTAGGCATGGATCCCGGGCCTTACAGTACTGCAATTCCCGGTTTGCTGTACATGATATTCCAGCTCGTGTTCGCGACGGTGACAATGGCGATCGTTACCTCAGGATTTGCGGAGCGAATAAAGTTCAGCGCATATCTCGTCTTCGCACTTATCTGGACAACAATCGTTTATGACCCCCTTGCCCACTGGGTATGGGGCGGGGGCTGGGCTTCACAGTTCGGTGCGATAGACTTTGCCGGGGGTACGGTCGTCCATATCAGTTCAGGATTTGCCGCCTTGGCAATAGCACTCGTTATCGGAAAACGCGTCGGTTTTGGTAAATACGGTCTGGAACCGGCCAATATTCCGTGGTCAATTCTCGGTGCAGCACTCCTCTGGTTTGGCTGGTTTGGGTTTAACTCGGGAAGTGCAATAGCAGCAAACGGTCTCGCTGCAAGTGCGTTTGTCACTACAAATACGGCGGCGGCAGCTGGGGCCCTGGCATGGATGCTCGTCAGCTGGGCTCATGGTGGCAAACCGAGTTCACTCGGATTTGTCAGTGGTGGTGTCGTCGGTCTCGTTGCAATTACTCCGGCAGCCGGGTATGTGACGCCGATGGCATCAATCGTTATCGGTGCTGTTGCTGGAGTGCTCTGTTACAGTGCAATGCTGTTCAGACAGAGAAAGGGTTTCGACGAAAGCCTCGATGCATGGGCATGTCATGGAGTAGGTGGACTGTGGGGGGCGCTTGCGACAGGCATCTTTGCTGCGGCCGCGGTCAATGGAGCATCCGGACTTCTTGAGGGCAACGTGCACCAGTTCGTTGCGAATGCAACTGGAGCGTTCGCTGCACTCATCTACGCGTTTGTTATAACCTATGTCCTCGCAGTAATCATTGACAAAACAATCGGATTGCGTGTTACCGAAGAAGAAGAGTATGTCGGCCTTGACATTTCCCAGCATGGGGAAAGGGCCTGATTTCAAGGTGATGTACCATGAAATTGATAAAAGCTATCATCAAACCGGAAAGATTTGAATTCGTTAAAAAGGCGCTCGAAGACAAAGGATTCATCAGTATGACCATATCAGAGGTCAAAGGGAGGGGAGAGCAAAAGGGGATTACCCTCCAGTACCGTGGTGGTCTGATGACCGTGGATCTACTGCCCAAGATCCAGCTCGAAATCGTGGTCAAGAATAAGGACCTCGATGTTCTACTGGCCACGCTCATGGAATCGGCCCGTACCGGAAAGATTGGTGACGGAAAGATCTTTGTCATGCCAGTAGAAAGATCGATCCGGATACGAACCGGAGAGATGGAAGAGACAGAATCATAACATGACAATTTTTTTTACGGATCGGCAATACATGCCGAGGCTATTTTAATATTTTGATGAAAGAGAAAACAGTGACGTCGTCGTGTTAAACCTATGAAAAATTTTCCGTTTTCCCGGGTTTGAGAAGGAACGATTAAAATATTCCCGAAGGAATTGTCAGAATTATTATCTTATATTGTTCCAAAAAATTATTTATGATCGACCAATGTATGTAGTTTCATCTCGATATGTGGCGAGATGAAGTAATGATCGGGTAATGCAGTAAGAGCGGTACCGTGCAGTATCGCTTGATCGATATCCTCTTCAGATATTCCGTGCTTCTGGTGATCCATTACTTCATGGAAGAATACTTTCCCGCCGCCATACAGAATTCGGCAGAGTGAGATCCACTCGTCACTTTTTTTGATATAAAAATAAGATGTGCCAACCTGCGATCTTCCATGATTATGAAGCTCTTCCACAATGAGTTCGTAGTTTGGCGCGGATTGATCTGACATAATGTATCGCGGCACTGGTTCCACAGAACAGACCTCTTTTGTTTTCGACATTTTTTTCAAACCCCCCCAATTCCTTCGCACATCAGATTGTGCTTAGGTACGAAAGCAGTATCTTTCCTAGGATATTTATAGTTATCTATAGATCTCAAATTGATTCGGAACAGACTGTTAATTACCATGATGGCAGAAGATCTATACTGCAATCATGATTCCGTGGCTCTCAATCAATTTTAAAAGTTTTAAACCAAATGCAGCCATTGCGCTCAATGCCACGCGTCACATGAATAATATTGAACGAAAAAAACTCTTCTCTCCGGATATTGAACCGATGCGCACTGCAGAAGGCAGGTGGTTCGAAGCAATCATATACGAAATGTTTCTGGATATTTCGAAAAAATCGGACAGGATTAAATACCTTGCACGCAAAGGTGCGGATGCGCCAAGGAGACGGGAAGATATAAAACTTGGCCAGAACGGTCTTTTTTATTCAAAATATGGAGATATCACCGTCCGCGGTAACGGGCAGGATCTTGCGGAATTCGACATGCTTCTGGTAGATTCAGATAACCGTATTGCCTTTGCCGAGGTCGTTACATCCCCTTCAGACTTAAAAGAGTTTGAACAGGAAATTGCATTTAAAAAACGGTTACTTGGGTATCTTTATGACCAGAAAGTCACTCCTTTCCTGCTTATTTCGTCCTTTGACCTTTCCAATTATTCAGTCGTAAAGAGGTTGGCAAAGGATAAGACCAATGCGATAATCCATACTACCTCCTGCGAAGAGATCAAATCAATTCTTAAACATTATCGACCCCGGATTCTCTATAACAATCCGGAGAATCACCCTAAACTGATCCCGGCAACCGATTTCCCGATGAAACATCCTTTTGACTACAAGCGGTACCATGACGAAGTCCGAACCCTTATTTTCTCTGAGATTTCAAAAAGAGGTGGAAAGAAGCATCCGGATATCAATACGCAGACCGGTCAGCTTGTGAAAAAAGTTCTCTATGGCGGGTTATTCCCGCAATCGATCAAATTACTGTGTGACTCGTATGGGTTGTCGGTAAAGGGCAAAAAGATTGAATTTGAGGATTTTTCCAAGTATTATTCAAAGGCGATTATAGCAACCGATCTGCCCGGTTATGAACTGATCCTGTACCTTCGTTCACGGCAGAAGAAAGAGTATCATAAGATGATCCAGGCAAAAGACGGTCATTTTAAATTTGAACGTCCGACCCCTCCAAAAGTGGGTTTTTTTCTCTGGCTTGAAGTCATCCCGCCATCCCTCGGGACGCAAATCACCCATCAGTTACTGGAATCGTTTACCATAGCCGGGGAGAAAGGGAGATAATACGAGATGTCCCGGGATTTGGAAATGGAATATCTGTATCAGCATGGTGATATCACCACTTCAGAAAACCGGCAGTCGTAGATACACGCTTTAATCTTTAAGCCATTGCCAGGTCTTCCGGAATGCAAATTTTCTTATAGAGGGATATTATCAGAAAAGACATCACAGGAAAAACGGTGGTCTTCCTTTTTCTTATGGAGTACTGAAGGAATGTTTCCGAAAATAAATTTTAAAAAAAATTAATGGGGGAATGACCGCCTTTCAGAGGTACCATGTCCTGACCTGACAGGTTTAGTCAAGAAGGGCGCCCATGGCCTCATCTTTACGGGCATCCATTACGTATTTTATTTTTGAGACTTCTGCAGCTTCCGGTGTGAGTGCCATCAGGTCATCACGAGATATGGTGGAGAGGCGGAAATTCCTGCTGCCGGCCATGAGCTGCTGGAGCCCGGTCTTAAACTTCTGCGTGTAGGTATAGATACCGACTGCACCCATCGGGATCTCCTTGATGCGGGGACCGAATTTCTCCTTGAGCTCCTCGTAACAAACGAATATTTCTTCAATCGTGTTTCCGTACTTGGAGACAGACTTGGGAAGGTCTCCTTCCTTTATCCATTTCTCGATATTCTTTCCTACCATGCCGGGGATCATGAGCCCTCTGCCCATGCAGACTGCCTTGATGTAAGGGCTGCCCATCGCGAGAGCCTTGAAAACGCCGGGCTCTTCGGAGAACCCACCGGCGAATGCAAGATCCGGGACCCGCATGCCTTTCTTTGTAAGTTTACCGGCAAAGTCATACGCCATTGAATGGAGGTAGAACGACGGGATACCCCATTCGTTCATCATGGGCCACGGGCTCATACCGGTCCCGCCCGGTGCTCCGTCAATGGTGAGGAGATCGATCTTGGCTTCAGAACTGTAGCGCAGCGCCATGGCCAGTTCGACCATGGAATATGCGCCGGTCTTTAAAGTTACGCGTTTGAAACCAATGTCCCGGAGACGGTCCACCTCTTCCAGGAAACCCTCTTTGGTCACAAAACCGAGCCGGGAGTGGCGTTCGAACTCCTTGATGGCTCCTGCTTTGAAGGCCATCTGGTTCTCTTTCAGGGTGGGATCCGGCAGCACGATATAGCCCCGCTTTTTGAGCTCGATCGCCCGCTCTAGGGACTTTACCTTGATCTCGCCGCCGATGCACTTGGCACCCTGGCCCCACTTGAGCTCGATGGTGTCCAGGTTATGTTTACTGGAGACATATTCCGCGGTTCCAAGCCGGGTGTCTTCAACATTCATCTGGACGAGCATTTCCCCGAAGCCATCATAGAATTTCTTATAAATATTGATACGCCGGTCCATTTCAGGAGACTCGATGACTTTACCCTTGGCATCGCGTTTCAGGCCTGGATCAATACCGCAGACATTCTCACCGCAGACACAGGTAATACCGGAGATAGCTGCACCAATAGCAAAGTGTTCCCAGTTTACACGTGCAATCTCGGTTGATCCGAGAGCACCAGTAAAGATCGGAAGGCGCATCCTGACTTTCTTATCCCATCCGTACTCGGTCCCGGTATCCACGGTTGAGAAGACCGCTGTATCCGGACCAGCTTCAACGCCCTCGGGGAGGCCCCGTGCTCCGACTGCATATCCCTGTATGTTGAGGTGAGAATAATCAATCGGGTAGTTCTTGTCGGCACCTGCAGTCATCTCGCCAAACGGACCGGGATACAAAACCTCCCGGCCGCGGAACGTTGATAACCAGATCTCGCAGCTGCCTTTGCATCCATCAAGGCAGCGGGTACAAATACCTGAACAAGGAGCAACATTCCTTGAACGGTTCACCGTACCCGTTGCCTCGTTAGCATTAGGCTGTCTAAGATTCATGTATACACTCCATTGAAACAACTGGATGTTCTTCGATGTAGCGAAGACGTCTGAGCCAAAAATTGATCTCAAACAAAATGATTTAAAACTCGTTTAGTAATAAGCGCTTGCTTTCCACCTTATCTTAAACTTTACGGTTTAAACTGAGGGTGGCAACACATTTCCACCTTTTTTTTCCTAAAAATGATGTCCAAAATCAGAGAAAAGACATTTTTTTTATAAATTGATCAAAATATAGTTTCGGGAACCCATCCCAATTTTTTCTGCGTACTCCAGTTGACGCTCACTATCGGTCTGTGCGTGAACACCCCGGAACTTGTCCCCTCCTTTCTGGTGGTGGGTCACGAGCAGTGAATCGGTGAAACCCTGCTGCCGGTTCACCAGGTCGAAACTTGCGGCATCGATTGCTACCGGATCCCGTGATGCGAGGATACCGATATCCGGTACGATAGGGGCGTCACTGAATGGAAAACAGTCACAATCCGGGGTAATGTGGATGAGGAAATTATAATATCCCACCTTTTTTCTCTTTGTTTTCACCGCACCATACGCATACTCGACCATTCGTTCCATAAAATCAGGAATTTCAGTCTCCCAGTCGATATCGATCGCATGAGACGGGCAGGCATGCATGCACTCAAAACACCCTGTACAGAGATCGCGGTTGATGGTCGATTTTTTCCTGCTCAGCGAGATGGCGGATTTGGGACAAACCTTCAGGCACCTTCCACACCCGATACAATTCTCGCCAAGGGTGAAGGGGCGGGCTTTGTGCTGTTCCCGTTTTCCTTCGGGTGGGGCACACCCCATGGCAAGATTCTTGATTGCACCCCCAAACCCCGAAACGATATGGCCTTTGAAATGGGTAAGAACGATCATGCTGTCAGCAAGGGCAATATCCCCGGCGATGGTCACGGTTCTGAAATGTTTCTTATCTATCCGCACTTTCCGTACATTCCCGCCAAAAAGCCCGTCGGCAATAATGACCGGGGCGCCGGTTACTGCATAGTCAAAACCATGAAGAACAGCTGTCGTAATGTGGTCCACCGCATTTGAACGGCTGCCTGCATAGAGGGTATTGGTATCGGTCAGGAACGGGAGGGCACCACATGCCTTTACCTTATCCGCGACCTGCCTTACATAGACTGGACTGATAAACCCGTCATTTCCGCGCTCGCCGAAATGGAGTTTAAGCGCTGTCCTGTCGTGCGGTGCAACAATATCCGGAAAGCCGGCACGGTCAAAAAGTCGCTGCACTTTGAGTATGGTACTCTCCTGATCTGAATGTGCCCGTAAGCCAGAAAAATAGACCGGACTGTTCACCGTTATCCTCCATTAAACGAGGCTGTACCTGGTTGTTCCCTGATTATACCTGGAGGTCCAGGGGCCGGGTCTTCTTCCTGTTCTGGCCGTTTTTGATCAGAATCTTGGCCTTCTCAAAATATTGCCGTGATAACAACTCTTTCCCGAGTTCCTTTGAAAGAACTGCGAGGCTGTTCCAGGCTTCCGCCTGGTTCGGGTTCAGATCTACTACCCGATTCAGGACAAGGACCGCCGATTCAATGAGATCCCTTCTCTGACGCAGGATCCCGATCTTTTTTAACATCTCCCCACGGGAAAACAAAAACTCTTCATCATCCGGAGCAAGTTCCACCGCCTTGTCAAAATTCCTGAGTGCCTCTGTATCTTTTCCAAGTTCCCGGTAACAGACGCCCCGGTCATGCCAGACATAAGCAAGTGTGGGATCGATCTCGATTGCCTGGTCGAAAAAGGGAATCGCCTCCGCGTACTTCCCATCCCGGTAGGACAGCCGGAGTCCCTCCCTGCAGCTCACCTTTGCTTTTCCCAGTATCTTGTCAAACATTCCTTTCGGTAACGAAGGTGCAGGTTCCGGCGTAGGTGATGTCATGGTCTGCGGTTTGTTCAGCAGTTCAGGACCCATTTCCGCGGTAATATCCCGGATTTTTCCCATCACGCCGATGAACATCCCTTTGCTGTCATAGAGTGCCGTCGACTTCATCCATAAGATGGTCTGGCGCCCTTCTTCGGGGATTGCTTTTATCCATGCCGTAATCGTGCCCTTCTCTTTTTCGATAACAGTATAGTTATTTTCCGCGATGGTGGTATCGTCCTGGAAGATGAGATCACTCAGCATCGGAGCCCGGTGCCCGAAGAATGGTATCGAATAATCCCAGTCCGCTTTGCCCAGTATATCTCCTTCTGCAACACCCGTCATCTTCTCCATGCCCTTGTTCCATACCATCACCTTACCTTCACGATCGATGACATAGGCCGCCTGGTGGAAGAAGTTGAGCGCGTCAGACAGTAACTTCTGAGTGGTACCCGGTCCTCTCCCGAGATTTCTCCGGTCGACGGCCTGGCGGATCATGTGCACCATTTCGAGGAGCTGGGACTGAGCGTCGTCACCTTTCTTTAAGAAGAAATCTGCTCCGTTATTCAGTGCCTGGATTGCAGCATATTCCCTGCCAACTCCGGTGAAAATAATCACCGGCGTCGTATCCCCGCGACCCCGGAGCATTTTTAAGAAATCGATGCCGTTAATCTCCGGCAGGTCGTAATCGACGACCATCGCATCGAACGTGCTGCTCATCAGAAGTTCGAGTGCTTCCTTTGAAGATAGAGCTGTCTTCACGTTCATGTTGCCGAAACGTTCAAGAAAAAGGCGAATGACTTCAAGCATTGGTTTCTGGTCATCAATAACAAGGACAGACAGCATACGGTAACCTTACGGAATGAATGATGCAAAAAAATAAAAAGATTGGGATTTATTCCCGTTTTGCCAGTTTGTGGTCAAGACAGAAGAGATGGCCGGGATGATCGCCGACGCAGGTAATTTCTGCAAGAATGTCGCTTGCATTCTTCTCTTCCTCGACCTGTTCTTTCACAAACCACTGGAGCATTTCGAAGGATGCGTGGTCTTTTTCCTTTGCAGCAAGATCAACAAGCCCGTTAATCATCGCCGTGACCTTCTGTTCGTGGGCGTACACTTCCTCAAAGACCTTGCCAGCAGAAGACCATTTTGCTTTGGGCGCTTCGATATCGAGAAGCGTGACCTTGCCACTCCGTGCAATCAGGAAGTCATACATCTTTAATGCGTGGCTCTGTTCTTCCTTTGCCTGCACCCGCATCCAATGGGCAAATCCTTTCAGGGTAGTATTCTCAAAGTACGACGACATCGAGAGATACAGGTATGCTGAATAGAATTCACGGTTCGCCTGCTTGTTCAGGGCCTGTTCCATAGTTTTTGAAATCATGGTAAAACACCTCTTTTATTCGTGTTGATTGGCGTTTTGTTTAATAATGCTTTCGTCCATCTCCACAGGAAGTAAAAACCTGCGTTTAACCACGACGTTCACAGGACAACACTAAACCAAAAACAGCAATAAAATCACCGTAAAAAAGATCGGGATTCCGTCTTTTTTAACGATCCCTTTCAGGGGAAAGCGCCGCAGCCTCGATGTGAACTCCAGTTCACACACGATCTCTCAGGGCCGGAACACATTATTTTTTCTTGCGCGGCCGTATGAATGAATGAAACAATCCGGTGACAGTGTTGGGTTTTCTGGGACGGAAGACCCCTTCGTTCACATACCGCACATCCTCAATCGAGAAGAATGCATGGGGGTTGGTTGACTGGATATGTTCGGTAATCCGGGGGATATCAACCCGGTTGACAAGGGAGAGGATTATCTTGACATCCCCCCGCGACCCAGTGGCATCCATGCTCGTGATACCATAATTTTCCGCACGCATGAACGAGATAATCTCCTCATTGGACTCTTCTGTGGTGATGATACGCAGAATCACCATGCCGATCGAGAGTTTTTCTTCGATCACGAGACCGATATAGGTACCCATGGCAAACCCGAAGGCGAAAGCAAAAAAATTTGCAATGTTTGATAAGTCCTTCATCACGACTTCCATGGCCAGAAGCCAGATAACAATCTCGAAGAACGCAATGATAGGCGCGAGATACTTGATCCCCTTGGATATATAAATTACCCGGATGGTTTCCATGCTTACGTCGCAGATACGGGCGACAAAGATCATGAGCGGGAGTATCACCCATGCATAGATTTCAGGACTGATGATGAAAAACGACAACTATAATGCCTCTATTCCAGTAAAATTGATCCTGTTCTGACTGCCTGATCTGAATGGTGATCTGTTTCTATATCAGGATTATCCAGAAAAATCCAAAAAAAAGAGAGATTTGGAAAGGAATCCGTGATCGCGCGGATGATCCTGCCCGGTTCGATTAAACATACTTCTGGGGCTCTGCATCAAATTTCTTTTTGCAGCCCGGGGCACAGAAATAATATTTCTTCCCTTTGTACTCGCTGGTAAACTTTGCCGTCTTTTCATCGACGGTCATCTTGCAGATCGGATCAATTGCCATTTTCTTTACCTCCGTTATCTCCCTTTCTTTGCTTCTGGTATATATGTTTTGAGCAGCAGGGAGAGGCTGATAACGGTCACCGAGCTGAGTGCCATTGCGAGAGCGGCAAGTTCCGGCCTGAAGGTGAAACCAAAGAAAGGGTACAGCAGCCCTGCCCCGACCGGAATGAGTGCCGTATTGTACGCAAATGCCCAAAAGATATTGCCCTTGATCCTGCCCATCACTTTTTTTGAGAGCTGGATCGCCGCAACCGAGTCAAGGAGGTCATCCTTTATCAGGACCACGTCCCCGCTCTCGATTGCCACATCCGTTCCGCTGCCGATTGCAATCCCGACATCTGCCTGGGCAAGTGCTGGTGCATCGTTGATCCCATCCCCGACAAATGCAACGATCTCTCTTTTTTCCTGAAGAGATTTCACCTCGGCCGCCTTGTCCTGAGGGAGCACCTCGGCAATTACCCTGTCAATCCCGATCTGGCGGGCGATCGCATCTGCCGTGCGTTTATTATCACCGGTGATCATGACGATGTGAATTCCCATCGCCCTGAGCTGCTGTACAGCCTCTCCGGAGGTCTCCTTGAGAGTGTCTGCTATGGCGATCACCCCGGCCATCTGGCCACCGGCAGCGATAAGAATGGCTGTTTTGCCCTCCTGCTCGAAGGCTGTTGTCTGCGCTTCGGCCTCTCCTGAAATCGGGACTCCCTTCTCCTGCATAAGATTCCGGTTACCCAACAGAACTGTTTCACCTAATACCACTGCACTGACTCCCTTGCCACCATAGGTATCGAAGCGATCAGATGGTTCAATGGTAATCCCCACACGCTGAGCTTTCCGTACCACTGCCAGGGCAAGCGGGTGCTGCGAGTTCTTCTCGACACCCGCGGCAAATCCCAGGAGTGTCTGTTCGGAAATACCGACCGGGAGAATGTCCGTTACTTCCGGCTTGCCCTTTGTCAGGGTTCCGGTCTTGTCAAAAACAACGGTCGTGACCTTCTCCGCTACTTCGAGAGCTTCGCCATTTTTGATCAGGATACCCAGCTCAGCTCCCCTGCCGACACCCACGGTCACGGCAGTGGGGGTTGCAAGTCCCAATGCACAGGGACAGGCAACTACGAGGACCGAGATCAGTGCAGTGAGCGCGAACAGCAGGGTCGAATGGAGTGACGAAAAACCACAGGATAAAGGCGGTTATTGCAATAGCAAGCACAGCCGGAATAAAGTATACCACTGCGGTATCAGCAATACGCTGCACTGGTGGTTTAGAGCCCTGTGCATCCTCCACGAGCTGGATGATCTGCGCAAGTACTGTTTCCCTGCCTATTTTTGTCGCTTTCACGGAGAGGACACCATTGGTGTTGAGCGTGCCGCCGACCACCCGGCTGCCACGGGCTTTGAGGGGCGGGACCAGTTCGCCGGTGATCATCGATTCATCCACATAGTCTCTCGCCGCCCACAACTTCGCCGTCCACCGGCACCTTTCCGCCGGGTTTCACGATCACAACATCCCCGGCAACCACATCCTCTATCGGGATCTCCGCTTCCTTCCCTTCACGGATAACAGTTGCCGTCTTGGCCCTCAGTCCTGCAAGCTTCCTGATCGCTTCAGATGTTCTCCCTTTTGCCCTTGCCTCAAGGTAACGTCCGAGCATCAGGAATGCAGCAAGCATGATCGCGGTATCGTAGAACATGAAATCAAGGGTGAGGACGATGCCAAATGTACCCATCACGCTCGAGACAAACGCAACACCGGTACCCATGGCATACATTACGTCCATGTTGAGGGAGCGGTTGCGCAGGGCCATGGATGCGGCGCGGAAGATTGGATGTGCCACATAGAAAAAGACCGGTGTGGAAATGACCAGCATCACGTATGCAAGGGTCTGCATCGGAAGGGGGAGGGGGAGCCACATGGCCAGCATGAGCGGGATGCTCACGGCAAACCCGGTAGTGAACCGGAGGAACTTGTCGTGGAGATCCTTTTCCCGTGCCTCCCTCTCGGCTTCTTCGCTTACTTCACCCGAGATTCCCAGGTACTGGTAACCGGCATCTTCGATGGCCTTTTTCATATCCGGGATTGCGGATACCGAGGGGTTGTAGATGACATACGCCTTTTCTGTGCCAAGGTTTACGTTCGCGGACAGGATTCCGGGAAGCGCCCGAAGGGCTCCCTCGATGGTCTGGACACAGGTTGCGCAGACCATGCCCCCGATCTTGAGGGTGACTTCGCGGTTTACGACATCATATCCTGCCGTCCTGACGGCTTTTTCCAGTTCGGTCAGCGAGACTTTTGCCGGATCAAACTCGACGTGGGCAGTGTCGGTTCCAAAATTCACCTGCGCCTTCGAAACGTCCTTGATCTGCGATAGGGACTCTTCGATAGTAACGGCACATGTCGCGCAGTGCATGCCTGAGATCTTCAGTTCGGCCTTCTTTTTTTCCGGTTCTGCCATGGGATTCTCCTAAGGGTTATGGATCAGAGCAATTTTGTCTCTTCAGCGGGTCTTGGCACCTTCACGACCAGCACGCGAAAGAGCGAAGAACTTTCGTTGATCCAGCGATGCGGAATCCCTGCAGGACTCTCCACGAGCATATCTTTTCCCGCAGTCTTCCTCTCGCTGCCGATCTCGATAACACCGGATCCTTCAAGGACATAGAAAAACACATCGACGGGAGTGATATGTTTTTTAAGTGCTTCACCGGGTTTGAGGGTTATCACTACTGCAACTGCATGCGGGGACTCGTATATTTTGCGTGCGTCCACGTGGTGGGGATTTGGACCGGATACTACGTTTGCAACATCGATAATTTTCATCGTATTCCTCCCTGGTATACTATGCTGAACGTGTGAGGAGGATAGATAAAAGGGTATCAATTGTCGCATGACGATTGTGAAAGAGCATCTACATCCATTTTCTTTGTCCTGAGACGCCGGTATGATATATCCCGGTTTTTCATCTTGTCTCCCCGTGTGGTACATTCATTATTTTACGAGATACACTATCCCCGAAGATTTCCTGCCGGAAAAAAGGTACACCTTATAACATGAACCCGACGGTGAAATCTTCGTGAATTCATCTTAGAACCTGAGCGAACCAGAATGAGAGACCCGACCCGGAATACTGTCGTCAGGAGCGATGTTTCTTGTATTCGGCAAGGAGTCCGGCTGCGTACACACCGCTTTTTTTTGTCGGTACGTAATTGAACTCCTGTACCCTCTTCATGATCTCTGTGGTCAGGAGTGCATCATCGTTTATCTTGAGCCGGGTTACCTCATCAAAGATCCAGTCAAGGTGATCAATTCCCGTCTCCTTCCCGTCGATAAGAACCCGTTTTGTCGTAATCTTATCGGGTGGAATCCCACCGCAGACAGAACAATAATACCCATCCTTGTCATCCCCGCCCATGGTTCTCACTCCCGTATCATGGTAAGCGACATCTTGAACTTCGTGATCGCGGAAAGGGCGTGAGGGACATTGGCAGGGAAGATGATGGTCTCGCCTTCCTTCATATGGGAAGTCTGCCCCGCGACCCAGACCTCGCATTCCCCGTCGAGGATGGTGACCACCGCATCGAAGGGAGCCGTATGTTCCGAGAGCCCTTCATTCTCATCAAAAGAAAAGATGGTGATAGTGCCGGCCTTGCGGGAGATGATCATCCTGCTTGCGACCGTCCCCTCATTATACCTGACAAGTTCCTTCAGATGCAGGACCTTTCCTTTCAGCTCTTCACGCCGTTTATCGGGATTTCCCGGATTTTCCGGCCGGTATTCTGCCATGATGATGACTCAACCCTTGCAGTGGTTGAAGGGGAAGGGTAATATTGATTTCCCCTGCTGGTCGACCGGTGCCGGAGACACCGGAAAAAGGCACCTTCCGCGTATGGTTTTAAAACGGAAGGAAGGACAGCCATGCCCAATACACCGTGAACTGCAGCAGGGTAAGGGGAATCCCGATCTTTGCAAACTCAAAGAAGGTAACTGTTTCACCCCTCTTCTCCGCGTTCTGGATGATGATCACATTGCTTGCGGCGCCAAGAATAGTCAGGTTACCTGCGATTGTGCTCCCCGCTGCAAGTGCCATGAGCTGAGAGGTGGTACCTCCCGCCTGGAGGATCATCGGCTGGAAGAGGGCGACAAAAGGCACGTTGGAGATGAACTGACTGATGACGATGCTGGTGATAAGAACCATCGGGACGGCTGTGACCATGCCAGGGTCAACAAATGCCTGAAAAAAGCCTGTCTGCCAGACACTTTCCATCAATACAAACATTGCAGCGAAGAAAACAAGAGTGGACCAGTCAATATTTTTCAGCAGCCTTACCCGGTCGTGACCGAACAGCAGGACAGGAACAGCAGCGCTGATGGCAATCAGCGGCAAAGGCACCAGAAGATTCCCTCCAAAAAAGGACGCGGTAATGTTTACGACCGCCAGGATCAGGATAATGGCGAGGGCGCATTGTGCCGGAAGCACATCGGTATTTTCAATGCTCCAGGTCGGGACCTGCGCAGAGATCTGTCCCGGAAAATCGGCAGGGAAAAACAACCGGAGCAGGATAAAGGCAATGCCAAGGCTGATGAGCGTCGGGATGAGAAGGTACACCCCGAAGGTTACGAACGGGGTCTCCATCCCGCTGTTCACCGCAACGAGCAGGTTCTGCGGATTCCCGATTGGGCTCATAACACTGCCCGGTGGTAATGGCCAGTGCAAGAGAAAGTAGCATCAGTTTTGGCGAGATCCGGAATTTTGTCGCAAGGGAGAGTACCAATGGTGTACCTATGACGGCCAGGGTATCATTCATCAGGACGGCAGAGAAAATACCCATGCCGAAAAGAATGAAAAAAATGACCTGGTCCGTGGTTCGGGCACGGGACAGGAAACGGGATGAAAGCATGGACAGGTAGCCGCTTTCCACCAGGGCCTCACCAACAATGAACATCCCCAGTAAAAAAACCATGACATCCGCATTGATTGCACCAAGTGCGTCCGGAACGGTGATCTGCCCGCTGATAAGGACTGCCACGGCTCCGCCAAGCATAATCTGCCATATCCTGAAATTGAACCTGCCCACCTGGCGCACGGCAGTCAGCAGGAATACGGCAGCAAGAACAATGATCGGAATGTACGTAGAACGATTTTTTTAGTCATGGATGATGAGCTTTGGCATTCCCTGTCCGATAAAAAAATTTACCTTCTCCCGGGATCACGCCCTGCACCCGGAAACGGTATTTCCTGCCCCGGGTCGGGGTCCTTTACCTTCCAGTGCAGGAGAATCCCATCCCCAATCCCGTGTGTTTCCAGAAGCACCAGCCGGGGAAATGACGATTCGCTCATGAACCCTTCCCCCTCAGTAAATGTTGGCGCATCCCTGCCCCCGATGATGATATTGCCGATAAACGTATAGATTTCATGAACGAGACCAGCCCTGATTAGCCCCGCGATCAGGGTTCCGCCCCCCTCGACCATGATACATTGATACCCATCGCACCAAGTGTATCCATAAGTGCCGGGAGGTCCACTTCATCTTTCCCGCTCACGATCACCCTGGCCTTCTTCTCCAGCTCGGTTATCCTGGTTCCATCTGCTCGTGCCGACACGGCAACCACCCTCTTTCCTTTACCTTTATGCAAAACCGAGGCTTCCAGAGGGATGCGTGCGGCACTGTCCACGACAACGCGGACAGGATTATCGTCCCGACCTTGTTTCCTGCGATACAAGCGGCATTCTTCCGATTTTACGGTAAGTGATGGGTCATCGGCGAGAACGGTACCGATACCGACCATGACTGCGTCACACCTGGCTTTGAGGTGATCGACACGGGTAAAATCCTGCTCACCCGATATTCTGACCTGCCTTCGTTCGCGTGTGGAGATCTTACCATCGGCACTCATCGCGACATTGACTATAAGGTACGGGCGCATAGCGTACGGTTTTTACCATCCCGGTTATTTTAAATCATTGATCTTTATTTTAAAAACCGAACATATACACCGCACCAAAACGGATATCCGTGAACCCGGGGCGTGAATTGCATTGACCGGCATGAATAGGGGAAAGATCCTGGAGGATTCCCCTGCATCTTAAAATAACAGGAGGTTCCAATTTCGTAGATAGAATGGCAGTGCAGAATCGGTCCGGTGAAGGATGGTACCGTGCGATGTTTGAGAATTCGCACCACGGGATCGTTTTTTTTGACAAAATAACATTCACGATCCGGGAGAGCAATCCTGCATTCTCGCGCCTCCTCCATTACAATCCGGAAGACCTGCGGGGAAGGGTTTTTACCTCGCTTCTTTTCGATCATGAAGAGAAGAAAAAGTTTTTGACTCAGGTTGGACAGTGTCCTGATGGTACCGGTTTTGAAACCAGGCTTGAAACAAAAGAGGGGGACGATTGCCGGGTTGATCTTTCCTGGAACCCCGTTGATGATACAACATTCTGTTGCACCGCAATTGCTGTCAGTTTCCCCGATAGATCAAAAAAAATGATTAATGAAGATCTTGTATACACCTGCCGTTTCGCTGAAACCCTGCCCACCAGCATACTGATTGTAAGAAACGGAAAAATTCTGTATGCGAACCCGGCATTTCTTACGTTTTCAGGATACCTGCCGGATGAAATTCCCGGAACAGATCTCCTGTCTCTGATTGACGATCCGGACCAGGACCATTTCAAAGGATCTCTGGAACGCGGATTGGGGGGTTCCCTAACTGCTGACAGGAATGAATTACGTATCGTAACAAAATCCGGCAACAGGCTGATGGGGTTGCTTTTTATCCTGCCAGTCACCTATTCCGGCGAGCCGGCTATCCTGATCAATCTGGTTGACATCTCCGAAAAACAACTTCTTGAAGATACAATACAGCTCGATAATGAACGGCGCAGGGGAATTATTGTTACCGTCGCCCATGAACTGCGGACCCCCCTCCAGCCGATCCTCGGGTATCTCAACCTCCTCATCCAGGATCCCGAAGGATTTGGCATCCTTGATGACACGAAAAAGATACTTGAACGCTGCCTTGCGAGTGTTGACAGGGAACGCCAGATCATTAACCAGATGCTGGAACTCTCTGTGCTCGATAGCGGGAAACTCCACCTGAAAATCTCCAAATTTTCACTGGCTGTGCTGATTGACAGCATACTGGATTCCGGAGGGTACGGGGCACAGGCTGAAATAACGATCGATGTTCCCCAGGACCTGCTGATTGTGGCAGATATGGACCGGCTCTTTGGGGTGATTGATTCCCTCCTCTCAAATGCAGTAAACTTCTCCCACCCGCCCCGGAAGATTACCATTTTTTATTGCTCGGATGCCGACGATACATTTCATCATATTTCTGTCCAGGATAACGGAACCGGGATCATGAAAGATGCGTTATCATCGATTTTCGAGCCGTTCCAGCTGGCAGACGCGACGAAATTATCCCGCCGGTTTGATCGCATCGGCCTCGCTCTGTCCATGGCAAAGAAGATCATGCAGATGCACGGAGGAGATATCACCGTAGAAAGTATTCCCGGTTCCGGCAGTATATTTACCCTTCACCTGCCAAAATCCGAACAGCACAATTATTGAATGAAAAATCGATCGACGTATTCCAGGTTCAGGGATCATGGTCAGGGCAGGGTCAGAAATGGCAGAGACCGGATATCCTGCAGGGCAAACCACCAGGATACAGTATCTCTCCCGCCTCGCTCTCAGAACACTCCTGTCCTGAAGAATTCATGCAACCCGTGGTTTGAATCAGATTTGTCAGGGTGCCACATTTGAAATACCGGTGAAAAACAATCATAGCCTGAAGGATGTCCTATCCCATGACAGAAAATCCCCCCTACCATGACGATACCGGTCAGCTCCTGAAGATACTCGTTGCGTCTGAACACGCACGGGCGGATGCCTTGTTTCGAAAGGACCGCCGTGCCCTGGAATCACTCCTTGCAAAGGATTTCGCTGAGATCAACCTTTTCGGACATTTCAGCCGGGAGGATTTCCTGACCCGCATTCTCCCCTTGTTCACCCTCCATTCCCTCAGCATCGATGATCCCCACGTCAGGAGGACCGGTCATGACACCGCGGAAATCACGTACCGCTGCACGGAAGAGGCCACACTGGGAAGGAACAAGAAGAGCGGTAGTTTTACGGTGACCGCCCAGTATTCGCTGATCGGGAACCTGTGGAAGATCTCCCGGTGGGAGATCGAACCCGGAACATTGACCTGATTGGGAAGAAATTTTCCGGTATCCCCCGGCCGTCATCATCATTGCCCGATCAAACCTGGTTTCCCGGTACAGCAGTATATTTAATAGGGCACCATGGTAACCATTAGCATGATACGCAGCACGGTATCCTCATGCTTACAATCAGGGGTTTAACCAAACAAATCGGCGGCCTTCGGGCGGTGAACAGCGTGGATCTTTCCTTAGGAGAGAACGAGATCGTCGGACTTGTGGGTCCGAACGGTGCTGGAAAGACCACGCTCCTGAATATGATCTCCGGGATCAGTTACCCGACTGCCGGGACGATCACGTTTCGCAGCGAAGATATTACCGGGTTCAAAGCAGACCGTATCTGTAAAAAAGGGATAGCGAAAACATTCCAGATTGCGGAATCCTTTCCCGGGCTTACCGCCCGCGAATGCACGATGATTGGCGCGTTATTTGGCAATCATCGTGCGATCAGCATGGCAGATGCGGGGGAAGAAGCAACACAGATTCTCAATTTTGTAGGTTTCCCGGAAGAGAAACAGGAAACGACGATCAAAAATTTAAATGTCGTTGAACTGAAACGGGTGCAGCTTGCACGGGCCCTTGCTTCACAACCCCGGTTACTCCTTCTCGACGAGATTACCACCGGACTCAACCCTCATGAGAGCAGGGAGGCGGTCGGGCTCATTAAAAAGATCCGGGACCGGGGTATATCAATCCTCATCATCGAGCACGTCATGAGTGTGATTATGGGAGTCTCCGACCGGATAGTCGGTACTCGACCATGGAGAGAAGATCGCGGATGGCAGACCTCACGAGGTCGTTAACAACCAGCGGGTTATCGATACCTACCTCGGGGATATCGACGCATTTTAGAGAGAAGGACACCATTCATGCTCACCGTTTCAGGGCTCAATATCTTTCACGGAAACCTCCAGGTCGTGTGGGACCTCACATTCCGTGTCAATAAAGGCGAGCTCGTCACGATGATCGGCCCGAACGGTGCCGGCAAAACTACAACGGTTGAGACTATCATCGGGCTCAACCGGAAGGCGACCGGCACGATTCTGTTTAACGGTGAAAGTATTCTCGGCAGTCGTCCCTATGATCTTTTCAAAAAAGGGCTTGCCCTGGTACCCGAGAAAAGAGAAATCTTCCCGACCATGCCCGTGATCGAGAACCTCCTCCTCGGCGGGACCGGCAACAGTGACTCTGACAAAGCCCTCGACCGGATCTTCCGCCTCTTTCCGATCCTGCTGGAGCGAAAGCAGCAGATGGCCGGAACGCTCTCCGGCGGTGAGCAGCAGATGCTTGCCATCGGCCGTGCCCTCATGTCAGAACCAAGGCTTCTGATCCTTGATGAACCATCAACCGGACTCTCCCCTATTCTCACCGGGCAGGTCTTCCGGTCGCTCGAACAGCTCGGCAGGGAAGGAATGACGATCCTCCTGTTAGAACAGAATGTCCGGAATGCGCTTGCGATGTGCGACCGGGGTTATGTGCTGGAAAATGGCCGGATCGTTCAGGAAGGCCGTTCGAAAGAGCTGATGCACGATCCCCGGATCCAAAAGGCGTATCTCGGATTTTGAAAGCCTCATGAATGAGACTTGATCCGTTTGATCCTTGGTTAATTCATCCGGACCGGGAAAACTTAAATTCATAAAAAAATTGCAGCGGAAAACAGAAAATCGCATTATTTAATCGCATGATTTGTCAGGAGGTGATTGTTACCTTTCTCTTAGAATATACATTGATCGGCCGCCGTGCCTGACGGGAGACCACACAGCGGATCAATGACCAAAAAGATTCCAAAAAACTTCGCTGTGCCGGTAAACCTCGTGGGAATGAGACAATGATCTTCGGAAACAAATGCTTTGCATCGTACATTTCCAGAGCGAATACTCTCGGTGAAGAAAAATAGAATGAACGGAAACTCCATGACGGTTCTGGAAGCCTGGTCCATGCTGTTTCAAAAAAAAGTATTTGGCAAAGATCTTATACCTCACTATTTTTTTCGGCCATCAACAAAATCCAGCATACTCCAGTCCGGATGTAGAACGAAAAAAAATAATATCCGTTTAATCTCCTTCCGGTATTATGAGTGGCACGTTCCCCCGCCGTTTCTTCAGCCATTCCCGGACCTGTTCCGGCAGGCTCACAAGCCCACGGGGAAGGAAGATGATCGTGAGGATGAGCATGACCCCGACAATGACGTACCTGCCAAAGGTAAGACCGGTCGCCTTGAGCCCTTCCCAGATGATAGTAAGCACGACCGTTCCGACCACCGGTCCGGCAAGGGTCCCAAGCCCGCCAAGGATAACGTAGGTCACCGGCCAGAATGAGTTTTCGACACCGTAGATCTCCGGGGTGAGGTAGCCAATATGGTGAATCTGGAGCGCCCCGGCAACCCCCGCGAGGTAAGCAGAGAGGGCAAATGCGAGGAGCCGGTAGCGGACCGGATCGACGCCGGCAGCCCGGGCTTCCAGTTCGTTCTCGCGGATTGCGAGGAACGCAAGGCCGATCCGCGACTTCATGATATACCAGATCGCGGTGATCGAGGCGATCGCAATACCAAGTACGGCATAATATTCAATCAGCTGGTAACCCGGGATGGACGGGCTCAGCAGCCGGGCCGATGCGATGCCGTCCCAGCCCCCGGTAACCGGGGCAAGAACGCTGACGGTCAGTGTCTGCACGATGATTGCAAAGCCGAAGGTGACCATCGCAAGGAACCATTCCTTGAGCCTGACACAGGTAAGTCCGATAAGGATCCCGATACATGCAGCAACGGCGGCACCAAGAAAGATGGTGATGAACGGGGAGATACCACTCTTTGCGGCAATGAGCGTTGATGCGTAGGCCCCGATACCGAAGAATGCGGCGTGGCCGAGTGATCCCTGACCGGAGTACGCAAGGAGGTTCCATGCCGAGGCAAAGATGACGAAGATCAGCATCAGGACAAGGAGGTTGAGGATGAACATGCTGTTGGTGAGGAACGGGATAACGAGGGCGATACCGAGGGTGGCGATGGTCACGAATTTTGTCATCTTTTCCCTGCTGAAATGCATGGCTCCTTATTCCCCCTTCTCCCCGAACAACCCGGTCGGGCGTACCACGAGCACAATGATGAGGATGACAAACGAGATTGCATCTTTCCATATGCCGCCGAGGAGGAATGCGGCGCCGTTCTCGGCCAGGCCCATCAGCAACCCGCCGATGATGGCACCCGGGATGCTGCCCAGACCTCCAAGGATAATGATTGCGAAGGCCTTGATCGCCGGAATCGAACCCATATACGGGTTAAAGACCTGCCCGCTCACGATCCAGAGTGTTCCTGCTGCTGCTGCAAGGGCGCATCCCAGGCCAAAACTGATGACGTCAATCCGCTCGACGTTGATCCCAACGAGCATTGCGCCCTTCCGGTTCTGGCTCGCTGCTCTCATCTGCATCCCTATTATCGTCTTTTTTAAGAAAAGATACAGCCCGCACAGGATTGCAACGGTGAAAACCATAATAAGGATATAATCGAGCGGGACGGAGAGCGACCCGACTGGGACGGTAATACCGTCGTACGGGCTTTTGATACTCTGCCAGGCGTCCCCCCATATCATGGCGGCCCCGTTCTGGAAGATATAGATGAGGCCAATCGAAAGGAATATCTCGTTAAGTTTGCCCGGTACCGAGGATAGGGCGGAAGCAGATCCGTTCGACCACCGCGCCTATTCCGATGAGGGCCAGCATTGACAGGAGGATGATGAGATAAGGATTGATGCCGGTGAGGAAAAAGATGGTTGCCGTGATATAAGCACCGATCATGAGGAATTCCCCATGCGCGAAGTTCACGATCTTCATCACCCCGAAGATAAGGTTCAGTCCGGTTGCGAGCAGGATATAGATGCAGCCGGCATACAGTCCCCAGAAGATGATCTGCAGGAATACCCCTATATTGTCCATGATCTGATCAGCCTCCGTCCGGTTATATGCACTTATCAGCCTGCAAGTGATAAAAAAGAGAGGTAATTGGTTACGAACTGCTGCCTGGTACGTACCATGACGGCAGGGTAAAATCTGTTGTCTTCAGGTTGTCGGGCCAGACGATTGAAGGCCGGGTTTCGCCGAGAGTTGAGTTGTAGGACAATTGCTCCATCCACAGATCGAACGTCGATTCGCGGAAGTCCGGTGAGAACGAGATCGTCTGTCCCTTCATCGCCTCGATTATCTGGGGCATCTGTAAGGCGACGAGCTCCTGCCTCACGGCTGTCTTGTCCGTCGTACCTGCATTTCCTATGGCCTTTGCTGCGATAAAGACCCCTTCATATGTGGAAGCACCCAAAGCGTCGGGATAGGTCCCGAACTTTGCAAAGTAACTCTGTTTGAATGCGTTCTGGGCATCAGCAACTGCTCCTGCTGGCGCGGTGTAAGGTGAGAAACGGCTCTCGATGATGGCTCCTTCACCGTACTGTCCGAGGTCCTTATAGAACTGGGCATTATCATTGTTCTCCACATTAAGGAATATCGTGTTGAAGCCGATATCCCGTCTTGCCTGGGTGATGATGGGGGCTCCTTCGTTCGGGAATGCCCCGAGGTAGACGGCATCAGGGTTTGCCGCTTTTATTGCGGTCAGTGGGGTCCTGAAGTCGCTCTCGCCCATCTTGAAGCTCTGCTGGGCAACCAGCTGGATGTTCAGCTTGTTCTTTGTAATCGTGTCATTCACTGCAGTCTGTACACCTTTTCCGAAAGCAGTGTCCTGGAACAACAAGGCAAGCCGGAACGGGCGGTCTGCTGATGCGCCGAGTTTTTTATCGACTGCGGGACGAACAACCTGGTCGATGAACATCGTGGTATACTGCCCATAGGTGTCGGTTGTCGGGCAATGGTGGAAGATAAACTCGTATCAATATCAGTCCGGTGGGTGATGATCGGGCTCGATGCGCCGGTCACGATATAAGGAACCTTGTATTCAGCAATGGTCTGCTCGTACGCAGAGGTGACCGCGCTTGAGTACCCACCGACAAGAATGTCCACCTTATCATCGGTAATCAGCTTAGTTGCGGCCTTCTGGCCTCCCTGCTGGGTGGATTCGTCGTCGCCAACGATAAGCCTGAGCTGGGCTTTCGATCCGTCTTTGAGGGTGACGCCGCCGCCGGCATTGATCTTATCGGCGGCGACCTGAGCGGACTGCCACATATTGGTACCGACATTGCTCGCGGGACCGGTCAATGAGGCTATGACACCGACCTTAATGGTTCCCTGAGGTGTAGTCGAAGGTTGCGTTGCCGCCTGCTGGGTACAGCCGGCGATAAGTGCAGCTGCAATTAGCACACTTACGATGAAAAGGACAGAGTATTTCATACCATATACCCACTATGCTATGTTATAGCATATCATTATCTAATACATCACATGAGATTAAAAAGAATAACGGTTTGAGAATATGCCTGATATGCAGTTTCTCCCTCGCCGTTTTTCTTCCCGAATCAGGCACCATTCCGACGGTTCTCGTCATATCCCAAGTTCTGGTGCAGAAACGTGGTGCATGCCCGAATATTCAGGTAGGACTGATTCCCGGCAGATCTGCGATCTCGAGATAGTAGGCCGCAAACCCTTTCCAGGTTCCCCATCTCCCGGCAAAAGCACGGGCTTCGGACGAGGAGATCCTGCGGTTATGCAGATAAAACCGTGCAATGAAGCGCCGTACACCGATGTCGTCAGCCGGAAATGCGTCAGGACGACGCAATCCCCTCAGGATCGTAAACTCCGCGGTCCACCTCCCAACACCGCGAACCTTCGTGAGCTCTGCTGATAACCGCCTCGGTGTCAGTGTAGATCCTTAAGATCTCCAGATCCAGCGCCCCGGAGAGGATATCCTGCGAGATACCCCGGATGTATTCACCTTTCCTGCGCGTCAGGCCGCAAGCCCGAAAGGTCATATCTGCTGTATCTGCCAGGGCATCTGGAGTCGGGTAACTAAAGTATACCAGATCTTGAATTGGAAGCGTCCTGCCTGTCGCCCGGATAAGGCGTTTTTCTATGCTGTGTGCCGCTTTCAGGGAGATCTGCTGTTCAATGACCGAATCTACCAGTGCCTCAAAAATTGTCGGTGTTGTCGGAATTTTTACCCCGGGTAACTGGCGGATAAGAGATGCCATGACCGGGTCCTTTTGCATTTCATGGCAGAACGGGCCGATATCCTCGTTGATGTTAAACATTGAAGAAATAATTCCGCTTACCACCGTCCTCATATGCTCTGAAAGGGCATCATCGGGACGTATAGTGAAACAGAGTTCAGGCGCATCTACGGTGCCTTTTGAGAACACCTCAACGAGCACCAGTGTTCCTCCAATATCCAGCACCTGGCGGAAGATTCCCTTTTCGCAGGTTCGTATCTGAGGATCCCCTTCTGAGAAGATCATCGCGCTGAGATGAAAGTCATACGGTATTATGGGAAAAAGACAGGAGACCTGCATCATATCAGGCTGAAGGTACTTTTACTGGTTTTTGCCTGAGTTTATCATCTCCGGATTTTTTTGGGATTTGACAGTTTGCTCAACCTCATCGTCCCTTATCTTTTCGGGTAGCCCATCTCCCGCAGGGTCGCGGTGATCTCATCCAGGATACCAGGATCATCGATGGTGGCGGGAACCTGGTATGGGACACCATCCGCGATCTTCTTTATCGTGCCCCGGAGGATCTTTCCTGACCTCGTTTTGGGCAGCCGTTTTACTACGGCAGCCGCCTTGAAAGACGCGATAGGGCCGATCTTCTGCCGTACCAGAACGATGAGCTCGGGCCTGATGATATCAGGCTCTTTTGTGACACCGGCTTTCAGGACAACAAAACCCAGGGGTACCTCTCCTTTTACCGGGTCATGTACCCCGGCAACAGCACATTCAGCGACATCAGGATGTGATGCGAGCACCTCTTCCATCGCTCCGGTGGAGAGCCGGTGACCGGCGACATTGATAATGTCATCCGTCCTTCCCATGATCCAGAGGTAGCCACCGTCGTCGATATACCCGGCATCTGAGGTCAGGTAATACCCGGGATAGGCAGAAAAATACGTCTTGACAAAATCCCTGTCATTCTGCCAGAGGGTGGTAAAACACCCGGGGGTAACGGGAGCCTGACCACGATATTGCCGGTCTCCCCGGGAGGTACCGATTGCGCCCTGCGCATCAAGTACACGGACATCGTACCCCGGCACCGGCTTCGTGCATGAACCGGGTTTTACCGGCAGGAGTTCGAGACCGACGCAGTTTGCGCCGATTGCCCAGCCGGTCTCGGTCTGCCACCAATGGTCGATGACCGGCACTTTCAGGTGCTGCTGTGCCCATATCAGGGTGTCGGGATCGCATCGTTCACCCGCGAGAAAAAGAGTCCGGAGCGCAGACAGGTCATATTTTTTAATATAGTCCCCGTCCGGGTCTTCCTTGCGGATGGCCCGGAATGCCGTCGGTGCACAGAACAACACAGAGACGCCGTGCTCCTGGATAACCCGCCAGAACCCACCGGCATCCGGGGTCCCCACCGATTTGCCTTCATACAGGATTGTCGTGCACCCAAAAAACAACGGCCCGTACACGATATACGAATGCCCGACCACCCAGCCGATATCTGAAGCTGCCCAGTAGACTTCACCGGGCTGCATATCATAAATATTTTTCATGCTCCAGGTCAGCGCGACGAGATGGCCTCCGTTATCCCGTAACACGCCCTTGGGTTTTCCGGTGGTGCCGGAGGTATAAAGAAGGTACAGGGGATCGGTTGACAGGACCGGAACACAGGCAACGGGATCTGCTTCAAGGAGCTCATTCCAGATCACATCCCGTCCTGCTTTAAGAATCGCCGGTGCCTCCGGTCGCTGCACAACAATACAGGCCTGTGGTTTATGGATGCACAGAGCGAGTGCCGCATCCAGGAGTGGCTGGTAGGGAATAATGCGGCTGACCTCTATCCCGCATGACGCAGAGATGACCACCCGGGGCCGGGCGTCCTCGATGCGGGCGGCAAGTTCCCGTGCAGCAAACCCTCCGAAAACGACGGAATGGATGGCCCCGATGCGGGCACACGCAAGCATCGCAATGACCGCCTCAGGGATCATTGGCATATAGATGACGACACGGTCACCTTTCCCGACTCCCAGCTGCTGTAACCCCCCGGCACATCGTGCCACATGATCCAGCAGCTCGCCATAGGTATAGCGCCTTACCGTTTTTGTGACCGGACTGTCATAGATCAGTGCAATGCGGTTTTTCAACCCGTTCTCAACATGGTAGTCAAGGGCATTATAACAGGAATTGACCATCCCTCCTTCGAACCAGCGGTAAAACGGCGGATTTTTGACAGTAAGTACCCGTTCATATTGTTTATACCAGTGAACTTTTTCTGCTGCCGCTCCCCAGAACCGATCCGGATTTGCAACCGATTCCCGGAATGCCCGTTCGTACTCTCCAGCCATGCACCACATCCTCCCCGGCGTGTATAGTAGGAAATTGGGAGCGAACCTCTTATTACTTTCCTGAAAATTGCACCAGAAAACACGTAAAGTGGTGCAGAAAAGTTCAGAGAGTGGTGCAGCAATGAAGCAATCCGGGAAGAGTAAACGTGTCAGAGAAAAAGAAGTGCCCCAGGCCTGATTTGAACAGGCGACAACTAGATCTTCAGTCTAGCGCTCTCCCAAGCTGAGCTACTAGGGCAGGATACAAATGTTGTCGCTCGTGACTAATAAATGATCTGCTCTGGATTACAGGAGTAGCGGGTGACCGTTCATTTTTATACACGGCGATGGCAGTATTAACAGATGCCCCTTGCCGGTAAAAGTGCGGATAACGGGGATGGGGGACTTGCATCCGCAGTAAAAAGTCGTTCTGCGCATGTTGTCCACCTCACCCATAACGATCTTGATGCTGTCGGAGCAGATGCGATCCACCGGATGAAATACGGGAACGGGAATGTTTTTACCATCTGGAGTTCGGTCGGGAAATTTTCCGCGCTTTTTTCCCTGGTTGCCTCCTGCGACGGGAAGGGAGATCTGCTCTCCATCTCGGATCTCGGGTATCACAAGGAAGCCGAGATAATTGCCCGGTCGGCACGGGTTCATGGCTGGAAGGTGGAATGGCGGGACCATCACCGCTGGCGCGAAGATGAGATAAAAAAAGTCACTCAGGAAGTGACTATTCTCCGTCATTGATACCTCTGTCTGCGCCTGCGGGATAGTTGCCCGCGACCTGGCACCGGAAAATCCCGCCGCGGAAGAGATCGCCCGGGTAGTATGCGATTATGATCTCTGGAAACATGCCGATCCCCGTTCCGCAGTTCTGGGTCAGGTGCTCCAGCGCAAAAAGAACCGGGAACACGTGCGGGATTGTCTCGCTGCCGGCATCTTCAGCGATGACCTTATCGCCCGGGAGGATGCCGAGATCAAGGCCGAGATGGAAGCGATGATGCACCAAAGCCTGAAGCATGCAACCATCACCGGAACGCGGTACCGGATCGCATTCGCCCCGCTGTATGGTTACCCGAGCGAGACGGCACATTTCATCCGTGGAGAGAGGAAGACGGATATTGAGGTGATCATCGGTAAAGACGGGAAGTTCTCGCTCCGGTCTGTATCCTCCGGTAAGTCACCTGATAGCACGGGAGTTCGGCGGGGGTGGGCACCCGAACGCTGCAGGCGGTTCGTTCAACTTCAGCATCGTAGAGCGGTTCACCTGGTGGCTCCTGAAGAGAAGCAGGCATTTCACTGAGTTTGTCAGGGTGGCCGAACTCTATTAACCTGAAGATCCCCACTTCTATCGCTATCCGAATCCAACCGGCAAGCGTTGTAATGTCATGGGATCTGTCAGCAGAGCCTGCGGGAACAGCCGGTTCCGTCTAACCTTTGCTATCCATGATTTATTTATACCCCCTGTAGCGTATCTGCATTGATGACTATGAAAAAATTATGCATTCTCATCGGGGGTCTCTGTATCCTTGCCTTTGCAGTCATGCCGGTGCAGGCATTTACGGTCAAATCACTGACCATGACCATTGCACCGGATGGCGATGCACAGGTCGACATCCACTACGACCTCACCCTTTTTGAGGAAACAGCGATATTTTTCCGGATCTCCGATCCGGCTTTTGAACTCAAGAAAGCATTTGATACAAATTCAAAAAAGCCGGTAACGGTCACCCAGGCCACCGGTTCATCGGCACGGGTAACAATCCCCTCGTTTGCATCGGTGGTAACCGATGAAAGCGGGACGACCATGGTAACACCCTCGGTCTCCTTTGAACGGGCGCAGAAGGTACTGGATCAGTACTGGTTTGCCCCGCTCATCTCACCGGATTTCTCCCCAGATATAACAACAATTATCTTTCCGGACGGGTACCGGGCCAGTTTCGATAATCTTCTCGTCATCCCTTCCGTCCCCCACCTGTTGGCGATGAACTGATACGAGGTGTGAAAACGCGGGTTTTCCTAAAACAGATCCGGCAACCGATATAATTTTTCTCGTACTTTCTTAAGACTCTATCTTTTCGGAATTAGCGCTTCTTACAAACATCGTTATCAGGTCCTGGTATGCGATACCTGTTCGATCCCGGTTCTGTCGAAAAAAATGGTGTTATGCGGACTTTACGGTGATGAATGTCCCCGAACCAGACAAGGGAACCAGAAACAGTTCCGATTGCTGTGAGAAGATAAGTCTGCTTGGTGCAGTTAGCGTGGGAACTCCTTTACAACGGCTTTCTTGCCTGTAAAAACTGAACAGCCTTACACCGCATACGTGGCAGACCTGACAAGATGTGTCCAGTAGTCCTCGCACGACTTCGTGCAATACCCTCCGGCGATGATCTGATCAGGATCCAGACAAGAGAGGGCACGGGTGATGGACGGAGCATCGGGATCGACGATAATGACCTTCCGGACATCATACTCTCCGGTCAGATCGAGCAGGATATCGAGGTGATCCCTGCTGACCGCCACCTGCGGCTGGCGTTCCAGCAGGCATGCAAGATCATCACGGTCAGGTTCAGTCTGGTAGAAAAAAACATTCTGCCGCACGAGGGAAGCGAGCTCAGGTTCCTGTAATGTATCGCAGATCAGCACATGCCCGCCGACCCCGATATCCCGCATCGAGCGCATCAGGGATCGGTATATACCAGCAAGTGCATCGTTCCACTCCTCTTCATCATCATAGAATACGTCAGTGATGCCGATCAGGTGGGGAGCCGGCAGGGCACACCACGCACCCTTCTTCTTCGAAACGATCAACGCAGCATCCCGGGCGATTTCATGGGGATCCAGACTGATTTCAGCCGTTGCCCTTCCATCCTCAACCCCGGCCAGGCCCGCCAGGATCCGCTCACGATAGAACCTGCCCCCGGCACAGGGTGAGAGGATCCCCGCAGGGAGTTGTGGCGACAACGACTGGTCGAGCTGGTACGTAATGATGTCGGCAATGGTGCCCCGGTGCCCGGATATCCAGGCGGCCAGTGCAGGCACATCCGGCCTGACGGGTTCCGCTCCCAAAGCTCTCGTAGCCAGCCTCAGCCGTTTTGCCATATACAGATCTTATTACTCATAAGCATCTAAAAAGTACTGATGAACACCCCACCGCTGCTGGTCACCTGCGGGCTGCCGTACACGAACGGTCCCTGCCATCTCGGACACCTGCGAACGTACGTACCTGCCGATGCCTACGTCCGCTACATGCGGCGGTCTGGCGAAGAGGTTGTCTTTGTCTGCGGCTCGGATAACCACGGGACTCCTATCGTTGTCTCGGCAGAGGAAGCAGGTACCTCCCCACGGGCACTTTCCGAGCGATACCACCGGCATTTTGAAGAGACCTTCCGGAGGATGGGAGTGAACTTCGACCGTTTCGGCATGACCGATGATCCGGCTACCCATCGTCGCACGAAAGCAATCGTATCCGAACTGATCAGGAACGGCTATGTCTACAAGCAGATCGTGCACCAGGCATACTGCACGAAGTGCAGGCGTTTCCTCCCGGACAGGTACGTCGAGGGGATCTGCCCACATTGCGGGACATCGGCACGGGGCGACGAGTGCGACCAGGGATGCGGGAAGCACCTTGAACCGGGCGAGATCAAGGATCCTGTCTGTAAGGTCTGCGGGACAAAGGCAGAGTTCCGGGACCAGGAACATTACTTCTTCCGGCTATCCGAATTCCGTGATTTCCTGCTCCCTTTCCTCGACAATGTAAGAGGGACGACCAACGCAAAAAACTACGCGATCGGGTGGATCAAGGAGGATCTGCATGACTGGTGCATCACCCGTACTCTTGAATGGGGCGTGAAGTTCCCGGGACGTGACGATCTCGTTGTCTATGTCTGGGTCGATGCCCCTATCGGCTATATCGCATTCACCGAGGAATGGGCAGAAAAGGCAGGCAGGGACTGGAAGCGTTACTGGTGCGGGGATACCCGGGTCACGCATTTCATCGGCGGCGACATCATCTACCACCACTGCATCTTCTGGCCGGCACTCCTGAAGGGTGCAGGATATGGCGTCCCGCACGCCATCGTTGCGAGCGGGATGGTCAAGGTCGATGACCATAAATTTTCGAAATCACGGGGCTACGTGGTCTGGACGAATGAAGATTACCTCGACAAAGGCCTCCCCGCGGATTACCTCCGGTATTACCTGCTTGCCTATACCAGCCACACCAAGGAACTGAACTTTTCGTGGAAGGTCTTTGGCGAGAGGATCAATAACGAGGTGGTCAATATCTTTGGCAACTTTGTCTACCGCACCCTCTTCTTCGCCCACAAGGAGTTTGGCGGTATCCCCCCATGCACCGTCGATCCTGCCATTATTGCCGAGATCGAAAAGAGCCGTCTCGCCGTTGACCGCATGATGAAGGATTACGAGTTCAAGGGAGCAGTAGATGCAATCATGGCGCTTGCGGCGTTTGGCAATACCTACATCCAGACCAATGCCCCGTGGAAACTGGTCAAAACCGACCGGGATGCGGCGGCACAGGTGATCACCAACTGCGTCCAGATCGTCAAGGCGGTCGCCATCCTTATCGAGCCGGTGATGCCGCTCAAAGCCCAGGAATGCTGGACCATGCTCGGGCACGGCGACAAGCTGGCAGATCATCCGCTCACCGAGGCGGCAGAGCCGGTGGTGCAGACCTGTATCCTGCCCCCGGCCCCGCTCTTTACCCGGATGGAAGAGTCCCAGATCGCCGAGCTTGAAGATCTCCTGCAGAAACGTGTGGTTCAGGCGGACAGGAAGATGGAGAAGATCCCGGTCCTTTCCTTTGAGGAATTCCAGAAACTGGACCTTCGTACCGGGAGAGTTCTCGCCGCAGAACCGGTCAGGAAATCCAGCAAACTCCTGAAACTCCAGGTGGATATCGGGGGAGAGATCCGCCAGATCGTGGCAGGCATGCAGCAGTTCTACCAGCCTGACGAACTTGTGGGCAGGGATGTGGTGGTGGTCACGAACCTTGCACCGGCAACGATCTTTGGCGTGGAGTCCAATGGCATGATTCTTGCCGCCGGGGATGCTGCGTCGCTGCTCACCCCCCTGAAGCCGGTTGAGCCGGGAACGAAGATCCGCTGATACTGGATCTCAATCGCCATTTTTAGAGAGATTTCCCCGGTCAACTCAAGTTTTTGTAGTCGCTATCCGAACGGTACATGGGCATCATTTTTTTTAAAGAAACACTCCATTCATGGTGAATTTTGTTTGAACCGTACATAAACCATGTTTTGATACTCCTTTTTCGGGAAAAAGACTCCAAAATTGAAATAACGACAAGATAACAGGGAAAAAAGAAGCACGCTACGATCTCAAAATCCCGGCAGGTTGTATGCATCTATCGTGACAGATGTCAAACACCCAGAGTGCCTGCATATAAAGTGCGGTGCTCCGAACAGAGAAACGCGGGGATACCGGAGCGTGCTGACCAGGGCCGGTTATAGATACCAGAACCTGATGGTGGCTGCACCACGCTAGCAATCATCGTCATGACTCCGTCTGGCTGGCGGTAAAATGATATAAAAAATTTCCGATCAGGTTACTGTTGTCCTTCGAAGTACCTCATTGCTTTAGGAACGTGCTTTTTTATTTCCTCAAAGAAATACTTTACTAATTTTGTATCCGAATCAGCGATCGAGCCATTTATGGTGACGATCAGCCAGTTTGGCAGATCCGGGTTTTTGTCAAGGACATTCATCACCACAACAACCGTCTCATCGACGGCGGTTTTTGTTTTCCATCGGTAGGGCATTTCTTTACACCTCATTTGCGCCAATCCTTTTTTTCATACCATAAATCTATCCACATAATTCAATTTTTGAAATATTTTCTGTGAATACAGAAAGCGCGACCGCGCTCACCTCCGAATGTTCCTTGACAATTATCTATCCTGGCGTCGATCACTACTGCCATGTGAGGAGATGTGACCCGGGGAACCACCTTTCCGGGAAAAATGTAGCCGGGACCATGACACCCGCAGAACACAAAAAGTTCCTCTGTCACCTGACATGTATCATGGAAAAGATTCTCAAAATTAACGAGCAGGATGGAATGATCACGTTCAGCGCCATCAAATTTCTAATTTCGAGGCTTCTCTTCGTAATCATCAATTTAAAAAAAAGATTGGTTCTCCCGTGAATACCTACTTTTTTCTGTACTTCTTCCCGGCAGAGAACGCTTTGTCGACCTGTTTCCCGACATCGAAATAGGTAGCCTGGGCGTACACGATGGGATGAATTTTCGTTATATCGGGTTTCCCATCCGTCACACAGGACTTGTCTGCATGAATCTCCACAACTTCGCCTATGTGCACATGGTGGCTCCCACAGTCGACGGAATTGAATAGTTTGCATTCAATATTGACGGGGCACTCTTGAGCCAGGGGAGCAGTTTTCAGTTTCCCGTAAAACGACCGGAAGATCCCGGCCTTGTCCTCATGTGCACCGGAGACGAGACCGCAGTAGTCGGTTTCGACAACCTGTTGTGTTGACGGGATGTTCAGGCTGAAGGTCTTATTCTCTTCGATTCCCTGAGCGGTATATCGTGCCTTGTTGATTGCGACGCAGACCATCGGTGGCGCCATACAGGCGACCATGGCCCAAGCGGCGGTCATGTAATTTGGCTTACCCTTGATATGTGCACCGACGAGTACCGTTGGCATTACACTCATGTACGGCATTGGGCCAAGCGTTATCTTTTCCATGTTTTTCTTCTCTCCGGAACAAGATTTGCAGAGGAGGCGTTTTAAGGTTACTTTTGTGAACAGCGAATCTGCGAATGGGCTGTTGGGCACATATTCAGGGATAATAGAGACCTCCTCCGTCTATTCTTGTTGGCGACGGGTAAAAATTCACCACGCCAAGCTTTTCTGAGTGGTTGAAACTACTAACACATGTGAGATAGTTTAAAAACATCATTCAACTCTGCTGAGCGTTGAATGTCTGGCCTGCCTTCACGGGCATCCGTGAATCGAAGAGTACATTAAACCCCATGGGCAACTATTGTTCAGCACGTACCGGGGGGCTCCTGCACGAAATTCCTGTATCTTGACCAGACCGTAAAGAACCCATACCTGATCCCGGGCCTGATCATGGTAAGTACCGTTGCATCACTTTTTCTGAACTGGTACGGGCTCACCCTGGGTATCACCAATGTCCTGCCCCATCTTTTTTATATCCCGGTCATTCTTGCTGCCTATTACTATCCCCGTCGCGGTATTCTGTTCACGACCGCCCTCTCGGCCATGTATGGTATGATTGTCATCGGCGTTGGATCACCATCTGCTGAAGTCCTTGTCTCAGCGCTCGCACGGATGATAGTGTTTATCGTCATCGGGACCGTGGTATCCTACCTGAGCGGCAGGATGCAGCAGGATGCCAGCCTGTGCCGACGGTCGGTGTCCATGCTCGAGTCCTCCGATGACGCCGTGGTGGGCAAAACCCTTGACGGGATCATCACAGACTGGAATTCCGGCGCCGAACGACTCTATGGATACACCGCCCGGGAAATTATCGGGAAACCGGTCAGGTTGCTGACCCCCCCTGATCGACCCGACGATGTTCCACGGCTCATTGAGCGGATCCGGCGCGGGGAACGTATTGAGCGTTATGAAACGGACAGGATCACAAAAGACGGGAGGTCCATCCAGGTATCACTCTCCCTGTCTCCGATTAAGGATGCTCACGGGGCCATCATCGGTGCTTCCACCACCGCCAACGATATTACCGAGAAGAAAAGGATGCAGGACGAGATCCTGCGGACAAAAAACGAATGGGAGCGGACTTTTGACGCAGTTCCCGACCTGATCTCTATCATCGACCGGGAGAACCGCATCGTGCGGGTGAACAAGGGGATGGCCGACCGGCTTGGTCTGCAGCCTTCGGAGGCCATCGGACATCCCTGTTACGAGATAGTGCATCACAGCGGACTGCCACCACAATCGTGCCCCCACCAGCTCCTGATGAACGACGGCCGGGAACACATGCAGGAGATCCATGAGGAGACCCTGAACGGGGACTTCCTGGTTACTGCCTCCCCGATTAGGGACGCATCCGGGACGATAACCGGGTATGTCCATGTTCTCCATGATATTACGGAACCGAAACGGGCTGAAAAAGCCCTGCAGCAGGCAGTGAAAAAACTCAACATGCTCTCCTCGATCACCCGTCACGATATCCTGAACCAGCTGATGGTACTGGGTGGCTACCTGGTGATCTCCAAAGATACCATTAAAGACCCTGAAATTCTGGGTTTCGTCAGAAAGGAGGAAGAAGCGGTAACATCGATCCGCCGCCAGATCGAATTTACCCGCTATTACGAAGATATTGGTGTGAACGCGCCCCAGTGGCAGGAGATCGTAGCCACGATCCGCTCATCAGCGGCGCAACTTCCTGTTGAAGGCATCACTCTCGAGATCACCTTTTCCCACGTTGAAATCTTCTCCGATCCCCTTATCAGTAAGGTTTTCTATAACCTCATGGAGAACTCGATACGTCACGGGGGCGATGTCACCCGGATCAGGTTCCTGTTGAATGAAGCGGACACGGGCGCAGCGATTATCTACGAAGATAACGGTGTCGGGATACCCGCCGAAGACAAGGAACGCATCTTCCGGAGAGGGTTTGGCAAACACACCGGCCTTGGGCTTTTCCTGACCCGCGAGATCCTCGCGATCACCGGTATCACGATCCGTGAGAATGGCGAGCCGGGCAAAGGCGTGCGCTTCGAGATCCTGGTACCGCGTGAGATGTACCGGAATATACCGGATTCACCATGACCGCCCCGCAGGTCGATCCTGGACTGACTGCAACCCTCCTTGCCCTCCAGAAGGGTGAGATCACCGAACACCATATTTACCAAAAAATTGCTGCGGCACAGAAAGATCTCCACAACCGTGAGGTGCTGTATCGGATAGCCGAGCAGGAACTTGGGCATTATTCGATCTGGAAACGTTACACGCAGCAGGACGTGGCACCGGCCACGCTCCGTATCTGGTTCTATTACCTGATCGCACGGGTCTTTGGCATGACATTTGCCATCAAGCTCATGGAAGGAGTGGAGAAACGTGCTCAGGTGCATGACCAGGGACTTGCTGACCAGATCCCTGAGTCGAAAGAGATCCTTGTCAACGAGGAGAACCATGAACGGGAACTCATCGCACTCATCGATGAAGAACGGCTGAAATACCTTGGCTCGGTTGTACTCGGTCTTAATGACGCCCTCATCGAGTTCACCGGCACCCTTGCCGGGCTGACCTTTGCGATCCAAAACACGAAGATCATTGCGGTGGCAGGCCTGATCACTGGTGTTGCCGCCACGCTTTCGATGGGGGCATCCGAGGACCTTTCCCAGCGGTCGGACGGTGGACCGACCAACCCTATCAAGGCATCTGCCTATACCGGAGCTGCCTACATCGCAACCGTCGCCCTGCTGATTCTCCCGTACCTGGTCCTGAAAAGCCCCTACCACGCCCTGATATTCACCCTGACGGGGGCAGTTCTCATCATTGTCCTGTTCACGTTCTATATATCTGTAGCCAAAGATCTTCCCTTCTGGAGACGTCTCGGCGAGATGATCCTCATCAGCCTCGGTATTGCAGGGATCTCCTTTGTGATTGGTATTCTCATCCGCACGGTGTTGAACGTCAACATTTAAGAGAGACGTTTATGGGACATTCTCACCCGGGTTCTGGTATATTTCTGCATTGAGCGTTTTCATGGATCCATGGTGCCAGGATCGAAAAAACGTACGTTTATGCCCGCAGACTTCCCCATTGAAGTACGAATGAAAAGAAAAATGTTGACGGTGACCCTGTGAAGACCATCATTTATTATTTCAGCGGTACCGGAAATTCGCTCGCGGCTGCACGGATTATCTGCCGCCATCTCGGTGACTGCGAACTGGTACCGATCGCGTCGCTTCCCGGAACCCTTACAAATATCATTCCTGCTGCAGACCGCGTGGGCATCGTGTGCCCGGTCTATGATCTTGGCCTGCCATCGATTGTGGTCGAATTCGTACAGCGGCTGGACCTCTCCCGCGCCGGCTATAGTTTCGCTGTCCTGACCATGGGCGGGTTTGGAGCGTCCGCACTCCACCAGCTCGACGATCTTGTCTTTGCCCGTTCACGGCGGCATCTTGATGCCGCATTTACCGTCAAAATGGTGGGCAACTTCGTACCGCTCTACGAACCGGCGAAAGGGACCAAGCGGGAAAAACTTCTTGGTGATGCTGAAAAGCGTCTGGACGAGATCGCGGTGAAGATTGATATGGGTCTTACCGTACAGCCTGGTAGTGCGTTATTGACAGGTCTCCTGAAGCGGTTCATGTATGACGGGTTCATCCTCCGGATCCACGATGCGGACAAGGACTTCCTCGCTGACGAAAAATGCACATCCTGCGGTACCTGTGCGGAAGTCTGCCCGGTCCACAATATCGATATGGTTGATGGCAGGCCGGTCTGGAAGCACCACTGCGAACTCTGCTGTGCCTGCATCCACCTCTGCCCGGTCGAGGCGATCCAGTACGGGCAGAAAACCAAAACCCGGGGACGGTACCGGCACCCTGACCTGAAGATTGCAGATATGAAAGCCCAGCGGGGCGAATGAAACCCGGTACATCGTTCCAAACTTTTTTCGATGTTACATTCCAAGATTTGAAGATATATCTTTCCTTGCTCACCGGGAGGAACTTCCAGATTGCCGACATAAATTTAACAGATCTTCCCTGGAGAAAAAAAAGATTATTTTTCTATTTTTGCAAGTTCTTTGGTGAGATCCCGCGAAAGGTCTACACCCGTAAATGCACCGGTTGTTGGCAGTATCATGTCAAATTCGGGAGTTATGTCATATTCGACGGTGGTATTGGCAGGCACGATGAAATCGAGGATGTGGCCGCCGGTCTGGCGGTCATCGCTGATGTAATGGAGATGGTACCCCGCAACATTGAGCCCCTCAAAAAAAACCGGGGTGTAGAACCCGACAACGGAGCCGGTAGCATTCGTGTAGGAATAGACCGACTGATTCTGTAATGCCTCCGCCAGGGTGGGATAAGGTTTCTGTTGCGGAGGTTCGGATCGCACCCTGATGGAGGGGAAAGTTCCCTGCATCCGCACCGCATAAACCATATTCTTCGACGGCAGCCGATCGGCCATCGTTGAGGCGAAAATGGAGAGGTTCATCGGACTTCCGGTGGTAACCGTAACGTCGCGATCAAAGAAGGTCACCGTAGCAAATGGTGTGGTGAGACCATCCGGGACCCGGTATATATGGCCGTCTGCCTTCGCCTGGTAGACAATTCCGTCCAGCACGATCATCTCGCCATCCAGGGCATCGAACGTGCCGATCCCGAAATCCCCATGTTTTTTGAGTTCTGCGACCGGCTGTATCCCGTCAAAGACACCCTGCATCAGGGCATCGATGGTCGAGACCTGGTACAGCGTCTCCCGTTCTGACGGGACCGGGGCATTCCTGGTGAACTGGGAATATACCGATGCCGCAAAGAACACCAGTACGACGGCGAGCCCGATGCCAAGGAAAAATTTCAGCGTATCCATGGTACCAACGAATTACTTCCTGAAAATAAAAAAGGTGGTGTACCTGTACACGTTCTCCACCATCAAGAAAAAAGAATCAGCTTTATATGCCCGGTTATCCAGAAAAAGACCCTTTTTCGCGCGCCTGCCGGGAAAAACCCGCACGTTCCTGCGTTTTTCTCCGGATTTTTTAATTGCCATTTTAATGTCATTTTTTAATTCTGGACGGTCAGGAACGATTTCCGGGGAGTCGGAAGGAATGTGGACAATACAATATTCCCAAAACTTTCCTTCCCCTTATATCCGGCCGGGTCTTACAAAAATTACCGGCAAGTTCCGGACTGGTGATTAAGTTCTATGACAAAACTCCATCTTGGTTCAGGAATAATCCTGCTTGTACTATTTTTTACTGTCGGAATCGTGTGGGCAGCAGACATGGACGCCAATCTTAGCGTCTCGAAAGTTGTGAGCTCAGCCGCACCCTATGAAACAGGTCAACCGGTGACCTGGGTTATAACTCTCTCGAATAACGGGCCGATTGACGCAACAAACATCTCCCTGGCTGAAGATCTTTCGGGTTTCTCCGGCCAGGTGAATATAAGCGGCACCGCAGATCTGGGCACCTATAATAATGCCTCACGGATATGGAATATCAGCCAGCTCGATAACGCCTCGTCCGCTCATCTCACGATAATTACCCTGTTCTCTGCGTCAGGTCAGCAGACAAATAATGTGGATATCCTTGGTCTCGACCAGACAAATCAGGGAACTACTCATGCTGATGCAATAATACCCGTAATTAACAACGCAGGGGCGGTCATTCCCGATCAGCCATTAAAGGTAAACCTCCAGATCAAGCCAACTACCCTGAACCTTAACAGCAAGGGTGTATTTACCGTATTTATTACCCTGAGCGGTGGGGATTCCCCGTTCCCGACGGATATGGACCGCAAACCCCGCATCGATTTCGGGAACAGTTCCCTGACCTGCGGCGGCGCTGAACTTGTTCGTGCCAGTACGTCGAATAAGGACGGTGGGACCCTTATTGCAAAGTTCCACCGCCAGGACCTCGAGAATGTTACCAGCGGGCCGGGCGTCCGGATTAACTGTTCGGGGACACTTTCCGTCAATGGAAAATCCGTTGATGTCGAGGGTAGTGATACCATCAGGGTCATCGGGGAAAAGAAGGGACTGGATAAATTCATTTCAAGACTTATGAAGTACCTGGGCCTTGAAAAAGATGATATTGCGGTCAATGAAACCGAGGACGGGAATTTCACGGTGTCATTCACCCTGAACCCCGATAACGTTAAGAATAACGGCCAGATGAAGAAAGCGCTGAAGAACGCGGATACTACCTCATTCCCTGCGGGTAGTACCCGGAACGCCTCTGACAAGGGCACTGGTCAGCAGGACACGGTGAAGAACAATGGCAAGGATAAAAACAATAACGGCCAGGACAACAAGGTCCAGGAGAACAACGCCGGCACGGATAAGAAGGTCCAGAAGAACGATAACGACAATAACAAGGACAATGGCAACAAAAATAACAACAATGGCCTTGGCGAATCGAATGGAAAATCAAACGGGAAAAAGAACACGTGAACAGGTTTCCCTGTCACCTTTTTTCCCGGGAGCATAACCACCTTTATGTGCCAGAAAAGCCACATTTCAACCAGAGAACCTGTGGATAACGAGGACGTATGAACACCAGGCTGATCATCCTTGCGGGATTTATTATCATTGCGCTGCTCTCCACTACGGGAACCGTCGTCGCATCGGGGGACAGTTCTGCAACCCCGGACACGGTTTCAGGTACCGGTGTCCCTGATACAAATCCGATCGGCCCGGGAAGTCCTCTTTTCGGGCTGAAGGTCGCGATGGAAAACCTTGACGAAACGTTTACGGTCAATGATACCCGGAGGGTGGAAAAACAGGTTGACCATGCCCAGGCCAGGATCGATGAGGTGCGACAGGAACTGGAACTCAACCAAACCGGCTATGCGGATCAGTCGCTGGAGCTGTACCGGGAGAAACTGAACCAGACAGAAGCCGCTTTACCACGTTTCCCGTTCAATGCGACCGGACTCCTGCATGCACAGGAGGTCATCGCCGGGCACCAGGCGGTGCTTGCTGATCTCCTGTCCCGGTACCCGGGCGACCCGGGTCTGACCCGTGCCTACAACCACAGTCAGGTACTCGAACAGAAGTTCGGAGAGAAAACCCGGGTGAAGTTCGACCGGGTCACCGGAAAGGATAATACAACCTCCCTCAAAGCGGTGAAACGGGAGACCGGGAAACAGAACAATGCCGGCAATACCGCATCTGCCGGGAGTTCCGGGGAGGGCAGGAATGATACCCAGGACCATGTGAAGGATAAAAAGACAGACGTTCCGGTAACTCCGCTCGTACCTCCGATTCACCCGACACCGGGCGATGACAAGGGATCGATTAAAGATCAGGGAAAAAAGGGAAGTAAATAATAAAGTTGGGTGATCCGGATAAAATCCCCGGATCTTTACCCGCCGGTGGGTTATACTGACGGTCCTGGTGGGACGACCTGAGGTTCGCCCTGATCGTACACAAGGGTGAAGTACCGGGCAATAAAGATCGTGAAAAACGGTGCTATGATGATGACGAGCACCCATCCGATGAACGGGATAACACCCAGGACCGCAGAAATGATGGCATAGATGATCCCGACAACAACGACGACAATGAGGGCAAGGATATACGACAGCCACCCCATGGTCCGGATGGTCGTGAGGATCCCGGAAAACCGGATCCCTTCGCGGATACTTCCCGTCCGGGCAAACCGGACTGCACCGAGGATTCCAAAGAACAGGACGATTATCAGGAGGATGAACTCCAGAAGAAGAAGGAGCAGCACGAAGAGCAGAATGGCGATATTCATCGCAGGGGCTGCCGGGGAAGAAACAAAAAATACAAACGCAAAGAGGGCTCCGACTGCCAGCACGATGAAGAGGGGCAGCACCCAGAGGAGCCATACGATTGCGAGCTTGATACCGTCGACAAAAAGACCTGCCCAGTTGGTGAAGTCAGGCGCAGGTTTTTCTCCCCGGTATACCCGGACACACATAGCCCGAGATAAAGAACGAGAGGAGGATGCCGATGCCGGCAAGGATGGCGATCTGACCCCACGGGATAGCACTCCAGTTAATTGTCGTGCCGGTCATGATTTTTTTCGGGTCAACGACAAACTGGATGAGCGAGAACGGAAGTGCGAGGATAATGAAAATCGCCCACCGCACCCATTTTCCCACCAGCGCATCCTGTGCATAAGCAAATGAGTCTGAAAGTAATACTCCGATATCCATAGCATGATCTCGTGTGATTATGGTATATTAACAATGGTAATGTAATTGGCACTACGCCAAACCGGACCTCGCGTTCTGCTCCCTTCGGAAGGTTCTGGCAATCGGTCACAGCAGAAAGCCCGGAAAATTTCAGCCATACCTGCCATGGCTCTTTGGTTAAGGTTTGCCCGGCTGAAGCATTCCACCGCTCTGATGCTTCTGCGACCTCGTTTTCAGTTCTTCAGGCCAATGGAACCGGTGTCCTGATCGGGATGATGACAATGCTTAAGCGGGCCGGAACGAATCAACTAAGGAAACAGGATGTACCACCATGTCCAGATCAACTGTATTCATCACGACCTTCTGCATCTCTCTTGTACTGGTGTCCCTGGTGATGATTGCCGGGTGTACCACAACCCCCACCGGTCCCGGAGGGACAATCCCGGCGACCTCCTCACCTGCACCAACCGTGACCTCAGTACCTGTTTCAACCTCAAATCCTGATCAATCCGCTGCAAACATCCAGCTGAAGGGTAATATCTATGGATTATCCTCCAATCCGCTGACGGGAATTGACACCATCAGGTTCACTATCGGTACGGGATCATCGCAGACGCCACCTATCGACCTGACCAGGATGGAAATTGTCTTTTCAACCCAGGGTACTGCTCCCGTAACCCTCACCCAGAGCACCAGCGATTCATTAAGAACGTTTTCCACTACCATGGGGAACAATCACGTTACCTCCCTCGGTCCCGGCGACGAGGTTGAGATAGATTTCAGGGTGCCTGTAGTTCCCGGTGGGACCAGAGTAACTATTGAGTCGAGACCCCCCGTTGGCGCCGTGTTACCCCTCTCAAAGACGGTGCCGGAAGTGATTTCGTCAACGACTGTTCTCGATTAAATCTCTTTTTTTTAATAATTCATGAAATACCCTCGGTAAAAGGTGGACAATTCAATCGGGGTTAACCGGTCATTCATTCATGAAAGTGTTGTGTCAATGATCAAGCTGATAAGAACCCGGATGTCCATGTACTGGAATTACCGGAACGGATGGTATGAAACACCTGGACCTGAAACCTTCAATGGCTGGAGGGGTTATTTTTGGCCTCATTGTCGCGATTGTGCTGTTCTTCGCCCCCACACCACCGGGTTTTGCCCTCGCAGTGGGCATAATTTCTGGCGTTATAGCATTTGTTGTCCTGGATGACGGTGAGAAAGAGCGATGAATTTCTGTTCCGGTTGTAGTTGTACATTCTCATAAAATCCAGTCCAGGTTGAAGAACAACAGCAGAATATCCAGATATACCGTAAAAAAATCCGTTATGATATTACCCCTCTCTAATAATGCGGGGGATATGGGTATACTCCAAAAATGCCACTTTTTTAATATCGATTATACTGGCGGATGTGTGTTTAATCAACAGAAGTTCAATTCGCGGTCGTCAAATTTTTTATTTTCATGAAAAGATTTAAGTCAGTATTATTCAATCGTTTTACTATCCCCACGTATCCTGGGGAGGGGATACCATGAGCACCGAAACTGTTGAATTGCAAAAGGCAAAATATGCCTATATTATCAGTATCGTTGGATTGGGCGAGTACTTGCGATTATTATTATACTCATCCTCATAAAGTACGGGACTGGATCAACTGACGTCGTCGCGATTGTTGGTACCATTACCGGATTGGTTGGAACAATCGTCGGAGCTTTTCTAGGAGTTCAAGCTGGTGCAAAGGGTAAGCCGGCCCTGATGTTACAATTAAAAGAGACACAGTTGTTACTGAATCGTGCATTTGCCCAGCTCTTCCAAGAAATGAGGCTGAAAAAATATTATCCAAAACGGAATGAAAAAGGATAAATTCTCAATTTTCCAGGCTTTTTTTTTAGATTTCATCAACGTCAAGATTACCGGTTAATGAGTGGGTACCAGGATTACATTGCTCACCTGTAATGGCATTTTTGTGTGCTGAATTGACCTGAAAAACGTAATTTGTTCCGGCTTTCCTGAAGAGACTGAGGGGTACTGGAACGATGCAGCGGTGAATTCCCTATCTGCCGGGGAAAAATCTGCCGATGGCCTGAATATCCCCCTGTTTTTATTACCGCCGGTCCAAAAATGGGTTTTTCACTAAGAGGGTGCCATGAAAAAAAAACACGAAGAACGACAACCCCTCATTCTCAATAAGCACATCAGAGTGAGAGTGGATCATGGGGGAACAGGGGGTATCGGGAACCGGGTAAATCAGGTATGAAACCCTGGACGACACACGGGAGGCTACAGCCGGACAATGCCTGCAGCCTGCCTGTAAAAAACCGGAACAGCACAGTCTCTACCGAAAAAGAATTAAACCGGGCATTGGTACTGACATGCTAAGTGCATAGTCAGCTTTGGTTCAGGATAGTCCAAGGGTAGAGAGAGGTCCGGCTCACGTCAGAACCTGTCCTCTGTCACTGCCAGAAGATGATGTTGTGGATAAGGACTCATGGAACTGGGAGGATATTCGGGATGGAGCCCGCCGGACCATTATCGGCGCCAAGAAAAACATCGAAGACCCGTCACTATTCCATAAGATTGCCTTAATACCCGTCCTTGCCTGGATCGGGCTTGGAGCAGATGGCGTCTCGTCATCGTCCTACGGACCTCCTGAGGCTTTTGTGGCACTGGGTGGTCACACCTATCTCGCCATTTTCCTCGCATTGGGTACCGCAATAACCGTTTTTATTATTTCCTATGCCTACTCCCGTATTATCGAACATTTCCCCAGTGGTGGCGGGGGGTATATTGTCGCTACCCATACGATCAGCCAGCGGGCAGGTGTCGTATCCGGAAGTGCGCTCCTCGTAGATTACATACTGACCATCACGGTCTCCATTGCCGCCTGCGCCGATGCGGTCTTCTCATTTTTACCCTATTCATACCAGCCGTACAAACTGGTGGCAGCCTGTCTGCTCATCATAATACTGATTGAAATGAACCTGCGTGGGGTAAAAGAGTCCATCCTTACGCTTGCACCAATATTTCTTGTGTTCATCGTAGCCCATGCCCTGCTTCTCGGGTATGGGATCTTTGCTCATGCTCCCCAGATCGGCATGGTCACCGGAGGATTCCAGTCCGGGCTCTCAAACGATCTGGCGGCCGTAGGTATGATCGGCGTTCTTGCCATCTTCTTCCGGGCGTATTCTCTGGGAAGCGGAACCTATACCGGGATCGAAGCGGTTGCAAACGGGATGCAGATCATGCGCGAGCCTAAAGTAAAAACCGGAAAGCGGACGATGGGATATATGGCATTCTCTCTCGCAATCCTTTCCGGCGGACTCTTCCTGTGTTATCTGCTCTGGAATATCCAGCCGGTTCCGGGACAGACCCTGAATGCCGTACTGGCGGCGAATGTGTTTGGAGGCTGGCCGTTGGGAGAAGCCTTCGCACTGGTCACCATCCTGTCTGAGGGTGCCCTCCTCTTTGTGGCGGCCCAGACCGGGTTTATTGACGGACCACGGGTCATGGCAAATATGGCAATCGATTCGTGGCTTCCCCGGTCCTTTGCTATCCTCTCGGAGCGCCTCACGATGACCAATGGGATCCTCCTTATGGGAGGATCGGCACTCCTGCTCATGATCTTCTCGCACGGATCCATCGTTTTTCTCGTCACCATGTACGCAATAAATGTGTTCATCACATTTTCCCTGTCCGAGTTCGGGATGACACGGTTCTTTTACAAGAACCGGGCCACTGAAAAGAACTGGAAACGACATATACCCATCCACATTATCGGGTTTATATTATGTAGTGCAATCCTCCTTATCACCCTCTATGAAAAGATTGGTGAAGGGGGCTGGCTCACGTTATTCCTGACATCTGCACTTGTCGGGCTCTGTTTCCTGATCCATGATCATTATCAGAGAGTAACGCGGGGGTTAAGGAAGTTAGATACCCTGCTTGAGGTTATACCCGCGACCGGGAAGTAAAAATACTGAGCCCGTGAATCCCCATACAATGACCGCTGTCCAGCTCGTTTCCGGGTACCATGGTTTTGGCGTAAACACATTTTATTCAATTGTCAAAAATTTCCCCGGAGTCTATGAAAATTTCATTTTTGTTTCGGTTGCCGTGGTAGATTCGGGAACATTCAAGGGTTCGGCGGAAGTCACGGCACTCATGCAGTCAACGGAGAACTCACTCAATAAATACGTGAATCTTGCCAGGGAATCAGGCTTTGCAGCTGATTACCGGATAGATATCGGGACCGATGTTGTTGAAACGGCAGTTCCCCTGTGTAAACATATCGCAAAGGAATTTCCGAATTCCACATTTTTCACGGGACAGATTGTCTTCCGTCACGAAAATCCCTTCCAGAAGATACTGCATAACGAAACTGCATTTGCGATACAGCGACGTTTGCAGTACAGCGGTATTACCACGGTCATTATGCCCCTCCGTGCGGAACGATAAATTGGGGGGGACCTGCCATGCAGTCCTGTACCGGGAGTTCAGACACCGGAAAGAAACATTCGGGGGATCGCGATCATTATTATGTGCGGTTCAGGGCTCCGGTATTACCCTTTATACCGGCGATATTTCATCTGGGGTAGACCGCTTTTGTACATTGAATCGTCAAACGAATCGTACCCCCATTCAGTTATTTCACCGCTCACCGATCGGGTGGAATAGAGCCCGGGCTGTATCTTTGTCCAGTTGCCCGTATCTGTCTCTTCCCCGCGGTTGAGAAAAAACGTCATGGAGAGAAACGTCTGGTTTTCATAAAAAATCACGTGGCGATCCGATGCCGGTGGCTCTCCCCCTATCCACTGGCCGATAATGGGATCGGGTGTGTTACTGAGAGTATGTATTCCCGGGAGTATGCACCCTGCTGTCAGGATTGTGCAGAAGAACATTGTGCACACGATCCACGCTGATCGCATACTTGATGATTGAATAGTTCTGACACGTTTAAGCTTTCTCTCATGAGGAATCAAAACAGCAATATTTTTTTATGCTGACGTATATCTTCAGGAGCAATGAGGGGAGAGGATCTTTTCAAAAAGAAATTGTTGGTGGGATCAGACGTGATACCATTGTATGTTCAATGCGGTTCACTGGTAATTCAGAAACGATAAGGGTGAATGGTTCTTAAAATCAGGGAAATGTGCCTATGTCCCAGAGAATATGTCCGAGATGTGGAAAGGATATAACCTGCCCGTATTGTAAGGGAAAGAGATCCAAAGCTCACAACTCTGGTAGTTTACCTTTGACCAGTCTCTGCAAAAATTGCGGGGGATCCGGACAAATTCCCCACCGGTGTTCTGATTACTATGGGGTGTAATTGGCAGCCGCAGGCAGGCTGAAGATGAATTCCGCCGGGCGGAAAGGAAGCTCAAACTCCTGTCCAGCATAACGCGGCATGACATCAGCAACCAGATTACCCTGCACACCGGGTTCCTCCGGATTCTTGAGAAGAAGCAGACCGATCCCACACTCAGTCAGTATTTCCAGAAGATTTCAACGACTGCAGAACGGATCTCCGCCATGATCCGTTTCATCAGGGAATACAAGAAGATTGGAATTAAAGCCCCTCTCTGGCAGGAGATCCGGACCCTTATCGGGACAGCGGCCAGCGAAACCATGCCCGGAACAATCGTCGTGAAAAACGATGTTTCGCACGGATTCGGGAAGAACACCGGGATCGGGCTCTTTCTTGCCCGCGAGATCCTTTCCATTACGGGCATCACTATCCGGGAGACCGGGACTCCGGGCAAAGGAACACGGTTCGAGATAACGGTACCAAAAGGGGCATACCAGGTCGCCGGTGAGAAGTGAAATTCGGAGCGGGTGGCGAAGGGTGTGCGTAAAATTTTTCGGTGTGAAAAGTTCTATCGCGATTCATTTGTTACCCATACAACACCCGGCGCAAATATTTTTCCACAAATATAAATTCCACGAGGGATAGTTATTTGTTATGGATTCATGGAAAAGATACATTCTTTTTTTGATTCTCCTGGTAATAGTGACAGGTTCAGGCTGCATCTCACAACCTGCAGATAATACTTCTTCACCAATAACCATAACGAAGCAGCCACGGGAAGAGTCTACGCCCCGGTATATCGGGGATCACCGGTACTGGATCAGGATCGATCCTATCGCCGATTTTCGATCAGAGTCACCGTTTACAGTGACCGGAACATCGAAATTTAATATTAACGTGACAACTAATTACCCCGAAGGATCGCTTTTCTGGGTTAAAATTGTTGAAGTCGAGAGATCACGTCCCCTGATGTCAGAAGTCCTCGTTCCATCGAGTGTTAATAGTGACGGGGTGAATTCATTTTCCTATCCTTTTGATATTCAGGGCAATCCCCCGGCACATTACCACGTGGAGATCCGCAAGGCCAACCAGAATGTTACCGGACCAGAAGAGTTCAGGATTATCCTGATCCCTTCAAAAGAACCGTGGCTGTGGGTCCATATCGATCCAATCATATGGCCCCAACAAGATGAAAATCTGAACGTAACTGGGACGACAAATCTTCCGGTGGGGAGTGAGATTTCACTTGAATCAGCGACATGGGGCCATACATGCGTATATCCAGTTCCTGGTTCACCACCTATAAATAAAACCGGGATGCCGAGATCCTATTGCAATGGTGGATGCAATGAGAATATAGAAGGAACCTGTCCCGTTATTAAAGGGAATCAGGGAATAAATTTGTGGAGTGTATACTCTCAATACAACAGACTGGTGTATTGATGAAAGACACTGGGTCAGTGCAGGAGTACGCAACTGGACGAATGTAACGGGGGATTACCAGGAATTTCTCAATTGGATAGATTTTTTTAAGTTCATTTTGATCCTTGCGATATCACATCTGAAGGTTACAAAAACTGCGAGACCGGTAATCCGGATTAATGAAAGTTATAAAGAGAAAATTGTGTTATTAATTAAGAGAAGTGGGAAGACAGGATTTTTTGAAATACCTGCATTAAGATGCAGTGCTCCGGCAGGTGACTCCTGTGTTTGGTCGGCAGATCCATGATGGCAGAGAAAATCGGGGATGAATTATCTCTCTGCCTCCAGATAAACCAGAGATCATATCGCCGGTAACGGGGTCACCGGATCACCCGGGAAAACCAAAAAATGAAAAGCCAACCTTCATGAGCACCGGCATATTCGTAGCACCGAGATAGATCACACAGCCGAGCAGTGCGAAATCTTCCGGCAGGTCAAAACCGATAATATAGTAATGGTATTTTTTCACGACAGCGTCAATAATCTCCGGGGACAGCGGCCTTTTCTGCGTCCGGCAGCATTGCCATCCTGGTTTGCCTCGTCCCATGCGAGAGGCTGTCTCTTCCAGAACCTGAAACCTTCTTTCAGGCCATACCCGAACGCGTGCCATTCGATATCGGTGAGGCCCAGAAAGACCGGGGTTACCGGGTCTTCCAGCATTACAATCCCCCGTCTTTGATGGCGATCTCAAACACCGGGCTCGTGGAGCCGCCATTCCCCGGGCTGAAATCCCTGACCCGTCCCATCTGGGCGAACTTCCTGCGGCCTGTCCGGATCTGCACCATGTGGATCCCCGGTGCACGCGGCCAGACCCGGCGGCCATCTATATCGTGCATCTCCTCATAGGGCGGGATATCGAACCAGTCCGGCCAGAACCGTAGGCCCCGGGGAATATCGGTCCCCCGCCTCAGGTCCTGCAGCCGCATCGGCGAGAGGTTATCATAGATCACATCGATGATCAGGTTCTCATCACTTCTGTCCGGGTTCAGGTCCAGTTCATAGAAGACGGGATTCCGTCTCACTTCGTCCCGGGTAAGGGGTGTGTTCACCGTGAGCGGTTCAAGCCCGCCGGATGTTCCCCGGTACAGGCCGGTCACCCGTGCGACCGGTTGCGATACGGCTTCAGCTTCCATGCCAGTTCTCCCTCAGGCTTTCGTGTTCAGCCCGGAGTTTTTTGAATTCCTCAACGACCTCATCGTACCTGCCGATCTTCTGGTAGATGACAAACAGCATCGGGTAGATCGGCAATACTGCTCCCAGCATAATGCCTAACAGTTCTATTTCCATACGAATACTCCAGAAAAAAGACGAAAAATGCCCGGACGGAAAGGGGAACATTGCAGTTCCTATCCCTCCGGGCCTTTCTCGTCCGGATACGATCAGGCTAATGCCGGAACGGTATCGGCCCAGGTATCGACCGCCGTCCGGATGGCATCATCCGAGTAGGAGGTGAGGGTCACCTGGCCCCGGCTGAAGTTCACCATGTACAGCTCGCCGTTCACATCGTGGCAGCGGAGCGATGCCGTATAGGTTTCCGAGTCCGGCTGGCGGACCGCGGTACCGGCGTGGGCGGTCGTGATGGCCGCTGCAGCGAGGGTCGCAGCGATACCGGCGTTGAACCCGGCGATGGTGTTGTACCGGTCGGATGCCGTACCCACCGACTTTGCCTCTGCATCCTCGTACACGATCTTTGCCACGTACGATTCACGGGTCTTTTCAACAGGCGGGTGGCTGACGCCTGCGGTCATATATGCTACACATGCAAACGGGTTGTCGGCGATGACCGACTGGACGATCGTGTTGAACGCCGCCACGTCTGCTATCGGGCTCGCGAGTTTGCGAACCGCACTTTTTACATTTGTGCTTTGGACAAAATCTGCCATTGTTTTTCAACTCTTTTTTGTGTTTTTCTGGCTGGTTCATCTGAACCAGGAAGATGGGAATGATGACATTTAGTCTCCATTCGAATCGGGGTGTCTCGGGGCCCTTTGACATACACTTATACGACGTGTGAGGGCTTAGTCGTGACTGAATCTTTTTGAAAATGGGGAAATGGGGATTGGATTGTTGTTTGATTGGGGATTGGGGCGTGTTATGAGCGGGGAACCTTTGGGAAAAAACGGGAGAATGGGGGAAAATTTGTTGATGAAATCAGTTATTTGCATTAATGGTCATATACAAATGGTTCGAACGCTTCTTTTTAAAATAAATCTAGAATTCGAGCAAATAGCATAGGTTTTTCGATAATGAAATTAATAAATTAATTTAAAAAATTTATGGTAGACTTTAATGAAAGATATAAAAAAAATTGTAGATCGATCTATAGAAAAAAATTGCAAATCGATTATATTTTATTATATTGCATATATTCAATTATTTATTTTACTCTCATCAATTATTTTAGTCATAATTGCTTTATTCGTGTTAATTTCATTCATTAATCTAATTTTCTCATTAGTATATGCCATAATCGTAGGCCTCTTTTTTTTGTTGTTTGGACGTTATGAGGAAAGATTGGGGGAAGATACGTATCAATTAATACAAAAATATCCCGAAAGTCAGGTCGGGGAAAATCTCCATGCAATTATTATTGTGCATAAAAAATTGCCCAAAAAATCACCATATTCACCAAGTGATTACACCGAAGGAGTTGATATATTAATAAAAAAATTCCGAAACAATTCGATGCCTCAGAAATATCAAATATACGATATTTCTTTGAAAACAGAATTTAAAGAAAAAATTGAAAATTGCAATGCTACCCACATATGGATTTTTGGTCATGGTCGACGATATGGGATAAAAACTATCGATGGTTTGTTATGTTATTTCGAATTAAAAAACATAGGACAAATCGAGTTTGTTGGACAATATCATTGTAATTCGTTATTAGGATCTAGTCTTGCTGATTATTATCACCCAAAGTATCAAGATGTCACCCGGTGGCCGAGATTTTCCTTTGGAATTCGGATATCTGTGAAGAAAAAATTAAATGAAATGGGAATATGATATAAAAAAAAGAACCCAATCGGTAAATATGTGGTTGAATAAGGTCACGAATTACCAGGAAAAGGAGATTTCTTACGGTTATCTGATAGCGTTAAAAACGAGAGAAATTAGTACGTTCTCTGACAGTTCAGAACGTCACTTTTAACGTTTCAACGTCAGGACTAAACGTTAGAGACGTGACGATTCCGACAAAATTCGACAAAAATACTTACATTAACTTACGCGGAATAGCAGGAAATGGGATTTTCGAAGGGAACTTTATACTACATGAAAAAGAATGCGAAGGCCCATAAACCATTTACTCTAAATAAAAATGTTAGAGAAAGGCTGGAGTAGTGGGGGTTTGAGGGAAATCCGGGAATGTGTGGAAAGGATTAATCAATTGCCATGAAATTTAATCTGATGCATTCTGATATAAAGGGCATACTGATTATTATAGTTCATTACTAGCGATGATTCCCTTTGCCCATTATGCGGCTTCTGAAACGGATGAGCCTATTTTAAAGTTGATCTAAATAATATTTCAGATTCAGCATCCTTTAAAGTTCCCAATTTTTTAATTTGTTCATTTAATACACTTGTCTCACGTTGAATTGAAAGCAATTTCATTCTATCCTCAGAACTTGATGGAAAATCTGGAGCGACTCTGATAATGGTTGTTATAGATATTATCAAGACAAAACCCGCAATAAATAATGTTGACAAATCCAAGTATCTCCAATAAAATATAAAAATAAATAACAATATATATGCAATAATTGTCAGAGGCAAATAAACATAAAGAAATTTTCTCTGTTTCATCCTTTTTTGTAAGGCATATTGCATCTTATCATAATTATTTAATTTGATCATATTTTCTTCATATTGTTCCTTAATTGGCTGTCGAATTTTGTCTGCTTTATCTTTGATCCAAATATCAAGTTCGGAAGTTATGGTTTCACCAAATATTGCCTTTATTGTTTGCATTACAGTCGAATGTATGATTATTCCCATAATTGAGATCGAGAGCCAATTTTCGTCGTGCATATGCTTTCACAACTTCAGCATCCCAAGGGATTGGATTTGGATATTTAACTACTTCAAGAAAATCTGTGAATGACTGAACAAAGTCTGGCAGCAATTTATTAAGCAAAATCCATGTTCGATCGATTGTTAAATCCTCTCTTAATAAACCTTTTAACCGCTCGACTCCAGCAGCTGACACTGGATCATATTCAGAAACTATTATCACTTCATCTGAAATTCCTCTTTTCATACAAAATTGAGAAACCGGATTCGATCCGGTCTTGAGTATCAATAAATATGAAATCGAATTTTACTTTTGAGAATCTCAATATAGTATCAAGTCTAAATTTAAATGTTTCAAAAGGCACATTTTTAGTGTCAGAAAATGAAAAGATCGCTGGGAAAAAGACCACACCATTTTTCATTTGAATTAATTCAAAGCTGTTTTATCTGATTTTTGTTCAAAAAGCCCTAAAGCATCCCTCTTTTGAGAAATTGCTATTTCAGCCTTGAGTTTTACTTCATCTATATAAAAAATTGTTAATCCATTGGTAGAGGCATCAGCATCAATAATAAGAACTTTTTTTCCCAATGCTACTAAAAATTCTGCAAAGGTTGCAGTAAGAAATGTTTTACCAGTCCCTCCTTTTGCACTTGCCATACAATAAATTTTAGCTTCCACCTCTCGCCCCCTCCCACTCTTTAACAAGAGTCGATGTATTGCTTATCTCTGAAGAAACTGCACTTTCTATATCGATTGTCGGATAACCCGCGGCGATTGGTTGATATGCTGCGTTAAATTCTTCAAAAGTCATCCCTTTGGTAAGAAAACACTCTACAAGTGGCATAATTCTTTCTTTGAACCTTAAAATTTGTCTTTGATCTTCAAGCAAAATTGCCACCTGTTTTTTAAATTCTGGTTCATTGTTACAAGGATCATTATAATATGATAAATATGCCATACGAAAATTGAATACAAGATTTTGATTAGACTCATCGATTTTAATAAGTATATGTGATGCTTTTTGAGCCCTTTTAGCATCAGCCTTTCCTATTAAATTATTAACCGCAGCACTTATAGAAAAAGTACTTCTACATCTTTAATAAATAGGGGAATCGCATCATCGATATTTTTGAATCTAGTTTTTTTAGTAATGCCATCTGGGCAAGGAATTTCCTCTGTTTTTGAAAAAAAATGCGGATAATAAATTCATTTTAAATAGATCTATTGATTCTTGCAATAAAAATATATCTCCACATAAATAAAGATTTTAAAAAAATTTAAATGATTCTGAAGGATTAGAATGCGTAAAAATTATATTTTTTATTATAAAATATTGGTGTCCCTCGCGCTGATTACTCTGAAGATATAGTGAAATTCAAAATAAAGGCTACGCAAAAAAAAGGTTTACATGAGCTAGATAACTATAACCCATAACAATGCAAGAGACCGGATTCGAACCCCATCTTCACTAATCATTCCTTTACTCCTTTTCTGAGATAATAGCGATGCTGGGACCGTTGAGAATGGAATTCGAAAAAAAACATTCTTAATCGTTGCCGGAATGGAAAGGATGAAACAAAAAAGAGCCCAAGCATCGCCAATATCCTCCATGCTCAACACCTTTAACCTCCCCCACCACAAACTCACTAATCGCGAGAGATAACTCATGGCCGTCTTCAGGTACGAGAACAAATACGCCGCCCCGACAAAGGAGCAGCGGGAACGCTACATGAAAGGGGAGCGTGAGGAGCATCATTTCGGGCCGGACGGGCAGATCGTGCTCATCCTCTGGCCTGAAGCAGCATACCTGAAAGATGACATTGACAACGTCCGGATCCTCTTTACCGGGTATAAGGATAAACAGAAGGTGCAGGATGAGGTGCGGAGGCTGGTGGAGTACCACCAGCAGAAGGATAAACGCACAGGATCATTTTCTTCCGGAAATGAAACATAATCTTTATCTTAACGCGATTACAATACTGTAAGTGGTTACAAAACTTTAAAGGCTGTAAGAGGGCGAAGCAGCAAACCGTGCTGTGATTGTATCCCTAACCAATTTAGCCTAGTCAGACCGACCTACACGAAGCTTAAGTGGGTACACAGAACTAAAGGCAGTAAGAGGACAACGCAACGAAACGTACCGCGATTGTATTCCTAAACCAATTTTGCCTAACGAACCAACCCGAGCTGATACACAATGACCGAAGTCGCAAATAAGAGAATCCCCGTGACTGAAGAGATCTGGGAATCCCTCGCGGACCTGAAAAAACACGGTCAGACGTACGATCAACTCCTTGCGGAGATGATCGCACTCAAACAGGAACGTGATTTTCTGGCCCACATCGAGGAGATCGAAAAGCGCGGTGAGTTTGTCAGCCTGAAGGATGCTGCAAAAATGCTTAACATCCCGGAATCAGGCTGAAAGAACAGCCTGGCGAAATTTTGTCCTCTTGTTAAAGAGTGGCAAATGATAGGGGCAGGATTGCAGGAGTATAACCGTGGATGTTCAAATTGAACGAAGCGTCATCAAGACCCTCGAAAAGTATCCGGAGAAGATCCGGGAACATATCTTCAACCACCTCCGCAAACTTGAAGATCCGTACAGCGCACCTGATGTGGAATGTCTGTATCCCAAAGTGCAGATCTATCGTATGCATATCGGGCGGGCTTACACGGTTATTTTCAGGATTAACAATGAATCAAACATCGTCCTGGTGCTTGATCTGATGACCATCGAACAGGCACACAAAAGATACGGCCGCTACTCCTGACGGTAGAGACCCTCCTGGTTGCGGCTCTATGGTACCGGAGCATTCGTTCCCGGTCTTCATTTTCCTGTTTTACTCTTACCGTAAATCTCGATAAATATGGGAAAATCCGCAGATGTGCAGGATGAGGTGCGGAGGCTGGTGGAGTACCACCAGCAGAAGGACGAACGCACGGGATCATTTTCTTCCGGAAACGAGAGGTGATGCCGTAGTTATCCGGTATTAATGTTTCACGTATGCGTCCACCTCCAGTTCGAAGAAACGCGTTCTTCCCGAATTTTGCTCTGTACTTTTTCTGAGATAGTGTAATGCCAGGACATCGCGAACAGAATCCGGAAAACAGCAGCATGACGCAAGGTACGTAAAAATGCGCATATCGTGTACGAAATAAATGCCTTAATCATCAGGGACAGCAGATGGGTTTCAATGTCGGGGTTCTAAAATGACGCAAAGATACCGCTGCGGCGGGGATTACACGAATACTTTTTCAAATACGGCTGATGTGAAGAGTTACCAACGAAAACATGGCGGACGGATTTACATCTGCGAGTTTAAAACCGGGAGGCCGGCAGCAGAACAGGACTGGCGACCCATTACGTTGAGATGAGGTGAAATTCAGGAACGTAATTGCGATTAACAAAGATCTAAAATAATGAATCAGTCGTCATTCCCTTCGGGCCTTTCTTTGTATGGTTCGTAGTGCATAATTCTTTTGCCATGTTAAGAACCGCACAATGATTATCAAAAAACCACGCACATTTTCTTCCGGAAACGAGGGCTGACAGTGAAAGGTAAGGCCTCTAAAGACATGAAAAATGCCCGGGACTGATGAACATATCAGCTCACGGTTTTTACCGTGAGTGATGAGCCGGAACCGGATTTTTCAATAAAAAAATATGGACTCCTAACGCCAGGCTCCAGAGAATAAGTGCGCCTATCAGGACGAGAGCACCGAGGGTGGCATACTGAATCGGGGATGCCGGGGTCGGTTGCTGGACAGGTGCAGTGACAACAAACGGGATCTCGGTATAGGTGTCATCAACCGTGGGGTCATTGAGAGCAGCGATAAGCGCTTCTGCTGCGTCGTGACCCTGGAGGCTTCCTGCGCCGGTGATCCTGAAGAGGTTCATTCCGGTGCCTGGACTTCCGCCTTGAAGCTGGAGATTCTTTACCCAGTCCCCGCTCACAACGATATCAAGCTGGTTATTCTGCATCGGGTGCTGGACGATAAGATACCATTGTCCGGCGGGAAGTTTTTCTGAGATTTGCGGGGTGATATTGAATAAGAATGATGAATCGGGATTTGTGGGGCTGGTCGTGGTAAAGACATAGGTATCGCCGATGATCCATGCCTGGACGGCCCCCGGGTTTCCTTCCGCAAATCCGGTGACCGTGAAAGGCTGTCCTTTTGAAATCTCAAGTGGTGTGATCTCTGCAGTTATAAACGGCTTTTTGAATATTACCCGGGCAGATTTGTTCTCAGCAGCGGTTACCTGGGCTGCCGTTTTTGGCTGGCTCACTGCATAGATGGCATACGGCCCGGGATTAATCCCGAGGTTATTGGTGTAAAGGGTGTATTCCCACGTTTTATCCGGTTTTGTCTGTACCCTGGCGAAGGAATTGGGATCTCCGATGCTGACATTCTGGAGAGGCGAAGTAAGTTTTCCGCCATTCGGGGAGATGCCTGGTCCGGTCATAAAGAGGTACGTGAAATCCGAATCATAGTTGGAACCACTCAAGACTATTTCTTCCCCAAGATAATAGGACTGGTCTCCCTGTGCGGAGACAGTAACTCCCGTTTCCGCAGAGACAGGGGATATCAATACTACGGCTGTTCCTGCAATGATAAGCAACAGGATCATTTTTTGGAACCTGAACGTTTTCTCACTGGCTGTCATTACCATGTGTCAACATTAGTATGTTGACAATATAAAATTATCTTTATTCGGCCCGGGAAAAATCCTCAGTGAAAAAAGATAGGGAGATGTTGAATCGTCCCGAGGGGTCAGAACGTCGTTCCCGGTTTATGAACATTGCATGAATCTTCCTTTGTTATTTTAAAAAATTGAGTGGATTGTCATGCCGCTGGTACCGGTAGTACAGTTTTCGGTTCTCCCTGGTCGTATACCAGCACGAAGCAACAGCCGGTGATGATCGTGAAGACCGGGTTTGAACATATGTCTTGAACAAGTCCTCACGATTCTCTGGATCATGATGCCTCATATTTCCAGGATAACCTCCTTTCCTTCCTCGCTTTTCACGGTCTTCTTCACCTCGATAAAGAGTGCGACCAGTGCCGCTACGACCAGGATGATGGCGGCGATGGTGAAGAGAGTATGGTAGGCCAGGATCTGTGCGTCCAGGTACATGAGTGCGACAACCTGCTGCAGAACGGCAGGAGTATGTATGTTCACGACGGAGTGTGCCGAAAGGGCAAGCAGGTTAGTGTCGATGGAACTGCTGAGCAGGGTGGTGAAGATGGCGATGCCAAACGCCCCGGCAACATTCCGTATCAATGCAAGAACTGCCGAGGCACTGCCGATCTCATCGGTGGGAACGACCGCGGCAATGATTCCCGTACCGCTGGGACATGCCGAATCCCAGGCCAAACGCCATGACACTGATCGGGATAATAATGTCAAGGGGACCGGAGCGGACATCGAGACCCGTGAACAGGAACATTCCGAGACCGGCAACGAGGGTATTCAGGGCAATGACGTAACGGGGCTGGAACCTGCCGACAAGACTTGCCCCTATAGGCGCCGCAAGCATCATAAACAGGGCCATCGGGATGAACTGGAGACCCGTCTCTGTGGCGCTTAACCCGAGGAAGGTCTGGTCGAAGATCGGGATTAAAAAGATCCCTCCCTGCATGCACATGAAGATCAGGAAGTTGTTACTCAGGGTAATGGTGAAGGCAGGGATCCTGAAAAAACTGAAATCGATGATCGGCTCGGGGTGCCGGGAATCGATGAGGTAGAATATATACAGGAACAGACCTGACCCCGCAAAGGAGAGCACGATGGGGAGTGATGTCCAGCCCCAGCCATTACCCCGGTCCAGGCCCAAAACGAGGAGTGCGAGTGCAATACCGAGAGTAAGCGCGCCATACCAGTCAAAGGAGGCACTCTTCTTATCGCTCACCGATTCCGGAACATACGTGAGGGCCATCGCTATCCCGATCAGGCCGATGGGAAGATTGACCAGGAAGACCGAACGCCACCCGAAGGTGTCGATCAGCGGGCCTCCGATCAGAGGGCCGAACACAATGGCAGAGGCGAATGCCGAGGACCAGATACCCAGGGCCTGGGCCCGTTCCTTCCCGTTGCTGAAATTTACCGCTATGATCGCCATGGCGGTGGGATAATCCGCCGAACTTGCGACCGCCTGGATGACACGGAAGAGGATCATCGAGCTGAGATCCCAGGCGAAGGCGGCGAGAATCGAGCCGACAATGAAGATGGAGAAACCCCAGATGTATACTTTTTTCCGGCCGATGGTATCGCCGAGTTTGCCCCAGACCGGCACGAAAACGGCGTTTGCGAGAATATACGCGGTGGCTATCCATGCCGCATCGGAGGTGAGGATATTGAAATCCAGCATTATCTTCGGCACCGCAAGGCCGACAACGGTCTGGTCCATGGCACCGAGGAACGTGCCGACCATGACCGTGAGAAGAATCAGCCACCGGTTCCGGTTATTTTCGGCCATAAAAAGGGAAAATTATCGGGAGATCCACATCTTCGCGGACATGCCGTTCTTCAGTTCAGGATAGGCAGCCACGTCATAGGAGACCCTGACTTCAAATTCCTGCTCCTGACGCTTGTCAGAGATGGAAAAGACGATGTCCCCCGTCCGGGAAGACGGTGCAACCGCCTCGACCATGCCCTGGTACTGGGCGGATGGGATAGGCGTCGACGGTAAACATCACATGCTGGCCGGGTGCGATGTCCTTGAGGCCCTTGTCCTCCTGCACCCTCCCGATAACGCGGAGCTCCCGGGGGTCGATCATGGAGATCACGGGTACGGGGTCCATGCCCGGGTTTACCAGCTGTCCCGGGGTATTTTTAACACCCGTGATCACACCGCTGGTCTTTGCGACAAGAACCTCATTGCCGACCTTTGCGAGTATCTGGTCCTTCCTGACCTGATCCCCGACGGAGACATACACCTCGGTGATAATACCCGGCACGGTGGGATTGATCGAGATGACCGGAGCAGAAATCTGGGAATTTTCGACGTAGACCTTGCTCTGGAGGTCGTTCCAGTAGAAGAGCCCGCCGAGGGCAACCAGGATGATGAGGACTATCAGTCCTCCGAGCAACCAGGGATTGCTGCGTACCTTTTTTATGAGGTTGCCAACCTTCCCTCCTTTTTTATCCGGCGGGGTTCCACCCTTTGCATCTGAAACCATCACGGTTGGTTCATCAATGGTTGTCATAGTTTTCCTCCTCACATCGCGGCTGGTATTCGTCAGGATACTGAAGTCGTGTCATGGGTCAGACCCGTTTATTGCTTCTTCAGCTTCGATGCGATCCATGTGCGCTTCATGTACAGGACGATGGCGGCTAGTCACGATGATGCCACCCGCCATGACCGGGTAGAAGGAGCCGAGACCGCCACCGGGAGTGTTTCCGGCAGAGCTGCTGATCCCACCCGGGGATCCCCCCGCAAGCGTATGAAGATCGAGAGTGATTGTCGATGACTGGGTGGTGCCCTGTGAATCCTTCCACTGGACCTGGACCGGTAACTACGGAGAGATCGGTGGAGGTAAATGTCAGGCTGAACCGTGTAAATTCATTCGATGCCAGCGAACCGACCGCATAACTCAGGTACGGCCCCACCGGTTTCAGCGGTGCACCAACCGAGAGGATCATGCCCTGGGCATCGGTGATACCGGCGTTTCCGACATCACCGGTCATCGTATAGGACCCGGCAGTGCTGACCAGCGCTACATTATTGATCACCGGGATTGCCGCAGATTTATCCGCTCCGATGTTCAGAGGTAAAACAATATTCGTTGTGTGTTCGTTATCCCCATTGCGGAAACTGACCCTGAAATTCACATCGGACTGCTGGTGCGGGGTTATGGCGAACGGAACCTTCACCGAAGAGCCGGCCGGGATAGACTCCACGTATTCTTCTGAGGGTGATATGTCGCTTCCCGGGGAAGATGCAACGATCAGGACATCGGATATATCTCCGAGCCGTGGGTTCACGACACTTACATTCACCGTATCCGTTTTTTCAAGCGAGAAGGTATTGGGCTTGTTCGAGATACTTGCCCTCACCTCGGTCGAGTCGATTTTCAGTTTTATCTGGGAGTGGATCGCGGATGTACCCACATTTGAAGAAACGGTGAAGAGCGGAAGGTATGTCCCATCGGGACCATCGGCCCGTATAATAAAAATATAATCGACCGTTGCCCCTGGCCCGATCAACGTGGAGGTAACAAATGCACCCTTGTTGACGACATCAACATTGGGATCAATAAGATCCGGCTGGGAAACTGCCACGGAAGCATCCGCTCCATTGGTGACATGAACCGTCAGGGTGCCGGTTTCATCGGGGTAAAACACACCGGGCGTGAGATCATACCCGGATACGTACACGAGCGCTGCGGCATCCTGGGGATTCGTTACAGAGACGGTACTGGTGGCCGCCCCTGCAACGGTTATCATACACGCCAGCGCGATAAAACTGAAAATAATCACTGTTTGTTTCATTTTTTTACTGCCCTCTCAATACTGTATACCGGGAGTTTTTCACCCAATCGGAGCCGGCCCGTGCGAATGCCGCATGCATTCTGTCGATTCCATAACGGCCGGTTGCGTTCGATAGGTTTCTTAACGTCTCCATAAGAATACTCACCAGTCACTATTAAAACTAACCATTCAGTCATTTAAATTACCCAATAGTCATCTTTATTATATATACGGATCCAAATAAAATCACAATGCCCAAAGTTGTCCCGGAATACAAGGAAGAGGCGAAGAAAAAGATTATCGCCGCAGGTCGCCAGGTGATGAGCAAAAAAGGGTACGATGCCACTACGATGGATGACATCGCTGCCTATGTTGGCGTCAGTAAAGGCGCACTCTACCTGTACCTCGGAAGTAAGGACGAACTGGTCGTTGAGATCGTGAAAGCTCTTCCCGAGCAGGTCCGGCAAATAGCGACGTCAATGTCCCTTGCCACCGATCCGATTGATTCCTGGACCGCCATCCTCGATTTCTTCCTGGAAAATAATGCAGAACAGAACGCTCTTATTTTTGAGTTCCTCTCGATGATGGTCCGGAATCCGGAGATCGGGAAGAGTTTCTCCGGAAATATGGAAATTGGACTCCGGAACGCTACCCGCGGTGTCACGGAATATCAACGAAAGGGAATCATCGATCCGGATGTCGATCCCCGCACTATTGCTTTTGCCATGGCAAGCCTCTTCCAGGGTATCCGGTACTTCCTGCTTATCGGCGTGGGACGGGACGAACTGCGCGAGCGCTGGATAGAGATGGGGAAGATTCTTTTCGGATATTATAGCGACTCCCGGAAAAGAGCGGGAAAGGGAAAAAGAGTTAAACGAAAGCCAGCCGCCCGATCTGGTATTAAGAAGACCCCGAATGGTGAAGGCACGGTTGCACGTGATAACCGGCGTTTATCACATTAAAATTATAACCAATTGCCAACATAAAACAACGCCAGATGATTAGCAAAAACAGGCGAAGTTTTTGGAGATTTTACCCTCTTCAAAGAACCTGATTTTGATACTTTTTCTCGCAGTGCTCTGTCAGTGGGGGCTTCCCGTGTCTTTGTCATCTTTTCAGACCAAGCACACGTTCAACCTCCCGCCGAACACCAGCAGCCCGTCCCGCAACCCTGCGATCAATCCGTTCAAACGTCGGATCAACAAAATCATGCACCCGGGTATCATGCGAACCGTCGTCTTCAATAGGCATGGTCACATACGAGCCGGTAGATCATCCGGTCCTTCCCTGCATCCTTCTGGACGACAGAAAGCAGGCGCTTCCGGGCATGGTCGTTCAGGTTCATCACCTTTGACCGGCAGAGTCCGGTAAGGCTGGTTGTTGATATCCTCCATCCAGTCCGGGCAGTCATCAGGTCCGAACGGTGGCGTGTAATCAATCCGGATACCGGGATCTCCTTTGTAGCGGACAGAACGCACATGCACCTCGACTCCGCCAAGAATAATCGTGTCACCCTCAAGTGCCATCTTTGCCGCTTCATCTTCTGTTATTTTCCTGATATCTGTCATTTTTTATTTCTCCATTGGGTTGTCCTGTTCATCCTTCGTTCGCTCATGATTCCGGTTCCCAGCGGGTCCGGGCACCATGGACACCATTTTCACGATTTCCGGGATCTTTTTTCTGTACAATTTTCCCGAAGGACTTTCCGGAAAAACCAGAAATGGTGTCCATGGTGTCCAAATTTCCAGAACCTCAAAAATTTTCATAATACTCCCAGCGTGACCTGCCCGGATACAGCCTGCTCTGCCGCAATCCGCTCCTGCTCATTCTTGAACCGGAGGCCGGACCAGTACCCGGTCGATGCCGGATTTTCCCCCATCGGTTACGCCAATATCCCGCAGTGCTGCAAAAAGTCTCTTTTTGGAGATATGCTGCTTGTATCCTTCTTCTTCACACCATCTCTCGAACACTTCATTCATCGCCATGCGTGAAATCCGGGACCGGCTTCGACAATGCATTCCGTTGCCAAAAACAACCCAACCGTATCGCTCACTGTTCGCAGGTTCCCGGTCGCAACGGATACTTTGCGGGGCTGCACCAGTCTCCCGCCGTTTTCGTAAAACCGCTTGAGCCCGCACAGGCACCAGTTCAGGATCCCGGCTGACTCCGTAAGCAGTTTCGCCGCGATATCGGGATCGCACTTATCCTCCGGGATCTGGACGGCGAACGGCACCATCCAGATCCGACGCCAGATGCCGTCATCAGTGCCCTTGATTACGGGCTCGTGGTTCGTGGTCAGCCAGATCTTTGCCATGGGCGTGAACTCGAACTCATTCTCATAGAGCTTCCGCACGGTGATCGCATACTCGCCGGTGATCTGCTTGATGATCGACTCGTCCATCCGTGCACCTTCCGCTCCTTCCGCCGCCGTTGCGAGCCGGGCGCCTGCGAGCCGTGCCAGGTCAGAACGGGCATTCTCGAACCGTTTGGCCACCAGGGACTCGGCGGCGATGTTGACCGCATAGTCATCGAGGATGCGGGCGAGCACCTCGATGGTCTTTGACTTCCCGTTCCTGCCTTTCCCGTAGAGGATAAACATCACCTGCTGGGGGTTGGTGCCCAGCAGGGAGTACCCGCACATGGACTGGAACCCCGCGAGGTAATCGGCATCCCCGCCAAAGATGAGGCTGAGGTGGGCGAGCCACTGCGGACAGGCCGCCTCCGGGTCATACGTAATCGCTGCCTTTTTTGTCAGCATATCTCCGGGGAGGTGGTCCCGGAAGGTCATGGTATCGAGTTCGAGCGTCCCGTTCCGGCAGTTGAGGAGGTGTACCGGTGCGTCGAACACTTCCGGGAGTACCGGGATGTGCGGGGCTGCGGAATCAATCATCGCTTTCCTCGCGTGCAGGCTCTCGGAACACAGTGCCCAGCGGGAAAGTGCCCGGGACTCGTCCGCGGTCGATGCGACCGCTGCCTCGTTGTGTATCGAACGTGCAACATCGGTGGCGATCAAAAGCATCCTGCCGCTGTCATCCCGTTCCCAGACCGTGCCGTTCCAGAGATACCATGCATTGAAGGTCGCACAGTAACGAACAGATTCACCATATTGTGCAATGAGCCGTTCGCCATTTCCCGCATCGGTCAGGGCAAACGGTACTGATGGATGACCGTTCTTTTGTACCGGAAGCGTGCTCTCCGTTGACTTCGCTTGTGCCCGTTCTTTCTTTCCCGCAGTAATCCGCCGCTCCTGGCGTTTCTGCCGTTCTTCGGTTGTCTCGTACTTCTCACGCAGTTCCTTCCACCGCTGCTTCCCGCCGCCACAGGAGGCATGGTGACAGCCGGCAAAGACCGCGCCGTTTTTGAACTGGATCGCGTACGCTCCGTCCCTGTGCGCCGCAGAAAATGGGCAGGTATCAAGGAGGTAGATTCTCCCATCCTGGTAGGGTTTTTCGGATTTTACCCGGATTCCATGTGCGTTCATCCAATCCGGCAAATGCAGAATATTCTTATACCCCTTTATTTCCACTGGAGTTTCAGACGGAACCTGGGCTTTGGTGGGGAGCTGTGAAACAAGATAAAGTAACTGTTCTGAGGTAACAATAGTGAGCAGATCCGGAGCAGAGAGCATCCGGCTCCTCCGGTGCGGACGTTCGGCGGTATGGTCACCTTTGCGTGCCATGGTACCGTATAATTTCCAGATCCGCCCGGCGTTGTAGTTTGCGGCATCGACCGATACCTGCGAGTCCGAGAAGAGGAGATCGAGCGTGACAAGGCACTGTCGTACGAGGTTCTTTGAACGTTCATCGTTGGGCAGGTCGATTCGGTAAAGCAGGTGGGCCCCGTTGCCGGAGTCGCCCCGGACCGGTCCCGGAAAACCCAGGCCGTTCAGCCATCCTGCGATCTCCCCGGCTTTTCTTAGGGCATGGTCGTGCTCGATATCCGTACTTGAAACCCCGCCAGGTCGGACCGGGTCGATATCAATCGGGAGCCATCTGCGCCGGACAATATCCGCATCGCCGGTGGTCGCATCTGATCTGGAGAGGTGCATCTTGATCCGGTTGGCACGCCGTGCGAGCAGGGCGGGATTCACTTCGTTGAGAGTAACATAGATCCCGTGCACTGCCGGGTCGGTATCGAGTGGCTCCACAATCCGGGCAAGTGCGGCAGTCTCGGTGAAGTACCCGCTGTGCGTACTGGTTTCAGCGAGAGCCCGGAGCTCGATCACCTGGCCAGGGTCTGCGAGGACATGCAGTACTGATTCAAGACTGTTGACCGGGGAAGTGTCCCCGGAATCAGTCATTGTCCACTACCATGCGTGGCTGCCCCGAAAGCGATTCTGATCCCGGGTCCTTTCCAGAAGAATCTGCCATTAATTCCGATCCCTGACTCCTGAAACCATTCGTCTGATCAATCGCCATCGCCACAGTACCAGGGTGCTCTGAGATCAGTTTGGGTTCCGGGTTCCTTCGGGAAAAGTCAGCGATCAATTCCTGTGCCCTGCCCATGATGCGATCTGTTTGATCCTGGCTGAAAGATCCAGGGAGTTGTTCCGGCCCATGAATTGCCCCAGAGGATCCGGATAATGGTTCCGGTCCTGGAGCTGGTGAACGATCCGTACCGTCATCCAACGGTTCCATCGCAATCTTTGCCCGGCACTTGCACTTGACGGTATAATGGTGCAGGTGTGTCCGCACGATCGAGATACGGTATAATTTCTCACCCCGCTCCCGGATCCGCTGGGCAATGGTGACCGGAATCAGATGGAGCGGGACTATACGGTCATATTCCTTTGGGCGGGTCATCCGGACCTCTTTGCCTGTTTGAGATCTTCGATCTCTCCTTCGAGATCATCCATCCGGTACCCGAGATCATTGAGTGTTACGAAAAGCTGCTCGTACATCCGGTCCTGTCGTTCCATCAGGGAACAGACCAGATCACGTGCCGCAGTTTCGAACCTGGCACAGGGTACTTCAGGATCGGAAACGTTGAGGTCATGTTCTGTCCGTTTCCTGATCGTGCTCTTCTTTTCCCGCGAAGGAGCAATACCCAGCCCACGGAGTTCTGTCTTCCGTTCCACCAGCCGGGGTGCAGGGCGGCAGGTCTTTTGCACGCCCCCGGCAGTCTCATCATTCGTGTTCTCCGGTCCTGTACCGACCGTACAGGACGCCTGAGCATCCGGTCCGGTCACCTCGCGGGAAGAAACAGCAGTACCGTCACTTCTCCGCCCGGGGATCCCTTGGGATCCCGGTAATGGTGTGTTTTCCTTGTTAGCATCTGTCATGAGTATTCACGTTTTGAAAGTGTGATTTGCCGGCAATGCAGGCAATCAGGAGCATTCGCTCATTTTTTAAGGTAAATCCTGCCGGTCAGGTACGATGAAATGCAGAACAGAAACCATCGAAAGATTACCTGACCACTTTTCTGGACAGGGGAACCTGATGTGACAATTCTGCGATAACAATCATACCCGGAAACCAGCGGTTACCGTTTACCAGAAAAGTCGGGTGAACCCATACCGGCCCGGGCGCCCGAAAACCATTCCCCGGAACCGGTAATCCGATTAGTCTCAACCTGGGACAGGAGGTAATACATTCCCATCAGCCCGCACACGGACATCACAAGAGAAAAGAAGAACCGGGCAAACCGGATCGCAGGCTTGCGTGCGTATCCGAGTTTCCGGATCTTCCTCGATGTGTCTGTGCAGAAATCTTGTGTCATTGTTCTATTTCAATCATCAGCAATTCAGCTTATAAAGATTCATATAACCCGGAAGTTGTACGTACAGTTATAACACCTTTTTGCGTGAATCGGGACTTTATTATAGCCCGGATTTTAGGGAACAATGGAAAGTTGAGCGGGCGCGGGAACTTTTTTAGTAAATATCGTTTTACGGGCCCGGATTTGGGGGAAAAGAATGGAGGTGCGCGGGAGGGAGAGGATTTGGAATGTTCAGAGTTCGTGAGAATTTTATTATTCATCGGAATTATCTGATTGGCTGAACTCCTTTTCGGATCCATTAATCTTTTTTCTCTTTTGGTTCAGGTTAACCCGTTCTTTCCGTACAAACTCGTTAAACTGATCTTTCTCTTTCTCACTCAGCTTTTCTTCTCCCGGGTCGCAGCAATCCCGGCACATCTCCATAAACTTTGGGATATACCGGATTCTGGTCTGCCCGCCGGTCTGCCAGTGAGCAATAATACATCGAGGACACGGTTTCATACTCTTCCTCGCCATATGCTATTCTTCAGTATATCAAAAAATAAAAAATTTTCATAATGCGTTCGAAATAAAAATCCTTCTTAAATCCTTCTTAGTACGTTTCTGTTGCCAGACCTGGCACAGCCTTGGTATATCGTCAATATCACGACTATCATATCACGACTATCTTTCTCTCCACGTTCAGACAATTGCAGAACTACGCTGATCCGGATACCTGTCGGGTTCCCTGATATAACCCGGATACTATTCTTATCATTTATTTTTCGGGAATAACAGTCAGATAACGGCGCAATAATCCGTTGATACCAAAACTGTCCGGTAGATCGACATGGATACCTTAAGTATTGTCACATCGTGGTTAATGGTCCTGGTTTTCCTCTCCGTATTCCTTCAGGGATTTCTCTCTTCGCCCGGGATTTATCGGATGCGGAACCGTTGGAATTCTGGTGGTGACATCTCGGATTAGCCCATCGGGTGATCCCGATCATGCTTTTATGTGACGACTAATACAGTGCACCCGTGAGACATGTCCTATTCAGATGTCAGGTCCAGACCTGTTGGAAGTGCCGTACCTTTTTTCTCTTGCTAACGGTCACAGTTCCACGAGTGCGAACTCGTTCTTCCCTGCACCGCACGACGGGCACAGCCAGTCATCCGGAAGGCTGAAGAAGATCACACCGGGCGGGATCCCGCCAGCCGGATCCCCTTCTTCAGGGTTATAGATATAACCACAGACGAGGCACTCGAAGGTTTCCATGACCTCTTCCATGTCTTCCATGATGTGATCTACATAATCTGTCCGAATAAAAATTTTTGGAATACTGCACGTGCGATTGGATGGAATGCACCCTGTTGTCATGGACATATTTCGCTCAAACCGGGATGCAATGCACCGATGCCTTGCCAGATTTTATTATTTCGGGCAACGTGAATATGATCAACCTCATCGGCGAAGATTCACGCCGGGATGAGGTCAGAGAACACATCGCGTTTGATGCGGGAAAAAAGTCAGATTGCACAATCAGGTTCAACTCCAATGTCAGATGGTCCACGTCCTCTCCCGGAAGGTTCACCCGTCATAGTACGTCTCAGTATTATTGTAGGGTTTCTTCTGGTGCTTCTCGTCATCGTTGCAATCAGAAGACCCTGAATACTTTTTTAAAAAATATCTCACTAATGTTTGTAAAGTCATCGAATCCAAAGAAATATTACAGGAATATATCTCGCCGCTCTATTGTTGCCACCACAAAAAACCTTGACACTTTTGTCATCGGAGCATGGAAATACAACCCCCTAATAAGATAGAAAATATTTATGCGAGATTCAACATAGTTCCGGACTATGGCATGGATTGAAACTATCAGTCGGGATACAAACATTAACAGTGATACAATCGAGAGAATATATTTCCAGACCAGACGAAGTAAAGTATTCGAAGGGAACCTGTTATTCGAACAGGATTTAGAGAAATATTCCAGCACAGAAGAAGCCGTCAACGAAATAAAAATTATCAGACTGGATATTCGTGTCTCAGGTGGGAATGCAGATTCTATTATTTTTTCTGCTGATATCACGGGAAAATGCACTGAATATGCACTCCATAAATCATCCCAAAAATTTCGTCAGAAAGATGGAGAAGAAAATGAATATCACTATTGGAAGCACTGGCGATCTTTTGTTACATCCCATTCATACCCGATACAACTTGTATTAGGAAACAGGCTCATCTCTGAAATACTATCGGTACTATCAACCGCAAAAAAGGAAGAAATATTGAATTTCTTTACTTCATTCCAAGAAAAGGATATAGGCCTTCTTACTACTATTCAGAGTCTGGAAGACGGTTTTAATACGCTTGAAATAGACCCTCAATGGGAGAAAGAAAGAATTAAATTTTTAAAGAAAAAGGAGTGGTTTTAACATTTAAAATAGTGTTTGAAGAGTTATCCGGCGTGCGAAGATGCGGGGGTCCACACATCGAAAGGATCCGTATTAAGGAATCCCAGTAAAAAATTGCCGGATCTCATAACGTTTTCAATGGCTGTATAAGGCGCTCATCATCAACATCCGGACTATTTACCCGTGACGAGACCGGGTACGCCTCCATTTCACGAGCCGGGTAGGGTCCGAGAATCCTTTTCATCTCATCGGGTGCGGGAGCGCCTCCGGTAAGCCAGCGTTCTTCATCCTCACGCTTCAGGATCACCGGCATCCTGTCGTGGAGCGGTGCCGCGAGTTCGTTCGCCTGTGTGGTAACGAGCGTGTAGGTGGGATGAGCCGTAGAATTCGCGTCATGCCATACGTCATAGAGACCGGCGAATGCGAAGAGCCGGGTTTCTTTCAAGCGAATATAAAAGGGAATTTTTTTTGTTCCCTCCTTCTTCCATTCATAAAACCCGCTGGCAGGGACAAGGCAGCGTTGATTCTGCAACAGGTTTCGGAACATAGGTTTTTCGGCAAGTGTCTCTGCTTTTGCATTGATGGGATGCAGTGACTTTTCCGGGTCCTTCGCCATCTGCGGGATAAGACCCCATTGCATCATGACCATCCCGGTCTTTCCGTACTGGTGCACGATCACCGGCATTATCTGGGACGGGGCGATATTGAAGTGGGAGCGGATACCGAGCATCGGGTCGAAGATGCGGAAACGTTTACCAAGGTCATCGATGAAGATGAGTGAGTATCTCCCGCACATGGTAACCATTCTGCTTTAGTTTTTAAAAGCATTCAGTATCTGATGTATAATAAAAGCCGATGTTGATGTAAGAACTTCGACTGGTCCGGGATCATTTTCCCTGTTCGGCGTTAGCAGACTGTTGATGTATCAGGAGGTGACGGGATATCTGTATCATCGTGATGCAGGGAAGCCAGATACAATCCAAGATAAACACACTCTTTTTTCGTGAACGTTGGTTCCTCCGCGATCAGATCTATCAATTGCGATGTACTCATAAATGGACCGATACCGGAAGCTTCCACCAACTCGTACAGGCGATGTACCAGTTCCTTGTGTCGCCGTACATTAATACCGATTGTGTCAGCGACTTTTCCTTTATAATCCTCTCCTGCCATGGCAAAACTCTCGTACAATGGCATATTTGTCAGGTAATAAAAGGATATCGTGGAATCATTCCCTTCTTCGCGAAATTTATTTCATCAGGAAAAATTTTAGCGGGATTTCTGATCGGAGTTATCAAAGTTAATATTTTATAAAAAAATATAAAAAAAAATTTCATGATCCACTTTCACACCGCTAAGACCTGAGCCTTATCTCATTGAGGGTGGGAGGTATCCGGTGCCATGCCGATCGAACTCCGCACTGGATTGCTGCACAACGACGGCACCGTTCATGCGGTGACAGCCCCCGGGGACGCAATGATCCCTGCACGTCCCATAACTACGGACCCGGCGGTGAGGACCCCTGTGGATATTTGATTCGGCATACCGTGATGGTGGTGTCGATCTCTGGACAAAAGACAGGACAGTGACCCGTGTCCATCACGAGTACAACCCTCCCTTCCTCATTCACTTCCACGACCCGCAGGGAAACCACGAGATGATCGAGGCGCTCGAAGAGCAGTACGATGCCGGGGAGTGCACCATCCACACCATTTTTGGCGATCTTCCCGGTCTTTCTGTCCGTGCCGGCCGCGACGTCGCCGAGGCCATAGAGAAGCAGGCACAATTCGACGTAGACCTCTTCAACGTTGATGTCCGGAGAGACCAGCGATTCATGGCCGGGACGGGGATCTTCCCGTGTGGCGGTGAGAACGACTCACGGTTCTCGCCGGAGTTCTCCCATGAGCTCGGCATCATCGAACTCAGGGTCCCCGGCAACCCCGCCCTTGCCGAACCCTGCTCCGGTATCGAGGTCATCCACGAGCGAACCGAACAACTGACCGGGCAGCCACGGGAAGTCCTCGCGGATCTCTTCACGCTTGTCGGATCTCTCGACCCCGATATTATCCTCATGCCCAACGCTGATACCTGGATGCCGAAGATCCGGAAGCTGGCATGGAGGTATGATCTCACCGTGCCGTTCTCGCGCAACGGGAAATACCGGCAGATGGACTCCCGTTCTTACTGGAGTTACGGGAGAATAGAGCACAAGGAATCGGCTCTCATTCCGGACGGCCGCATCCTCATCGATACCGAACAGTCGTTTGTCTACCAGGAAGGAGGGCTTGATGGTGTCCTCATGGCCGCACGAATCTCGGGCCTCTCCCCGAACCTCGCATCACGGTTCACGCCCGGTACCCTCATCAGTTCCTATGAGGTGTACGAGGCGGTGAAGAGGGGGATCGCCGTACCCTTCCGGAAGAGCGATCCGGAACTGATACGCCGTGTCGCTACGCTGCAGGGGGCGGACCGCGGGGGCATGATGTTCCAGCCGGTGCCGGGAATTTACGAGAATGTCGAAGAGCTCGATTTCACCTCCATGTATCCCGCGATCATCGTCCGGTTCAACCTGTCGCCAGAAACCGTCGGGCACCCGGATCACCCGGGATTCCTTCCTGCTGCACTCGATCCCCTCCTCGAACTGCGGGTAACCACCAAACGCATGAAAAAGACAAGCCCCCGGCTCGCAGGTATCGACTCGATCCTGAAATGGATGCTGGTCACCTGCTTTGGGTACACCGGTTACAAAAACGCAAAGTTCGGCAGGATTGAGGTCCACGAAGGGATCACCGGGCGGTCCCGCGATATCCTGCTGCAGACCAAAGATATCGCCGAGAAGATGAAGTTCAAGGTCCTTCATGGGATCGTGGATTGCCTGTGGCTCCAGGGATCCCCGGTCAAAGTCCTGAAGGAGCGGGTCGAACGTGAGACCGGCCTGCTCTCGGAAATTGAGCACTTCGACTGGCTGGTCTTCGAGCCGATGAATGACGGGACCGGTGCATATAACCGGTATTTCGGCAGGCTCGCTGATGGCAGCATCAAAGTCCGGGGGATTGCGGCGCGGAGACACGATACCCCGGAGTTCATCCGGTCGATGCAGGGCCGGATGCTGGAGGTCATGGCAGGGGCAGGAAGCATCGCCGGACTGGAAGAGAGAAAAGAGCAGGTCAGCGATATCTTCCGGGAGACCCTCGAAGCCCTGCCTGCCGCTGAACCGAAAGCGATGGCAATCTCGCGACGGATAAGCAGGCTCACCTACGCCCACCGCTGCCTTGAAGGGGCTGCGGTCCAGGCGTACCGGAACAGCGGAGTCGGGATCGCGCCGGGGATGAAAATCCAGTACGTGGTAACGGATGCCCGGCGGTACCAGGTCAGACCCGAATGGAGTGCGGATTCTTTCGATCTCCCGTTCTACCGGAGCCTGATCGACAAGGCCGCATCTGAGATCTCGTTTGCATTCAGGAGCGGAAATTTCGGCAGAAGGGCAAAAACTTTTTTATGATCCCGCCGCAGCAAAGAAATGAAGCAGTTATATCGTAACGTATACCGGTAGTCGTTCCCGACACACCGGATCATGCGCCTTCCCGAAAACCCTGAAGGCGATAGCATGAGATACTCGTAAGAAGATATCTTTCGCTGAAACGTTTATGCGATACCCATGACCTACACCATCTCTCTCATCACACCGGAAGAGACCGGGCGCCTGTCACAGCAGTATCTTCCGGGTATCCGCTACGAGATCAAATCCGAAGTCTATGGCTGCTGCATCAAGCTCCTCTGCGACGATCATACCCTCAAGGATACCTGGGAAGACAACTTTTACTCGATGTCGCAGAATGTCCGTTCGCACGGCAGGCTCTTTGTGTGCAAAGATCCGGCCTACCCGGCGGATACCGTGCTCTTCGATCCGCACGCGAAGACGGCATTCCTGGTCAATATCCGGTATTACGGCTGGGTAAAATCGATAGCACTCAGCCTTGCGGGTGATATCCTTGAAGACGAACACGGGATCTGGTCGGTGCATGGTGCCTGCGTGGATGTCGGGGGCAGCGGGCTCTGCATCGTCGGCGCACCGGGGTCCGGCAAGACTACCCAGACGTACGGGCTGCTGACCAACCCCCGGACCCGCATGATCGCAGACGACTGGTTCTTCTCCCGGGTCTACGGGGAAGATATTCTTGCCTATGGTTCAGAGAAGAATTTTTACATCCAGGAAGATCTCGCCACCATCTGGAAGGAGTTCCGGGACCTGGTACCTGATAATGCGTATGATCCGGACGGAAGGGCAGTTACCGATGTGCGATGGATTATAGGGAAAGGGAGGATCCTGCCCCTCACCACGCTCAGGACCGTGATCGTCCTCAAGCGGGATCCATCCGATCCGGATACCGCACGGTCCCTTGATCCGGAGACCGGCCTGAAACTCTTTTCGGAAATGAACTATTTCAATCCCCACCTTCTTGTCAATAACTCCCATAAAATCCGACTGAGGGACCAATATATCGCAGATCTCCTGAGCCGGACGGATTGTTATCTGGTCAATACGACCGGATCGCCTGCCGAGACCCAGAAACTGATACGCTCATTAGCAATGGTAAAACAGGAGCCGTGATCTCATCCTCGTGAATATCAGTATCATGCCGGGAATCCCTGGTAAACCTCACGGCCGACCGTATTCTGGCATCGGAATTGCATCTGTTTTCCGCATCACACCAAACCCTCCTTCTTTGTTGCTGCCACATCCGGACAATTGTGGAAGCTGTCATGAAACGACATCATCAGGGGTAGAAAAATTATTCGTCTTTTCTTCGCCGGATGAGGAGCGCAACTCCAACTATTCCGATAATACGTAGTACCGGGATACCAGAAAATGGAAACTCAGGAGTTGGAATCGGAGTTACCCTATCGTTGTTTCCCGGATCGGCCGGGTTGAAGGGACCTGACGGGTTCCGATCGCCCGGATTATCATGGTCATTCGGGGCACTCGTATCAACCGGACCTGGATCATCCGGGTTACTGATATCAACAGGGTTTACCGGACCCACCAGGTCAGGATTATCCGGACTTCCCGGCGAATCCGGTGTACCAGAACCAGACCGGCTGCCCTGATTGCCACGGCCATCTTGACCGCCCTTATAGCCCTGACCTGCCGGGGATCCTTTGATTCGCTTTGACCGCCATGGCTTTGGTTGGATCGATCGACATGGATGGGTTTTCCAATCCGGATGATTCCATCGGCCTGGTTACCTGTATCGACGTGTAAAAAGGTAATACCGCTACGAGGACCAATAACAATAATACTGCAATCAACAATTTTTTTCAAACGAACTATCCCTTAAGACTTCCCTGACCCATGCTTTTTAAGGGAAGTGTAATAAATATCCGGTAATATATTGTTCGCGGCACCGGTGCATTGCAGTACCCGCGGAAAACAAAGGATACAGAAGAATCCGGGATCGAACGAGATGATAAAAAAAATTATGTGTCTTTATCCTGGAACACCATTATTTTTTTGGAGAAATGGTTCAGTTTGGCTATTATTTTCCCGGGTTCTGGTATAATGGTTGGATCAACAAAAAGATAATTATAAATAATTGTTCATTCAAAGACCCGTAATATGGTACGGACAGAACGAGAGACAACGGGGGTATACGGCCCGGTCATACTCACGGCCCAGCCAGCCATGAGGGGATTCATCTCCCGATATATCCTCGGCCTCACACCCGTTGTACCTGGTAGTTCTCTCCCTTGTTGCCCTTACGTACCTGCCCGCTCTGGTGAAGGGCTCCACACTATCCATGGTGGACTCCCTGCAGACCATTGTGCCGGAACTCCCCCAATACCTCGATATTTGCATTTTACTCATCGTACCGGTAGGCATCTTCCTCTTTTTCATCTGGCTCGGTGATGTCATCCACCGTACCGAGATCTGGACCGGCGCAGGGCTGACCATGCTCCTGAGCAGCATCGGTGCGCTGGTCATGGTACAGGGCAGTAATCTCCCGATACTCTCCACCGGATATCTGCTGACACTTTTTCAGTGGGTGGCGTACCTGGTCCAGCCTTTCAGCATTGTCGCTGCCGTTATGGTTATTTCAGGAGATGAAGCATTCCGACGCACCCTGCGTTATACCCTCACCCGGGATGTCGTGATAATCACCGGAGGGATCTGGACCCAGGTGGAAAATGTCATCCCGCTGCGGCAGATCGAGAGGATCGTTCTCGTGCAGGGCCGGCTGGGACATCTTTTACATTTCGGCACCGTCGTTCCCGAAGGAAGAGTGTTCGGGCTTGCCGGAACCGATATAACCGGGCATCAGGAAACAGGTGATATGCTCAGGGATACGGAACAGGTATCTGTCCTGCGCTGGCAGCAGGGATCATCCAACCCGCTCGTATGCCTGTACGGGATCTTACATCCCGAAGATATGAAATCGGGCATCGAACTGGCGATGCACAAAGGGTCGGAAAAGGACTAGATATCCTCAGGACCGTGTGAATGACGGGATTATTGTTTTCGCAGTCAGACACTGCAGGAAGCATGATACCGGTCAGGGGGATTCCTGGACTATTTCGCACTTTTCCTGAAGAAAACGGATTATGGAACCCATCATTACCGGGGAAGGGAGAAAAAAAAGTGTCCTGATATCCGCAATTGCCCGTACGCTTACGAAGGCCCTGCTCCTGCCTTTTCCATCGCGGCATCCTGCTCATCGAAGTAGGTGGTCAGGTAATTGAGCGTCTCCAGATCAACATCCGCATAGGTGTTGGATCCGATCTCGAACGGGTTATCCATGTCCCGGATAAGGAGCAGGAGGCCGATGAGCATACCGCAGACAACCGTAAAGATGATGATCCCTTCCAGGTACGGGTCCATCTTGATAAAGAGGAGAAGAAGGATCACACTTCCGGTCGCCACCTCGGCAAGTGCATATGCCGCCGGAATAAAATCGGTCCGGATGATCACCTCGATCCTGTTCGTCATCTTGTCGAGCACCCCCAGTTCATTTCTCAGTTTTGCAATCAGCGGGGGAGCCACATTCAGGTACGACAGGACGCGGATATCGTTGTTGATCTTGTCCATCTCACGGTTAATGTCCGGAAGGTTCCAGGTATTTTCTGAAAAACAGGTCTGCATGGCACGGTGAAGATCCCGGACATGAGCCCTGAAAACCCGTGCCGGTGCCTCATCCGCCAGCGGGAGGACCCTGCTGTCGTTATAGAGCGCCTTTAAAGAGGCCGCGAGCTCTCCTCCGACTTTTTCACTCTCCTTGAAATCGGTGAACGTGCCGGTGAAAATGATCGCAATGGTGAAAATCGCACCGCTGATGAAGGCACCGACCACGGTATTGATGGGTACCACATCAAACCCATAGAAATCGATGAATGTCCGGGGCACCAGGAGGATGAGCGTGATGATAAATGCCCTGGACATAATGCCCCATTTCTTTCGGTATTCCATACCTACAGGTGCTGCTCATACAGGTTAGTACATTTCGGTTTCGGGAGACCGGGTTGTTACCTGCCGGGGGGAAATCCCGGCAATGAAAGAAAAAACCACCGGTACACCAGCTGCTCGTAATTGACACGATCCCTCACGGGAGCACCAGGAGGGTAATGGGCCGGCTCCCTGATCTGGATCCGCAAGTTCCATCACCTTTCACCGCAAAGCCGGAGTACATCAGAAGAGTGTGACGGTCATGAATATGCAGGTTGTCAGATGGTTTCTGGATCTCGGTATGGGCATTTTTTTTCTCATCAGTGTTATTACCGGTTTCTTCAAGTTTACCCTCCTCGTGCGGACATTCGGGCTTACCAAACTGGTGCTCCCCCTCGCCCTTATGAGCGATATCCATGACTGGTCCGGCATTGCACTGGCCTTTTTTGTCGCTGCCCACCTCATCGTCAACCGTGGGTGGATCATAACGATGACCAGAAAGATCTTCAGGGGCGAAAAACCGATTGAAAAATTGCTCTGAAAAGATCATAAGCAGATGTAAAATGTTCCCAAAGACATGGTTTTTTTAGTACACCATCGGTGTTGCATCTCCCATACATGCGATACCTGAACAAAAAGTTCTCCTCCCATCAATCGCGACAGTTCCGGGCGAACTCATAGGGAACAGGCGGGGCTTCATCCCATTTATTTCCATTGTAAAATTTTCAGAAAACCAGCGTTCTCTCCCGACTTGAAAAATTAAATTGTGAACCAGGGAATCTCATTCTTCCGTATGAAAAAAATATGTTTGGAGGGGATTTATCCGGTTGAATAGAAACTTTTTTCCAGATCCCCGGTGTTGGAATATCCCCGCTCCTCCCAGTATCCATGGTAGTTTGGATCACTGCTCAGCTCGATCTTCTCGACCCACTTGATCCATTTATACCCCCATTTGTCCTCGGCGACCAGCTGGAACGGGTAGCCCCGGTCCGCCGGGAGCGTGACATTGTTCATCCGGTAGGCCATGATGATATCGTTGTTCATCAGGTAACTGAGCGGGAAGGACGTAGTGTAACCATCATGGGCGGTGAAGATCACCGTATTTGCCCGGGGATCAATGCCTGCGTGCCGGATAAGATCGCTCACCTTCACACCCTCCCAGAGAATCGTCACATCCCAGCCCTCCACGCAGAAAAGGGTGACTACCTTCGTGTAGTGAGGAAACCCGTCCAGGACTTCGTTGTAGGTATAGACGTCGGTACCGTTTGTCAGGCCGGTGACGGTGAGACGGTAATCGGATATATTGATATACTGGGGACCCTTGATGGAGTTTTCCCGGAAATCATTGATGGAGGAGAGATCCTTTCCCTCGTAGGCTCTTACCTCGACCCCCGGAAGCACCCGGGGCGAACCGGGCTGGCTTCCCGGTCCCAGGAGAAGGAAAAGCGCTGCTGCAATGAGGATAACCGCCGCGATCACGACGACGATACCATACTTTGAGTTCATTATCTCAGACTGTCATCGAAATCTTATTAACTATCGCTTGGAGGCAGGAATCATAGCGGAAGATAAAAAGACTGCCTTTCCGGGAATGGCAGGCAGCCAGAAGATTCCCGTGTCCACGCCGACGTTTTCGGATGGCCCCGATCTTCCTCAGGCCCCGCAGGCATGACGTGTCACCAGGTCATACCGTTCGCTTATATCGGATTTCAGGTTAGCTCCATCTGTGACGTCGCCTGGCAGTGCAGAGAAAAAGTGGACTATATTGTCTCCTTAAGAAGCGGAACGAAGCATAACCGCGTGTTCAGCGTATCCGGCCTTAGTATCCTGTCGCATAATAATACCCGTCTTCTTCCCTCACCCGTAGTGGAACGTCGAACAGCTTCCCGATATGTTCATCGGTGAGGAGCTCCGCTTTTGGTCCGTCACGACAGAATCTCCCGTTCTTCATCAGGATCACCCGGGTGATCTCCGGGATGATATCATGAAGGTTGTGGGTCACGAGGATGATACCGGTGCCGGAGCGGGCAATCTTCCGGAGGGTCTGGCGGAAGGTGTGAAGTGCGTGCAGGTCGAGGGAGCTGGTTGGTTCGTCAAGAACGAGGGTCGCCGGTGCCGGGACCAGTGCCCTCCCGATGAGAAAACGCCGGGCCTCACCCGAAGACATCGTGGTCATTGACTGGTACTGGAGATGATCGATTCCCAGGAACGCCAGCATCTCGTCTGCTTTCTTCTCCATTGCCGGCGTGACGGTATGATGAAAGAACCCGATGCTGCTGAAAAAACCAGAGAGGATTACCTCCCTGCCCGTCAGGTCCCGCATAAATGTGTACTGCAGGTCAGGAGAAACGATGCCCAGCGTTAATCGCAGGTCAAAAACATCCCACATATCCCTGGCCCGGATTCGGGACGTGACTGGATCTTCGGTTATGACCGGATAGTATTCCCGGTAATTGCCTTGATAAATGAGGATTTCCCGGCGCCGTTCGGTCCCAGGACAGCGATGTTCTCCCCGGTATGGATCATAACAGAAAGGGCGTCCAGGACCTTTTTGTCGCCTTTCACTACCGTGACGTTCTCAAATTCCAGCAGCGGTACCGGGTGTGAGCGGGGATCTGTTTGCGCAACGACCATAGCCGGGTCTCCCCGCAGGGGATGAAAATCTCCACGAGGTATGTGTTCCGGTAATGTTACCCCGGTAACCCTTTAATCTTCTGACCGGTCGACAAAAATCAGCACACTACGATACCACCCGCGACCGATCGGTTCGATAATCCTGCCCTGAACATAACCTATTTTATCTCATAACCCTCAAAAGCACCGTGCGGAAGTATATGGATAACGAGGGAATTGAACAATACGTCTGCCAGGTCTGCGGATATAATATGGCAGGATACCATCCGGTATTCTGCCCTTTCTGCGGGGCGACGAACGATAAATTTCTGTCGGCCGAAGATAATTCGGCCCGCCACCACGTGGAAGGGATGCACGTCAATGCGCAGGTAACCCGTTTCAGCACAGTCCCGAAACTGGGGTATGAACATGCAGCCTACCGGGTCGAAGCAGAGGGAGCAGTGTTCCTGATCGACTGTCCCTCAACATTCGACCGATCACTCCCGGGTATGGACACCATCATCTTCACCCATAACCATTTCCTCGGCGCATGCAACCAGTACCGTGACCTTTACCCGGCCCATGTCGCCATTCATGAGAACGATTTTCACCATGACCTTTGCCGGGGTTTCACCTTCGATGATCTCTTCCTGGGCAGTTATTGCGACCACGGGCTCCATGCAGTACACATCGGCGGACATACCCCGGGCTTCACCTGCTATTTCTTCCGGGACGTATTGTTCATCTGTGACTATGTCATGAAAGGAAAGGAGAAGATGGTTCTCAACCCTTACGGTCCCCCGGCTGCGACACATGAGGGACTGGCCACCTTGATCGGTCATATCCCGGATTACCCGGTGTCTACCGTCTGCGGGGTCGATTATGTCATGGATTATCCTTCATGGGAAGCACTGGTCCGCCCGCTCATTCAATAAAACGCCGGCAGTCCGGGCATCTGACTCTGGAGTCCCCCAGTACATCCCGATCTCCCTGTCATGTCGGAGACCTCAGTGATTTTCTCTCATTGCCTTCTTTTCCTGAACCATTCACTGTCCCTGGATCTAAAATATCCTCGAACAATTTCGCAGTTAAATAAAGCCATAAATAATCCTGTATCCAAACAATCAGGATAACAGCGAGAGAGAATTGGTTGTATGAAGCGTAGTATGGTTATTTTCAGTCTCGGGTTATGCTGCCTCTGTGGAGTGATGTTCGCAGGACTGTCTCCGGTCCGGTAAATCCGGAACCATCGCCAACACCGACGGGGACAGCAATCCCGGCAGACAATCTTGTAGTCAACGAAACACAAAACAACGCAACTGTATATATGAGCAAGGACACTATCATAACGGTGAAACTCGCGGAGAACCCCACGACGGGATTCCAGTGGAACCTGACTACGACTCCAGGACTCCGTGTCGTAAAAGACGAATATATCCCGGGCGATCCCTCCGGTACGCTGCCGGGATCCGGCGGGATTCATGTTTGGGATATTTCAACGGAGATGACCGGATCCCAGGAAATCCAGGCGGAATATACACATTCCTGGGAGAAAATATCCGTAAACGGATCCCTCTTCTCGATGACGGTCGTGGTGAGTTAGGAATATTTCCCCTTTTTTTACTGTTATTTCCTGGGAAAAATGAAAAATTTCAGCCAGGACCGGTCTCATTTCGTCAGGAATCACACATCTTTAAGGATCGGTATGGTTACAGGTTCTCTATTTCATTTCGTGTTCTGAGGATCAGTATTCACACACCAGACCGGTAGTAAAAAAAATAGTCATAACGACGATCGTAACGGCAACAAACGATCGAGCCTGATAACAACAACCCCGGACCTGTCAGGAAAGATTGGACCAACGGTCCAGCCGGATCGGAAGTAGGGAAGTTTCGGACCTTCAGGATGTTGTGAGATTTTTTATAAAAGCAATCACTTCCTGTATGTCCGGGACAGAGTGCACAGGGTATACCCTGACAAACACCACCTTCTGTTTTTCATCGACGACCACATTTGCCCGTTCGGCATACCCGTTTGCTTCCCTGAAGAGACCATAGTGCTGCGCCACAATCCCGTGAGGCCAGAAATCAGAGAGCAGCCGGGTCCTGGAGATACCGAGTTTCTCTGCCCATGCTTTTTTACACGGTACTGAGTCGACACTGATGCCGACGGCAATGGTATTGAGCGAGGAGAGAGTATCCACATTATCTTCCAGGGATTTCATCTGGCCGGCGCAGAATGCGGTCCATGCAAGGGGGTGGAAGGAGAGGAGCGTCCTCTTTCCCATATTTTCAAAGAGGTCGAACGTCGTGTCATTATGGTCTTTCAGGGAAAAATTCCCTGCCGGATTTCCCGGCTGGATCATCTTCTGTGGTTGCATTCGTTCGTCACCAGTATTCATCCTCTCGTTCATTCAATATCAGACTTTGGATAGAGGCTGGTTGGTTCTTTGCCACATGCAAAATCATGTTTCATACTAAGGTGTCCGGGCATTGTTTTTCATCTCCGGTCATGGTGATCTTGCGAAAATTACTGGGGAGCATTAACCGGAAAAACAACAAAAAGAGGATCGGAAACTGTATCCGCGCGAAAACAGAGAACGGTCGTCGATCATGTTACCCACCGGGCAATGAATACCCAGGAGATTACCGGATCCTCATACCAACGGCTGCTGCTGGGAGGCACAATGGAATGTGCCAAATCCCTCAACCAGCGCACGGGCATCGATCCCGGTCACCTTCCGGTCCGGGAAAAATTTCTGTATGATCTGCAGTGCCACCGCATCATTCGGGTCATTGAAGACCGGCACGATAACCACCGTATTGCCGATATAGAAGTTGGTGTAGCTTGCCGGGTACCGCTCATTTCCGTCGGCGACCGGCGCCGGCATCGGGAGTTTTACCACGGTAAGGGGCCTGCCATCCTGGTCGGTTGATCTCTTCAGGATCTCGTAATTTTCCTGCAGAGCCGCGTAATTTGCATCTGCCGGGTCGTCCTCGTAGGCGCATACGACCGTGGACGGGGAGACAAAACGGGCTATGTCGTCGATATGGCCATCGGTATCATCACCCACGATCCCCTTATTCAGCCAGATGACCTTTACGATCCCGAGATACTCTTTCAGGTACTCGGTGATCCCGTCCTGGGAAAGCGACGGATTCCGGTTCGGGTTGAGGAGACAGGATCGGGTGGTCAGGACCGTGCCCCTGCCATTGACATCTACCGATCCCCCCTCGAGCACGATCCCGGGGACAAACTGGGGCAGCTCAAGCCAGCGGTTCATGACGGCCGGGATCTTCCCGTCCTGCATTTGGTCTTCGTACTTCTCTCCCCAGGCATTGAAGTTCCAGCGGACCATCGCCGTCCGTTTCAGAGCCCGGTTGATGACGAAGGTCGGTCCGTAATCCCGGATCCAGACGTCAGAGAACCCGGTCGTATGAAGGACAACCCGGGAGAGGTCGACGCCGGCTTCCCGCAGCCGCGCCCGTATTTTCCGGTGAATAGCTGCGCCGGGGACAAACAGTTCAACCCGTTCTGAAGTATTGATCGCCATGACAAATTCATAATAGGCATCTTCAACGGTCTGCAGGCGGGGAAAGGTATTTTTATTGTGCGGCCAGGAGAGCCACACGCAATCGTGCGGTTCCCATTCCGCCGGCATATGGAACCCGCGGTTCCGGGGTGTATCTCCCGGACGAATATCGGGAAACGTCATGTCCCCGCCCGGGAAAAGAGTGCAGGTAGCACCATATGTATCTGGTCGGCGGTTACGGAAGAAACCCCATGAATCCCGGACCGAACAGTTCATGGAGAGATCGAGCGGAGCAATGATCGTCTCTTCGGTGTCGCCGCTCTTGGCGATGATCTTGCCGAATGCATCGCAGATGAACGACCCCCCGAAAAAACGGATATTGGCTTCCTGTCCCACACGGTTTACCGCGGCAACATGAATGCTGTTTGCTACTGCATGTCCCCGCTGGATCAATACCCATGCTTCGTGCCAGTCACCTTCGACCGGTTCTTCAGATGAGGGGTGACCAATCGCCGTCGGGTAAAAAATGATCTGTGCACCATCGAGGGCAACACACCGCGCCGCTTCCGGGAACCACTGGTCATAACAGATAAGGACCGCGATACGCCCGTACCGGGTTTCATGAACCTGGTACCGGTTCCCGGGATAGAAGTAGCCTTTCTCAAAGAACCCTGGGTCCTGCGGTATATGGACCTTGTGATAGGGCGCGTGAAGCGTTCCGTCAGCGTCGATGATCACGGCCGAATTGTAATACCTGCCGTCAGAAGACTTCTCGTAGATCGGGACGATGATCACGACCTTATACCGGCAGGCAATCACGGCAAATGCCCTGGTCGAGACTCCCGGGATCTCCTCAGCGAGCGGCGATGCATTAACCCCGATTCCCTGGGCAAAGTACCGCGTCCGGTAGAGTTCGGGGAGGCAGATGATCTGTGACCCGTCTTTTGCCGCCTGCTCGACGTTTGCCAGCGCTTTATTAAAATTCTCCTCAGGATCCGGTCCGACTGCCATCTGGACGAGACCCACAATTACCTGTTCCTGCTCCATACGCCTCGTGATATACGAGTTTTTTTTACTATGATAATATGCTATCCACCCGGAGGGGGTCAAAACTGCTGATGCCTGTCATGTCTGACAGGACGATGCAGCGAAAATTTTAGAGAGAATGGCATATCCACAATTTTTGAAAGCCTTATGCAGCACGAAACGGTCTTTCAGTTCCCCGAAATAAGCAGAGGTAGTGAGAATCCGGCACCGAAGTATGTCCATGATTCCTCTTTTATTTGAACAAAATAGAAAATATACTTAACAAAAAGAGGATAATTTAATACAAAAAGAAAAGTTTATATGCTAAAATGTAAATCATAATTTACATTACATTTTAATGTGGGAATAAGTATGGATCGAAGTGAATACGGTAAACTCATCCGTGAAGAAGAGGGTACTGCGTGGCAGGAAGGGCATACACTCGTTATCCTCACCGCTGGAGCATGCCTGTTTGCCCTCGTCATAGCCTTAAAAAATATTCTTGGCGTCCCGACGGATCGGCTCACGATGGATCTCCTCTTTAGTATGGGTGTCCTGGGAGGTCTCGCAACCTCGTATCCTTTCGTCACGAAAAGACGATCCGCATCAGCAATCAGTCACCCGGGCCTCTGGATCGCTGCAATCATACTGATTACCATGGCCATTATCGTCATGCACGCCACCCGGTTTCCGTAAATCACCGCCAAAATCTATCACTGCAAGAAGAGTCTGCCATGTCTGCCGGGATGAGAGAGAGGATTATGGATAATGCCGGGGTGCGCCACAGCATCAACCGTTTCCCTTCCGGTTTCTTTCGCTCCAGTCATCCAGTCATCTTCAACGGTTGTGGTACTGCACGGGTCCGTGATCCCCGAAAATCAGGTCTGCTGAAAGGGCTCTGCACGCGAACGGTTCTCCTGTCCCCGGCCCCGTCATATCATCCAGCACCCGGAGTGCAACGGGAATGAAGAACAGGATTAAAGTGTACCGGGCCCTGCGTAACCTGACCCAGGAGGTTCTTGCCGACCAGCTTGGGGTAACCCGGCAGACGATCCTCGCCATAGAAAAAGAGAAGTATGATCCCTCGCTTGAACTCGCGTTCCGGATCTCACGGTTGTTCAAGGTCCCGATTGAGAAAATGTTCTTGTATGATACAGGAGGAGAGGACCAGCCATTCTTCGAAGACTGAGGTCATGGATACGTTCCACACCATATCTTTCCGGCGATTATTCTGCCGGAAAATCGGCTTCAGAAAGAATACCCCCGCAACAAGCGGGTATCTCAGCCATGAACATTCTCCAACCATGGTACCCCCGTAATCGGTCTTTCAGATGTATTTTCTCTGTCACCTGCAGACGATGGAGTTGAATCGGTAACCACTCATGAAGTCTGAAGGGATCATCTTTTCCCCGGACCCTTATCACCCGCGAGCCGGCAGCGGATTGATTTTAACAAAGCTTATTAAATCCGGAGAAGAACGGCTAATTACCGGGGCCCTGTAAGACACATCAGACGATTTATCCGATAATTGTCCTGACCTGATTCCTGCATCACCCCTGCAGCTGCACGGGGATCACTCGAATGGACAGGTCGGAAAATAGTTCTTCTGGTTACAACCATACCTGTGCATCTCCCGGATCTGCCCCGTTCTGTCATTCGTGGAATAGATCCTGCAGATTCCTGACTCTAACCTCACTCTTCCTAGCGGGGGTCACAATTTTCCTGGTTCTGATGCCACCCGCCTCTGCCCTTGACTGGACAATCGAAACGGTCGACAGCAATGGCGATGTGGGATACTATACATCCCTCGCCCTTGACAACTCTGGTAATCCTCAGATCAGTTATTGGGACTGGACAAACCTTCACCTGAAATATGCAGGGAAGAACGGCGGGGTATGGATCAATGAAACGGTAGATGAGACAAGAAATACGGGTGAGTTCAGTTCCCTTACACTTGATGCAACCGGGCTGCCCTTCATCAGCTACTATGACGCAAATCTGGGAAATCTTTCTTTTGCCACAAAAATCGAGGATGACTGGATCCGCAATACGATAGACAGCGGGAGTGTCGGGCGGTATACCTCGCTTGCACTGGATAATGCCGGGAACCCCGGGATCGCCTATCAGGACCTGGGGAATACGAACCTGAAATACGCGGAAAAGAACGGCGGTTTCTGGACCAATGAAACCGTAGACAACTCCGGAATTGTGGGGGCGTATTCATCCCTTGCACGTGATGGTGCCGGGAACCCTTCGATAAGTTATTACGATGCAGAGCACGTGTCCCTGAAGTATGCGGCGAAGAGCGGTGGGCTCTGGTCCTGCACGACGGTAGATACCACGGGAAATCCCGGGTATTACACCTCCCTGGCTCTCGATACAACGGGTAATCCACGGATCAGCTATTATGACGGGGTGGGCAGGGACCTGAAATTTGCATCAAGGACGGGAGGCATCTGGAAGAAAGAGATCGTCGATAGTGCCGGGAGTGTCGGGAAGTATACATCGCTCGCGCTCGATGTTTCAGGAAATCCCCATGTCAGCTACTTTGATGAGACAAATGGTCACCTGAAGTATGCGGTGAAGAACGGGCTTGTCTGGACCAATGAGACCGTGGACACCGGGCCGAATGTTGGATTGTATACTTCCCTTGCCCTTGATGGCGCAGGAAATCCCCGCATCAGTTACCGGGATGGCGGGAATGGCGACCTCAGATATGCCGTTGGTATTCCTGCGCTCATCCCCGACTTCACTGCTTCGCCCCAGGACGGCCCCGCCCCGCTGCACGTGCAGTTCACCGATTCATCCACCGGAGGATCACCCTCCTGCTGGAACTGGTCATTTGGCGACGGCTCGTGGTTCAATACTACCCTATCCGCGGAACGGAACCCGGCTCATGTGTACGAGAATCCCGGGGTTTACGATGTGACGATGATAGTCCGGAATTTTACGGTGACCATCAACACGAGCAGGAGGGGATATATCACCGTGAATGTGCCCCCCGCTACGACTACGCCAACCACCTCACCAACGCCTCTCCCGACATCTCCGGATCCCACACCAACAATAACTTCAACCCCGGAGCCTACACCTACGTTTACCCCCACGCCATCAATGTCTCCTACACCTGAACCAACGTCTTCACTTACTCCTGCTCCTTCATCATCACCAACCCCGGATCCTACCTCTTCGATTACCCCAATACCCCCATCATCACCAACCCCGGAATCCACAATTTCACCGTTACCATCACCATCCCCCGTCGCAATTCCGGATAGCGGCAGCGAAGATCCGCCCGATATGCCCCCGGTTCACCGGGATCCAGGACCACTCGTATGTCAGACCGTAACAATTGGAGGAGATACGGCGGTCAATCGCGTAACCGTAACGGGACGTGATTTATCCGATATTATAGTCACTGCCAGCAGGGTCACGATCCTTCCTGTCAATGTGACTCCGCCGGATATGCCGGTATACCAGTATGTTAACCTCATGCCGGTTCATTACACGTTCATCTCTGCAGTGCTCATCGAGTTTGATGTACCGCTTTCGTTCTTCAACGATACTCATTCCACACCGGATCAGGTCAGGCTGTGTATGCTCCGGAATCAGACATGGGTCTGTCTGCCGACCCAGTTCAGGGGAAAACGAAACGGCCAGGTACACTATAGTGCTGAAAGCCCGGAATTTTCCGTTTTTGCTGTTGCGCTACGTAATGAAACGCCTGTTATATCAGCGGGAGACGTGTTCACGATGCGGCCGGCTGTTCCTGAATATACGTCGGCGACCCCTGACATTCCGGTCATATCTCAACCCCCGCTGCCAGTCTGCGACAACCGAGCAGGATGAAGGTAATCCCATTGTGCCGGTGGCCGTCGGTACCACCGGATTGTGCGTGGTGGCAATCGCGGCAATCGTTATGTTCCGTACCGGGAATCGGGAGATAACACGTTTCCTGAGATCATACACCCAGCGACTTATGCCCGGGGCGACGTTCCCGCACCGTCTCTGAACAATACAATCAAAACCAGACCTGACAAATTCTTCACACCGGGCATCTGCCTGGTCCTTGGTGCAAAAGGTATAGAAATGGATCATTCCCCCGGGTTTTACCAAAGGAGCGATGAGATCGAAGATTGCATCCATCCCATAGGGTGTCGGAATGATGGCACGGTCGAACGCTCCTGCCGGAAGATGTGAGGTATCAAACGCGTCCCCGATGATCAGGATAACCTGATCCTCAACTCCGTTCAGCACCACGTTCTCCCTGAGCCAGCGGCATGCCTCGGGATTCTGTTCAACGGCAACAACCGTCGCCCCGTGCACTGCCGCGGGAATTACAAACGGGCCGACACCGCAAAAGGGCACAAGCACCAGTTCACCGGAAAAAACCTGGCAGGAGACGCGCTGACGCTCGCTGGCCAGCCTGGGGATTGTAAAATACCGTTCTGACATCGAGGCGATAAGAAAAATCATACTCTTTATGTACGGTAACCGTATCGCTTCCGGCAAGGATCTCATACACTGCAGTACGGTTGCTTCCTTCAAGGCGGGAGATTTTATTCAGGACAGTCCTGATTGTCCGTCGCCTGGAGATAACCGCATCCGCAATGACATGGCGATACGGAGTGAGCTCCTCAGGAAGCGAGAGCACTGCGATCTCCCCGATTATATCAAACCGGTCAGAAAGGGAAGAGACCGCCCGTCCCGGAAGGGTATCCCTCAGCTGCTCTTTCAGGCCCATGATACCAGATTATGCAACTGCCGTTCCGATAAACATAGTCGCATCTTTTTTCCTGATATTCCCCAAACCATATATTCAATATCCAACACTTCCTGTCTCTTCTTTATGGAACAGGTCCGCGCAGTCGAACGTATTCTCCGGGCATACCCGACCATTGAAGGTGCCGGCGTCCGCCTGCACCGGGCATTTGGCAGCTATGAAGTTCCGCAATTCGATCCTTTCCTGATGCTTGACGATTTCAGGGCTCCGCGGCCGGAAGATTACCTCGCCGGTTTTCCAACCCACCCCCACCGGGGCATTGAGACGGTCACCTACATGCTCAACGGGCTGGTGGAGCATGCCGACAGCATGGGAAATGCCGGGAAAGTGAACGCCGGTAACGTGCAATGGATGACGGCAGGATCCGGCATCGTCCATTCGGAGATGCCAAAGCCGGTAAACGGGCAGATGGGAGGATTCCAGCTCTGGGTGAATCTCCCCAGGTCAAACAAGATGATGGACCCGCGGTACCAGGAAGTAACGCGGGACCAGATCCAGACGGTTCTCCCCAAGGAGGGCGTTACAATCCGGGTGATCGCCGGTTCGGCAGGTGACGTTACCGGCCCGGTGCGGGATATCGTTGCGGATCCTGATTATCTCGATGTAACCTTAGGCCCCAAAGCAACATTCTCCCAGCCGGTGAAGGAAGGATACACGGCTCTGGCCTACGTCATTGCGGGAGAAGGGACTTTTGATCCCAGGGAAGAGCACCGGGTAAATAACCGTGATCTGGTATTGTTTGGTGACGGGTCATCGGTGACTGCGGTTTCTTCCGCAAAGGGTTTCAGGTTTCTCTTTTTTTCGGGAAAGCCCATTCACGAACCGGTTGCCTGGAGGGGTCCCATCGTAATGAATACCGCAGAGGAATTGCGGGAAGCGTTCCGCGAATACGCAGACGGGACATTTATCAAAAAGAAGGCGTAACGATCATAGTGACAGTCGGTCACGTGGTGATGCAACGACCAATCTCCCGTTTTTCACTTCACCGGATAATATCAGATTTCTCCGGCGGGATACGCCGTTTCGCCAGATATTTGAGGTACCGGAATACCGGTTCGATGACATTGGTCCTGACGACCGGGTGATTGACATCGGTGCAAACGTGGGGGCCTTCTGTATCCGGGCTTCCCGGTATTCCCGGCATGTGATCGCAGTAGAGCCGGTGACTGCAGACCTGCTGCGGGAGAATATCCGGCTGAATAATGCTCCCGTCCGGGTTATTGAGGGAGCGCTTGGCGACGGAAGATCAAAAAAGGTCTGCTGGGACGATCGTGAAGTCGCCTCATTGACATACCCGCTCCGGAAGATCATCGAGATGAGCGGGGGCTGCGATTTCCTGAAATGCGATTGCGAGGGTGCAGAATGGCAGATAGAACCAAAGGATCTTGGTGGTATCCACCGGATAGAGATGGAGCTCCACATTCCGCCAATCGGCGGTCTCCCCAGCCGTTCTCTCCTCGACTCCCTAGACCGGAACTATTATTTATCCATTGAACGGAAACCGGTTCATTCTGCCCTCGGCGTGATGGGCATACTCCACGCGGAACGGAAATTACCCTGAAATTCAGCCTAGTTTCCCGTATCGCAGAGCGTTGATATACAAAGGAACCCCTGATGTGCCAAGCTTCAAGAACCGGGTCTTTCAAATCAATCTGCGTGAAGTATCATGTGCACTGAGAATGCGGAACAGCGGAATATCTGTCTGGACGAGATTCTCGCCGGGCGCCGGTCATACCGGATGTTTAAACCTGAATTTCCCCCCAAAGACACAATCATGCGCATCATCCAGGCCGGGCTTCTTGCCCCGTATGCTGCGGCTGCCGTGGGAAATTCCGCCGATTATTTTCGCCGGTTCTTTGTGATGGAGAAAGGGTCTTCGAGCATGATCGCTGCGGGACCTCTTGTGATGAAGCAGGTTACCGTCATGACACAGGAGCTGGAAAAGGAGATGGAAAAGAATCCAGCTCTCCGTACCATGGCAGTTTCCTTTGTCCAGCGTCTCGCTCAGATCAGGAAGATGGGCAGTGTACCCGGCATCGGGACGGCTCCCTATTATATTGTTGTCGCTGAACGCAAAGGGTTCCCCCCGGTGGAGCAGCAGTCGCTTGCCCATTGCCTGGAAAATATGTGGCTGAAGGCAACGGCACTCGGCCTCGGGTTCCAGATGGTATCGGTCACCGCCCAGATGTCATCCGATCCCTCATTCTGCCGGATCCTCGGGATTACCCCCGGGCAATGGGAACTGATGGGGTGTGCAATCGGCTATCCGAAGGAAGAGCTCGGACCCTCAATCCGCCCGCCGGTTGAAGATGTTACCCGCTGGCTGGAATAATTTTTTTTGGGAATAGTCCCATTCTCACGACTAATTTTATGAAAAAGATATACATTTTCCTCAAAAATCGCTCTTGAGGGCTCCAGCACATCATGCCTCCGCCCCCGCCGCTAGGGCATCCCCCAAAATACGATAGTCCCTCAGAAGGTTGATGAAATACCTCGAAAGTGGGGGTCAAGGGGCTGCTCCCTTTGGGTTGCCTCCCCCTTTGGGGGAGAGAGGGGGTCACCCTCATAGCTGCCGCAGAGATTAACCTGGTGACAGGAGAAAAGAATTTCTGCAAAACATAAAAATTGAACTTTTTTATCAGTCAGTTCCGGGAACATTTTTTTGCAATTTTTCTCTCGTTATTACTGATCAATTTTGGTGGCTGGAATAGGACTATATCATAATTTTTTTTGTCTGCAGGGAAAGAAAAAAATGGATTTAATGGATTATTACCGTCTTTTCAACCGTTCAATCTGGTCCAACAACCGTTTCTTTGCTTCCTTTGTTCCTTCCGGATCCCTTTCTATCCTGATCGTCAGGATATCTCCTTCCCGGCTGCCCGTGGGGAGGAGGGAGACCGGAATGGTGAACCGCATCGCTTCGTCATCCTGAGGGATGAGAACAGCGATGGTTCCTTCAATCCGGTCGATGGTCACTTTCATGCGTACTCCGTTATGATCGTTGATCAATACTATTCCCGCTGCCGTCTTTCAGGATTGCCTCATCGCCCGTATTGCCCCATAATGGTGCGTCCAGACTCATGAACAGCGCCGTGTCATTCATCGTCCCCCGCCCGGAATAGACCGTCACCGAAGAGCCCGGCATCAGGATATACGCAGGGAAGACATACGGGTGCGAACCAGTCGTATCCGAGAGTGTCCAGCCGGCGAGGAGGACCAGCCCGTCCCCGCGGTTCGTCAGGCGCACCCATTCGTCGTTCAGGTTCTGACGGTCATCACCAAGTGCGTCGAAATGGGTTGCACTGATAAATACTCCGGATGCATTGCCGATCTGCGGCGCGGGAGGCAACGGGGGAATCGTCCAGTTTTCTGCAAACGGAGGAAGGGTCAGGGACGGCAGGGGGACTGCCCCATCACCGGGAAGGGTCGGCAGCGTGAAGGCCGGAACCGGAAAGAGCGTCCCTGGTGTCGCCAACTGCATAGGCAGTGGGGTAACTCCAGTAGTGCGGGACATAGTTGTCTGGGTTTTCACCGAATAGGACATCCCGTCGGTCCGGACGAGAATGGTCCCATTCACATCAGTGCGGTATATCGTAACCCCGCTCCGTTCCAGAAGATCCATGGTCTCTGTATGTGGGTGGCCGTAGGGGTTGTCCGCCCCGACGGAAATGATTGCTGTCTCCGGATCGGACCCGGTTAAGAAAGGCCTGAGACGTTGAAGATGAACTCCCGTGATGCCCGACTTTCAGGATCTCGGCGTCAACCGGATAACCGGTCCTGAGCAGGGCATCTTCTCCCGCATTGTCGAGATCTCCGGTCATAAGAAAATCAATAGTACCATACGATATGCGGAGCACTATCGAGTCGGTATTCAAATTCTCCCCGGACCGCTCGTCCGGCGGTGAAAGCACGACCACCCTCAGCGCCGGGTCAACGTTAATAGTCTGTCCCTGCTCGGCAACCTGGTAGGGAATGTGCTTTTCTTCTATCGTTTCCAAGAAATGCTCATACAATGTTGATGGATGAGGGAGGCCGGTATCGAGCACTTTCCCCACCGGAAAAGCCCCAGGTACCTTCTGCATACCCCCGATATGGTCCGAGTGCGGGTGCGTGGCGACCAGCAGATCGATCCGCGTGATGTTACATGCACGTAAATCGCTCACCACCTGGTCGCCCATGTCCACCTCACCCGCGTCGATCAGGATTGTTTTTCCCTCGTAGATAAAGAGGGTCGAGTCTCCCTGCCCGACGTCAAGGAAATAGGCGGATAATTTCCCCTCGTTCTCCGCAAGGTGGGTCTGCCCGCCAGAACCGGGGAAGGTAAGTGCGCCAAGACAACCGGTAGCGATGACACATCCGGCCAGGACCAGAAAAATGGCTACCGAGAGCCAGATCCCTGCCTTTTTTTGTCCCGGTCTCGCCATGTCAGCTGTTCCGGACACGGCGGACAAGTTCGTATGCCGCACATGCAGCCTCTTCCCGTATCGCTGCTTCACCGGGGATCTCGCCTTCCAGCATCAGGACCTTCCCGTCACAGATGGTCGTATCAACAGCCCCGCCATTACAGGAGTATACAAGATTTGAGGTGGGGTTGTGGAGAGGCGTATTGCAAACCCTTCGGGTGCTTACGAGCACAATATCAGCAACCGCGCCGACCGTGAGTCCTCCCGTGGCAAAACCCAGTGCCTTTGCCCCATGGAGCGTTGCCATGGCAAGGGCTTCCTGCGCCGGGAGGATAGTGGGATCATTCCAGTAAAACTTCTGCAGGAGGGCCGCAATCTTCACCTCTTCGAACAGGTCGAGACTGTTGTTTGAGGCACAGCCATCGGTGCCAAGACAGACATTCACCCCGGCAGCTGACAACAGGGGATAGGGCATCGCCCGGTGCGTGGCAAGTTTCATATTGCTTGCCGGGTTGTGCGATACACTCACACCCCGTTTTTTCAGCAGGGTGCACTCCGCCTCATCCAGCCAGCAGCAGTGCGCCGCAACCGTACGGGGGGTAAGGATCCCGCATGTATCGAGAAATACGGATGGGCGCGTGCCGTACCTGGCGATGCAGTCCTGCACCTCCTTTTCTGTTTCGGCGAGGTGAATATGGGTACCGATCTTCTCTTCCCCGGCACATTCCGCGCACCATACCAATCCACCCTTTGAGACCGTATATATCGAGTGAGGTCCGACAGCGGCCTTGATCCGGGTATTCTTCATCTTCCGGACATGTGAGACGAGGTTCTCCGTAGCTTTGCACTCGATCTCGCGTTTGTCTTCATTGAAGAGATCGATGAAACCGTAGGACGAGTACTGCACGGATACCGGATTCGTCAACCGCACGGGCTGCATCATCCATAAAGAAATACATATCGTTGAATGCGGTTGTACCGCTCCTGATCATCTCAAGACAGGCAAGCCGTGTGCCAAGGTAGACGTCATCACCGGTCAGATGCGCTTCGAGCGGCCAGATCTTCTGCGAAAGCCAGTCCTGCAGGATCATGTCATCTGCATACCCCCGCAGCAGGGTCATTGCTGCATGGGTATGAGTATTCACGAGGCCGGGGAGGGCGATCGCACGGTCACCGTCGATGATAAACTCCGCCTCACCTTTGTGTTCTTTCCGCTCACTCTCACCGAGACCGGCAATGGTACCGGTTTCGTCGATAAAAATGTCGACTGCCTTTCCATCCGCCACAACGTCAGTGATGAGAAGCGAATGTTTTCCTTCAAATATATCTGTCGTCGTCTCCATGCGGTATCAGCCCATATTCCCGATGATCTTTTTCATGATCTCTCCGGTCCGGGTGCAGTGCTCTTTTGAGGTGGCAAGGATGTGCTCATAGGTCAGCACCTCGCTGCCAAGCCCGTTTGCGTAGTTATCGACCGTGCAAAGCGCTGCAAACTCCATGCCAAGTTCACAGGCGAGGGTCGCCTCCGATGCAAGCGTCATCCCGACAACATCTGCAACCCGTGCAAGTGCGTTCACCTCGGCAACCGTCTCAATACGGGGGCCGCTTGTCTGGACATACACGCCCCCGAACCGGGCGGAAGGGACCAGACGGAAAAGATCTCTTGCCAGACATTCGGAGAGTTCCGGGCGGACATGTTCGATGGCATGATCGTGGATGGACGGGGTAGGGGTCAGGCTGATATAATCGGTGGGGATCGCCAGAGAGCCGGGTTTAATATCGGGTTTGAGCGATCCGGCTGATCCAAATGCAACGATCCGGTCGACACCGGTGATTGCAAGAGCCGCAAGGTTGGCCCGGTGATTGATCCGGTGAGGAGGGAGCCCGTTCTGGTGACGCATCAGCATCGCGACGTCCCCCGAGAGGATCTCCGCCGCACCAAACGGCGTGGATACGGTCGCCTTCTCCAGTGAAGGGAGCGCGGAGAATAAAAGACTCGTGCCCCCGATGATGCCCAGCATCAGCACCACCTGCCTTTTAGAACTAATCCTGACTGAAATCCGGTTTTACCCATGCGTCGCATATATCCTCTGAATGAAAGTTTGTCCATTGGTGCACTAATAGGTAGCGTATATCTGGCAGTGATAGTATAAACAAAGGGTAAATTCGTGAACGAACCATACTTTCTCATGGCGCGATTCGAGACCGTCAGCGATGAAACCATCAAACGGGGAGAATGCACGGATATTTATTTTATCCGCACGGAAGAGGCGCTTGAGAAGGAGAATATCAATCCTTCCGTCTCGATGGAAGTGACCGCTGCAATGGTGCCGGACAGATGGGCGGTCTTCTGCGGGATCTCCGATGTGATCACGCTCCTTGAGGATCTTCCTGTTACCATAGACGCGATGCCGGAAGGCACCATTTTTTTCAAAAACGAACCGGTCCTGCGTATATCGGGAAATTACCGGGATTTCTGCCGTTACGAAACGGCCATTCTTGGATTCCTCTGCCATGCCTCGGGTGTCGCATCGGCCGCTGCCAATATTATGGTCGCTGCCCAGGGGCGGCCGGTCTTCTCGTTTGGTTCCCGGCGCCAGCACCCGGCAATTGCCGGAATGATTGAACGTGCCGCATGGATAGGGGGTGTTGATGGTGTTTCGAACACCTGTGCCCCGGCAGGAATCCCCGTCATCGGGACGATGCCTCATGCATTTGTGATGTGTTATAAAAAACCCGAGGATGCCTGGCGATCATTTGACCGTCATGCACCGGCAGAGATCCCCCGGATCATGCTCTGCGATACCTGGTGCGATGAAAAATCCGAGTCGCTGCGGGCGGCGGAGTGCGGGGCCACCATGGTCCGGCTCGATACCCCCCGATCCCGGCGGGGCGACATGCTGGCGATCATCGACGAGGTGCGATGGGAGCTGGATGCGCACGGGTATGATACGGTAAAGATCCTGTTGACCGGTGGCGTGACCCGCGAAGATATCATTGCCTCACGGCAGCGTGTGGACGCATTCGGGGTTGGTGGCGCAATAGCAAATGCACCAGTAATCGACTTCGGCATGGACATTGTCGAGATTGAAGGAGAGCCAAAAGCCAAACGGGGAAAACGGAGCGGGGCAAAGCAGGTCTATGAAATGATTGGCGGTGAGCACCAGGTGCTGCCACTCAACAGGAGAGCACCGAAGGGTGGGAAACCCTTGCTCGAACCGTTTATCAAAGACGGAGTAATCGTGAAAAGTTCCGATATGCAGGAGGCACGACGGAGGGTGCTGGAGAAACTATACTCAGTTCCCCTGGCATAATCTTTCCTGACAGTCTCAGGGATATCAGGTTTGGGAACCCGTGGAGAAAAATATCGCAATCGAATTGAGAGTTGAGTTCCCTTCCTTTCCTGAGGTCTGTGCGATCGCAGAGTTGGCTTCCCGGAAGCCTAATTCTTTTAACCAATGCCGTACAACAATGTTAGAGCGGGGGCCGGTAGATCAGTGGTAGATCGCTTCCTTGGCATGGAAGAGGCCGCGGGTTCAATTCCCGCCCGGTCCATCCTGTTTTCATGATTTTTTCCTTCCTTCACCCGTACTTTTTTATGCTTACGGGAAGAGGCTCTATCCAGAACAATCATGCATGTCCGTGACCTGATCCTTCCTGAAGACAAGGTGTTCTTTTCCCTTTTTGCCCAAATGTCGGAGACCATCGGTGAGGCTGCGGCTACGCTCAACGAGATCACCCATGAACTCCCGCAGGGTACGGAAAAAGCCCAGAAAGTGCACCAGCTCGAGCATAAAGCCGACGAGATCACCCGGCATATCTACGAGAAACTCAATGAATCGCTGATCACGCCCCTCGAACCTGAAGAGATCTCCCGCCTGGCACCCGTCATGGATGATGTGATGGATCGTATCGACCGGGTCACCCAGCAGATCTGTACCTATGGTCTGACAGAACAGAATGACAAACTCCGCGAATTTTCGTATATGATCCTCCTTGCATCCGCAGAGATCACCAAAGCGTTTAAAGAGTTGCCGGAGATGGAAAAAATTCAGGGAATCAAGGATCATGCCAACGAGATAAACCGCCTGTACAACCGGGCCATCGAACTCCAGTCACAGGCAATCCTTGAGATCTTTAAGGCAAAAGACCTGCTCCTGATCATCAAGCTTAAGGATATCTACGAGGGGCTTGGTCTGGTCATGGAGAAGTGCAATGATGTAGGACATGCCCTCAATGACATTATCCTGAACCATTCCTGATACCATGGAACCCCTCATTATCTTTGGCGTCATCCTCGCTCTCTGCCTGAATTTTGTCAACGGGGTCAATGATGCAGCGCATTCGATCGCAACAGTCGTCGCAACAAAATCCCTGACACCATGGCACGCGGTGCTCCTGACATCGCTCTGCAACATGCTCGGCCCGTTCATCTTCACGACTGCCGTTGCGACCACGATCGGTACTGCCATTGTCTATCCCGGTTCCCTGACCCCGGTCTCCATCATCGTCGCGATGGGGGTCGCCATATCCCTTGTCTTTGTCGCCACCCGCGGCGGTATCCCCATCTCCAGTAGTCATGCCATGGTGGGCGGACTCCTGGGAGCCGGGATAGGCGCAGGGGGAGTAGCCGCCGTTATCCTTCCAGGTTCTGTCACATTTATCGAAATCGGTATTGCTGCACTGGGGGGTGCAGTGACCGGGGGGCTGGTCCTCGGTGCCCTGACCGCAGCACTGAAAGGTGATATCCGTCTTGCCCTCCAGATCGGAGCGGTATTCGGGGGAACTCTCGTTATACCGGTGCTGATGCTCGCTGGTTTACTGAAGATCTCCGGTCTGCTTGTCATCGTCCTGTTCATCTTTATATCGCCCGTGATGGGGGTGAGCTCGGCATTTTTATTCAACGTTATCATCTCACACCTGTTCCGTCACCGGAAGCAGACCCATGTCCGCCGGATATTCAGGCCGCTTCACGTGGCTGCATCCCTCTTCCAGGCGACAGGGCACGGGGCAAACGACGGGCAGCACGCAGTAGGTGTTATCGCCGCCCTGCTCGTTTCGGCCGGCGTTCTCACGACTTTTTCGATTCCGGCATGGGTTCTCCTGAGTTCGGCGGTTGCGATCGGTCTTGGCACCGTTTTCGGTGGATGGAAAGTCGTGGATAAGATGGCAAAAAAGATTACCCGGATTCGCCCTTACCAGGGATTTTCCGCAGCCACGGCCGGCAGCGCAACCCTCGCCATGGTGACATCGTACGGGATACCGGTGTCTTCGACACACGTTATCAGCGGGGCAATCGTGGGAGTCGGTCTGACCCGTGGAAAAAATGAGGTCCGGTGGGATGTGATACGGGAAATGATAACAGCCTGGGTGATCACCATCCCATTAGCTCTCGTTCTTTCGTTTGCCGGATATGTCGTCGTCAGTTTATTTTTGAACTCCCTGTTTTTATAATACTGCAATATCGCCATATTTTTTACCATGGCTGACCGATTATCCGTAGGTTGTTATGGGTCTTCGAGAGTTGCTGATACCTCATGATAAGATCTTTTTTGATCTGTTTGAGAAACAGGCCGGAGTTGTCAAAGAAGCGGCGTGGCGGCTGGTCGCGCTGACTGAGGATTTTACCAATGTCAAAGAGAAACGTCACGAGATCGAGAAGCTTGAGCACAAGGGTGACCAGATCACGCATGATATCTACGACCAGCTGAACCGGACCTTCATCACACCACTCGACCCCGAGGAGATCTCACGCCTCGCCTCCGCACTGGACGAGGTACTGGACTACATCGATGGTGCCACAGAAAAGATGTATTATTACGGCATCGATGGGACCGATGCTCATATGATCGAACTCGCGAAACTGATCCACATGTCAACAGTGGAGATCGAAGGGGCGGTAAAAGGAATCCGCTCTATAAAGGACCCCAAGTATGTCGAAGAACGCTGCATTGAGGTGAACCGGCTCGAAAATCTCGCAGATGATGTTCTTGCCCATGCGGTAACTGATCTCTTCAAAACCACGGATGCGATTACCATCATCAAACTCAAGGATATCTACGAGCATCTCGAGACCGCCACCGATTATTGCGAGGATGTCGCAAATGTCCTCTCCGACATTGCAATCCGCCATTCATGAAGATAAAGGCTGGAATTTTTAAGGGGCTGGCATGATCGAAACAACGTGGGGACTGGTCGTTCTCATCATTGGTATTGCGCTGGTCTTTGATTTCACCAACGGATTTCACGATTCGGCTAATTCAATATCAACTGTCGTCTCTACGAAGGTCTTATCACCCCGCAATGCCGTTGCCTTCGCAGCGTTCTTTAATTTTGTCGCCGCGTTCGGATTCGGGGTTGCAGTCGCAAGTACTATCAGTAAGATCGTCGAGCTGACCTACGTCCAGACTGCAGTGATCCCCTTCATCGTGCTGGGAGCCCTGATCGGGGCGATCAGCTGGAACCTGATCACCTGGTTTTTCGGCCTTCCCACATCTTCATCCCATGCCCTTATCGGGGGTATGACGGGATCCGGGTATTTCAGCAGCCGGCCTGGCAGCGATTAAATGGTCTACAGTCGGACAGGTTGCCCTTTTCATGGTCCTTTCGCCGATAATCGGGCTCGTATGCGGTTTTCTTTTTATGGCGGCGATTCTCAACCTTACGAGAAAAGCAAACAAGGAGACCGCGGAGAACCATTTCAAGCGGCTCCAGCTCGGTTCAGCGGCTGCGTATAGCTTCAGCCATGGGACGAACGATGCACAAAAAACCATGGGCATCATCATCCCCCTTCTCTTTTCTGTCGGTTATTTTGGTACCAGCGTCGATCCAAACCACCTTCCCGTTCCGATCTGGGTGATCCTGATAGCCCACACTGCAATCGCGCTCGGAACCCTCTCCGGAGGGTGGCGTATCGTCAAAACAATGGGTTACAAGATTACAAAACTTCGCCCGGTACACGGTTTCGCGGCAGAGACGGCAGGTGCCGCAACAATCATTGGCGCATCGGTGGCAGGGATCCCGGTGAGTACGACCCACGTAATCTGTACGTCAATCATGGGAGTGGGGACGACCATGGGTACAAGCACCGTGAAGTGGGGTGTGGCGCGAAGGATCATATGGGCATGGATCCTTACAATCCCCGTTAGTGCACTGATAGGGTTTGTCTCGTTTGCTGTTATCCGGGTGTTCATTGGGTATTAAAAAACCCAAAACAGGAAAGATTATTTTTATGTGCGGACAAAAAAGCGATCTTTTCGGATGCTGCTGTCATGAAGGCGGAGAGTTCGTCCCGCCAACTAAGAAGGAGATGTTTAATTTATCGAAGGGTAGACTGCCAGATTATTAACTCCGGTTCAAACGGCTGGTCATAGCCGGGCCGGCAACAAAGGAGTATAACCTGAAAATTACTTCTTACCTTTTTTCATAACCTTAAGGAAATACCTGCAGTACCGGCTGATCGGGCAGACCCCACACATCGGTTTTTTGGCGGTACAGATTGTCCGCCCATGGGCGATCAGCACATCTGTGAGATCCCCCCATTGCTCTTTCGGGAATGCGGCCATCAGGTCCTGCTCGATCACGCTGACGTTGTCAGTATCAGAAAATCCGATACGCTGCGCGAGCCTCCGGACATGGGTATCGACAGCAATCCCCTCGTTCCTGCCATGAGCGTGGAAGAGAACAATGTTTGCCGTTTTCCGGCCAACTCCGGGGATCTTCAGGAGATCTTCCATTGTTTCCGGCACCCTGCCACCAAACTCTGATATAATAGCCTGGGAGGCGGCAATGATATGCCGGGCTTTTGCGTGAAAATACCCGAGACTGTGGATGATCGTTTCTATATCATCAGCTTTTGCCTTTGCGAGCGCAGACGGGGAAGGGTATGCCGAAAAAAGCGGCCGTTGTACCTGCAGCACTGCCCGGTCGGTGGTCTGAGCAGACAGGATGGTCAGGATGAGCACCTCAAATGCAGAATCTACCCGAGATCTGGGCAGGAGAATCCCGCGAATCGGGATAATGTCTGAAAAGAAGTGAATAAATCTTTTCAGCGTCCGGTTTTTTCATAAAAGAATGGGGTAGGGCGGATTCGAACCGCCGTCAAAGCGTCCCAAACGCTCTAGGATGGACCAGGCTACCCTACTACCCCGTGCCATCATACCTGTGTCGGGAACATAAAAATACGTAATGGTTCCCGAACATTGAACCAACCATCAGAGCGGCAGGATCTTTTTCTTGCTTCCGCTCACTACTGTCCCGGTGAATTCTCCGGTGCGGATCGCGCGGGAAAGGTTCTCCGGATTATTCCCGTCAAGGACGACAAGGGGGATGTGGCTGCGCTCCACCACCCGGGCGGCAACAATATCAAGAACCGTGTTGGAACCCGCGGTAAGTGCGGCTCCCCCGACGATCCGGAGCAGCTCTTCAGGAGTGAGTGCCGGATAGTGCTCCGCTTTTTTGTTCTTCTTCGGGTCGGCGGAGTAGATGCCATCGACCGAGGTTACATTGATAAACACCGATGCGCCCACCCGTTCGGCAAGGACCGCTGCAACCGCGTCGGTCGTCTGCCCGGGGGTAATCCCGCCCATCACAACGATCTTTCCGGATTCGGCAAATTTCTTTGCCTCGGCATGACTCTCCGCCACTTTCGGGTATGCCTTTTCTCCCAGCGCAGCAACAAGCAGGGTTGCATTCAGCCTCGTGATCAGGATGCCGATCTCATCAGAGGTCCCCTCGTCAATACCAAGTGTGCGGGCGACGGCGATATAGCGGCGGGCTTCACCACCCCCGCCAACGACAACAAACAGGCGGTGATCCGCTGCAATCTCCCCAAGCACCGGGACATACTCCCTGATCCTATTCTTCTCGAGGGAGGGGATCAGGATTGAGCCGCCCAGAGAGATTACAATGGTCTTCATTGCACTAGTTTTTGTACCGGATGTTCATATAGAGTTGTTGAATATGCTCTATTGTCCTGTCTGTAAAAGCCGGAATATCTTTGCTGTTGCCGGGGGATATATCGGCCAGGTTTACCTTTGCAAGGACTGCGGGTACCGGGGTTCATTCGTCCTTGAGACCAATGATGAAGACGAACCCGCTCCTGGAGAAAAAGAACCATGACTATTGGCAATTATACTCCATCGGGAATCCATATGCACGAAGCCCGCCTGTACCAGAAACTTGAGAACAAGACGGTGAAATGCGCACTCTGCAACCACCGCTGCACGATCAAGGATGGCAACCATGGCATCTGCGGCATCCGGCTGAATGAGAACGGTACGCTGTATGCCGCCGCCTACGGGAAGATCAGTTCAGAGGCGGTGGATCCCATCGAGAAGAAACCTCTCTTTCATTACCTGCCCGGCACGCTCTCGGTACTCGCTGGGAAGTATCGGCTGCAACTTCCATTGCCAGCACTGCCAGAACTGGCATATCTCGCGTGCGACGTTTGAAGATGCACATTTACGGACACTCTCTCCGGAAGAGGGCGTTGAACGGGCAATTGCATCCGGCAGCGCGAGTATCGCCTGGACCTATAACGAGCCGTCCATCTGGCATGAATATCCGCTTGACATGGGGACGATTGCCCGCAGGAAAGGGCTCGGTACAATCTACGTAACAAACGGGTACATCACCGAGGAGGGGCTTCGGGAAATTGCCCCCATGCTCGGAGCCTACAGGGTGGACATCAAGGCATTCACCGATGATTTTTACAAAAAAATTTGCGGTGCCCGCCTCCAGCCGGTCCTTGATTCCGCGGCGCTCGCCCGTGAACTCGGTATGCATGTCGAGACAGTCACCCTTGTTATTCCGGGACTCAATGACAGCACGGAGGAGATGGGGTCTTTGATCCGCTGGGTCATTGAGCATCTCGGCCCGGCAACCCCGATGCATTTTTCTGCATTCCATCCGGATTACAAGATGACCGACCGGGGAGCCACACCTCCTGCAACGCTTGAAAAAATCTATGATCTGGCAAAAGAGTCGGGCTCCGGTTCCCGTACTGGGCAACGTATACAACCACCGGTACGAGAACACCTACTGCCCGGCCTGCGGGGCGACGCTCATCGAGCGGCAGGGATTTTCGAGCCTAATCCGCAAACTCGACGGGCAGCAGTGCACGAACTGTGGCGAGAAGATCGAGATCGTGCGACATGTCCAGAAGACCGGCACCTGAGCCGCGGTTCATCGCCGATCGTATGCTCGGCACGCTCGGCAGGTACTTCGGTTTATGGGATACGATACCGTGAGTGCCAGCGGGTTGGAGGAGGGCAATGCGAAAGAGGATACCCTCCTTCTCGAACTTGCCTCGCAGGAGAACCGAATCCTGCTGACGAGGGATATTGAACTCGCGACCCGGGGTAAGGAGCAAGCGGTCCAGATTGTCTCCGATGATGTTATGGAACAGGTCCAGCGAGCTGGTTGACTGCAGCCTTATTGTGCGGAGAGTGCTGATGATCCGTTGTTCGCTCTGCAATACGGTGCTGAGGGAAGCGACAACGGACGAAATCAACTGCGCGGATTATGCACCGCAGGATAAAAGCGGGCTCAGATTCTGCTGGTGCGAGCATTGTCACAAACTCTACTGGAATGGATCACACGGAAAACACATCTCACAAAGGATTGGGCAGCAGGATTGATCCCGAAAGATTTGTCTATCTGAATGGAATAATCAAAACCCATACATGTGCCCAGACTGGCACCTGACCCTACGAAACTGAGGCGACTTCGCAAAATTCCATGAATTATTGTTATTTTGCCAAACAGATTGTTTATATGGACTCATTGGTGCGTTTTGGTGACAGTTCGTTCAAGGAAAAGTATTCCAGGCCAATGTAAAACCTTCATACCTTGAGAAAGCACCCTATGAAACGCTAAAAGGCATTATAATTGACTCAATTTTACTGTATTTTTGCCATTGGGGATTCTCTCTAAGGAATAGAGCAATATATCGGGTCAGGGAAGTGTCCAAAAGACTGTTCGTGAATCAGGCAGACTGGTTCTATTCCCGGCATATCTCTTGGGCTCCCGGATCATTAAACACTATAACCCGGAACAACAGATCTCTTCTCATGGCAGTCCACCCCATAGAGGAGCGCTACGGAACACCCGAGATGCGTGCTGTCTGGAGTGAGAAAAACCGGTTCGCCATGATCGTCGCGGCGGAAGTTGCGCTGGCGAAGGCAGAAGCAGCCCATGGCATGATTCCGGCTACAGCAGCTGACGAGATTGAACAGAATGCACAGTTCGCATCACTGGAACGGGCAAAGGCAATCGAGCTCGAGATCAGTCACGACATGATGGCGATCGTCAAGGCGATCTCGGAAGTCTCCGGGGATGCCGGGCGATGGGTCCACTATGGGGCAACGAGCAACGACATCCTCGATACTGCCACCGCACTCCAGCTCTCCCAGTCGCTCAACCTTATCGACGGGAAGCTCCGAAATCTCCTGTGCGTGCTCTTACAACGATCGGAGGCAACAAAAACCCTGGTCTGCATCGGCCGGACTCACGGGCAGCACGGGGTGCCAACCACCTATGGTCTGCGCTTTGCCATCTGGGCAAGCGAGATCGGGCGGCACATTGAACGCCTGGAGCAACTCCGTCCACGGGTCGTGGTCGGGCAGATGACCGGTGCCGTGGGTACTCAGGCGGCCCTTGGTCCCAAAGGGATGGAAGTGCAGGCAACGATGATGGAGATCCTGGGCATTGGTTCTGTGGACGTGTCCAACCAGGTTATCTCCCGCGACCGGTATGCGGAATACTTTATGTTCTGTGCAAACGTTGCCACCACACTCGACAAGATCGGTATCGAGATCCGTACGCTCCAGCGGACCGAGATAGGGGAGGTCGAAGAAGCATTCGGTGCAAACCAGGTGGGTTCCTCCACCATGCCGCACAAACGCAATCCCATCAGGTCCGAGCAGGTCTGCGGCCTCGCCCGTATCGTACGTTCGGCCGTCGAACCGGCATTGCAGAACAACACGCTCTGGGATGAACGCGATCTGACAAACTCGTCCTGCGAACGTGTGCTGTTCCCTGAGACCTCAATTCTGACGGATCACTGCCTTCGTCTCATGTCAAACGTTCTCGAAGGAGCTGGTGATCAATCCTGCCGCAATCCGCCGTAACCTTGCCTTCCTTCATGGCATCAACATGGCTGAATCCGTCATGATCGAACTTACCCGGCGGGGCATGAGCCGTCAGGACGCTCATGAGCGGATACGGATGGCAAGCATGCAGGCACTTGCAGAAGGACAACCGCTGGGAGAGGTCTTGGAGAAGGATCCTGAAGTAATGCGATACTGTTCCCGGGATGATATTGCCGCACTCCTCAATCCGGATTCATATATTGGTACATCGGTGCATCAGGTAGACCGGGTCAGAGAAAAACTCAGCCCGCTCTGCATCTGATCCCCGGCCATCTACCTTTCTCATAACAGGATTATTCTTTTTGGAATCAGCTGCGCCAGTACGGGAATACATGATATTTACCGGGATACCGGTTGAAAATGCATCGGGACCAAACGAGATGAAAATAGTATATTTATAAACTCTGAAAATGAACACAAAAGTAGTCATGAAACGGTACTTCGGGCTTTCGGGATATTCGGTTTCACCAGCCGATCTTATCCGTTTCATCATCATCGCAACTCTCACATTTTTGTGTATCATCATCACTACCTTCTCCATTGCAAGGAATCTGGGAACAATTTATGCCCAGCTCTTTTATTTCCCCATCATCTACGCGACCTATTTTTATCCGAGGCGGGGGCTCTATCTCGCTGGCGCGTGTGCGGTGGTGTACGAGGTTTTTGCCTACCTCTATATATTCCCCGACACTGCCGGAATGATCGCCGTTACGGGTCAGGCTCTTTTGTTTGTCTGTATCGGTGCACTTGTCGCATATGTCAGCGAGAAGATCATGACCAGTGAGGTGCACAGTCGGACGATTGTGGAGAAGTCTCCAATGGGCATCATCCTGTTTGACAGGAAGAACTATCACATCCGACTATCCAACACCCGGATTGAACACATGCTCGGTTATTCTGCCGAAGATCTTGCCGGTATGACCTTCCAGGATCTCCTCTCTTCGGATGAAGAGCGGCAGAGGTTTACTGCGTCGGTTGCCTCGGGCGAGGAGGTCCATGCCTTCGAAACCGTTCTTCAGACCCGGGAAAAAGAGCCTGTCCGGGTGCACCTTTCCTGGAGCAGGATCACCGAAGATCTGATCGAGCTGTACCGTCGTCGATATCAATAAAGTCCGGCTCGCCAAAATGGCTGCTGATGAAATTGATGCCCGGTATAAACAGGCAACCGACAGTATGCCGACGGGTATTGTCATCATGCGGGACAAGATGGTAGTGTACGCGAACCCGTCTTTCGAGCAATTCTCCGGGTACACCCCGGAGGAACTGCTGGGTATAGATCCCCTTACCCTCATCCATCCCCAGGATCAGGTCGACTTCCTCCAGTCCTGTCATCTCGCAGAAACGGATTCGTCACATCCTGTCAGGTCTGGGATCAGTGTTATAGCCAAATCCGGGAAAATCCGGCCCGCCTACCTTTTTTTTACAAGGATCCTTCAGAACGGATCACCTGCGGTGATGGTCAATCTGGTGGATATTCCCGAACCGGAGAGCGCAAAGGGACGATCGCCGCAGGACAACAAACGGGAACGCGGTATAATCAGTACCTTTGCCTATGAACTCCGCACTCCCCTGCAGCCAATAATGGGTTACATCAACCTGCTTATGCAGGACCCTGAAACGTATGGGGTCAGTGAAGAAACCCGGCTCATCCTTGACCGCTGTGCGAAGAGCGTAGACCGGGAGCGCCTCATCATCAACCAGATGCTTGAGCTTTCGGTCATCGACACCGGCAAGACTTCTCTGGAGTACTCAGTTTTTTCGGTCCCCGACCTCCTTACAACCATCATTGATGCCCGGCGGATATGCTGCTGACGCCGCAATCACCACGGACGTCCCTGCTGATCTCACCTTTGAGGCCGACAGGAATAAAATTTCAACAGTGATAGATACCATGCTCTCCAATGCGGTAAAATACTCAACCCATCCCCGTAAGATCCACATAGCCTACCGTTCTGCACCCCATGACACGATGCACCGTCTCTCCATAAGGGATAATGGAATCGGAATTACGGATGCACGGCTTGATGAGATCTTTGAACCATTCCCGATCCCCGAATCCGGAAAAAGCCTGAAATTCGATAAAATCGGACTTTCTCTTGCAATTGCAAAAAAATATATCAAAATGCATGGAGGCTACATCAGTGTGGACAGTATTATAAATCTCGAGACTACGTTCTCCATTCATATTCCCAAAAAAAGACCTGAAGAGGTTGATCACAACGATGGTACATAAAATTCTTGTAGTGGAGGATGACCAGCCCATCCTCGATCTGATGGATCTCCTGATCCGGAAGCTTGGATACGAGCCTATCCTTATCGCAAACGGGATTGAAGCACTCGAACGGGTAAAAAAAGAGGCACCGTCACTTATCCTTCTTGACATTATGATGACGCCCATCAGCGGTTGGGAATTTTTAGAGAGACTCCGCGGGGATCTTGGTATGCGGGAGATCCCGGTTGTCCTGTTTACCGCTTCACCCCTCATCAGCGAAAAGATGCTGCAGTTGAAGGATCCTCATCTGAGTGTTCTCATAAAACCGGTCTCGTTTACCGAACTGAAAGCCAGACTTGCTCAGTACCTTACATAAAAATTGGGATTTACTATGGTATGGTTAATTCCGCTGACGTGAAGGATACAACGTGTATTATTTACCAGAACGGCCACCACGGGATCTGTCTCTGTCAATACGCCCGAACCAACGCCACTCATCGTAATGCCCCCGACGCCAACAGCAATGAGCACGTTCGTGGGTAGGATCCTCTGGCTGGTGGACCTGAAAACAGAAAAAAACGACACTGTCCATCGGGATTCTTATCCTCGCTGTCGGGATATTTCTATACGCCAGAAAGCGACGCCCAGCGACCGTCTGATGTATCTGTTCAAACTTTTTTCACCTTTTTGGGGACAACGAACGATAATTCCGCAATATATTCGGGATAATGATTTCCCCGGAAAAGAATTATTTTACAAGCATTGATACATTAACACAACAAAAATTGAGAACGATGTCCGGGATAACACTTGCCGGTGGTCCGACCCAGGACGAGATTATGGCGGTCTCCCTGTTCAAGCTGGGACTCCGAAGCACCGATATCCTTCTTGAGATTGGCTGCGGAACCGGGAAGGTCTCGATCGCCGCTGCACAGAGGGCAGCTAAAGTTGTTTCCATCGATAAAAGACCTGAGGCGATTGCCGTTGCCCGCGATTCTGCAGAGAAGGAGGGCATCCGGACAATTGAATTTTTTTGTTCCGATGCTGTTGATTTTCTTACCTCCGATTACGTTTATGACTGCGCCTTCATCGGTGGGACGCAACAACTCGCCAGGATCCTTCCGCTTCTTGCAAGGCAGGTGAAGAGGACCATTGTAGTAAATGCGGTTCTCCTGAGCACAGTGGCCCATACCGTTGCAACCATGCAGCAGCTGGGTATATTTTGTGAGGTGGTGCAGGTCCAGGTCGCACGATCCCACGAGATCGCGGGTAGCATCATGTTCAAACCGATTGATCCCGTCTTTGTCATCGTCGGGAAGGGGATGTCATGCTGATTGGCCTGGGGCTGGGACCGGGAAACCCCGAACTTCTCACGCTCCGTGCAATCCGCCTGCTCAGGGAGGCGGATACGGTGTTTGTACCTGGAAGGATCGCACAGGATCTCGTCGCCCCTTACCGGAAAGCCATCGTGCTCAACTTTCCGATGACCGGGAATGAATTGAAGATCCGGAGATGCCTGGAAGAAAATGCGGATCAGATTGCTCCTGCAGCCCGGAGCGGTCTTGCCATATTCGGAATTCTTGGCGATCCAAATTTCTTCTCCACCTTCTCTCGATTATGTGCAATAGTATCAGAGAAGTACCCGGATATTGAGTGCTCAACTGAACCCGGGATCAGTTCGATAACAGCGTTCGCCGCGGTATCCGGTATCTCGCTGAGCGGGGGTTTTATTGTGACCGACGGGCAGGACCCGGACTCGCGGATCCTCCTCAAGGTACGGCATCCAAGAGAAAAAGCTGCCGAACTCCGAAAGGATGGGTATCGTGAATTTGTTCTGGTCGAAAGGATGTACTTCCCGGACATGAGGGTATACCGCAACGGCGATCTTCCGGAGACAAGCGATTACCTCAGCGTCATGTATGCGAGGCGCTGACCATGGAGGAGAGAGTCTGGTTCGTTGGGGCAGGCCCGGGCGACCCGGACCTGATCACCGTGAAGGGATTATCCCTTCTCCGGGAGTGCAGACGTCCTTATCTACGCCGGATCGCTGGTCAATCCTGAGCTTGTCGCCCGGTCTGATGCGGCGACAAAACTTGACAGCTGGGGTATGGACCTGGAGGCACTGGTCGCGGCTATGGAGACTGCAGTCAGATCAGGAAAAAAGGTGGTCCGGCTCCATTCCGGCGACCCGTCGCTCTACGGTGCGATAGTCGAGCAGATTGACGAGCTCGAAAAACGGGGGATCGCTGTCGGGATCGTCCCCGGGGTATCATCGCTCTTCGCGGCGGCGGCGGCGCTCGGAATACAACTTACCCTTAGCGGGGTGTCCGAGAGCCTGATTGTTACCCGCCCGGCAGGAAAGACGCTCGAAAAGGACCAGATCCGTGAACTCTCCCGTCATGGTACTACGATGGTCATTTTCCTCGGTACCGAAAAGCTGGGCGAGATCACAAAAAAACTTGAATGTCCCGCCGATACACCGGCAGCAGTCGTTTACCATGCGTCATGGCCCGACCAGAAAGTTGTCCGTGGGACCGTTGGGGATATTGCCGGAAAAACGCAGGAAAACGGGATCGAACATACGGCACTCCTGGTGGTGGGAGGCGTGCTGGACCCGATGAAGGTGGGTCATACAAGGTCGCATCTCTATTCATGAACGATACGCTGGTCATCGCACTTCCCCGGTTTATGGACCATGCAGAACGAATCGGCAATTTTCTGGGTGCGGAGGTCAGGGAATATACCCCTTCTCTCTTTTCCGAGATCTTTCCCCAGGTGCGAAGGATCGTCGCCGTCATGTCGATGGGAATTGTTGTACGCAAGGATCGCTCCCCTCATCCGGGACAAGTGGAATGATCCTGCGGTAGTTGTCATAAGCCCCGACTTTCAGTATGCTGTTCCGGTTCTCGGAGGCCATCATGGGGCAAATGAACTGGCGAAGGAATTGTCTGCACTCGGTCTACGGCCGGTTATCACCACCGCAACGGAAGCAACCGGCAGGGATTCCGTGGAGGCGATCGCACAACGCTCTTCCTGCGATATCATTAACCGTGAATCAACCCGCCGGGTGAATACCGCCCTGCTGGATGCAGATGTGCCGGTATATTCCGTGCAGGGCCCCGGCATCGTCATTGCCGGTCCGGATGTCTCGATCCTTGTCAGGGCCGCAGAGTTTACCGTAGGAGTCGGATGCCGTAAGGGGGTGAATTCCCAGGAGGTACTGGATGCGATCCGGGAAGGGCTGGCAAAAGCGGGGGTAGAAGAAGGCAATGTGCTCGTCTATGCAACTACGCGGAAAAAGTGGGACGAAACCGGACTCACTGAAGCGATCTCTGCCCTCTCTGGCAATTTGATATTCCTTGATGATGATACCATAAACGCACAGGCAGGAGTTTCACCATCCCGGGCAACAAAGATCGGGCTCTCCGGTGTTGCCGAGCCTTGTGCACTTGCTGTTGCAAAGAAGAAGGAACTTGTCATGAAAAAGAGCGTGTACGGAAGGGTCACGATTGCCATCGCCCGCTGAAAATTCGAAAGGAAGTCTTTCCATCGTCGGTCTCGGACCCGGGCGCAGGGAATACATGACCGCACGGGCCCTCAAGGCGATTGCCGGTGCCGATTATGTTATCGGCAATGCCTCGTACCTTGATCCTCTCGAACCACTGCTTACGGGAAAAAATGTGATCCGGAGCTCGATGGGTAAAGAGGTCGAGAGGGCGAAGCAGGCCATCGATCTTGCCCGGTCATCTGCCGTTGCCATTGTCTCCGGGGGCGATGCCGGTGTCTATGGTATGGCAGGTATTGTCCTTGAAGTCCTGGAGCATGACGGGGCTGATATCAATGTTGAGGTTATCCCGGGAGTAACGGCGGCAAATGCCGCTGCATCCCGTGTCGGATCCCCGCTGTCGGGGGACTTTGCCGTTATCAGTCTTTCCGATCTCCTGACACCTCTCGAAATTATTGAACAACGGCTTGACGCGGTATTCTCTACCGGCATTCCGGTTGTCCTCTACAATCCGAAGAGTAAGGGAAGGCCGCATAATTTTGCGATTGCCATGGAACATGCCCGCAGGTATCTTGACGGAGGAACACCGATTGCAATCATCCGCAATGCTTTACGCGACGGTGAAAAAGTGATCGTGACGACACTGGGTGAGATTGAAGCAGTCGAAGAGGCAATAGACATGCATACGACGGTGATAGTCGGGGGAAAAGAAAGCAGGATATGGAGGATGGGTGAAGATGTCAGAGGAATTATCACACCACGGGGATACCACAACAAATATGTATATTGATCCGGGTGCCCAGACCAGGGAAGGGTATGAGATCTCAAAAAAGTCACGCATGCTGGCACGAAACGCAATTGGTGATGCAAATCCTGAGGACCGTATCCGACAGCGCTGTTCAATCGCGGTGGGAGATTTCAGTATGGCCAATCTTATCCGGTTCTCACGGTGACCCCGTGAAGGCTGCCATTGCTGCTCTTGGGCAGGGTGCACCAATCATCACGGATATCCGCATGGTCCAGACCGGGATCCAGAAAAAAGGACATACAAGCGAGGTCTTGTGTGCCCTCGATTTCGGTGCAGATATCAGCCGGGACCGCGGGATTACCCGGAGTTCAGCCGGATTTATCAGTCTCAGGGAAAATCTTGCCGGTTCGATTGTAGTGATTGGCAATGCGCCATCGGCACTGCTCTCCCTGTGCGGGATGGTTGGGGAAGGCGTTCGCCCTGCTGTCATCATTGGAACCCCGGTAGGATTTGTCAATGCCACAGAGTCAAAGGAACTGCTTCGCAGGACGGGTGTATCTTCCATCTCAACCGAAGGGACCCGTGGCGGCACTCCGGTCGCTGTCGCTGCGATGAACGAGTGCATCACCATGTTTATTGAAGGGAAGTAAATGAGAGATCCGGTCAGCGGCTTTGATTATCCCGAAGCATGGGTAAGGAGATGCTCATCACCGGATCTGCTTCATTGTGTTGAGGTAGGCCTGGCGGTCCTCACCTCATCAGGCACCGTGTTACGCCGTGGATACACCACCGGCACAACTGCCGCAGACTGCATGTAAGGCAGCAGTACCTGTCTCTCTCCGGAGATGTAACTTCCGTTCACGTGCTGATACCCTGCGGGCTTGTGGTTTCGGTCCCCGTATCCGGGTCGGGCGGGAAGGCATCCTGCAAAAAATTTGGCGGGGATTATCCGGATGATGTAACAGCCGGGTGCGAATTTATCGCAGAAGCGGTTCCCCGGAAAGAGGGAATCCGGTTTTTACCCGGTATTGGAATCGGCAGGTTTTCACGTGACACGCCACGGTTCAGGAAGGGGGATCCGGCGATAACTCCTGCACCGCTTACCTGTATTCTCACTTCGATAGAAGAAGCGATCAGTTCCCAGGGATTGTCCGGTGTCCAGGTCAGTCTGCGTATCCCACGGGGTTCGGTCATCGCAAAGAAAACTCTCAACCCCCGGGTAGGTGTTGCAGGAGGAATTTCCATTCTGGGGACTACCGGTCTTGTCGAGCCGTGGGACGACCATCTCGGGGAATCCCTCTGCGAACGGCTGGCTGTGGCTCATCATGCCGTTCTCACTACAGGGCGGATCGGGCTTCGATACGCACGCCTCACGTATCCTGACCACGAAATCATACTGGTCGGGAGCAGAATTCGTGAAGCCCTGGCAACGGTGAACGGTGAGGTGATCCTTTTCGGACTCCCCGGACTCATCCTGAAGTTCATTGAGCCGGACCTCCTGGAGGGGACGGGGTTCGACACCGTTGAGGAATTCGCAGAAACCCCCGGATTTCTCCCTGCCATGCAATCGGTCCTTGAGAAATTTTCAAAAGAATACCCTAAGGTCAGGGTCATCCTGGTAAACCGCAACGGCGCGGTCCTCGGAGAAAGTCCATGAAAATAGTCGGTGTCGGGTGCGGACCGGGGTTGCTCACCGAACAGGCAATGCAGGAGATCTCCCGGGCTTCAGTCATCTATGGCTCTCAACGGGCAATCGATCTTGCAAAGTCCAGAATCCCTCGTGGCTGCACCGTAAAGACCATCGACGATTTCAAAAAGCTTGATATCCTTCAGCTCGGCAAACTTCCGGATAGGACGGTAATCCTGTCCACGGGTGACCCCATGCTTGCCGGGCTTGGCTATCTTTCCGGGACCGTGATCCCTGGGATATCCTCGTTTCAGCTCGCAGCAGCCCGGTTGAAGATTCCCATTTCCCGGATATCGGTTGTCGTGGCCCATGGCAAGGGACATGAAAAGGGGCGGGAGGACACGCTTGAGGAAGTGAAACGTGGGAAGATCGTCTTTCTTCTTGCTGATCCGAAATTTGATGTCCGGAAACTTTATTCAGATCTTGCTGCACTATCCCTCTCACTGACGGTAGCGCTCTGTGAAAATCTTGGATATCCTAGTGAATGCATCCTCATCCGGGATATCCAGTCGCCCCCTCTGCCAACTGAGAACCTTTATTCACTGGTTATCGGGGTTTTTTAAAACATACAAAAATCTTTGTTCTGGATAAATTACCAGAATTTTTTATGATGATCTTTTTGAATGCTGGCAATTTTTGCTCACCTCATGCAATTGAAATATCCCCGGTAAATTCGCTGAAGAAGGTACAACGCTTCTTCGCAAAACACCCGAGGAGGTCCTGGCCTGGGACAGACTCTGCCCATTTCGTGAATTGTGAGTTAATGTAGTCGAAAATACGGGTTTTCCAGCTTCCTAATTTTTATTCTTTCTGCCGGAGACACCAAAGTTTTTTCCTGCCGGCTTCTAAACGGTTAGTACAAAGAGGATATGCATGGATAAAACTACAAAAACGCAAATCAGTATAGTGTCGTTTATAGTTGGTCTGCTCATGCTGTTTATACCTTATTTGAAAAACTTTGATTCCGTTTTTCCAGGGATTTCTCAGTATTTCAGTCTCATGTTCTACCTTGGATTGTTGCTGGTAATCGTCGGATATTATCTGAAATAATCTAATTGGCAGACTGGGATCCAGATTTTTTGTAGTAAATCCAGTTCACGATTATCCCGGCAAACACATAAAAATAATTTGATTTTTGTCGATACGTTGAGACGGGACTAATACCAAAAATTACAAAATAATTACTGAAAAATTATTATGAATCCGAAGATAGATATTTTCGCTTACAAAAACTCAGTTCAGTATCGGATTTTTTTATCGGGTTTATCATGATTTTGCTTCAGGATCTCCAAGATCTGAAGCCATCAACCTTGGCGTCTCACGGCCATTTGCCATCATGTTTTATCACAGACTCATCTGCATGGCTAGGTTTGATCTCGAATAAACATGATATAAAATTTTTCCAGTTCCTAATCTTCATGTTCTAATGGTTCCGGGAAAACATCACGATACCATCTCCTGTTCCTTATGAGGATGAAGCCCATCGTCACCCGATGGATACCCCAGTGAGATCCGGCCGTTTAGATGGTGCATACTTCAAAAAAATCCCAATTTGGCGTATCATAAGGAAATCACTTTTCCTTCTGATCTTGTTTATCGGGTTTCACTTTCTCAATTTTAAGTTCGCATTGACGGTCCCCGGTGCACATGGTCCTGACGAACCGTGCAGAATATTTTTTGTTAAGGAACGGAACAGTTGTCAGGGTCAATGCCATACAACGGTTAAAGGTTGCGGTATCGCCGCTTCCGGCATCGTCACGACTGGCGGGAAGCGGGCATCGTTTGACGAGCACAACAGCCCCGTCATCTGCGAAGTCAAGAGTCTCGGATTTATAATCGGGACCAAAAAGAATGGCCATCACGGTCCGCAAGCTGTCCGAAAGCTCTCCCGCGGTACTGACGGGGAGCGATAGATCGTGTACGATATCGTCCACAATAACGGATATCTCCATCCAGATCTGCTGCTCAATCTCGTCGTATTTTCCGCCCGCCGTATCACGGAATGCTGCTTCGTAGAGCGCAGGCAGAAGAGCGGCCAGTTTTGCTGCGAGCCTCCATTTCACATCGTCGGGAATTGATTTCAGGTCAGGCATGGATCTCACCGTTTTACGAGAATATAGGTTAAACTCCTTATCAATTCATTGTCCTGAACTACTGTTTGATTACGCAGGTATCTCAGCATTCATGCCAGCAAGAACTGTAAGTTCATAAAATCCTGAAGATTCAGATCATTATTCAAGATATCGGAATAAAATTATGAAATGCGTGATAAGGGGTTTTAAAGGTGAGAGATGAGAGTATAGCAACCCCTTACCTTGGTTATTAACTTTTGTCGAAAGCACAGGATTTGATGGGTATTCCCTATCTGCAATAGAGATCGATCGACTTTTCAATACACTGTGATCCTTCTTTGGATTGTCCCATTTTTTTCAGACTCATACCCTTGTTGAACCATGCATCCGCATGGCAGGGATCAATTGCAAGAGCCTGATTATAGGAGGTTACCGCATCTTCATTTTGGCCAAGGCAATCCTGGCAGTCACCAAGCAGCGTATACGCCTCGGCATACCGTGGGTTTGATACAATTGCCTGTTTCAGATACTTGATCGCGGTAGTATGATCCCCTCCCATTGCCCTTTCCCGTGCCTGCCTGACCAGGTACTCTGCCTCTGAAAAGGTTCCGTGCATCCCGTTTAATTTCATTTTTTCCTCCATGTCACGCGTATCATCCGTGACTATTCAGAAATAATTCTTTTTGTTTTATATTAATTTGCATAATATAATTGCCTTGCAGGTCCGCATGAAAGATTGCCATGCATATTTTTGCCTGAAAATGGATTATCAGGCAATCAACAGATGGAAACTCAATGAAGGTCGTTATTTAAAATTTTTTCGTTTTGATCAGAAGATATGTCAAGAGCTGCGAAAAAAACTCAAATAAATGGATGCCGTTTTGAATTTCAACAATGCGTTATCGGTAAAATATCCATGTTAACATTTGTGATGATAAACGCAATTAATAAATTTTTATTATAAGTAAATTATATAAAAAAATTAAAGTGCATATTTTTCACCCATATTTCACGAATAAATCAGAAGATTTAATGTTGGTAGTTCTGATTCGCAAATGTAAGAGGTATTCTTATGGAACTGAATTACGTACCAACTACGTGCCCGTATTGCGGGACCGGGTGCGGCATGAACCTTGTTGTCAAGGACAAGAAGGTAGTCGGCGTCGCACCCTGGCATCGCAATCCGGTCAATGACGGCAAGCTCTGCCCGAAGGGCAATTATGCCTGGGAATTTGTCAACAGCCCGGACCGCCTGACAACACCGCTCATCAAGAAAGACGGCAAATTTGTTGAGGCCAGCTGGGATGAAGCATACAAGCTGATCGCATCCAAGTTCAAGTCGTACAAGGGAGAAGAGATGGCATGCCTCTCGTCAGCCCGTGTCTCCAACGAGGAGAATTACCTGATGCAGAAGTTTGCCCGTGCTGTTCTGAAAACACCGAACATCGACCACTGCGCCCGGCTCTGCCATGCATCGACTGTTGTCGGACTTGCCGGCGCGTTTGGCTCAGGTGCAATGACCAATTCCATTGCAGATATCGGCGAATCCAAGTGCATCTTTGTTCTTGGATCCAACACTCTGGAGCAGCACCCCCTTATCGGGCGTCAGATCATACTCGCCAAGAAGCGTGGTGCAAAAGTCATCTGTGCAGACCCACGATTTACGCCAACTGCAAAACTTGCGGATCTCTACATGCCCTTTGATTCAGGTACGGATGTCGCGCTGTTGAACGGTATCATGCAACACATTATCAAGAATGGCTGGGAGAACAAGGAGTTCATCACAAAGAGGACCAAGGACTTCGACAAATTCAAGGCAGTCGTAATGAAACCCGAGTACTCGCTTGAGAACGTATCCAAGATCACGAAGATCCCGGCCAAGGATATTGCTACGACAGCCGAGTGGATTGCCAAGGCTGAGTCCAGCAACGTCCTGTATTCCATGGGCATCACCCAGCACACGACCGGTGTTGACAATGTCAAATCGGTGGCCAACCTACAGATGATTACCGGGCACCTCGGGAAACGCGGTGGTGGCGTCTGTGCACTCCGTGGCCAGAACAACGTGCAGGGCGCCTGCGATATGGGAGCCCTTGCAAACGTCTACTCCGGGTACCAGTCAGTCATTGTCCCCGACATGCGCAAGAAGATGATGGACGCATGGGGCTGTGAAATTGCCGAGGGTAAAGTCGGACTGACGGTCACCAAGCTGATCAACGTCCTTGCCGACCAGCCCGGGACGGTCAAGGCCGCGTATATCATGGGTGAGAACCCTATGATCTCCGACCCCGACCTCCATCACGTCGAGAAGGGACTGAAGAACCTCGAGTTCCTGGTCGTGCAGGATATCTTCATGACCGAGACTGCCGAGCTTGCAAACGTCGTGCTTCCAGGAGCCTGTTTTGCTGAGAGGGACGGCACGCAGACGTCCACCGAACGCCGTGTTCAGAAATGGAGGAAGGCGCAGGAACCACCGGGGAAGGCAAAGGCCGACTGGCAGATCATCAGCGAGCTCGCCGCAGCGATGGGATTTGCCAAGCAGTTCCCGTACAAGAGCGCCGAAGAGATCTTCACCGAAGTGGCAAAGGTCACTCCGTCCTATGCCGGCATGGACTATGTCCGTCTTGACAAACCCGAGGCGCTGCACTGGCCCTGTCCGACCAAGGAACACCCGGGCACCCCCATCCTCCACAAGGAGAAGTTTACCCATCCGGACGGGCTGGGCATCCTGACACCCATCGAATTCAAATACCCGGCGGAAGTGCCGGACAAGGACTACCCGCTCATCATGACCACCGGGCGCTGCATCTGGCAGTGGCATACCGGCACGATGACCCGCCGCTCGAAGGATCTCGAGCGCGAGGAACCGACCGGCTGGGTAGAGATCAACCCCGAGGATGCAAAGGCATTGAACATCAAGGATAAAGAGATGGTCAAGGCTGTCACCCGCCGAGGGGAGATCAAGATAGGTGCACGGGTCACCAAAGACATCAAGAAGGGAGTGGTCTTCATGCCGTTCCACTACAAGGAATGTGCTGCAAACCTGCTCACCAACAATGCCCTTGACCCCGTTGCGGCAATCCCGGAGTTCAAGGCCTGTGCTGTAAGGATAGAGAAGATCGCGGAGGCGAAGTAACATGGCAAAGAAAGGCGATATGCTTTACGCGTGGACCAACGACGCAGAGATCAAAAAGAAGGCAGAACTCGGTGGTGCTGTTACCGCACTCTGGAAGCACGCGCTCGAGTCCAAGATGGTTGATGCTGTCTTTGCAGTCCGGAAAGGGAAAGACCTCTATGACGCCCAGCCGATACTGGTCACCGACCCCAAGGACCTTGCCCAGACGGCAGGATCCCTTCACTGCGGGACCCTCCTGCTCCCGAAACTCGTCAAGAAATACCTCGATGGCGCGGCGAACAAGAAGATTGGTGTGACCGTCAAGGGTTGCGATGTGATGGGCTTTATCGAGCTCGCCAATCGCAAACAGATCAATCTCAACAACATCATCATGATCGGTGTCAATTGCGGTGGCTCGGTCAGCCCGATCCTTGCCCGGAAGATGATTGCCGACAAGTTCGGGGTCGACCCGGACACGGTACACAAGGAAGAGATCGACAAGGGCCAGTTCATCATCGAGTACGAAGGAGGACACAAGGGCATCTCCATTGACGAGCTCGAGGAAGCCGGGTATGGACGCCGGGCAAACTGCAGGCGTTGCAAGTACAAAATTCCCCGCCAGGCAGACCTGGCCTGCGGGAACTGGGGTGTCATCGGTGACAAGGCGGGTAAAGCAACCTTTGTGGAAGTCTGCAGCGAGAAGGGTGCAAGCCTCCTGAACGGGGCGGTGACAAAGGGGACCCTTGCGATCGAAACTGCAAATCCCAAAGGTCTCGAAATCCGGGGCAAAGTCGAAGGAGCCATGCTCAAACTCGGCGAAAAATGGAGGAAAAAAGATTTTGCAGCCCTCGGGGCAAACATGTGGGGGATCATAAACAAAGAAACAGCACGGTGTATCAAGTGTTACTCATGTATCGAAAACTGCCCGGTTTGTTTCACGACTCCCGATGCATTAATGAAAGGTTCCCTTATGGTAAAACCGGGAGAAATCCCTCCGAACCCGATGTTCCATTTGAGACGGTTTGCCCATATCTCGGACACCTGCGTTAACTGCGGCCAGTGCGAAGAACTCTGCCCGGCCGAAATTCCGCTCGCACTCTTCTCGCATGCCATACGTGTTGAAGGAGACAGTTTTTACGAGTCTAAACTGGGTAAGGTCACCTATACCAATTAATTTTTAGTGCTTTGATGGTTCAAGGAACAATTGCAGCTCGAATCATAAGACAAAATGAGGTTTTCAAATTAACCTAGTAATTCGAAGTATTCCAATGAGGAGATGAATGAAGATGAAATCAGATGACGCAAAGAAGATCATTTCAACCGCTATCGACAGGGAAGTCGAGGCGTACACATTTTACCGCACTATATCAGACAAGGTAAGAGATGCAGCCCTCAAGAAACTTTTTGATGAGCTTGCCGGGGAGGAAAAACAGCACCGGGAGTTTCTCCAGGGAATGCTGTCAAAGGATGTCTCCAAGATGCACTTTGACGCTAAAAAGGACTACAAGGTTGTAAATGCAATGCCCAGCCCTCCTTTGTCTGCAGATATGAAACCACTTGACGGTATCGTCGTGTCGATCAAGAAGGAACTGGAAGCGATGCAGATGTACACCCAGCTCGCCCGGGCTTTCGACTGATACAGAGCAAAAATTCCTCTTTACCCAGCTTGCAAACATGGAAAGCGGGCACAAAGCCCGTTTGGAGGATCTCTACACCAATATGGCATTCCCTGAAGTCTGGTAAGACGGTAGTCCATCAGTCCGGGAAAAATGAAACAAACCGGGGCGGGGTAACGTAATCATCTCCAGAGAAGGATTATTGCACCGTATGATGTAAATATCAGGATATTATTTGCCTCTTGTCCTGATCATATCCCTCCCGTTTTTATGACAATTTTCTAGTATAGATCGATTCAGGATATTTTCCATTGAAGAACTGAATAGAAGTTTTCTCATTTAAAACGGTACTACAGTCTGCTTTACCACGACCGGCGCCTCTCCGCCATCTTGCCAGCACCGTATTTCTTCAGCCCAAAGACTATGCCTGACATCTTAATAATCAGATCTTTCTGGACTGAATTAATTGCGGGAACAAATGTCAGGCAATATTCACTTTTTTCCCGGTTTTTTGCGGAAAGATGTATAATATACCGGCGGACGAAATGAGCTGAATCCGGATAATCCAATTGAATAAATGCTTCATCAATGATCGAAAGAGATCGTTGATAAGATTTTTGGCAAGGAAAAATTTGTAATCATTCTCATGGTTACATCAATTCGAATCTCTACATATTTGAAACAGCATGATAAATAATTCAAAAATAATATATATCTGCATTAATGAGTATCTTTGTTCTATTATGGCGGTTCTTGATCGGGAGAAAGTAGATAGATTAAAACAAATCCTCAAATGGCATCCACGGGGTATGACAATCTCAGATCTCGCGACCAAAATGGATACGAACCGGAATCTTGTAGCAAAATATCTGGACTTGCTTCTTATCTCCGGGCAGGTGGAGATGGAGGTCGTCGGAGCTGCCAAGGTATATTTTTTATCTCACCGGGTTCCTATGTCGTCGGTATTGGAATTCTCTTCCGACATGGTCATTGTTCTTGATCCTGAACAAAAGATAATTCAGGTCAATGAACCTGTTCTCAAAATGCTCAGGGAAGAGAAGGAAGCACTCATCGGCAGACAGTTTAAAGAGATAGAAAATCCCTTTTTCGATGCTGTGCCTATAACAGCACCCTCAAGAGATTCGGATACCGCTCTCGAACTTGTACGCGAGACGGAGTGTATGATTGAGGGGAAACAACATCATTTTCGTGTGAAGCAGTTGCAGACGGCATTTGAAGACGGGAACCAGGGAATAACCCTGATCATTGAAGATATCTCGGCCCAGGTTCTGTACCAGGAGATGCTTGAGATAAATGAGGCCCGTTACCGTGGCATCGTAGAGGACCAGACTGAATTTATCACACGATTCCTGCCTGATGGAAAGCTCATTTTTGTAAATGATGCATATGCCCGATATCTTGAAAAGAAAAAAGAGGATCTCCTTGGGGGCCCTCACATACCTGAAATTGATGGCGAGGAAATGGCGGTTGTAAACCATCGCATTAAGTCACTGACCATTCAAAATCCGGTTCAATCTTTTGAATGCATGATCCATCACTCATGCGGGGAGATGCGCTCAAACCTGTGGACTGTGCGTGCATTATTTGATGATACCCAAAAGCCCGTTGAATACCAGGGAGTGGGCAGGGACAATACCGAGAAACGCGAAGCAGCAAGGAGGATCAACCAATATATCAGCGATATGGAATTTCTCTCCCGGAAAGCACAGGAGTTTGTTGAGTTGATCCCTGATGCAGATATTTTTAAGATAATAGGGCAGGGACTTTCTGAATTACTACCAAGTGCAGTAATCAGTGTAAATTCTTATGACCGTTTATCCGAGACTATAACGGCAAGGGCAGTTTTTTCTGACAGGGATCATCAAATTTTTTCTGCCTGTATCGGTCAGGAATACCTTGGATTTCAATATCCGTTATATACAGTACCCTGAACCACTCAGGACTCTTGCCTTAAATGAACTGATGAAAGGAAAATTATTCCACACCGATGAAAGTCTCTACAACTTCTTTTTTCAGCAGATTCCCATTGATATCTGTGACCGGATTAAAGAAACCCTCAATCTTGGGGACAGGTATTATGGTATAGGACTTGTGCGGCACGGGATACTCTTTGGAGTTGTGACTTTTTCACTGCGCAAGGGTGAAACAATAAATAATTCCTCGCTTATCGAAACATTTGTTCATCAGGTGTCTATCGTATTACACCGGAGGGTTACCGAAGAATCGCTGAGGAAGAGCGAAACCAGGTACCGTGGTATCGTTGAAGACCAGACCGAATTTGTTACCAGGTTCCTGCCCGACTGGACTCTTACCTATGTTAATGATTCAGTATGCAGGTATTTTTCAAGAGATCGGGGTGAATTGCTTGGCCGGTCGATTTTTTCCCTAATCCCACAAGACGACAAAGACCAGCTGATCCAAAACCTGCATTCCCTGAATGTCCAAAATCCCGTACGAACAGTTGAGCACCGTGTACTTGATCCCACAGGCCGCATCCGCTGGACGCAGTGGACAAACAGGGCTCTTTTTGATGGTAAAGGAACGATTATCGAATATCAGGGAGTGGGCAGGGATGTGACCGAACAAAAAGAGGCGGAAGCAAAAATCAGGCAATACATTGCAGATATTGAGTACCTCTCGCAGAAATCCCGTGAATTCCTCGAATTCCCCCCGGATGGCGATATTTACGGAACCATCTGCCGTGGGGTGAAGGATATTCTTCCAAAAGCTATTGTTCTGGTAAACTCAATTGACCTCGAAAAGGAATCTGCTACAACCCAGATTTTACTTGGGGATGAAGAACGGATTGTTTTCAGTGCATTATTGGGAGAAGATATCGTCGGAAAGGTTGTGAAACTTCCCAAGAATGAATTAGGCGATATAGCAGTAAAGGTTGTTACGAGTGGAAAAATAGTTCGGGTCCCCGGCAATCTTTTTATTGCTACACAAAAGCAGTCACCCGAAGATGTATGCGCAAAAATTGAAGAAACCCTGAACATTGGGGATATTTTTATTATTGGGCTTGTGTCTCGGGGGATTATTCTTGCTAATGTGGTGATAATGCTGCAAAAGGGGGATAACCTTGAGCATGTTGACCTCATCGAGGCATATATCCGTCAGGCTGCTAACGCACTTCTACGGCAGAGAACGGCAGAAAACTTAAAAGAGAGCGAAAAACTCTACCGGAGCGTAATAGAAAATATTCAGGACGTTTTTTATCGTTCCGATAAGGAGGGGAATCTTATCATGGCAAGCCCAAGTTGGGCAAGCATGCTTGGATACGACTCTCTTGATGACTGTATCGGGTACAATATCGCTGAAAAATTTTATTTCAAGCCGGAAGACCGAAAAGAATTTCTTGACGCTGTATACCAGAAGGGTTCAGTCAGTGACTATGAGGTTACGTTAAAATGCAGGAATGGTACACCCCTCTATGTTTCAACCAATAGTCACCTCTATTACGATGATTCCGGGTTGTTGCTCGGTGTGGAAGGAATATTCCGTGACATCAGCGAACGCCGCATTGCCGCTGATGAGATTCGAAATAATATCTCGCAGCTGGAATTTTTTTCCCGGAAAATGCAGGAATTTATCGAGCTCCCGCCGGATTCTGATATTTATTGTGCCATCGGACAAGGTCTCAAAGAACTCCTGCCTGACAGCATGATTATTGTCAATAACTATAATCGCACTACAGGAATGTTAACAATCAAATCTCTCGTTGGAGATAAGGCGCAGGCAACCGCACTCAAATACCTAAAGAGAGATCCTACGGGGATTTCGCTTCAGGTTGATGAGCCGGTTAAGGAAGATATTCTGGCGGGAAAAATATATCCTGTCCAAAAAAACTTCCTTTCTATATTATCCCAGAATTTCTCCCAGGATGTCAGCGCAGCGATTATGCAGGAACTGAACCCCGGGGATTTTTACTACCTTGGACTTATCTGGAGAGGATCGCTTCTTGGCAACATCACTTTTGGTCTTCCAAAAGGGGAGAAACTGGAGAGAATACCCTTCATCGAAATATATGGAAAGGCAGTCTTCGATCGTGCTCCGGCGTAAGATTGCTGAAGATTCACTCAAAGAGAGCAAGGAGATATTCTCGAATGTCGCAAAATATGCCCCGGTTCCCATCGCAATTATTGAGCCGGATGGCACGTACCAGTTTATAAACCAGAAATTTATCGAGATTTTCGGGTATGATTTTAATGACTTTAAAACAGGAAAAGAATGGTTCTCTCTCGCGTACCCGGACCCGGAACACCGAAAAAATGTCATTTCCGCATGGAAATCAGATCTCAAAGTATCATTGTCCGGCCAGCAAAGACCAGAAACGTTCACCGTACGATGTAAAAACGGGGTTGACCGTACCATTATCTTTCGCCCTGTAACTCTCTCAGATAATAAGCAGTGCGTGGTTTACGAGGACGTCTCAGAACAACATGAAATCGAACAGGCACAGAAACTCCTTTCATCTATTGTCGAAACCTCCCGGGATGCAATAATCAGCAAGAAAATAGATGGGACTATTATCAGCTGGAACAAGGCTGCAGAAAAGGTCTATGGATATACAAAAGATGAGATGATCGGTTGCAACATATCGATCATTATTCCAAAGGAACGCCACGAAGAAATGCTGGAGATAACCAACAGGATCAAAAAAGGAGATTCTGCGAATAACATTGAAACGCTTCGGGTCCGGAAAGATGGCAGAGTTATTGATGTGGCCTTGACTGTATCGCCCATTACTAATGATGCAGGAATTGTTATTGGGGCTTCAACCATCGGGCGTGATATATCAGTTAAAAAGTCCGAAGAACGTTTAATGGAAAATGAAGAGAAATACCGCTCCATCGTTGAAAACATGAAAATAGGGATGTACCGGAGTACAGGAGATCCTAAAGGCAGGTTTATCTGGGGGAATACTTCGCTTCTGGATATTTTAGGATTTCCTACATTCGATATACTCCGTCAGATTGATGTGGCAGATCTTTTCTCTGAACCGGAAGGGAGAAAAAAATTCCTTGCGGATCTCAAGCGTTCCGGTTTTGTAATGAACAGGGAGATTTATCTGAAACGGCCTGATGACAAGCAGATTTGCGTCCGTGTCACTGCTCTCGCGAAGTTTAATCCGGCAGGCGATATTGAATTTATCAACGGTACGGTTGAGGATATCACTGAACATAAACAGGATTCATCAGATCTCCAGACTCTCCGCCAGGAACTTGTTGATATTATCGATTTCTTACCCGATCCTACATGTATCATTGATCAAAATCGCCGGGTGATTGCCTGGAATTCCGCGATGGAACATATAACGGGCATCAGTAAAACTGAAATTATCGGGTGTTCCGAATTTGAACACGTATTCAAAATAAAAGGTGTCCCACATCCAGTGCTTATCGATCTCCTTACTGCTTCTGACGATGAGATAGGAAAAGTGTATTCCCATATTACAAGGGAGGGGGGCTCGCTTACAGCTGAAGGTTTTATCCCCTCACTCTATTCAGGGAGGGGTGCCTATGCATGGATCAGGGCATCACCTCTTCACGATTCTGCAGGCAAAAATATCGGGGCGATTACAGTTATCCGCGACATTTCAAAGGAAAGGGAAATTGATGAATCATCGATTCTTGAAAAAAATAAATCCGCATCGGGCATACTTAGAGGGAGTTCAATGTCAGAGGATGCCAATCGTGGATTCATCAGAGACGCTTCTATCGAAACCCCGGGAAACCTAAGCCCGCTTTATCTTTCCCATGCGCTCAAGATGGCGCAGGATTATATCGCTATCCTCGATAAGTCGGGTAAGTGTCTATGGGCAAATGATTCACTGGTCAACGCGGTACATACAGAAAACTGCAGCGATCTCTCAGGAAAGAGCCTTGCACTCTTTATTGCACCGGAGTTTCGGAAAGTTGCACTGAATTGCCTGTCCTATGTCAAAAAGAACGGTCATAGTATAATACCTCTTATGATGCTTTCGTCATCTGGAAGAATTCCTGTAGAAGCTAATATTTCTGCGATTACCGCAGAGAACGGGGACATTTTCGGTTTCATCGCGGTAGCAAGAAATGTCGACAGGGGCAGAGTTGAAAGACCAAAATAACGATGGAAAACACAGGCCGATCAATATATTATACAGCGAAGAGTTACTCTTTCTGTAGTTCGCGACGAGGTGACCAGCTAAAGAAATTCCCTGGAATTTTTCTCCAGTGACTAAAGATTATCGTTTAAAAAATAAGTGAAATCCTTTTTTACATCTATGAAAATGATTATGAATAGAGTATTATATATACATAAGAATGATACGTAAACAGTTACCCGACCTTCAGCCTGTTTCCAGATTCGACCAATTCCTCTCGCGTGCACTGACTGAAATAACCGGGGAAGAAGTTTCGATAAGTACTATTTCTGAAAACCGGGATTTGATCTCCTGTATTTCTCAAAAACTTGCACAGGAAACCGGTCTTGATTCATGTGATATTGCTCAATGGATCTCAAGCTCATTGAAACAATACGCGGAAACTGAGTTATCCATCTGACACAGAGACGGTTGATTAATATAATAAATATCTGCTCCTCTTCTTCCCGATTATTAAAATTTACAAATGAATCATGCGATGAAAGTTATTGACTTTTAAATAAAAAATATTAAGAAATTTCCCGGATTTTTTCACAAAACATAATATAAATAGTTAATAAATAAAAAAATATGTATAATGAAAATTAAAATATTAATTATTCAGCATATATCCATTTTCCCTGTGTTGAATGAATCCTTCGGATTCAAGCGCTCTCAGAATTCTCATTACCCGGGAGCGATCTTCTGAAAGACGGATAAAAAATTGCTCTTCTTCCAGAACGTGTTCTTTCAGGAGAATCTTCAGAATTATCCCCCGGATTTTCCGGTCAGATCCTTCGAAGGGAGATTGTTGAGAGTGGTGGGCACTTCGCCGGTTCGGGTTGGTAACAGTATTTTTTAGAGAGGCCCCCAAATCCATCAGCGCCCAATACCAGACCCGGGGATTTTCACGATACAGGGTCTTCTCAACGAGGGGGAGGATTTCAGCGTCACTGACGGTCTCTGAAGAGGGAAAGAAAAAATGGATAAAAACCCTCCGAATATTGGTCTCGATGAAAACCACAGGTATGTTGAATGAAAATGCGGCAATAGATGCTGCAGTTGCCCTGCCAATACCGGGAAACGTTGCGAGATTCTCCACATCATCCGGAAGAGTACCGTTGTAATCTGCCATAACCCGGATTGCACATTTCTGTAAAGCGACAGCCCGCCGATTATATCCCATACCCTGCCAGACAGCGAGGATAGCGGCTAAAGGGGCTGCGGCAAGCGAGGCGAAATCCGGGAATGTATTTATAAACTCAGGAAATTTTTTGGTGACCCGTTCAACCTGAGTCTGCTGGAGCATAATTTCCGAAACAAGAATGTTATAAGGATCACTGGTATTTCGCCATGGCATCTTCCGACCATGCTGTTCGTAAAATGACAGCACCATCTGTTGAAATTCAGGAATACCTTGGCCGGAACCATCATCGCACGAAAAATACGATCCATTGTGATCCAGTGAGGCCTGATACGTATTTTTCATCAACATCTTTCCGTTCTGAAAAAGGTCATCCTCATTCACTATAATCGTCTCTTTCTCATGTAATCTTAATCACGAACGATTGAAAGAAGGGCATGATATTGGATTATCTGTTGTTTTCATTCCTGTAATTTCTCATATTCGTTTGAACATCGTGTCCAGATCTGAACGGGTGAACCTTATAATTGTTGGTCTCCCATGAGGGCAGGTAAAGGGGTTTTTTGCAGATCGTAACTGCTGAATCAGTCGCTGGCATTGTTCCAGTGTACAGACCGTTCCGGCTTTGATCGCCCCCCGGCATGCGATAATACGGGTAATTCTTTCTCGGTCGGTTACCGCAACTGACGGTTCTTCACTGACAAGATCGTTCACCATGTCATCAATCAACGTCATATGTTCAAGTTTACCCAGAACCACAGGAATAGATCTGACAAGGAAGGTATCTTTCCCAAACTCCTCCAGACTGAACCCTGCCTCTGCAAGAACCGGTAAAAGATCGCGGAGAACGGCGACCTCGTGTTGTGGTCTATGCAGGACCAACGGGATGATAAGATCCTGTGAACCATGATCTCCAGACATGCTGGCGATGACCTGTTCGTACAGGATACGTTCATGAACGGCATGCTGATCGATCACGACAAGCTCACCGGTATCAGTTGTGGCGAGGATGTAGATCCCTCCAAACTGGCCGATAACCTCCATGAGCGGGAGTTTAGACTCCTGAGGGGGCATACCGGTAGATAAGTTCTGTCTGGCGGAGCTGTCGATCGGTCGTGAGAGTTCCTGCATGTGTGGTTTCGCTGACTCCGGAAGGTGCCGGTTCATCCAGATCATAGAGACGGTCCGAATCCGGTTCCGCTCCCCTATCTGCCTGAGTGTGTGATCGTGATGGCGCAACAAGATCCGGAATCAGGTCATGCTGAAGCAATGCCATGTTCACTGCTTCGGCCACCTGGCAGGCGATCTCTTTCTCACGGGAAAGTCTCACAAGTTTTTTTGCCGGGTGGACATTCACATCAACAAGATCGGTGTCAATGGTCAGGAAAAGGAATGCGATAGGAAACCGGTCTCTGGGAAGCAGAGTACCATATCCCTGTTTTGCACTCCGCTGATCAATGTCGACGATACCGATCGCTGGTTGATTGTAACCATGATCCGGGAGGGATCCTTTCGCGTGAGCGATGGGCGCGAAATATACCCGGAGACCTTCATGAAGGGGAACACTTGGTCCATTGGTATAAGTTCCTTTATCATTTCACTTCCGTACAGCCGGGCAATAGTATCGAGAAGGTTGACCGATCGATCCGTGATCAGCTTCTCGTCACGGTTGATGACCAGCCGGAAGGAGATCCCGGGATGGGAAAGACTAATACTCTCCAGAAATGCGTAAATATGCGCAATCTCCGTGTTCCTGCTCTTCTGGAACTTTTTTCGTGCCGGCGTATTAAAAAAAAGATCCTGCACCAGGATACTGGTTCCTTCCGGCGCACCGACATCGCATGTCTGGAGGATCTTTCCTCCTTCAACAACAACCTTTGTCCCACCGATAATTCCCGGTGCCCGAAGCCGTGTTGTCAGGGTTATTCTCGAAACTGCAGCGATACTGGCGAGAGCTTCTCCCCGGAATCCAAGAGTATGAGCCCTGGGAAGATCTTCTATCCGGATAATCTTGCTCGTCGCGTGAGGAGCAAATGCAAGCACGGCATCAGAAGGAGACATCCCCGATCCGTCATCGATAACCTGGATACTCCTGATGCTCTCTGCCGAGGTAGTAATATCGATCAAAATGGCATGGGCACCTGCGTCTACGGCATTTTCAACAAGTTCTTTTACGACTGATGCAGGGCGCTCCACCACCTCGCCTGCAGCGATCTGATTCACCGTTGCCTGGTCAAGGATGCGGATGGTGGAACCTGTTTTTTCGTCGATCATAACGGTATCTCCTTGTTTTTCAGCATCTGCTGCAACTCGACGATCTTTTCCAGTGCCTGCAGGGGGGTCATCCCGTCGGTATTAATCCGGGAAAGGTGATCGAGAACCTGGTCATGGGGCGGTGTCTGCAGCGGATTTTCGGTGTCGACAAGAAGGATTTGGGTGTAACGCTGGGGACGGGTTCCCGACGGGACATCCTGGTTCATCGACTCGTTCAGGATCGCCGAGGCACGGTCCGTCACTTTTTTTGGAATGCCGGCAAGCCGGGCAACATGTATGCCATAACTCTTGTCGGTAGCGCCGACGATGAGCTTTCGCAGGAAGATAACGTCATTATTTGTCTCTTTTACTGCAAAATGATAATTTTTTGCCCGTTTAAGGGAACCTTCCACCTCAACAAGTTCATGAAAGTGCGTGGCGAACAGGGTTTTTGGCCCGGCTCCTGCCCGCCCGTGCAGGTATTCAAGAACCGCTTTTGCAATCGAATGCCCGTCTGCAGGTACTTGTCCCTCTCCCGATCTCATCAAGGATGACGAGACTGCGGGCAGTAATATTATTGAGTATATTTGCAAGTTCGAGCATCTCGACAAAAAAAGTACTCTGCCCGCTGGCGAGATCGTCAAAAGCACCGACCCGGGTAAATATCCTGTCGAGTATTCCGACACGTGCAGACCGGGCAGGGACAAAACTTCCGGCCTGGGCCATGATGCAGATCAGCGCAACCGCCCGCATATAGGTGGACTTGCCTGCCATATTGGCGCCGGTGATGATCATCACCTGAGTACCGGAACTGGCAAGCTCGGTATCATTCGGTACAAAAGTCCCCATCGCACTCTGTTCAACCACCGGGTGGCGCCCGTCACGGATAATAATCGCATCGCCCTGGTTCAGTTGGGGACGCGCATAACCTCTCACCTGAGCAACTTCGGCAAGGGACGCGGAAACATCCAGAACCGAAATTCCTCCGGAAATAGCCTGGAGATCCGAAATGGCAGTCCGGAGCGTCCCGATAATTCCCGTAAAGAGTTCACGCTCAAGCGAAAGAACCCGCTCGTCGGCATTCGTGATCAGGGTTTCCTTTTCCTGCAGTTCGGGGAGGGTATACCGTTCACCGGTCACCGTTGTCTGACGACGATGGTAATGGGACGGGACGAGGTGAAGGTTTGGTTTTGTTATATCGATGTAGTAGCCGAAAATCCGGTTATAGCCGATCTTAAGTGATTTTATGCCGGTCTTCTGCCGCTCCTCAGCCTGCAGCCGGACAATCCAGTCCTTTCCGGAATGCAACACTCCCTTAAGAGAGTCAAGGTCTTCTGAATAGCCCGGTTGTATGACCCCGCCGTTACGGGCAATGGCAGGGGGGTCATCGACAATCGCTCTTCCTATCAGATCAATCAGGTCCGGTAAATCATGAAGATTTCCGATTGCGTCGACGATATTGTGCGGGATTTCACGGGCATCACATTCCTGCAGGACAGTTTTGATCATCGGGATCACAGAAAGCGTGGCAGCAAGTGCAATCAGGTCCCGAGGTCCTGCATTCCCGTAGGCAACCCGTCCAGCAATTCTCTCGATATCTGCGCACCGTCCAAGCAGTGTCCTGAGTTCAAGACGCGTAGTGGTATGGGCGATCAGAAAATCAATTACATCCAGCCGTTTATTGATTTCATCGGGGCTGGTAGATGGGCGGGAGAGCTGGCGCATGAGCAGACGGCTTCCCATGGGGGTCTTTGTCAGGTTCAGGCAGGAGAAGAGGGTCGCTCCTTTGGGATCGGGGCGGATGGTGTTGTTCACTTCAAGGTTCCGCAGTGTAACTGCATCGAGCATGAGGCTCTGTCCCGAGGTGCGCAGGGAGAAACTGCTGATGTGAGAGAGGGGGGCATTCTGCGTTTCTTTTGCGTAGGCGAGTGCAGCACCCGCGGCTCCGATTGCTGCGGGTAATCCCTCGCATCCAAACCCGGCAAGAGAGGCAACGTGGAAATGCCCCGTGAGATGCTGGTGTGCCCGCTCTTCGGAAAATTCATCATTCCTGAAAAGGGTAACTGCTACACCCCGCTCCCGGATAAGCTTCCGTGAGACCCGACGGGAGTCCAGACGGAATGATACATTCTGCAGGGCAGTAGCGGGCAACCTCGGAGAGGATATTTTCAAAGCCCGGGTCATAATCTACCAGCACGACAAAAAATTCCCCGGTCGAGATATCTAGGAATGCCATTCCCCACTGCTTATTTTTTGTATCAGGAGAAAGAGCAAGCATGAATGAGGAGGCTGAAGAGGGCAGCATGGCAGAATCGATGACGGTTCCCGGGGTGATCACCCGGACCAGCTCGCGTTTTACCATTCCCCGGGCATTTTTTGTATCTCCCACCTGATCGACGACAACTACCTTGTATCCCTTACCGACAAGTTTGGCAATATATCCGTCCGCAGCGTGATACGGCACTCCGGCAAGAGGGATACGGTTTTCACCGCTTTTTGAGCGCGATGTTAGAACGATCTCCAGTTCGCGGGAGATGAGTTCCGCATCACGTTCGAATGTTTCGTAAAAATCTCCGATGCGGAAGAAGAGGATAGTATCCGGATGCTTTTTCTTGATTTCCCAATATTGACGCATGACAGGTGTGGAACGGGCGGTTTGTTCTGCGTCGTCTGATATATCCTGGGAAGACTCGTGGGTCATGTATACAAAAAAATTGCATTCCTGATCAATTAATACCGATCTTATCGCTATACCTGGATTAGTTTAGAATTTTTTGTGTACATACACGATCATAAGAGGAATTGAAATGATCAGCGCAATAATCCCGAATGAAAGACCGAGAACAAAACCAATGTTGACGAGTCGGGTTATCTCTGCCAGAATGCTCACCGCAGGGGCGATGCTGCTCCAGAGGATCAGTATCCCGGAAAGCGTTATGATACAGATTCCAACCGCCGCATTATGGATGTCCTGCGCAGATGGTGCGACAGACAGAATGAGCGAGAGGGTGATATAAAGATACAGGATGAACCATGGATTGAACATGATCACGAGATTCCAGGTAAACATCCCAATGACTCCGGTTCCGAGTAAAAAAAGATCAGCACTCGATCCGATACCTTGGGGAAGAGCGGGGAAGACACAGCCGAGAAACTGAGCAAATACCCAGGTACATCCTGCGAGAATCAGGGGAATGCAGATGAGCGGCGCGGTTCCGATCACTACGTCGCCAAGGTAGGGAATTTTTGGCCGGGTATACGTCACTGAACCTCCCTCCTTTGAGAAGAGCACGACATTTTTTACCTTCGCTCCCATGATGAGACACCCGAAGACATGACTTAATTCATGAACTGCCACGCCGGGAGCGCGGACTACGTAATAAAAAAATCGTATCGGGATCGCCTGTGCCCAGAGAACATCTAATGCCCGGGAAATAAGGATCACGATGATTCCCATCCCAATGACCACAAGAAATGAGGTCGTATTCTGGTCCATTTTTCGATACTATGATCTTTGTAAGCAGGTCACAGATAATGATACCATACCATTGCACTTCTGAAAGCCTCATTATCCGGAACTGCGAATGAGCATCTATGGAACCGGATACCTCCGGGATGCGATCTGACCCCACCGGGACTCATTATAACCGGCTTATGTATGAAAAGAGTCCCTACCTTCTCCAGCACGCGGCGAATCCTGTGGACTGGTACCCGATGGGGGGACGAAGCATTCGACCGCGCCCTCAATGAAGATAAACCCGTCTTCCTGTCAATCGGCTACGCCACATGCCACTGGTGCCATGTGATGGCGCACGAATCATTTGAAGATGCCGGTGTTGCTGCATTACTCAATAAGGATTTCATCTGCATTAAGGTGGACAGGGAAGAACGCCCGGATATTGACAGTATTTACATGTCGGCCTGCCAGATGATGACCGGCCAGGGCGGCTGGCCCCTCACCGTCATCGTGACGCCCGAGAAAAAACCGTTCTTTACAGGGACATACATACCCCGGGAGGGGCGTTTTGGCATGAGCGGCCTCCTTGACCTGCTTCCCAGAATTACGAAATTCTGGAAGGAAAGGCGCAGCGATCTTACTGCTTCTGCAGACGAGATCGCCGCGGCTCTTCAAAATACCCCGGGATCACCAATGGGGATCGAACCGGACCGGTCACTTCTCCAGGAGGGGTATGAAGAACTGGCGGTGCGTTTTGATGAGGTGAATGGAGGATTTGGCAGTGCTCCAAAATTCCCGACACCCTGTAATCTCCTCTTCCTCTTGCGGTTCTGGAAGCGGACAGGCAAACCCCAAGCACTCTCCATAGTGGAAAAAACGCTTGATGCAATGCGCATGGGAGGGATTTGCGACCAGATCGGTGGAGGATTTCACCGGTATTCCACTGACGCCTTGTGGCGGGTACCGCACTTTGAGAAAATGCTGTACGATCAGGCCCTTCTCCTCATGGCTTATACCGAAGCCTACCAGGCTACCCGTAACCCGCAATTCCGGAGGACTGCTGAAGAGATTATTACCTATGTCATCCGAGACCTGACCTCCCAGGAAGGTGCATTCTTCTCAGCTGAAGATGCCGACAGTGAAGGCGGGGAAGGGGCGTTTTATGTCTGGACGAAAGATGAGGCCCGGCAGATCCTGGGAGAAGACGATGCTGCCCTCGCTGCGCGGTTTTTCTCGATGAAAGATGCCGGAAATTACCCGGCTCCGGACCGAAAACCGGGACACAATATCCTTTACCTGACCCCTTCCTCCACGAGCCGGGCATCCGCTCCCGGAACATCCAGTGCCGATGCTGAATCGCAGCTTGTATCGATAAAAACCAGACTTTTCAATGCACGGGAACGGCGTTCTCGTCCGTCCCGGGACGATAAGGTACTGGCCGACTGGAACGGCCTCTTTATCGCAGCACTTGCACAGGCAGCACGAACCTTTGGGAACGAAATGTACCTGTCAGCTGCCCGGCAGGCAATGGAATTTGTTCTGGATCGTATGCATGATGAGACCGGGGGGCTCCTGCACCGGTATCGCGACGGCGAGGCGGCAATCCCCGCTTTTGGCGATGACTATGCATTTGTGATCAAGGCATTAATCGAACTCTATGAATCCACTTTTGAACCATCGTATCTCTCGTCTGCCCTCGAACACAATGCCTGGTTTCTCTCGCATTTCTGGGATTCACAGGAGGGCGGGTTTTTTACGATATCGGACACGGAAAAGATCCTCCTTGTCCGCAAAAAAGAAATTTATGATGGAGCAATACCGTCATGCAATTCTGTAGCTTTCGAAAATCTCGTGAGGCTTGCACACCTCACTGGTGACCCGGCACTCGATAAACATGCATCTGACCTGTCCCGTTATTTTGCCCCTATCGTGCAACAGTCTCCTTCGGCATATTCGGGATTCATGTGCGCTCTTGACAATGCAATCGGACCCGTTCATGATGTCGTGATTGCCGGGTATCGGGATGCTGAGGATACACTGTCTATGATCCGGGCACTTTGGGATCATTATCTTCCGGCTGTCATGGTCCTTCATCTGCCCGGGGATGAGTCCAGATCACGCCTCGTTACCCTTGCTCCTTTTGCCGCGAATCTGAATTCTGCCGTGATTCCCGCGACAGCATATGTCTGTACTGCCCATACCTGTGCCATGCCGACAAGTAATACCCACCAGATGCTTGAACTACTGGGTGTGAACCACTAAAAAAAAGAGAAATTCTCTTTTCATCTCAAAAAAAAGATTACGGGAAAAACAGATATATCCCAGGATCCTTCTATAGGACTCATGTTTTAAAAGGGTTCTCCGACGAATCCTTTGTATTTTCAAGAACCCTTCCACCACTGGTAAACATAAAAAAATATGGGTGAAAATAAAACCTGTCGTGAAATTTTTTTGATCCGGAAATTTTCTGGTAGGGGGTGCCCTCGTGTTACTGGATTAGGCTATCTTAAGATTGATTACCATTCTGCGAGAGAAACTCAGAGGTTTTTCAGAGCAACGAGATCCTTGACCCCGACCAGCTTCCAGACCAGCGAACGCTCTTCTTCAGCGATTGCAGCGGGAGGATCCAGGGGGGAATGACCGAGTGCCGCGAGGATATTGCAGGAAAGATCCCTCTCTACTACCAGGTCGACGAATTTCTCCCGGATAATTTTCTTTTCGATAGAGTCGTGAACTTCTTCAAGATATCCCTGAAGCGTCACGAACATATATGACGAAAGGTCTTTGGTGTATTTCTCAATTTCAACGGAAACATAGGGGCTCTTCCGGAAATAGTCGATTTTTTTTCCATATTTCGTGGAGAGGAAATAGAGAAATGAACCGTCAAAGACGTACAGGAATGGTGCAATATAGGGATATTTCTCACCCTGGAAGGCGATCCGGCAGACATAACCCTTTTCGATCAGCCGATCATACTCCTGTTTCTCCATCCGCGGAATTTTCAATATATCCATAAACTCATCTCATTGGAATTCCCGATGGTACCAGATAAACTTTATTAATCGTTGTCGAAATAATAAAAAGAAAAATTATTTTTCTATCGGGTATCCTGCCTTTTTCCATGCGGTCATTCCACCAAGGACATTTGTTACCTGCTGATACTTATGGATCGCAAGGATGCTTGCCGCAAGGCTTCCTTTAAATCCTGCATCGCAATAAACCACGATCGGTTCATTTTTCGGAATTTCATCGAGGTGTTGCGGCAGTTCGCCAATATATACCTGGTGAGCCCCCCGGATATGGCCGACTTCGTTCCAGTTTTTAATGTCCCGGACATCAAGCAGGAAGGGCTCTTCTTTACCGAGGCGTTCCTTCAATTGCTGGACTGAACAGAGAGGTATGATTCCGATATCCTGTGCCGCCTTGGTCCAGAGAGGAAATCCCCCTGAGAGTACTCCGGCAATGGAATCATATCCCTGCCGTATAAAATGGCAGACAACGGTATCCAGGTCGAGATTAAAGTCGTCAACAAGAACCACCGGTCTCTGGTAGTTAAGGACCCAGCCTATGAATGCCGGGAGACCCTCACGCCAGATCGAAATGCTGCCGGGAATATGCCCCCCGCCAAAACTCGTTGGTGATCTGATATCAACGATCTGGCATCCGGACTTCCTGAGCTGGTTAACGTCTGCGATGGTAAGTTCCCGCAGATCCGGCATCCGGTGAAGGACCGCAGGACCCTTCAGGTTATCGTTCTCCATCTGACGGAAGTAAGGGGGGCAGTACGGGGATTCTGCGGAACGGTGTTCAATGAATAATTCCCGTCCCTGAGCCAGTACCAGGTTTGTCTTTTTTTCATACCCAACAGTTGTAAAAGGATGATCTGCGATCTCTGTACCGCACACCGACCCGGCTCCATGAGCCGGACAGACGATAACCCCCTCGCCGAGGGGCATGATTTTGCTCATGATGCTGTCATAGATCTTTTCTGCCATCTCCGCCTTACGTTCTTCTCCGAAGAAGTCGGTCCGTGCAACTTCACCGGAGAAGAGGGTGTCGCCGCAAAATATCATATACGGCCGGTCTGAAATCTCATTATCAAAGAGTACGAGAGAGATGCTCTCCTCCGTGTGGCCGGGGGTTTCCTGTACCAGAAGCTCCAGTGTACCGAGCATGAACCTGTCACCTTCCTGCACCGGCTTTCCGTAGGCGAATGCCAACCGGGCACCATGATAAATCTCTGCACCACACCTCTCCCTGAGCTCCAGCGACCCTATGAGATAGTCCTCATTCCTGTGTGTCTCGAAGATATGGGTAATGACCAGCCCATGCCGGCTGGCGATCCGGAGGTAAATGTCACAGTCCCGCCGCGGATCGATCACCGCCGCCCTGCCACCTGAGCCAATAAGATAGGAATTATGCGAGATACCTTCAGAGATAATCCGTTCAAACAGCATCGTAATCTTCCCGTTAATGGGGAACTTTACGTTTGGTCGGTATATAGGTTATGAAACAGACAAAAAATGAAAAAAAATATCGCTTAATCCCAGCTGTAGGCATAATTAAGAAGGATCGGTGTCCTGTCACTGCCGGATAAACGCTCCTGGATAAGGCCGCAGATATGGTCCAGGGTTACCGGAATATACCCGAGTATCTCTGCACTTACATTGATCCGGCGGCATTCGAAATTGATGAACGGATAAGAACGGAGATTGTTGTTATGGTGATGCCCGTGGATTATCCATCCCTCAAATCGTTCCGGTGCGTCTGCAGGATCGTGAACAAGACAAAACCGCAGGCCCCTGTGTTCAAGGATCGTCAACGCCTGCACCCCGGTATGCCGGAAATCGTGATTTCCCTGAACAAAACTGATCCGCCCCCGGAGTTTATTCCGGTAATACTCAGCAGAAGCCGCATCCTGACCGTATTTCAGGTCTCCAAGATAATATACACGGTTGGCGGAAGAGATCGTGTAATTCCAGTTCTTTATCAGCACATGATCCATTTCACGGACATCGGAAAAGAAAAACGGGCGGGAACAGTAGCGTATGATATTTGCATGGCCGAGGTGCAGATCTGAGATCAGGAAAATGTCTTCGGGATCTGAAAACCTGGGATCCAATCGTTCAAACCCTGCCTTGTGGCGGTAAAGCCTGAGAGTATTCTGCCAAGCCGGATTGTTCTGACTGTGACCGGTAACAATCCAGCGTTTTTCGAGAAGATCGTATTCTGCGAGGATCGATTCACCCTTCATTATGGTGATCCTGAGTCCTGCTTCGTCGAGGGTGACCGGCTGGGACTCATCCTTTTCCCTCCTTCGAATGGCGCGCTGTATACTGCGCAGGATCCGGCGGCAAAACCAGGAGATGACCTGTCCTCCGCCGGCTCTTCTACTGTGCATTTTTTAAGGGTTGAAAAGACTGAGGACGCAACAGTTGGGTCAAGATGGTTTGCAACCGTAACGTGAAACCATTTGCTGTCCGGGACGGTATCCCATATATTGCTGCTGCATACAAGCGGGGATACTGCGCCCGCGATCGATGCTGTCAGGTTTTTTAATTTTTCCGAAGGGCGGACCCGGAATGCGATCACACTGCCGGACATTCCCTCGCGTTTCTCCCAGCCATCAATGGTGAACGGGATCGGATCGCACTCAGCTGCTACCCTCCCGATTGCGTCCAGAAACTCCACCGAGGTGACACCAACATTCAGGGCCAGGGGACCAAACAGTGTGACATGGGGGTTTCTTTCGATGTTGCTCTCGATATTAAACATTCGAGCAATAGTAAAAACCGTTTTCCTGATCCGCCATTTCGTCCTTCCGAGACGGATCTCTATAAGGTAAATATCGTCCATGGCCCAGCCTGCGAGGTGTAATTTCTATTGGTGGTCTTCAGGGTTAAACCTTTGATCGATGTATTTTCATTTGACTGAAAAACGTATGAAATGAATCCGGAGCGGTGAATGATCCTGACAATTATCGTTAGTTCTCGAACCTGCCACCATCCATACTCTCATAGGAAGAACGGATCAACATATTTACAGCGATGAAAGAATTTCCTTCAGCGGTCACAACACTCCTCTTTGACATGGATAATACCCTTTTTGACCTTGTTGGAGCGCAGATTGCTGCCTGCCAGTCCGTCGCGAGACACCTGAATCAGAACGACGGTGAGGATCTCTTTTCATACTTTCTGACCACAGGACACGGATTCGAGTCCCATGAAAATATCCGCCAGTACATGGAAGAACGGGGCATCCCGGTTAATAGTTCCTATCGCACCGCCTGTCGGGTATATGAGACCGAAAAACTTCGGAGCATCTCACCTTTTGAAGGAGTTCCGGGAACACTTCAGTCACTCCACGAACACGGATATCATATGGGAATTGTCACCGATGCCTATGCAAAAGATGCAACGCTCCGTCTGGAAAAAACCGGATTGCTGCCATTCTTCTGTTGTATGGTCAGTTATGATATGGTGAAGATAAAAAAACCTGCACATGAGCCGTTCCTCTTTGCACTTGAGATGATGAAAGCACAGACTGGTGAAGCAGTCCTGATAGGCGATAGCCCTCACCGTGATATCGCGCCCTGCCGGTCTCTTGGCATAAGGACAGTATACGCCCGATACGGGGATCGGTTCTCGCAGGATCGCACCGGTGTAGCTGCGGATTTCGTTATCGATACCATGAGGGAGTTACCGGATATTCTTCTTGAGATGCAGGGGAATGAGATGCAGGGAAAAAACGGGTAATTCTCCGTCATACTTACGGAAACTCAAAAAAAAGAGAGATTATGACAGAAAGGGAAGATCGCGAAGAAAAAACCACCAAAACTTAAAGAAAGAAAAAGATCAATAAAAATTATGATTGTTCCGACAAGGATTTTCTTCACCAAGGGTGTTGGAGTCCACAAAGATCGCCTCGCGTCCTTTGAACTTGCCTTGAGAAAGGCCGGAATCGAAAAATGTAACCTTGTATATGTTTCCAGTATTTTTCCCCCGAACTGCAGGCAGATATCAAAGTCTGAAGGGTTAAAACAGCTCATGCCCGGTGGGATTACCTTCTGTGTCATGGCGAGGAACGATACGAATGAGCCGAACCGTCTCGTATCTTCTGCAATCGGTCTTGCACTTCCTAAGGATACGGAGGAATACGGGTATCTGTCCGAACACCATGCCCATGGTGAAACCCAGGAAAAGACCGGTGAATATGCAGAAGATCTTGCAGCAACGATGCTTGCAACAACACTCGGGATAGAGTTCGATGTTAACCTCGCATGGCAGGAACGTGAACAGATCTATAAGGCGAGCGGAAAAATCATCAAGACAAAACATGTGTGCCAGTCGGCAGAAGGCGACAAGAACGGACTCTGGAGCACGGTGATTGCAGCAGCGGTTTTTTTATAAGAAAAATTTCGGTTTTTTATGGTTTTCAGGTATCAATTTTTTTTGACCATTCTGGTTATAATAGAACTGTTATAATCAAAAAATGCACCGGAATTAGAGAGTCGTATTCTGACATGACGAAAGAATGCTATTCCGGGAAACACTAAAACTCCCCAACTTTGACCGGGTGCGCTGCTGCAGATCAGTGATCGAAATATCTCGAAAAAATACCTATCCCTTCATTCCCGGACAGGTCCTGAGGCGGGCGACTCTCAATACCTACCATAATTTTCAACCAAAAGTATATGTGGTAAGCGTACAACTCCGGAAATTTCACATAACGGGGGAAGCGCAAAGTAATACTTTTCACAAGGCTCATAAAATTTTTTTGTGTGCTCTCACGACTTTGTTTTTAACCGGGAAAAATAAAAAGCTGGCCAAACACGTCGATCAACAATATTTTTGACTTCATGATTTGAGAAGAAACTGAACAACCACCACATGCCATGTAATAAAGCCCGCATCAATGTTCTTAAGGATTCAATCGATGAAAGATCCTTTTTTTGTCAGCAAATCTGGAGGGAACTACCAGTAATTTAAACAGTTATCCGGCAGCAATGCTGGGGAGATTAAACGCTTTTTTTATCTAATTCACTTGCAATACATCGGATTTTCCGGGCGAGATTCAGCACAGCAACCCGGGCAGAGCTATCTGCCGGGATCTGTGAAACCGGTGATGCTGCGAGGTCTGCATTTTCAACCTCCGGATCATCGGGAATAACACCAATTGGGTTAATATTTCCGATGTCCACGGGCGCAGTACCCGGATTTGAACCTGTTGAACACGATCTGGATACGTTCCGGTTCAAGCCCCAGCTGGGTTGCGATCTCCCTGATCCGGGTAATCGTCCGCAAACCCCTGGCACCGGGATCGCTCACGATGAGGAGCATGTCCGGTCTTCCGAGTGTCCCACGGCTTATATGCTCCATGCCTGCCTCGGTATCTATCACAACAAAACGGTAGTCACCCTCAAGATGGATCATGCATTCTGACAACAAATCATTGGCAAAACAGTAACATCCGCTCCCTTCCGGCCTTCCCATCGCCACGAGATCGAAACCATTGGCCTCGACAAGAGCCTGCCGGAACCGGAACCTGACATAATCATGACGGTTCATGCCCGGGGGGATGTGACGGGTAAAAGCTTCTTCCCTCATAGATCCCAGCGATTCGTGCACAGTTACCCCAAGAGCTTCATGCAGGTTGGCATTTGGATCAGCATCAATAGCGAGAACGGGTGTTTCTCCCAGGTCTATGAATGAACGGATGAGAAGGGAACTAACCGTAGTCTTGCCGGTCCCGCCTTTTCCTGATATTGCAATGGTAAAGGGATTTTTTTCCATGAATTCGGTCCTGTTCAACATCCGGGTATCAACCCGATGCATTCTTACGGATTCGCCGGGAGATCTCTGCGGCGGTTTGCATAATAGCAACTGCACCTTTTCGGTCAGCAAACCGTATTCCGCAACTGGGCGTAATAAGGGACTGTGAATCAAAGAGCCGTTCTGGCATGCAGGCGCAGAGCTGGGTCCTGATCGCACAATACCGTTCATAGAGCCGGTCGGGGGTCTCGGTGGCAAATATCCTGTACTCCGCAGGGACAATCCCCCATGCTACTACCCCTCCCTTTTCCATATACGCAACGATCGCATCAGCATACAACAGGAACTCTTTTGCCGTCATATAGGCATCGATGGAAATGACTGAAGGCTGAAGGTCCATGACAAATTCCCAATCCGTATTTGAACAACAGTGAATGCCGAGACCACCCTCGACCAGCGCCGCAACATCCTCCCAGCCGTTTCTTACCAGTTCCTTATCCAGCGGCACCACCGATGATCCGAGTGACGCAAGGTAGGGTTCGTTCAAAACGACGAGAGTTTCCGCAACACCGGTCTTTTCCTTCATCTCGACCTCGCTCCACCGTGCCTTGAGCGCGATCATCTTGGAAAGCATATCGGCAAGTTGTGCATCATAATACATCGGGCGTTTGCCTGCGTCGACCACCTGCATGCCGAACGTGACCGGGCCCGTCACCTGGCATTTCAGCACATTGGCCGGGGAGATATCCCGGGTCATCATCTCGATGAAACCCGAGGCATATTCCTTATGGAATCCGTAAGGAGCATAGTTTCCCTCCACGTAATCCAGATAGACCTGTTCCATCGCCGCAGTATTGTCAGTCGTGCTGTCATACAGGAGGCGATCATCTCTGATGAGTCTTCCCGGCATCTGCTCCGAGTCGTTAAAAACGATACTTTCCCATTGTCCCCGTTCCGGAAGAGTCGGGACGTAAGGGAACTCGGGAAATAGTGCCAGGACATCTTCGCATGCCTCTGCAGGATCGGTATGCGGGAGTGCTCCAACTCCGGTAGCACGGGAATGCGGCGAAGAGATCATCTTTGCCATCCGGATCATCCCTTCCTGATCCGACAGGCTTCCAGAAGTTTCTGGACCATCGGGAATAAGGTGAGGTCCGTGTGCGGCAGGAATGTACTTGAGGTATATTCATCCATGAAGGAGGGTTCTGCATTGAGTTCGATGTACGCAATCCGGGATGCAATGATATCAAGTGTTTTTCGCTCCCGCCGGTTGATGAGCGCAAGATTCGCACCCGTCACTGCTCCGTTCCCGATATTTTTTATCCTCTCAAGTTCGATCTCGGGGATCAGCCCGATGATCGTTGCATTTTTCTTGTCCAGGTAATTGCCAAATGCGCCGGCAAAATAAATCGTTGAGATTTCATGCCTGGTGACACCGGCCTCTTTCATAAGGGTCACACAGGCCGCATGAATCGATGCCTTGCTCATGATCAGGTTCTTGATGTCATTTTCCGTGATGACGATATCTTTTCCGATATCCGTTTCTTCGTCCCACGCGATGACAAATTCCGGAAAGTGAATGCCCGTCCGGACACGTTTATTCTCGATGCCGGTATTTATCCGCCCGGTCCTGTCAATAACACATGCGGAAATGAGCTCCGCGAGCAGGTCGATTAATCCCGACCCGGTAATCCCCCTGGGTTTGATGTTATTAATCGTGCTATACCGGGGATCAAGAGTAAAAGGGTCGACGGTAATCTTCTCGATTGCCCCAGGATTTGCCCGCATGCCAAAAAGCACTTCTCCTCCTTCAAGGGCAGGGCCGGCGGCACCGGCGCAGGAGAACATCCATTCCTTGTTCCCGAGCACGACTTCGAAGTTGGTGCCGATATCGATCAGGAGGGAGATCTCCTCACGTTCGCTCATGCCGCAGGCAAGGATATCGGCAATAATATCGCCACCGATAAAGTCGCTGACAGCGGGGAAGACAAAGAGCCCGCAGTTCTGGTTGCCGGCAATTCCGATCCTACCGGCCGCGACGGACAATGCCCGCTGGACCACGGGCACGTAGGGTTCTGCAATAATATAGGCCGGATCGATACCGAGGAGCATATGGGTCATCACCGTATTACCGGCAACCACTACCTCGTAAATATCCTCGCGGTCGATTCCGGCAGTGTTTGAAGCAGACGTGAGTGCAGCATTGATGCTCTCCGCAGCAAGGGCCTGCAGTTTGGTAAGTCCGTTCTTCCGGGCGAAATTAACCCGGGCAAGAATGTCCTCCCCGCAGCTGATCTGCCGGTTATAATTCGAGGCTACAGCGACCACCTTGCCGCTCACCAGATCCCAGAGATACACGACAACCGTAGTCGAGCCGAGATCAACTGCGGCACCAAAGATGCGTTTTGAAGTATCATTCTCCTGGAGATCAATCAGGCGGTAACCTCCGGGAACAAGGGCTACGGTCCCGGTCACCTTCCAGTCACTATGCCGGAGGAGATTGGGTATTTCACGCATCACTTCCAGCGGAACATAAATTTTTTCGGCCACCGGCCCCCCGCTTCTCTGGATTCCCCATAAAAGGCGGGTCAGGTCCGGTGAAGGATCGGTCAGGGTGGGCGGTTGCAGTTCGACGTAATATTTTCTTACAGAAGGATGAAATTCGATTCCCGCATCCCGTCCTTCGACGAGAATCTTTTGTTCCTGAATAAGGGTGCTCTCAGGAACAAACACCTTCAGATCGCCTTGCACGGTCGTTTCGCAGGCAAGACATGCCCCCTTACTCAGTTCGTCCCCGCTGAAAAACTGCGAATACTTTGAGCGATCAAATTCTGTTTTCCCCGACTGAATATAAACCACGCACTTACCGCATTTTCCCTGCCCGCCGCAGACTACATTGATATTCAGCCCGGCTCTCTGGGCAGCATCGAGAACGGTACTTCCCCGGGCGACATCGATCTTGCGATAACTGGGAAGAAAAGTTACAGTGCGCATGGTGTCTTGGTCCCTGATAGTAACAATGGGAAGAGGAATGAGAAATATGCTACGGTGGTAATGAGCTGATTCGGGGATTGTAATGAGCGAAAATTCCACGTTCCGGAAACAGGCATGAACCGGAAGGTCGCACCAGAACAACCTGACAACGAGGATTGTTCCCAAAAGAGGATCAACTTATTTTTTTCCATTCCTCATTCAGGTATTCTCCGATCTCTGCTGCATCCCGGGGTCCGACCATCACCTTCCAGCCGGTTGCTTCTTCGATTCTTCCTGACAGCGGAGCGGCATAACCCGGGATGATCAGTATTTTATGGGAAACTTCATTTTCTACGTTAAATTTCCTTAATGAGTCACGCACCAGAGTTTCATTAAATTTGCTTGCGGCTACTGCGGTCAGGACCGAGAGACCTTCTGTGTCAATAATCAGCATGAAACAGGGAACCCGGGAGGACTCCAGGTACCCCTGGAGGGTAAAAAACGTGAGCGAAAAGTTTACCGTGACGAGAACGGGGGCATCTTTTCCCGGAGTCCCGACACGGTACAGGCCGGGATTCATCTGGATAGGTTTCTGGGGATCGGTGTATATATTCTGCCGGAGCGTAAGCGCAGCCTTTGAAGACTCAGGCGAAAGAGGAGGAGTTACGATAACCGAAGCATATTTGACCATTCCCAAAGCGATTGCTGCATCCTGGAGACATGGGTGAGTCGCATCCATAAACACCGGATAGCCCAGATCCGGAACTTCGCGGGTAATAGCGAGTTGCCGGATGGCAGTTGCTGTAGTAACATAATCACCAAGGGATTGCGGACTCGGATCCATGACCAGTTTTTTTACTCCCCCTGCCAGGCAGTCTCTTGCAAGTTCGGTGAGGTTATCAAGTCCATGGGCTTTAATGACCATCGGACAATTATGTTTTTTTGCAACGGCGCACATATCCCTGAAATTTTCCCGGGTCGCTGCATGAATCAGGGGCTGGTCAGCTTCCGACCTGTACCAGTGCTGCATTGAGCGATTCTGTACTCCCAGCCATCAGGACCAGGGGAAGATCCGCATGAGCCTCAACGGTGGCGACAGCCCGCGCAAAAACTTCCGGGGACCTGCTCACGTTTTCGATTGCCATGCCGTTAAACTTCAGATCGGAACCGATACGGGTGAAGGTCTCGTCCCTGACCCGGAGGGTCGACGCGGTAATCTCTTCCGGTGTCTGGGAATCGGAAACCTTGAACAGGATTCCGGGGGGGTGATAGAAGGTTTTGTCGTGACGATACAGGACAAACTCCTCGCCGACGGCAAATGATCGTTCCCCTACGCCAATTTTTACCAGCCGTATCGGGGGTCGCGTGGTCGCACCAAGGACGGATTTTGCCTGATCGTCAAGATAAGGACAGAGATCTACATCTGCTTTTCCGCCAGCGAGTTTCATGGCAAAGGTAAGGCAGGTGGGATCGCCACATTCCTTGCAGTTCTTTTTTGGCAGGAGTTTGTAGATATCCAGTGCCTTAAGAGCCATCCTGGTTCACCCCCGGGACATTCGCACCCGCTCTTATGCTGGCAAAGGCATTTTTAAGCATCATGACCGTCTTTGGATGACGGACGCAAACGATCTCGGCACCCGCAACCGCTCCGGCGATGCCGGTATAAAATTCCCATTGTACGGCCATCTCGTCCCGCCGGGAGGGTTCGGCTTCCCTGACCTCTTTTATGGTCAGCGAATCAATGGCAGAGCAGATCATGGGCATGGAAAGATCGGCATCACCTTTCAGTGCGGAGAACCGGATCCTTTCCATTGCCGAATAAGAATATTCAAAACCATACCCGAGTGCTCCGGTATAGGGATCAATGATCACATGGTCCCGCTGCACACCGATCTCCCTTAAGAGAATATTCAGTTGTTTTGCGAGGTTGACATCAATCGGGGACTGGGCAATAAGCGAGTGATTATAGGCAAGAGCGGCAGCTGCAATGCTGCGGTATCTGCCGGCCTCCGCGGTGCCGAGGAGAAGTCTTTCTCCCTGGGCGGTCTCGCCACACATCTGGAAAACCTCGCTGTCTATCCGGGGTTCATTACTGCCTTCGATGATCAACGGGAGTCCGGTAGCCGAGAGGACCGTCTCTATGGTCTTTCCCAGGGACTCAATATCGGAAAAATTCCTCTGGCGCGTACTGGTAAGGTAGAGACGAACCAGATCGGCACCATAGACCGTTTCGGCAGTTTTTGCCCACGAATCCACGTTGTCGACTAGATCGCCACAATAATTTTTTATGACCGGTGACCAGTAAACCGGATCATCACAGATCTCCAGAGCCACAAGAGGAGTTTTTGAGGGATGGGGTTCGAGGAAAGGAAGCGTTGTCCCCCCGCCGATACAATAGGATGTTTTTCGTGTTCCCCCCTCCTCCCGCGTGGCGCCAAGAATCACCGTGCCAATCGCACCGGTCCAGCCAAAATGAAGATCATAAACCATTGAGGATACCTCACACCAGCGGTTTCATGGTCAGGGCAGGGTGCTTCACCCGTTCGAGATAGTCGATCAGCTCTTCGATGGTTGTCGCCTTTGTCTCATCAGCGATCTTCTCAAAGAGATCCGGTTTGTTCTGGTCGGCTAGTTTTTTCATCAGTCGCACTTTCAGTTCCTCTTTGAGCTGATAAGGCATCCAGACGAGTCGTTCAATACCTCCTTCGCCCTGTAAGAACCGGTCAGAGAGTATGTAGTTCTTTGAGATACCGGCAAATCCCGGTGTCTGTGCACCTCCCCCAATCGTTCCGGCGAGCGTCGAAAAAGTCATTCCCGAAGGGGTGATTCCTTTGAATTCACGGTTCACAATCATGATCCCGTTCACCTCGGGAAGCATGAGGGCAATACATTCAAAACACCCGCAGCAGGTCATCGGATATTCCATGACACTATAGAGCGAGCAGCGGTCGACCTCCCCGTGACTTGCCTTCTTGACAAATTTATTAACCCCATCAAACTCCCCGTTCAGGGTGTTGATGACGGCACCTTTTTCTATCGGCTGGTTGGCACCCGACGGCGAGATCTCAAACGCTATTTTACCGTCAAGCCAGCTGATCGCTCCGCAGAGTGCCGGGCGTTCAGGAGTAATTACACAGACATGGTTGGGGGCAAAAGTCTGGCAGAGGGTGCAGGAATAATACGTGGTTACCTCGGAGTCCCGCATACCCTTTATCCGTGCATCGCGCTCTTCGTACACCTTCTCTGCATCCTTTTTTGCTTCAAGCACCTTCGCTTCATCGGTGATAAGCGTAACCGATACCGCATCGAGCAGCTGGGGAAAGTCCATACGGAACTTGCTGGCCAGAAGTTTACCGATATGTTCAATTTTTATCCCTTTTGCCACAACCTCTTTTGAGATCCTCACCCAGATGATATCACGCTGGGCTACATGCCAGGATCCTTCCCCGTAATTAACAAAATTATGGATCCGACGCTCGAGGACCGGCTCATAATCTTTCTTCATCATCTTCCCGGCGACTTTCACGAGAATTGCCAGAGGATACGCACCCCCCTCCTTCATCAGGGAAATCTCCGGCCCGATGACGGTTACCTGCCCGTCTTTCACTTCTTCCGCAGGAAGCATCTGTAAAAGTTCGAATGCAGGGGATCTGCCCCCGCCGAACTCAACATACATCTCCTCTTTCCGGATACTTTTTCCCTCAAATGCCGGAGAACATCCCATCGGGATCGGGATCGCCGTAATATTTACGCGGATCCCCTTCTCCTCCATGCCACGCCGGACTACTTCATCAGGCTTTGACGATCAGCCATACACTTCCCTGATAGTCACCCAGCGAAAGGATAGGGAATCCAAGGACCCGCATCCCATCGACAAATGCAATTTCATCGTCAGTAAGCCCGGGATATACGATCACGATTGCCTTTGCCCGTTCCCTGGCATAGGTGAGGAGACGCTGAACGTCACCCGGGGTGACACCCCCGAACATCATGGCTACCCGGGCGATGATATCGACAAAGTAAATCCCATAGGCTGGTGTCGGGCCAAGGGGAATGAGACGGTATTCAAGTCCAAGCTTTACCCCGGCACCGGAAAGCGATGGAATGACATCTCCGGCAAGGAAGGTGAGCATATATTTTTCCTGCAGTTCACGACAGATGGCAGAAGCACTATCGGCACCAGGCGGAGTACCGACAACGAGAGCAAGCCCAAGGATACTGCCGTCAACAAGCGAATACCCGAGTTTCCTGATTACCGTATCATCGATAAAACCGGTATAGGGGGCAGGTTTCCTGCCTTCTTCTGCTGTTTTCCCGGCGAGGATGCATTCCAAGGGCAACAAGAGGATTATTGCCGGTCTTCTCAAATACTTCCTGTGCTGCCTGCTGGTCATGAACTGCCGTGCCGGTAAGTGCAAACGAAATGGGGAGGTGATAGGCAGTTTCATCATAGGAAAATGTGTGGTGCAGGGCATTGATCATCGTTTTCAGATGAGTTCACCGTTTTTTTTCGCTTGTTCCACATCGGTCATCAGTTTTTACCCTCTGATCATGGGTTGCATATCAGAACAGATATAGTTTCGTCAACGGGTAAGATGGTGTAATTTCTCATCTCAAAACAGAGTTTTTTTGAGTATCACAGATAACAAAAATATTTATCCTCACTCAAGAAATTCTGTGTATGGCAAGGCAGAATCTGGATATTTTACGGTTAAATGTATGGTTTTACCCGTTAATAATGCTCATTATGGTCATCTGTATCATCCAACCGGCGCTTGCCGTTCAAGGGACGGTGACCATCTCTTATCGCGGGGCGGGTGGATACATTATCGGTGATGTCATCACGTTTGATGGAAGAAATACGGTCAGCAATATCACGTTGCTGAAAATTTCGGGTCCCGGTCTGCCCGAAGCCGGGGTTCCTGTCTATAATCTGAATGGTGTTGCCGGTTCTGGAAATTCCGTTCCGGTGAACGCAGACGGCACATGGAAATTTGTCTGGGACACGGCAAACATTGCAGGAGTCGAGGAACTGATGACGGTGAGGTATACCATCACCGCGTACGACCAGTCCAGTCCGGAAAAAATGGCATCGACATCTATCCTGTTGAAAAAACCCGGATTTTATATCAACCCTCAAATGAGTGCCGTAAATCCCGGAGACTACATTACGATATCGGGGAGTGCCGAACAAGGGGTTACCAGCGTGAAGATTGAGATCGTTGACCCCGAAAGCAGAATTCTGCATACATTCATTTCACCTGTCGGCGGGTCAGGTTCCTTCAATTACGGGTTCCGTGTTGATATGCCACCGGGCCAGTACACGGTCAGGGTCAGCAACCCGGCGTTGAAAGACACCCTGATAACATCTATTACGGTAGTATCACCTGAAACAATCACCCCGGTTTCAACCACGGCCGTGATTACCTCCACTCCGGCAGAAACAGCATCTGTTCTCACCGTATCGCCTGAACAGACAGCCTCCATTGTATCAGGAACTTCGGTAACTCCATCAATCCCGTTGTCGCCATTTACCATGGTTGCCGGACTCGTTATTTCCGGGCTTGTTGTTATTACATGGTCGACCGCATCCAGGAAACAATAATTTTCACCATATTTTTCCCGGAAATTCTCCAGCATGAATACAAGAGATAATGCTATTATTTTCTCCCATACCGACCATAATCTATATCGGCAATCGCACCGTATGATAATCTCCACATTCCAGAGGACATCTTTGAAAAAATTTTCTTTTATTGCTCACATGCCGGATGAGCCGGGTTCACTCCAGAGAGCCGCTGAGATCATCAAAAAATACGATGGGAACATCAACCGGATTCAGTTCGACCGACGCATTGATCCTTCAACCGTGTTTTATGAAGTAACCGCCTCAGAAGAAGCATTCCGTGAGATAACAGGTGACCTTTCGACGATCGGTTACCTCCAGACTTCACTAAAACCTTTAAATTTTTTAAAATGCTGCGTGTATCTGCCTCACCGGCCTGGTTCGCTGTATGAATTTCTGAATTATACCACATCTGTGGGTGCCAATATCGCGTTCATCGATTTTGATGATAAGGGGAGACACCCGGACCGTCTAACGGTCAGCCTGAACCTTGAACAGACGATCGTGGTCGACCATCTCTTAGACCTGCTGAAGTCACGATACCGCCTCGAGATCCTCGAATATGATACAACGGGGAAACAACTCGATGACACAGTATTTTATGTGCGGTATGCCCAGGCAATACGCGAACTTATCGGCGAATCTGAGGAAGATTTTCTTCTCTCGTTCCTTGCCGATACAAATCATATCGTCCAGGAACTGATGGACCGGGGGAACGATCCCAGGAAAGTGTTTGAAAGCGTCCTCCTGACCGGGCAGACGATGAGGGCAACCACCCGTGAAAAATTTTATGCTGATGTCCAGAAGTTCTCAATCACCGGACAGACAACACTTTTTTGCTTCCAGGTACCGTGCGGGGGAAATATTTTCCTGATCGATACACCGGAAGAAAAAGTGATGATCGACACGGGGTATGGAATTTACCATCACGATGTAAAGTCTATGCTTTCTCGGTACGGTCTGGAAAAAGAAAGTCAGGTGTCGCGGATCATCGTCACTCATGCCGATGCGGATCACTGCGGAGGAGCTGGGTATTTCTCCGCCCCGGTTTTTATGCATCAGAAGACACTCTCCATTATTAAAGAGAACAACCGGGCATACGGTTCACGGAGTGAACATTCGATCCTTGAAGAGTTCTATACCAAGATGATCAATCTCTTCTCGATGTTCAGAACGCCGAACCATGTTCAGTGTTTTTCGGGACCCGTGGGAACGGTGCAGGGGATTTTCCCGGTGCTGGGTACGATCAGAATCGGGGACATAATGCTAGATATACTGGACGGACTTGGCGGACACACGTGTGGACAGATCTATCTGTATTCCGGGAAAGCAGGATTGCTGTTTGCGGCGGACAGTGTGATAAACTTCTCAAGTCTCACAAAAGAGCGTGCAGATTACAGTTCCCTTGCTGCGTTTCTTGTCACCACAGTTAACGTTGACAGCGAGCTTGCAAAAAGAGAGCGTATGGCATTGTTGGAGCTCGCCGCAGGAACTGATATGACGCTTCCGGTCAACCGGTAGGAGATGCCTAATCTGCGGGGGCCATGGTGCAGTATCCGTTCTTGACGGAACCCGCCTCGTACCCCAGGGAGAGATTGTCCGCTACCGATCTCCTGAAGCCTGAACCGGGGAATAAACGATATTCTGTTTCATCCTTGGATTTTTTTTTACCGCCCTGTCGAAGGCGGTGACGCCCAGACGATCCTCGACACCATTTTCCTGGTAAATTGCATATTCCGGAAGGAGTTGAAAGAAGTATCTGTCATTTTTTTTGATTAACGTGCGGGAAGAGCCGGCTACTTTAGAAATTCTCATCTACTATGTGATTGCATCTTTTGTGCGGGAAGCATGGAGAGTCACAGGGTTCAGGATATGATGCACCTTATGGCATCAAAGATCCGGGCGATCGCAAGTACAATTTCAGACGAGGATGTTGAGAAATTCATAGCGTCATTGCTCAATGCACAACGGATATATGTCATGGGTGCAGGACGGTCCGGGCTTGTAGCAAAGGCATTTGCCATGCGTCTCATGCATCTCGGAATGCAGGCATTTGTTGTAGGAGAGACTATAACTCCTGCGCTGAATGCGGGGGATATTATGGTCATATTCTCAGGATCAGGGCGGACGAGGACGGTTGCCGACATTGCGGAGACTGCAAAAGAGATCGGTGCAAAGATATGTCTCATCACTTCGAATGCAGATTCCAGAATAGGAAAAATATCCGATTGTATCGTGATTATCGAACACCAGCGGGATGCAGTAGGAGATGATGCAGTCGAGTTCGAGATCCGGCAGATGATGGGAGACCATAAATCATTCGCCCCGCTGGGTACTCTCTTTGAAACCACTTCCATGATCTTTGCTGATGCAGTAATATCCCGAATGATGGAGATTACCAAGACGGACGAGAATGCGCTTAAAGGCCGTCACACCAATATCGAATAGATGAGGAGAACATGATATGAGTCTGAAATTTGCACAACGGGTACAGGACATCGAGATATCAGGGATCAGGAAGATCTTTGAAGCTGCCGGTTCCGATTCAATCAATCTTGGACTCGGACAACCGGACTTTGATACACCGCAGCACATCAAAGATGCTGCAATTAAAGCGATCTCTGAAGGAAAAACCGGCTATACGAACAACACCGGTATTCCCGAACTCCGGATGGCAATCTGTGAGAAGTTTAAAGCCGAAAATAAACTTTCCTACACGCCGGACCAATTGATAGTAACGGCAGGAGCAAGCGAGGCACTCCATATCGTTATGCATGCGCTGATCGACGAAGGGGATCTTGTGCTCTGCCCGGACCCGGGATTTGTCTCGTACGCAGCATTAGCTACTCTTGCCGGCGGTCGCCCCATCAGTGTCCCACTCACGCACGACCTTCATATCGACGTTGAGAAAGCAAAGGAGCTGATGGATGGTGCCCGGATCCTGATGTTAAATTCTCCTGCGAATCCGACCGGATCGGTCGAACCTAAAGAATCCATCAGGGCACTCGTCGAATACGCTGATGATGCGGGAGTCACGGTTGTTTCTGATGAGGTATATGAGCATTTTATTTACGGCAAACGGCATTGGAGTGCGGCCCGGTTTGGCGAGAATGTAGTTACCATCAATGCTGCGAGCAAGACGTATGCAATGACCGGATGGAGACTCGGATACCTTGCTGCTTCCGAAGAGATTGTAGCACAATGCGTGAAGGTGCATCAATACTGCCAGGCATGTGCCACATCAATTTCCCAGTATGCAGCCCTCGCCGCTTACACAGGTGATCAGAGTGCAGTGACGATGATGCGTAATGAATACCGTGTGCGGAGGGACATTATCTGCAAAAGACTCGCAGATTTGGGATTCAAATTTCCTGTACCCGAAGGTGCATTTTATGCTTTTGTTCCCATGAAACCGGAACTTATTCAAAGGATCATCGAACAGGGTATTATCATCGTCCCCGGCACTGCATTTGGGGTGAATGCACCTGAATATGCCCGTTTCAGTTATGCAACCTCCCGGGAAAACATAAACCGGGCTCTTGATAGGATACAAAACCTCATAAGTGATTGATATGGTCAGAGAACTTTTAAAAAAATTATCCAATGCACACGGTGTGTCGGGTAGCGAAAGCAGCGTATTTGCCATAATAAAAAAGGAGCTTAAAGGGCATGTTGACAGTATATCCGAAGACCCGATGGGCAACCTGATCGCCACAAAACGCGGTAATGCATTCACCGTGATGCTTGCTGCGCATATGGATGAGATCGGACTTATGGTGAAATATGTTGATGAGAAGGGATTTATCCGGTTCGTAGCTATTGGAGGTTGGTATGGCCCGACACTGTATAACCAGCGGGTTGTCCTGCACGGGACACGTGGGAAATACTTCGGTGTCATCGGAGGTAAACCTCCCCATATGATGGATGATGAGGACCGGAAGAAAGGCGTTAAAATTGACGATATGTTCATCGATATCGGGGCTTCAAATCGTGAAGAAGTGGAGTATCTTGGTATAGAAATCGGCACACCAGTGACTATCGACCGTGAGTTTACTCCTCTTGCATATAACCGGGTGTCGGGAAAGGCATTTGATAATCGGGCAGGTGTTGCCATGCTTATTAAAGCCCTGAAACAGACAGACTCGCCTCTCACCATATTCGGTGTATTTACAGTTCAGGAAGAAGTCGGGATGAAGGGTGCAAGGACGAGCGCCTACGGTCTGGACCCGGACTGTGCAATTGCTACCGATGTAACCATACCGGGTGATCATCCGGGAATTGAGATGAAGGATGCTCCGGTTGCGATGGGTAAAGGTCCGGTTATAACTATTGTTGACAGCAGCGGTCGCGGACTCATTGCCAGTCGTAAAATGGTGAGGTGGCTTAAGGATGCCGCCGATGCCCAGGGGATTCCTGTACAGCTGGAGGTCGGGAGCGGGGGGACAACCGATGCAACTGCAATCCACCTGACAAAGTGCGGAATCCCCAGCACGACCGTGAGTATTCCTTCGCGGTATATACATTCACCCGTTGAAGTCCTGGATACGGAAGACATTGAGGCCGGTGTAAAATTGCTGGTTGAGGCCCTAAAACAAAAACCTGTCCTGTAGAAAACCGGGTATTATCTGATAAAAGACCTATTAATAGGTAAGTTATAGAAGGAGAACTTATAAAAAAGATTCTGGGGATAATACTTGCGTCTACTTTTTTGCATTTCAAAGAGACAGTAAGAGTGAACTTCTTTTTCTCCAGTTCTCCCGTCACGGGAGGATTTCTCATCGTCATTATGAGGGCTATCGCATGTTAGACGGATCCATCGGCAGAGGAGGTTGCCGAACCATCTCATTCGAAACAATTTTCCTAGGGCTTCTTGTGATCCGAAAAAGATTATTCCTTCATAAGCGGAGATTAAGACCGGGTGAGAATAATGAAGGAACAGTACCTGGCTTTTTTTTGTAACCCACATTCTTGCTTCCAGTTAACGACGCTATCGATATTGCTCAGAAAACTTGTTATTGAGTTTCAGATTCCCGCTGAGGTTGTATCACATCGACTCATAAAGGCAAGGAACAGCGGAGGTGCAGGAGATGGGATACCGAAAACCTATAAAACGTTCACCTGGATGATACGTTTCCCAGAAAAATCGTAGTATTTTCTTGGGATCACCTGTTCAGGCCTCCACGGGGCGTGGTGTGACATCGAGGTTTTTGATAATTGTTTGTCTCCCCTTCCCGATGCTCTTCTATCTGGGGCGGCGCCATTCTGCGCATTGAGAGGCATCATCTTTCATCCGGTATAGGTATCAAAGATGTTCAAAAAATGGTTGAAAAATACTATAGTGTGCTTGTGAAAAGTTCTCCCGACATATCCACACGGAAGAAAATTGCACATTGCAATCTGAACAAATTGTATTTATTTGACTGTCGATCACTACGATTCCAAAGATTACTGTCCGGGAAAAGATCCGATATCGGGTATTTTCAGGAAACCGGACTATTTGTTTTTGGTTAACTGAGTACAACTGCCATGATCTTCCCGCCGAAAGGAGCGGGCACAGACTGAAATAACTTCAGAGACAGTCGGAAAGACGTAGTACGTATCGATGAGGTCCTGAATATTCAGCCGGTTTTTAACTGCGAAATGTCCCTGTTGAATTATCTCGGTGGCGACGGGGGAACAGATATGTACGCCAAGTATACGTCCATCAACGTTATCTGCGACGATCTTCACTAATCCACGGGTATCACCGATCATCACTGTCCGGGATTGGGAGTTCATGGGAGTACACCGGCAGATAACAGAATGCCCGGCATGCCGGGCCTGTTCTTCGGTCATACCGGCACTGGCAACCTGGGGGCTGGTAAAAATTCCATGGGGAAGTTCCATAGGATCGAACTGTCTGTTTCCAACCAAAATGGCATTTGTTGCCGCGATTTCACCACCATATCTTGCCGAAGTTTCGAGCATGGGTTCACCGGTAACATCTCCGGCGGCCCATATGTGGGGAGTTGTTGTTTTTAATGTTTTATCAACGATAACAGCCCCGTTTTTCCCGGTTCTCACACCCGCCAGTTCAGGATGGAGATCACCAGAATTCGGCAGGCGTCCGGTCGCAAGAAGCAGGCATTCTGTTGAAGTTTTTTGCTCCTCTCCGTTAATCAGGAAAGTAACCGTAACCATATCACCCGTCTTTTCGACCTTCCGGATATCAACGCCGGTCCGTATGTCAATACCTTCCCCGGCAAGGTAGCCCGTCAGGAGAAGAGCTATTTCCGGTTCTTCCTCCGGGATAATCCGGGAGCTTCGCTGAAGAACAGTTACCTTTGTTCCAAGGTGTGCATAGAGTTGTGCAAACTCCAGTCCGAGTGCTCTCCCGCCAATTATGACAAGAGAATACGGGATTCGTTTTGGACTGAGTGCTTCCCTGCTAGTCATAAAGGGAACGGAAGTTATTCCTTCTATAGGGGGTATTGCGGGTGAAGATCCCGTTGCGATAATGAAACGATCCGAAGCTACGATACGGTCGCCGATTTTCAGTTCCCTCTCGGAAATAAATTCTGCATCGCCCCGGATCATCTCTACACCGAGAGAAGTGAGGAGATGATCTGCTTTTTTCCGGGTTAAACAGGAGATTAAATCCTCTTTTTCCGCAAGTGCAAGCGAGAGGTCGAAAACGCTCTTAATCCTGACTCCCTGATGGTTATGACTTCCATAATAATAATAATCCGCAAGGGTGAGTAGGAATTTACTCGGTATGCAACCGACATTCACGCAGGTCCCCCACAGGGTCCCTCTCTCAACGATAGCCACGCGGGACGCTCCAAGATGAACCGCGGTGCTCGCTGCCGTAGTACCGGCAGCTCCGCTTCCTATAACTATCAGATCATAGACAGTCACGGCATTTCACTTTCCCCTCACACACAATTCCCCTTCGAAACACGTCGGTTTTTCTTTTCAAGTACGATTACAAACTGCTCTTTTCCGGCACCGCATTCCGGGCAAATTCGGCTTTTTGAAGATCAAAAAAAATTCACGAATGCGGAGGGATCCTGCCTGCCGAATCGCCGATCTCAGGAATTATAGATAAACAACAAACGCTGCACTCGCAAAGATCCATTATAATTCGCTTTTGTTGCTACCATTACTTTTGCCAGCGTGTAAGATTTTCCACAATGTCCAAGGCCCTGTTTTTTACGCATCGGATCCCGAGTCCGGATTTCCAATAGTTTCCATAAAACCCGTTTCTATGATAGTTCTCAGGCATTTACCTCCTGAAGCTGGGGAAATATTAACGGCCGGTTCTGGTAGATGATGCTTCGTGCATCGCGGAAATTGAATTTTTCGATGATGAGATGCTGCTCCTTAAGTTTCTTTAACGCATAGCGAACGGTGCGTGGCGCAAGATGGGTTTTTATCACAATGTCCTTATGTGTCATCTCACCTCCCGCCTTGAGTACTTCCAGAACCTTTTTCGACGACTGAGGTAATAGCAGGGTAGTCATTGCAATAAGGACAGGAACTTCAGCTGCATCCCGTCCCGCACCCCTCCTTAGATCCTTTATCTGACTCTTCTTTATCCTCGAGAATATTCGCAAGTGCCTTTTCGACAAAATCTTCAAAAGTGTCCATTTCCCCCCAGTTTTCTATCGAAAAAGTCTCGGTAATCTCCGGATCTGAAAAAACAAGAACGTTCCCCTCTTCGTTAAGTCCTGAAATGTATTTTTTTGCCTGGTGTATACTATGCAGGCTTTCCTGTTTCTTTGGCATCCTCGCCTCAACAAACCAGTAGGATTTTGCATCCGTTGCATCAACGTAAATCTCATAATCCTGTTCAAATTTTTTCAGACGATCCTTCATGCTTTTTTTCATTTCTGTCACCTTTATCCTGGATCTAAAAAATATTTTCATCCTACTTAAGCACGCAGATGGCCTCTGGTGCACGAATAAGGAGGGCAAGACTCGCAATCACCTGGAAATCCAGGCTTTCTCCTAGCGGACCATTATAGGATATAGTCATATCCTGTCCAATGACAAGGGTCACATACTGACGCCCCGATGCGAGAATTACCCCGCCTTTTTTCAGAACCGGTGCTTTAACGACCCCGTCTGATACTATGGTCCGGATATGATCCAGCTCAGTCCCGCACCCTGAGGATACCGGCGCAAGAGAAGATTGTAGAGTGATGGTGCAAGAGCCATACAGTAAGGCCCATGAAATCCGGCGTCATCAAGCTTGGTAACGGATTCTATTATCTGATCTGCTGCGGTCCCGATTTTATCCCATTTTGTCAGACTCTGAGAACTGGACCCCTCTGCGGACAACAATCCCGGAGAATTCTGAATTCCATGGAAGATCATCTGGTCTTCTTTAGCAGCGCAGGCAATTGCCGCACATGCCACCGGGCTTGTATCGAGAATAAGATTATCTTTTTCAAAAGATGCAAGATCACGTTTGCCAAGGCTGAATTCAGACTTTATCAGGTTAACAGGAACAAAATTACTGCTTGAAATTCCCTCTTCCAGATCACAGTCGCTTACCGGAATGACTTTTAATCCGAAACCGAATGGCCCATCAATAGTAATAATTCTGCGCCCGGCAAGTTGCCCTTTTGCCGATTCGATCATGGTACTGTCAAGAAGTTTCCATGTCTCAGCTCCAAGGGGAGCCTCACTGCGTCCTAAATATCTGTTTTCCATATTCATCACATCTGACCCTATTTCAGCGATCCGATAGTTATCGTACTCTTATCTGCTGTTCCTGGTACGGCCTGCCCGATTTTCACTGCCATAACATCAACTTCCTTGGCACCTTTACTGAGATATTCATCCTCGTTACCGGTGAGAATGGATATGAGACGGTCAAATTCTCCGGCATGCACCCGTTCTTCATTCGCAATATCGATGAGAACTGCTTTTGCAAGAGGATTTTCCGTAGCATCTGCGTGAGCAAGGTACGTATGTATTGCTTCATGTTCTGCGGCCAGATCCAAGCGGATCGCGCGTATGAGTTCCTCGTTGGTCAATGAGCGATCCGGGATTTTTCCGCTGAACGGATTTACAAATTCTGGCATGTTTTTCCTCCTAAAAGTTCATTGTTTTTTTTCTATCGTGGTTCCAGACCGACCTGAATTTTTTTGGGTAATCATACATCAACACGTTCAGACTATTTTTTAATCATAGCAAACCGTTTGCCGATAATGTCCCAATTCACTATATTCCAGAATCCTTCGATAAATTTTCCCCGGTCGTTTTTGTAGTCGAGGTAATACGCATGCTCCCACACATCAAGCACCATGAGAACAACAAACCCGGGAACAATATTCACATTATGCTTCTCTACCTGCAGGATCATGAGTCTTCGCGTATTTTCACAGAATGTCAGCACCGCCCACCCTGAACCTTCTACGCCGGATGCAGCTGTAGTAAACTCTTTTTTAAACCGATCGAATTTCCCGAATTCTGCTTCGATCGCTTTTGCCAGTTCACCCTTTGGTGTACCCCCACCACCTTTCCCGACGGGCGCAAGATTCTCCCAGAACCGGTTATGCAAGCGATAACCTCCGACGTGGAATGAAAGTTCTTTGAGGATTGCCTTCATATCAGGGTCGGTATTATCTTCACGGGATTTATCGAGTTTCTCCAGAACTGCATTTGCGCCATTGACATATGCCTGGTGATGTTTCTGGTAGTGCAATTTCAGTTGTTCTTCAGAAATAAATGGTTTTAAGGCATCGAAATCATACGGCAGTTTTGGCAACGAATACACCTTATTTACATCCGTCATGTTTGCACTCCTGAGTCGTTGAACATTAATCACAGGGATTGGTCCGTCCCTGTCTGGGGTTCACTATGAAATTTTAAAGAGTCTTGCCCAAAATTCAGATTTTGATTTAAAAATTGAAACACTTGGAGAAACATTCAGGTGCGATTGATTTTTCTCCACTTAGTCAAACAAAAGAAAACTCTGGATCAGATTTGCCATAAAGAACAATTGCTTCTGTCGGCTAATGATTTGCCCGAAAACGTCTACGATAATAGTTTCACGAAAACACGGGATAGTGAAATGTTACATTTAAAATGAAAAAAAGGAAGTCTGAGATCTAATGCAGAAAACTTCCAATTTTATAAACTGATTGCATAAAATAACGTCAGGGGTAGTATCGTTTGGCATTACTTACCTTCGCAGATCATATCCTTGACCATCTAGAATGTTTCAAAAAATGAATAAGAATCTGAATCTTAAAGACCGATAAAAAATTGCGATGAATATTTTTTAGATTTTCAAACATTTCGACATGCAAATTATTCTTCAAATGGAGACAAGTGCTAATATATTATTAGCATGCGATCAAGTGATGCAGGGAGTTAAAAAATGGCTAAAGTCACACAATATAGTGCGGCAAACCTCATCGAGGAGGCTGGGGTGGATCCCACTGCATGGAATGTGGTCCCATCGGATGAGACTCTGGAAAAGACAGTGAAAGCCATAGAGAGTCGGGGGATAAAAGTCATGATCGCGGGAAGTGCCGATGATGCCCTGGCAGTTCTCAAAAAAGTAATACCGAATGGTGCCGAGGTGATGAACGGGTCGTCGACAACACTGATCGAAATAGGGTACGAAGATTATATTTCGGGGAGCCGGTCAGGCTGGAAGCTGATGCATAGCGTTATAACTGCCGAAAATAATGATAACAGACGGGCAGAACTCCGGAGAAAATCGGTTGCTGCCGATTACTTCATTTCAGGCGCAAATGCAATCGCCCAGACCGGGGAGATAGTTGCATGCGATGCTAGTGGAAGCCGGGTTGGAGCATGGCCGTTTGCAGCAGGTCACCTCATCCTTGTAGTCGGGATAAACAAGATAGTACCTAATCTTGAAGATGCATTAAACCGTGTCCGGCAGTATGCATATCCACTTGAAAATGCACGGGCCAAGATAGTGTACGGAACACCAAGTATGATAGGAAAATGTGTTATACTGTCACATGAAAAAAATGAAGAGAGAGTTTTACTTATTCTCGTCAGAGAGGCACTTGGTTATTAAACCTGATTCTGTCATCTCCCTGACATGTCTCAAATTTTGAAGATCAGGGAAAGGTATATCAGATTCTTTGATATTCTATCGATATAAATTAAAAAAATTCTTTCTACCTGAACATTGACGATACCATGATACTCCGCGTGATTCAAGATATTGATAAAAAAAATTTTCGAAAAAAACCGGTGTTTAGAAAAACCGGGATCTTTCCCGATTGTTCTGATGTATCGATTCATGCGATAATGATTCCTGAAACCCGGACTTTGATGCTAATATCCATTCATGTCCCGCCCGACAAAAAATGAAGAGCGTGTGAATATGCAGAACTACGATACTATTGAAAAAAAAGAGACACGAGAACTCACGAATACGAATGAGATGTTGAAGGCTGAGATTGCGCACCGGAAACAGGCTGAAGCAACTACCAAAAAGGCCCTTTCCCTGCTCAATGCCGCTCTCGAATCAACCGCTGATGGCATTCTTGTCATCGACAAAGAGGGAACGATCACCAGTTATAACAGAAAATATGCAACTATGTGGAATATACCGGATTCAGTTCTGGAATCTCCTAAACGGAGGACAATAGCAGAATATATAAAAAGAGAATTGAAAGACCCGGAAGGGTATACGGCCCGTGTTAAAGAACTGACTGCACATCCGGAACGTGAAAGCTATGACATGCTGGAACTGAATGACGGAAGGATTTTTGAACGCTATTCAAAACCGCAGAAAATCGGGGATGTCGTCGTCGGCCGGGTATGGAATTTCAGAGATGTAACTGATCGAATACAGGCAGAAGAAAAGCTCCTTGCATCCTTACGCGATAAAGAGGTGATGCTTCGCGAGATACACCACCGGGTCAAAAATAATCTCCAGATCATATCAGGTCTCCTCGACATGACCCGGAAGCGGTCTCAGGATCCTGCAACATCAGGCATTCTGATGGATATGATGATGAAAATAGATACAATGGCGCAGATCCATACCCGCCTGTATGAGAGTAAACAATTTAATAGAATTAATATGAATACCCAGATCCGGGATCAGATCAGCTGCATTATCAAATATTTATTCCACCAAAGACTGCGAGATCTCTACAATAATTGAATCTTCATCAATATACCTGTCGGTTGATCAGGCGATTCCCTGTGCACTTATGGTGAACGAGATCCTGACCAATGCTTACAAACATGCTTTCAAGGGACGCAAGTCTGGCACCATTAAAATTTCTGCGCTACAGGAAGATGGAAATATGAATATTACCATACGCGATGATGGTATTGGTATCGGTAAAGATCTGGACACTATTCATACGAATAGTCTGGGATTTAAGCTCATCAGGGCGTTAATTCAATACCAGTTGAAAGGATCATTCATAATAAATAACAATAATGGCACCGAAGTGGTTGTAAAATTCCCTATCCAGGTAGTGAGCATTTGAAGATGTCAAAGATTCTTGTGGTTGAAGATGAAGCGATTATCCTCCTGCAGCTGGAAGAGATCCTCCATGCCATCGGGTATACGGTGGCAGGCCTGGCTGCATCCGGAGAAGATGCTATTGAAAAAGCACGACGCCTGAAACCCGATCTTGTGTTGATGGATATCGTGATGCCCGGTAAATTGAACGGAATTGAAGCAGCAAAAATAATTACAGAAGAACTGGGCATCCCGGTTGTCTTTGTCACATCCTATGCGGATGATACGATTATTGAAAAAGCCAAGAGTGTTAAACCCTATGGTTACATCGTAAAACCGTTCAATGAACTCGTGATAAAGGCTACTGTGGAAGTAGCTCTCTTTCGCAAAATTTCCGAACAGAAGGAGCAGGAAATTAAAAAACCCGTCGGCAGGACTCCTGACGCAGAATCTGAATACCTTGCTCTGCCTGAGATCAAAACAGTTCTTTTAAAAGATATATTCTCTGATATTGTCCTCTTTCTGTATACAGAAAACGATATTAAAGAACCTATTTTTAAATTTGCGATAGAAGAGGGTCTTAAAAAAGGAGGGCGAAATTTTTTCGGATATTCGCGATCTACGGTGCAGAAATATTTTTTAAAAGAGATCCAGAAGAGAGAACTCTTCACGCACCGGATAAAAAGAAACGATATACATACGCTCCTGCCAATCCTGGAAAAGTGCACTGAAACATTGCAGGATTTCAGAGCTCAGGAATCTCTGCAAATCCTGATTGATTTCTCCGAAACTGAAGACTTCGAGGATATAATCGCGGTTAAGAAACTTATTCTCTCAAAAAAGGAGAAAGGAATTCCCATATCCGGAATTATTGCAATTAATATAGGAATGATCGATCATACCCTGATCCGATTATTTGCCGAAGGCATACCGAAAATTATTGTGTCAACGGGAAAAGAGACTACCCTTTCTTTTGCTCATCAGACATTCCCGGCGGAATCAGTGTCCATTGTCCCTCAGGCAACTATCGATGATGTCGTAAAAAAGTCACTGGAACTGGTGGTTCTCTCCCTCCTCGATAAACCGATATCCGGAAATGATATCGTCCATGAGATTCATAACCGGTTCAATGTGCTTATACCCCAGGCACGGGTATATATGCTCCTGTACGATCTTGAACAGAACGGATATATGGAAATTAAAATGTCTGGAAAATCCAAGTTATATTATCCAACGGAAAAAGGCAGAAAATATATTTCACAGAAGTTAAACGACATCAGACTTGTGTTTAAGCATATTTTAGGGGGAGAATGAACGAAACAGGGAACAGCAATAAAAATTAAAAGATTTAAGTTTAAAACCTCTTTTTTAATCTTCAGCCTTGTCAAAATAAAAAAAAAAGTGAGTTCCCGTGAACGATTATAATTGATATGAGTTTAAGGCAGAAATCCGATGGAGGAATCCTTCTGAATTCGAGAGAAAGAAACTTTGCCCTTATCAGATCTTCCGATCAAATTTAGGTATTTGGAATTCTTCCTTTCGTACCGTTCAAACAATTCCAGAAGAATGCCAGGAAGAAAGAAATGAGCAAATCGGGAATTCATCGAATTTAAATTTGAAACAAATACTGAAAAATCTGAATTCTATATCCGACCGATCGTTCTATTGCAGTATCGTGGATGTCAGTACCATACAGGAAAGAACATATTAGTCTGTGAATCCCTTTATTAATCCTCGCAAGGATCTTATTAAAATCCAGAAAGGAGTTATCCCAAATGGTGGCTCCTTCAGAGAATTTCAGACCATAGAATTTTCGCAATGCCAATAATTGCTCCAGAGGAAAAAATGCCTGATACCTCGGTAGGGGTTTCTTCGTACGTTGATGAGTTAGAGCTCATTGTCAGCCAACTATCGATCGGTAAAATTTACCGATCATTTTTAAAATTCACGTCGGTAAAAATGATAAATCCAAAAATCAACAATAAAAAATGGTAAAGAATTCAGAGTCGAATTAACCATCATGGGACCACAAGGGAGCAGGGAGATCCGTTTGAAAAAGGTCAAAGAACCCGTGACAACTCTGTTTTGATGAGGGTAACAATCTCAGAGTTATCGCAGAACTTCCCGGCGCAGTTGAGGGAAAGGTCTCTATAGATCTTGAAAAGACGATGGTAGCAATCTCCGCAACCGACACCGTATCAGGAAAAAAATATAAAAAATGTATCGTATTACCGTTTGAAGTGCAATTGGACAGAAAGAAGTTCCAGAATGGAGTCCTGGATCGTATGCTAGAAAAAACCAATTCCGGATAAGAGTAATCAATTACTTTTCTGTTCCAGGATTGTTTCAAAATTTGTATCAAAATCTGTTATTTAAGAAAGAACCTATAAAAGTCTCTATTCAATACACAAAAACGGTGAGAATTATTCCGTTATCTGGAAATTCCGATAGTGTATTTTATTCAGACAAAGAGATTGGCCGCATATGGGAAAATTATCGTAGTATGCAGGGTAATTTCCATCACCAAACTGCGACCATACTTCACCGGAACGGAACGGGATGCCCTGTAAGCGGATGTACCCGCTGCGATATGTCTGATTGTTTCTACGCAGATTTTATTCGTATATACTGGGGTTGTCCCGGGGGCGATTAAGAGTCTGATACGTGACATGGATCGTTAAGACCGGTCAGTGTGGCAATTGCCACAATCAAGCTCGTGAACAGGAAACAGGTAAAAATCAAAAATGCCAGGTGAAGAATATCTGAAGGTGAATTACTCATGCCAGAAGTAGGTAAAGGTTGTGGGCAACAACAGGATCTGACCGGGAATACTGGCATTCATCGTGCAGATCACCCGGATCGCCCATCGCACGCACCGGACATATGGTTCCCGGAGGAAGATCGAGAGCTTTCGAACAGGAAAGATTTCCGTACCAGGGGGGTGATGTGACGGTGGATGAGGAACAACTGTCGGACGATATAGAACGGTTAAGAAAGGATCTTGACACCCAAACGCGTCTTGCAGAAGAGCGACTTGATCGATTGAAATACTTGCAGGCGGATTTTGACAATTATCGCAAGTGGTCTGAGAAAGATAAAGCAGCAATTATCTCACTGGCAAATGAGAGCCTGATAAAAGACCTTCTTGTTATACTGGATGATTTTGACCAGGCCCTGCCTTCTCTCGAACAGGAAAAAAACAAGGAGGGAATGATGATGGTCCGGAAAAAGATGCTGAAAATCCTGAAAGAGTACGGTTTGCAGCCCATCGAGTGTCGGGGTAAAAAATTTGATCCGCATTTCCACGAAGTTATCTGCATGGAAAGATGCCATGAAGATCAGAATATGATCCTCGAAGATATGGGGAAAGGTTACCAGTTGAAAACAAAGGTGATCAGGCCGTCAAAAGTAAAGATTGCAGAACATATTACTGAAGATGAAGGTGAGAAAAATGGCTAAAGAGAAGATTATCGGAATTGACCTCGGTACATCCAACAGTGAAGCTGCGGTGATGATTGGCGGCAAACCCACCATCATCCCTTCCGCAGAAGGAGCGACCGTCGCCGGAAAGATGTTCCCCTCATATGTGGCATTTACACCGGACGGCCAGCTCCTAGTAGGCGAACCGGCACGACGACAATCGGTGAGCAATCCTGAGGGGACGGTCACCGCCGCCAAGCGAAAGATGGGAACAAATCATGTTTACCGGATCTATGGCAAGGAATATACGCCCCAGCAGATCTCTGCATATCTCCTTCAGAAGATAAAACGGGATGCTGAAGCATTTCTCGGAGAACCGGTTACAAAAGCGGTTATTACCGTTCCTGCATATTTCAATGACAATCAGAGGACGGCAACCAAGGATGCCGGTAAAATTGCCGGTCTGGATGTTGTAAGGCTCGTGAATGAGCCTACTGCCGCATCAATGGCATATGGTCTGGATCGGGGTGGAGAATACAAGATCCTTGTCTTTGATCTCGGAGGAGGCACCCTCGACGTGACGATAATGGAGTTCGGCGGGGGGACATTTTCCGTGCTTGCCACGTCCGGTGATACCCAGCTGGGTGGCACTGATATGGACAATGCAGTTTTTGAATGGATTGCCGACGAATTCAAGAAACTCGAAGGAGTTGATTTGAGAAATGATAAAATGGCAATCAACCGGCTGAAAGAAGCTGCGGAAAAAGCAAAAATTGAACTTTCAACCGTTATGGAAACTGAGATAAATCTTCCTTATGCAACTGCAACCCAGACCGGTCCAAAACATCTTTCCATGAAACTGAGCCGGGCAAAACTCGAGCAGCTGATTGATCCAATTATCAAACGCTGTATCCATCCGTTTGAACAGGCATTAAAGGATGCAAAACTGACAAAAGACGATATCCAGAAAGTAATCCTTGTCGGCGGACCTACCAGGATGCCGATCGTCCAGAAATTTATCGAGGACCATATCGGGAAGAAGGTAGAACGGGGTATCGATCCGATGGAATGTGTTGCAATCGGTGCCGCGATTCAGGGTGCGATCCTCGGCGGCGAGATCACGGACATGGTGCTTCTTGACGTGACACCCCTGACCCTTGGTATTGAAACACTCGGCGGCGTCAGAACCCCGTTGATTGAAAGGAATACAACGATCCCTACCAAGAAAAGCCAGATATTTTCAACCGCTGCGGACTACCAGACATCGGTCACCATCCATGTGCTCCAGGGTGAACGTCCCATGGCTGGTGACAATGTAAGTCTCGGGCAGTTCAATCTTGTCGGGATCCCCCCTGCACCCCGGGGTGTTCCCCAGGTCGAGGTCACATTCGATATCGATGCATCAGGAATTCTTAATGTATCGGCAAAGGATCTCGGCACAGGCAAAGAACAGAAAATGACCATCACCGCTTCGACAAAACTGGCGGAGAATGATGTGAAGAAGATGGTTAATGAGGCCAAACAGTTTGAAGAGCAGGATAAGCAGAGGAAGGACGAAGTAGAGATTCGCAATTCTGCTGATTCCCTCATGTATACTGCGGAGAAAACAAAAGCCGATCTTGCCGATAAGCTGAGTTCCGAGCTGGTCGATAAGCTCAATGCAGCAATCGTCGCAGTCAAGTCAGCACTGGAAGGTAAGGACACGGCAAAGATCAAGTCAGAGACGGAGAAACTCCAGAAAGTTCTGGGGGAGGCAGGAACCGCTGCGTACCAGCAGGCTGCCCAGCGCCAGGCCCAGGAACAGGCCGGTTCACCGGGAGGTGCCGGCGGCGAACAGTACCACCAGGAGGCAACCGGCCCTGGTGGCGAGAAGGTCGTCGATGCCGATTTTAAAGTCAAGGATGAAAAATAAACATTTTTCCCGTCTACAATGGCAAAAGGGGATTATTATGAAATCCTGGGCGTAAAAAAAGACGCGTCACAGGACGAGCTGAAGAAGGCGTTCAGGCATCTTGCCCGAAAATATCATCCGGATCTTAATAAAGGGAGTAAAGAAGCCGAAGAAAAGTTCAAAGAGATCAATGAAGCCTACCAGGTGCTGAGCGATCCGCAGAAAAAATCACAGTACGACCAGGTTGGACATGCGGAATTCAAACCCGGTGATTTTACCCAGTCCAAGACTCCAAGTTATGATGATCTCTTCAGGGATTTTGGTCTGGGTGATATATTTGATGCTTTTTCTTCCGGTTCACGGAGAACACGGGGGAGAGCGGGAGCTGACCTCCGGTATGATCTTGAGATCTCCCTCCCCGACGCGTTTTACGGCACGAAAAATACAGTAGCTGTCCCCCATTTTGCTGAATGCGGAACCTGTCACGGAACGGGGGCACAGCCCGGTTATATGCGGGAGTGTCCCACCTGTAAAGGAACTGGAGAGATCAGGAAAGTTCAGAAAACCGGGAACCGTTCTACAATGAATATCGCCCAGTGCCCGGATTGTGGCGGGAGCGGAAGGATTATTGAGAAACCCTGCGAGACATGCCATGGCAGAGGAATGATACAAAGAACGAGAAGAATAGAAGTATCTGTCCCCCGGGGCGTGGAAGACGGCCAGTTTCTGAGAATTGCCGGGGAGGGTGAACCTGGTGAGAATCAGGGACCCCCTGGAGATTTGTATGTGGTCGTTCATATTAAAAAACATGATATCTTCGAGAGGCAGGGTGCAGATCTCTATAGTACCGCAGGTATAAGCCTGGCAACGGCCCTTCTGGGCAGCGAGATCACAGTACCAACGATTACCGGAACTGCTGTCCTGAAAATTCCCCGCGGGACTCAGAGTCATACACTTTTCCGGCTCAGGGAACAGGGAATGCCGTACCTGAATTCTGACAACCGGGGAGATCTTCTCATTAAGGTTATTGTAAAAATTCCGGAAAAACTGACAAAAAAACAAGAAGATCTGATAAAAGAGGCTTTTGCGGGCGGAATGTAGTGTTTATGAACAGATATCTCGTTTAACAGAAAGGGGACGCCCCCTTTTTTTCTTATGTGAAGATAGTGAGATGAGAGAAGGAGGAAAACAACATGCAGAAGATTGAAAGCAGCAAGAAGTTCCAAAATGGAATCCAGGTATTCTGGAAAGTAGAGGGAAAAGAATTCACTGATTTTTTTCCCTATGAGGAATTGATAGCGATGAAAATTAATGCACTCGATTTACTGAAAAATCCCGCCATATACAGGGTTGATGCAGAAAATCATAAACTTGAGTCATCAGTATGACAACAAAATGACGAGTAGGGTATATCAGGAAATTTATCCCATTTTGGAAATGAAGATCGGAATCAATACTGTCGTTGGATTCCTTCCAAACAGGGAGTTTCTCCTGTATATTCCGGGAAATTTTTTTATAAATGCTTATAGCATTATGAAAAAAACCTGTGGTACAATGACGATGATAAGGGATGAGGGATATGCTGGAAAGGGATGAACATAAGATAACATTAGATGTCAATCCATCTGACGATATTAAAAAAACGCTGATAAATAAATACCGGGCAATGTTTGTGGATAAACTTACAGAGCAGGATCTCCGTGAACTTCAGTTTTATTTAAAGAAACAGTTTGACGATAACCGTCAGTTAAATGCTGAATATAAATTGAAATTTGAAGCCCTGTTGAGACAGTATTTTCATGAAGAGATCATGAGGCGGGAGATTGTCAGTATTGAAACTCTTCTCAGCCTTTTAACGCCAGAAGATCTGCAAAAACCAGAGAACAACCAGTTTTCATAACCATGAAGATTCTTTCAAAATTTGTTTCAAAAAGTGTTTTTTAAGCAAAATTTGATAAAATTCCATACGAAATACGCGTGATGGAGAAGGGATAATGCCAAAGGAGAGATAACTCCTTCTGTTCCGTTAATAGTAATAACACGGACTTACTATATTAAGATCATTTCTGACCATTTTTCCCTTATCCGATAAATCCGGTGGATTTTAAGAGGAAATTCCTCTTGGATCGTTTCAAGAGCCGGGGAGACTTTGAGCCATCCTGGAAAGTATGAAGAGGGGTAGGTATGGTGATGCGGTATTACCGGTCTGTTATTGATGAACTTGAGGACATGAAAAAATACATGGACGCTCTGGTGCATGAGTTGTATGAGACCAACCCGATAGCTTTGTTACCAGCTTCCAAGGTAGTACCACGAAGATGTTGCCCGCACAACGGGCCGATTTCCGCGTGGATGTCACCGATCACGACGATGAGGTAATTGTTACTATAGATCTCATCCCCGGGTTGTCCAAAAAAGACATTGCCCTTTTCCTTGTAAATCCTCATACACTGGAAATCTCCTGTGAACTCAAAGAAGAAGAAAAAGAGGAGAAGGAGGGATTTTATCTTCGTGAGCGCAGTTCTGGATCCCTGACACGATTCATTCCGATTCCTCGGGCAGTTACCGAAAACGGGTCGACAGCGTCGTTCAGGAGTGGAATTCTCGAAGTTCACCTGAAGAAATCCGGAAAAGAGGAAAAGGGAAGAATTGCGATTGATTAAATTTCTTTCATTTTAATTAACCGGCCTAAATTGGAAGTAATTGTTATAACATCAAGAAAATGGTGAAGTCATGGACAAATTTGAAAGGATAATCTGAATTTCGGGGGGACGTCTCAGAAAGAGATAGAGAGAGCAACAGAGAAAGCCCAGCATTATAAGCATGCGGTATGGGGAACTAAGATGATTTAGGTGTATAGGAGGATTATGTATGATTATGGTGAAGAAACGCGATGGCCGCAAAGAACTCTTCGTGCCAGAAAAAATAATGGTGAGTGCACTAAAATCCGGCTCGCCTCCTGAGTTCGCACGAAACATTGCTCAGGAAATTGAGAAGGACGCCAAGGATGGTGTCACGACGCAGGAGATCAAGACAAGAGTCCTTACCATGCTCAAGTCAAAAAATCCCGAATGGGAGAGAAACTGGATGGTATATGACACAGCGGTGAAAAAAAGGTAAGTAGACGATCGCTATTGCGTCCTAGATATCGTAAAATTTTAAGATAAATAAAAATCCTATGGAGATTCGTGTAATGGATACTTCAAAAGACAAGATTTCCCAGCTTATCCATGATCTTTCAGATAAAAATGAAGATATCAGGTGGGCTGCTGCATATACCCTCGCACTAATCGGGGTGCCGGCAGTAGAATCCCTCACCAAGGCCCTTGATGATCGTGACAGTGTCGTAAGGCTCAGAGCTGCTTGGGCATTGGGACGGATCGGCGATCTCCGCCCTGTTGACAAGTTGATTGCGACACTCCTCGATGGTGACTGGGCCGTACGGATGCGGGCAGCCGAAGCCCTTGGGAAGCTTCGGGCACATAAAGCAACAGAAGCCCTGATCCTTGCTTTACGAGATGAGAAGATCGATGTCAGAAGGCATGTGATTGCAGCGCTTACACATATTGCGGATCCTGCTTCTGCGGACCGGCTCGGGGATCTGTTGAAAGATGACGACTGGCGTGTTCGGATGGGAGCGGTACTTGCGCTCGCCGCGATAGGAGACGAAAAAAGCTATCTTATTCTCAAGGCAGCAACCAGTGATGAGAATCAGTATATACAAAAAATTGCACAGTCCGTGACCAGGAAAAAAGAGCGGAAAATGCTCTAAAACGTGAAAAATAAATTGTTATAGGTAGGAATTGCGCACATGTACAGCAGGAATTTTCCAGTACAGATAAATCAGAACATCCCTGAAGAATGAAAGGGTAAGAGGTAAATTAACTTTAAAAACGTATCATAAATAAACAAACCTAACATGATTTTTTTAATATTGATTATGATATCGAGTTTAGCCTTTACCTTTCACGGACTATATCGCCGCTCGTCAATCACCGGACCCCAATAATCCATTGAAGAGGTCAAAGTTCAAAAAGCGAAGCGCCCCGGCCGGGACTTGAACCCGGGTCAAAAGATCCGCAATCTTCTAGGATGTCCACTACCCCACCGGGACAAAAATTACTGGCTTTTCTGCCTTACTAAAATTGCTTTCATCGCATAAATACCTCACCGTTAAGAATGAGACGGGGGTGTCAGGATCAAAAAAATCAAAGAAACGGATGATATAAAAAATTGAAGAAATGATTCTTTCGATTATTATCCGTTCTGTAGGGCATACGTCGGTGTAGCTGTAGTTGTTGCCGTCGCAACCGATATTACATCTCTGGGGTTTGCCGAGAAATAAGCACAATCCGTTGTCCTATTGAATTGCGTTGTATCATTGAAATTTCCCTCCGGTTTTACCCATACCATCGCCTTTGCAGTTATATTTCTGCCACTGAATTCAATCTGCATATTATCGCGTTTCAAAATTTTAAGGGTACGATTCAGGTACGTAGAATATTTCAGGGTTCCGAAACCATCCTGAAGATAAATCTCTCCAGTCGATTTGCTCAGGACCTTGATAACAAACGTCGAAATGGGACTGTACGTATCTATTTCAAGTAATTTTTCGCCCTCTCCGACAACTTTAGTATCAACCACCTTATGTATGGTTACATTCGATGGTTTCACAGTATAATTAATATACATCGGGGGATTCTGGAGGTTAAATGCAATTGCTGTTGTATTGTCGGTATTTGTCGTTGAATAAATGCGGCAATAAAGATCGCCGGGTGTCGGAGTAGGTGGGATTGTCTGATATCCGCTTGTCGGAGTATCTGTTACGAAAGGAGTTACTTCTGTCACATAATTCGGTGTTGGGGAAGCCTGAGGATTGGCTTGATTGGGTTGATTGGGATTATAAATATTCCCATTTTTTGATGATGTCGCATTCTCTTTCGGTGGCGCGACACATCCCGACGCCATCAAAATCAGGATAATAGAAATACAGCAGGCGACACGGATTATGATCTCTTTCATAATTCAATAGTACAGTAATTCATAGTAATTAAGCATTTTTAGATGTAATTATTCGGGTTTTTAATTAAAATCGCAAATATCGACTCAATAGAAACATACGGAGATTTATAAGTCAGGAAAAAAAATGCGAGGGATGGGATTCGAACCCAAGAACTCCTGCGAGATCAGGCCCTGAACCTGACGCCGTTGACCTGGCTTGGCTACCCTCGCGCTTGTATACATTATGTATGGAATTACATAAAGATAGGTGGTCAGACCCGCCTGCCAGCGGTATTTTCGTTGAAGGATTTTTTCAATTCTTTGTCACGAAGCTCATTGCGCTTGATTTTTCCGGATATGGTTTTAGGGAGCGAGTCCACAAATTCAATCGCACGCGGATATTTATAGGGTGCAGTAACTTTTTTCACGTGATTCTGAATTTCCCGGACAAGCCCCTCGGAAGGTTTGATGCCAGGCTTGAGTATCACAAATGCCTTGACAATAAGTCCACGAATATCATCCGGTGATCCAACAACCGCTGCTTCCTGAACCGCGGGGTGTTCGATCAATGCACTCTCAACCTCGAACGGCCCGATACGATAACCCGATGCTTTTATGACATCATCATCCCTGCCTATGAACCAGAAATAACCATCTTCATCCTGGTAGGCTTTATCACCGGTATAGTAAAAACCATCCACAAACGATTTTTTATTTTCCTCTGAATTATTCAGGTATTCCCGAAAGATGCCTACAGGGCGGGGATCCAGCCTGATGGCAATCCGCCCTTCTTCATGCAGGCCGACAGGTTTTCCATTCGCGTCATGGAGATCAATCTGCCAGCCGGGAGAGGGTTTTCCCATAGAGCCAAATTTTGGCGTCATACTGGGAAATGTACCAATACAAAGAACGGTTTCGGTCTGGCCATAGCCTTCAAAAATTGTCAGACCGGTTGCATCTTTCCATGCTTTGATGACTTCCGGATTGAGGGGTTCACCAGCACTCACGCAATGCCGGAGCTCGGTAAAATCGAACTTATCGAGATCAGCGAGGATTAACATCCGATAAATTGTCGGGGGACAACAAAAAGTGTTTATTCCGTATTTTTCGATGAGTGGCAGGATCTCGGTAGGATTGAATCTACTTCGGATGTCATAGACAAAGATTGCCGCCCCCTCAATCCATTGCCCGTAAAATTTCCCCCAGGCACTTTTTGCCCATCCCGTATCAGACAGGGTAAAATGGAGATCCGTGGAACGGATATCATGCCAGAATCTGGCGGTTACAATATGCCCAAGCGGATAACTCTGATCATGCATAACCATCTTCGGTTCGCCAGTGGTTCCGGATGTGAAAAATATCACAAGTGGATCTGTATTCCGGGTCTTTTTCATACCAGGAAGATTTACTAGTTTTGCTGAAACCGGTGCAGGGTAATCAAGCTCCACAGGATAACTGATCCATCCGGGCCTCCTGCCGTCAACCATCATCTTGCAGGAAAGTGTCGGGCATTCTTTTGAGATCGCATCGATTTTATCTGCATGTTCTTCGCTGGTTATGACCATCTTGATATCGGCAATGTTAATGCGGTACTTCAGATCCTTGGGGGTGAGCATCGTTGGAGCCGGGCAGTAGACAGCACCTCGCTTGATGAGTGCCAGGGTAAATGTCCACCATTCGGGAACCCGCGGGAGCATAATCAGGACCCGGTCTCCCTTGTTGACACCATATTTGATCATCATGTTCACTATCTGGTTTGAAAGACGCATGAGATCCCAGAAGGTGAATTTCTTTTCTTCACCATCCTGGTTCACCCAGATCATAGCAAGCTTGTTCCGGTCCTTATGCGCCCATGCATCAATTACATCAAAACCGAAGTTAAAATACTCGGGAACTTCGATGTTAAAAGAGCGGTATGTTTCTTCGTAATCACGCATATTATGATCGGTCCGACAGAAAACGGGACCTGAAGAAGGCAGGTTCGATGAACGGGATGTACCTGGTCCTGTAGCCTGCATCAGATGTGTGGTGCAGGCCTCATTTATCCAATCTGACCTCGATATTTTTCGTTTTTCACACGATTTATCAATAGTTGTCGTCAGGTTGTCATCCATGGTTACAGAATATCGCACCATTCAAGATCGATGTGATGGTGCACCTGATAGGTTTTTCGATTATTATTGACCCCACCCGGATGCGGTGATCCACACCCAATTGATTAACCTGGCCTGATGTACGGTCGTTTGCATACGATCTCTCATTGTTACAAATCCGTCATGCCTTTTCGGAAAAATAAAGGATATTATCGGGAAATCTATATGGGCACTTCGCAGAAGATCGCCATTAAAACGCAATTTTCGTCATATTAAAAATTCAAAATGACCCTGAGATTCGGGATTCTCACCGGAGAGAACATAAAGATTGTCCATTAGTATTATGATTCAGGGAAAAGCATAGTATAGTGGATGGCAGATAAAAAGTACGATTCATTAAAAATTGAGAATATTGTCGCATCGGGAGTCATTGCCGATTCTATAGATCTTGCTGATGTATCCGGTAAGATCAAGAGCTGCGAGCTCAATACGAAGCGATTCCCCGGAGCAGTCTACCGGATAGAGAACCCGAAGATTGCATCCCTGATTTTTTCATCAGGAAAGGTTGTTCTTACCGGTATCCGCGATAAAAAAGCGCTCACTGACGGTTTAAGAATCATCATGAAATCTCTCAAAGAGGCCGGTGTTGATACCTACACTGAACCCAAAGTAGCGATCACCAATATTGTCTGTTCCTACGACATAGGGAAATATATCAACCTGAACAAGGTGGTTATCACCCTCAACCTTGAAAATATCGAATACGAACCAGAGCAGTTCCCGGGCCTTGTGTACCGGATTAAAGATCCCAAGATCGTCGCACTGCTCTTTTCTTCAGGTAAAATTATTCTTACCGGTGGCAAGAACCTTGAAGATATCAAGAAAGGCCTTGATTTCCTTGAGCAGAAACTTGAGAGTATAATGTAAATTTATCAATTTCTTTTTTTTCCTTTCAATAATCTGCTGGAAAACTGGCATTTCTTATCAGTAATGCAGGATAGATATGGACTTCTTTCACGACGGAATGAACCTGCACTATTATAACCCTGATCACAATTCTGAGAAGCGGGGAAAAATTTTTTCCGGTTTTATAACCAGTACCGGTGAGTCTGGATAAAATTTCGTTCCGCTTTCATAATCTCGCGATAGAACGCATCACCTTCGGTGAGGGTCCCGAGAATACGGGATGCGTTCTCAGGTCCGACTCCGCGGGCAGAAAGTGCAATCACTGCCTTTTTCCCGCTGGAAAGAACGATATTGGCATTTTTTAATAAACGCTGTTCGATCAGCCCGATCTTCCGCAGTTTTCCGTGGATTCTTAAAGGCGGTGAACGATTCGTCTTCATAAGGTTTGAGCGCTGCAATCAGACGTGCCCCGCATTTTGGGCATTGAGGCTGATCGGGTACACGGGAAACCACGGTGCGGCTTTTCCAGTCCCGGCAATTCATGCAGGCAAGCACCACATCATCCTGGTCAAGCCTTCTCTTCAGCGTGGCAAGCACCGCCTGATCCGCCGTTGGTGGGGGTATCTGATCGCGGGATGAAAACAATCCCCCGGCTCCGATTATCGAATGGGGGCCTAAAGCAACGCGGATCTCTTCTTGTCTGATCTTGCCAACAATTACGGCGGCAGTATCAATATCCATATAATCGGAGAGCAGTTCCCGGAATGCTTCCTGTTGTACGACCGTTCCATCAAAATATTCCAAAAGACGCTGGATACTGATCTTTTCATAATCGGCATCCGGATCGATTGCACCAAATTTCTTCGCGATCTGGACCAGTTTCCATTTGAAGAGTGCAGTTCGTTTCAGTGCCAGCCTGATTATACCCGGCATATGTGCTGGGTCAAGGGAAAGTAAAAAATCCCGTACGTCTGCACTCCTTACGGAGGAGGGGAGACGCAGGAACATCCGGTATGCATCAAGTTCAAGGCCGACAGTCGTTCCGTACCGGGCTGAAATGAGGATGGAAAGAACACGTCCCAGGGCTTCATTCGTTTTATGCCCGGCGCAGATATTACAGACAACACCATCCGCGGTATTTTCCAGGGTAATGACCTGATCGCTGGGGACCAGGGAGCGGTTTTTATCCATTTCCGCCAGGAATCCTTCAGCATAACGGACACTATCTTTGTCATTCGTATATGCGGAAATTGAGCGCGTTCTCCGGATTTTCCCGACCTCGCGTGCGACAGAGTACGGGACTGGAATCTGCTCTCCTTCCCACGAGGGCAGTTCTCCCACTGCTTTCTTTGCAGGTTCTACAGTGAGTCTGCCATCAGCGATCTCGATTACACGCCAGAGCTGCCCCTTGGTGATGAAGACTACACCGGCATGCACCCATCCGACGACGAAAGATTCATCGAGTGTACCAACCGTTCTTCGGGAGACCATATCAAAGATCGGCACTTTCCGTTCATCATGGATCATGGACAGGTTCCCTGCCAGGTACCTCCGTGCACGTGCGGTCGTGATAATCGCGTGTCCCATCTGATCCGTATTAGGCGGTGCTCCTCCATCTGCCGGCATACATCATCAAGGAGCGTCCCACACTCCGAAAAAACAAACGTTCGTTCGATAATCTCGCGGATCCTTGACCGCTCAATTTCTCCATACTCCACCGCAATGCCGGCGATCTGGTTCGCAAGTACGTCAGCAGCATGTCGCTGGGGCGCGACCCGTTCTATCTCATTTGCCTTGGCTTTTTTCACAATGACAAGGGATTCAAGAAGGTCATCAAAACCCGTTGCAAGGATCGTCCCGCGCGAGATCGTATTCAGCTGGTGACCCGCCCTCCCTACCCGTTGTACGAGCCGGGAAACTTCCCGGGGAGAACCAAACTGGATCACATGATCAACTCTCCCGATATCGATTCCAAGCTCCATGGATGAGGTGCAGATAAGTGTGCGGATCTCACCCCGTTTGAACCGTTCTTCTGCATCGATCCTGATCTCTTTTGAAAGCGATCCATGGTGCACCTCCACATCCCCGCGCTCATACAGGGCATGCCCCAGTGCTTCGGCAGTTACCCGGGTATTTACAAAGATCAGGGTGGATCCTTCCCGGTTCAGAATTTGTGAAAGGATCTCCGTCTGTTTCCGAAAATCATCTCCAACGAATCGTGACGGTAATCTCCAGTTGTTTTGCAACGGGCACCTGGACAACGGAGAACGGACGCTTACCACAGAGGAAACGTGCAATTTCATCGGGATTTCCCACGGTTGCCGACAGGCCTATCCGCTGGAATTCCCCGGCATACACATGAAGCCGTTCAAGCGCGACGGCGAGTTGTGCCCCGCGTTTGCTTCCGGCAAGCTCATGAATCTCGTCGATGATCACGAACCGGACCTGGTTGAGGTGTTTTCGGAGCCGTTTTCCCATGAAAAGAGCCTGAAATGTCTCCGGAGTTGTGATAAGGAGATCCGGAGGGGCCAGTGCCTGTTTGCGACGTTCACCTACTGGCGTATCGCCATGTCTTACCCCAACGGTAAGCCCGAGTTCGCCACACCACCATTGCATACGTGCAAGGATATCGCGGTTAAGCGAACGCAGAGGTGTAATGTAGATGGCTTTGAATCCACCACCGGAAGACATTGACAGGAGCGCATTGAAGACCGGAAACATTGCACTCTCTGTCTTCCCGGTACCCGTCGGTGCGATAAGAACGACATGGTTTCCCCGGTGGATTAACGGGATTGCCTGTTTCTGGGCATCGGAAAGCACCGAAAAGCCGCGTTTCTTTATGCATGCCTGGACCCTGGGGTCCAGCATTTCAAGTTGTTTCATCTGATAGCAGCGAGCTGAGGGAGCCGATGTATGTCCCATCGGCAAGGATTATCTCTGCATCCTCTTTTTTTATGAACCGCGACAGGGGCGAGAAGGGATTTCTGACAATCTGAAGGATATCATACCCTGCAATCTCGTTAAAAGAGGGCATAAAAAGCGCACGGGTAGGAGGAGCACCAGCGATTGTGTTCAATCCCAGTTTTCCTGTGTCAAGGTCCGCCCTCAGGTAGGCGGGGGTTTGAAGGGCACAACCTACTTCATCCTTCAGCAGAAACAGGGGATGATGGTGACCGATGATCATCAGATGTCCTGCAAGGTGAGGGGAGGGGTACATATGACCGTGGAGATATCCGACACCGTCAAGAATCGCGCCTTCCTTCGGCTGGAGTTCTGCATCGCGAAGATATGACTCAATACCGATATCGTGGTTTCCGGGAAATACTTTCAGGGGAATACGACTCCGAAGTGTCTCGAGAATCACCGGTAATTCGACATACTCCTGTCGGGTAAGCGAGGGTATACTGTGTTTGATGTCGCCGAGCAGTACCAACATGTCCGGATCTGCAAGATCGATAATTTTCATGAGGCGTTCAAGACGTTCAGTGCTCCGGCTCCTGAAATGCAGGCCATGAGCTGCGAGATCAGCTTCCATCCCGAAATGGAGGTCTGCAACAATCAACAACCGGTTTTCCCCTTCAATAACGAGGGCAGGGCCATTCCCGAAAAAAACCATCTTCATAACAGTTTGACAAATCCTTTCTGGGGCTGGTAGCATTCATCTTCGGTGATAAGAGATTCGATGGCAGTGAGAACCAATTCGCGGGACACACCACTCTCCATTGCCAGTCTGATTATTTCTTCAATAGAGATTCCCCGTGGCCCGTTTCCTGCTGATATGAGATCCATTACCAGCATATGGACGTCAGGTTGAACTGATGCATCATAACAGTGGGAACGAACAGTCTGTACCGCATCTTCAACCATTGTGGCGAGTTTCATGAGACTTGTTTTGGTTATCGGATAATGCCGGATTGCTCTGAGGTGCATGTATCGGTACACGAATTTAGTATGGCATTGTTAACCAGGTTAAGACGTCCTAGCGTCGACTTTGCAGTTGTAAGAACCCACTGGTCACGAACCCCCCGATTCGCAATTCTGATGTGATCCGGTCGCACAGATACATTTGCAATTCCATTTTTCATGTACATCTGGGCTCTGCCGGAGACCGTAACGAACGATGGAACAGGAATTTTACAGAATATCTCTGCAAGTGGGGTATTCCTGCCGCCGATTACCAGATCAAATGCTCCGGTAGGATCGGATACGCGGGTGTATACCATATCTCCGGATTCAATAACCTCAGTAAGGGCACCGGAAAGGAACATGGACCGGCACCATGCCCCTCCCGGCGTAATCACCCATGCTGGAGTTCCGCTATCACTGTCCTGGATGGATAATGTTGAACCATTATATTCTCCGGCAAATACCCGCGTAGTCCCTTCCATATTTCGTACCAGTTTTGTCAGGAGATCGTATTCAAGATATAGTCCTTGGCATATCCATGGCTAAAAACCAACTACATTTTAGTGGGAAAAAATCGATTTTTATTCTGCCTAAGAGCCTTTCCCGACTACATCGGGACGGGAATTTTCTGAGAATTTTTCAGTCATTGATCGCACCCGAGGACCAATCATCGGCCGCCTCTTATACACCAAGAATACCCATCCTTATCCATGTAAGAACCGCGAGTCTCAATGAAAGGGGAGCGTACTTCATTTAAACAAGTGAGTCCATGAAAAATTGGAACTTACCCGAATAAAGGAAATTCGTGGAAAAAAGGATTATTTCCCTTTATAGCGGAAGGCAACGGAGAGAAGGGAAAGAGATGCGAGTGCCATAAGGACCGTCAAGAAGGATGATGGAGATTTTGTGGGAGCGGGTAACGGAGATACAGAACATGACGCGAGATCCGGGGGGACCAGAGTTGGATCAAGAGCAACAGCGTGTTCGTATGCAATTTTTGCTTCGTTACACCTCCCGAGCGACTTAAGGGCATTGCCTTTGTTAAACCAGGCAACAGAATGAACCGACGTCAGATTGCCTTCAACAGCCAGCGCGGCATCCGCTGCAGTATTTGCCTCGTTAAACCGGCCGAGCATAACCAGGATCCCGGCCCTGTTGGCCTGAATAAGCGGAACTAGTGAAGTGATATTGAGCGCAAGTGCCTCGTCTGACACTTCAAGTGCTTCTGAATAGTTCCCGGCATTTGCCAAATCGACACTTTTTGAATAGAGGGCCCCGGCAGAGTTTACCTGATCAGAACTGTCCGCAGCCATTACGGGCAGGATCAACCCCGAAATGATGAAAATAACCATAAGAAATTTTCCAAAATCCATATGTCACACTCCTTTCTCAGTAGTGAAGGTGCTTTCTATAAAAAAATGAATGCATAAGAATGAATAAAATTATTACCGGTTTTTACCCAGCACGATCAATACTGCTATGAAAATGCTGACCAGGCCAATCCATTCCGGCAGGGGGGTGTAGGTTGTTTTCGCCGGAAGTGATGATGAAGTCTGGTGCGAAGTGGTCCCGTTTTGCGATGAAGTGAGGGAAGGGGTAAGTGCAGATACCGTCGTGCCAACAGGTTGGGTATTTTGAGGTGTAAGCACAGGAGACATATCTTTGATGAAGGTTACCGAAGCTGAATTCGTCGTTATTCCTGCGAGATTCACGATCCCGCTTGAGGAATATGTTTCCCGGATGGAATTGAGATCCTGATCTACAGTGAATGTATACGTCCCGAGAGGATAGAGCGTTTCACCAGAATTACCCCGTGCCGTATGATCCCAGTCTATCCCGTTTTTCCAGTAATAGGGAGATGCGGTAATGAAAGGTTGTTTTTCGAAGGAAAGGATCTGTGTTTTTAAATTTCCGGCATTTCCCGTAAAGATCGTGCTGACTACCCTTCCTGACGGATTGGTAAGCACTACGATAAAAAATGAATCTGATGGATTTATACTGGGACGCTTCAATGGCAGAAGCGCTTGGTACAGGTTTGTGTCCACACGGTAGGTAATATTGGTAGAAAGCGGGATGGATTTGCCACTCACATCCTGGTTATGATCCATATCCCAGACTTTGATTTCAAGCTGCGGTTTAAAAACTTCAAAAACCACCTCATGGGGCTGCTTATCAACACAATACCAGGTGCCTGGATATCCACCGAAATTTTCAAGGCTGATATTATAATGGTAAATGATATCTGACACAGTGTTTATCTCATAGAGTGTCATGTTCTTCTGCGGTGGCGCGCTGATATTGACGCCTTCCTGCCACCACGCAATAGTATGGCACCCGTTTAATGCAGAAGATATATCCAGATTGCTCTCACCGAGGTAAACGGGAGCGCCTGCAGCAATTTTTGCAGGTACTGCCCTCCACGGGTACAGCGCCAATTAAAATGATAATGAAAGCGATTATTATAACATATTTTCCTTGCATGGGAAGTAATTTTAAAACCCTTATGATAAACATTATGACACTCATCAATAGGGAGATCGGATTTCTGCCCGTTCATTCGAGCATTTCCCGGAAGATACAGCTATACTATTGGCAATAGGGTAAAAGAGTAACGTGGAGAGGATGCCCATGGAAGAGAACCACACTATCTGGATTGAAAAATACCGGCCATCAAAACTTTCTGATATTGTCGGGCAGGACGAAATAGTGGAACGGTTGTCATCATATGTGAAGAGCGGGAATCTGCCACACCTCCTCTTCACAGGCAGTGCCGGGGTGGGCAAGACCACTGCTGCGGTAACCCTTGCCCGTGAATTTTTTAAGGATTCCTGGCAGATGAATTTCCGTGAACTCAATGCCTCAGATGAACGCGGGATCGATGTCGTGCGCAACCAGATCAAGCAATTCGCCCGGACTACACCCCTCGGTGAGGCAAGATTCAAGATCTTGTTTCTTGACGAAGCCGATGCGCTGACCACCGATGCCCAGGCAGCCCTGCGCCGGACGATGGAGAGTTACGCGCAGACATGCCGGTTTATTCTTTCCTGTAATTATTCATCAAAGATCATCGATCCTATCCAGAGCAGATGTGCAATATACCGGTTCAAACCCCTTGGGCCGGATGCGATAAAGGAAGAAGTGTGCCGGATCGCCGGCTGTGAAGGGCTCAGAATCACGGATGCTGCAATGGATGCCATTGTGTATATCGCACAGGGTGATATGCGCAAGGCAATCAATGCAGTTCAGGGTGCCGCAATTATCTGTCCTGCAATCGACGAAAAGATGGTATATGCTATAACGTCAACTGCACGACCGGATGAGATCGAGGAGCTCCTGAGGCTTTCTCTTGAGGGAGACTTTGACAGTGCTGAATCTCTCCTTGCTAACCTTCTCCATGAACGGGGGATCGCTCCGAATGAACTGATCAACCAGTGTTACCGGGCAATCGTCAAGAGGAATATGTTAAAGGGATTAAAGGTGGAGTTGATCGACTATCTGGGCGAGACAGATTTCCGCCTTTCCGAGGGGGCGAATAGCGACATCCAGATGGAAGCGCTGATTGCCAGGTTCGTGCTCTCATCTCAGAAATGCAGGTAAGGAACAGTTATGGAGAAAAACCCTGACCTGCAGGATACCGATAAAACCGAGGACTGGAGCAGGTTATTAAAAAGCAAGTATAAAAAAGAGCTTGCTGAGATATCCCGTGAATATCCCCATAAACGTTCTCTTACGATTGATTACCGGGATGTCGAACGGTACGGTAAAACAGGTATCGCTCTTGCAGATGAACTTCTGGAAAATCCCGGTAAGGTTCTCGAAGATGTATGGGAAGCAGTCAAAAAAAGTCAGTTGATCAGGATTAAGGATGGAAAAGAGCCTAAAGGTATCAATATCAGGTTCACCAACCTTCCTAAAAAAGTTGGAATCCGCAATATCAGATCCGACGATATCAACTCCTTTGTCTCGGTCGAAGGTATCCTGCGTAAAACTACGGAAGTAAGACCCCGCATTGTTGAAGCAGCTTTCCGATGCCCTGCCGGGCATTTCACCATTAAAAAACAGAAATACGGAAAATTCATTGAGCCTGACGGGTGTGCAACCGATGGGTGTACCTTCAAGAAACTTGAGCTGTTACCCAAACGGTCGAGGTTTGTCGACTCACAAAAGCTCCGTATACAAGAGTCTCCGGAGGGACTGCGTGGCGGCGAACAGCCTCAGACCCTTGATGTGGATGTGACTGACGATCTCTCCGGGAGAGTGGCACCTGGAGATCGTGTGATAATCAATGGGATTCTCAGGTCAATGCAGAGGATCATAAAAGGGGAAAAGAGCACCGTTTTTGATATTTTCCTGGAGTGTAATTCCATAGAAATTGCTGAAAAAGAGTTTGAGGAAGTAGAAATCAATGAAAAAGACGAGGATGAGATCAGAAATCTCAGCATCGATCCTCTGATCTACCGGAAGATCACTCATTCCATTGCACCTACGATTTACGGCAGCGAGGATGTCAAGGAAGCAATTGCGCTTCAGCTCTTCGGAGGCATAGCAAAGGAGATGCCGGATGGCACTCATCTCCGGGGCGATATCCACGTGCTGCTTATCGGCGACCCGGGGATTGCCAAAAGCCAGCTGCTCCGGTATGTCGTGAAACTTTCACCCCGGGCAATCTATACCAGCGGGCAGTCCTCCACCTCAGCCGGTTTAACCGCAACCGCAGTGAAGGATGAATTTGGTGAGGGGCGTTGGACCCTTGAGGCAGGGGCACTCGGTACTGGCGGATATGGGAGTTGCTGCGGTAGATGAGATGGATAAGATGCAAAAAGAGGACCGTTCAGCCCTGCACGAAGCGATGGAGCAACAATCGATCAGTGTCGCCAAAGCCGGTATAACCGCCACGCTTAAATCGCGCTGTGCTCTCCTCGGGGCTGCAAATCCGAAATACGGGAGATTCGATATGTACGGTGATATCTCCGACCAGATCAACATGCCCGCCTCCCTGCTGTCCCGGTTTGACCTGATCTTTATCATGACCGATCAGCCCGAACAGAAACGGGATCTTGCCATCGCGGAGCATATCCTCAAGTCACATGGTATCGGTGAACTGATCGCCCAGCACAGGAAGACCCCGATTCCGGGCGTTACGGATGAATATATCCAGCAGCAGCTGAAACCGGTCATGCCGGATATCGATCCCTCCTTTTTCCGCAAGTACGTGGCATATTCCAAGCGATCCTGCTTCCCCATCCTGTCGATTGAAGCAAAAGGGGCCCTTGTCAGCTATTACCTCAAACTCAGGGGAATTGCCGAACCAAACAAGCCCGTCCCCGTAACAGCCCGCCAGCTTGAGGCGCTTGTCAGGCTTGCGGAGGCGAGCGCGCGAATACGTCTCTCGGACACGATCGAACAGCATGATGCTGAACGGGTAATCCATATTGTCGATGCATGCCTCCGCCAGATTGCCTACGATGCAAGGACCGGAAGTTTCGATATTGACAAGATAGCAACCGGCATTTCCAAGGAGAAGCGGGATATCGTACGGGTTATAAAGGATGCAATTCGTGATATCGGTGGCGAAGGGAGACGAGCTTCTAAAGATCAAGTGGTTGATGTTGTGGTTTCGAAAGGGTTCCCACGGGACAAAGTTGAAGCAGGGATCGATATGCTCGTTCGATCCGGTGAGGCAATGGAACCAAAACTCGGTATCCTGCAATTGATTTGAGGAGAGAAATAATGAGTGATAACCGGGATCAGGCAGTCTTTGAGGCAGGGATAAAACTTGGGGCGCTTTACCACCAATGGGTCGGCACCCCCATCTCCCGGAGATCTGCTGCAAGTGTCGAGAATGCGATCGAACAGGCGGTGATTCTCCAGCCGTTCGTTGAAGAGATCACAGTCAGGCTTGACCGTGACCTGATGACAGAGAACAAATTCGGGTATAGCGAGTTATCCGGGCTCATGTTCGATGCAGAGATTGTGACCCGTGTAGGGTTTGCCTATTGCCGGGCACGCCTTGCTCCGAAGGACGGATATCCGCTCATGCAGATTGTGGAGTGCCATGAAATCCCCCCGCTTTCCCATCACTGACGATCATATTCATATCGATCCGCGAAATGGGCGGGGGATAGAGGCCGCAAAAGATTTTTCACGGGCCGGGGGAACTCATATCTTTCTTGTCTCAAAACCGTCATGGTCGTTCGCAGTCTATCCCAGGTGCGGCGCAGATTATGAACCCGTTTTTGAAGAGACCATCTCTGTTGCGAGGATGATCGAAGAGATCGGCGTTATCGTATTTCCGGTTCTCGGAGTTCATCCCGCCGAGATCAGCAGGCTTTCTGAACGCATGTCGTTATCTGAAGCTGCTGAAGTGATGAAAGCCGGGATAGATTGTGCGGCAGGATATATACTGAAAGGAAAGGCCGTCGCCCTCAAAAGCGGGAGACCGCACTATGAGGTTAGCCCGGACGTCCTGGCTGCGTCCAACGGTGTGCTTGTGCATGCCCTGGAATGTGCCGCCGGATGTGGATGCGCGCTTCAGGTCCATGCTGAAAGCGGTCCATGCTCAGATGTTGCCGGGATGGCTCGGTCTGCGGGAATCCTCCCTGAACGGGTAGTGAAACATTATGGTTCCCCGGACACCCCTCTTCATCCATCCCTCATTGCAAAGCATGAAGCGATACCGCAGCTGGCACGCGAACACCGGGCTTTTACTATGGAAAGCGATTTTATGGATGAGAACACCCGACCGGGAGCAGTTACCGGTCCGAAATCGGTACCCCGTTATACGAATAATCTGCTCAGACACGCTCTCATCACCGAAGAGGATTGTTTCAGAATTCATGCTGAGACTATCGGGAAGGTATATGAGGTAACAATTACCCTCTGAAACGAGTTTCAGCTCACCTTTTTTATCCCAACCAGCCAATAGGTATTCGATGTTTCTGAAGGTTCATTGTTCACCCGGGTCGGGTGATATCGTGGCCGTGTGCGATCGCGAACTGCTGAACACTACCATCAGTCATGGAGAGCTTTCCGTCCGGATCTCTGAAGCGTTCTATGGCAACTATTCTGCCGGGGAAGAAGAGGTGAGAGCCGCTTTGAAAAAAGCTGATAATATTAACCTGATGGGCAAACGTGCAGTAAGCATCGCGATCGATATGGGGCTCATCACCCGATCAGGCTGCATCATGATAGGTGAGATTCCCCATGCCCAGGTTTACTCTTTATGAGCATACAGGATTCTTTTTGTCCGAAATGCGGGAAAGCCACCGATCGTGAGGGGCTCTGCACTGAATGCAGGATTGGCAACACCCCCTGGTTTGTCTGCGATCGCCGCGTAAAAAGTATTCATTGCCCAACCTGTGGCGCAGTAAAGCAGGTAAATACATGGACAGATTCCGGACTCGAACGTGCTGATCTGGCTCCTGAAGTGGCAAAGACCGCAGTTCATTTCCATCCTGACGTCAGGAAACCATCAATGGTCGTATCCATTAAGGACAATACGCTTAATCGCTCCACGGCATCTATTACCCTCAAAGGCATGCTGCATAACATACCCCTTCAAGGGACCTGTTCTGTGGAAATCATCTGGCATAAGGAGCAGTGCGACCGCTGCAACCGGATCAGCGGGAGTTATTATGAGGGTATAGTTCAGGTTCGTGCCGAGGGAAGGTTACCCAGTACTTTTGAACTGCAGATGTCAGCAGGGATAGCCCAACAGGTAGAAGATACCTTACAGGCAGGAGGAGAACGGCTCTCATTTATCTCTGACACGAACGAAACCCGGGAGGGTCTTGATATAACGGTAGGCTCTCAGCATATCGGGACTCTGATTTCGCAGGGAATAGTCTTACAGCTTGGCGGAAGGTTCACCACCCATCCAAAACTGGTCGGGGAGAAGAACGGGCGACAACTCTACCGTATCACCTACTCGGTCCGTCTCCCCCGCTTCCAGAAACAGGACGTCGTATTCAGCCGCGGACGATATCTTGAACTGACCCATATCGAATCCAGCCACATCAAGGCTCTGGATCTTGCAGTGGGTGTCCCGACATCAATACGAGAGGAAGATATTGAACGTCTCGTCGGTAATCTGCGAGACGCCGTTTCGGCATTGGTGGCATTTGCTGACAGCAACATTATGGGGATCCTCGATCCGGAAACCTGCCAGACAAAAGAGTTCCGGAAGGTTCCATGGCTTGATGTGAAGGCAGGGCAACATGTACTTGTCCTCCGGGATAACGATAACCTCGTCGTGGTCGGATAAGTGATGCGGGTAAGGGCAGTACCGAAAGAGAAGCTCAGGGAGATCGCCAGCGAAAACTGGATTGACCACAACCGGGGTTCATATACAGAAGGAAATATTGCATGGGTCCCGGTCCGTGATGGTCTCTCCTTCGATTGCGAGTCTCCCCGACGGACACGGTTTCAGGGAAAAGGATTTTTTATGCTGGGTGACGTTGCAGTAATCCATGGAAATAAACCAATCCCGGCTGAAATTGAAGAAATAGTGAGTTTCCGACATCCCCGGGGGGTGCTCTGGATCGAATCACTCAAGGATGTAACAAGGACTCCCAAAACCGAGATTCTCTGGGGAGATGCCGGTGAGGTTCAACACAGGGAGAACGGATATACATATTTTCTCGATCCAACCAAAGTGATGTTTGCACAGGGCAACAGAACCGAGAAGATGAGAATTGCCCGGCTGGTTCACTCCAGCAAAAAAGTTGAACGGATAGCCGATATGTTTGCCGGAATAGGTTACTTCGCCATTCCCTTGGCTGGCGAAGGTGCCTTTGTTCATGCAATGGAGATCAATCCGGTCGCTTTTGAGTACCTGGTGCGGAATGTTCAAAAAAACGATCTTTCCAGCCAGGTCAGTACCTTCTTGGGAGACTGCCGGAACCTCCTGACCGGTACCTATGATCGCGTCGTCATGGGCCATTTTGACGCACTGTCTGTTCTTCCCGCAGTACTTCGGCATATACACGCGGGAAGTGTTATTCATCTTCACAGTCTTGGTACTGTTGAAGATAAAATAAAAATTTTAACAGAAAAGGCAGGTTTTTCTGCAACAATCCATGTACACAATGTGAAGAAATACCGCCCACATGTATGGCATGTGGTGCAGGATGTAACCCTCGCATGACCCGGATACAAACCATTACCGGAAAACAGATTGTTATGTGTGTTACCGGAAGCATTGCAGCCGTCGACTCGGTAAAACTGATCCATGCTCTCCGCCGGCATGGTGCAGAGGTACAGCCGGTGATGAGCAAGGCAGCATTAGGTATACTGCACCCTGATTCACTGACGTACGCCAGTGGACGGGAGACCATTACAAGGTTATCGGGACAGGTCGAGCATATAACATATTGCGGCGACGACGGAACTGGAGACCTTCTGCTCATTGCACCGTGCACGGCAAACACAATCAGTAAAATTGCCTGTGGCATTGACGATACTCCGGTTACCACGTTTGCAACGACTGCGATTGGCAGCAGAAAGCCGGTCATTCTCGTACCGGCAATGCACCACAGTATGTACCGGCATCCTGCAGTGATCGAGAACCTCACAAAGCTGAAGAGCTGGGGTGTAGAGATTGTTGATCCCCGGCTTGACGAAGGAAAAGCCAAGATTGCGGACAGTGAAGAGATTATTCTGTACTGTGAGCATGCCCTCATGGGGAAACCATTGTCCGGCAGAAAAGTGCTCATCACCAGCGGTGCCTGCCAGGAACCGGTCGACGATATCCGTATCCTGACTACACGGTCGAGCGGGCAGATGGGCCGGGCGCTGGCGCTTCAGGCATTTCGTCTCGGCGCTGAGGTAACGGTTGTCCACCGGGATACCTTCCCCTGCGTGCACAATGTTTTTGCAGAAACAGCTGCCGATATGCGGCATGCCGTGCACAAGTGTTTTTCAGAGAAGGGAGCGGATATCTATGTCAGTGCCGCAGCAATTTCTGACTTTGCACCGGAAAAAGTTAAGGGAAAGATCCCGAGTGGCAGTATGGTGCATCTCGTGCTTGAGCCTCTCCCGAAATTGCTCACCGAAGTGCTGGAGAAATACCATCCATTGGTCATCGCATTCAAACTCGGGGATGTATCCGGGAAAATGGCAAAGAAGATGATTGCACAGGGCGCCACAATGGTGCTGACGAATGAACCAGAGACCATGGGAACTGCCCGGGGCGAGTATGTGCTGCTTATGCAGGACGGGGAATATCCACTTAATGGTCCAAAAGATGAGATCGCAGCTGCGATCTGGGATCATGTTCTCCGTACCGGTCTTCATCAGAATGAGCATCTATCCTCAGTATGATACAGGCAGCTTTTGCTGATGGGCTCTCCCTTTTCACTTATTATGTGACCTCCCAAAAATCCATTGGCCCTGCCTTACCCTGGAGCCCTGAATCTCGAACATTCATAACCTTGATAATTCATAGGAGAGTTTATTTTGCGGGCAGCCTCACGGTTAGGATTCGTCCCAGCTACGGATGCAATCCCAATGAACGAGACACATCTCTCCGCGGTCAGAATTCACTGACGGGATTCTTTAATCTGTAAAAACACCCTATCGTTGTATATCTCTCTGCACAGATCCATGAAACCGAAGGCTGTCGTTGCATTCTGTCCCGGACATATTTCCGGCTATTTCAGACGAATAGAAGGAGATACCATCGCAACAACAGGGAGCATCGGTGCAGGAGTTGTTATCAGTGAAGGTGTCACGGCAACAGTCAAACCATCAGAGAAGACATCAGTAATCATTCAACAAAAGAGCCGGACGGGAACACGCCCTTTGATTAACACCAGTTCACCTCTCCTGATGGATGTAATGGAGCGACTTGACATCGCGGTATCCGTCACAACCGAATGCCTCCTGCCAATTGGTGCAGGGTTCGGACTCTCTGCAGCGGCATTGCTTGCAACTCTTACTGCAGTGAACCAACTGAATAATATGGGAATGGATCAGGAAGAAATCGCCCAGTGTGCTCATAGTGCCGAGGTCGAACACCGGACCGGCCTCGGTGATGTAGCCGCCTGCCAGGGAGGAGGGAGAGTCATCAGATACGGGCCGGGGATTCACGGATGCATCGAGCGAAGATTTGATATGCCTGGACCGTTGTATGCCGTTAGTTTCGGCCCGATCCACACCCCGTCCGTGTTAGGTTCCCTTGGACGCATGGAACGTGTATCATCTGCATTTCCCCAGACAACACCGGCTGATCCGATGGATTTTTTTCACATCTCGCGGGATTTTGCCGAACGGAGCGGGCTTATGACACGTGAGGTTCACAAAGTTACCCGGATCTGCGATGCTGCCGGTGTGCCCTCCGGCATGACGATGCTGGGTAATGGTGTTTTTGCCTATGGCAGGAAGGCATATGATCTTCTTTCTCCCTTCGGTCATGTCTATGAATTTTATGTTGCTGATACCGGAGCCCACATTCTTAGGGAGGTTGTATGATACCCAGGGATCATCCCCGCTATCGTTCCCTTGTCACCCGCGAACATCTTGCCAGATGTGCAAAAGCGGGAATTGTTGCCTGGGAGGGGCTTACTTCCCATGGACGCGGGGAAGCATTTGATTATTTGATCGGTGAGAGAACAACTCCGAGTGCCCTCCTTGCCGAGAGGACCGCTGCCGCAATCCTCATGTCGGCCGGTAATCCTTTGATTTCCGTAAACGGCAATACGGCAGCACTTGCAGCAGAAGAAATTTCTGAACTCCAGAAAAAGTGCGGAGCCCGTGTTGAAGTGAACCTTTTTCATCGGACTGAAAAACGGGTGAAAATGATAGAAGATCTTCTCCGCGACTCTGGGGTGGAGGTATTTACTACCGGCGAAGCTGAGAGGTTACTTCCCCTTTCCCACGACCGGGCATTGTGCCGGAGAGAGGGGTTGTTCTCCGCTGATGTTGTACTGGTACCGCTTGAAGACGGTGATCGGTGTGAGGCCCTCGTTAGCATGGGAAAAACGGTGATCGCAGTCGATCTGAACCCTCTTTCCAGGACTGCCCGGTCAGCAACCCTAACGATAGTGGATGAGCTCACCCGCGCAATTCCCCAGATTACCCGTGCATGTGGCGAAATTTCCGATACTGAACATGAGCAACTCCTGAAATCTATCAACAATCATTATCTTTTGTCAGAAGCAATACGTGAGATGAATTTGAGGCTTGCCCATGCTCTGGATTGAGAGATACCGCCCGGAAAACCTTGCAGATATTATTGGACAGGTTAGCGTAATCCAGCATCTCTCATCCTTTGCCGCATCAGGATCTGTCCCGCACCTGATTCTCACCGGCCCCCACGGGACAGGGAAAAGCGCGGCGATTGAATGTCTTGCCAAAGCACTGTACAAGGAAAACTGGGAGTTGAATACCTCAGTCTTCCAGACCGCAGATCTCTTCTCTCTGGGAAAAGCATACCTCGAACATGATGATCGGTATACCCATCTTTATCAGAAGAACCAGTCTCTCATCACAAATTTTAAGTATATTATTAAATGGTACGCTTCTCTCCGGCCACTTGATGCGGAATTCAAACTGATGGTTTTTGAAGATGCCCATGCACTCACCAGGGATGCCCAGCAGGCTCTTCGAAGGATTATGGAACGTACAAGCACCACGTGCCGGTTTATTTTCTCTACGACAAACCAGAGTGCCATCATCCCCCCCATTGCATCCCGCTGCCTGCCGCTCTTCTTTTCACCAGTTGATCAGGACAGTATGCTCAATCATCTCCGTGTGATACGGGAACAGGAAAATTCTTGTCTGCATCCTTGTTCTGATGATGATCTGGACCTGATCTCCCAGCTCGCACAGGGAGACATGCGAAGGGCTGTCCTGCTCCTGCAGGTGGCCCTTGAAGCCGGGAGATGCCAGGATCTTTCTTCTCTTGCCCGTTCCGAAACAGCGAATGTGGCTGCATCGGCCCTTGATGCCCTCAAAGGAGGGGATGTCCGCACGGCAATCCGTCGCCTGGAGTCTTTGATGATTGACTATGGACTTTCCGGAGGGGAAGTATTTCTTGAGATTCGCACCGTTATGCAACGTGAATACAATCATCCCTTGTTCGCAATCGCGCTGGCAGACGCCGAAAATCGACTGCTTCACGGGAATAACGAATTCATCCAGATAGGAGCATTTGCGTCCGGGATCCAGGAGATCTTTCCATGAGTGCCGTTAAACAGAAGAAAATCCAGGAGCACTATGATACCATTGCTGACGTCTACGACCATCATTATGATCAACGCCGCGGAAAGTGCTATTATACCCATCTGAGCAGGTATGTCCTTGACGCCCTCCCCCAGAACGGGAAACTCCTGGATATCGGGTGTGGAACGGGCCTTTTTGTGGAAAGATATATTGAGGATGGGCGGTGCGCAGTCGGTCTGGATATCAGCCAGAAAATGATTGAGCGGGCACGGAACCGGTGCAGGAAATGTGATTACACCGTAGGGACCGGGGAAAAAATCCCGTTTTACGATAATAGCTTTGATTCGATCTCCAGTCTCCTTGTATTCAGTTATGTACGCGATCCGGAAGCTATGTTGAGTGAGGCATACCGGGTATTAAAACCTGGTGGTGCGATTGCAATCTGCACTCTGGGAAAGAAATTACTTACCCGGGGAATCCCGGCGATTTACCAGATAAGCGAAAAGATGAACATACAGCACGTTGTGATGAAAAATTTCGGGGAACGGTATTATAACAGGAAAGAGATGTTCGAGATTTTTACTAGCGCTGGATTTTCAGATGTCCAGGTAAAATGGTGCTCCTTTGCCCATATCGATATGGTTGATCCTCTCTTTTATCTTGCACAGAAGATTGAACCATTTGTTGAAAAATGCGTCCCGCAGCTTGCCTATAATATCTGTGTAAGCGGAAAAAAACCCCGGAACTAGGTTACGGGTTTTTTTTCTTTTCCATCAGATTTCTCAAAACACGCTGTTTCTTCTGGATCGCAGCATCGGAAGCATGCATGACTCCCGCTTTCATCTCTTCAAAGTCGCGTACATCGGTATCAACAATCTTTTTCACCGGAGTATACGCTGATTCCCGGAAGCGTGGCGTGAAATCTCGTTCCTCGCCGTTGACCTTAAGCACTGATTCCGGTTTCCCATCTTCAACGTACCCAATCTCATGTATGCTTACGCCGGCCGATTTCACCACCCTGCAGATCTCGTCTGAGGCGTCGGGTGGAGCGACAATGAGCAGGGCGTCAAGGGAAACACCGAGGTAATCGATCTGCAGCGTTTCCAGCATATGCAAAACGTGTGGTTCTACCAGACTTCCTATTGCCTGCTCGTCAATAACGATACGGCAGCCAGCAGTCTCTGCCATCTCAAATACATCACCTCTCAATCCGCCATTCGTTACGTCAGTCATCGCGTGGATTTCATAAAAGACCTCGCTCTTCATCAGCGTTTCACAAGCCTCGAGGAAATTGAGATTTATCGTCTGTTCTACGACATCCGGAAATCCTGAGTATATTGCCGCGGTCGCAATGGTTCCTCCTCCCGCGCCTTCTGTCATCAGCAGAACATCGTGAGGCTTCGTCGATTTCCGGGCAGTGAGATGGTCTGCCACACCAACAGCACCCACACATCCGGTGAAACGGTTTCCCAGAACCATATCTCCACCGATACGAAGTGTCGAACCGGTAACAAGAGGCACATCCATCGCCTCGCCCACGGTAGTAATTCCAGCAGTATAGTCAAAGATCTTTGCTACATCACCGTCATCAGCTACATGAATATCGGAAAAGAGCAGGATGGGTTTTGCTCCCATGACATAGACATCCCGTAACGTAGCGCGCGTCACATGAAATCCTGCGAGGAATGGGTAATCAGACAGGCGGGAATGCATGCCGTCAACCGTACAGATAATATACTGACCTCCTGCGCATACCGCACCGGCATCATCCATCTCATCTACCCCGACAGAGGCGGTAGTCTTTCCGATGATGCGGGCAATCTGGCGATGGGCAAAAAAATCCCCCTTCCCACGTGATCCAACCCCAAACTCACCCATTTTTACTTTGGACGGCACGAATTCAAAAAAGTCACCTTTCAGATCCCGGGTATTTTTCACTTCTTCAATCACTGCCCTGGAAAAAGCGGATGCGTAGGAAGGTTTCACATCTTTTATTTCAAGAATGGCAAAAGTCAGATCGCGTTGTATAACCTCTTCATCGGTTCCGTCCGCAATTCTCCTGCGAACAAACTCCTCAATATCCATAGGTTCTGGTACGTGAGAGAGACATAAAAAAAGAGCGGTACTGGAGGATTTTGCTTTATCGGCATGTATATTGTTATCATCTGAGGAGAACCCCCAGGACATTGGAGAAACTCCTGATAGCGTCATCAATCTTCCCCAATTTTAAAAGCGACAGTCCTTTAACCAGATCGGATCGGACATCCTTGACATCAATATAATATGCCTTATCAAATGCCCGTGCAGATTCTTCAAGCCTGCCGAGCATAAAACACGAATTACTCATGACAACCCAGGCATCAGCTATCGTAGGATTTATCTCAAGAGCGTGTTCGAGACTGCGTACAGCATCTTCGTGTTTTCCAAGCATGCTCAGGGAGAGTCCTTTCAGATAGAGAGATTTTGCATTCCTGGATTCAATTATCAGCGCACGATCAAGGGTATCGATCGCTTCTGAATATCTTTTTAAATTAATGAGGGCTATCCCTTTTTTAATCAGCGCGGAAAAATAAAAAGGATAAATTTTGAGTGCTCTGTCGTAACATATGATCTCTTCTTCATACCATTTCAGTTTCCCAAAAGCGAATCCCCGGTTCACCCATGCCGACAGATAGCGTGGCCTGAGATCCAACGCACGGTCACAACATTGGATCTCCGCTTCAAACCTCCCCAGCATCCCTAGCGCAACACCTTTGTTGTTCCATGCAGTCGCACTCCCTGGATCAATTTGTAGCGCCCGTTCACAACATTCCAGTTTTTCCTGAAGGCAGCCAAGCATCCCGAATGCAAATCCTTTGAAATTCCATGCATCGACACAATAGGGATCGAGTAGGATTGCTCTCTCGCAGCATTCAATTTCCTCTTCGTACCGTCCTAGTTTACCGAGAGCAAAACCTTTCCCGGCCCATGAAGGTGCAAGATTCGGATCAAGAGAAAGTGCATCGGAAAAAGAGATGAGAGCTTCCTCATGCCTTCCCTCCCTGCCAAGAGAATGCCCTTTAAGATTGAGTTCCCAGGCATTCTTATGGGATGGCACATTTTCCATACTTTCCGGTGATTCAGACATTAGAGGGGATCCATTGGGCAGGATTATCTGATTATCAAAAAGCTTAGTGTAAGTGATATTTATGTTAATGGATTATAATACTCAAAGCCAGATTTATGTCCCATTAAAAGGTTAATCCGAAAGAATCATTATAATTACACAAAGTAAACGATGTATCAATCCAGTTGATTATCACCATTATTTTCACGATGGAGAATCAGTGTACACCTATAGTAAAAAAGATAATGCGACCTCTGACTCTTTCGGAGTTATCCTCATGGTGGCAGTCACGCTTCTTCTCTCCATCCTCGTTCTACTTTTGATCAGCATTCAGCCATTTGGCTGGAACAGGGAAATAGGGATCCCGGAAATTTTTACCATTACGGCAATTGAGAGTACCGATGAGATAACCGGGCATCAGAATTTCGACAGTCGGGTGATCCTCCTCCATACTGGTGAGAGAATATATCAGAATAATAATCTTACAGCAAAATTTTTTAAAAACGGACAGGTGGTACCAAGCACGATCATCACCATGGACGGGCATGATTTTATCAGCTCATCCCATTATGGCGTCCAGTGGATGGGAGGAATGGGATGTTCCGGGGCGACCTGGAGTCCCGGTGAGCGGATCTGCATCGATTTCACGGATGGAACTTTTCATCCCGGTGACAGAGTACGGGTGGATATTACGGATAAAAACAGCAATCTCATCATTTCACGATCCGATTTCGACTACAAATAAATCAGGCCCATTCTATTGTACATACCGGAGGACCATTCTTTCACTAATTTTCACGTCTTCAAGTGTATAAGGAAAATACCATTTGCCGGATGATCCTCTCGGTGCTTCGACTTCTGATTCCTTCGCCCCAACCATTTTGGCGATTCCCGAAAATAATAATTCTTAGGAGGGCAGGAAGACACAAACAAAGAATTCGATAAAAGAAGAGAGCCAATCATCCCACAGAACTGTTTTTTAAGGATAAATCGTCAGAGTCCCGTGATTTTCTCAGATTATAACAAAAATAAAAAATGAACGTTTCAACTGAATACGAAAAATATTGTAAATATTTTTGTCGCAGATTCCTGCATCAACCTTTTCTCAAATGGCGATAAACTCTGTCATATATTCAACCGTTTAAAAACCCCTTTTTTTACTTTGAGGATCTTACATTCGGGACAGCACCATGTATCAGGAAGATCTTCAAAAGGGGTGCCTGGGAGGATCCCCGATTTAGGATCTCCCTTTTCAGGATCATAGATATAGTGGCATTCAAGACATACCCATCGTCCTCCTTTAGTTCCTCTTACCATGTTATTCATCATCCTCCCGAGTTTCTTAGGAAAGATATGTCTCTCTTACCTTAAATTATTATGAATTTTCCAGGGAGTTATGATTTTATAATTTTATTATGCTACCTGTTTTCAGGCAGCTGGTTTTAATTTTCTTGCTAAAAGGCGTGCAACCCTGAGGGGTTCCGGAATCCTGCCTTCTGTGGTGAAATCATTACAGAGGCGGATCCCATCAACGGCATCAATCCCCCAGCACCTGATGAAGATCGTCTGCTGCGTCTGAAGTTTTACCTGGATACGTTCTCCCAGGTTCCGGTATGCAGAGATCCGTTCGGTATCACCCGGGAAATGATGACAGATCTCCGGAAAAAGTCCTTCAGAATCTTCATAGGTAACACAGATCACAGGCTTTCCGGTTTCCTGCTCAATCTTTGCGGGGTTAATAATATTAAACCATGCAATGATACACCCCGATAGCATGATTACATTTATATCGTTTCGTTCAAGTTCGTCTATCATCTTGAGAACAGCTGCAGTGGCATCCATCCCGCCGACTGTGACCGTTGAGAATGTAAAACCGTCTATACGAAGATCTTTTCGCATCACCACTCCCGCAAGTCGTGAAATTGTTCGTCCGGTATAACTCTCGGCAATACCGAGCACCCGAAGCCCTTTTTTCGGGATGTGCATAGAAGACCTTATGTTACCCGATTAAAAATACTATGTTAATGAAATTTGAAAAAGATGAGGTGTGTATCTTAATTCCGACGCTGAATGAAGATCTGACGATTGGGAAGATCGTTCGTGAATTCAGGGAGTTGGGATATAACAATATTCTCGTCATCGATGGTAAGAGTATTGATAATACAGTTAAGATCGCCATAGAGGAGGGCGCAAACGTTCATTCACAATCGGGTAAAGGTAAAGGTAATGCCATCATCCAGGCTTTTGATATGATTGAACAGCCCTACATCCTTATGCTCGACGGGGATGGCACCTATTCCCCAAGAGATGCAGAAAAAATGCTTATACCCCTGTTTTCAGGATTCGATCAGGTCATCGGCGACCGGCTCGTTAATGCCGAGGAAGGTGCATTCTCGCGCCTCAACCTATTCGGAAACCATATGCTGAATCTTCTTTTCAAGATTGCCCACAGCCGTGATCTCCACGATATTCTTTCCGGTTACCGGGCGTTTAGCCAGCTCGCTGTCAAGCAGATGAACTTAAAGGAAACGGGATTCCAGATCGAGACTGAAATATCGGTTGAAGCAGTCCGGAACGGGCAACGCATCATGGTTGTGCCAATTAAATACTCCCGCCGACCTGGGACTGCCACAAAACTCTCTCCGTTTCATGATGGTGTAAGGATCGTGAGCACAATTTATCGGCTGGCTCGGATGAATAATCCTATGTTCTATTTTGGGATGATGGGGATCTTCACATCGTTTCTCGGTATTCTTACCGGGATTTATGTCACGTTTGAATGGTTTCAGGGCATAAATCACATTCCCCTCACAATCCTGACTATGCTTCTGATTGTTGTGGGCGTTGAAATTTTTATGTTTGGGATGATCAGCGACATGCTACTTGTGTTCCACCGGGAGATCATCCAGGAAGTTCAACTATTACAACCCCAGAAACCTCAGAAATAATATTTTCATTGACCTCACAATTCCAACTTTCATTTTTATACGCCGAAGATATGATGAAAATCATATTTGAATAAAAAGTTCGTTGTTGAACGAGAAAGTCGTCCGATATGTGATGAAAGACGCTGCAACTGAAGGAACACCGCGGAGCATAACAATGATAGAAAAATTCTCAAAAAGCTTACTCAACCATGGCGTAGACCGGAAATTCTAGGGAGACAGACTTCTCTTCAGACGAAGTACACGGCAGGAATGTTCAGCAAGTGAGGTCAACACGTATGCTTCATCAAGGGTTTTTCCAGCAGCAAAGGTACCATGCCCCCGCACAATCACCACTTTTGACAAACAGAGAGCATGGGAAACATTCTCAGCGATCTCCTGAGAACCGGGTGCTCCCTGAACTACCGGAATTGTCGGACAGAACATCTTCCCTTCACAGTCTTCAGGGAGAATTTCATCCTGGACAAAAGAGGCAGCAATTGCATCGGGAGGGTGAGCATGGACGACCGCTTCATAGCTGGTTTTCCTGTACACCTCACGATGAACCCGATATTCACTCGATGCTTCAGGAGGAGCATCTCCCTCCATAGTTACAAAAACGGGGTCACTGGCAACGTTAAGAAAGGTACCGCTCCGTTTGATAAAAAAACCCTCTCTGCCACTCCTGATACTGATATTCCCAAAATTCCCTCCGACAAGGTGCTCCGCAAAGAGCCGCTTTCCTATCCTTTCGAACTCAAGAGAATACATTCAGGACACCTCTTCTTCCCGCAGAATTTTTTTCCATATTCGACTATGTGTGCATGTGTCTGACGGTAGGAATAATTATCCCCGGGAAGAATTCCTTCAAACACACCCTTTAACCCTCCACGTCTTTCCCTTACTCCCATGCATTGTGCTATCCTGTCTGTGTAGGCATCGATAACAAAACTTGTCCGGGACAGGGCATAGCATAGGATACTGTCAGCAGTTTCTTCACCAATTCCTGATACCTCTAATAACCCTTCTCTGAGCTGACCGGTAGGAATATGTGCCATACCGCTCGTACCTCCATACCTTCCCATAATATGGGTTGCAAGGGATTTCAGACGCCGTGCCTTGACCCGGTAAAATCCCGTACATCGGATTGCATCCTCAATCTCCTGTATATCTGCGGAATAAATGGTTTCAAGGGAACAGAGTCCTTTGTCTCTGAGATGTTCAAGAGCACGCTCAACGTTCTCCCACCGGGTCTGCTGGGTAAGGATCGCCCCTACCATCACTTCGTCTTTCTGTCCCGGCCACCAGGGTATATCTCCAAAGTGATCGGTGAGCAGACCGATGGCGCGGTTTATCCTAACAGAACTGGATTCCGACATCTTTCATCTTGTTGTATCGCGCGATGTTGAGGAGCAGTGGCGTCAGGGATTCGACCAGATTAGAAGCCGCCAGCGGCCCCGCGTCAAATGCCTGAAGTTTTGAGACGTGGTTTACGATTTCCATAACCTGTAATTTTGCTTCACGGTCATCACTGCAGACCGGCACAGAGTAACTGAGTTCTTCATCAAGCAGTTTCCAGCGGTTTGCTGCAACTGTATTAAATGCAGTGCAGATCCTTGCTGTGGGAGGAAGAAGCCGTTTTATAAGGAGCGCGGCAGAACCTTCAGCGGGAGGGATGCTGGTGAAGAAATCCCGTTTTTCCATCGGATTAACCGGGCTTATTACTATCTTTCCTTCAAACCCTTTTAGAGTGTCTAATGTTCCAAGGAGGTGCTTATAGGGAATTGCAAGAATAATGATATCTGACTCATCCACCGCCATCTGGTTGGTGACTCCCTTGAGAGAACAATTCTGCCCGCGTTTTCTCAGGATTTCTCTATGGATAGTACACGTCAGCTTCCGCTTTGTCGCTCTCCCTTGAACCAACAATCACGTCGAAAAAAGGGGATAAGCGCATTGCCATCCCTTCACCGATGTCCCCGGTCCCCCCAACAATTCCAATCTTCACTTAACCCACCAGCGGTCGCAAGATTTTTTCGAGTGTTGCCGCGTCGGTAACACCCTCGAGGGACTGGATGATCTTACCGTTATTTTCAATTATTAATGTGGGAACAACTCGGATCCCATATTTCTCTGCTAGATCCATGTTCTGGTCGACATCCACCTTTCTTATCTCGATCGCGTCACCCAACTTTTTTCCAAGTTCTTCGAGAATGGGTGTCTGCATTCTGCAGGGACCACACCAGGTCGCAAAAAAATCAAGTAAAACCGGTTTGCTCATTGAACATACCCGGAAGAATAGTTGATTAAAAAAAAGATAAAGGTATGGTATCTTATTTGGAGAGGATCTGCATGATGATTTTCCCGTACGCAGGACGAGTAACAATCACACCAACAAGAACACCCAGGATAGTGATGATCGCAAATCCCTTGAGCGTGGAGAGATCCATCAATGCAAGAGGCACCATTGCAATAACGACCGTTGCAGCAGCGACAACGATGATACTCAGCGCCCGGGCAAGTCTCTTTATATAAAGATTGGGCGAAGGGACTTTCCCTTCATGCAGTATCTCATCCGTTATAACGACCAGTTGATCGATGCCGGTACCAGTACCGCAATAAGACCGGCAATTGTGGGTAAATCCATCTGGAACCTGATAAGACTGATGAAACCCAGCAGGATGATAATCTCAGAAGAATTAATCAAAACCATAGGGAGCACAATATTAGGTTCCCGGTACCGGTAATAGATAACAAATCCGACGGTGATAAGTGCGAATATGCCCGCCAGAAGTGCCATCTGTTTGTAGCGCTCTCCCAGAGGCGCCGAAACACCCCCGGAACCAGCAATTGTGACCTCGACCGGTAACGCACCCGCCCTTAGGTGGATTTCGAGGTTCGTTGCCTGCTGGGTTCCGTATTTTCCTGCTCCCGTAGAGGCAAAGAGCTGCCGGATGTTCTCATTCTGAATCTTTCCTGCAAGATCGTTGGAAAGAGGAGCTCGAGTATACGGTCTGGTTATCGAGGAGCATGATCAGGTTGTGTTTGGCGGGGTCTGCAGTGGCACCGTACTGGATTGCAGCAGCGCGGAACGCTGCGGCTCCACTCTCACTTAAAGTGAATCCGACTCCCCAGTTGTCACTGCCCGGAGGCTCTTGGCTGGGAACCTGAACGCTGGTGATGGCGTCACCGGTGAGCACATGCTCGGTCTGGTTTCCCGTTGACTGGATACGTATCTCGAACTTACCCTGTTTCCCGACAATTTCCTGAGCCTGGTTCATGTCAACACCTGCAAGCTCCACGCGAATATACCGGGCAACATTATTCAGACCTGTAAGCGTGTTGACCTTTGCATCCTTGGTGCCCAGCGAGTTTATCTTATTTTCAAGGATACGTTTTATGCTATCTGCAGTAGTTTTTGATACCCCTTGCTGATAGCTTGTAAGTTGTCCGCCCGATGCAACAAATCTGGGTTCCAGATCTGCCTGCGGATAGTATTTCTGTATTTCAAGATGGTTCGCGTCCACCTGCAGAACTTCTGCATCGAGATTCGTAGAGAGGTTGGTCAGGAATTCCGAGAGAGGACGATCTGTGGTATATCCAACCACTTCTGCCTGGATGTCAAGCTGGAGCCACGCTCCCTGCTGGAGATCGAGCCCATACTGGAGATTGGAGGCCAGGTTGCCCTGACTGTCGATATGCGGGTATATTGCAATGACGGAGAGAACGATGAGTATGAGGAGAGTCGCCACCCTCCAGTCGGTGATAAGTGCCTTCAATTCCTTGGTGTTCATTTCCCACCTCCCTTCAGGACATACCATTTGAGGATACCGACATTCGTGAGCCAAGTATTCATCACATCGAAGATAAGCCCAATCAGGAGCACAGCCGATATCTCAGTAAGTATCTGGACTGATCCGAACCAGGAAACCACCAGCATTGCTGCGGCAGCCGCGAGGGTAGTTGAAGTCATGATGATGCCGGTATGGAAAGCGCCGGTGAGCTTATCGTTGAGCTTACCCTGACGCTTGAGTACGCGGTTCGTGAGCAAAATATCACTATCAACTGAATAACCAATCAGCATGAGGAGAGCAGCGACAGTACCAAGGGACAAGGGAATACCCAAGATATTCATCGTAGCCGCGGTCATGGCCATATCTGCAAATGCTGAAAGCACGACCGCTATTGCCGGCACGAATGTCCTGAAGGAGACAAAAATTACAATCGCCATGCCGATAAAGGAGAATATCATCGCAATCACTGCCTGTGATTGAAGGGTTTTTCCAAATGTTTCACCAATCTGGTTGATACTCGCATCGGGATATTTCTGGTAAATAAGCGTTGTCAGGTCCTTGTACCTTGTATCATCCATGGATCCGAATTTCAAAAATTTCCCACCATTCACCCCTTCACTGACATCGATCAGAGGATAGCCGGCAAACGTTGACTGTATCTGCTCCCGGGAGTCGGCAGAAAAGATTGTAACTGCAGTGCCCCCGGAGAAATCGATGCCTGGTGTAACCGGCATACCGGTTGACAGGGTGGTGAAAGCGAGCATCACAACTGAAATTGCAAGAAGCGCAAGCGGGATTATCACCAACTGTTTTGGCGAATATTTCTCGATGTTATAGTTGACCAATCCCATATCGTAATCATCTGTTCATGAACGATTAAATAGTTACCAGAACATGCTGCCTGCAGCAGGCAATCTGTCTGTTCCTTCAAAGATTATAGAACAACTGCGCAGAAATGAATTTCCCACTCTAAAAATTGAAATTTAATGAAAGATCTCTATTAAGACAAAATAAAAAAATTTAAATAGCGAGACTGGAGACAGTAAACGTATGAGATCTCCATCAGAGATCAAACGAGTCGTTGAAGGACGATTGAAATCATATCTTTCCAGGGACAGAACCGGAATCCGGCGTGAAGTGCTCAGACTTTTTGTTAAGATAAAATCACTTACCATTGCGGAGCTTGTCGCAGAACTTCACTCTCAGTTTGCCGTTACATTCCATGCGATCGCTTCGATGGTCGGCATAATCGCATCGAGGATCGGAATTCTCCGATCATCGCGAAATGCCGACGGATCGAATAAGTACAAACTCAAAGAAAAATATTTTGATATCGTTGTGAGAATTGTCGGGGTCAATTGAAAACCCCGCTGATCCATAACGGTTTTTTACTTCCCCATTCCTATTATTATAGCATCATGAGTACCAATGAGAGCGCCTCCCTGAGCGAGATCTCTATTGTTCCCGAAGTAATCGAGTATATCAACAAGAGGAATTGTGATTTTCGAATATGTACCTCATGTGGCGGACCGATATTATTGCCCATTCGAGTTAAACCCCCGAAAAAGACCGACCTCCTGCTCAGGGCAGGAAATCATATGATCTACGTTTCAGTCCATCAGGCACGATTCCTCCATAACATCCGTCTGGATATGATCCCTTTTTTTGATGAGGAAGACAGTACGGGACACGAATACGGATGAGTTTTGAAGAGATTCCGCATACTGCAGATGTCAAAATTCGGGTATCCGCTCTGACACTTGAAGCCCTTTTTCTCAGAAACCTTCAATGCCCTGATGCAGGTGATGTATGGAAAAGAGCGTGGCGGGAGAACCATCAGGGAGATCAGGATTGAGTCGACTGACAATGAATCGCTTCTGGCAGACTTCCTCTCTGAGGTGCTCTTTTTGTCGGAAGTAGAAGCTCTTGTTTTCTCGGATGCCCGGATCACGATTAATGGTTTTTCCCTGATAGCAGAGCTCCAGGGTGAGTCGTTTGATCCACTCCGTCATTATGCCGGTACAGAAGTGAAGGGGATCTCCTATTCGGGACTTAACATCATGCACGATGCGAATGGATATAAGCTCGACATCATATTTGATGTCTGAGCAGGGACAGATATGAGGTGGATTCATGATTGATGGTGTGAACCGTGTCGGGATACACGAATGGGAAGTGCCCGTCGGATATGTTCCGGGCATGCGGGTTGCAGGGAGATTCTTTCTTTCGGAATCTCTGGCAAAAACCCTCGAACCGGGTGCCATTCAGCAACTGGCAAACGTATCCACCTTGCCGGGAATTCAGAAATACGCACTTGCAATGCCGGATATTCATTGGGGCTATGGATTTCCTATTGGCGGTGTTGCCGCCTTTTCAATCGATGAAGGTGTTATCTCACCGGGCGGGGTCGGCTTCGATATAAATTGCGGGGTACGATTACTGTCCACGCCCCTGTTACATAAGGATGTCATTGGCCGCCGGGATCTCATTGATGAACTCTTCTCGTACCGGTACCTACGGGTGTCGGCGCGAAGAGTTACGTGAAGGTCTCCCCCCAGTCACTCGAGGGAATGCTGGTAAAGGGTGCCCGGTGGGCAGTCGGTGCTGGGTATGGTGTCGAACATGATCTGACGAGGTGTGAAGAGGGCGGGTTCATGAAAGCCGCAGACAGCCACTTTGTCTCTGCAAAGGCAAAACAACGGGGGATACCTCAGGGCGGCACGCTGGGATCGGGCAATCATTTTCTTGAAATCCAGGTGGTCCGGGAAATTTTTGATCCGGAAGCGGCCCGGGAGTTTGGCCTGGCCTTAGGACAGGTCTGTTGCATGATTCACTGTGGTTCGCGAGGTCTCGGTCACCAGGTATGCACCGATCACCTGAAAATTCTCGAAAGTGCCACAAAAAAATATCATATTACTATACCCGACCGCCAACTGGCCTGTGCCCCGATAACCTCGCCGGAAGGAAATGCGTATTTTGGTGCGATGGCTGCGTCGGCTAATTATGCATGGGCCAACCGGCAGATGATCACCCATACCGCACGTCAGGTGCTTTCAAAGATGTTCGGGGTTGATTATGACGAGATGCCACTTATCTACGATGTCGCGCACAATGTGGCAAAGATGGAGGAGCATATCCTTGAGGGCAAGAGCAGTGAAGTCTGTGTCCACCGGAAAGGCGCCACCCGCGCATTCGGACCGGGATCACGGGATCTTCCTCCTGACCTTACTTCGATAGGGCAGCCGGTGATCATTCCGGGCAGTATGGGGACATCATCCTATGTTTTACGCGGAACACAGACTGGCCATGGACATGACATTTGGAAGCACCTGCCATGGTGCCGGGCGAATCATGAGCCGTACTCAGGCAAAGAAGAGTCTCAATGGAAGGGAGATCGCCGCGAATCTCTTAAAAGAAGGTATTATCGTCCGGGCACATAGTGAAAATGCTATCGCTGATGAAGCTCCGGAGCGTCTACAAGCCCAGTGATGAAGTCGTCAATGTAGTTCATGAAGTGGGTATATCACGCCTTGTGGCACGTCTCTCGCCTCTCGGGGTGATCAAAGGATGAGCTGTCGTGCAGCATTTGTCTGGCAGACAAAACAGCATTTCAACCGCTACATCGAGGAATGTGGGATCACGTGTGAACTTGTCACTCCGCATATGCTCGCAGCACCATTTTACCGGGGCATCTTCAACTGCCTTATCATTCCCACGGGTTTTGCAAACCCTGCCTATTCAAATCTCCTCCCGGCGCTCCGGGCTGCCTCTTCGAGGATCGAGAAATTTGTGGAGAATGGTGGAAATCTCCTTGTTTTTGGGGCGGCTGCCGATAAACCGGATGCCTATGACTGGCTTCCTTTCCCGGTTATTTACCGGCATGACTGCCACCCGCGCAGAATTGAATGCACTCCGGGTAATCCATGCGGAACCATCATTGACGATTATGATCCCTCCTCAGTCGAATGCGATGGTAATTTTCCCTCTCACGAAGGAGAATGCCGGGGGATTGCAGAATCATGCGATGTCATTATTGAAAAGAACGTCGGAAGCGGGAGAATTATCGTTACAAGTGTCCACGAATTTCCATCGCGGAGATTTTTAAAAACTTTCTGCAGCTCAGGAGAAGAGAACCTTTTTTAAGAAAATACGACAAGAATCAACCTGAAACACGCTAAGGAAGAGGTAATCAGAGCGTATTTTTTTTAGATACTGGAACCATCGACTGCCAATTCATCTATCGGTAGATACAATACAGTCTGGAAGACCGGTATAGATTTTTAGTATTGTAAGTTCTGTGAAGTCATTCCTTCCATTGAAAATTCATATCCCGTTCGTGATTTCCCCTTGATCACTCTCCGGTTTTTTATTGGCATACCTGTGTATCTGAAAATTCTGCAAAGAATTTGAAGGTTTATTATATTTTTACATCACTAGCATGTAGTAATGAATCTGGCCGGCCTTAAAAAACACCAGTCTTTCATTCTTCTGGGTGTCCTCATTTTCATGGGGATCGCACTCGTTCTCAGGATGATTCCCGCATTTTTCATAAAAGATCCGGGATTTTTGTATATTTATGACACGGATTCGTGGTATACCCTGAGACAGATTGAGGTAATGGTCCATAATTTTCCCCAGTATAACTGGTTTGATCCGATGACTGCCTATCCCACGGGAAAGATAATCGACTGGGGACCTCTCTACCCAATTATTGCTTCGTCATTATGCCTGATTACCGGAGCCACTACCCGCAGTGCGATCATTATTACCTCAGGCTGGATCGCCCCGCTTATGGCCATGATGATGGTCCCGGTGATGTTCCAGTTGGGAAAAGTTGTAGGAAACTGGAAGACGGGGATTATTGCGGCCGGATTAATTTCTGTTGTTTCTGTCCAGTATTTTTCTTTTTCATCCTATGGCTGGGTTGATCATCATATTGGTGAGGTTCTTTTTAGTACACTTTTTTTCCTCAGTTATACTACGACGATATCGTATGTGAAGTCCCTCCCGGTGAATCTGAAGGGGAGTAAAAGACTTTTACTCACGGCAGGCATCTCAGCCATAACCGGCATACTATTTTTCCTCGCCATCCTTACCTCAACCACCGTCATTCTTACTTTGGCGGTTATTGCAATCTATACCCTTGTCCAGGCTATTCTTGACCATTCCCGGTACACGATTCGTCTACCTGCCCGCAGTGAACGGGAGTTTATTGACCGTAACAATTATTCTCCTCTTCATCTTTGGAATCAAATCTGAGGGTCTGTCGATAACGCGGTATTCAATTGGGATTCCATACTTACTGTTCGCAATTATTGCTGAAACATTGGTTCTGTTCATTCTATCATTTCTCTTTCAGGGAAAAAAAATCACCTACCTGATCAGTCTTATTGCACTTTCTGTCGGCAGCGTCACTATTGTCCAGATCTATCCGCCTCTCAACGCATTGAGCCAGCAGGCCATGTCACTTTTTTTTGGATCCTCGGAATATTCGGTCAGTGTCATTGAAACACTTCCCTGGACATTGTCAGGTGCATGGGCAAATTTTAATTTCGCACTTATCCTTATGGCCGGGGGACTGCTGATCCTCGGATATTACGCAGTGAAAAAAAAGGAAAGCCAACATATCTTCCTCTTGGTCTGGTCGATAGTGATGCTGCTGGTGACCATCAGGTTCCAGAGATTTGTATATTACTTTACCGTCAATGTTGTTCTTTTGGCAGCCATCTGTATCGCTGAACCACTTACCTGGAGAGAGAATTTGATTGGACGATATTGGTCGGCAGCATCTGTATGGTTTTCCCGGTCCCGGATATTGCCCGCTGAAACGGGAGGTAATACATCGAAGAAAGATGCTGCAGCTTCAAAACAGGATAAGAAGAAGACGGTAAAACGTCCTGTCAAAAGAACGTCGCTGAATAATGAGACTCTAAAAAATTTTGCGATCCTCGCAGTAGTACTTCTCACGATCGGCCTCGTTGTAGTTTCTGTCGCGCAGGAGATCGGGTATGGTCTTTCTACCCCGAGGAATGAAATCTCCCGCGACTGGATTGAATCGCTGGAATGGATGCAGTCAGGCACCCCTCAGACCGGCGTTGATTACTACAAATATTATGATGCACCACAGTTCACGTATCCCGCCGGTTCATATGGGATCATGGCCCTCTGGGATGCCGGCCACTGGATTACATTTTTTGCACACCGAATCCCCATTACGAATCCCTTTCAGGATAATCTCGCGGGACCTGATGGTACGGCTGCATTTTTCCTGAATATGAATGAGTCAAAAGCCAACAGCATCATCGGGCATTTGGGAGGGAGATATGTCATCACAGATTCAAAGATGGCTGTTGATACGTTCACGAACCTCGTACCATGGCAGAGCAATTCTGTCGATATCTCTCCTTACATAAAATATTTCCTTAAACCAGATACCAATGACACCAGCAACCTGAAAATAATCCATAAATTCGATGATGGCTATTTCCAGACGATGGTTGTGCGTCTTCATAATTTCGACGGATCGATGACGCTTCCGGGAACGGTGAATTATGTCCAGTACAAAATACGGCAACCGACCGCAAGTGAAACCTCGACATTGTCAGGTTTTGCCCGGATCATTGTGAAGGAAAGGCTCATCAATGCCTCGCAACTCGATAACTCAACACCCATCATGAAAGAGGGACCTGAACTTCTGCCGATGCAATACGCAGACATTTTCTCGGATCTCCCGAACATGACTGTACAGAAGATTCCTGCACTGCAACATTACCGGTTGATTCATGAATCTCTGGATGATGCGACGGTCGTACCTTTTCCAGAGTCAGACCCCTTCACCCTCTCCGGTGTAAAATATGTTAAAATATTTGAATTTGTCAAAGGGGCGAAGATCTCCGGTGAAGGCATCATTGAGGTCCCTGTCATAACAAATACCGGGCGGATATTTATGTACCGGCAGGAGAGCGAGAACGGAACGTTTACTGTCCCCTATTCAACGACGGGGGGTCCCAATGACGTTCATGCAACTGCTGAGTACCATATTGAGGGCACATCGAGATATATTTCGGTGACAGAAAACGATATAACAGAGGGCAGAGAGGTTACCGGTTAGGAAACCTAAAGGGACCACACCGGGAACAGGAAAAATTTATCTTCCTTTGTTCCTGACAAATTTGATTTATCCGCCGATCATTGACCGATAGAAGGCTTCCATTTCCGTGGTAATATGCTCCCAGTCATAAGGTTCAGCGGAGAGGATACATGCGTTTCGCATCTCCCTGTGGTGCTGAAGTGCCTGGCAGATTGAAGCGGCAAGATCTTTGACCGATGGAGAACAAATAAAACCATTCCTTCCGTCGATGAGATCACGGATTGCATTTGCCTGATGGTTGACAGTGACGACCGGGAGGCCGCATGCCAGTGCTTCAAGCGCAGTGATCCCGAAACCTTCCCGTATGGAAGGAAGTACGAACACCTTTGATGATTTTAACCGGGCGATGAGATCATCATGCTCTTCTGAAAATCCGCGTAACGACACCCGATCTTCAAGAGAGAGATTGTGGATGAGTGATGCAATACGGTCCCGTTCCGGTCCGTCGCCGATAATAACCAGCCGGAAATCGGGATGCTGCCGTGAGAGTAAACAGAATGCCCGGACCAGAAGTGCACCATTTTTTTCTTTGATTAACCGGCCTGCAAAAATGATCTCTGACTCTTCCGGCGAGGAGGGAACTGAATTGATGTGCGCCCTGTCAATCCCTATGGGGATCACGGGGGGTAAGGATTTTTTGAAACGGGTAGTAAAACGGTTTGCTGTCGTTGCTGAAACAGTAATCATGGCGCATTTAAATGATGCAATTTCCTGTTCGATCACCCTCCCTATCAAACCCATATATCCCAGATACTCAATCCAGTACTCCCCCCAGACTTCATACCAAGTGATGAGCAACGGAGTTTTTTTGAAAAAAGCGACAATCCTTGAGGGAAAACAGGGAAAAAGGGAAACTGCTGGCAGTCAATGATATCGAATTTTTCCCGGAGTAAGGGGGATATCAGATAAACGCTGAACCAGAGGGGCTGCATGATCGACCTTCTTCCGCCGGAATAAAGTTTCTGAGCGGGACAGACACCATGCAGGTATACACCATCGCGGAAGAGAACATCTTCGCCTTCCCAGAATTTCATCCCGAATAGGTGCACGCTATGTCCACGGAGGGAAAGCCTTACGGCAAGTTCCCAAACGCGTCTTTCTACACCACCTTTTACATATGGGTAGATGGCATCATAAACGAAAGCGATCTTCATCCTGCCAACCCTGATCATTATTGTTCTCATTGAGGAGCATCATGCTCTGGAATATGGCAAAGAGAAAGATTTGAACACCGGTCACAATCAATATGAGAGAAATGATCGCTGTAGAGATCTCCGAGAGAAAACCAAAACTCATCGATATCCAGTGTATGAGGATATTTAGTCCGACAAAAATCCCGGCAAGCAATAAAAAAAATCCCAGAATTAGGAATTTTTCTAAGTTTGAGTACTTCATCACCATCTCAATGATACCCGCTTTATTCTCGTAACCATGGATAACCGAATAGGTTTTCATCAGAAATCCCGTCAGAATAACCTGGATACCTCCAATGACCAGTATGGCACCGAGAATCACCGTGTGAAGATGAGATTCGGGATTTCCCCGGATATAAAAAAATGCTGTCAGCAACAATCCTGTAAGGGAGAACATAAGCCCGGGAATTGCTACGAAGGGGAGGGGTTTCATGAGGAGCACAAAACGGATATGGCGCCATCCGTCGGCAAAACTATGTAACTTGGAGGGGGTCAATCGAGGATAATAATCGATGGGTACCTCAACTATGTTCAGCTGCACTTTTGATGCCATAACCAGCATCTCCGATGCAAATTCCATGCCACCCGTCTTTACGTGAAGGCGGTCAAATGCTTCCCGGGTAATTGCGCGAAAACCGCTGTGTGCATCAGAGAAGTGGGTCCGGAAGATAATATTGATCATCCAGGTCAGGAGAGGATTTCCCAGATATTGGTGGAGTAGGGTCATCGAATTCTTATGAATTTTACCCCGAAACCGTGATCCGATAACAAAATCCGCACTGTTCTCAAGAGGTGAGAGAAGTCTGGGAATGTCAAAAAAATCATAGGTATTGTCCGCATCTCCCATAATAATGAAACGACCCCGTGTATGCCTGAATCCGGTAAGATACGCATTCCCATAACCGTTCTGCTCCGCACGAAAGACTTTCGCGCCCAACGATTCGGCAATTTCCGCAGTCCGATCGGTGGAGGAATCTACAACTATAATCTCACCGTTGATTGCGTTATCTTTGAACACGGCTTGAATTCTTGTAATACACTCCCCAATTGTCCGTTCTTCATCAAGAGCAGGAAGAATAACCGAGACCTCGATGTTTGGTTCGGTGCCGGACTGCGTATCCATTTTTCGTCATTTTACCTCTCTTCCTGCGATATAAAAACTCATTGATTTTTAATTCAATACATGACCGGGAAAGAACACGGGTAGTCCGGTGAACGATGTGGCGGGGAAAATGTTCATTTCACATAAAAATTCAATATATACAGTATTGTAACAAAAAGAAGCCGTACATCTTTTTCTTTGTGACAATGTTATTGAAAAGGGGGAAATTCATGAAAAAAATTCTGATCACCGGCATCAGCGGTTTTGTCGGGGGGCATTTTGTTCACTACCTGACTGCGCATCGCCATGATCTTGAGATCCATGGTATCAGTCGTTCAAGACCTGCGTGGGATTTTGTGGATATTCCTTCCCAAATGCTAGATAATCATTATTTCCATCAGTTGGATCTCAATGATATTCCCAAAATAAAATTACTGATCAAAGATATTCAGCCTGATTATATCATTCACCTCGCAGCACAGAGCTCTCGTTGCCGAGAGCTGGAAGACTCCGGTATTTTCATTTTTGAATAATACCAATATTTTCCTGAATATCATCGATACGGTCAGACTCAATGACAATGCTGCCAGGGTTCTTTCTATTGGTTCGTCAGAACAATATGGGATCGTATCCGAACAGGATCTCCCCATATCTGAAGAGAGACCGCAAAGCCCCGAAAATCCTTATGCAGTTGCACGGGTTGCCCAGGAGCATCTTGCAAGGATATATGCCAAAGGATATAATCTTGATATCTGCTGCACTCGTTCATTCAATCACTGTGGTCCCGGCCAGTCCGATCGTTTCGTGATCAGCGCAATTGTCAAACAATTCGCAAAAGTTGTTCATGGCATCCAGAAACCTGTTATAACTATCGGCAACGGTGCTATCGTACGTGATTTTGTCGATGTGGAAGATGTCATTGTGGCATATAATCTTCTCCTAACCAAAGGAAAAAAAGGCGAAGTGTATAATATCTGCAGCGGACAGGGCCGGGCAATTAAGGATATTGTAACAATCCTTTCCGAAATACTTGGCATTCAAGTTGAGGTGCATCAAGAACAGGCGCAGATCCGCCCGATCGATAATCCACGGATTATCGGAAGTTACCAGAAGATCCGGCGGGATCTGGGATGGAAACCAACGATCCCCTTTGAGCAGAGTCTCAAATCCATTTACGCATACTGGGATCGGAGAATACAGGTCGAATTAAAAACGCATGCAGGAAACACAGGATGAGTCTCGAGAACCAACTGTAAAAATATGAGGATCGGATTTTTCGCTATTATTTTGGGATGGATGAATATATGAAATACCGGGAAAAAACATGTATCGCACAAATACTCCTTACCAAAGAACTCCTTTCTCACAAATCCAAAGACCTCGTCGTTTAATGCTGGTAAAAATGAAGTATAATCACACTTGGTGAAGTGCTGTGAAGATTGCAATCTTTCACGATTACTTTGGCGCTATTGGCGGGGGGGAACGGGTGGTTGTCGCCATGGCAAAGATCCTCGATGCGGATATTATTACCACAGATACCGATGCTGTGCGGAAACTGGATCCTTCAGTCCGGGTCATCAGTCTGGGAAAGACCATCCATTATCCTCCGTTAAAACAGATCTCGGCATCCTTCCTGTTCCGGACCTGTGATTTTTCCGAGAGATATGATTTTTTTATCTTCACCGGCAACTGGAGTCCGGCCGCGCACACCGCCATCATCCGAATCTCTGGTATTGTTACACACCTGTTCGGGCATTTTACGATCTCTATCCTGTGTTCCTCCGAAGACAGGATGCCATCACCCGCCAGCTGTTCAGATGCTGGGCCTTTTTCCACCGCAGATTCGACATGCGGAGTATCAGAAATGTTGATCGCATTATCGCGATTTCAGCAAACATTTCATCTCGTGTCCAGCGATACTATAACCGTGCCGCTGAGGTTATTTATCCCCCGGTCGAAACCTCAAAATATCACTATTCGGAATACGGGAATTTCTGGCTCTCAGTCAACCGCCTCTATCCGGAGAAGCGTATCGAACTCCAGATCGAAGTCTTCCGCAGGATGCCCGAGGAGAACCTTATCGTTGTTGGGGGGTATGCCCAAGGAGATCATGCATCACGCTATGCTGAAAATTTGATTAAAGATCTTCCGCCTAATGTCAGATTCCTCGGAGAAGTACGTGAAGGAGAGTCTGCAGGATTTGTATGCCAGGTGCAGGGGACTTATCTGCACAGCGCTGGATGAGGATTATGGTCTCACCCCGCTTGAAGCGATGGCGAGCGGGAAACCGGTGGTAGCTACGGATGAGGGGGGATTCCGGGAAACTGTAACTCCGGGAACCGGATTGCTCGTTCCTGCTAATACAGAAGCACTGATCTTGGCACTGCAGACAATCGGAAAAGATCCTTCAGCCTATAAAAATGCCTGTGAGGCTCGGGCAAAAGAGTTTGATAATGTACGGTTCGGCCAGTTACTCAAAACTGCCGTGTATGGCGACAAAAACAAAGTGGATTGAGTCGTTCAAACATCACTCTGAGAATTGTGAAGAACTTCAGTTGATTTTTGACAAAAATATTCTGCTGAACAGTTACAGGAAAGAAACATTGAAAGCACCAAACATTAAATCCAATTGAAGACACTCAAATGTGACCAGAGAGACTTGGGGGATAATGATTGCATGAATTCCAGTTTGATTATTGAACTCGCAAAAAGGGATTTTATCGAGAGGTATTCCGGTTCGGCTCTTGGTTTTATCTGGTCATTCATTTATCCCCTTATCAACATCCTCATTTATATGGTGATCTTCGGAAGCCTGATGGGTGCCAGGTTGCCGGGGATGTCATCGGTATGGGGATACGGTATTTACCTTATTGCCGGACTCGTTCCCTGGACTGCATTTGCAAACACGGTGACCCGGTCATCAACAGTATTTCTTGATAAAAAAAATATTATCGCAAAGATTCACATAGACCTCCCTACACTGCCACTCTTTATCCTGATTTCAGAAAGTGTCACCTTTGCCGTAACTCTGGTGATTTTTCTTCTCATTCTTACAATCACAGGTTTTTCTTTTTCATATTATCTCCTGCTCATACCACTTTTGTATATCGTCCAGCAGATCTTTGCTTATGCACTTGGATTCTTTCTCGCCATGTTTGTGGTCTTCCTTCGCGATCTCAAGGAGATCGTAACGATCGGCTTCCAGATCTGGTTCTGGTTCACACCCATTGTTTACGTTTTTGACATCCTTCCCCAATTTGCCCAGACAAATCCTGATATGGAACCCAATGCTCTCAGTGATTTCTGCATATCATGATATTTTTGTATACCAGAGAATGCCATCGTTTTACTATCTCGCAATTGTTTTGATGATCAGTATTATACTGATTATACTGGATTATTTTATATTCAAAAAACTTGAGAAGGACATCCGGGATTTCATCTGATTTAATGTCACTGAATCCGCTTCAGGAAATGCCTTCTGAGGATATTTTTAATGTCTGCGATAACCAATATCCAGAGTATACTATTCATGATAAAAATTGAAGGGATCTCAAAAAAATTTAAACTCTACCACTCACCTGCCGATCGGCTCAGAGAGATACTCTTCAGGAAACAATATCACAAGGATTTTGTTGCACTCGACAATATCTCCTTTGAAGATTGGTGCCGGTCAGACGCTTGGGATTATCGGGCAGAACGGTGCCGGAAAATCAACACTTCTGAAAATTCTATCGGGTATCGTCATTCCGGATGGTGGCACAATCCAGATCGACGGGAAAGTCACCGGTCTTCTCGAACTCGGCACAGGCTTCAACTTCGAGATGACAGGACTAGAGAATATTTACATGAACGGGACGCTTATCGGGATGACCCGGGATGAGATCGACCGTAAGAAACAGACCATTATCGATTTTTCAGAACTTGGGGAGTTCATCAACGAACCTATCAAGACGTATTCTTCCGGAATGACGATGCGGCTCGCATTCTCAATTGCGATTCATGCTGATCCAAAATGTTTCCTTGTCGATGAGGCACTGGCGGTTGGAGATGCATATTTCCAGCAGAAATGTATGCGGAAGATCCAGGAGTTCCGGGCAGAGCGGGGGATCTATCGTATTTGTGTCGCATGATATGAATGCGGTAAAGACGCTATGCGATTCGGCGATTATGCTGGACCATGGGCGGATGATCGATTCCGGAGAGCCGAAGGATGTTGTGGATTTTTACCAGAATATGATCTTAAAGAAGATGCATCAAGGGGATGTCCCGGTTCAAGTATAAGAAAACTGAGAATGAGAGGATAAGGTGAATAATTCAAGTATCTCAACTGGTGAAGTGGAACTGATTTCTTTTAAAATTTTTAATGAAAAAGAGGAGGAGATTTCGTATATTGAGAGTGAAAATGTCATTAAGATTATCTATGAGGTCAAAGCCCTCAAAGATCTGGATGAACCACACTATGGTTTGATGATACGGAATAATCTTGGGCTATCGATTTTTGAAACGAATACCTACTGTATGAAATATGAAAACAGAAAAATTATCAAAGAATCAAATTGTTAAAATTGAATGGGAAATGAATTTTCCATTAGTATGCTGGGACATATTTTTTTTCAGTAGGTGTTGCAAATAGAGGGTTTGATATTGGATCTTTTAAAGAATATCTCCTTTTAATTCATGATGTTGACTTCATTAAAGTCCTCTCAAAACAAGATGCAATAACATATGCAGGCATTTTTAATACTGATCCTATAGGTACATTAGTATAACCTGATTTTTAATTTATGTGACGATTACGTTGAAACTATTGATGGAGATTAAATGATAGAAAAAATATTAGAAATTTTTCACAAAACGGATTTTAATTTCCAGCAATATGCAAATCCGCATGATGAATTGTTCTACCTCTTCGATCAGTGGTATGATAAATACCGGATGAAATACGCTATTTGTGAAATTTCTTGAGCCAAAAACAATTCTTGAGATCGGAGTTCGATACGGTTATAGTGCAATTACATTTTTGTCCGCAGTTCCAAACGCCAAATATCTAGGCATCGACAATGACACAGATTCCATTGGAGGTTCAAAGAGGTCTGTGGAGTGGGCAAAATCAATAACAAAAGATTATGATTCGAGGTTTTTAATCGCGAATAGTCAGAATATGGGAGATCTCCCAGGAGAGGATTACGATTTAATTCATATTGATGAACAGCAGGATGGAGATGTGACTTTTCATGACCTTGAATTGGCACTCCCGAAAGCAAAATGGATTTTTCTTGACGGATATTTCCGATCAAAAGAAAACATGTTGAGTGTTACTTATTTTCTGGAAAAATATAAGCAATTTATCGAATATTCGCTTATTATTTCATTTACTGGAGATTTATTAATTAAATCAAAGGATTCCGCTAAAACTTTCCGAATCTCTTTGAAAAATCATACGGATCGAACAATACACGAAGCCTATGATCAAACCTATTTTTTACAGGATTGCGGGGGATATGATTCATATAAAAAATATCAGGGCAAGCAATTAACGGATGAAAGACTCCTGGCCGCCTTCTATCTTGCCGAACCATCACATGATATCTCAATTCTTGATATCGGCTGCGGAAGAGGAGAACTATGCTATACCTTGGCTCGACCGGAGCATATTCAACGGGTATAGATTATTCCCGATCGGCAATATCAATCGCAGAAAAAACATTTCAGGATGCGATCAAAAAAGATAAATTGAAATTTATTTGCGATGATTTTCTTCAATTCGAGTTCGATAAAAAATTCGATCGAATCATCGCCACTGATTTTATCGAACATATCGAGAATAACGGTTCGATCAGGTTTTAAGTAAAGTTGTGAGGCTCCTCAAACCGGAAGGGTTATTTATTATTCATACTTCACCGAACGCATTGAATTATGAAGCACCGTATGAGGAAAAAAGAGCCACAGCCCATTCGATTGGATGTTATCTTCCCAGGAATCCGAGGACACATTATGAAGATATTATGCATATTAACGAACAGACCCCAGATTCACTAACGACCAGTTTGAAAAAACATTTCCCGTATACAATCGTTTGGGTTACGACTCCCCCGGATATGGTCGGTTCTCTCGCAAGAACATTTTCAATACATGAAATAATAAATGCTCGTAGTATTTTTGCTATAGCGTCGAATTCTCCACTTGACCCCATTCACATTATTCATCAATTAGTCCAGAATCCTCTGAATACAAACACACTCAACGTAAAAATGTCAATTCAGTCATGTCCTGGGGTTGTTGCTCCTTGTGAGATGTTTTCAGTGGAAATTGTGCTGGGCAATTTGAGTTGTGAGAAATGGGTATCTCTGTTGCCGAATCCTATATATATTTCATATCACTGGCTCGATGAGAAAGGTGACGTTTGTGGTATTTGATGGGATGAGAACGGTTATCCGATATCCTTTATCACCAGGGGAACACCGATATTTTTCTCTAAATGTAATTGCTCCAAAAACGTATGGCGAGTATATCCTTCAGGTAACTCTGGTTCAGGAAATGTGTTTCTGGTTCGAAAATGTCATACAGACCCTTCCGGTTTCATTAAGGATTAAGACTAAACTAGCTGAAAACCAAAGTACTTAATCAGTACATACTATATCTTATTTCAGATACCTTGATTTTAATTTCGATTCTGGTGCTTTCATGACCGACAATATTATAGAAATCCGAGATGAGGAAATCAATGTCGAAGAGATAATGCAAGAAAATCCGGGAGAATATCCGAAGGAAACAGGCTTCCGGAGAGTTGCCCCAAGATCCGGATTCTGTAATCGCATCCATATCACAGAATTGCCATCCGGTCGAATCGGATGATTCAATTCAACGAGATCTCTCATATATCAATTCCAATTGGGATGTACATAACTACAGTTACTTTATCAGTTCTCATCAACCTTATATCGGAAAATTCCTCGTTAAAGGACGCCAACTGGTTCACGGCGAAGTTCGCCGATATGTTAATCCGATGATCTCCCGCCAGACGGAATTCAATTCCAGTACTGTCAGAATTATTACCCGGGCATCACAACGATGCGTTGAATTGGACCAGCACCAACAGGAGATAGAAACGAGCATTTTCCTCCTATAAACTGGAATCGGATAAAAAAATTGTCGATTACATTATTGCCAGCAAAAAATGAACTGGACTCAAAAATTGAATTAACATCAAAAAAATTTGCTATTGCATCTGATAAACTGGACTCAAAAATTGAATTAACATCAAAAAAATTCGCTATTGTATCTGATAAACTGGACTCAAAAATTGAACTTACATTGAAAGAAGTTTTTTCACAGATGGATGAGGATATCCGTGCCCGGGCGTGGATTGCCCATGTACTTGAAGAACGTATTCGAAAAAGGACTTGCACAAAAAAGTGTTTCTCCTTCATCCACATCAAAAGAAGACATCAATTATTTCCTTTTCGAAGAGAGATTCAGGGGTTCAAGGGAAGATATCACACAACGACAACTTACGTTCCTTCCCTACTTTGAAAAATGTTCCCGTGTACTTGATATCGGCTGCGGTCGTGGAGAATTCCTTGAGATTCTCAAGGACCATGACATCGGGGGTATCGGGGTAGATAGTGATCCAGATATGGTGGCATACTGTCGTTCCCGTCAGTTAGAGGTAGCGAATTCGGATGCGATCGCCTATCTTGAGACACTTGAAGACAAAAGTCTTGACGGGATTTTTATTGATCAGGTTGTGGAGCATCTTGAGCCAGACTATCTTATCCGGTTGCTTGCACTCTGTCACCAGAAGATGAAATTTGGATATTATATTGTCATTGAAACAGTGAATCCCTTGTCATTTGTATCGTTTGTCAACTTCTACATCGATATGACCCATAAGAGACCAGTACATCCGGAGACATTGCAATATCTCCTCAATGCATCAGGATTCAGGGAATGTGAGAAGAAATTTTTCTCACCCGTTCCTGACGAGGTGTAGATTGAAAAGGATTGAAGATAATGTTGAATTTGAATGAAACTGAAAGGAAGAATATTGGTATGTATAACCATAATATTGAGATGCTGAATAGGTACTGTTCGGTGCTCAGGATTATGCAGTTATTGGGAAGAAATGAAATAGTTAACAGATATATTCGGTGAAAAATGCATATTTTAATTTGTAATGAACGATTTCTTTTTCGATTTGGACTTGATCGAACATTAATTATGTTGGGAAATGGTCTGAAAGAACTAGGTCATACCATATCGATCATGGCGAATAAATACGATCGACATGTCCTTGAAACGTTCGCTTCAGATATTATTGACATTCCACAAACAAAAAATGATTATTTAAATTCTAATGAATTCACAGAACAGTGGATCAACAATAACTGGGATATTTTATTCAATAATTCAAATAAACCGGATATTGTAGTGATCGGTGGATGGCCTTTTTTTTCATCAATTCAAATTTTTAAAAATCGTGGAATTCCTGTAGTGTTCTTAGATTGTGGTGCTGTACCACTGGAAAGTTATTCAGGTGAGTTTCTACTGTACTCAAAAAAAATTACAGGAATTGAGAAAACAATATCTTATAGATTCCACCTCAATAATCGCAATTAGTGATTTTATCGCCACGACACAAAGTAAAATTGACACAGAAAATAAAGTTCCAGTTCATAAAATTTTGTTGGGCGCTGATCATTTGGATATGAATGTATGGAAAATGAACAATTCGAATAAAAATAGTTCGATTATCATCTCTTTTAATGCAAAAAAAAAGGAGGGAAAATATTGTATTTTTAATCTGGGTAGGTGGGAACCTAATTGTTATAAAAATTCTGAAGCAATTTTTGATATAATGCGGAAAATAAAAACAAAATTGCCTGATTCAATTCTGTTCGTACTCGAAGATTCGTCTTCCATCCAGATACCTGATGATTTAAAAAAATTCATATATCCGATTGGATTCCCTGATGATGCAGAGTTAAATTATTTGATGGAAAATGCAGATTTGGGAATTTCGACATCATTATGGGAAGGTTTTAATTTGCCATTGGCAGAAATGCAATGGCTGAACATTCCGGTTTTAGTATTTAACAAAGGTGCACATCCAGAAGTTGTCATTCATTCGTGGTATCTTTGCGATAACAATGAAGAGATGGCTACTAAAGCGTGTTCAATTTTAAATAAAAATTATTTAAATGACAATACGAATAAATACGCTTTAGAAAAATTTCATGGATTTTTTACTTGGAAACGTACTATCGCAGAATTCCAGAAAATTTTTGATGATCTGAATATTAAAAATGACAGTTCAGAAAAACCTAATTTTTTAGTAATTATTGATGTTACGAATGCTGTCAGAGATCCAGCTAATTCGGGAGTTATTCGCGTTACTCGCAGAATATCCCGTGAACTTCAGAAATATGTGCCGGTCCTTTTTGTTGTATGGGATCAGGAAAAGAAAAAATATTTTTTTCCGACGAAAATCGAATTTGATCAATTGAGCCAGTTTAATGGACCTGTTCTTTCCGCTGAATGCCCATTGTCATCAGAAGATCGTAAATTATCACTTCTAGATTATTTGCAGTCAAATAAAAAAGCCGAGACATGGTTAATTTTTACAGAAACAATTGATGAAGATCGGTCAAGGATAATTAGGAGATTCGCAAGAAGGAATCATATTTCTTTATCTGCCATATTTTATGATGCCATTCCCGTTTTATATCCGGAGTTTTGCTTGGACAGTGCGGTACAAAATAACCACAGTCATTATATGACCGGGCTCGCCGAATGCGATTTAGTTATACCCATATCAGAATATTCTTCTGAATGTCTACAAAAATTTTGGAAGGATCATAATATCAAAGGATGTAAAGTAAGATGTGATTTGCTTCCTGGAGAATTTGGAGGCTATGATCGTAATACAATAGTTCAGGATACAAATTTTGATAAAATCAATATTTTGTGTGTTTCAACATTAGAGCCAAGAAAGAATCATAAAACTCTCATCAATGCCTGCTTACTAATGGAGCGAGAACATCCCGAATTAAACTGGACATTAACCCTTGTAGGGAACCGGTACCTGGGTGCGTTTGAAATCGCAGATAATATTCAGACAATTTCCCTCAACAATCCTCGTATACAATTGCGAGGGGTTGTTTCGGATCACACACTTAACCTTCTTTATAAAGAGGCGTCATTTACGGTATATCCCTCAATTATTGAAGGTTTTGGAATGCCAATATTGGAAAGTATCTGGCAGGGAAAACCGGTAATTTGTTCCAACAAAGGAGTCATGTCAGAACTCGCGGCAGCAGGTGGATGCCTGACCACCGATATTTTAGACGAACGATTACTGGCAAGCACGATTTATCAATTATGCATGGATAAAAAATTATTACACAATTTATCACAAGAAGCAGTTAACAGAAAATTGAAAACCTGGGATGAGTATACCCAACAGTTTCTCTCCATGCTCAATATGAAAAGATGCCACGAAATTTTTCAAACCAACTTAATACCGAGAGACGAAACACATATCCTCGTACTTGGGAAGAAATTCTTTACCCAAATTGCATATGTGAGTACTGGCAAATGAATAATTCCGAAAAGTTAGCATTGACAGCACTTTTGTTCCGTCTGGTTCCTCAATGCAGCATAGAAATTGGCACGTATAAAGGTGGAAGTTTGTCATTAATATCACAATTTTCAAAAATGGTATTTTCAATCGATATCGATCCAACAGTGGCGGAAAAGTTTGGATTTTTTAAAAATGTGACTTTTTTAACGGGATTTTCAAAAGTAAGCTTGCCATTATTATTGAAATCTTTGGATTATGAAAAGGCACCAGTTGATTTTATTCTGATCGATGGAGATCATTCGGACTGAAGGTGTTAAAAATGATCTTAACATCGTTCTATCATATACTCCAAAGAAACCTCTCTTTGTTATGCTGCATGATAGTTTTAATCCTGAGTGCCGCAGAGGAATGCTGGATGCGGATTGGAATAAATGTCCCTATGTTCAATGGGTGGACCTCGATTTTGTCCCAGGATGTATAATTGAAAATGGTAGTACCTCGGAGGGGGAGATGTGGGGGGGGTTGGCGTTGGCATATCTGACTCCTACAATAAGGGAAGACCCTTTGATAATCGGACGTAGTTCAAATACTATGTTTGAATTAATTAAAAACAATTCAAAAAAATATTCGATTTAATAATAATAAAAATTTATTGGGTGAAACTATGAAGAAAAAAATCCTGATTTGTTGTAACGCATACCCTCCAAATTTTATTGGGGGTGCAGAATTAATAGCGCATTATCAAGCAAGACAACTACAGGATTTGGGGTATGAGGTAATTATTTTTACCGGAGACGTAGGTGAAGTGGGAAAACGACATTCCCTGCGAAGAGAGGACTATGAAGGGTTACAGGTTTATCGTGTTCGTCTTACATACAAAGACTACGATCCGAAATATGTAAATTTCAGTCACGAAGATGTGGAAAAACATTTTAAGATGGTTTTAAAAAAGTTTTCGCCGGATGTTGTTCATTTTCATAATATTATCGGCCTTTCTGTCGGGCTCATTCACCTAGCAAAAAAGCGTGGCATTAAAACAGTATTAACACTTCACGATCATTGGGGCTTTTGTTTTAAAAATACACTTATAAAAAATAATAATGAAATATGCAAGGATTTTACCAGGTGTTCTGAATGCATGGCGGTTATTCCCGATGAGAACAACCGAAATATTCCCATGAGAATGCGCCAGGATTTTATTAAGATGCAACTTGAAGATATTGACGCATTCATTTCACCGAGTCAGTATCTTGCGCAGGAGTATATTCACGCAGGTATTCCTCAAGAGAAAATGCATATAATCTGGAATGGCATTGACGTAGGAAAATTTTCTCGCATTAAAAAAGTCCCGGATCCAAACCATATTCGGTTTTCTTTCATCGGCTACTTCGGGAAACATAAAGGAATTGACATTATAATAAATGCACTGCAATATCTTGAAAATAAACAAAAATTAACAATCAATCTTATTGGAGACGGGAATCTTTTTACGCACCATAATAATGAAATAAATGGAAAAAAATTAAATGACATAGTAAAATTCTGGGGCAGGATTAAAAATATTGAAGAGGCATATGCACAAACAGATGTTTTTATTTTGCCTTCGATATGGCCCGAGAATCATCCTGTATCAATAACTGAAGCAATGTCTGCCAAGATTCCGGTTATTGCATCTGATATTGGAGGCATTCCAGAATTAGTTGAACACGGTAAGACTGGGTTTCTTTTTGAGAAAGGGGATGCTCGGGATCTCGCAAAAAAGATGAATGAATTTATTAAATCTCCGGAAAAAATACAAATTTTTGGTGAGAATGCATTCGATAAAATAAAGATAGATACATTGGAAAATCAGGTAAAAAAAATTATTGATGTATATAACAAAATCCCGGAAGGGAGGAAAGAAATTGCTGATAACTCTAAGATTATTGTGTGTCATGGTAAACATGTCGATTCAATTTGTGCAGCCGCATTGAAAATATTCTCAAAAAAATTTGAGTCGCGGAAAATATCGTTTATCCTGTCTGATTGGCTTTATTTTGATCAATTAAAAACCGGAGAGATATTTTGGATCGTCGATGAAAACGAAGGCCTTTCTGAAGGATACTTTGGTTTACGTTACGATCTTCCATTGCTTGTTCCAGAAAAAATGCAAGAACTAAAAAATTTATGTGTGAAGTATGATTGTGGTTTGTTTTATCAAAATTCCCTCGAAGCGGGATATGCACTTCAATACTTATTGGATAATGAAAAAGAACGGATAAAAATAATAAAAAATGGAGTGAAAACTCGGTCATTCCCCGATTATACGTTCAGGAAATAATATGGCAAGAATCGAGTTGATTGACAGCCTCAAAGGATTCGCAATTGTGCTCGTTTTATTTGGCCACGTAATTGTATTTTCAAATCCGGTAAATTTTTCTCAAAGTTGGTTATTTTCTTTTATTTATGCATTTCACATGCCCCTACTGCTGTTCTTAAGCGGGTACTCAGTCAACAAAAAACCAGTTGGTTCGACAGTGAACTTTGTATGGAAAAAAAGTAAGGGGTTATTGTTTCCCTATTTCATCTGGCTTTTCATTTCAATGCTCATTGTTAATAAATTTATAATTAATAATGAAATTTGGATTTATTTGATAAAACATTCAATAATTTATGATAATATCTGGTTTCTGCCGGTCCTTTTCATTTCATTTCTTATTTTATACCTGTTTATTAAATTTAAAAATTTTTTATCAGCACACAAATTAAAAGATCTCACGATACTGCTATTTTTATTGGGTTATCTTGTTTCCTGGGTATTAGAGCCTACCGGTTCAGGGATTGATTCTTGTTCGGTGGTTTTCACCTTTCGTTATTATCGGGTATCTCGCCGCTGAAAAGGAGGAGAAATTAATCGAAAAAAGATATCTTTTCCCTCTGGCATCAATAATATTCATTCTGCTTCTGCCATCGTGGAGTAAATATGTCATAAATTTTAATGCCAGTTTTTTTGGCTTAATAGTCGATTTCACATTGGCGATTACTGGAATAATTATCCACTTACTGCCTAATGCAATCAATAAAAAAGACTCGAGTGGATAGATTTATAAATTTTTGCGGTATTTTCTCTATTGAAATTTACTTGGTTTCTAATTTCTTGGCTTTAATTCTGATACAAATTGTGCATATCCAATTCTGGATGGGTCAAGGATTAACGGCATATATCACTGGAACATTGATTTTTTTGTTTATTACCCTTTCATTTGTTGTAATATTTTCTTACAATAAATACATCAGCATTCTCCTTTTTGGAAGATGGTCATGGAAATCCGTGAAGGGAAATTTGGTACTGTTTTGAGAAATAAGAAAATTGAATAACCCAATAAAATTCAATCATCAGCCTAACATTGTTACTTTGAAATCCTGCCATTTTCGATATATCGGACACGGATTCTGGAACTTAATTATTCCACAAAAAAGGTTAAAATTGATTTATTTTTAAGAAATGATGAAACCGTTATTTCGAAAGCCGGTCTTCCAAATACCTAATTTTCTAATCCTATTTCCATTTCTAATCAAGATTAGGGATAAATGGCATCCCTTTTCATCCCGTAGAACGTTATTTGACATTAGGTGTTGGATAAAAATAACGATTGGGGATTAATATTATAAAAATTATCAATCGTCAGGATTTGCCAATCTTTTTGATATACTGAAATCCTTATTTTATCGGAGTTGATGATTACATTTTTTATATTTTGCGAATTATTTGGATCCGATATTTGGGTAGTAACTGAAATATTTTCAGGTTTTTTGTTATCCTTCCCGATCTTATTTGTCTCCACAAAAATGGAGATATTGTCGGATCTGACACTATAAATTTCACTCGCTGATGCATTTAAATAATTCATTTTTGCAAGTATAACATGACCGGTTTTATCGTCAATAGACTCGTAAAATAAAAAATATGCGTTGCTGGACGGCGGGAATTTATACGAGTATATGTTTGAGGAATTCGTTATTAAAAATTCTGACAAATCCTGATGGATATCATATCCATTAATATGCCAGTGCCTTGCACCAGGATCCGAAATATTGTATTTTGTTTCCGAGATACATTCGATAAAATGCGGAAATATCCCATCCATTCCCATTTTGGACAATTAATGTCGAATTATCTGGCATATTATCAAATAAACCATTATTCATTGAACTTTCAATTAATTCACGAGGATATTTCCAATACTGGTTTGATTGTGATATTACCAGATAATTTGCATTTAACGATAGGACTCCAATAATGATAATGCAGAAAATACAAAAATTTTTTATGTATTTCCAATTATTTTTTTCCTTGATTGATGAAGTATGAAAATAAAATAACATTAAGCTTATTAAAAGTGCAACCCCCATCGATGAAATAAAAACTGGAGAATAACCAATCCCCCACATAAGTTCAGATTGATATTTTGGTGAAAACGAGATAATAACCGTTGGAAGTATTATTAATGAAATCGCCAAAATTAGAATTTTTTTAATGGGTACTGCCTTAAATTCTTTTATTTGAATTGATATTTTTTTGGACAGATTTAACAAAATAACTCCAAAAAAAGATCATAATAATTATAGAAATAATTGAATAATATGACAGGAAATCTGTAATTCCATGGGTAAAAATTTTGTCAGGATTAATTATATAATAAGATAAGGGAAAGGCCGCAACAATATTTTTAGAGATCGTTATTATTATTAAAAAAATATCGAAATTTGGTAAATAAGCAGTAGAACTATTTGAACCAATGAACGATAGTCCATTAAAAAACTTAATGAATAATGCAGCAACCAGTCCAATTATCGGTAATAGGATATACGGAAATAAAATTTTCAATTTTTTAACAGGGTTATTGATTTCGGAGAAAAAGTGAATTAATACTAAGTGAAATAAAAAGAAAACATATGAAATTTCATAAGTAAATATTGCCAATGAAAAAATGAAAATGCTAACGATATAATAACTAAAATTATTCGTGTGTAAATAACGGTTTAAAAAAATTAACGATATTATAACATAAATAAAAACAAGTTGAACCAAGCCATTGTAACCGAGGTAGGAATTGTGAAATAAAGTGATTGAAAATGTTATAAGACATAAAAATGCAGTTTGAATGGAGAAGTAAAAAGATTCTGTTATAGAGTATAATAGATAAGTAAATAAGAGTATACTAATTATTATTGTCGTTATTAGGAATAATTTATAGAGCATCACATTATCTAGAACGAAATGAAGATAGGGATAATAAAATGCTAAAGGAAATATCCGACCCATATTGAGCCAGCCCATATAGGAATTTAAAACGAATTGATTTAAGGTAGTATTCTCTTCGAAAAGAAATCCGCGTATACATGAACTAATAGAGTCATCCCAAATATAGCCACTAAAAAGTATGGGAATTAAAACAATAAATGAAAATGATATTAAAATAATACCATAGATCAATCGTTCCCAATTAAATTGGTAATGAATTTCCTTTTTTTTCATTTTTTCTCTTTAGAAACTGTTATTTGAATGAAAAAAACCATCGAAGACCGAATTGCAATATTTAAGCATTGTTTTTGTAATACCCGGGTATACACCTAACCAAAAACAATTGTGCATTACAATGTCTGTATTTTCAAGATTTTTAGGGTACTTCTTCGTTGTATATCTTTGTATGCAGGTTGTTTCAGCAAGATTCCCCCCAAAAAGCATCCGCGTGGCAATCTTGTTTGCCTCAAGATAGCGAACAATATCATCACGGCTAAATGGTGCATCGTCTCTTGACAATAAGGGAAAACCAAACCAGCTCGGATCGGAATTCAGGCAGTGTTCTGGAAGGACAAAATAATCCTCGTATTTTTTCAGTCCTTGATATAACCAATTGAAGTTTTCCTTCCTTTTCTCTATAAATCCCGGTAATTTTTTCAGTTGCTCAACCCCAATTGCCGCCTGCATATCGGTAACCTTGAGATTGTAACCGATATGAGAATAAATGTACTTGTGATCGTATCCCTCGGGAAGATATCCCAGATCTGCCAGTCAAAGCGTTTCCCACAGGAATTGTCGCAGCCGGGATCACACCAGCAATCCCGGCCCCAGTCCCGGAAGGAGGCAATAATCTTTTTGAGCAAGAGGATCATCTGGTAAGGACCGCTCCCCCTTCGCCCATGGTGATATGATGTGCCGGATAGAAACTGCAGGTGGAGATATGCCCGAAGGTCCCGGTATATTGTCCCACGGTATACGTGGATCCAAGCGCATCGCAATTGTCTTCAATAAACCAGAGATCATATTTTTTGACAATCTTCATAATGGTATCGAGATCAGCAGGATTTCCAAGAGTATGGGGAACAATAATCGCTTTTGTTTTATCAGAAATTGCATGCTTCGATGAGATCTGGCTTGAATATTATACGTCCCCAGATCAACATCCAGAAAGACAGGGACCAGATTATTCTGGAGGATCGGATTGAGCGTGGTGGGGAAACCACATGCAGTTGTAATGACTTCATCACCGGGTTTCAATCTTTTCTCCCCAAGTTTTCGGAGAGTAAGCGCGGAGACGGCAAGAAGATTTGCGGAAGAGCCGGAATTTGTCAGAAGGCAATATTTCACACCCAGAAATGCCGCCAGATCTTTTTCAAACTGTGCAGCATAACGTCCGGTTGTGAGCCAGAAATCAAGAGATGCATCAACGAGACTGATAAGTTCTTTTTCATCATAACACCCGCCCTGCATAGTTGATCCGGGATGTCCCCGGATAAAAATGTCATTACTTCTCAGATCATACAACTGCTTAACTTTTTCGAAAATCTCCAATCGAATTTCTTTTTCAGTTTTCATGGTTACTCTGGCTCCGGTAGCATATCAATGATCATATTTGCTTTCAGCTCATCCCTGGATAGCGAGCGGCTCCTGGTCTTCTACCGGCATATTTACGGCCAGTTTCGGACTAACTCTCGATTGTTTATCAATGATTACTTCCAGAAAACCCGGATGCATATCGACAGAAATTGTCTGCAGTGCAGTGGATTATCTCATCATTGCATGAAATTTTCCTTGAAGGTATTTTATATGCGGTGACTACTGCCTGAAAATCCGGATTGCTGTACCCAATACCAGATGACTGGAACCTGCTATTGAAATATTGCTCCTGAAATTGCTTGATCATACCATAACCAGTAGTTATTCAGCAGAATTATTTTGAGTGGGAGATTGTGATGATAATACGGTCTGGAGCTCCTGAATATTCAGCTGAAATCCACCATCCCCGGTAATCACAATCAATGGGTTTCCCGGTTTTGCAAACGAGGCCCCAATTGCCATCGGCAAAGCGGAACCAATCGATGCCATGCCACCTTCTGTTAAAAATCTTTGCGTTTGTTTTAATCAATGAGACTCTGTGCTGCCCACATCTGGATCTGCCCAACATCGACGCAGACTATTGCCTCATTGGGAGAGATGATTTGAAAGGATATGCATAAAATAATTGGGATCAATCTCTGGCTTTTTCGGGAATCTATAGTCAGGATATTTCTCTTTATACGTTGATTGATCGTTGTTATCCATGTGAAGGGATTCCTCGGAGTTTTGAGCTGGCACTCATTTCAGGTCAATTATCGAAAGCAAAAATTGCCGGATATCCGCATTATGGGATATTCTACCGGTGAATTTGCTATTCAGCTCATAAGGATCGATATCCACATGGACGATCTTGCCCCTCTCGCAAACGTTTCCGGACTGGTTCCGGTCTGTCGGGTGTCGAGACGTGTCCCGAGAGCAATGACCAAATCGGAATTGGCAATCGTAAGATTGGCATAGCGGTTCCCATAAGTGCCAATCATACCTACAAATAGAGGGTCATCATGTGGAAATGCATCTAATCCCATAAGAGATGTGACAACGGGAATTCTGGTCTCATGCACAAACTGGAAAAGTTCCTCACATGCATGAGAGGACCTCACGCCTCCTCCTGCAAGAACAACCGGCCTTTCAGAAGTCTTGATAAGGTTCACGAATCCTGGTGAATACGCTTTCGAGATTATCTGATGGAATCTGATGTGCGGAATGCCCGTGAGAATAGAGGACGGAGTTTGTATGTTGATAATCGCTGCTCGCTGGACATTCAGAGGAATATCGAGAAGACAGGACCGGGACGTCCCGATTTTATGAGATCAATAAGATTCTTCCAGACTGTTCTGGATCTCATTTTCCTCTATTGATAAACAGTCGCTTTTTTCACAATTGGTGCAACGATAGTTACAATATCTGTTTCCTGGAATCCAATCTGACGTACGGGCTTGTCAAATTTATATTCATAGGTATTTACCTGACCAGTGATGAAAAGACAGGGTATTGAATCAAAAAAACAACTTCCAATCCCGGTGATGAGATTCGTTGCCCCAGGACCGCTCGTTGCCATTGCCACACCGAAATTGCCACTTGCCCGGGCATATCCTTCTGCAGCTATCGCGGCTGCCATTTCATGGTGCATGGAAACCGTAGCGATATCGTTTCTCCCGTACAGTGAATCGAGTAAATGACCGAGCGCCCCACCACAAACCTCAAAAATATGCGTGACTCCCTGATCGACAAGAGAGTCAATCACATAATCTGATAATTTCATTAACCGACATCCTTGATTGACAGACATTCTTTTTTCCTCAATATCTGTTTTCTTTATTTTCACCAGATTATTGATATGAAACAATAATTTAGTCACCATTTATGAATCTCGTAATTGATTGATTCACGTCGACCGCTCTAACAAACGGACCAATTCTTCACATACATAATTTACCTGATCTTCAGTCAAATTCAATGCACAAGGCAGGTTGATTCCCCTTTTTCCAACGAACTCAGCAATGGGATGGTCCCCTTTTTTGAACATGGGGAAACTACTCATAGGTGGGAAAAACGGTCGGGTGTCTATCTTCTTTTCCAACAACCTTGACTGCAGATCTTCCCTTTTCAGGGTTATATTATTATTGAGTATTATCGATGTCATCCAGTGGATACTCTGTGCCCATTTTTTTTCCACGCTCAGCTGAATGTCAGGGATTCCTGATAACCGGGAATTATACCATTCAAAAATCTGTCTTTTTTTATCGATCAGGTCATCTATCCTTTCAAGCTGGGCAAGACCCAGTGCAGCCTGAATATTTGACATTTTGTATTTGAGACCTATTTCATTGATCTGGAAAGGGATTTTGGGATCTCTCCCCTGGTTGGCCAAGGACGCGGCTCTCTCAAAAATTGTATCATCATCGGTGACGAGCATCCCCCCTTCGCCGGTTACCATCAGTTTTGCACCCTGAAAACTGAATCCGGCGACGTCTCCCAGAGTCCCCGTCTTCCGTCCTTTGTACTCGGCTCCAATTGATGGAGCAGCGTCTTCAATGACAAACAGGTCATGGTCATGAGCGATATCAAGGATCGGATCCATGTCCGCAGGATGACCATAAAGGTGTACTGGAAGAATTGCCTTTGTTTTTCTGGTGATTGCAGATTCGATACAATCGGGATTTATCGTAAACGACTCAGGGTCAATATCAACAAAAACAGGTTTTGCCTGGACATATGTCACAACTGCTGCGGTTGCTACCCATGATGTTTCAGGGACAATCACCTCGTCTCCCTTCTTTATTCCCAATGCCGCCAATGACAGATGGAGTGCCCCGGTACAGCTCGAAGTTGGTATGGCGTGATGTACGCCAATATATTCAGAAAATTTTTTTTCAAATTTATTCAGGTATCCGCTCCAGTTTTCATACCAACCGTTTTTAACTGCATCGAGAACATAATCGATCTCTTTCTGCGTAATCGACGGGCCTGCAGTTTGTATTATCTTTTCCATATTCGTCACCTTCAAAGATAATTTTCAATGTTAATCTGCATTACACTATAAGATCTTTCTGCATGATTTATATCAATATCCGGTGAGGCTTCCCATTTCATACAATTGACTTTCTTCAATTTTTTTCAGGGGGATCTTTCCAATTTCTGAAAAGCCACAGTTCTTATAATAATGGATTGCTTTGACATTATCAGAAAATACCCTCAGGTAAAGATTTTTTATCCTCAAATCGGTAGCACAAAATTTCATCAACGCGCGTAATCCTTGTGTCATACCTCCGTCCACTATACCTTTTTTTCCACGGAGAACATTGTCAATTTCTCCTCTGAATAACCCCATATGACCAAACACGACACCATCCATGGATACTATCAGGAACAGGATTCTGTCATCGACATCAATTACCTGTTTCTTTAACCACAATTTTGTTCCTTCTTCTGTGACCGTAAAAACTGTCGGGTACCATGACTGGTTATCACGTCTCCAGTCTGCGAGCGATTTTATTAATTTCTGATTGGAGATATTGTCCTGTAAATTGGAATTCGTAATAGGTTTGAGGATCGCAATCTGAAGATTTTTTTCAAATACGGGAATAACAAAGTCTTTTCCACGATATTGTTCGTTCTTAATCAGTCGAAAGATTTCAGTTGCCCGGGGTTCAAAGTAATATTCTTGCGAATTCATGTCCTCCTCAATAATCAATTTTTTTCATTTTCGTAAATTCATTATCGGTTTCTGGATTAATTCCCGGATCATGATAACAAATTTCAATTGTTTTCAAATCCGATTTTCTGTCTTATAATGTAATCCGGTCTTTTTTTAACCTCTTCATAAATTTTGCCGACATATCCCCCAATAATTCCCAGAAGGAAAAATAAAATTCCAAAGGAGAATAACATAAACAAAATAATTGTTGCGACTCCAGGGATCTCCCTGCCATATATTAAAAACAAGATCCCTTCAATAAAAGATGAGAATGAATGAGATCAGTGAAAGGAGAAATCCGAGAACACTCGCGATATGAAGGGGGAAATTTGAGAATGAAAACAGACCGTTGATGGCAAAATTTAACACAGTCGAGATATCCGCTTTCGATTTGCCTGCATGCCGCGGGGCTCTTTCATATTCGATTCCCGTTTTCTTATAACCGGTCCAGGGGATTAAACCCCGCAGGAATTTGTTTTTTTCTTCAAGATTATTGATAATAATATTGACCTTTTTATCAATCAGGGTAAAATCACTGGCGTCTTTCGGGATGATATGATCGGTTAAATTGTTTATCAAATCATAAAAAATCGAATACAAAATTTTTCTTGAAGACTGAATACCCTCCCGCTTCCGATTATTCCATATACTATCTCATATCCCTGTTCCCATTTTTTGATAAATTCGGGTATAAGTTCCGGGGGATCCTGAAGATCGGCATACGTAATAAAAATTGCATCCCCTTTTGCATATCTCAGACCTGCAGTAATTGCATTATTCACTGGCAGGAAATTCCGTGTAAGACTGATAATTTTAAAGTTATTGTGTTCCTTATTAACCTGGATAAGTTTTTCCAGCGTCAAGTCGGTTGAACCGTTATCAACAATGATTACTTCGAACTCATATTCAGGGAGTGACCGGATCACATGTTCAAGACGGAGATGAAGCTCTTCAATATTTTCCTCTTCATTATAGGCCGGAATAACGATACTTATCATTTTTTTCATGCAGGACCTCAGAAAAACCGGGTATTTTCAAAGAAGTATTTATACCACTTGAATTGTCTCCCTCAACCCCTCATCAAGCGAATAATGAGGTTTCCAGTGCAGGGATCTGTGCCTTCTTCGCTGACAAGTACTGGGAGGGAATTTCATATGTTGCCTTATTCAAAATGACGAGAGGGGTCATTTCACTTCCATATAGCTTAATTATTTTATTTACAAGATCCAGAACATTCATAGGAGTTTCGGTACTGAAATTGAATGCTTCTCCAACAATTTTTTTATTTCCCATGGCTTCGGCAAGAGTCATATAAGATTCGATACCGTCCTTGATATAGAAATAATCACGGATATAGGTACCATCACTTCGGATAAGGGGACGTTGATTTTCTATGAGTGACTTAATGGTTCCGGGAACAATGCGATTAAAATTCAGATCACCCCCCCGTAAAAATTACCACATCGGGTAATGCATACCTGGACATCATACGTTTCATAGTAACATCGGCATAGCAGATCCGCGCAACTCTTGGATACATCATACGGGTGACGACCCTCGAGAGGAGTTGTTTCATCATAGGGTAACTTCGTTTGCGCACCATACGCTTTATCGCTCGAGGCTACAACAATTTTTGTCTCATAGGGTGTCCTTCGGCACGCTTCAAGGAGATTCCATGTTCCTTCGATATTGGATTTGAACGTCGATATCGGATTTCTGTTGGCAATTGAGACAATCGTCTGGGCGGCAAGATGAAAAATAAAATCAATCTCATATTCATTGATAATTCGTTCCAGGAGAGGATAGTCTTCAATTTCACCTCGGACGAGGATGATTTTCTTATCTATTCCAGACAGGTGCAGGTACAGATTTTGGTACACTGTCCCGGACCAGTCCAATGATATTGGCTTCATTTTCCACCAATCGCTGCGTTAACCATGACCCGAGGAGTCCTGTGCACCCGGTTATGAACACATTTTTATTCTTCCAAAAATTTGTCATTGCAACTCCTTTCAAGAGGGACCCGTTTTTCATATTATTTCTTGAAACTCCAGTATTTATGTCCGGTGTAAGTAAGTAAGGTAAGAACAGGCAGTATGAGAAGCTGGGAGATTGCCGGAGTAATAATTATCACAGAAACGAAATAAAAAAGCAGAATAATATTTAATATAAGCATGATTCCATAAATGGAATAAAATCTTAAAAACTCTTTTATCTTGTTTTTATTTGAACCGAAAACCCAATATTTATTCCAGAAAAAACTATGGATTACACCAATAATATGTGAAACGATTAATGCTAACAGATAATTAACAAACTGTAAAGAAATAAAAAAAATTCCATATCCGACAATTGTATTCAGAATGCCCACAAGACAAAATTTGGCTATTTGTCTGGACAAAAGTCTATCATTCTGGCAGATGTTGACAATTTTTTGACCAATAATTTTTGCTGAGTTGATATAATTATATATATAACCCATTTTCGTTACCATAACTTCCATGGGGGGCGTGGGGAATTCCAGAGTTGATTTAGTAACTCCAGCTTCTCTATACGTATCCACGCATTGCCAGAACCCGTCGTGGGGGTAGACCATTAATTGACCATCAGATACCAATTCTTCCAGTGGTTCTTTTTCTAAAGTACAATTATCATCGCTTGATAAGTAATTGAAAAAAGATTTGTGAAAGACAAAAAAACCTCCATTTATGAGACCTTCTTTGGTCTGAGGTTTTTCGTGAAAATCGATGACCTGGTTATTTTTTATCGTGAATTCCCCAAATCTTGATGATGGATGGACTCCCGACATTGTTCCGATCTTGCCATGGGATTTGTGAAAATCTACTAATTTACCAATGTCAATGTTTGAGATACCATCTCCATAGGTAACCATGAAAAGTTCGTCTTCCACATATTTCTCAATCTTTTTGATCCTTGCACCAGTTTGTGCTTTTTCTCCTGTGTTAGCTAACGTAATGGTCCAATCGAGTTCCTCATGATTATTATGGATTTTTAAACTTTTCTGGTCGCCAAGCCGTACGCTGACATCACAACTCATTGTCTCATAGTTCAGAAAAAAATCTTTTATCATTTCGCCTTTATAACCCAGACAAACAATAAAATCCTTGAAACCATAGAATGCGTAGTTTTTCATTATATGCCATATAATTGGCCTATTACCAACATTTACCATGGGTTTTGGTCTATATTCCGTTTCTTCGCGTAAACGTGTTCCGAGTCCCCCAGCCAAGATTATAACTTTCAAAATTTCACTCCATGTAATTATTAACTCTCGTATAAGAAAAAGATTATACAAAACATAATGTTTTTTTTAATTTAATTTTTAAATTCGATTGCCTGACATCCAAGAGAGCCAAAAACAAATTGCTGGTCCCAAATCCATCTCTGTTGTTGTCTACCCACCATTCCCCATTCAGGAATACTGCCGCTTCCGTCTTCTCGTCCCCATTCCAGTCATCTGGTACTGCCTGAACTCCCGGGGATCCAAAGACAAATTGACGGTCCGACCTGACCTGTTGTGCCATTCTCTGGGCGGCTGATACCGATCTGGATGCATTCGGCCGCTCACTGGTGTTGACTTTTCCCACCAACGAGAGTATCACGTCAACATTGTTGAGGATGACATTCTTGATCTGTTTTGCAGAAAGTCGGGGATTTGCAGATTTGACAAGCGCTGCCACACCAGATACAAAAGGTGTCGCCATTGAAGTCCCGGAATGATATTGGTAATTTGCAGGTGCATTCGTTGAGGATAAACTTCTACTATAGCTACCTGACTCCCGGAGCTGCTAATGAAATAGTGATCTGCCCATAATGTGAGAAAGATGCGAGTCGGTCATTTTGATCCGTCGCTGCAACGCTGATTATATTAGCAGAAGTGAATGATGCAGGATACTGAGATACCAAATCATTATCCGGTTGTAGGTGTTGTTGATCAATATTTCCCGCAGCACACACAACCATTGCAGGGGATGCATCAATTGTATCCTTAAGGGCTTGATCAAAACCAGATCCACTCCATGAATTGCTGATAACCTGAGCCCCGTTCGCATTTGCATACAGGATAGCTGACACTGCATCAGAGGTGAATCTTGATCCAGCGGCATTAAACGCCTTGAGAGCCATCATCTTTACCGGCCAGTTCACACCCACCACGCCAATTCCGTTGTTTCCTGAAGCACCAATGGTCCCTTGATACATGGGTACCATGACCATTATCGTCAAGCGGATCGGTGGTATTTGTCACGAAATTCCAGCCATGAATATCATCGATATAGCCATTATGATCAGTCATCGATCCCGTTGAACCTTTTATCATGACCTTGTCCATCGAGACCGGTCTCACCGGGATTCGTCCAAATATCAGCAGACAGGTCGGGATGGTTATAATCGACACCGGTATCAACGACCGCCACAACGATACGGTTTGATCCGGTAATGATGCCCCAGGCATAGGTGCTTCGATGTCAGCACCGGGATTTCCAGTAACACCATTCACTAGTTGCTCATGTATTTTGAAGACTCCATTGAAGGTTGTAAGAGGGATCATTGGGTGTTAGTGTGGAATGTGATAGACATAATTCGGTTCGGCGTAGAGGACATCCGGGTTTTTCTGGTACTCGGCAATCGCTTCATCGACAGAGAGACTCCTGGATACACTTGCATACCGGGCAATCCCTTTTCAGTATGATTCTCTTTAACCTTCGCTCCAATCTTCGAGTTCTGATCAGAAGGAGCGATGCTCATGGCTGCAGGTATTCTGGATTTTCTTGTAATTGTAACGCACGATTACTTCATCAGCAGCGTATTCCCTTCCGGTAAGGGATCTTTTGCAAATAATACCGCTGATTCCGTATCTGATACTCTTCCAGGGAGGCTTGATAATGCTACGGTTCCGGAAAAAGTTCATCGGGATAATATATTTGCATTTATTGAAAATAGATTGGATACCCCCCCAAGGTTGAACCAGATTTGTCGTGTCCATTCTATACGGCATTCAATGTAATTAATAAATAACCCTATTCCGATTATTCAGCCTGAAGATACGGGTATTTTACGATAATGTGGAAAATTGATATTCGATCAGATTTGATCTCCTTTTTTCCCTTTTGTAACCCAGTCCACGGATAACTATTTGAGCATCTCAAAAATTGATCCTTGAGAATTTCATGATTGTTTTTCTACTGCTTTTCTTCTTTTCGTTTTAAAAAAAATTGTAAAAAAATTGTATATTACCATTTTCCAGTAATCGCTGTCCAACCGGGTGAGCCAAACGTAAATAGTCTGTCTACTGTCGGACCGTCCCATACACCGTTACCGTTGAAATCCAGCCACCAGCCTCCATTCAGGAACACGCCGGTTTCTGTTATCCCATCTCCGTTCCAGTCGCCGGTAACCGCCTGGACTCCAGGTGAGCCAAACGTAAATAGTCTGTCTACTGTCGGACCGTCCCATACACCGTTACCGTTGAAATCCAGCCACCAGCCTCCGTTCAGGAACACGCCGGTTTCTGTTATCCCATCTCCGTTCCAGTCGCCGGTAACCGCCTGGACTCCAGGTGAGCCAAACGTAAATAGTCTGTCTACTGTCGGACCGTCCCATACACCGTTACCGTTGACATCAAGCCACCAGCCCCCGTTCAGGAACACGCCGGTTTCTGTTATCCCATCTCTGTTCCAGTCACCGGTAACCGCCTGGACTCCGGGTGAGCCGAACGTGTATTGCTTGTCCACTGTCGGACCGTCCCATACACCGTTGCCGTTGAAATCCAGCCACCAGCCCCCGTTCAGGAACACGCCGGTTTCTGTTATCCCATCTCTGTTCCAGTCGCCTGTCACCGCCTGGACTCCGGGCTGAGCCAAACGTAAATAGTCTGTCTACTGTCGGACCGTCCCATACACCGTTACCGTTGACGTCTTCGTACCAAACGCCATCCAGACTAATCCCAATCTTACTCGCCGTCGCATTCGTGACGTTGATATATCCGACCTTCGTCATCGTACCGAATCCGCCAGCGTTGCTCGCATTCAACGACACGGTGAAATTACCTGCCGTGCGGTACACGTGAACTGGGTTCTGAACCGTTGCATTCGTTGCATTCCCATCACCAAACGTCCAGTTCCAGGCAGTGGGGGCATTGGTTGACAAATCTGTAAACGCCACTGTCAACGGTGCAGTGCCATTCGTTGGTGTTGCGGTGAAATTCGCTACCGGTGGGGGTGGTGGTGTCGCTGCAACTGCCCTATAAGCGTCCAATCGTCCTCCGGTGCTGACTAATCCGGAGAGGGACCCTTTCGCATCAACGGATGAAAGAATAATATTTTTTATCTGAACCGCGGTCAGTGTCGGGTTCACTGATTTCACCAGTGCCGCGACGCCGGAAACATGGGGCGTGGCCATTGAGGTTCCACTCATAACACCATATTGCCCGGCAACATTGACCGTACTCCAGATATTCACTCCCGGGGCAGCAAGATCTACAGAAACAAGCCCAAAATGCGAGAAGGATGCGAGGAGATCATTCTGATCGGTTGCAGCAACGCTGATTATATTAGCAGAAGTGAATGATGCAGGATACTGAGGTATCACATCATTATTCGGTTGTATGTGCTGTTGATCAATATTTCCCGCAGCACACACGACCACTGCAGGAGATGTATCAATTGCATCCTTAAGGGCTTGATCAAAACCAGATCCGCTCCATGAATTGCTAATCACCGATGCACCATTTGCATTTGCGTACAGGATAGCTGAAACAGCATCAGAGGTGAATCCTGATCCCGCGGCATCGAACGCCTTGAGAGCCATCATCTTTACCTGCCAGTTTACACCCACCACGCCAATTCCGTTGTTTCCTGAAGCACCAATGGTCCCTGATACATGGGTACCATGACCGTTATCATCAAGCGGATCGGAGGCATTTGTCACGAAATTCCAGCCATGAATATCATCGATATAGCCATTATGATCGTCATCAATGCCGTTTCCCGGAATTTCCCCGGGGTTTGTCCAGATATTTGCAGACAGGTCGGGATGGTTATAATCGACTCCGGTATCAACGATCGCAACAATGACATTGCTCGATCCGTTTGTAATATCCCATGCAGCCGTTGCATTGATATCGGCACCCAATGTACCCGCTAACCCATTCACTGTTTGTCCACTGTTGTGGAGTCCCCACAATGAACCAAACAGGGGATCGTTGGGTGTTGTCGCAAGGATTTGCAGGAGATTTACATCATGGACAACTTGCCCCGGTCTGATCCGGTGATATCGTGATAAAGTAGTCCGGCTCAGCATACAGGACATCGGGATTCGACTGGTATTCTTCAACCGCAGATTGCACATCAATCCCGCTTGGCAACTGGACAACCTGTAATCCGGAAACACCTTCAGAACTGAAGTCTTTCTTCACTGTTGCCCCAACTTTTGCATGAGCCATTCCAATTTTTACATTTGAAATCGAGGGTTCATCAGTCTTCTGAGATTTGAACCTGACTATTACCCGGTCTGCCGCATAATTCTTGCCATAAGGTAAGCCGACCCTTGTTGAGTTGAGGGTGTTTACATCACGGGTAATCCCAGGAGTGACCAATGAATTTACATTAACCGGTGAATTCCCCTGTCTCAATAGGGTTCCTTGTGAGGAATTGGGCAGGAACGATTGGGGAATTCCTGACGTTTGAATCTCTGGAATTGCCGGGCTAATGTTCACTGAAGTCTGCAACCACCTGAATTATAGGTAGTATTTCATGCAGGGTGATATTTATTACAGTCTGGGGTGGTGCGAAAAGCTGGACCCGGAACTATTCATCGACAGGTTCTGATCGTTTGCACTCAAAGGATGAACGAGTAATAGGAAGATAATGAGAAGTAAAAATAGCCCGGAGATTTTTTCCATTCTTATCACTTCTCAATAATCCGATCCTTTTCCCATTCATTCATTTTTTCCCAAATATGAAATTAATGGTCGTGACATCTTTCTATCAATTCTAGTCTTAATAAGGCATTTCATTTCCTGTCCGAAAAGATCCGTCTCAATGTAATTCATGAGTCTATTCCGATTATCCAGCCGGAAGATACAGGTATTTTATGATAGCGTGGAAGTTAATATTCGATCAGATTTGATCTCCTTTTTTCCCTTCTGTGACCCCGGTCCACGGAATACTATTTGAGCATCTCAAAAATTGATCCTTGAGACTTTCATGATTGTTTTTCTACTGCTTTTCTTCTTTTCGCTTTAAAAAAAATTGTAAAAAAATTGTTTATTACCATTTTCCAGTAATCGCTGTCCAACCGGGCGAGCCAAACGTGTATTGCTTGTCTACTGTCGGACCGTCCCATACACCGTTACCGTTGAAATCCAGCCACCAGCCTCCGTTCAGGAACACGCCGGTTTCTGTTATTCCATCTCCGTTCCAGTCACCGGTAACCGCCTGGACTCCGGGTGAACCGAACGTGTATTGCTTGTCTACTGTCGGACCGTCCCATACACCGTTGCCGTTGACATCTAGCCACCAGCCTCCGTTCAGGAACACGCCGGTTTCTGTTATTCCATCTCCGTTCCAGTCGCCGGTAACCGCCTGGACTCCGGGTGAACCGAACGTGTATTGCTTGTCTACTGTCGGACCGTCCCATACACCGTTACCGTTGACATCCAGCCACCAGCCCCCGTTCAGGAACACGCCGGTTTCTGTTATCCCATCTCTGTTCCAGTCACCGGTAACCGCCTGGACTCCGGGTGAGCCGAACGTGTATTGCTTGTCCACTGTCGGACCGTCCCATACCCTGTTGCCGTTGACATCTAGCCACCAGCCCCCATTCAGGAACACGCCGGTTTCTGTTATCCCATCTCTGTTCCAGTCGCCTGTCACCGCCTGGACTCCGGGCGAGCCAAACGTAAATAGTCTGTCTACTGTCGGACCGTCCCATAGACCGTTACCGTTGACGTCTTCGTACCAAACGCCATCCAGACTAATCCCAATCTTACTCGCCGTCGCATTCGTGACGTTGATATATCCGACCTTCGTCATCGTACCGAATCCGCCAGCGTTGCTCGCATTCAACGACACGGTGAAATTACCTGCCGTGCGGTACACGTGGACTGGGTTCTGAACCGTTACATTCGTTGCATTCCCATCACCGAACGTCCAGTTCCAGGCAGTGGGGGCATTGGTTGACAAATCTGTAAACGCCACTGTCAATGGTGCAGTGCCATTCGTTGGTGTTGCGGTGAAATTCGCCACTGGTGCAACGGTCGTGACATTAATAGATCCAATTGCTGGAGCTGACGTGCCGCCGAGGTTCATTGCGACCAATGTCACCGTATAGTTACCACCGGCATACACATGGGTTGGGTTCTGGAGTGAGGAGAATGTCCCATCCCCGAACGACCATCTCCAGGTAGCCCATATTGCCGGATCGCTGGTAGAGGTCGTTGCATCGAAGGCCACCGCGAGGGGTGCAGTACCGCTCGTCTGGTTCGCGGTGAATCTCGCGACCGGCACGGCAGGGGGTGGAGTCTTTGTCACCGTGATTGTGGTAATTTGGGTCGAAGTGGTATTACCTCCGGTAGTCATTGCAGTCAACGTGACAGGATAATTACCAGGTAATTGGTAGAGGTGGTTCGGGTTCTGCATCCCATTGTCGGCAGCCCAGTTTCCATCTCCAAAGTCCCAGCTCCACCCGGTGGCTCCGGCCAATGTGCCGGTGAACGAGACATTGAGAGGTGCAAACCCACTCGAGGGTGTGGCTGTGAAGGTTACCGCTCCAGGCGGTACAACATTTTGTGAGATGTTTACATTAGACACCGAAGAATTGCGCATAACTGTCGGGAATCCAACCGATGGTGCGGCATACACGAAGTCATCGCCAACGACATTTGAGGCGAGAATTCTGTACGAATAATTCGGGATCGTGTTTGCAGGAATCGAATTATCGATCGCCATTGCTGTCCCTCCCGTCTGTGTCTTTGAGTATGACGGGACGGTCGTGAAGTCAGTCCAGTTACTCTGACTGATATTCGTCCTCTGGATGAGCCAGTCAGTTTCCTGTGTGGATTGATCGTTCCATACTAAGAATACCGCAGTCGTATTAGTCGTTGCATTGTGGACTTCGCCAGACCTGAGGTTGCTCGGTCCCGCACCGGGATCGTTCACGGAAATCGCCTGGGAGTGCATCATGTCCATCTCCTCATGTGAGAGAATATGGCAATGCCATACGTACTCCCAACCGAAATTAACCAGATGGTTGGGAACGGTGATACCATTTGCGGCAGGGTCGAAGAACCCTCCCGGAGGTCCCGCTAATATGGTTCCGAGTGGCATGGTTGGATCGATCGCCCGCACATTGTCGGGAACTGCAAAGGGAACCGTCGCATTCACCGGCCTCAGAGCTATATACGTATCCTCGAGAGGGCTCACCCTGATGGTTTCCTTCCAGCCAAGTTCATTCGGATCAGGCGCCATGTTGTTCAGCCCGTCCCAGGGAGCACGGCTGATTACCTGTACATTATACATGTGCCAGTGGAGGGGATGGGTGTCGACACCATTGTGAGTGATCTTCCAGATCTGGGTCCCGTCTCCTGGAGCAGACCCGTTCAATGCACCTATCGATGTCATAATGACATCAGTTGGCGGACTTGAGTATGGGTAGGGAGTGAAAGTCTGGGTAACTGAGGTGCCGGAGGGTAACTCAAGCCCCAGCATCCCACTCATCCGTCCATATTCATCGTATACAGCACCCATTTCATCATGGAGCGCTTTTGGCTGGAACGTAATGTTCAGCTGATTTCCGAAAATGGTTGTGAAATTGTAAAAGTTGTCCTGAATCTGTATCTGATTGTTCTGATTATTTACCGGCATGATCTGGTTGTAGGCACTGCTGTACTCAGCCTGGGGGATAATGATCGGCGGCTGAGATGCCTCAAAGACACCTCTCTTTGTGGCACCTTTTGCAAACACCGAATTCAGAGTCGCGACATTATATGCAGCCGCAGGTGTGGTGTTTGCTACCTTGACCTGCATGATGGTCCGGACGTTTGGACCGTACCCTGCGACAATGGAGGGTGCCCCACCGGTTGAGGTTCGATCCGGAGCTCCGGTATAATAATCATACTGTGATATACCCGCAGGAAAAGCTGCAGGAGCATCATTGTAGAGGATGAGGGTCTTTCCGGCATATTGAGAGAAGTCCACGATGACATCCGCCCTCTCGGCTGCTGCAAGGAGCAAAGAATGTTTATCAGCGTTTCCGAAATCGAACCGTGTCGGATCCGTAACATAGGTTATTGGCTGAGGCGGAATCACGACCGGTGCCGGCAGGAACCCACCTTCAGTACCGATCTGGATCCACGACGGGCCTCGTGTTGCCGGATCCGGCACACCGCCCTCACGTCCGTCAGTTGGCCAGGTGGCAGGGAATCCCGGAGCGCCGGGAAATGCAGCCACCATCCTGACTTCGGTATTATTCCTGCCATCTGCCGTGGTGATGTTTGCATCAGCTACATACCATTGCAGGTTGAAGAAACGGTCATCAGCTACGCTGAGTATCCGGAACCTGTATGCCTGGGGTAGCACTGTCAGGTTGGGGTATGCAACACCATTAACAAGAGGTGTGTCCATAAAAGCTTCGCCAACTGCAGACGGGTTCGGGGTTCCCGGTATCTGCGGTGGCTCGCCGGGTTGGCCGAAGTAGGGGTTTGCTATGGGTGGATGCAGGAGAGGTGTTGGCGGGAAGAACCACGGACCGTAGAACCATCGTCCATAGGGATTGGTTGCAGAGCGAACACCCGGGTTCTCCGCCGTCATATAAACATGAGGCCACCACAGGTCACCAGTATTCGGAACACCTGGTGTAGTTCCCCAGTTCCAGGTAGGATCCTGGGCAGCAATGGTTCGGGCATCCACGAACGTTTTATCCTGAATGATCAGTGGTATTCCGATATCGGGAAGGACTTTTGCGAGGCCGGGGTTGATACCCTGTGTATTTGTTCCGGCAATCATATCCGTGTCAATCGGATCTGTTATCAAATACCCTGCTGCCTCACCGGCATACACATTCAGGCGTGTAATACCAGCCTGCATGGTCATGGTAGAACATAAGCCGTGCACTCTGCTGGTTGGTATAGAAAAACGTCTGGGATCCATTGCCCGGGTCGGGCATATCAGGGACATTATATACGGAAACACCTTTTGGGTATGCCGTAAACTCATTCGCCGGCGTGATCCACTGGTCGGGCGTCCCATCACTTATCCAGGGAGTAGTTCCTCCATGAAGATGGAGTGTTGCCCGGTTCTGGGTATAATTGATCGGAGACACGTTCATGCCGAGAGGTCCCATCCCTGCACCTGGCAGGGTGGTATCTACCGGAATGAACAGGTTACCACCTGCGCCAATGGGAAGCGAGTTGGTGAATTTTACCCGAACGGGAGTACCGTTGGTGGCAACAATAAGAGGCCCTAGATAATGGAAACTGCTCACGTTGGGATCAACGGTATTCGTCTGCCGGTAGCCTCGGAGCGTGGTATTGGGCAGATCGGAATGCAACTTCTGCGTGAACTGGCCGAGCTCTATTTCATAGTAGTCCGACCCGGGAAAGGCAGTCTTGTTCGGTATTGCGACAGGAATATAGTTTCCGAGATTGTTGGCATTGGCTGCGTCCAGACCCGGTAGCGTATCGACAAATTTTCTGATGCCGCTGGTGAAGGGACCGCCCAGCGTCGCCGTTGCTTCAGCCCCACTGCTTCCCACGGTTACATCCGTGATGATGACAACGGGGGCAGTATAATTGATTCCGGGATTTGTTATGGTAATGTTAGTAATAACACCGAGTGAAACCGCAGCAGTTGCTGTCGCTCCGGATCCAGTAAAGTACGCGTCAGTTATAGCAACGACAGGAGCTGCATAACCAGTCCCCCCATTCGTTACCGTAATGTTGGAGATGTTTCCCATAGGCATAGGGCTGTTGGCATAGTTAGGGAAAGGACCAAAATAATGAGGTATTCCGCCGGGATCCATGGTGGGAGGGACCGCAGCTATTGAATATCCTGCAGTCTGAAAACCTCCCGGAGTCTTCTGAGCGGTCAAATTCCCCTTTAGCAGATAGGCATCGCGGGTCGTTTTATAATCTGCCGCCGCTGCTAACTTTTGAGACTGGGGGATTCGCTTCCCCGCTCTGGTAGTAAACTGGCTGTTTACCGATGCAATACCTGCATTGAAATTCGAAGTACCGATATCAACAATTTCGTTTGTCGTTGTTGAAGCAACCAGGTTCGTCGGTCCAGCAGGAGGAGCAACTGTTGGCTGGGCAGTGAGTGCTGCAATGGCATTCTGTGTCTGGGTTGTAAGAACGGTCACGATATCCATAGGCGGCGATAATGGAACCTGGCTGACGGGAAGGATCTGGGTATTGCTGACCGTGATGTTCGATACATTCTGACCCGACGCATTGTCCGCACCGGCGGCAATCGTGATCATAATTAACATTGTCACCACAATGCCAATAACAACCAGGTTAGCACTGAATTTTGAACCGGCATGTGGTTTTTTCATGCCGGGTTTATCTTCAGTAAGTCTATACGCTGACATAATCATAAAACACCTCAATTATTTTCGCGAATTGCCGGATTGCCGGGTCTGAACCAGAACATGAATTCCTGGGTCGCTCCTGATACATCCGACTGGCGGGATTCATTTTTACGTTGCGTGGAAAAGCTAACGTGTGGCGTAAAAATCAAATTCCACATAGAAGGTACAAAAGATTTATTCGATTATAAATACTGGTGAATCTTTCAATTTTTGAAACATAATCAGGGATTTAAAAATTTCATATTTTAAGAAAAATCCAATAAGAACGTGGTGACAGACTACGTCTTCCTGAAAATTTTATATGGTCTTTCAAAAGATATCGAAAAAACTAGTGAATTTCTGATCAAAATATATGCAGGCATTATGTTATTAAGGATTTTCCGTCGATACATATACGAATTATGCAGGAATCAATACATACATAAATCTAATTCGCCTTGGATCATGGATGACAACCGGGTGAAGCTCAAGAACGTCTTCGAGTCCCTTGGATCGTCGACGTTTCCAGGATTAATTGTACACTCGTTAGCGGGATTGTCAGAATACCCATAGGTATAATGAATAAAATTCCCTGTCTGTATGTGATCGTTCCATGTGAGATTGTGGGATAATTGTTTCAACCATCAGCTCATACCCAGCGTAGGAAAACATTTGAAATGAGTCATCATCCTGAATTCCGGTCCTTCTCGTTGGTAAAGCGAAACCTCGCGAACCGTCCATACCGAAACATTGCTGCTATTTTTGCCTATGCAATCATTGCAGCCACACTCTTCTCGTCACAGTTTTTGATGGATGGTGCACAGCAGAGCCTTGATGCCGGGATATCCAAGATGGGAGCCGATATCCTTGTTGTCCCTGAAGAATATTCTGCTGCCGGACAGAATGTTATTCTGATCGGTCAACCGAACAGTTTTTTCTTCGAGGATACCGGTTACCAGAAGATTTCACATATTCCGGGAGTTGCAAAAGCAAGCCCTCAGATCTATGTTGCTACCTTGTTCGCGTCTTGCTGCGCCGCTCCCGTCCAGATGATTGCAATCGACCAGGAGCATGACTTTACTGTATCCACATGGCTGAAGAATAATCCCGGGGTAACTCTGGGTAAAGACGATATTATTATCGGGAGTTCAATCATCCAGAACGTCGGGAATGATCTCATGTTTTATGGCCATACCTTCCATGTCGTCGGAATTCTTGCTCGGACCGGCATGGGAGTTGATAACTCAGTTTTTCTCCGTTTTGAAGATGCCTATGTGATGGCAGATGAATCAGGACTAAAAGCGACCAAAAAACTAACGATTCCACCGGGAATGGTTTCTGCGGTGCTGGTTAAAGTTGATCCCGGTGTATCCCCCGCCGATGTTGCGCAAGAGATTCAAAAACAAGTCCCGGGAACAAAAACCATAACCCCCAATGGTCTCCTTAACGCGGTCAGCGGACAACTCGGTGCTGTCACACGAATCCTCTATGGTGCGACGCTTGCTGTAACCATTGTTGCGGTTCCGCTGCTGGGGTTCATATCAGCAATGGTGGTCCAGGAACGAATGAAAGAGATCTCCATTCTCCGGGCACTTGGAGCCAAGAAAGCTTTTGTGATGCGTATCATTCTGGCAGAATCGTTTGCACTTGCAATTATCGGAGGAGTTATAGGAATCACCGTCGTGGCAGGTATTCTGGTTTTGTACCAGGACTTTATTGCCTTTACCCTTAAGATCCCGTTCATGATTCCATCCCCCGGGACGATGCTGGTTGACGGGGGCAGCACCATACTCCTTTCAATAGGGATCGGCGGGTTATCTTCACTCTATCCTGCCACCATTATCACCCGCTTGGAGCCATATGAGTCTATCCGGAAGGGGGAGTCATGATAAAAGTGACCGGAATAACTAAATCCATACGGTCCGGAAACTCAGAAGTTCCAGGGACTGCGATGAAGGAGAACGCCGGTCATCCAAATCCGGGGGATCTGTCATGAACAATAAGATGAATTACCTGACCTTCATCATCGCCAGCGTCCGGAATAAGCCCGGTCGCAACCTGGCAACTGTTTTCTGTTTTGCCTTTATCGCGGTAAACATTTTTTCAGGGCAGTTTCTCATGGCCGGTGCAGAAGAGGGTGTCAATAGGGGATTATCCCGGATGGGAGCAGATCAGATTATTGTTCCCGCGCAGTACACAGTATTTTTAGAGGGCAATAGTTTGGACAATACCATGGCAATCGTAAAAGCCGAACCATCAACCTTCCGCATGAACTCAACAATTATGGATACAGTCAGAAAAGTCCCGGGAGTTTTACAACTGAGCCCGCAACTGTATGTTACATCGCTGAATTCACCAAAATTGTCATCCACACGGGTTGATATCTTTGGGATCGATCCGGTATCGGATTTTACGATAATGCCCTGGTTGCGACAGCCTCTGGACCATCCCCTTGCCTATGGTGAGGTGATTATCGGCCACAAAATAAACGGGGAGATTTCATCGCAGATCTCGATATCGGGTCACAAATATACCATTGCCGGCAGGCTTGATCCGACACAATCCTCAGCAGATCAAACCATCTTCCTGCGACTGGATGATGCGTATTCCCTCGCCGATGTAGAGGGTATCGTTCCTCCGACTTCTCCCCGCATATCCCCCGGAGAAGTTAATGCAATACTCATTCGGGATTCACCATCAGAAGATACCAATTCGGTTGTTGTTCGTATCAGACAGCAGCTCAAGCGATTGGACCCCTCGGGATATATTTCTGTCATCGGGAGGCACTTTACGCTCGATCCAATCTCCCGGAATATTCAGGGTATCCCCGATCTTCTGAATATTATTTCAGTATTTGTCGTAGTTGCAGCTCTTCCCCTCATTGCACTTATTGCGGCAATGGTAACCCATGAACGCCAGAGGGAGATCGGATTGCTCATGTCCATGGGAGCAAAAAGAACTGTCATTTTTTTTCTTGTAATTGCAGAATCGCTGGTTCTCGCAGTAATCGGGGGTGTTGCCGGTGTAGCTGCAGAGCTTAACAGCCTTTTCTCTGCTGAATATGCAGGGTTTACTCAATGGTGCACTTCAGGTTACTTTCGCTATGCCTACAATAACCAGGATATGCGTGATGGCCGGAATGGCGTTATTCGTGGTTATTTTTATCGGCAGTATCTCCTCACTCTGGCCGGCGTTCCGCAGCAGTGACCATGAATCCCTATGACGCAATACGACGTGAGGGGCGGTAAAACACTGCTCAATTCTTTTTCATGCATGTAAGGTTTCGTTCATGATCCGCGACATGAGAAAACTCCGGGGTTTCAGAAAAAACTGCATTAACCGAAGAGTGGGCAACCATATGGTTAAAATATTTAGATCTGCCTGTTTGTCAAATAGGAGAAAGACATGCCCGGATTCCTATCGTTTCGAGAAATAACTTGGTTTGATAATTGTCAACTTTCCATAGATTTCATAGGATTTCATTTACGTTTTGAAGGGTAGCAAAAAACTTCGTAGATCGCTGTATGGATTAATGACGAAATATTCCGTTTCTCTATACGATCTTTATAATTTTATCTCCGTTAAAAAAAAGTATGAGAACTGGTTCAATCCAAAAATATATTAATTTCCAGTAATGACTGGATATAATGACCGACAAAAACGTAAACCTGTATGGCGTCCTTCTGGTTATCCTCGGAATTCTGATTATACTTGTTCCCTGGATCATATTTCCCGTCTGTGAAATGGAAGGAAACTATGTGGTTACAGCCGCAGGTGCAAAATTACCCATGACCTGCGGATGGACCGCCCGAGCTGAGTCAGGTGTTGGTGCATTGATCGTTGTTGGAGGCGGGCTTTTGATCGCTCGAAGCAGCGCAGAAACCCGACAGGCGGTGGGTGTTTTCAGTATTGTAGCGGGTGCCCTGGTCATTCTGTTCCCGACAGTCCTGATCGGGATGTGCAGGGTAGTTACCCATCCGTGCAGGATGACAACACTTCCGGCACTCGAGATACTCGGCGTCATCGTAATCATTATTGGTGGATACCTCTTATGGAAACACGAATGAAATGAGTGCCTCCTTCTCATACTTCAGTTTTTTCAAACTTATTGGAAAAAACCTCCAGAAACGCCCTAAACTGGAATATTGTGGTGGTGTTATCATTCGCGATCATCGCGGGGATAAGAGCAGCGACCGTCATCCTAGTCAAATTCCAGGATTTTATTGCCTTCACGTTAAAAATTCCCTTTACGATTCCCTCCCTATTTACGATAGATTTTTACGGAGGGAAGTGCCCTGCTGCTCTCGGTAATAATCGGCGGGATTGCATCTTTGTATCCTGCATACCTGATCAACCGTCCAGAACCCTATGAAACCATGCAAAAAGGTGATTCATGATATCGGTTAAGGGTTTGACAAAAGCGTTCAGTACCGGCAGTTTGAAAATCCTGGCCGTCGACAACGTGGATCTCAGCGTACAGCGAGGAGAATTTATTCTTATCCTTGGACGATCGGGAAGCGGAAAGTCAACTCTCCTCGGGATGCTTGCCGGACTCATCCGCCCTTCGTCCGGCACAATCAGGATAAAGGGTGTGGATATCAGCACGTTGACCGATAACCAGATCGCAGAGCTGAGGGCACAGGAGATTGGGTTCGTATTCCAGTTCTCCGGGCTTATCCCTACGGTAACCGCGCTCGAGAACGTGATGATCCCAACACTATTCTATCCGGGCGGCCCCGGCAACCGCACCAAAGCACTTGATCTCCTGACCCAAGTGGGAGTGGCAGACCGGGTAGATGCTTACCCCAAGACACTTTCAAGTGGAGAGATGAAACGAGTCGCAATTGCGCGGGCGCTCATCAATAAACCTTCTATCCTGATCGCCGATGAACCGACAGGGGACCTGGATGATGCAACCGAATCCGAGATCATGGCATTATTCCAGCAGCTGAACAACGAGGGCATCACCATCGTCATGGTCACCCACAATCCTGACCTCATACCGTGTGCCACAAGAACATACAGCATGAGCCAAGGCAAGATGGCGAGGAATCCCGACTCGCCGCTATGCCGGAGAGAGCCAGAAAACCGAACCGACAACGAGTATCTTCCATGAATCAGTAAAAATGACCATCGGCACATTGATCCTGGGGAGACTCCCAACACAGTCGAAACTTTTGCGATGAAGTTTTGCTTCCCTCTGCCGAGATACCGCAACAGTACCGATGACTCCTTACGACACTATCCTCCGTGAGGGACCATAAAAGTCCGGGCATTCCTACTCCGCAATCTTCTTCTAGATAGAAATTGACCAGTGTAATTAAGAGAGGTATATAACCGATGCACCGTTATTCGTTGTCCTGCAGCATGGAGGCAGGCGATCTTGAGCCCATTGTCCTTGCAGTCCACGAATTGATCCACCGCCTTCCTGTAACCGCAAAATCACTCGAAAAAGAGGGCATCCGGGTTGAAGACGGAAGGGTTGTCGATCGGCATTACACCGGGCCAGTCCTCCTAGAAGCGATTGAAAAGAATATTTCCATACAAACCACGCCCTCAACCGGGGCTTACAAGGGAGTTCCGGTAACGGTGAGTCCCATCCGGGATAAAGACGGAAACGCTATTGGTGCAATCGGTATTGTGGATATTACCGGTATTTTTGATCTTGCCACCCTCATGGAGCACCAGACCGCAATCCTCAAACAGGTATGCGGCAAAGATCCCTGTCCTCTTCCTTCAGAACAAAGCGGTTCAAGGCGGTGAATCGCGTGCCGTATTCTGCATTCAAAGTAATTGAAATCCTCGAACGATCCCAGACCCCCATCTCGGGTGAAATGATCAGCAACGAGCTGGGGATCAGCAGGTCTGCTGTCTGGAAACACATCAAGGAGCTGACGTGGAATGGGGTACGAGATCACCTCATCCCAGAAAGAGGGCTATAAACTAGTGCATACCAGCAACAAACTTCTCCCCTATGAGGTGCATAAAAAATTAAAAACGCAGTTCATCGGCAAGAAAATACGATATCTCGATAACACGCCTTCGACCATCTGGGTAGGCAAACAGATGTGCTCCGAGGGGGATGTCGGGAAGCTGCACGGGATGGTAATCATAGCCGAGGAACAGACCGGCGGGATAGGCCGGATGGGAAGGGCGTGGGTCTCTCCCATTGGAGGTATATGGATCACGGTCGTCCTCAAACCCCACGTACCCATCGATCATATCTTCATGATCACCATGGCCGGATCCATAGCAGTCGCCCGGGCTATCCGGAAGGAATTCGATCTCGGTGCCCTGATCAAGTGGCCAAACGATATCTTCATCGGGAACAAAAAAGTAGCCGGGCTCCTCCTTGAACTCGCTGCGGAAGCAGACACCGTCCATTATTGCCTGTTAGGTATCGGCATTGATGTGAATGTCCCGCTCAGCCATTTCACCATGGCGATGCAAAAAGACATCACATCGATAAGCGCTGAAGTGGGCCACGAAGTCGACCGGGCTTCTTTTCTCGCACGTATCCTTAAGGAATTCGAGAACCATTATCTCCTTATCGAGGGCGGTGAATACGAGACAATTATCAGGGAATGGAAGAGTCTCTCCTCAACACTTGAAAGCCGGGTCCAGATCAGGACATTGAAGAACAGTTTCGAAGGTGAAGCAATAGACATCGATGAATTTGGGGCCCTTATCATCCGTAAAGACAATGGCAAACTCGAACGGGTTATCGCCGGCGACTGTTATCATCAGTAGCTGAAAGGTACTTTTTATCGTCAACCATGCAATTTTTTATGGTTGACGATGTTCGGGGATCTGCAAAAATCAAGAACCATTGCGTATTCTGCCGCCTTCATCGGGCTTATCAGTATCGGGGGATGGGTATCGATACCCTTCTTTCCGGTTCCCCTGACACTACAGACCCTCTTCGTGTTCCTCGCCGGAATGATCCTGAAGCGCTACGCAGTAATCCCGATATCGCTCTATGTTGTTCTTGGTGCCTTGGGACTCCCGGTATTTCATGCGGGAGTTGCCGGTTTTGGTATCCTGCTCGGTCCTACCGGCGGTTACTTGATCGGATTTATTGGTGCCGGGCTTGTGGTCGGACTGGCCTATGAATCCCAGTTCCAGCCAATCCGTATCGCCGGACTTCTGGCAGGGACTTGTGTTATCTATGGCATGGGTATCGCGTGGCTGATATTTTCTCTGGGAGGAGGACTCCTGCCAGCTGTTATGGCGGGACTGGTCCCGTTCATACCCGGCGAGGTGGTTAAAATCTACTCCGCGGTCGAAATTGAGAAGAGACTCCCATGATCGTCATAGAATTTCTTCGCCATCGGAATCTGACGATCGAGGCACTGAACATTCCTCCCGGCGTTACAGCCGTCATCGGTCCAAACGGCAGCGGGAAGACGTCATTCCTCAAGATCTGCGCGGGAATAACATTACCGGACCGCGGGACGGTCAGTATTGATAACCTGCCACCACGGGAGATCGAGATCGGATGGGCGAATGAGTTTCCTGACCGGAATATTCTGTTTACAAGGGTCATCGATGAGATCGCGTCTCCTCTTCGTTTTCGCCGCGCCATGTCCTCTGGAATTATTGATGAGGAAGTCAGGGCATGTGCTGAGTCTGTCGGTATCTCTCATCTCCTCAAGAGAACAGCACGGGAATTATCCGGTGGTGAAAAAGTCCTTGTTTCTCTGGCAGCTGCGCTGGTTCATCGACCGAAGGTGCTCGTTCTGGATGAATACGATTCTCATCTCGATGAACACCAGGCAGCAACACTTGATCGGGTAATCAGGGAATCCGGAGCGCGGTATGTGATCCGCTGCACCCAGCAGATGAATACCGCCAGGGAGAGTGATTACCTTCTGTTCTTCGATTCAGGTCGGGTTACCCATTCAGGGAGACCAGAACACGTCATTCAGTACCTTAAAGGCACTGCCTGGTACCCTGTTTTATGGGAGTACGGATTATGAAAATTACGTTGAAGGATGCCTTTGGCGTTCGTGACAACTGGTCACTTTCTGCAACCGGTACGTTTGACGAGGGAATCCACCTTGTCAGCGGGAACGTCGGGAGCGGCAAATCAACCCTCGCACTCATGACTGCAGGATTTTTCCCTTTATCCGGAGGCTGCGTCGTGAAAGATGGAATATCGTCCTGCATGCTGTCACTCCAGTTCCCGGAGCTCCACGTTACAGGTCGTACTCTCGCTGAAGAGTGTTCATCCTGGGGGGCCCTTGCGGATCACATCCTTGCGACCGCCGGACTGGCCGGTCGGGAGGAAACGTCCCCGTTTTCCCTAAGCCGCGGTGAGCTTAAACGCCTGCACCTGGCATGTGTACTTGAAAAAGACTACGATCTTCTTCTCCTTGATGAACCATTCAGCTCACTGGATTGCGTGGAGAAGGCGAAATTATGTGCAACTCTCGAGGGGAGATCCGAGGGCATCACAATAATTTTTACCCACGAATTGAACATCCTTCCCAGGGTTTTCCAGATATGGGAAATTGAACACGGGAGGCTTATCAACTGTGGACAACCCCCGGATGCGTTTTTACACTGGCACCATCTTCCACCATCAGTTAAAAAACTCGTGGCTCTCGGATCAGAACCAGACAACATTTCCCAACAAGATCTTCAGGAAGCAGCATGCAGGATCCAAGAATAAGGATTGCCGCTGGGGCGATTCTCTCAGTCTCGGCATTTATCAGTCTCCATGGTGCAGCTTTTGCACTTCTGTGGTGGCTGGTGTTTACGCCGGGTATTCGCCTCGCAAAAAAGAACGGCTGGTTCTTCCGCTCGTTCTGATGACAGGTTTCTTCGGTATTGTGCTGGAACTTTTTAGCGGGAATGGCATTTCATACTTCATACGGATGACCGTCATAATCCTTATCGGCATGTGGCTCTACGGGGAGCAGAACGCTGGGGAATTACTTGATATCAGTGTCTGGTTGTTTGGCAACAGGGCCGGGTTTGACCTCGGTCTTATCTCCGAAATGGGAATACAGTCCCTCTTATTGATTGCCACCGACTTCGAACGGATTCGGCTGGCAGAGAAGATCAAGGGGATGGGGTGGGGAGTACGCAATCTCATTCCTGCCTGCCTGATTCTTGTCCAGGGTGCTCTTAACCGGGCGGAGACCTCCGCGGAACTGCTTGCAATTCGTGGCTATCGTTCAGGCGGTATATGGTGCCCAGTTTTTTTAACAAAGCCACAAGATATTGCCGCCGGATTATTTGCTGGGTGTATTTTATTTTTTGCATTGATTCCAGTTAGTGAATTTTTTATACTTTACCGATGAAGTTTTGTGAGGCTTACTGTGATCCTACTCAAGCCCAGAGGATCCTCATGCGTACTCCTTCTCCAAAAAAACTCTCCATTACCGATACCACCCTGCGGGACGCCCACCAGTCTCTTATTGCACAGCGGCTCCGCACCGAGGATATGCTCCCTCTTGCCCGCGAGATGGATCCGTGTGGTTTTTTTTCGGTAGAAGCCTGGGGAGGTGCTACGTTTGATACCTGCATTCGGTCTCTGAATGACGACCCATGGGACCGGCTCAGACTCTTAAAGGCTGAACTGAAACATACGCCGATCCAGATGCTCCTCCGTGGCCAGAACCTCGTTGGTTACCGCCATTACCCCGATGATGTGGTAGACAGGTTTGTCACCGCAGCCCATAAAAACGGGGTTGCTGTTTTTCGTGTATTCGATGCCCTTAACGACATCAGGAATATGAAACGGTCGATGGACCGGGTGAAAAACGTCGGGGCCCACCTGCAGGGTGCGATCTCCTATACAACGAGTCCGGTTCATACTACGCAGACATTCATTGAAATGGCAAAAGAGCTGTACGCCCATGAATGTGACTCCATCTGTATCAAGGATATGGCCGGGCTTATCATGCCGGCTGCGGCACGGGAGTTGATCAGCGGTATCAAAAAGGCAGTTGATGTAAAGGTCTGCCTGCACAGTCATTCAACGAGCGGCATCGCCCCGATGAGTTACCAGGCGGCGATAGACGCCGGGGTTGATATCCTCGATACCGCCATGTCCCCGTTTTCCATGGGCACGTCCCAGCCTCCAACAGAAAGTATCGTTGCGTCGCTCATCGGTACGCCGAGGGATACTGGAATCGACCTCATAAAACTTCGGGGAGTCCGTAATATCTGCATACAAATCAGGGAAAAATATGCCGGGCTTCTCAACCCCATATCGGAACGTGTTGACAGCGATGTTCTACTCTACCAGCTGCCCGGCGGTATGATCTCCAACCTCGTCTCGCAGCTCCAGGAACAGGACGCTCTTAACCGGATGGATGATGTCCTGGCAGAGATTCCCCGTGTAAGAAAGGATCTCGGCTATCCGCCGCTCGTCACGCCAACCAGCCAGATTGTCGGGACGCAGGCTGTGCTCAACGTGCTGGTGAATGGACAACGTTACCGGAATGTCACCAAGGAAGTCAAAGACTATATGCACGGGCTGTACGGAAAGTCACCTGGACCCGTGAACGACGAGATACGGCGGCTCGTCATTGGAGAGGATGAAGTTATAACGATACGCCCCGCGGATTTGCTCGAACCTGCTTATGAAAAGATGAAAAAAGAGGCAGAAAGCGCGGGACTTATCAAGAAGGAAGAGGACATCCTGACATATATCCTTTATCCGGCAATAGCTCCTTCATTCCTTAAAAATGAGCGATCCGTTGAGGAAATCCCGAAAAAACAATCCATGACGAAACCTGCCACCCAGGTACCCGAACAGATGGAAGTCGAGGTTGACGGAGAAGTCTTCTCGGTCCGCATTGTCTCCGTGGGAGGGCGCAAGGTTGAAGTGGCCGGGGTGACCGCGCAAAAAATCCCCCGGGGCGAGTTTGCCGGGGGCATCAAGAGCAACATGCAGGGAATGGTCCTCCAGGTACTGGTTAACCGTGGCGCAACGGTGAAGAAGGGGGAAACACTCCTCGTACTCGAGGCGATGAAGATGGAGAACCCCATTCATAGTCCGGTGGATGGCAAGGTCACGGAGATCTTTGTGGACACCGGCGATGTCGTCCAGAATGGAGACGTCCTGCTGGTGGTCCAATGAAATATTTCGAAAAACTCCTGATTGCCAACCGGGGCGAGATTGCCATCCGGGTCATGCGGGCATGCCGGGAACTCGATATTGAGACCGTTGCGATCTATTCATCCGCTGATAAAAATGCGCTTCACGTCAAATATGCGGATGAGGCGTTTCATGTCGGGGATGCCCATCCCTCAAAGAGTTACCTGAATATGGAGCGAATCATCGATATCGCCAAGAAAAGCGGTGCGGAAGCTGTCCACCCGGGGTATGGGTTTTTAGCCGAGAACTACCGGTTTGCCAAACTTTGCCTGGATGAAAATGTTATCTTTGTCGGCCCCGGCTGGAAGACCATAAAGGCGATGGGATCGAAGATCGGCAGCAAACAGATGATGAAGGGCGCCGGTGTACCGGTTCTTTCCGGAACTGACGGCATAAATGACATCGATGATGCAAAAAGAGTCGCTGCAGAGATTGGTTACCCGGTGATCGTCAAAGCAAGCGCCGGAGGCGGTGGCATTGGCATGCAGATTGTCAATGACGAGAAAACCCTTGAGGATGCGATTACGGCGAGTATGCGTATCGCTCAGTCTGCATTCGGCGATGCAACGGTCTTTATTGAAAAATACCTGGTGAAGCCACGACACATTGAGTTCCAGATACTCGCCGATGAACATGGCAATGCGGTCCACCTCTATGACCGGGAATGTTCCATCCAGCGTCGTCACCAGAAACTGATCGAGGAGGCTCCCTCACCCATCATGACCGCCGTATTGCGGAGCAGGATGTCAGACTCAGCGCTGAAAGTTGCGGAGGCTTCAGACTATACGAATGCAGGGTCTGTTGAGTTCCTGTACAGCGAGGGGAACTACTATTTTATGGAGATGAATACCCGTCTCCAGGTCGAACACACCATCACGGAAATCATTACCGGTGTCGATATTGTAAAACAACAGATCGCAATTTCTGCCGGAGAATCCCTGCCATTCGAGCAGAAGCACATCTCTATCCGGGGGCATGCCATTGAATGCCGGATCAATGCCGAAGATCCTCTCAATAATTTTACTGCAGACCCAGGGAAGATCATCCGGTACCGTTCACCTGGCGGTCCCGGCATACGGGTAGACAGCGGAATTCACATGGGGTATACCATTCCCCCGAATTACGATTCGATGATCGCAAAACTCTGTGCTTGGGACAGTACACGATCGGAAGCGATAAAACGAATGCGGCGTGCCATCTCCGAATACATCATCCTTGGAATCAAAACCACTCTTCCACTCCATTACGCGATCATGAACAACCAGCAGTTTGTTGAAGGGAATACACACACTCACTTTTTACAGGAGGAGCATATCCTCACCACGCTCGACCGGTACAAACGTGATGAGGAGACCCGGATGCAGACACTCGCAGGGTCATTTGAGCAGGGAAAAAAAATTGCAGCAATATCCGCAGCAGTTACGGTGTTCCTGCAGCCAAAAAAAGACTGACATTCTAATAAAACGCCTTATCAGAACATTTAATAGTTTTTACGGTGTTTTTATTATGGACTTTTGTGCTGCGGTGGCCTAGCCGGTTAGGGCGCCAGACTCATAGGGTTTATGGACGCATTCCTGCGTTTCACGGCTTCGAGAGATCTGGAGATCGGGGGATCGTAACCCTCCCGCAGCATTGTAATTTTAACTGCGTTTTTTCATTCCGTTTTCAAATACATCTCTTCTTTTTATCCAGATCGCCATTTCTTCAAAGATTCTATGGTTTTTTTCATACTATTGACGATATATTTATTTACCCTATCGTCAAACAAAATTACGTAAATTTGAGGTGTAAACATGGTGTTATTGGCAAACGCAGTTGTAGGATTAATCCAGTTACTTATTTCGATTATTTTTGCTGTACTGGCACTGTACATCGGTTTTGCTGTGCTCAGTAAGATTACCAAGGGTATTGACGAGGAGAAAGAACTTGCAAAAGGGAATGCAGCAGTCGGCATTATTGTCGCTTCAGTGTTTGTTGCGATTGCACTGGTAGTCCAGTCCGGGGTGTCCGGGGTGTCCGTGGGTATCAACAAAGCACTAAGCGTTGGTATCTTGTCTGTCGACGGTCTGCTCGCTATCTCCATTGCACTCATCCAGCTTATTCTTGGTATCGTGCTCGCGGTTGCGGCGATCTATCTTGCGCTGAACATCCTCGACAAACTGACAAAAGGGGTTGAAGAGTTCGAGGAAATCAAGAAAGGCAATGTCGCAGTCGCACTCGAGATGGGTGGTGTGATTATTGCCGTTGCAGTCATCATCCAGTCCGGTGTGATTGGTATCACCGCAGCTCTGGTATAAGATCCATATTTTTCTTTTTTGTTCCCGTTTGAAAAAAATCTCTTACTTCCCGTACCGGTTTATTGTCCGAATAAGGTCCGCAAACCCATCCATCTCCATGGCAAGAACCTGGTCGCGGGTCATGCCCATGCTGGTCTCGGCATCGGCTGTCAGCATCTCGGGACCGCGAATCACTTCACGTTCGATACAATCACGGGAGAGCACTTCCTGAGCCTCGGCATCCTGAACGAACGCCCGCCCGGGGATGATTATCACGGGTTCCAGGGTACCGGGGTCCAGTTCGCATAAATCTTTAATGGTGATCAGGCATGCAATCTCCTTGCTTACCGGCAGTACAGGAACCTGTGATCCACATAATCTGAGAACGTTTTCAATATAGGGGGCAGCAATGCTCCCGCTGATAACGGTTGCTCTGCGCTGGATACGGGGGAGTTTTTTTATTAAGTCCTGCTCGTTCAGGATCGCGAAGGGTGATCCAATATCCGGATCCCACAGCGGAGTCCCGGAGATCTTCAGGGAAAACTTCCGGTTCAGGTCTGAGATGAGATCCCGGAATGATCCGACCGTCTGGACCTCCCGGTTCGGGATGACCGGCCCATTCCCGAGCACCAGACCCTGCTGTGTCGTATTGGCAAACCGCATCAGAATAATACCTTTCGCTCCCCGGTCCTGGAGCCATTCGCAGGTCTGTTCGAGCACGATACCATCGTTGACCCCAGGGAGGATGACCGCAGCGGCATACACATCGACGTTCCCGCAGAGTTTCTCAAGAATTGATAAGGAGACCTCCGGTGTTGGATCATGCATGTAACGTTTTCTGAGAGACGGATCTGTTGCAAAAACGGTAAAAGATAGTTCAGAAAGACCGTTGTCGATGAGTAGATCTGCGATGGCCGGATCGTCCAGCCTTTCCCGCTTGTGTATCCGATATGGAGGGGGGCTTCCATACTGCCGAGGAGCTCTATCGAGCTCGGTGAACCGCGGATAACAACTGGGATCCCCGCCACCGCTGATGGTGATCCGTTCCAGCTCGCCGCTCTTCCCCTGCAGGTTTGCCAGCGTCTCATCAGCGATGGTCTTCAGATCTTTAAAGCCGCTGTACTCTTCGCGTATACCGCGGGTGCAGTAATCACATCCTTTCCTGAACGGCAGGCAGTACCGGCATCCGAGGGGTTGAACGCCCCGTACTTTTTTAAAATAACAATATTCGCAGAATCCGCGGCAGTTGATCCCGGGGCTTCCTCCGATATCAACGGTGAGCTGTGCCATTTGTACACATTAGTCGGTTCCTGTTCCTATAAGGTATTTGGAAAAAACACCGATTTGTGATTGAGAAATAGTTTATTTTAAAAATATTCTGTCCTGTTTCCATTTCCTTCATTGAACGATTGTATTCTTTCTCCCTGCAGTAGAAGTCCTGAAAGGAATCGGGGGAAATACAAAGGATCACCATCTTTTTTACTATCAAAAGTGTAAATTATATGGCGCCTCAGTGGCTTAGTTGGCAGAGCGGCTGACTTGTAATCAGCAGGTCCCGTGTTCAAATCACGGCTGAGGCTTTTTTTTTTAACAATTTTTCTATAGTTTTTTAAAACATCCCGCGGGAATGTCAACGCATTGGTGACGACACAGATCCTGTTGGTAGCCGCGGCAGCAACCACGGGGGAAAATTCTATCAGGCATTATCTTTCGAGATGTTTGGGCGCTGCACACCCGCCTAGGATAAAAAACACCGCATTTTATCCGAGAGCAATAGAATCTATACCGTGTATCGTTCGACGGTGAAATCTACCATTATCGAAGCATCTCCTAAAAGTCAATGCTGGTGTTCTTTTGACAACCCAGTAATAATGGTCGATCAACCATGGATTGCCTCCAAAGCTGTACATTAGCGAATATTTTCAGGTGATTTAATGCCATATTCGGATTCAACCTCAATTCAGCCACCGTTTAAAAACGTGTGTTAATGTACCATTTTTTGCACAAAAATCGGACTATTGATCCATTTTTCAGACACCCCTGGAGAAAGTTAACGTCGGAGAATTAGGAACTGCGGTTCCGGAAAAGATACCCTGATCTCATGTCTCCCTCTCCTCCTGTCCCTCGACTGTCAGATATTCCTATCCCAGATTCCTGTCGGTTCTGGATCCTGAAATGTCAAACCCGTATGTATTATGAACGCCTGTTTCCCGGAGATCAACGAGAGAGAACACGGATCAACCCTTACTGCTTACGACGGAACAGAACGAAGGTTGTGATCCAAATGACATGGATGAAAAATACTGATGTTTTTTTAGACCTTATCGTACCTCAGTACTAAAAAGGCTTAAAACGGAAATCGGGGTTCACTGCGGGCATATTCGATTTTCCCGGTGCGGTAACCGGCTGATTGGGGGACTTTGATCGCCTTTTCCCGGATAACTGATTTCGGGATCAGATCGGAAATAACCCATTTTACCTAGAAAGAGAGCGGCACGTATCATTCCCTTTCAGTTGGCAGATCGTAGTTCAGATGGGCTAAAGTCTGTGGAACAGGAAAGGGACTGTTTTGATATTCCAAAGATTTTCTTCCACCATACTTCGATTGATGCAGAACAAAGATGAGGGTCTGAGGCGGCATAGTGTTTAATGAGTGAATGTCAATAGATGACCCATAGATTCAAATTTTTTAATGGCAAACTAATACCATATACGTGACTTATCATGGGAAAAAAAGCATTCATCACGGGGATAACCGGGCAGGACGGATCCTACCTGGCGGAACTGCTCCTGTCAAAAGGATACGAAGTCCACGGACTGATCCGCCGATCTTCAACATTCAATACCAGCAGGATCGATTCCATCTATATCGACCCTCACGACACCCATGCCCGGTTATTTTTACATTATGGAGATCTCTCCGATTCTGAGCAGATATCAAATATTATGTATAATATCAAACCCGATGAGATCTATCACCTCGGGGCACAGAGCCATGTCCGGGTAAGTTTTGATACGCCGGAATATACCGGGAATGTCACTGCACTGGGGACGACACGGATTCTGGAAGCAGCCCGCCGGAGCAATCACGGGTAAAATTCTACCAGGCATCGTCCAGCGAGATGTTCGGGCGCGGCACATCCTCCCCAAGGGGAAGATACGCAGTTCCATCCGCGGAGCCCTATGCATGTGCCAAGGTGTATTCGTACTGGATGACACGGAATTACCGGGAAGGATACAACCTCTTCGCCTCCAACGGGATTCTGTTCAACCATGAATCGCCCCGCCGGGGGGAGACATTTGTTACCCGCAAGATCACCCGGGCTATCGCACGGATCATTTCGGGAAAGGAGAAGTTCCTGTATCTTGGAAATCTTGAAGCAAAACGTGACTGGGGATTTGCCCCGGAATATGTCGAATGTATGTGGCGGATCCTGCAGCAGGAGAAACCGGATGATTTTGTCATCGGTACCGGAGAGACCCACTCGGTCCGCGAGTTCCTGCACGAAGCATTTGCCTATGCCGGGACTTGACACTGAAAAACATGTCAGGATCGATCCGAAATATTTCCGCCCGACTGAAGTTGATGTTCTCATCGCAAATCCGAAAAAATCTGAAAAGATACTTGGCTGGAAACCTGCAGTAAAATTCGGGATCTGGTAAAGATCATGGTGGATGCTGACATGAAAGCAGCCGGGCTGGAACCGATTGGTGAAGCGGATAAAATACTATCGTCAAAGTTCCCGACCGCTGGTGGAACGCGGATTGATTCACGGATACCGAGTATTCCGACATTTATGCAAACATAAAAAAAGAACAATCAATAATTTATTACCAGAAACTACTGGTAATTATCATAATTCGTAAATATCAAGGACACGCCTATGACATTCTGGTCTGATAAAAAAATCCTCATCACCGGTGGCGCTGGTTTTTTCGGATCGCAGGTCGTCAACCAGCTCCTCGAAAAAGGGGTCGCTAAGGAAAATATCCGGATCCCCCGCAGCAGGGAGATCGATCTGCGGAAATGGGAGAACTGCTCGAGAGGTTACAAAAGACTGTGATATCGTAATACACCTTGCGGCAAAAGTTGGGGGAATCGGGTTTAACCAGAATTATCCTGCGCAGCTCTTTTATGATAATGCGATTATGGGCATCCAGATGATCGAGGCGGCACGGCAGGAAGAGGTAGAAAAGTGTGTTATCGTTGGGACTATCTGTGCATATCCGAAATTCACTCCCGTGCCATTCCGGGAAGAGAATCTCTGGAACGGGTATCCGGAGGAGACCAATGCCCCCTATGGATTGGCAAAGAAAATGCTCCTTGTCCAGTCCCAGGCATACCGGCAGCAATATGGATTCAACTCAATTTATCTCCTACCGGTGAACCTGTACGGACCGGGTGATAACTTTAATCCCGAAAGTTCTCATGTTATCCCGGCACTCATCAAAAAATTCACCGAAGCAAAGAGAGATCATAAACCTCAGGTAGAAGTGTGGGGGACCGGCTCGGCATCCCGTGAATTCCTGTACGTGGATGATGCTGCACGAGGGATCATTCTTGCCACTGAGCGATACAATAAACCTGATCCGGTAAACCTTGGAGCCGGCATGGAGATCACCATCCGTGATCTTGTGGATCTCATCAAGGAACTGACCGGTTATTCCGGTGATATCCATCTGGGATACCTCAAAACCTGATGGCCAGCCAAAACGCAGCCTTGATGTGAGCCGGGCAGAAAAAGAGTTCGGGTTCAGGGCAAAGATGCCGTTCACGGGAAGGATTGAAACGGACGATTGAGTGGTATGAGACATATTCGGCACAATCCACTCAGGAAGAGAGATTCAGATCACTGCTGAAGTTTTCTCTGTGAATCCTCACGTTTTCATCTCAGAGCTGCGTGCTACTCAAAAAAATTTCGTCAAATCCGCCACTGTTCATCCCCCGCAAAATTACTCAAGTCTGCTTCACGATGAAGCGCAAAGGCAGTCGGTTATTTGCACGGTCGCCTCCGATACCAGTGATTCGCAATTGAAGAAAAAATGATTGCACAGTTGAAATTTGCATTTTAATCAGGTTGATATAAATTTCAATACTATCCCAGAAATGAGCTACTTTCTCTATATGTCAAAATTATACTTCCTCAATCTCTATTTTATTTCGGCATGTATTGAGCCTATATAATGCATTCTGGCAGGTTTATCTTTCCTGCTTTAGAACCTTCTAGGATTTTTAAAATTGAGTGATTGCGAATTACGACATAGTAAATCGCCATTTTTCGAAAAAAATGTTTTGACTTTTTTCGAGAATGCGGCTCTTTTAAATCAGGAGCTGAAATGGTCACGGATTGACTTCATCATCAACGGATGATCGAACGTTACCTCGGAAATATCCGTAATTTGTCTGGACAAAGCAGAGAGCGGTTTACCGGAACTTCAACAAGATTTGCCTTGCGAGATCGATTTTTTATGGAGAAAATTCCGGAATCCATACGTTGTTGGATAATATTTTGAAAAAATGTATGGTCTCACGAAATCATTAACAATTTTCTCAACAATTTTACTATGTGTTCGTACCGATTCCCTTTTCATTTCTCGTCTCATGAAAATCAGCTCAATACAGCGTCAGAGTGTAATCACTTTTGCTTCAACAATTGCATTAACAATTATCGGATTTCTCTCAACGATATACTTCGCACACGCTCTGGGACCGGCCCCTCTCGGCGCTTATTTCCTGTTCCTTGCATATTTTGGGATTTTAAATCTTGTCGGTGACGGAGGATTTGGGGGAGCGGCAGTGAAGAGGATATCAGAGGGAAAGGAACCTGATGAATATCTTTCCGCATTTGCTTTTATCAGGATTGTCCTTCTTGCAGTATCTGTCTCATTGCTCCTTTTTGCAGAACCTTATTTTAAGGATGTCACCTCATCGGGAATATTTTTCTGGCTCCTGTTGGCCCTTATTGTTTCAGTTTTTTCAAGTATTTCCGGGGTAGGAGTATATGGGACGGGGAAAGTAGGGATATATCAGATTAGTGGTTTTCTCGATGCCCTCATACGAACTCTTTTCCAGATTACTGCGGTATTTCTCGGGTTTGGTGTTGCAGGACTTACCGGAGGTTTTGTCGTAGGATTCATTGCCGGGAGGGTTGATGAATTTCCGGTATCTCGACTTGAAATTGGTCCGGTTCAGGTTATCGCATCTGAAAAATCTGTCCGGTTTTTCCTTCTGGATTTTCTTGACCGCGAGTGGTTCATTAGTATTCTGCTATGCCGATACAATCCTCATCGGGTATTTCATGAGTAATGCTGATGTCGGAATCTATCGAACTGCATTCCAGACTTACATCAGTTGCTACATTCACGACAATGGCATTTCCATACTGTTCTCTATCCAAAGATCAGTACCTGGGGAGCACAGGAACAGATGGCCGAAATTGAGAATTCTCTGGCGAGAGCTTTTACCTATTCCCTTTTTCTGGCAATACCCGCCTGTATTGGCGGATGGATATTGGGAGAGCGTCTCCTTTTTTATCTATATGGGCGTCTTTTGCTGCAGGTTCATCCGCCTTTTTTTTCTTTTGCTTGTTCAGGTTGTTAATGTCTTCATGTATCTTGGAACGATGAGCCTGAACGCACTCAACCGGCCGAAAGATGCCTTCTGGATAACCCTCATTGCAGCAATTGCAAACATTCTCCTTGATATCATCCTCATTCCGGTTTTAGGAATCACCGGGGCCGCCGTCGCAACGCTCATCGCGATGACCTGAATGCACTTGGTGCTCTCATTTTCCTTTCCCGGATTATTTCAATAAAATTCGAATATAGACCAGTAAAAAATATATTCTATGCTGCAGGCTGCATGGGTATTTTTCTTCTTATTTATCCATTTTTTCCTGCCCCTTACTCATGTAGAGCAGTGTTAGTTGCGGTAATCATTGGAGTAGGAATTTACATATTCGTTTTATTCAAACTGGACAGGGAAATTCATGAAGAATTAAGGAAATCTGAGTGTCAATCTCGGAGTTCCATGGCCAGGGTGGCTATAAACGAGGAGAGGATTTAACTCATTTTATGCATAAACGAAGTCCTTATTGTTTTTATTTTCTGATAGGAATGCTTATCATGCATGCTGAATCGACTTTCATTCAATATCACATCATTTAGAATTGATATCAGACAATGATTGTTATGAAAAGTTAGATAAAAAAAAGTGCCATCAGTCCGCTTTGGATAGTTGTATCTTTATTTGATAATTGATTTCGTTGTGATGTATATGGTGCTGGGATAATCCACCAGGGATTTCCTGATAAAAAAAATACTTGTTAGAATTCTATTTCAGTTTTGTCACAATCTGCTTATTCTTCCTTATGTTTTTCTGCAGAGTGCTGCTGCACCAGAATGCTTGCCCTCAGAAGGCTGTCGAATGTCCCCGCATCGCTCCAGAATCCTCTTAAGATGGCATACTGCATCATCTCTTTCTGAATATATGCATTATTCACATCAGTGATCTCAAGTTCTCCTCTGCCTGATGGCTTTAACTTCTTTATAATTGAGAAGACTTCGGAATCATACAGATAGAGCCCTGTAACCGCATATTGTGAATTAGGGGTTTGAGGTTTTTCCTCAATGGAAATGACGTGATCCTTCTCTAACTCGGCAACTCCAAAACGGTGAGCATCTTTGACCTCTTTTAAGAATATTTTCGCTCCATTTTTAAATGATGTAACATCGGATTTCACAGTATCCTGAAATATATTATCCCCGAGGATTACTGCTACATCCTCATCATCCACCCAGCTTGCCGCAAGCCCCAGTGCCTGTGCAATTCCTCCTGCTGTCTCCTGGATTTCATAAGTAAGGCTGATCCCGAATTCCATTCCGGACCCAAGCAATTCCAGAAAATGTCCCGCGTGGCCGCGTCCCGGAAACGATCATGATTTCGGTTATTCCTCCATTGATGAGTGTCTGAAGCGGATAATAGATCATTGGCTTGTCATAAACAGGCAACAGGTGCTTGTTGGTCACTTTAGTCAATGGAAATAATCGTGAGCCGGTTCCTCCGGCAAGAATGATACCTTTCATTTCAGGTTCTTCCTTCGTTAGAATATATTCTTTTACTGCTTGTCTCCAGTGACCGGAGAGGAGATGTTTTTGTATTCGCAAGGACCGAATCGCAGGCCGTTTTGCTTTTCGTGGAAAATCTTCAGTTGAACAGGGGATTGCATTGGGAATAAATGCACTCGCAAATTCATACCAGCTGCAATGACCATCGTTGGTGATATGATAGATTCCCGGGAGTCAGGGGAAATAATCTCCGGTATTTTATTTGCGAGATCAACGGTATAGGTTGGCTTTCCAACCTGATCGTTAACTACTCGGACAACCGGCATCTGGTGTGAAAGGGAAAGGATCGTATCGACAAAATTTTTCCCGTGACTCCCAAACAGCCACGAGGTTCTGATAATCCGGTAATTCTCCATCTTCTTCCTGATCGACACCTCCCCCAACAACTTTGATTCTCCATAGATATTAATCGGATTTGGAGAGTCGCCTTCCCTATATTCCAATCTGGTTCCATCAAAAATATAGTCTGTACTGAAATGAACAAAAATCGCGTCAACTTCTACTGGCTTGTGCAATATATCCGGGTCCATCCCCATTCACCGCATATGCATAGTAGGTTATCCTCACATCCGTCAACATCTGTATATGCCGCTGCATTGATTACAATCGCGGGACATTCCCGTTTTAAAAATTTCATCAGTGCATTTTCATCAGTGATATCAATACCACGATGTCCATAGCATTGCGCATGAGGAAACACCTCCTGCAGAGCATGCCCAAGCATTCCATAAGCCCCAAAAAGAATGTTTTTCCGGGAGTTATTTCTTTAATGGCCGCCACCACCATTCGTTCCTTATATACCACTCAATTGTTTCTTTCAGACCTTCTTCAAATGAATAACGGGGCTCCAGCCCATCGTCTGTAACTTCGAACAATCAAGAGAATACCGGAAATCATGCCCCGGACGATCGGTTACATATTCGATCATTGATTCATCTTTGTCCAGAAACATTAAAATTTTTTTAGTTATTTCGATATTTGTCTTTTCGTTACCTCCACCGATATTATAGATCTCCCCGGAAATTCCCTTTTTTAAAAGGAACTCAACTGCCCGGCAATGATCACTCACATGGATCCAGTCGCGAATATTTTTTCCTGTCCCATAGACTGGGATTTTTTTACCTTCAATAAGATTTGTTATAAAGAGTGGGATTAATTTCTCCGGATACTGGAAGGGTCCGAAATTATTTGTGCATCGTGTGATGATAACAGGAAATTTATACGTAATAAAATAGGAAAGGGCGAGAAGGTCTGATCCCGCCTTGCTTGCCGAATAGGGACTTGAAGGTGAGAGGATATTCGTTTCCGTAAATGATCCTTTCAGGGTGCTACCGTATACTTCATCAGTAGAGATATGGATGAACCTCGTGACAGGATGCTGTCGGGCACATTCAAGGAGGTTATGGGTTCCCAGGAGATTCGTCCGAACAAATTCCGATGCCTGTGTAATGGATCGATCGACATGACTTTCTGCAGCAAAATGTACGATTGTATCGATTTCATTTCTGTCAAGAATCGAGTTGACAATTCCCTGATCGCAGATATCGCCTCTGATAAAGTATAACGTGAATTTTTATCAACGCTTTTTAGATTATTGAGATTGCCTGCGTAAGTCAGGATATCGAGATTGATAATCTCCCTCCGGATGCGAGTCCATCATATGAGTGATAAAATTACTCCCAATGAATCCTGCACCGCCGGTAATGAGCATTTTCATTATTTTTCACTCCGTCATCCTCAACCATGTTTCAGTCCCGGTGCAAGTCCCCAGTCATAAGGGATTTCCCGTGTATCTGGAGGAAGACGATATTCATCCGGTTCTTGGTAATTATACGGAAGTGTCGGAATACTCAGAAAATATGCAGTATCTTTTCCAATCCCTTTGAACCCGTGATATACCCCAGGCGGGACACTGACAAGAACGGGATTTTTTTCTCCGACAAAAAATTCCATAGCATTCGATAGGTTGGTGAATCCTTTCTGGCATCATAAAGAGCGACTTTCATCATCCCGTGCAAACAGGTAAAATTATCCGTTTGTTTTTTATGATAATGCCAGGCTTTCACTACTCCCGGATATGCAGTAGTGAGATAGACCTGCCCGAATTTTTTAAAAATGTCCTCGTCACAACGGAGGATTTCCATTAGCCAGCCCCGTTCGTCAGATACGACTTTTAACTTTTTTATACGCACACCCTGACTGGAAGACTCCATGGTTATTTATAAAATTTTTTGCCAGATAAGCATTGTTAGAGAAAAGGAGAGCCGCGATATGAAATGCAATTCTGAAATGCAACAAGCCATTCTCACCCCATTATTTCCTGCTGGATTCAAAATTTTTTGTTTCTCTCAATAATGGAATGCAATTGCCCCTTACTATTCTTTTTCGGTTATTCATCTCCCATATTCCATTTGGTAAGATTGATATGGAGTGATAAACAAGGAGATTTAGTCTATGAATCTGTGAAATAGTACCGTCAGATAAAAAGGCCCACGAATTTTAAGAGGCTGATGGGTCAACATTAATTTAGATATACGAAAAGAGCTTTAGAGAGAAGGCACCTGTAAATGTATTCTGAAATATAATTGTCGAATTTGCCAAAACTCCAATCTATTAAAATTACTTTCCCTAGGAAACAGGTTCTTACCGGTGTTTTCCCAAAACAAGCTTCAGATACAGTATCAAGCGGACCTTTGGATCTTGTCTGGTGCTCCAGGTGCGGGTTGCTCCAGTTAAAACAATCGTATAATCTGGATGAAATGTACGGTGATAATTACGGTTATCGTTCCGGATTGAATGCCACTATGGTACGCCATCTAACCAACAAAATCAGGACACTGGAAAATTTGGGAAATCTTTCCGAAAACGATCTGGTCGTGGACATCGGAAGTAATGATGCCACATCGTTAAAAGCCTACACGGTGAAGTGTAAAAAAGTAGGGATTACCCCACCGGGAACAAAATTTAAAGAATATTATACTGAAGATATCGATCTCATTCCCGATTTTTTTTCAAAGGACGTCTTTACAAAAAAATACCCCGCGGGAAAAAGCAAAAATTGTTACGTCAATTGCCATGTTCTATGATTTTGAAAAACCGTCGGCATTTGTCAGGGATATCGAAGCGATACTATCAGATAACGGACTATGGCATTTTGAGCAAAGTTATATGCCCTCGATGCTTCGCTCAAACGCGTATGATACGGTGTGCCACGAACATCTGGAATTCTATTCCTTTAAGGTAGTCAAGAACCTTCTGGAAGATTGCGGACTCCGGGTTATGGATGTTCAGATGAATTCCATAAATGGAGGTAGTTTTGCCGTGACCGCCTGCAAAAAAAATGCGCCCTATCATTCGAACTATCCAGTCGTTAACTGGATGCTTCGTCAGGAAGAAGATATGAAACTAGACACGCCGAAACCGTACAGGAATTTCGAAGAAAAAGTTTTTTTGCACCGAAAAAATCTATTGGAACTCGTTGAGGCTCTTGTAAGCGATGGGAAAAAGATCATTGGTTATGGAGCGTCTACCAAAGGCAACGTTCTTTTGCAGTTTTGCGGGTTAACAAATAAACATATACCATATATTGCGGATGTGAACGAGGATAAATTCGGATGTTTCACCCGGGAACTCATATCCCTATCATCTCGGAAAAGGAAGCACGTGCCATGAAACCTGACTATTTTCTTGTTTTTCCCTGGCATTTCAAACATTCTATCCTGGAGAGGGAGCACGAGTTCATAGAGAATGGCGGGAAGTTTATTTTTCCACTTCCGGAAATTGAAATTGTGTAACGGGATATTAAGATAAATTCAAATGAAGAATGTATAAAATTACAATGCTTTTTATCAACTATAAATTTCAAAAATATAGTGTATATGAATTCGGTCATGCTATTGGAAATGTCCTTATTCATTCCAAAAATTTAATTTTCTTTATCGGGAAGCAGATAGTTGGAAAGAATTCTACGAAATATTTCAGAAGGAAAAGCCATCGATTATTATATATAATTACCATCCAAATACGATGGAGTGGATCGGAAGAAATAACGGAATAATTATAAATTCTCAGTAAAATTCGCGTGCCGCAAATTGGAATCATTCACGAGATAACGCAAGAAATTGCTGATAATGCAAACAATATAATCTTTGATTATCATATTGCTGCAAGAGATCCTACACTTTTACTGAAGAATCCAATTGTGTATAAAACTGGCAGACTGATTCCTCGGTTTCAAAAAGGTTTTCATTAACGGTAAAAAATCAATATTGGTAGTTTTGGATTTGCAACTGTTGGTAAAGGATTTACAAATATTATCGAAAAAGTTCAGGAAGAGTTCGATGAAGCAGAAAATAAACCTGAATATTTCATTCGCAAAATTTGGCGATGAAAGCGGAGAAAATGCACGTAAAAACGCAGATGCAGTCGAAAAACATTAAGGAAAAATGATATTAAACTTAAATATTTCTCATGAGCATCTTACATTGGAGCAAATATTAAAATTTCTTTCAAAAAATGATCTTAATGTTTTTCTCTATGAATATCAGGATAACCGGGGTATTTCCAGTGCTACTGATTGGGCAATTTCAGTAAAACGTCCACTAGTGATAACAAAAAGTTCGATGTTCAGACATCTATTTGATTGTTATCCGAGTATTTGTATAGAAGAAAATTCATTAAAAACAATTCTTGAAAATGGAGTTAAGCATCTTGAAAGACTTTGCGAAGAATGGAGTCCTGAGAATTTGCTTTGGGATTATGAAAGAATTATCGATGATACTACTAAAACAAGTCACAAGGGCTGAAATCTCCTGTCAAGAAAAGATTATCACAATTCGTTCATATTCCTAGGGCTAACCCGATTCCTTTCGAATCCATCACTTCGATGGGTCAAAAAAGAGGATAACAAATATATTTGATGGCTTTGTCGATAAAAATTACCTACCAATCGGTAATATTGAGAATATTCAAATCGGATTCTTGATGATTCTGCGAGAGAGAAATACAAAAATACAATAGATTTTATTAAAAATATTGCTCCAAAGATTAACGCCAAAAAAATTCCAGAAGCAAATATTCAACTAGCTTTTGTATTTGATACTGCTTACAGTTTATCCCAAAAACAATCAACAAAAATTCTTTCCGTTGGCGCTTTCGAAGATACTGCGGCAATCGCACTAAAAAAACTTGGATTTCAGATAGATTTTGTTGATCCGGTAATTAATTACGATTTAAGCACGTTTAAGACTAAACCTAAGTGTGAGAGAACAAAGATGATGATATAATTATTTCAACCTCTGTTATCGAACATGTTGAAGACGACGAGAAATTTATTAAAGATTTAGTCCACTTGCTCAAATTGGGAGGATATGCAATACTTACTTGTGATTTTAATGACAATTACAAAAAAGGAGATAATATTCCTGAAGGAGATTATAGATTTTATACTAAAAACGACCTGAATAAACGACTACTCAACATTATACCAAACTGTAAAATGGTTGGAAATCCTGCTTGGGAGTGTGATAATTACGACTTTTTTTATCTCAATAAATATCGATATACATTTGCATCCTTTATATTCACAAAATTATCATCATGAAAACTATTATTTTTGTGTTTTGAACGGACAAGATGGATACTATCTTAATGAAATTTGTCAAAAAGAAACAAATTAGTGTCATCGGTGTTTCACGTTCTGCCGGTAATTGGGAACGTGGAAGATGTCAGCGATTATTAATTTTATTGAAAATTTGATCAAAAGGGAAAAACCTGAATACATATTTCATCTCGCTGCAAACTCCACTACAAGGCATGACGCCCTTTTTGAAAACCATAAAACCATTTCTACCGGGACATTGAATATTCTCGAATCGGTAAAACGTCACAGCCCGGGAAGCCGGGTTTTTATTACCGTAGTGGTCTTCAGTTCGAAAATAACGCAAGACCGATATCTGAAACAGACAATTTTGTAGGCGAAGAGCCCCTATTCCGTTTCACGTATTCAGTCAGAGTAAACGCAGCACGATATTTCCGTTTGCTTGGATTACGGGTATATGTAGGTTATTTATTCCATCATGAAAGTCCTCTGCGGAAACCCAACTATGTCAGCCAGAAGAATCGCTCATGCCGCTAAACGCATCGCAGATGGTAGGGACCGAAATCATCGACTTAGATAATATTTCCATTGAAAAAGAATGGACTTTTGCCGGGGACATAGCGAGGGGGATTTTTACGTTGGTTGAGCAAGATAAAATATTCGAAGCAGTTATCGGCTCTGGGATTGCCTATTCTATTGAGAATTGGCTGGAACAATGTTTTGGGATAATAGGTAAAGACTGGCACAACTATGTAAAACTCAATGGACGATTAATCCCCCAATATAAACGGTTGGTTTCCAATCCTAAAACAATAAACTCGCTGGGTGGTTCCCAACGGTTGGACTGAAAGATCTGGCTGATATGATGATTACACAACAATAGATGTGATTATCACAAAATAATTCACAAGCAATTGAGATTTTCTGCCATATGTCAGTTGAATCTTTCCAATGAATTAAATAGAGTAATTACTTAAAAATATTGACAATCATCTCCTAAAATAATAGAGGCTTACAATAAATGAAAAAGATTTTAATTGTTTTTCCAGATCCCATTTTACCTTTTTCCCCATCTACATTGAATCTGTATGATTCCCTTTCAAATATTTATGATGTAACAATTCTTACATTTGAACCAAATTTAAGTTATTCTTCCCGAAGATCACGGATAAAAAAATAATTTACCTTAAACAATTAGCAAATCCACTTCTTGCAAAAATTTTTATGAGGGGATTAAGAGAGATAACTAAAAAATTAAAAGGTGAAAAATTATAATTTATTATTATTATTTGCTGGAAAAGTTTTCCCTCTCATCCGTGAGATAAAAAAGTTTGATGGGGAAATTATTGCAGTTGATTTTTTTGCATTATGGTGTGTAATGATGGCCAAAAAAAAGGCTCATTTACTTTCTTTGGAGATAATTGATGATGATTTATACAGAAACTCATGCCCGATTAATAGTATAAAATCGGTTATAATCCAGTCAGAAGAAAGATATAATTACCTTTTCGGCAATCAAAAAATAAAAACATTTTTTGTCCAAAATGCTCCCCGTTATATCGATGAAAATATAGATTTAAGAAAAAGGAAGAAAAATGAACTAATTTTTTGTGGAAGTGCAATGCCGGGATTCGGGATATTTCGTTGCCTTGAATTTCTTGAAAGCTTTCCTGAATATACACTAACGGTGAAAGGTGCAATACGACCTGATGTCAAAAATACGATGAGAAAAAATTTTTCCTGGTTATTCTATTAAAATCGTTTAGTGTTAGATGAAAAGTATCTTTCTCCATCAGAACTAAATACATACATTAATAAGTTCAGGATTGGGTTTGTGTTTTATGATTATTTCAAATTTGATACAATGAAAACATTTAATTATAAATCTGCCCCCTCAGGTAAATTATTTCAATATTACAATGCCGGACTTCCTGTAGTTTCCAATAACGTGTCTGGCTTAAATTCTATCAAAGAATATAAAACTGGAGTGATGACTGAATCGTTGGATTCCAGATCCATTAAAGATGCAATAGATCAAATTGAACTCGACTACGAAAATTACGCAATCAGATCTAAAACCTTATCCGCACATTTTGATTTTGGTAAAAATATTATCCCATTTGTCGATTACTTAAAAAATTAAATATCGGATAATAGCATCTGAGGCCGAGGTGATCTACACAAACAGTTTCAAGGCTACTCTGCAAATTCGCACTCATTTTCAAATCTTCATCATTCATCATTTTTTACATATGTTGAAGTGATATCTCGAATTAATTTTACCTATATATCCATTTCTTTGCGAAGAAAGGATCCTCTGGGATATTCTGTAATGAATTAGTTGATCGATTACAATCCTCGATACATATGAGGCAGGATCACATTGTGCTAGGGAAAATTTTATCGAAATCCATTCTTTACATTTCTATAACTTTGCCGATGAATCGGTTGATTTTTCCGTCATGTTATTGATATATATACCGGATTAGAAAATAATTCTATAGTAAAGATGAAATTTGCAGATTGCGAGAAAGATTTAAGTACCTATTGGGAACCTGAAGTTCTACTCAAATCTTTTATTTTTCATTAAAAATAAGGGAAACAGCAACAATGATCGCTGACGTCCTGATAACACCGGTTAAAAATGAACAGGACACCATTGGGAAAATGATAAATCCGATTATTTGCCAGAAAAAAAAACCAGCACTCTTCGTAATAATCGATGGAAGAAGTAACCGATAAAACACCCAATATCGTTGAAGAATATGCCAGCAGGTACCCGTGGATCATATTGGCACACCAGCATACGTTTTCAGATATTGGCGGGCATATCAATTTCTCGCTGGCCATGCAGGAGGCATATCGTTTTGCGCGGGAATACTGCCAGGCGAATAATATTGAATTCGGTTATGTAGGAAAACTTGACGGGACAATATCATTTCAGAAAACTTCTTTGCAAACTTAATTGCCAGATTGAAGCCGACAAAAAACTGGGTGCTGCAAGTGGTGTCTCCTGCACTAACGGGAAACAGGACAAGTTCCCGGAAGGCGAATTGCCCGATAAACGATCTTACCAAAAGGATGCCCTGGAACAGGTTGGGGAATTTCCTGACAGTAAATATTCGCCGGATACCGTAATCCTGGCAAAGATGCGGATAGCTGGATGGAGAATTAATGCATTTGACGATTCGGTCATCACAAACCTCCGCCCGGATGGCGGCATGTCCCGGGGAGAATGGAATTCCGGTAATGTTTGGTAAAGCACGCTACTATCTTGGTTACTCCGTGCCATTGTTATTGATTGGATGTGCCTATAATCTTGCTGGCGGGAGTGTGCATAAAGCACTGGGACTGATGCGGGGATATTTCGGTAGCCGGATCGCCAGAGATGACAGGATCGACGATATTAACGTCAGGAATTATTTTCACTATACCAGGTTAAAAGAGGTCATGCATTTATGAATCCATTGGTTTCTGTGGGGTTGCCAACCTACAACCGACCGGAAAGGTTGAGGAAAGCACTAGATTGTCTTATCAACCAGACATATATAAATCTTGAAATTATTGTATCCAACGACCATTCTCCCAATGTAGATACCTATCGTATTCTGGATGAGTCCAGCAAAAAAGATCCGCGGATAAAAGTCTATACCCAGTCTCGTAATTTGGGGATATATGCGAATTTTTATTTCGTCCTGCAGAAGGCCACGGGCAAATACTTCATGTATGCACAGGAAGATGACCTATGGGAACCAGATTTTATTAGTAGTATGGTCGAGCAGCTGGAAAACCATCCCGAACTGGTGATAGCAATGTCTGCGACTAAAAGGATTGATGATGACGGAAAGTACTTTGACACTACTCGGCTTAAAGGACGATCTGGTCTTCAACTTGCTTTGTTTGCCTTGTATAATGAGCCGCTATCTTTTCTCTATATGGGGTTGTTCCGAAGAGATATTTTGAAACTCTTCGATTGCACTCCTGATGATATTCATGGGAAGGATGTCACGATAATGGCAGAGATGATATTGTCGCACCCTTTTGCATATGTCGATCTTCCACTCTACACAAAAGGTCTGGAACATGGTAAAGCAAAGCAGTTCTTCGATACCGATCCGTTTTGTTTCCTGAAAATGTATATAGATTTTGTACGTCGGCTTGTGTTTTCTCAATATATTCCTTTGAAGAAGAAGGTATACCTGCCTATAATTATCCCGGTAAATGGTATCTGGATGATTCGGGCATATCTAGTGCAGATCATTTTCTTGTTACCAAAAGATCATCCTGTCAGGAAAGCAATGAGGTCAAAACTCTAACCTAACTCTAACCTAATACTATTGTAAATGAATTCGAATTTTAGAGACAGTTTTATCCTTAGGTTGGAATAAGGTGTGCAACCTAAAACACTATTTTATTATTGGATTTTACTTGAAAAGCAAGAAATTTTCTTAACCGGATAGAAAGAGTTAACTGGAATTTTTTGTAACAATAGTTATGCAATCTCTTAAAAAGACATTAAAAAAAACAATATTTTATGATATTTTTATTCAAATGCGAAAAAAAATCGAAGTAACCCGATGGGCAATTAATGGACGCCCTGTCTTACCTCCTGATATGGTAAAATGTAATACAGTGAAAGAATATGCAGACAAATTTAAACTTCGAACATTTGTCGAAACGGGGACTTTTTTAGGTCAGATGATTGATGAAACGAGAGAAAATTTTGACGAGATAATATCTATTGAATTGGATAAAGATCTGTTTGAACGAGCAAAAAATAAATTTTCGGGTGTGAAAAATATCACAATACTTCAGGGGGACAGCGGTGAACTTTTACCAAAATGTATCAAGGAGATCAATAGACCAATACTCTTCTGGCTTGATGCACATTATTCAGCAGGATTCACAACAAAAGGGAATTTGAGTACGCCGATAACCAGAGAGATAAAGTCGATCTTGCAGCATCCTTTGGAGGCCGAGCATGTTATTCTCATTGATGATGCACGTTGTTTTAATGGTGAAGACGATTATCCGACAATTAATGAGTTGAAGCAATTGATTATAGATAAGAATCCAAAATTTATTCTGGATGTTAAGGAAGATATTATAAGAATTCATAAAAAATTACCGGGAAAATTGAACTATCTTGGAAAAAGCATTGTTAAAAATATAGAGATTCAATGAAAAAAATTAATAATTCTGTTAAAAAACGATTTAAAAGAATAAATTTCCCACCGATCCGAAAACATTAATTCATGTATTTTATCAAGTGCTTTCTGGCTCAATTCCTCCCGTTTGAAAAGACTGTCGTAACTCATATTGAGATATGCTCCTTTCAAGTGAGGTAATTCCAGTTCAGGGTCGGAAATGTAAAACGTCACACAACCACTTCGGATGCTGTTGAATAATTTTTCTGAATGATAGAGATTTTCCAGACTGTTTTCAAATACGATCCGATATCTATATTTTTGCGATGTCTGTATCTCATCCGCCGCATAACCCTTCCAAGTCTTCAAAGGCCACGGCTCTCTGCTGTAAATATCAATACCAATACCCATAGATTCAATTTTTTTTGCCAGACAGATTCTTTCCGGTAATGGCCTGCCGATCCAGCAGATTCTATCCGACCGCTGATGCCAGATATCAATCCGGGGATCAGACCAGATACTGGGAAAAAACAATCTTTTAAATCTTTTCCCGGGAGCAACCGAAAAGGTCCTTCCGGGATCGGCAAGAAGATATGCAATTCTGGAGTTTTCCTGTGCTTCGCCATTAAGGTTGATATACGATTTCTTTTCAATTCTCTTCTGGTATTCATTTTTTAATCGACGGATAGATAACAATCCGTTGCGGAGATTTTCTTCTTTGTAGACTCTGCCATCTGAACAGGGATCATCACCAAATTTCCAGACTATATTTCGTTGTTTCAAATAATCTGCAACGGTGAGATATGACCTATCGACAGGCATATCAAAATAAGGGTTGAAATTCCAAATTCTTGACGGAATTTCTGAAATGATAAGGGATTTCATTTCTAGTCCTACAATTTTTGTTTTAACAATAAACAACCGCTTTTCTTATAATGCAACTTCGTCTGATTTGATAGAGGTCCGATTAATCGTATGCCAGTTCCCCCCTTGTTACCTCATATGATTCCCATCTCGCTCAGCCGCGCCGGTAAATACTTCTTCGTCACAAAGTCCAAGCCTCGTGCAGCAAATGCCTGCTGTTCTGATTTCAGGTTCATCTCGAGCTGCAGGTTGATTTCCTTTTTCCAGTAATCGGTGGCAAACCGTGGGTCTGTGAGTTCTGATTTGAGCGCCTCAACGTCTTTTTCCGTAAGCTTATCGGAGGGGAGGTTGTAGTCCCGTATGTCACGGGGCTGCAGGCCGAGGAACTGGGACTTCGGCGTTGCGAGGAGCTCGGACATGTGGGCGCTTTTGATCGCACCGTACGCAACCGAGGCATAAATGCGGTACGACCACGGGTCGCCATCCGTAAAAACGAGGACAGGCAGGTCCCATGTCGAACTGATCTTGTTCAGCATCCGCCGCGTCGACCGCGCCGGCTGGCCTTTCAGGTGGACTAGGATTGCATTGTGCTCCTCGTCGAACCCGTTCTCAATCAGCCGGTCATACATACCGCCGGTCTCGATAGCGATGACAAATTTTGCATCATGGTCGACGAATTCGATGTTCTCCACGTTGTTGGGGATCGTATACCCTGCCTGACCGACATCGTCCTGGCAATGGATCGTCTTCATGCCTCGCCGGGTCTCTTCCCGGATCCGCATCGGGCCATAAATAGATGCACCGTTCTCCTCTGGATGGAGGTGGAACCCTTCCCGGGGTACTTCAGAGAGAATCTCAAGATCCTCGATCAGGAAATTACTCTCATCCTGCGCCCCGAACTTCGCCCGTTTCCAGCCCTCCGAGATGTAATACATCTCTCTCAGCGTCGAAGAACGGTTCTCGGTCAGCTGCTGCTTGATAAACCCAATCACATAGGCCATCTTCAGGAGGTGTGTTGCGCTCTTGGCCGACGCAGCCGTCCGCATGCTCTCCTTGTCGCCATACTTCCAGACCTCGCTGGAATCGTCGAACTCAATATTGTATTTTGTCCTTGTGGGGAGGGAGATGGAGGGGATCTCGCCGGATTTCATCTGGTCATACCATGCGCTGGCTATGCCGATCAGCGCGGCCATCGACTTCTTCTCCAGCTCTTCTTTAGACATCGAGATCCACCACCATTTTTTTGTTATCCTCTATACCACGTATTTCAAGTAAGCCTCCGCCATTCCCAGTGTACGAGACATGCCAGGTCTGTCCGGGGGGTGACACGAACCTTCCAGACTTTGGTAAACTGTCCGTCCATCTCGCTCACAAACTCCGGTTTGGGTAGTGCATCAGTCGCATGATCGGCCGAGATATCGTAGAGGGATAGTTCTCCGTCATGGCCGGTATAGTTGGACAGCTCGATGGTCACTTTACCGTCATGTACCCATTTTTTCGCTATCAGCTTGTGCATAAGTTTACCCTCGATGGGGCTGGTATCGACGACCGGTTTTTCGACAATTTCGCTCACTTTCAGTGCGATTTCCGGAATAATTGCACAAACTGCACGGGCCCGATCTTCAGCCACCTTGCTTTTATCCCGCCGGGATACAAAGAGCCTGAGATCGCGACCGAGATCCTGCAGGGCGAGTGTGATCTCCTTTTCTATCTCCGGGATAGCGGCAATGGCGTCCTTACTCTCGCTCGTGAAAGGCACATTGGTCGATGCCACGTGCACGAGGATGAGCACCGGCCCTGTCGGGAAACCACCCTGCTGAGGGATATTGTACGATTTCCAGTTTATGCCGGTGACGGATCCAGTGATGGCACAGGCACCCTGCTGGTACATCAGAGGAACACGGTTGGCAAAACGCAGGAGGATCGCATTGCCTTCTGCCGGCAGTTTCCCTCCGTACCCGATTGCAGCCTCCACCATGAATGAATGACCGGAGAAAACCGAACTCTGCCTCGTGCGGGCGGCGACAAAATCCATCTGGAACTCTTTTTCGAGCCCCCTGCGGATCAGCTCCTCTCCGATGGGAGATAGGCACTGGGTAGCGGGCGGGGCCGGGACCGCAACTTCCTGCATGGCAGTAAGGAGTTTTTTTAGGTCATCGGCAGAGAGTTCCTTCACTTTCAGACCCCCTTTGAGCCCGGATCGCTCGCACATCTCCTGGGCGCTCTTCTTTCCCACGCGGCTGAAGGATTCCACGAGAAAGTCCAGAAGGTTCAGATCGCCAGACGCAGCCATCCGTTTCAGCTGGCCGAACTCGATGCCATGCGGGTGGGGCTGGATCGCCACCGGACATGCAATCACTTCCTGGCTCACCCGCTCAAAAGTGTAAGATTCATCGTCGAGTTCCACCCGAAACCGGGCATGAGGGTTGACTACGGATGTGTATCGGAGATATTCCAGGAGCTTCTTTTTCGCCGACATCGTACTTTTAAATTCGATCTGAACCCGTGTCCCATGGATCCGGTCCCATTCAAAAAGTTCCTGAGAGATGATATCAGGTTCATTTGTCTCGATCCTGATCTGTATTCCGAAGCGGTGGGCCGGCTCCTTTGGACCAGTTCGTGAGATGACGACCGTCGGAACACCACTGGTCAGCTGGGCATAAAGGACAGCGGCCGAGATCCCGATACCCTGCTGGCCCCGGGTCTGGCGGATCTGGTGGAACCTCGAACCATACAGGAGCTTGCCAAAAACAAACGGCACCTGGGCGGGGACGATCCCGGGACCGTTGTCCTCAACGATGATACGGAAGATATCGTTTGTCACTTTCCTGATGCTGATAAAAATATCCGGGAGAACCTGCGCCTCCTCGCAGGCATCCAGCGCGTTATCCACGGCTTCCTTGATGGTGGTGATTACCCCTCTAGTGGGGGAATCAAAACCTAGGAGGTGCTTGTTCTTCTCGAAGAATTCTGCTACACTGATACTCCGCTGCTGTTTGGCCAGCTCATCAGCGAGCACCATGCAATGACACCTCGGCGATCGCTGATTGGATATCCAGGATCTTCTGTTCCCCGCTCTGCAGGTTTCTGAGTGTTACCGTTCCGGATTCTGCCTCACGCCCACCGATGACGACAGCAAAGTCCGCCGATCGGGATGCATGGGCAAGCTGGGCCCCCAGTCCCCGTTCCATGAGATCCATCTCGGCGCGGATACCGGCTGCCCGAAAAATCCCGGCAACTTTCTGTGCATGGGAGCGACCCTCATCAGTACAGACTATTGCAACAATTGTATCCTTTTTCTGCTGAAGTGCCCCGAGGGAAACCATCACACGATCAAACCCTATGGCAAAACCGCAGGAAGCCACATCGTCGCCTCCGAAGAGATGGGCGAGCCGGTATGCTCCACCGCCAAGGATCTGGTTCTCTGCCCCAAGGTTCTGGGCAAATCCTTCAAAGACCATTCCCGTGTAATAGTCCAGTCCGCGGGCAATCCCGAAATTCAATGAGTACGTCACATCCGCCTCGTCAAGGCTTTCTATTGTTCTCGTAATACGATTCTTCTCGGGAATAGTTCCGGCAATTTCGAATGCCTCTGCAAGATCCCGGCATGCGACAAGTGAGATGAGAGAGGTGCCAATGTCAGGGTTATTCATGGATTCAAGCGAACTTTTGAGGCCATCAAAATCTTTCTTATCCAGAAGGGCCATCAGTCTCCGTTGCATAGGGTATTCGAGATCTCTGAGCAGGTTTCTCATGAATGAGAGGTGTCCGACTTTCAGATCGTACGTGACCCCGGTGGCGTTGAGCAGGTCTGCAGCGAGAGAGATCACCTCGGCATCGGCCTGCGCAGTATCTGCCCCGATCAGCTCCACCCCGAACTGCCAGAACTGGCGATACCGTCCTTTCTGGGGACGTTCGTACCTGAAGCAGTCAGCAAAGTAAGACCAGCGGAGTGGTTTTGGGGCGACCTTTGCCTCATTTATGTACATCCGTATTACCGCAGCCGTGATCTCGGGTCTGAGCGCTAACCTGCGACCCCCCTTATCTTCAAAGACATACATCTCCTCGACGATCCCTTCACCCGACCTCATGGTGAAGAGTTCGAGATCCTCAAACTCCGGTGTACAGACTTCCCGGTAACCCCAGCGACGCGCCACTTCCCGCATGCGCCATTCGATCATGCGCCGCGCTTCCATTTCATCGGGTAAAAAATCCCGCGTCCCTCTCGGTTTTTGCAGCATGTAAAAAGTCCCTGTCCAATAGTGTTTGCGTTTGTGTTATTTCTTATTCGCCCTGTTGATCGTTACGCTCCCGAAAAAACGCTGGAGAGTCCCCTCACTTCCCCACACCTTCTCTCTGACTATCCTTCCCTGCAGATACAACGCACCGAGGATCAGACCCAGACCGAGTATTTCAAAATCCGGCGTGGAAAAGGTAATCGCAACTCCCAGCGTAGCGAGTGGCACCATATGCTACACCATGATATGCGGCTTTCCGGTAACCGGGAAGACCGGTCCGGAAAAATATCCGCGCATCCCGCAACCAGAGAAAGATGGTTGCTGCCGCACCAAACAGGGCAACATACGTGAGATACGTCATGGTATGAACTAACTTATTATACGCTGTCCCATATCTGTATTATTACAACCATGCCTCCTAACCAGACGTTAAAGAACGTTCTTGCCCGTTATAAGAAGGGTGAGATTACCCTTGATTCTGCCGCAGAAGAGATAGAAGGGGTGCGACTCGATCATATCGGTGATATTGCCTGCATGGATACCGGGAGATCGATCCGATGCGGCATGCCGGAAGTGGTGCTGGCCGAAGGAAAAGATGCAAGCCACCTGGCCAGTATCGGGATACAGCATGCCATAACAACCGGGAGGTGTATTATTACGCGCATCTCGCCTGATCAGGTTGCTTCCATTGGAGAATCTGGCCCGAAGCCGGGGGATCAGCGCCCACTATCATGAAGCGGGTCACATTCTTGTGCTTTCGAAAGGCAGTTCTCCGGAGAAGAACCGGAGGTATTATCGGGATAATTACCGCCGGCACTTCAGATATCGGTGTCGCCGAGGAAGCAAAGAGTCATCGCTGAAGAGATGGGATGCGAAGTACGGACCGCATTTGATGTCGGTGCAGCCGGGATTCACCGCCTCTTCCCGGCCCTGAAACCATTAATCGGCTGCCCACGTTTTCATTGTCTGCGCAGGCCGCGAGGGAACACTACCTTCAGTTGTGGCCGGCCTTGTCGACAAACCGGTGATTGGCGTGCCGGTAAGCACCGGATATGGGTATATGGGAAAGGGGAGAGCAGCCCTTGCAAGCATGCTCCAGTCCTGTTCGGTAATCGCCGTCGTCAATATCGACGCCGGTTTCACCGCCGGCGCATTCGCCGCGCGAATTGCGAACCTTGGAGTGAAACCATGAAACGCGGATTTTATATCGGACGGTTCCAGCCGTACCATAACGGGCACCAGTCGGTTCTCGAACATATTGCACGTGAGGTGGATGAGATCGTTATCGGGATCGGGAGCGCACAACTCTCCCATCTTCCGGATAATCCGTTTACTGCCGGAGAACGTGTCCTGATGATCACCCGGGCTCTTTCATCTCTTGGTCGCCCGTTTTATGTCATCCCGATTGAAGATATCCAGCGTAACGCGCTCTGGGTTGCGCATGTCAGGTCGATGACGCCTCCTTTCGACCTCTGTTACTCATCAAACCCGCTCGTGATGCAACTCTTCAAAGAGACAGGTATCAGGGTCCAGTCACCCGAAATGTATGAGCGCGAAATCCTGAGCGGCACCGAGATCCGGAGGCGTATGCTCACCGGGGAATCCTGGAAAAACCTTGTGCCACCGGAGGTAATTCAGGTGCTGAAAGAGATCGATGGCGTGGAAAGGCTTTGCCAGATCTCCCGTAATGACCAGTAAATTCGATACACTGCAGGCAGGTACCTGTCAGATCCGGTGAAACCCATGTATAAATTTTTCAAAGATCTCCTGAAAAAAAAAGAGCCTGAGAAGTATCACCCTTACGTTTGACGCCGTTCCGGCATGGCTCGACGAACACGAAAAAGAACTTACGGAGTACACTCCAGGACCGAAACAGATACACCAGTACAAAATATCCGGAATGCAACGGCACAACTCCGGCATATTGTCAACGGGATTGCTGATGCTGAACATGACCCGGGCAATCCACCCGAAACTCAAGACAATCGCCAAAAATTCACTCCCCCTTTTTGTCAAGGCGATGAAGGCCTCATTGGCAAAGGACCTTCCGGAAGATATTGAAGAATTTTATTCTGCTGCTGTGGAAAGCGTGAAGGGATGCCTGAACAGTACCCGCGGGCAGGGACGTTACCTGCAGGTGGTGTTTCCCGAAGAGATGAAGGCGGTCAAGAACGGGATCGATGCGATCGGTCGGGAAATTAACGGGATAACCACATCCCTCACCGTTTATCGAAACCAGATAACATTGTCCCAGGAAGGACGAACGCTCTACAATGCCCTGCTTGATATCAGGACTGACTCGGAAAAAGCACGTGAAAAGGACAAGCGGATACATACCCGCATTGCCGAGATCACCAGCCGTATTGACCTCCTGAAAAAAGAACTGGAATCCCTGTCGATCGATGCCAGGATGGATGAGATCAAAAAAACACAATTCACCCTTCAGGACTGTGAAAAGAAACGGGATGAGCTGACCCGTGCCTATACGACACTTTCCATGACGGCTTCCCATGTTTTTCGCAAAGCAGAAAAAATTGCCACGAAACAGCGCCATCCCGCAGAGATTTCTGCTCTCCGACGGGTAATCGACCTGCTGTCAGATCATACCGTTCCTGACCCGGATGATCTGGCCTCAGCTCTCACCGTTGCTTGTCCCCTTGCAGAACGGATGATCGGCGCAGATGAGATTATCTTGAAAAACAAGGAAGAACGGGGAATTTTTTCTGATACAGGACAATTCTGCACGGAAATGCGCATTGCCTGTACAGATGTGAGAAACCAGGAAACGGAATGCAGGAATATTCAGGACACTCTCTCTTCGCACCCTGTTCGTGTGAAGATGAACACCCTGGAACGGGAAAAAACCCAGCTCGAACACATGCTGGAAAAAGAAAATCAGGAGCAAAAAGACCTCACCGAGTGGAGAGAGAAAATTGTAGAGAAGATCCCATTCCTTGAAAAAGAACTTGGTAATAAAATTGAAGGGATTATGGGGAAGGGCGTGCAACTTCGGTTTGACGACCAGATGCAGGTATGAGGGTATCTACCGGCATCGTGATCAGTACATCAGGTTTCAATTTCATTTTTTTAGCAGACACACAGGGTATTTTTTGCGTTTTATTGAACATTTATCTCCAGAAAATCTCCCAAATCACTCTGGTTGGTGGAAAACTCATCCGACCAGCCATAGCAATCGCGGAGCATCAGGGCAATGACATCTGAAAACGTCATATTCCGGCGTTTGAGTACCAGAAGCGCCTCATACACCTCGGGATCAATTCGTATTGAACGTCCCTCGCCAGCACGAGGCATAATTACCATTTTGTGGTTACAACTTATAAACTTTTCTTACTTTTAATGAGTCAGGAAAAACCGTAAATAGAGAATTCCGGGTAGCTACCAGTCTCCTGATCTGATACGAATGAACGAAAACGTCGAGAAATCGGTATAGGCAAACTCCGGTTCATCACCGTGGCAGCCGCCGACACGCAGGAGCGAAGGGAGATCCAGCTGGGTTCTTGCGACCTCAATTCTGCGCCCCCCGCTGCCCATCATTCCCTCAAGAGGAACAAACTCAACAGGGAACCGGACGATGCTTTCGGGTGTTTTATGGCAGCAGATATTCTGATGCTGATGCCCGCAGCACATGTGGGTAAAGCCACGCGCTTCGAGCGCGTCAAACGCCATCGGTGCAGTATAGTTATAGCCGGCGAAAGAATCCCCGGACTCATGAGAAAGTCGCTGCCAGCACTTGAGCCGGAGCGTCTGGTTTCCCAGATCCAATGGACCACCATGGACAAAGAGCATGCCTCGATCCGACCACTCCATGGGCATTTTGTCAAAAATAGACAGAAGCGGGGAGTTCCGTATCTGTTCATGACGGTACATGCTTGCCGGATCACTTCCACTCACCAGGATCCCGTTCAGGAATGCATGATCATGGTTGCCGAGCACCGATTTTAGATGAAATTCATGCGAGAGTGTATGGACAATCTCTAACGTTTCCCGGGGGCGATCTCCGCGGTGAATGAGATCTCCGAGATTAACCAGAAACTCGACCTGCCCGAATGCCTGCCGGAACAGAGGGGACCGGATACATGATGCGAATGCGCTAATCGCCACTGAATCTGCATGTACATCAGAAAAGATTACTACGCCCATGTTGTTGGCTGAATATTAGATGCTCCATTGTTCATATAAACTGATGATACGCACGGTTATCCCAATCCGGGTTAAGCAACTCCATGACCGGGGGGTGCCAAAACCTAAAGTAATCTAGTGATTACGAGGTTTATGGAGAAATGGTACTGTCTCATCGTTTGTCCGGGATGTACCGGACTGGTCGAACAGCCCCGTTTTTACCTGGAAGTATGCGAGAACCGTAATTATACCAGGAATTCAATATCCTTAACTGACAACTGAATATAAAATTTGATTCATCGGAAAAACCAATGGAGAACCAGATAGCATGGAACAATTTCTTACCGGGTATATCAACCGCATGAGATCCCACATAAACGGCTTTCCTGCAGCGACCGCACATGAGATTGCCTCAGCATTCCTTGCATTCAGGTTCAGGCTTTACCCGAATGCAATTCAGGAATGTACCCGGGCGATATCCCTTATCCCAGATAACGGGGTTAATGGTGCCCTGAAAAAAGCCCTCTCAATTATCCGTGCGAATGCGGAGGATCTCGAAAATGCACAGTTTACTCCAGATTTAACACGGGCATTTTCTGAGGATGAACGTCCGTTTATCCCTGTTGATCTGCCCCCGGACCGGATCGAAGATCCTGGTACTTTCCAGTTGGACAACGCACTCGTCCTGATATATACGGTTGCCCTTATTGCGTCCTCTGATGATGAGGAGGCATTAGCTCGAGCACCGAAAATTTATTGTCCGATTACTCATGGGTTACAAGAAGGGACTCGGCCTGGATTAACACCAGGAATCGCCTGGATGCATACGCAACAGAGCTCTCTACGCGATTCAAAGAGTGCTTTGGAACTGTAACGCTTCAGAAAAAAATGTTGGGAAAAAATTGGATCAATTCCTGATCACAGGCTGTCGAGGCTGACACCACCGAAGTCCTGGGCAACCTGCTGGATATCCCTGACACCGAATGCTGTCTGGACCGTATTCAGCTCGAGTGAATTTGCCACATCACACACGTAATCAAGGATATCAACGGACAGTTCCTTATGGATCTTGCTCTTTTTGAGCTGATCCACCAGAGCTGTCAGCGTCTCCGGCTTCTCCATGCGGAGCTTTGCAAGGCTCATAACGCACATATAAATCCTTGTCAGGTTCCGGTCTGTACCTGTGATAGTATCGAAGAAATTTTTTATAACCTGCGCCTGGTATATGTCTCCACCCATAACTTCACCTCCTTATCCTCTGTAGGTAATTTCCCTGTTTACTTTATCCTTTTATAAACTTTGTGGAAAAGATTGTTTTTTTCTGATAAAAAACCAATAAAAATAGTTATTTTCTCAAAAGGGCGGCGGAATTGTCTGACAATCGGATGCCCTATGTCTTGCGTCGCTACTATCCCACCGCATCTATTTTGCCGCTGAAACAATCTTGATAATGTCCCCGTCACGGAGCAGGTGGTTTTCCTTTATCCTCATCTTTGTCCGCGCATCGATCGCATATAAAAATCCCTTGCCGATATCCGTATGCACCTGGTACGCAAGGTCATGGGGTGTTGATCCTTTCCTCATCAGGAAGGCGTCGGGGAGTACTTCGCCTTTCTTGTTAGAGTAATGGTTCTCATCTTCAACCGGATAGACGACGATCATGTCAAGCAACTCGAACACAGTACGGTTCAGGGCCTGCTGCACACCAGTTCCATTATACTGTTTCATTACGTCTGCAATCTTTGCCAGTCCGCCTTTCTGTGCTGCATTGAGGGTTCCTTCGTTGATAATGCTGAACTCCACTGTCCCCTGGAAGATACTGAATAACATGGGCACCGGCAGCATTCCGTAAAGCCAGCTCGGATGCTGCACTTGCGAATGCAATGTTCTGAATGGCAAGTTTTGCACGGAGCGCCTCGGGTGCCTGATCCACTTTGTTCCCTACGACAAGCATCGGCTTTGAGATTTTCACTACCTCTGCGCAAAGGGGAACCAGATCGTCAATAGTTGCATGGACAAGATCGAGTTTGAGCTTCAGCTCGACATCCCGGACATCCTCTACGGTAATGCCAAGTCCGGTAAAAACATCGGCTATTCCCTGCTGAATAGCAGTACCCTTTCCCTGAGACATGCGGTTTATCCTTGTCCAGTGCTTACCGAGAATCCCATGAACCCACATCGTCATCTCGAAGATCAGGAACCGGATATCTTCCTCCGGATCATGGTTACCAATACCTACCGGGTTCCCTTCGCTGTCTGTCCCGCCACTTGCATCGACGATATGAAGTATGGCATCTGCCTGGCGAAGGTTATCAAGGAACTGGTTGCCCAGTCCCTTGCCCTTATGCGCATCGGGAACCAGCCCGGCGACATCGATCAAGTTTACAGCAACAAACCGGTTGCCATTAACACAGTGCCCACAGGTAAGGTGGAGATCCTTGCAGGGGCATTTCGTCCTTATATAGGCTACGCCAAAGTTCGGATTGATGGTCGTAAACGGATAGTTGGCAATCTCGACATTGGCCATGGTCGCTGCCTTGAAAAATGTCGACTTTCCGCAGTTGGGTTTTCCCGCAAGGGCCAGAGTGATCATGTGTGGTTCCTCATAACATTATTCGATGTTGTTAGTCGCGTTGTTGTCTGATGAGATTCTGGCATTTGGCTATCCAGCTGACCGATCCTGATCTTCTCATGCTTCCAGATACTCCGAAGCATTCTTTCCTGCGGAAATAAAAAAACTGATCGTTTCACGCACAGAGAGAGTCTGACAAAGCTTTTCATGCCTGCTTATTAAAAGATACTTATGACGTTCATACAGAAAAAAATCTGGTATTATGAAAGGCCGGGTGATTCCAATACCCTGGATTCGGCAGGGTTTGCCATCGAACGCGCCAAAGAACTTGGAATTAAAACAATTGTTGTGGCGAGCACATCGGGAAAAACTGCACAGGTCTTTTTCGAGGCGATGAAAGGATCGGGCATTGAGCTTGTCGTGGTATCCCATGTTTTCGGATTTGCCCTGCCGGGTGAATGGGAATTCTCCGAGGAGACTGCAATGAATTTGCGTAAACTGGGCGTCCGTATTGTCACCGGCACCCATGCGCTCTCGGGAATCGAGCGGGCATTTTCACGATCACCCAAAGTCGGGGGCGGATCGCGCAGCGATGCAGTGGCCGAGGCGTTGCGGCGTATTGTTGCTGTCGGGCTCAAGGTCGCTGTGGAGTGCGTATTGATCGCTACTGACCAGGGGGTACTGGATGTCGATAAGGAAGTTGTTGCCGTTGGGGAACCGGAAGTGGTGCTGATACGGTCTGTGTGATCCGTCCTGCGTATACCGGCAGCTTCTTTGATCTCCAGGTACGAGAGATCGTCGCTATGCCGAGGATCCGGTAACGATGGCTGTCGCAGAGCTCAAAGAGGCGTTAATTCTCCTCAGGCGAATGCCATTGCTCTGGATACCCGGTATTGTCGGTGGATCTCTTACAGCCGCTCTCTGGATCACCCTCAACCTTTATGGAGCATCTTTTGCCGGCAGGCTGGTAGTGTTCTCAGTTCTGGTGCTTCTTATCTTTACCACCGGCATGCTTACAATAATCAGGAAGAATGAAGGTACGATCCGGGAGTTGCTTGTCGGGGGCGTCAGGTACTATTTCCGGGTGCTTTTGCCCCAGCTCGTGATTATATCCGGTATTATACTCGTTTTTATCCTTTTGGTCGAAACGTTCGGCTTTTTAGGGATATCCGACATAAGCATCGTGACCGCCCTTACGTTTGGCTTCACGATTCCAACACTATTCCTTACCTTTTTTTACGACACTGCTGCGGTTTTCGAGGAACGACGGGTATTTGAGTCCATCAGACGCAGCATGCAGCTGGTTTTCGCACACATACATGAAGTGATTGTCTTCTTGCTTGTCTATCTGGCGATCTTCATTGGCGTTGTTTTTGCGCTGATGATAGTCTGGGAGGCATTCCTGTATGACAAGCTCGAACCCCTGTCCCTTTACAACGAGACACAACTCCAGACACTCAGCACGGATCAGCTTGTCGCGACGATTGGCCCGGGTGGAATAGGGATAACCGCGATAGGACTATTCCTTGGTGTTTTTCTGCTTCTGCCGATCCTCTACAGCTACAAGGCGTGTTTCTTCAAGAAACTTGCAGTCGGAATTATCATCACCCAGCAACCGACAACCGGGGAGTTTGACAGCAAAGGACGTTGGTATAAATATTAAGGAATCACCGATCCATTTTTCAACAATTTCCCACATATGTCACGATGGGAAAATCATTGCTCTGTTTTATAGATCCGTGGGATATTGCTCATTTTAGATCCAGGACCGATGAAAATAATTTTTTCACGGATTTTATGATTATTATCTTTGGCGATTAATTTGATTCAGCATTCTGATGATGAGAATCAAATATTTGCCAAAAAAAAGCGAGCGTTCTCTTCCGATCCTTAAAACCAGTACTGGAGGACCAATCCGAGTCTCTCTATGCTCTGGATTCCACGCACAATGACAGAGTATTACCCATTAGGATATATCGCTCTAGGGAGGATGCCCTAACAGCCTGATGACAGGAACAGGAGTACTCCCCCTGAGTATTTGTGATATTTCCTATGATTTCCCTTGAAAAATCGTATGAGCTCATTCATAAATTCTGGAGTTGAGACCCCCAACCCCTCTCAGTACCGATGACCCCCGCCACTCCTGATGGGGCGCTCCCGCGGCGGATCGGGAATGTTAAAAACCCCCACAACCCCGCCATGCCCCGGAGAGATTCTGAGACCGGGAACACACTCTTAAATATCCAGATTTTCATGGTTTGGGAGTAATGTTTCGTTCATATCTCTTTCCAATTTCCAAGGTATATCAGTAAATTCTAAAATTTCATG
>CAWHIE010000002.1:0-142739 GCA_963829335.1 uncultured Methanoregulaceae archaeon
ACACGACCCTACACGGTCAACACCCTCGATGAGCACTTCGATATGCTGATGACCACACACCACCTCAATCCGGCGGTACCTGAGGATGTTGCCTTTGCAGAATCGCGAATCCGTGCAGAGACCATCGCTGCCGAGGATGTGCTTCACGATCTCGGTGTGCTTTCAATGTACTCATCCGACAGTCAGGCAATGGGGCGGGTCGGTGAGGTCTCAACCCGCTGCTGGCAGACCGCCCATAAAAACAAGGAACAGTTCGGTAAACTTCCCGAGGATGCAAAAGAGAACGATAACTTCCGGGTCCTCCGGTACCTCGCAAAGCTCACCATCAACCCTGCTATTACCAATGGTATTGCGGATTACGTGGGCAGTCTCGAGCCGGGCAAAATGGCAGACATCGTCCTGTGGGAGCCGAAGTTCTTCGGGGCGAAACCGAAAATGCTCTTTAAGGGCGGGTTTATTGCGTGGGCAATGATGGGAGACCCGAATGCGTCAATCCCGACACCTGAACCCTACTACTGGAGGCCGATGTTCGGCGGCTTCGGGCTTGCCCAGTCCCGGATCTCTGCGATATTCACGTCGAAGATTGCCATTGAGAAGGGGATAAAGGAAAAGTATGGCCTCCAGCGACAGGTGCTGCCGGTAAGCAAGACCCGTGATCTTGGCAAACAGCACATGGTCAGGAATGACCGGACCGGCACGATCACCATCGACCCGGAAACTCACAAAGTAACGCTTGATGGCAGGGAAATCACTTCCCAGCCGGCAAAGACCCTGCCACTGACGCAGTTATATTATCTGTTCTAAAGACGGTGAACGGATGATACGACACATCACTGCGGCAGATAACGTGAATGAAGGCCGGCTCCTGGACCCTGCGAAGACCCGTCACGGCATTATCACCGCGATGAGAGTGTCCGATCTATCGGGATGGGTGGACAGCTCAACCCACCTCAATCTCGATTTTCCCGATCACCGGATGAAGTTTGCTGTTGTGGCAGAGAGCCTTGAGCGCGGTGCACGGGTGCTGGAAAAGGACGGGGGGATTGTATTTGCTGCAGTCGACCCGTCAGCGTTCCGGCACCTGGGTTTCATCGATACCGTCAGGAGGGCTGATCTGCTCAGGCAGGCCATCACCGCGAGGCGGAATACCGAAAGAGGTTGAATTTTTCTGGTGGTGAAGATGTCAGTATTCGACGCAACGACGAACCCGGCCAGTGGAAAGATTGTCGAGGTCGGGATCAAGAGAACAGATGCAATGCGGGGGAGGCTCAGGATGAAGGCCCCTGACGGTGAGGACCTTATCGTGGACCTTCCACGCGGGATGGTCATGCATGACGGGGATATATTCGGCCCTTCTGCACAGGGAACGTATTACCGTACAAAGATAGAGCAGGAGCCGGTCCTCAGGGTTACCCTGAAAAAGACAGGGGATGGCAGGATCGAAGATGCCCTCCGGCTCGGCTACACCCTGGGCAATCACCATCTCGAAGTCCTGATCGAGGGTGGGCGTGCCTATGTCCCTGCTGTGATAGGTGCAGACAAGATCGAGAGGATTATCGGGAAATCCGGGGCTGATGTGGATACCGATGTTATCCAATGGGTTATCTCTCCGGGGGCTTCCGGGTATTTTGCCGGTGAGGATTAGAAACGGAGTCCTGTCGTGATGCCGGAAAAAACGCTCAATCTCATAAGAATCTCAGACACGTTCTTTCCGCTCGGATCCTTTACCGTCTCACAGGGAATGGAACAGATTGTTGCCGACAATCTGTTCCTCAGGGACCGTACCGGAGATCTGCTGGCCGCGTACATCAGGAAGGTCTGGAAACCATTCGATCACCAGATCTTCTGCCATGCCCTGGATGCCGCCCGGGATGACGATCTCGGGCGCCTTATTGAACTCGATGAGCTCTGCTATGCGGCAAAGATCGCAGAAGAGAGCAGGACTGCAATGGAGAGGATGGGAAGGAATCTTGCTGTCGTGACGGAGTTCGAGAAAAATTCCACCAGCGATACATTCAAGTCACTCATGCGCGAGGGCAAAGCCCGGGGGATGTACCCGGTCATGCTCGCACTTGCCTCCCACGCTATGGATCTTGGTGAACAGGGGGGGATCTCCCTCATCTACGTGAACATGACCGAGGTTGTGGCATCCCTTGTGCGTATGGCCGAGATCGATTACCTGCAGGCACAGGACGTGATGAGGGACGGGGTCAGGGAGATGAACCTTGAACCAGGGAAACTTCCCGATTCCGCCCAGTCGTTCCCGCTCCTTGATATCGCTGCGATGAGACATGAGACCAACACCCACAGGATGTTTATCAGCTGACACTTTGGAGGGATACATGCCACGAACAGTACAAATCGGGATCGGTGGTCCAATCGGATGCGGAAAGACTGAACTGATCGAGAAACTTGTTCCCCGCTTTATTGCAGCGGGCTTTAAGCCGGGGGTGATCTCCAACGATGTCTACTCCAAGGAGGACGCCCGCAGGATGGCCCTCACCCTTGGCAAGGATATTGACCCCGACATGATTGTCGGGATCGAGACGGGATTGTGCCCCCATACCGCGGTCCGGGATGACCCCTCGATGAACATTGATGCAGTCACCCAGCTCGAGAAGGCACACCCCGAACTCGATCTTATCTTCATCGAGTCCGGGGGCGACAACGTGACGCTCACCTTCAGCCCCCGTCTCGCAGACTTCTTTATTTACATGATTGACGTCGCAAGCGGGGACAAGACGATCAGGAAGGGCGGGCTGGGGATACGGAAGGCAGATCTTCTGATCGTCAACAAGATTGACCTTGCACCGTACGTCGAGACGACAATCCCCGAATCCCAGGTAAAGACCGCAAACCTCGATCTCATGCGCGAGGATGCAAAGAAGATGAGAGGGGACAAGCCATCGGTGTTTGTCTCTCTCAAGGAGGAGAGCGGTCTCGATGAGATCGTAAAGATCATACGCGAGAAGGCGCTCTTCAGGTGAGACAGAGACCATGCCCGGCACCGTTCTGGAACTCTATCGCGGCCTTCCGTCCGTTTTCGCGCACTACGAAACCGAGGAAACACGCCTCGCTATCGGATCCCCCGGGAAGATCGGGATCGCTCATCTTGGCTTTACAAAAAGCGGAGAGAAGACCTATCTCAGCGATATCTTCAACCAGATGCCGGCCCGGGTCGTACGCCCGCTCTATTATGATCCAAATCGCCCCGGAATGCCGTATGTAATCTTTGTCAACCCGACAGGAGGCATTGTCCAGGGTGACCGGTACGAGTACCGGTTCGGGCTTGATGAAGGTACTGAAGCGTTCATTACCGACAGCATGGCTACAAAGATCTATAAGATGGATCTCAACTATGCCAGCAGGCATACTGATGTGCATCTCGCACCGGGAAGCCGGCTCGAGTACCTCCCCCGGGAGATCATTGCCTTTGCAGAATCACGGTGGCATCAGGATATAGCCTTCCATGTCAACGGAAATGCAAAGATCTTCTACTGCCGAAATATTCTGCCCGGGAAGGATCGCCCGTGACGAGTTCTGGGAGTTTTCGGTCTTCTCTTCAAAGATGATGATCGAGAAAGACGGAAAGCCGCTCCTTATTGATAACCTCCTGTTTGACAGGGAAGACCGGCAGGCAAGCGGCACCCTCTTCGGAAAGTGGTCGTTTCTCCTCAGCGCCTATTGGTTATCGGAGGACCTGCCGGACATACGCTCCCGGATCGATCTGGGGAACGTATACGGGGGAATCAGCAGGATGCCGTACGGGAGTGGTGTTGTGATCAAGGCGCTTTCGGATAACCTTGAAGAACTTAAGACACTGCAGTTAAAAATCTGGTCGGCGTTCCGGGAACATGAGACCGGTACCGGCGTCCCGGAGACTCAGGATGTATTAACAGGGCTGGATATGACATCTGAAAAAGGTTTATTCCCATCAGGGAAGGGTAAAGAGTTGAGGAATCATTATGGCTGCTCCAAGTTTTATCACCGGAAATCCTGTAATCGATGTTATTTACATCATTCTGAATGGAATTTCTGAAGTACCGTTGATCAGTGCACCGCTGGCCGGAGCACTCATCCTGATAGGGACCCTTATTGCGTCCCGGAGGGCGGCACTTATCATGGTTATCTCCGGCCTTGTTGGTGCCGGGGTTGCTATACTTCTCGGTGCTTCATACGAGCTGGTAACGTTTGGCCTGTTTGGGTTCAACTCTGTCCTGACCGGTATGGCATTCTGGTCCGGACCGTTTACGAAATCAAACAAGGCCACATTTTTCCTTTCCGTCTTCGGTGCTGCAGTCACCGCTAGTGGCGTGGATGGTCTTTTCCCACGTCATGGGTGACTGGTTTGCCGGGGTTGGAAAAGGGTACGCGATTCCCGGTTTCACCGCTGCTTTCATCTTCACAACCTGGGTGATGATGTGGGCGGTGAAACGGTACGGGATCGATATATGGCCCCTGCCGGCGATACCCGACCGTCCCGCACGACTTCTCGAAGTTCATGATACTGCAAGCGGCGCGGGAGAGCTGATCCCGGGGAGTGAAAACCCCGTCCAGCAGCAGATCCCCGGGTTTACGTGGACCGCAAAGGAGTTCGGAATTGCCGTCCTCAAGGGGGTCTCCCAGGTCACCTTTGTTGAGAACTGGGTAACCGGTGTTTTCTGGGTCGTAGGACTGACCCTTTCGTTCGAACTTGTCGGGGGCCGGATCTTCACCAATGCGTTCACGACGGGATGGGATCCGGGTTCACCCCTGTTCCTTGCCGGGCTGATGGCGCTCGTCGGTTCGGCAATCGGTGTATGCTGCGCAATCCTCGCAAAATTCCCGATTGGTGAGATCAGGGCCGGGATTCATGGGTACAACCAGGTCCTCGTGATGATTGCCCTCACCAGCTTTCTGCCGTTCACCTGGCAGGCGTTTCTCTATGCCGTCTTTGCCACGATTGTCTGTTCGCTCTTTACGATGCCGGCGATGCAGAACTTCTTCGGCCGCTGGGGCATACCGGCGCTCACCGGTCCATTCGTCTTCACGGCCTGGTTCTTCCTTCTTGCGGCACCCCTCGCCCTGAATATCCCGGCAGGCATCGGGTGGGCACGGCCATGAACATGACGTCACAGAAAAAAACATGGATCCTGACTGCCTTGCTCATGAATTACAACTCACCGCCGGAAAAAAGGAGTGAACACCTATGGTAGACACTGTCGTAACGGTAAACCTCTTTAACAATCTCTGGGTACTCCTCTGCGGGGCTTTGGTTTTCATCATGACCATCTCCGTAGGTCTCCTCGAGATCGGGGAACTGGGAAAGGATTACCGCCAGGGGTTGTTAAAGACAATCATCATCGTCTGTACAGCCTTTTTTATGATGGCATTTATAGGATTCAATACCGCTTTTGCACCCTGTATAGGCGGTATGATTGGGAACCCATTGTATTCAGCCCCATTCCTCGGGGCCTTTTCGACCGATTTTCCCGGCCTGCTCCAGGGAGTCTGGTGGTCAATGGGGCCGAATTATTTCAACACGGATGTTACCCTCTCCACCTATTTTTTCTTTGAAACCGCTTTTGCGTCCGTCACTCTTGCCCTCGTCGGCGTTATCGCGTTGCGAAAGATGAAACTATCTGCATTCACCGCCTTTGCGATTGTATATTTTGCCATTATCTGGAGCCTGCCCGGCAGCCTGGATCTGGAACCCCACCGGATGGCTGTACAACCTTGGCATGCGGGATTTTGCCGGCGGGCTTGTCGTCCATGGCGCCGCAGCGGCGGCCGGGCTCGCGATTATCGTGAAAATATGGCAGGAAGAAAAGCAGAAGGGACTAAAAGAGAGCCCCCAGGTCCCTGTCAATGTCAGCCCCGGCTGGATTACAATTGCAATCCTGCTCCTGTGGCTCGGGTGGTTCGGGTTTAATCCCGGGAGCACACTCACCTGGAACCACGAAGCAAATGTCGTCGTTATAACGACATTCCTCGCTGCCTCGACATCCTTCCTCTCCATGATGTTCTTCAAGTACATGGAGACGAGGAAGAATCCGGATCTCATCTATGCGGCAAATGGGGTCCTGATGGGGCTGATCGTGATCACCCCGGTTGCAGGTTTTGTAAGCCCGGGCACCTCGGTTATCCTCGGGTTTATCTGCGGTCCACTGTTCATTTTCTTTGAAAAAGTCTTCTTAAAGATGAAATGGTTCACCGATCCGATCGGACTTTTCCCCGGGCATCTCACCGGGGGACTTTTTGGCGTCCTGATGATAGCATTTTTTACCCAGCATCCCTACGCAGTTGCGTCAGGCAATGCAAACCTTCCCGATGGTATCCTGTTTGGTGGCGGTGCAGCTGCCGTCCAGCAGCTGGGTATCGAGATTCTGGGTATAATTGTTGTCATGATAACGGTATTTGTGCTGTCATATATTGTCGTCTGGCTGATCGGTAAGGGCATGAAGGGGATCACTACGGATTATGGGAAAGAGGGAATTCTTCCCTGATCCTGGAATCCGTCGAAATCCTCCTCCATTTTATGAAAGCGGGATTCCTCAGGTACGGAAAACTCTCCTGCCGGGTGCCGGGGATCGCAGACCAGGGTGATAGAGATTGATTGACTCAGTAAATCTCACAAAAAAATTCGGCGACACGATTGCGGTCGACGGGTTAACGTTCCATGTCGATGAAGGCGAGGTCTTCGGATTTCTCGGCCCCAACGGGGCGGGGAAAACAACCACGGTGCGGATGCTCTGCTGCCTCATCGCCAGGACCAGCGGGGAGGCCAGGATCGCCGGGTATGACGTCGGGAACGACTCTGATTCCCTGAAGATTCGTAAGATCATCGGTCTGATTCCGGAAAATGTAGGCCTTTATGGTGAACTGAGTACCTACCGGAACCTCGATTTTTACGCCAGGTTGTACAACCGGACCGGACAACAAAGAAAAGAGAGTATCGAACGCCTGCTCAGGCTCCTTGGGCTTTGGGAGAGGAGGGACCAGCCGGTAGGAACATTTTCCAAAGGAATGAAACAGAAGGTGGCCATCGCCCGTGCGCTGGTGCACGACCCCGAGATCCTGTTTCTGGATGAGCCCACGGCCAACCTGGACCCCGAGGCGGCAAAAACGGTCCGGGACTTCATCCTGGAACTGAAAAAAGAGAAAAAGACCATCTTCCTCAACACGCACAACCTCGATGAGGCACAGAAACTCTGTGACCGCATCGGGATTCTCAAGACACACCTTCTCCGGACCGGTACACCGGAGGAGTTGAAGGAGGCGGTCTGGGGCAGTAAAACGGTCATCCAGCTTGAAGAGGTCAATGACAGGATCATAGCCGCGGTGAAACAACATACCTTGGGGAAGGTGGTGGTCGAGGACCACCGGCTGGTGATCGATGTGATAAACGCTGAAAAGGAAAACCCGGGCCTGGTGGGAGCCATCTTTGCCGCGGGCGGCCGTATCCAGTTCGTCCAGGGACTCAATCCCACCCTTGAGGACGTGTACCTGAAGACCGTGAGGGAGGAGCAATGAGGCTGTCTATCGCGTGGATTATCGCGTCGAAGGATCTGAGCATTTTCCGGAAAAAGAAGAGTATCTTCTACAGCGTGATCCTCTTTTCTCTTTTAGTGTCCATCGGCCTTCCCCTGCTGATCTACGTTCTGGTAGGGAGAATCAGAGCATTTCTCCGGATGCATTGTCTGGACTGCTGTCTGTCCTGAATGCCCTGGCCTTTTTCTTCATCATCGGTGCGGGCAGTCTTCCGACCGCAATCGCAGTCCTACAGTATTATCGGAGAAAAACAGGAACAGAGCCTGGAGCCGCTGCTCGCCACCCCCACCACCGACGGCGAGATCCTCCTCGGTAAGAGCATCGGGGCACTCCTTCCCCCCCTGGTTGCCATCTGGATCGGTGGGGTGATCTTCATGGGCCTCATCGACGCCATCCTCTTTGGTCGGCTGGGCTATCTCTATTATCCCAATGCGGTCATGGGGGTCATCATGCTCCTGCTGGTGCCCCTGGCAGCCATCACCGCGGTGGAGGTGAGCGTGATCATCTCGGCCAAGGTAAACGATGTACGGACTGCACAGCAACTCGGATCCCTGATCGTGATCCCCTTTGCATTGATCTACGTACTCGCCGAGATCAAACGCCTTCCCGCTTTCGGTACCGTATCTCCTTATTCTCTCGGCAATTATCCTGGTCGTCGACATAGGGCTTTTCTCTCTCTCCGTGTCCACATTCCGGAGAGACGAGATCCTCACGAGGTGGAAATGAAAATGTTCAAAAGGATGAGAGAAACAGCCCGGGATTTACCTGCGGGACCCGGGGAGGGAACCAAAAAATGACCTATGATACAGTACCTTCAAAATGCACGGTTCAACGGGATTAGGCAATAGAGAAAAGTACAGTTCCTTATACAACGGGAAAAAAAGCCATGGCCTGTCCTGCAGTTTCATGGGCGGGCTTGTTTGGTGGTGGGAGTTGAGTTGATGAGTAAAATGAAAATCATCGCTGTGATGGCGCTGGGAATTCTCGTGGAGGCGGTACTGGCATCATTCGGCATTGGAGGTACTCTCATTTACCTTGAGGCACACACCATGGAAACGACGGTCAATGGCTGGAGCACCCACCCTGAATTACGGTGAATGGGGTAACAACATTCTCTGACGGGCGGCGTTTGCCCGGGTCCTTCCCGCCGCGAATGTGCCGGCGGAAGCGGAGATAGCAGATTGTTTTGGAACAAGATTTCATGGAAATTTCAACAACTGGAGGATGTACAAATGGATGCAAAACAAGCAGCTGACAGAAAAATAGATACAAGTGAAGGCATGGACAAATGGCTCTCGGTACACCTCAAGCTCGTAGGGCTTGAGCTTGTCCTCAGCGTGATTCTTATTTCGCTCGGGTATATTTCCGGGAATGAATATTTCCGCGGCGTGGGAATCGGCTTGTTAATCGCCTGGGTGACTGGCGCTATTGCCTATTTTGTTGTGAAAAGGAGGGCTTGAAACTGCAGCGGGTACAGCGATGAAAATGGCCGAAGAACCATACGCGAACGTGAAAGAGATTGTAGGAGGCTGAACCTTTCCGGTAGCGGGTATTGGATGGGCTGGGGGCGGAGAAAACAAAAATCGCAGGTTATTCCTGATCAGGACTTCATGGGCATTACAACAACGGGAGGATGTATGATGGATGCAAAAAAAGATGAAATTGGCAGATACCTGTCGCTGACATTCCCAAAAAGAATGTTTATTTTTGTATCAATTGTCGTGTTCGTGAACAATTTCGTCGTGTTTTATGTACATGAAAAAAATTCATTGGGCGCTGTTCTTGGCGTAAGCATTATTGAGATTGTGGCGATGATAATATTCGTAGCGTTATTTGTTCCCATGTATCAACGTGCAGGCGCCCGGGTACGGTGGTAAAGTCAATGAGTAAAACGGAAATCATCGCTGTGATAGCGCTGGGGATTATCGTGAGGGCGGTGCTGGCATTCTCATATATTATGAGAATCAATGAAATGGAGGTTACGACATGAATAAGCTGCACGGTACAATCGTAGGTGGAGCAGTTGGCTTAATTATCGGTATCATTGGTTTACTATTTTTAAGGGTAGAGTATGGATCGACACCTGCTGCCCACACGCCGTTAATGATGATAATAACTATAGTCCTGCTTGTTATTGGTGCTGCGATCGGATACCTCATGCCGGGAAAAACCACGAAACCACCCGCTATCGCGCAGCCACCAAAAATAATGAGTAAAACGAGAATCATCGCTGTGATAGCGCTGGGAATTATCGTGAACAATTCGATAAACCGTTATAATGTCGGTTCATTGTCGGACCTCGTGCCGAACGCTGACGGGTCAGTTGACATTTACATACAAAACGCACCTCCATCCGGCAACGAGTCCAACTGGCTGCCGGCACCGCCGGCACCTTCAAGCTGTGGCTTCGCGCCTCCCTGCCCGGCCCGGCAATCCTGAACGGTTCGTACCAGGTGCCGCCCGTCGTGGAGGTGAATTCGAAATGATACTCGAAGATCTGGTTATATTCGGTTCGGTCATGGTCGTGGCATGGTTCCTTTTCCTCTACAAGTGGCCAGGCCTGCTTCTGTACGTGTACAAGAGAGCGATCCTCGTTAAAGGGTTCGGCGAAGGCCCCATCCCCGTCAATACGCTCTATACGGAGCCCCAAAAACTATTTGCAGAGCCCATTAGTTCGCAATCCGCCTCGGGCTCGAATCTGATGACTGTTGGCGTGAACCACGACACGCTCGCTACAGCCGGCTGGCTGGACCTCAGTAAAGGACCGCAGGTCCTGCACGTTCCGGACATGAATGGCCGCTACTACAGCGTGCAGTTCACGAACCCGTCGAACAACACTAGTTTTGCCTACGTCGGCAAACGCACCACGGGAACCGAAGCCGGCGACTACCTCATCACGGGGCCGAACTGGAAAGGACAGGTGCCGGGCGGCATGAAACAGATATCCTCGCCGAACAACTCGGTGCTGGTCCTCGGCCGGGTGCTCGTGGAGAACGATAGCGACCTACCGACCGCCCATCATCTCGCAGAACAAATACGGCTCACACCGCTCAACCAAAAGGGGTCACTATGAACAGCAGAACATATGCTATTCTTACAACGCTCATCGCCGTAATATGCGTTTATTTCATCATCAATTCGTTCATTTTACATCCCGATTCAAGAAATGTGCGTAATGACGTGATTCAGGGCTTCCTCATCGGTTTTGGGCTGGCGTTTGTCACAGCCCAGGTTTACGCGAGGATAAAGACCACGAAGGTCAACGGCTGGACGACAATGTCCGGATGCGGCGAGCCCGGCAATGGCTTTCTGTTCAGAGCCGCGTGCGCCCAGATATTTCCCGGCCCGATAAACGTACCGCAGGAGGCGATGTACTGGACGACGGACGTAGATGGCGCGGGTCACCTGCTGTCCGGGGAGCATGACTACATTATGCACTTCCCGGCGGGACAACTCCCGCCGAACAATGCATTCTGGTCGCTGACTATGGGTGATGCGGGAAATCATTTCGTGCCAAATTCGATAAACCGATACAGCGTCAGCGACCGCTCCGGCCTTGTTCCGAATGCCGACGGTTCTGTCGACATTTACCTCCAGAACTGCCCCTCCGTCAGGTCAATGAATCCAACTGGCTGCCGGCACCCTCCGGCAACTTCAAGCTGTGGCTGCGTGCCTACCTGCCCGGCCCGGCAATCCTGAACGGTTCGTACCAGGTGCCGCCCGTCGTGAAGGTGAGGTGATGCCGAATATTAGACACAAGCAATTGCGCCTGTTCGCCTTAACTGTGAAAATGGTTTGAGTTCTGGAAACTGCGGCGTGACCATGTGCCGGACATCACCATCCCTGCAAACCCCGGGATATCCCGGCAGGAGTCCCGAAAGTCCTTGGCCGTTATGATTAAAAATAGTATGTTTTTTTTTTCATTTTCCATCTGCTATCAGTCCTGCCGATGCCATTCGGGATCGTGATACTTTCCGGAGAGACGATTGTGGAGTGGGCCTTAATGATGGTCCGGAGAAATAAATCGACCTGGATGAACGTTCGAAATGTTTCTATCCGATATAATTCGCAGGTAAGTTTTTATCATTGAGAATTGTTAAGGAAAATCCCTGAGGGATAATAATTGAAAGCAGTCCAGATTTACACCTATGGTCATTCGGATGTTTTGAAGTACGAAGATGCCCCTGTGCCGGAGATTGGACCGGACGAGGTTCTCGTAAAGGTCCATGCATGCGGAGTTAATCCGGTAGACTGGAAAATCAGGGAGGGATTCATGGCCCGGATGGTCAATTATACAATGCCACTCATTCTTGGATGGGATGTCTCGGGCGTTGTCGAGAAAACCGGCCCGCTTGTCAGGCGATTCAAATCCGGGGATAACGTCTTCTGTCGTCCTGCAACATCGCGAAATGGCGCGTATGCAGAGTATGTTGCCGTAAGGAGTTTTGAACTGGCTCATGCCCCGAAAAGCATTCCCCTTTATCAGGCTGCCGGATTTCCGCTTGCATCCCAGGCCGCGTGGATGGCTTTGTTTGAGGTCGGCGGTTTGAAACAGGACCAGTCGGTCCTTATCCATGGCGGTTCGGGAGGAGTGGGTTCCTTTGCCATCCAACTGGCAAAAATTGCAGGTGCCGGTCGCATTGTAACCACGACATCCGGCAGGAATAGTGCGATGGTGAAATCCTGGGAGCTGATGAAGTCATCGACTATACGAAAGAGGATTTCAGTGAAAAACTGCATCACCTTGACCTGGTGTTCGACACATTGGGGGGAGAAACCCAGGCTAAATCATTCAACGTGCTCCGAAAAGGAGGTACCCTTGTTTCATCAGTTGGTGCTGATGAAAAAGCAGCATCAGCTCACGGGGTTTTGGGAAAATCCTTCATGCTCGATTCAAACGGAGCGAGATTGCAGGAGATAGCAGAGCTTATCGACCTCGGAAAACTGAACGTCGTGATCGAAAAAGAATTCCCCCTCAGTGAAGCAAAGGCCGCACAGGACCTCAGTCAGTCGGGACATGTAAACGGAAAAATTATCCTGAAGGTGATCTGATAATCGATAACGGGGCTTTTCTCTGGCCCTGTAATCGTAAATAGTGTGTTATTTCCCGGGATTCAGACCCATCATACCTCTCTTTTTTTGGCTGCAAAGTATTCTATCCACAAAAAACGCAAACGCCGGGAAGATCGGGAATTCCGCAGAGTTTTTACTCCACCTTCGCCCACACGTACGCGAACCGCTGGAATGCCGTGATGTGCCCGAAGACGCCGAACATCAGCAGAAGCCAGCCGAGCCAGGTGAGCCCATAGACGGTCAGCGGGACGAACAGGCCGACGACGCCGAAGACCAGGATCAACACGAGCCGGTCCGCTCTCCCGAGCAGTCCGCCATAGTTTCTGCCGACCCCGACTGCCTGGGCCTGTGTGCCGAGGTACGAGGCCATCAGGACGCCGGTCAGGGCAAAGACCCCGATCTGCCACGGGACCAGCCCCCCGGCAAAGATACCGGTAATGATGAAGATATCGGCATACCGGTCAACGGCATGGTCGAGGAAATCCCCCCGGAGGCTCTGGGTCTTCATCGCCCGGGCAACAGCACCGTCCATCGCATCGCAGAACGCATTGAGGGCGACCGCGACGATCCCCCAGAGTTCCATCCGGAAATAAAACAAGAATCCGGCGGCTGCCGATGCAATAAGGGCAGCAAGGGTGAAGAAATTCGCGTTCATCCGGAGTTTTATGGCGATGGATACAAGCGGGTCGAAGAAGACTTTTGCGTGGGAACGGTACTGGTCCAGTGTCATGATCCTGCCTCAAGAAATGCTGACCAGTCAAGGTGGCCGAAGTCTGCCGGGATCTCCCCGTTCACGAACCCCTCAATCTGGTCCGCACAATAAGCTGCATCACGATCGGTCGTATCGAGTTCGAGAATCTGCGACGGGTCGAACTGTTCAACCGTCTCGATCAGGCAGGAATCCAGTGCTTCTGCCTCGACATTCTCGCGGATCTTTTCTTTACGGTATTTACGGAGGGCGAGGCGGGCCTTCAGCACGTCGGGGCGACAGCGGAGCACGACAATCCGGTCGCAGGGAAGCAGGTGTGCGAAGTGTCCCTCGACAAACCCATCCACCGGGACAAACTCATCTGCCCATCGATCCACATCGATGATCCGGGTGTCCCTCTCCTCGTCCATACCGGATACGTAGGGGCCGACGGTATCGGTCAGGTGAATGACGGTGTGCCCCCGGCGGGCCAGCTCAGTCCCGATCAGGGACTTTCCCGTACCCGGTGTTCCGGTGATACCGCACATCATAGTGCGTTGATCACCTGCAGGAACCGCTCGTTCTCCCAGTCGTCCCCGATACTGACCCGTATGTAATGATCCGGAAGACCGGCAAAACTCCTGCAGGAGCGAACGACCACTCCCTGGCGGGCAAGTTCCTCGGTCATCTCATCACTCTTGCGGGCGGAGATATCGATCATCACAAAGTTTGCGTCGGAGGGGAGGACCGGGTACCTGATCTCTTCAGTAAATCGTCTCCTCCAGTGTCGGACCCGGGTAACATAGCGTTCCGCATGGTCCATATCAGGGAGTGCTGCTGCTGCAGCGGCGGCAGAGACCGCGTTGACTGTGAAAGGGGTACTGGCACGCTGATACCAGGGAACGAGCCACCGGGGTACAAACGCGTACCCTATCCGCAGTCCGGCGAGCGAGTGGACCTTGGAAAAGGTCCTGCCGAGGATCAGGTTCTCGTGCTTCTTCATCAGCGGAAGATAGTCGCAGTCCGAGAACTCGACATAGGCATTATCGAGGAACAGCACTCCTTCGATACCTTCCAGCAGCTCAGAAACCAGGTCAACCGGCGTTGCGTTTCCCGTAGGGTTGTTCGGGGAGCATACGACCACGATCTTTGCCTTCCCACCTGCACGGGTCAGATTCTTTACATCGACCGAGAAGTCCTCCTCGCGGGGCACGGTGATGATCTCTGCACCCTGCCCCATGGCCGCAAGGGAGTAGAACGAGAAGGTGGGTGTCGAGATCGCCACGGACTCTCCCGGATCCACCAGCGTGCGGAAAATCGTCTCGATGACCCCGTCCATCCCGACCCCGGTAACAAAGTGGTAGTCCCCGTACCGAATCCTGAGCGCGTTCATCAGGACGTTGACCCGCTCATCGGGGTACCGGTTCACCGTCAGCAGCGCCTGCTCAGCTGCCTCCCGGGCAGCAGGTGAAAGGGGCTCGGGGTTCTCGTTGCTGGCAAGCCGGGCGATCCGCCCGATACCGTACTCGCGGGCGATATCGTCCGCTTTCTTTGCGAAAACGTAGCCGCTCTTTTTTTTATAGCACGATCGTACCAAGTGCTCCATGAATCACCCTGATCACGCTGTCAATCTCCGCGTCGGTTATGACCAGTGGCGGGACAAGACGCAGGTTCCCGTCTGCCGCGCAGTTGACCAGCACGCCGTTCTCTGCACATTTCTTCTGGATCTCCGGGCACCTGTCACCCAGGGTTACTCCTATCATCAGGCCACGGACACGGGGGTTGTATTTTTCCAGGCCCTTCCCGAACCGCTCCCCTTTCCTGCTTACATCAGGCAGGATCTTCTCGATCACCCCGATGGTTGCCAGTGCTGCTGCACAGGCAAGTGGGCCACCGGCAAAGGTGCTCCCGTGCTCGCTCTTTTTGAACTCGAGATCCTCCCGTGCTGCCAGAGCACCCATCGGAAACCCGCTCGCGATTCCTTTTGCGAGCGTCACAATATCAGGTTTTGCCCTCGTGTGCTGGACAGCAAGCCATTTTCCCGTCCGTCCCATACCTGTCTGCACTTCATCAGCGATCATGAGGGTGCCGGTATCATCACATACCTCCCGGATGCCCTCAATGAAGGAGTTGGGAGGGATGATGACTCCTGCCTCGCCCTGGATCGGTTCGACGATGACTCCCGCTGTATCGCTGTCTATGGCTTTTTTCAGCCCTTCGAGGTCGCCATACTCGATAAACGTGCATTTCAACCCGAGGGGTTCAAAGGGATCGCGGATCGCGGGTTTATGCGTGACCGCCAGCGAACCTATCGTCCTGCCGTGGAACCCGTGCACAAAAGCAATAAATTTCTTCTTCCCGGTCCTGACACGGGCCAGTTTCAGCGCACCGTCGGTCGCTTCTGCCCCGGAGTTGGAGAAGAATGCCTTGTGCATCCCGGTAATCTCCACGAGTTTTTTTGCAAGCTCCCCCTGGTGGGGGATATAATACAGGTTGGAGCAGTGGATCAGGTCATGTGCCTGTTCGCAGATCGCCTTTACCACCGCAGGGTGGCAGTGCCCGGTGCTGCAGACGGCGATGCCGGCAACGCAGTCGATATACTTCTTTCCTTCCGCATCCCAGACCATCGACCCCTTCCCTTTTACCAGGGCCATGTCACGGGAGAATGCAGGCATAAAATAGCGCTCGTCGAGCGCTTTAAACTGGCTGGTTTTGTCCATTTACATCACTTTTTACTATTTTGTTCTTCACCGATGCATTATTCGTATTCTATGGTTGCCGGTGGTTTTGCCGTAATGTCGTACACCACCCTGGCAACACTCGGGATATCCGCGGTGATCCGGGACCCGATTCTCGTCAGGTGCTCAAACGGGATATCCAGCGGATCGGCAGTCATCCCGTCCCGTGAGTTCACCGCACGGATCGCCACGATCCAGCCATGGATCCGGTTGTCTCCCTTGACGCCGGTGCCAAGACCGAGAAGTGCGGCAAAGCACTGCCAGGGGCGGTACGTTTCTACGAGCTCGTCCTCCACGATCGCATTTGCCTCCCGAATAACCGCAACCTTTTCCTGTGTCACTTCACCGATAACCCGCACCGCAAGCCCGGGGCCGGGAAATGGCATCCGGTGCTGGATCTCCTTTGGCAGGCCAAGGGCTCCTGCAACTTCCCGTACCTCGTCTTTATAGAGGTCCCGGATCGGTTCGATCACCTTGGTAAACTCCATGTGCAGCGGCATGCCCCCGACATTATGATGGCTCTTGATGCCCCCTTCGCTCTCGATACGGTCCGGGTAGATCGTTCCCTGCAGCAGGCACTTCGCTCCCTGTTTCTTTGCCTCCCGTTCAAAGACGCGGATAAATCGTTCCCCGATCGCTTTGCGTTTGGCCTCAGGATCGGTGAGACCTTTAAGAGCCCCGATGAATTCATCTCCGGCATCGACGATCTGCAGGTGAATATTCCAGAATATCGTCCTGATCCGGTCGGTCTCGCCTTTGCGCATCAGGCCGGTATCGATATAGATGGGGATGAGATTGTCCCCGATTGCCCGTGCGGCAAGGGCGGCGCAGACCGAGCTGTCAACTCCCCCGGAGAGGGCCATCACCACTTTTTCATTGCCGGCGGCAGTCTTAATCTCCCCAACCGACTGGCTGATAAATTTCTCTGTATTGACCATGGGATATTCCCTCTAGGCTGCCCGCCTGGTTGACCTGCATGCCTCGACAAAACCCACGTACGGCGGTGACGGGTGAGCCGGGCGGGATTTGAACTCCGGGTGGAACTGCGTGGCAAAGTAGAACGGGTGATCCTTCAGCTCAAGGCATTCCATCCGGTTCTTGTTGGTCGCCGAGAAGACCAGGCCTGCCTTTTCCAGCTCTTTTATGTACCGCGGGTTCACCTCGTACCGGTGGCGGTGCCGCTCGACAATCTGCTTCTCCTTATAGAGATTCATCGCAAGGGTGCCTTCCTGGAGGTCTGCCGTGTAATTTCCCAGCCTCATGGTGCCGCCCAGTTCATGGAGTCCTTCCTGTTCGGGAAGGAGCGCTATTACGTGAGTACCCTCCCCGAATTCCTCGCTGGTGGCATCGGTAATACCGACTTTGTTGCGGGCGTATTCAACGACTCCCAGCTGGAAACCAAGGCAGAGCCCGAGGAAGGGGATATTATTTTCCCGGGCAAACCGGATCGCTTCTATCTTACCCTCAATGCCCCGCTTGCCAAACCCCCCGGGAATTAAAATCCCGTCATAATCCTTGAGCTGGCAGCGTTCGTAGCGCTCTGCGTCCAGCCAGACGATCTTTACTTCCGTGGAAAGCGCCCTGCCCGCGTGTTTGAGCGCCTCCTTGATGCTGATGTACACATCCTCGATACCGTACTTGCTCACGATCGCCACCGTGATCCGGCTGGTATATTCACGGGTCACGAGCCGGTACCAGCTGGTATCGACCTCGCGTTTTTCAAGTCCAAGGTGTGCCGAGAGGACATCGGCGATACCTTCCTTCTCCATCTCCATGGGAACCTCGTAGGTGTCCGGGACGGTAGCTGCAGAGATGACGGCATTCTGGGGGAGATCGCAGAATGCGGAGATCTTCCGTTTTGTATGGGCACCGATAGGGCGCTCGCTCCTGCCGACAATGATCTCCGCGTGGAGACCCAGCTCCCGCAGGGCTTTCACCGAATGCTGCGTGGGTTTTGTCTTGAGGTCCCCCATCGTATCCTCCGGGATGAGCGTGACGTGCAGGAGAATGTAATCATGTTCCGGCAGGTCCCCCCGCATCTGGCGGATCGCTTCCAGGAACGGCATACTCTCGATATCCCCGACCGTCCCGCCGACTTCGACCAGGCAGATATCGGCCTTCGTCCCGTCCGGGAACTCCTCTTCCGCTGCCTGGCGTATGCAGGTCTTGATCTGGTCCGTAATATGGGGAATGATCTGAACGGTCTCACCGAGGAAATCCCCCCTCCGCTCCTTTTCGATAACGGTGCGGTACACCTTGCCGGTGGTGATATTATGGGCGGCAGTGAGTTCGATATCAAGGAACCGTTCGTAGTTACCGAGGTCCAGGTCAACCTCGCTCCCGTCCTTGAGCACAAACACTTCACCGTGCTGCGCCGGGTTCATCGTCCCTGCATCGATGTTCAGGTAAGGATCGATCTTCACCGCCGTCACCCGGTAGCCACGGTTCTTCAGGATGCGCCCGACAGAGGCTGCGGTAATCCCCTTCCCCAGCCCGCTCATCACCCCACCGGTGATAATAATGTACTTCACGTGATCTCCCCGACTTCTTTACATTTTGCTCATAGTACCTATTAGTGTTATCTTATCGTGGTGAGAGCCTGAATTTTAGGGTCTTTTTTAGTTTTCATGAAAGTCCAAACCTGATTCTTCCTATCGATACGATTTTCCTGAGATGAAAAACAAAAACCGGCTGCAAAGCTACATTAATCTGCGCCGGAACCAAACTGAGATGCTATGAAAATCGGGCATTTTATCTGCATTCTGGCAATCGCCGTAGTAATTGTCGGATTCGTCCCGCCAGTTATGGCCGCGGGGAATGAGACGACCGATAATGCGACGAATTACTATAATATCGGTGTCAGGTATCTTTCGGCACAGGACTACCCGAGGTCAATTGAATTTTTTAACCTCGCACTTGCATCAAATACAACCATGATACGACAGTCTGATGCCCTTTTGGAAACCTACAAGGGTAAGGCTCTTGCTTTGATCCATTTAACTCAATACAACGATTCGCTCCAGACTATTGAAGAAGGCCTGGTGATATACCCAAAAGATCCCATATTATGGAACGAAAAAGGGTATGCCCTTTTCAATCTTGGGAAAAACCAGGATGCAGTTAATGCGTATGATACCGCCATCAGCTTTGACATGAATTTCACATCAGCCCTGATCAACAAGGGTCAGACACTCTTCCAGATGGGAAAATACCAGGATGCCGCCGATGCTTACTCCAAAGCAGAAGCAACTGACCCGGGAAACACCGTGGCTGCTGCCGGACTTGCCCAGGCACAGGCTGCTGCATCTTCAGCAACACAGACGATGGTTATCATCCTCGGCATTATCGTGATCGTCGCTGCAGGAGGAATCGTCTGGTACTTCAAATTCCGCAAACCAGCCGAAGAGAAAATACCGGAAAAGAAGAGCAAAAAAGCAAAGAGAAAATAATCAAAAAATCCTTTTCTTTCAATTTCACGTTTTTATTTTCAACAGTCTGTCAGGTCCTTGAGAACCCCGTTCAAAACGGGAATTCTCACCAGTCAGCTAATTTTCTAATTCTGATTTGATGAGGATTGATTCCTGTCGATCTCCATTACGATGAACGCCGCCACCCCAGACGGGGCGCCCCAGTGGCGGATCAGTTCCAAAAAATCTAAAAAGTATTCCTGCCCCCCCCCGCCCGTTTCAGAAAGAGTCCCAATTGATGTGCCATTCATACAACACTATGATTTCCTAAACTTTGAACGGGAGAATACACTCTAAGGATTTCGCATGTGCTCTCTTTCCTTATCGCGACAAAACTACTGATCGGTGCTTTGATCGTCGATAAGGCCCCTTCCTTTGGAGTTTATCAAGTGACTTTTTCAAAAATCCAAAAAATCTCACTTCCCGCAGTGCCTCGGAGAGCCCCTGAGGCGGGAGACCCTCATAAAATCCATTATTTTCCAAGGAACGCACTACTAAATCTCTGGATTGGGAGAACTTCCCATCTGATCAGTAGCAAAAAAAATAAGCAAAAAAAAGTAATTTCCTCAATTAATCCGTTTATTCCTTACTTGCCGTCACCGCAAATGCCGCTGATGTCCGCGAAAGCATCGCCTTCTCGGTATCATCTGCAAAAACTTCTCCTTCAGCGAATGCCACACGCCGCCCTTTCCGGATTACCCGCCCTTCCGCGATGATGAATCCATCCTTCACCCCTTTGATGAAGCTGGTAGATTCAGAGATGGTTGCAATTCCCTCGTTCTTTGCAAGAAGGGGATAGAGGGCAAGGGCCATCGCTTCGTCAGCAAGTGCCGCGAGCATCCCGCCCTGAAGCCAGCCGACGCCATTATGCATGTCCGGACGGACCTGCATTCTCAGGACCGCCTTCCCCGGCTCCACGCTGACAACATCGATACCCATCAGGCAGAAGAAGGGGTTTGCATATTTCCCGTCTTTTTTAATTTTTTCCAGATATGACATTGTGCTCCTACCGGAGTTTTGGAATCACATGTGATTAATATTGTCTTTTCCGTGTGTACACTCTGTTTATCAGTCGGCACAACGAGGTATTCATCATGCAGGATAAGGAAATGAAAGAGATGCTTGCCGACCTCGTCTGGCTGAATGCCCTCATTGCAACAGAACTAATCCAGGTAACCGAGAACACCTCGGCAATCCTCAGGAAATCCCCTCCGCCTGAAAGTTGTATGATGGAACATACCGCACTCCGCTCAACCGCACTGCTGATGGCCGAGAAATACCGTCCCGGTACCATGCTGGTCCAGCACCTCACCAAACACCAGTAATGTTATTGGGAGACTCCGCAAAAAGTACCTGGTACTGTACCTGCCGCCCTGCATGCCCGGGCATAATTACTCCGGCTTGCCGTCAACCACTTTCTGTACATGTTCCGGACACGACCGCGATCGATTACAAAAACCTGCATCATGACCACCCCGCCCGATAATACCTGCAGCATCGTGATCCCGGCATATAACGAGGCACACCGGATAACGCCGTTCTTTGAAGCGATCGATCGGTTTGACGGGGAGTTCATCGTTGTGTGTGACGGGACAGATGCTACTGCTGATATCGTCGATTCTATTGCAGCCCGAAGGAAGGATCTGACAATCCGCTGCCTCCGGTTTGACCAGAGACTGGGGAAAGGCGGGGGGGTATTGGCCGGTCTCCAGGCAGCCGGATTCACCCTGTGTCGGATACTTCGATGCCGACGGCTCCACAGGTATTCATGAGATGAGACGTCTCTTTTCATCACTTTCCACTGCTGACGGTGCAATCGGTTCACGCTGGATACCGGGCGCAAATCTCCGGGTGCGGCAGAGCCTCCTGCGCCAGCTGGAAAGCCGCGCATTCAACCTGCTCATCAGGGTCCTCTTCGGCCTGAACTATTACGATACGCAGTGCGGGGCAAAGGTATTTAAAAAATCAGCCATTGATGCAATAGTACCTATGATGAGGTCGCGGGGATTTGAGTTCGATGTCGAACTGCTCTGGCGACTCCGCAGGGCAGGATTACCGGGTTGATGAGATCCCTATCGAATGGCAGAACAAGGGTGACTCCCATGTCCGGAAGACGGATATGATCAGGATGCTGGCAGGTCTTTTTGCAGTCAGGTTTGGTTCCGGACGGCCATGATCCCGGTCCAGCGTGAACAACAGAAGGCGGAGGCCTTCCGGCTCTCCGAGGATGGGCGGTTCCAGGAATCACTGGAGATCTGTACCGCCATTCTCGAGGGGGGCAGGGATTCGGCCATCGAAGTGCTCACCGCGACAAATCTCTATTATACCGGTAAACTCGAAGATGCCGAGGTATTTTTTCGGGATCTTGCCAGGAAGATGCCGGATTCGTCGTATGTCCACAGCTACCTTGCAAAAGTACTTGATGCGCAGAAGGATGAAGGGGCTATTGCGGAGTTTGCGGCTGCCGTTCACCTCGATCCCACCAACCAGGACGCCCTCAGGAGTTACGCAGGATATCTCATCTCACAGAAGGACTACCGGGGGGCGCTTCCGGTACTCAGGTCCCTTGTCCAGCTCGGGAAAAAGCCCGGTGATCTCCAGAACCTGATGCGTGCTCTTATCGAGATCGGCGAGCCGGAGGAAGCACTCACCTCCCATTCCGTGTTCGGCGGAGATCTGTCCGGGACACCGGAATACATCGATGCACTCCTCGGGAACCGCAGGTATCAGGCAGCCGCTGAAGCTGCACTCAGGAGTTACCGCGCGACAAAAAGCCTGACAGTGCTCCGTACATATCTCGACGCCCTCTCCCGTTTTGATGTGCCGGCCTCACTGGATGCCTATCAGGCCTATATCCATGAAGATCCTGACCCGGAAGTCTTGTTTCACTATATCCTGCTCCTGAAATCCGCGAAAGAGTACGGGACTGCACTCGCCGCGGTAAAAACACTCCTCGGGCAGGCACGCGACCCGCTCTATCGTCTGGTCGAATGCGATCTCCTCGCGGCGATGGGTTATGAGCAGCCGGCACTGGCTGCATATGAAAACCTGATCCGGGAGGAACTTACCACAAAAAACAATCTCGACACCCTCGCCCGTATTATCAGGACCTACCGCACCTATCTCAAAGAGCACGTTACGCCCGATGACGCTGTCCGCCGGTTCCTTGCTGTTGTTTCCCATGATGTAAACGTCGTGAGCCTCCTTGAGACGGCGCGACTGTACCACGACGGGGGAGATATGATCGAGGCACGATCATGGTATTACCGGGCGTACCGGGCCGACTTTCTGGCCGGAGGCCTCGAATATGCCAGGTTTTTATCATTGCACGGGGAAGAGCGGGAATGTGAAAAGGTGATGCTCTATATCCTGTCCAATGTGAAAAAAAATACCGATATCGAGCGGGTGGCCGCGGTCATCCTCGATGAGCAGGGAAAGATGCGCCACCTGAAGCGCCTCATGGAGCACCTGATAAAAAAACTCGAAGAGCGGCAGACGACGCTGAATTCTGACGGGCTTGAGCTGCTCTCCTCCGCTTTTTTTATCGCTGCAACGAACGCTATGGAAGAAATGGATTATGCCGCCTGCAAGTATTACTGCCTCTGCGGTATCGATGTGATGCCGGCATTTCCCCGGACTATCCTGCTTGAACAGTATCTCCAGCTGATCGCAGTATGCAAGGAGAGATCCATTGCCGATCGGCCGATAATGAATGTACCACAGATAAAAAAACGTGCGGTGGCAGTCGGGCCGGTGCAGGTGCTCACCGACCAGCTCGGTCTTACAGAACAGGAGAAGAGGATCGTCGAATTTCTCCGCTCACACCGGAAGGCAAGCGAGATGGATCTTCGCAAGCTGCTGGGGACCCGCAGGGTGACTGGCGTCGTGAACCAGCTGATCAGGAAGGCATCGACGCAGGGACTGGATTTCATTAGCAAAAAAGGGGTTGGAGAAGATGGAGAGGTCTATGAATATACCGGAACCTGAACAGATGGACCGGCGCCGGCTCGAAAGCATCAATATAATCAATGCGTTGCGACGGGGAACGGTTCCCGCCAGCGGGCTTGAGCGGATCGCGGTTGGGCTGGAGGTCGAGGAGAGTGCGATTGGAAAACAGCTGGATTACGTTGCGCAGGGGGGAGGAGATACGAAATTTATCCGGGGCGAGTACGGCAGCGGCAAGACCTTCCTCGTGGCACGGGCACTGGAGATCGCCCGTAACAAGGGCTTTGTCACCTCGCACGTGGTCATATCCTCCTCCACACCTCTCTATAAACTCAAGGGAATATTCCAGCAGATCTGTTCGAACCTCAGGACGAGCGATGAAGAACATGCCCTTAAGACCATCATCGACACCTGGCTCTTTTCCATTGAAGAGCGGCTGATCTCGGTCAGCGGGAGCCCGGTCGAGGATGCTGCGCTCGAAGCGGCGACCGAGAAAGAGATTGAAGCCGCCCTTGCGGGAATCAGCGAAGTAAATACTGCCCTTGCCGCAGCACTGCGCACCTATTACAAGGCAAACAACGCCGGTGAGTTCCAGATCGGCCAGTCTGCACTTGGATGGATCGCGGCCGAGCCTAATATCGGGAGGGACTTCAAACAGCGGGCCGGGATCCGTGGCGATATCGACGACACCATCGCCTTCATCTTCCTCCGCGGCCTGGTTGCGATCATCCACGGGGCAGGATACCGGGGGATCGCGATCGCCGTTGACGAAATGGAGACCACCCAGGGACTCCAGCGCAACCAGCGCGAGAAGGGGTACCAGACCCTCGTCCAGATCATCGATTCACTTGACCGGGGAGATATGCCCCGCTGTTACTTCCTCTTCACCGGTACCCCTGCCATGTATGACGGATCGCGGGGCATACGGTCCGTCCCACCGCTGTACGACCGGATTAGCGTGATACAGACCGATAGTTACCGGAATCCGCGGCAGCCCCAGATTATCCTCTCGAAGTTCGATACGGCAAAACTCGAGCTGGTGGCCCTCAAGATTCTGGATGTCTATGCCCAGGCATATGCCGAGCCGGACCGGGAGCGGGTTTCGCACCGGTTTATCCGTGCGATGATCAGGAAGATTACCACCCGGTTCGGCGGGAGGATGGACGTGATTCCCCGGATATTCTTAAAAGAGTTTGTCGATGTGCTCGACAAAACCGAGCTCTATGAGGATTATAACCCCGCGGAAGGGTATGACTTCGATTCAGAGCACCTGAAAATAGAGCTGAAAAAAGAAGAAGAGGCGGTCATGGTGGTCAAATTCTGATTGCCATGATGCGTGAAGCTATTTTACATTGGAAACGTACAGGTACCGGTATGCGAGACGTGTACTTCCTGATCGCTGCCGTACTAATGCTGGGAGCTGTTGCTGTTCCCGGTTCGGCTCTGCCCGTCATTACCGTCTCTGCGTCACCCCAGCAGGCTCATATCGGTGATGTTGTTACACTCAACGGGACCGTGTCAGGAATTACCACCATTGCCGTCTATCTCTTTGTGACTGGTCCGGAACTCGACACCCGGGGGGTGACCCTCGACAATCTTAATATTCCTGCCGGACGTGGATTGTTCACTACAGCACCGGTGCAACTGACCGATGGTAGCTGGATCTACCGCTGGGATACCTCGGTGATCCTGGGAACCCTGAAACCGGGAAACTACACCGTATATGTCGAAAGTTCTCCGCTGGATCGGTTAAGAACCAACAGCGGAGATTTTGCAACGGCAGAAGTTGAGTTTCTCCCTTCGAATCAGCCGGCAACAGGAACGCCCCTTGACCCTGCCCTTCCCCTCCTTGCCCTGGGACTCGTGACAATCATGGGATTCTGGAGGTATGGGGTGAGAAAAGAACGATGACCGTTGTTAAGCGGATTTTTTTTTATTTATTATTTTCTTTTTGAGGGGTCTGTTCTTTTTGTGCACTGAAGAAATCCGCGGTTGTGTACTTTTTTATGTATTTATTAAGAAAGATATGAGGATGACCCCCTCTCTCCCCCAGTGGGGGAGGCAGCCCGAGGGGGAGCATCCCCTTGACCCCCCTCGTTTTTTTTCCTGTTTCATATGAGAATTCCTGTCAACTCTTTAAAGGATATCACATTTACGGAATGTGCCGGAAACGGATCAGAATAAAAAATGTGAAAACCACCCTGACCCGCCGTGCCTCGGAGAGGCCCTGAGGCGGGTGATCCTCATAAATAATAATGATTTTAAGGAGAAACTGTTGTTGCTGCGGACACTTTTCGGCGGTGGAATCTCCCTGATCCGATAATGCCGGATAAAGTGGATCAGAATCCGGCAAGGGAAACAGGGGTTTTTCCAGAAAATACAAAAAACCGAGGTTTTTAAAAATAAGAAAAAAAAGATCCCCGCCTCAACACTGCCGGCGGATCCTGACCGACTGGGCATGGGCATACAGGCCTTCTGCTTCCGCGAGGGTCTCCACGATATCGCCGATAGCCTCAAGGCCGTTTTTATCGATCATCTCGACCGATGTGGTTTTGCAGAAATGCCCGACATCAAGTCCTGAATACATTTTTGCATATCCCGCAGTCGGCAGAACATGGTTCGTTCCCACCGCATAATCTCCGCAGGCAACCGCTGAATACTTCCCGACAAAGATCGCACCGGCGTTTTTCACCCGGGTAACGACCGAAAGGGGATCGGCTACCTGGATCGAGAGATGCTCGGGAGCGACCCTGTCGGATGCCGCAATCGCTTCATCCATATCTCCGACGACAACATACCCTGAATTATTGAGGGCTTTTTCTATGATCTCCTTTCTTGGTGCCGACGTCAGGAGCCCGGCTATTTCATGCCCTGCTTTTTCCGGAAGAGACCTGTCGGTCGTGATCAGGATACAGGCCGCATTCGGGTCATGCTCAGCCTGGGCAAGGACATCCGAGGCAACAACACGGGGATCCGCCGTGTGGTCGGCGATAATCCCGATCTCGCTCGGACCTGCCGGAAAATCGATCTCCACATTCTCCCTCAGCATCATCTTTGCGAGGGTTACGTATACATTTCCCGGGCCGACAATTTTCTGCACCGGTTTTATTGTTTCCGTGCCGAGCGCCATGGCCGCAATGGCCTGGGCCCCGCCGGAACGGTAGATCTCGGAGACGCCCGCGATATCCAGCGCAACAAGCGTCATGGGATTGATCGGAGGGGGGAGCAGGCACAGATCTCACGGACACCGGCCACTTTTGCCGGGACCGCACACATGAGGGCGGAGGACGGGTAGGGTGCACGCCCGCCGGGCACATAGATTCCGACACGGTCCAGTGCCGTTGTCTTGATGCCGAGCACGATCCCGGGCTCCATTTCCTGGAGCCAGAGATCCTTTGGTTTCTGGAGTTCGTGGAAGCGCTCGATGCGTGCATGGGCCTCAATAAGACTCTCGATAACCTGTGTGTCGACATCGTCATAGGCCGATTCACGCTCTTCGTCAGATACGGCGATTCCCGTCAGCTCGTAGTGGCGTGAGAGTTCGCGCAATGCGGTATCGCCGTCCTTCTTTACCCGTTCGATGATACCGGTTACGGTAACCCGCGCATCTTCCAGGCTTGACTTCCTCCCGGCAAGCCATGCATCGATCCCGACTGCCTTCCACATAGTGCCAATAGCTTCGACAGGAAAGGTTGTTAAAGTATCGTTCTTCGGAGATACATGGCTGGCAGTACAGCGTTAAGATCAGATTTGTATATCGGGAATTTTTGCTTGAAATGTATTCCAGAGAGAGTCTTTTTAAAGAAGTATCATGGACTGCGATAACCTCAACGGGATCAACGGACCAGCAGGTGAGGCATTACCCGGTTCGTCATGGAGGATCCCGGAAAAATGTGTCGAAGGAATCCACATGGTCCATTGTCATCTTCTACCACGCTCCTGAACCGCTCCACCCTTTTGGACACGGGGGGGTTTCCCGTTGACTTACCGAATGCGAATCCGGTGCAGCTCCTCTGCGACACAGGACCGGAGAGCGGGATCCTCCTCCATATCCGCGTACAGCTCCCGGAGTCCGGCGATAGCGCTATAACTCCGGACCGAAGCCAAAGCCGCAGCAGCCTGCTTTCTTGTCCCGAGCTGTTCGTTCTTATCCCTGAGGCGCTCGACAAGGACGGGTACTGCCCTCCCGCTCCTCAGTTTTGTCAGCGCTTCCGTTGCATGCAACCGGATCAGCGGGTCGGTGTCGGCGCAACAATCCATGAGAGGACGGACCGCCCGCGGGTCCTCGCTCTCTCCCAATGCGATCACCGCCTGGATTCTCTCTTTCCCGCCCCGGTCGCCCATGGTTCCATTAATAAGGTGGTAGATCCCGCCCGTCTTTGGCAGGGCGCTATACCACTCATCAACCGATCGTTCTGCAATCATACCCATAATTCACCACGAAATCAGTAGTCAGAGATCAATTCCGTTTCAGTTGGAACGCCACCAGGACATTCCCACGATTACTCTATAAAAAACAGCTGCCGCTTACCATGAGCGGCGTGTACCTGCCCGGGCCGGAGTATCTGGTTGTGAAGGGACTGATACATTACATAATTGATGGAAGCCGGATTATAAATAATTAATCATGATAAATACAAGCAGCCACATAATTCTCCCCGGTAAACTATCTCTCCCAGACGGTCTGACCATTATAGGTAAGTTTGCGGATTCGGTGATAGGGAATATATTTTACCCCCGGTTCCAATGCGATCTCAAAATAGTAGGAGTCGAGCACCCTGATATCCTTACCGCTGACCACTGAGCGGTCACCCGGGGCACCACGGTCAGCATACTCAACACCGACTCCTGAGAAAACATACCGGGAGTCATGCCAGAATTTCAGGAGGAGGTTGTGGCTCGTGAGCATGCTGTTCATTCCTGCAGGTGGAAGAGAGGGTTTCTGCAGGGTATAATCATTATCACCGGAAATGGTTGTCCTTATGTATTCAGGTACATATCCGAATGCAGCGAGAAACAGATGGCAGGGAGATATAACCAGATATTCTTTTCATGAGAAGACGTCCATGGATACCCGGATTTTTTCATAGGTGACTGCATGAATTTCTTGATTGGTGTCGTAACGCCTGGAGACGTAATCATTTTTCGCTAACTCTCGGGTTTCAAACCGTGGATATATAGTAAAATAGTAAAAAATTTTTTACAAATTTGGGTAAATTTGCCTTACTTTCCGGTTTTTTCCAGTGGAAATAAAGGGGTTTCAATAATTTTTTTCATATCTCATTCGATTTCTCAGGTTTTATTGAGAAACTCAGGAAAAGGGAAAAAGATGTACGACCCTGTTGTCCGTCCTCCCGGATAAGGATCCGGGTCCTGTCGTATATTCATATACATCTGGTCCCCCCTATTTTTCGGGTACTATTATCCCTTCACGCATACCCGGACAAGCTGCTGGTTATATCGGGGATATAGCCGTATTGAATAGGTCGAAAAAGTTTACCGGTATATCCCAGCTATAAAGCATATTGCTGCGAACGTCATAGTATATACGGAATGTGGTGCGATGGACAGTCCTTACCTTGAGAGCGGCGAATCCATTATACTGACCACGGACCGGGTCAGTATCAACTCCCAGCAGTACGATCTGCTGCTCACCACAAAATATCTCATCCTTATTGACATACGGTATGCCCTTTTCCACCCGCAGAAGATCCCTCTCCAGTCGATACTTTCCGTAAAGGCGGGAAAGATTGCCACAGGAGACCTTGCCATTACCCTCTATTTCTCCGATACCGGACTGACTGGCAGATCGGACCGGATGAACCTTATCTTTTCCCGTCAACCCGGCGAGCAACGGGACCGGGAGCGCGATGAATGGCTGAAAAATCTCATGGATTTTGTCGTGGCAGGGCGTCAGGAAACCATTGGTCCCGGTACGGCTCCGATCAATCAGGATATCGGAATACGACCGGCAACGCGACGGCATATTGCGCCTGAGATGCAGCTTCCTCATTCAACGATAATTGAATCCCGTCCCGCACCGATAGAACTGGCCATTATCCACGATGAACCCGAAGAAGTGGTTTCTCTAAAAGAACCGTCATCTGGAGCCGGAGTTGCAGAGCTGACCGGTGAAGAATCCTCCGACGTTCTATCAGAAGTGCCCGTATCACCGGACAGAGTAATGCCGGTTGAACCGGAGATCCCTGCGCCCGGAGTTCCTCCGGAAGAAATTAATGGATCGGACATTCCAGAGAATGCAGACGCTGGTGAGATCCCGGCAGATTCTGAAGAGCATCCGGCATCACGGGATAGGGAATCTCCAGCTATTCCGGAAAGTATTGTTCCCATACCATCCCGCGAAGATGTTACCGGGCCTGTCCACCCTGATACTCCAATTTTTGGAGAGACGCCGACAGATCTCAAGGTAGAGCCGTTATCACTGGACAGAGTACCGGAAGAACCGGAAAGTATTGTTCCCATACCATCCCGCGAAGATGTTACCGGGCCTGTCCACCCTGATATTCCAATTTTTGAAGAGACGCCGACAGATCTCAAGGTAGAGCCGTTATCACTGGACAGAGTACCCGGAAGAACCGGAAAGCATTGTTCCCATACCATCCCAGGAGGAAACCGCAGGATCTGTCATTCCTGACACGATACCACTTGAAGAGGCGTCTGCCGATTCTGAAACACCATCTGATTCCGGAGTTCCGCCTGTAGCACCAGAACCACTTGTTGTTGTGCCCCCCGAGGACGGGGGAGAAGGTGCAGGACGATCAGAAACCGGCGTTCCTGGAGAGGGGCCGCCGGGTGAAATGACCGGACTACCTGAAGAGAGTGCTCCCTCTGAGCCCGGATCACCTCCACCCCCACCCGGGGCTGGTGCGAGCCGGCAAACGTCGTTTATGATCGCTGCTGCGATACTTATCCTGATCCTGGGGATCGCAGGCGTCGCGGTATTCTTACCTGCATCTTTTGGAACCCCGGCTCAGGTTACTCTCCCCGGTCCCGACCCCTTCCATGCCACAGACCCCGGTTCCCCTGCCATCAACACCGGTGACCCCTGCACCTGCCCATGTAGCGATTCCGGACGCCGGTGTCTGGGTGCGGGTAACGTACCCGCATGACTATTATGGACGACTGGGTAACCCGGGGTCGCTCCGGGAAGTATCCGGTTCCGGTGATCGGTTTTATCAGATGAATACAGATAACCGACTGGTACAGGTCCAGATGTATAAGACCGATAACTCAGGAGATATTCTTGCCGTGGAGATCTACCGCGACGGGGAACTGATCAATCATCGTACGACATCAAGCCCGAAGGGTTTTATCGACATCCTGATAGACGCAATGACCGGAGCCCCCCGGGCATAACTCCGCGGACCATACAGACTGCACGAACTGTTCCGACAACCAACCAGACACATCAGGTAAACAATCAGACGATTGTTCCTGCAGAGAAGGTCCGACCGTCACTTGTCCAAACGATCATCCCCGCGGATAACAAGACACCCCAGATCACCAACCAGACAAATAACCAGACCGGCACCGGAAGCCGTGTGATGTATTTCTAAATCCTGACTCCCCAGTTCATTCCTCTTCCTTTTTTCCGCAATTCAGATCCCAATGGGTAAGGATTCCTTCCTCACGTGGCAGCTCCACCTGAAACTTTAATTCTCGCACATATGAACCGGGAAATTCCGGTTTTTTGCTCAGGCCCGAATGACATCAGGAGCAGGCTCCGGGAGGGGAAGAAGGGACGCATGACTGATCAGCTGTCTCCGTGTTAAAGGATCATTCCACGGAGAACTGTCGTATGGCATGCATCTTTCTCATCCCCAGACAGGTTACCTTTCACTGATATCAGAAAAGTATTTTCCGGACTCGCAGTCCCTTTCTGAAAAAGAGATTTGAACACCGCGAAAGAATATTGCTTAAGAGAACGACAAATAGTGCAGAGACTGTGGTAGTATGAGCACCCCGTATTTTAACCGTGATGAATCCATTATTCTGACAGCGCACAAGGTGAAATTCGACACGGCCTTGTCAGACGTCATGCTCACAAGCGAGCGTATTATCCTTATCGATGCAGGGTATGCCCAGTTTAAACCACAGATCATTCCCCTCGCGACCATCGAGACGGTAATTCCCGGAGAAGATGCCTATGGCAATCCGATCATTACTCTGTCGCTGGCGGCAACAACACGCGGAGGTGCGACTCAGTCAAAAGAACTCGTCTTCTCCCTGCAGGCTGGCGGCGAACGGAAGCAGGAATGTAATGACTGGGTTAAGACATATCAAAGAACAGATCAGATCAATTCGCGAAAAAGCATCTGTCGTATTGCAGACCCCTCCTGAACAGGATACCGATATTATATTTGATGATACCATAGGAACCTTTACCAATGACACCCCGAACAGCCTGGTACTCTCCGGAGAGAGGGGCTGCCGTGCAGGATCCCGGCGTGACCACTCCGCCGGAAATAGTGCCGGGGCCGCGGTCGCTCCACTCCCAGGAGAACAGTCAGCCGGCGGGGCTGGAGCGGCGACCGTCACGGAATCTTCAAAAACTCCCTTGTCTTCCCGTTTTCACCCGGCTCCTGCTTCTCCGGATAAACTGAGTTACAGCAGCATCGCAGCGATTATTATTGTTATTCTCGCAGTTGCCGGGGTAGCGGTCATGTATTCAGGTATTCTCCAGGGGACTCCCCAGGTGACTCCGGTTACAACTCCACTGCCCATTACTCCGGCTTCGACAACGGCGGCTTCTCCGGTCCCGACCACCATTGTCCCGGCACCGACTGCATCCTCCGTCATTACCACTGTCCCGACTGCTCCTCCCCAAATCACTATTCCCGATACCGGTGTCTGGGTGAGAGTGCAATACGCGGGGAATTTTACCGGACAGATTGACCTGTCAGGTGGGATACGGGAGGTGATGGGATCCGGAGACCGGTTCTACCGGATTCCAACCGTTGACGGCGTGGTGGCAGCAACCATCCAGAAACAGGATGGATCGGGTAATGTGCTCACCGTTGATATGTATAAAAACGGCACGCTGGTCAAAAGCGGCACTGTCGCTTCTCCGAGAGGCATTGTGGACCTGCACGTTGATCTGAAGATGGCGTAATAGAGCCGTTACCAAACGTTCGTGTACCCATAATGAATGACTTGGCTGGGAATTCCGTGAACAGGATTATCAATCCTGAATTTCACGGAAATCTGCACTGATATTAACAGGTACTAGTGCATTCACGGTGATGTCGGGATACTTTCTCGTCACCGTTTTGTTACCAATGATAATCGAATGCGATCCTGTCGGAAGTGCGAAGAAAATGAAAGGAGTTATCTCACCGGTGTCCATGCCATCGAGACCAATTTCAGCACCAGATGGATCGCTTGCCACTCGTAAAAAACCATTCTGATATTCATCAAGGCTGAAGGTAACATTGGTTGTCGAAATCGGAACTGGTGTAGATAACAGCGTGATGATGCTTTCCTGAGGAATGAACCCGGTTTTTGAGACCATAATCCTGTGAGGGCCATCGGAAATATTGGTAAAGGAATAGGGCGTTGAAAAACCTGTCCTGAAACCGTCAATAAATACTTCAGCTCCTCTTGGTTTGGAATCTACAAAGACATTCAGATCATCGTGATCCCGTGGTTGAATGACAAGATAATGGTCCTCGTTCAGAAGAGCCGGGAGGGGATAGGAGACATAGGACAGGTTATGAAAAATGGTTATAAAAGAGTCAAAGGTGGGTGTGGTAACCATATCAGGTATGGTTTTCTGGATTGCATGACCGTTTACCGTAAACGGTTCTCCGCGGAGATCGCGGGAGTCAATAATAATGTCCCACAATGGTGAATTATTGGCAGCGACATCAACCGGCACAATGCAATACGGGTGAACATACACTTCCTGGTCTGCGAACTGGATATCCGATGCACCTTTGAGAGACAAATCACCTCTTTCGAGCGATAACTTCACGGTGTAAGTTCCCTCTTTGAGGCCATATACGACAGCAGGAGTTCTCTGAGGCATCAGGATACCATTGAGGGAAATAGTTGCCGGGCCGGGGCGGGAGCGGATGTACAGTCCGCCGTCATGGGTCATCTCGCGCTCCTGAACCAGTGTATCGGTCTGACCTTTTGGAGAATAGATACCGGATTTGAGATAGAGATGTTCACAGACAGAAGTGTCATTATTGGCGGTCAGATTTCTTTCGGCGGGGAGAAAACCATCGAGTTCCATCCGGATGCTGTGTTCTTCACCAGGAGTTACGTTAAATGTGTACGGTGTGGTTTTCCCGAGATAGATCCCATCTACAAAGATAAGAGCCCCTTCGGGATTTGAATGGAGTGTGAGTCTGCAGGGCTGTGCCGTGTTCGCTACCAAGAGTAAAGGAGGCAGGACAGAGGAATTTGTAGAGCCAGTTGGATGGGAAGTGAGGTTGGACGCTGGCTGGATAGTGCCGGGCAGAAGCGAAGAATTGCCGAAAACTGATTGTCCGGGAATCAGATGTATCGGATTCGATTCGGCTTCGGTATGGGCATTGTTTTGCCCGATAACCAGAATGGCATTCCGGTTCACAAGGTAATCTGCATCCATTCTCCTGATGGTACTTTCGATCGAGGCTGAATTTCCGGACACATTCAGGAAGGAGGTTACCGGGACCTGGAGAACATGAGACGCTGATAGGTTGTCAAACGCATTATACCATGTCGCGTTACCAAATCTGATTACATGTTCTGTCGAATTCACCGAATCAGTGCCGGTTGTAACTATCGAGAGACTTGCATTAAGGTTCTTTGTGGTATTCAGGGTGCCGGTAAATGGGATGGATGTAACGGCGTCCCTGGGAAAGATACCTTTCCCCGGCACGCTCAAAATAACATCACATCCCTCATCAATCCAGTATGTGAATACAGTCCCTGGTCATTCTCATAACCAATAAGGAGCATTACCGTATCAACGGAGAAAACGTTCTGGTCATATTCCGGATTCCGGAGAGAGACCGTAGAGGAACTGTTTCCCGTCATGTACCTGAGTACATCGTACGCATAGGTCGCTGACACATTTCTGGTATTGTCTCCATCGGTATCGATGTAGACTTTTTCCTCATCGAGCGGCTGCCGGTTGAACGATGTCTGAAGGGAGGGGATAACCCCCCTGTTGGTCTGAATTCCGTGACTTCGGGAGACATAGATATATAATCGGGCGAGCGTCAGATTGCTGCCGGGTGGCAGATCGAACGGAATGGTATATTCCTGGATACGGTTATTCACCACAACGGGGCTGCTATTGGGATTAAAAAAAAGCCTGATCGTCCCATTCAGGCTACCTGAAGCATACGTCGCCAGTTTCGAACCCCGGTAACCATACTGTGAAGTATCGTCAGCAGGTGCTGCCCCGGCGGCCGGACGGCTTACCCCGACCCCACCCCCGGAACCTCCGGATCCGGAGCCGGGGGACTGGGAACTGTAGATCAGGATGTCCGAAACGTATTTTACTGAAAGTCCTGTCGTTGTCGGATATTTCTCAGTCCCCTCCTGGTAATAATACCAGTATTGCGGGTCTGCCGACTCGTGCCAGTCGAAATTACCAAAGACATGTTCTCCCCATGGATTAACAGATGAGTCTGCAAAGAACAGCAGCCTCATTCCCTCATCATATCCCGAATCCGGGTAGTGTCCATCTTTATACCACGTAATTACCATGGGTCCCTGCCGTGCAGGTGGGGTGTAGACATTTTTATAGGCAAATTCCTTTGCCATTCCGTCGCTTGCCTTGATCTTCAGGGTCTCGCCAGGTTTCATTCCGCCGACAAGATTGCAGAGGTCCTTTACCTCTGTACCTTTGACTGCACCCGCATCTTTTTCCTGAACGTTGGTATTTTCAGCCGGATTCCAGCGGAGCTGCTCTTCAATTGCAGCATTAGGGTCGTCAACAAAAACCGGACCCTGGAGATAGTAACGGGTAACTCCATCACCCTGGACGGGTAACGACGATTCCATCTCCTGGTAGGTCAGTGTTTTTTCTGCAAGGATTGTTGTCCCGTCATTTGCATACTTCACGATATGGAGTTGGGTGGATGATGCCTGAACTGGCACAGCAACTGTAAGAATAAGAATAATATTTATGAGTACCAGAAAATTTTTTTTATCTAATGAAAAAATCTTCATGTATGCCACCTGTGTCATCCAAGGCTTTTCCTTAAAATGCCTTTAAAAGGATCAAAACTATTTCTATATTTCTGATATAAAATAAATTGTTAATTGTATATGAATTGTTAACACATATTGGTTTACTTATCATTTTTGATTTTAAAGAAAAACCAAAATGAGAATGAAGGCGGACCACATAGATATTTCGAGATTCCCCGCGGGACCATTTTTAAAAAAAGTGGACTATTGTATTAGTCCCGCCGGTATACGTATACCAGGAATATCATTGCACCGATCGTCATGATCGGGAAAGCAGGGGTTGGAAACTCCGGGGTGGGAATTGCTCCGCCACCGATGATTTTTATTTCCCCATTCGCTTTGACCTGAATCCTGTAGGGTTCCGGGGGGATAGCATTCACCGGGACTTTGTCAGCGAGAGTAATGAGTTTGCCATCCGATTCGATCTGGAGGGTGAAAGTATCCGTTCCTGAAACTCCGGATTTGGGAGTAACCGTAATAATATAATCCCCGGGAATTTTTTCGGGTATTAGTATCCGGGGATCGGAGAGACCGTCAGCACCAAGGAGTTCTGAATAGACAGCTCCGGCAATTTCGTTTATCTTTCCATTGATGGTGTGACCTTCAGGATCGGTTACAGATATATCAACGGGGCATTTTGCCAATATTGTCATGGGCGTAAGTGCCTGATCCTGGATTTTCACGAGCCTGATTGATTTGACCTTCTTCACTATACTGGCACCAGTAACATTCGCGCCGGTTAACCGCAGCGGCCAGTTGGTATCGGTATCGGGTATATGGAAGCCGTTCAGGCTATTTGCGATGATGTAGTTGCTGCTGCGGATGATCGATCTGCTGTCTATGGTTGTTGAATACCCGTCTGTCCCGGTTATGACGATATTGTATCCTGATTTTGCAAGTGTCTCATTGAATGCATTGGGAGAATGTTGGTCTCCGTCATCCACGTAGCCGGCAAAGAACCAGAGGGGCATTCCTTCCCAGACCCGTCCCTGACTGTCGGTATACGTCGCTTTATGGTCGGATCCGAACTGGCAGGCGAGTGCTTCCTCGAGGAATGGCTTTGCAACGGTATATTCAACTCCGCCGATATCCCGACCATCGAGGTCAAGGGTCCAGTCTGATTCCGGAACGGACAAGACCTTGATAGTCGTGATGAATTTCGCTGAAAGTCCTGCGGCCGAGGGGTACTGTACACCATCCTGGGTATTATAACGCCAGGTACTGGGACGGTAATGTCTCATGCATATCCCACTGTCCGTAAACATGATCCCCGTCCGGGGTGAAGAAGAGGCGCATTCCATCCGCATACTTCGGTACATACTGTCCGTCGCCCCACCATGCGAGAATAGCATCTCCCTGTCGGGCCTGGACTGCCGGATTTGTATAAATCGACGAGTAGGGGAGTGTGGTTTCAAAGCCATCGCTTGCAACGAAAGTAATTGCTGTTCCGGGACCCATTCCCCCGACTAGTTCAGCAAGGTCATGGACACGGGTCCCTTTCACTACATTGGATATCTTGAATCCACCCGGATAGGTCTCCTCCGGGTCCCACAAATTCGATGGGTTCAAGGTGAGCCCTTCGAACTTATAGGCGGTTATCCCGTCCCCGATAACCGGCAGGTTGTTTTCCATGTAGGTGTAATCAACATACGTTTCGTTGATTACTGTCGTTCCATCTCCTGCATACTTGATGATATGCAGTTTTGGCGCCTCAACCGGCGTCTGGAAGTCGGTAAGCTGGATTTCAACAACGTTTCCAACGCTGTTACCCCCGGTTGCACCGGAACCGACCAGCCTGAGCGGGTATGGCGGATGGGATCCGTCAGTCGGTAGCGGGGCGCCGTTCATGGTGTTGGCAATAATGAAGTTGTCGTTCTTGCCAATCTGCTGACTCGTGAACTCCTTGGCGTATCCATCCCCGGCTTTTATGATGACCTTGTAACCTGCTATTGCTGCAGCATCGTTAAAACCATTTGGCCCATGGGGGATCCGGTCATCGACCCATCCCATAAGCCGCCAGAGCGGAATACCGGTATAGACATTCCCATTTGCATCAGTATAAGTGGCATTATGGCAGCTTGCCGAGTACCTCGAATTCACCCTGCGGGATTATATCGCCGATCTTACCATTCAGTTTCAGCTGCCAGTTTCCTGCCGTGTACTGATCCGGCAGACCTTCAAGGCGGATATTTGTAATACCTCCTACGCGCTGCTTGCCGCTGGTTGTGGCAGATCCGACCAGTTTAAGGGGTGTGTCTGATCCAGCCAGAGGAGCCCCGTTCTTCTTATATGCGACAAAGTACCCGTCATTATGTGCAATATCCGCGCTGGTGAATGTCGCGTTGAACCCATCAGAGGCAGAGACACGGACAGTATATCCCATCGCCGCCCGGGTATCGTTGAAGGTGAAGTGACTCGATGTCTCGATGTCATCGACTGCACCGGCCAAGTCCCAGAGAGATACACCCTGCCATACATCGTTATTGGAATCGGTCCAGGTTACATTATGATGACAGGCGATAGCATCAACAAAGTAGGTCTGTGTGATGGTATCTGTAACATCCCCTTCAAGGGTGAGCGTCCACTCGGTTGGTGGCTGGGGGAGGCCGGTAAGTTCTATCTTTGTGATATTGCCCACCTGCTGACCACCAAAGACCGCAGCGCCCTTGAGGTGGAGCGGCCAGCTGAGTTTTCCGCCGGGAGTCAGGAATGAAAGCGGCTGGCCGTTGAGTGTGTTCGCGACGATGTAGCTGTTATTCCGTGCAATATCCTTGCTGGCAAGTGTTGTATCCCAGCCATCACCACTGGAAACCTTGACTGAATATCCCTGTGCAGCAATGCTGTCATTGAAATTGAAGTGGTCAGGACCGACATCCGGGTTGTCATCAACCATTGCCACCAGAATCCAGAGCGGCACTCCACCCCACACGTTGCCATCAGCATCGGTCCAGAATACCTGATGACCAGATGCCGGGCATGCAAGTCCATCTTCGAAAAACGTCTGAGTGACACTCGTGGACTTGGCACCATTCAGGGAAAGGGTCCAGTCGGGCTCCGATGGCTGAATACTGCCTATGTTTACTTTGATTTTCACCACTGCCGTTGCATTAATGACCGGATTGGGATCTTTATTCGGGGCGTAGTAGAAATTTACCTGATCATTGTTATTAAGGTCGATAACGTTCAGGCCATTCGGATGGTTTTGGTAACCATCTTTGTACACTCCATTGACATACGCGTACCAATAGTTCGGGGTCTTGCGGATGTACTGACCAAGGTCGTCAAGAAGGAGCACCTGATCATACGACCACCGGTTGTCGGTGACATTGTACGTAAATCCCTGCAATGTTGCGACTTTATCCAGGGCGCCGAGCGGAGTTGTCCGGTTGATGGTATACTGTCCTCCGGTTGCATTGTTGTATGCCTTTTTTGTAAACGTTTCACCGGGAGTAAGTGTAACTGCACCGTCAAATAGAGTATCCACAGCGGGACCTGGTACCTGGATATTCACCTTGATTTTCACAACTGCCGTTGCATTAACGACCGGATCGGGATCTTTATTCGGAGCGTAGTAGAAATTTACCTGATCATTGGTATTGAGTTCGAAAACGTTCAGACCGTTCGCATGGTTGCCATAACCATCTTTGAAGACCCCGTTAACATAGGCGTACCAGATATTCGGTTTTTTATTCAGGTAACTTCCGATATCATCAAGGAGAAGATCCTGATCATACGACCAGCGTTTATCCGTAACATTGACCATTAACCCCAGTGATGTTGCTACCGTATCAAGTGCACCAAGCGGTGTTGTCCGGTTGATTATATACAATCCACCAGTCAAATTGTTATACGCCTGCTTTGCGAATGTGTTACCCTGAGTTAGCGTGATAGTACCGTCATAAATGATGTCGACAACTACCGGGCTGAGGGTGAATGAGTAGGAAGTTGTAGCATCCTTCGTTACAGATTTTGTCTGTGTTCCCGGTGTGACATAGCCGCTCTTGGTCACATACACGTCATAGCTCCCGACAACCTTGTCGGTAAATGTGTGCGGCGTGGTGAACCCGGTATCAACGGTGTTGATGAAGATCTCTGCCCCTACTGGATCCGATGTGACTGCAATGCTGCCAGTGTCCGGCGGTATTTCAGTGAGGGTGAATGAGTAAGAAGTTGTAGCATCCTCCGTTACAGATTTTGTCTGTGTTCCCGGTGTGACATAGCCGCTCTTGGTCACATATACGTCATAACTCCCGACAACCTTGTCGGTAAATGTGTGCGGCGTGGTGAACCCGGTATCAATGGTGTTGATGAAGATCTCTGCCCCTACTGGATCTGAAATAACCTCAATGCTTCCGGTTGCCGGTGGTACCGGGTCGTCACTAGAAATGAGAATATCGGACACCAGTTTTACTGAAACGCCACCGGATGAAGGATAGATCCCGCTATAATTATACCAATAGTTGGGCGCCCAGCTATCACGCATATCTGCATTTCCAAAAACATGCCAGCCTGATGTGTTCCAGCCATAGGTATTGATTTTTGCATCCGCAAACATTACCAGACGCATTCCGTCTGTATAACCGGATACATATCCCTGATCCGCTCGGTACCATGTGATACCCATCGGTCCCTGACGCTGGTTCGGTGTATAGATGAATGCGTAGGGAAATGTTTTGCTGAATCCGTCACTGGCCCTGATTTTTACCGTTTCTCCGGCTGACATTCCACCCACAAGGTTACAGATGTCCTTGAGGTCAGTCCCTTTTACTGCGCCCCAGTCCCTTGTGTCAATGTTCAGCGATTCAGCATCGTCCCACAAGTTGTTGTCGTCAAATGTCGGTCCCTGGCTGTAATAGTGTGTTGTACCGTCACCTAACACAGGCAGGTTTGCTTCCAGCCACTGGTAAGTTTTGGTTGTTTCATTCAGTATGGTTGTCCCATCATTTGCGTACTTTACGATATGTAATTGTGTTGTTGCCGCCATTACGGGTGCGGCGAAAAGTGCTGTACATAACAACAGGACTACAAGTAATAGAAATGGTTGCCTGATTCTCGACATGATCAATCACCAAAGTTCGGAATACACTTTTTTGCATTCCAGTTAAAACCCGAACAACTCAATGTTCAGTGCGAGTCAATATAAAAATTGTGATTTTTAGATTTGTTAAAATAATATAGTTAATAAAATCATAAATTGGTTTGAATTATTTTTTATTTGCATTTTTAATCAGGATCATTAACAGGCAATATGCCTAAACAAATCATAATCCGGATTAATAAATACGAAAATAATTTCAGCAGCTGGATCTGTCTCAATGATCTATTTTGAACGGATTGTGATTAAGCAGTTCAGAAATATCCGGAAAATGATTTACGGATTTATCTATCGGGATCCTGATGTATGCATCGACGGTATCATGAGGATAGATCCTGGTGACATTCCGAAGATCCCCTGATACATCTGCCACCCGGATCACTTCGATTCTGATTTCCCCCGCTTCAGGATCCACGCTAACCCGGCTGTACCCAAGGGAATTTTCATAGGATCGTACGGATCCAGGAATTCGCGTTATATTCAATGGATACGCCGGTGCTCCACCACGAGCTTCAGTAATGTAGGTGATACCATCGCGCTCAACCTCTTCGAATGCGTGCACGTGGCTGCTGAAAACGAGCTTGACGCCAGATTCCCGGAATGCCGGGACGAGTGAACTCTGAATATCCTCCCATCCTCCGTAATGCTTCTCATCGGAGTATAGACCGGATAGTGCATTATAATGATTTTTGCACCTTCATGGGTTCGAAGGGCGGATGTCAGCCATTCAGCCTGTTCCCGTTGGGTTATGGATGAAGTATCGGTCGAATCGAGCATTGCAATACGCATGTTACCGCAATCAAGGAGGGTTGCTTTATCAGTTCCAAAAAATTGCCGGAACAGGGATCTGTTTGTATCGTGGTTGCCAGGAATTGCATCATAGGTTGTAACGGATCGTAATTTTTCTGTCGCATCAAAAAAACGTGACCATTCCCGGGTGTCATTGCTTTCCGAAACAAGGTCGCCGGAATTAATAACAAAAAAGATATCCTTTTCCTGTGCAATCATATCCGCCACAAGTTTATGCCGTTCTGTCTGGTTGTAGATAGGTGCCTGCTCCCGGGTGTCACCATATACAATAAAGGTACAGGAACCGCTCCCCGGAAATGTTGAAAACGTCCTGTCTGTCTCACGAACCCCGCATCCACTCACGTTATAGTGGTATTTAGTTGCCGGTTCAAGATCGTTTATCTGGATAGCATGATCTGTTCCCAAATGCGAACCGGATATTTTGTGATCATAAATATGGAAAAACGAAAAGGTACGAGTCATTCGCATATCTGACATCCGGCTTACAGGTATGATCTGCCACGACACTGATTACCGTTGAAGTCCCATTTGTTCCGGAAACCACAGGCCCCATGGGATATATGGTTGGATCTCTTGAAATGACTTGATTTTCAGGATATGTTGCGGCAATTACTGGATACAGAATGAACCACACAACTATTGCAGTAGTGAACCAAAGATAAAATCCGGTCGCACGTAATCGGGCTGCCATTCAATCAGGCTCCTGAAATACTCGGACATCCGTATCTTTAAAAACAGCGTATACCGGTGTTCCACTCAGCGGGATTTGGTGGTCATTATCTGTCCGCCATATGACAGCAGTGAGGGGAATTTGCCCTTCAAGTCTTGATAGTCGCAGTGTCTTTTCCCCATATCACCCGATTCACTTGGCAGGGTATACAATTCATACCCTGATCATCCGATATTTGTTGCTCTGCCACCACCCTTATGCATCCAGCAGGAATCCCGATGCTGATCCAAGCACCGTCCGGGTACGTGCGGTGGAGAAGGATCGCTGCTGATCCAATGCTGATCCGGGAGCAGCCGAATCCATCCGTTGTTACCGTTCCTGCCATGACATTCTCCATTCCGGTGAACCGGGCGATTTCCTTTGATGCAGGATGGGAGAATATTTCGTCAGGAGTGCCGGTCTGTTCAACTTTTCCCCCGATGAGTACAATAACTTTGTCCGCAAGAGCATATGCCTCATCACCGGAGTGACTGACCTGCAGGATAGTGATCGAACGAGTATCCTTCAGATCCTGCATCACCCTGACACATTCCTCACAGCTCCGGGGATCCAGAGAGGCGAACGGCTCATCCAGCAGCAGGACGGATGGATCCGTCGCAAGTGCCCGCGCGATTGCAACCCTCTGCTGCTCCCCGCCACTCATTGACGATGGGTATTGATCGGTACGGGAAGCAATGTTGAATTCCTTGAGCAGGTCATTCACCCTTTTTTCAATTTCCGTTTCGGCAATTCGCCGGAGTCTGAGGCCAAAGGCAATGTTTTCAAAAGCTGTCATGTGAGGGAAGAGCGAATAGTCCTGGTAGACAATCGCGATACGTCTGTTTTCCGGAAGGATGCCGCTGGCATCGATTCCCCCAAGAAGGATTCTGCCACTGTCCGGGAACCGAAGTCCGGCAATAGTTTCCAATAGGACTGTCTTACCGGCCCCGGAGGGTCCGAGCAGGATATGGTATTCGTATTTGCTGATGCACAGATTAACATCGCGAAGACTGAATCCTCCTGAGCTCAAGTGACACCTGCTCAAGCTCGATCATGATCATGCCTTCCCGCCATCCGGGTTATCCAACGGAACACAATAAACACAGCGATACAAATGAGAATCATGATGAATGCAACGCTCCGGCTCTCTGCAAGCCCGCCGGTGGTGAACCGCTGGTAGATGAGCGTGGACACGACCATGGGGAAATAGGCAATCATGATGATAGCTGCAAACTCGCCGACTGCACGCCCCCAGGCAAGGAATGAGCCGGAGAGCAGGTGTCTGGTGGAAAGAGGGAGCGTGATATGCCAGAACGCGTTAAACCGTGTTGCGCCGAGAGTCCGTGCAACATTTTCGAGGTGGACCGGGACTTTTTCAAATCCTTCCCTGACAGCATTGATGTAATAGGGTGAAGATACAAAAATCATCGCCACCACAATGCCAAAGAATGCATCCTCAAAGACGATCCCTACGCTTTTTAGTGGGGCACCAAGAGGACCTCGGGACATGAAGAGGAGATAAACCATCAGCCCGGCGACCGTATGCGGCAGAACGAGGGGGATGTCTACAAGATTCTCAATGGTCCCTTTCCAACGAAAGGTGCTCCGTGCCAATACATATGCCAGAGGGGTGCAGAAAATGACAAGAAATAGTACCGATACCAACGCCGCAACCATTGTCAGGAGTATCGCTTCGATTACTCCTGACTCGGATGCTACCGAAGCGAGGTGGGACAGGTCTGAGAGTTCCGGCACTGCAATGCTCAGAAGAGCCAGAATAGTGATGATGATTACTACACTTCCCATCAGCCAGAACAACGTCAGGCACGAATCATACCGGATACTGGTTGCCATGATTCAGGATCCCCTCACTTTTCATATGATATTACCATCAAAGGGCAGTACCGGATCAGTTCAGTGATGCCGGCCAACCCCTGCCCCCGGTCTTTGCCATCTCGAAAACAACATCTGCAAACTCCTGAGCAAGCTCTCGATTTGGTGCGGAATTCGGTACAGTAACAGCGTAGACAATCGGCTGCCCGGTCCTGTTCTGGCCAATCGCACTGAAACGCTGGAAACCGAGCATTACCTTGACTTTTTGGTATCCTTCTGCATAGTCCGGTGAGCTCAAATCAATTTCCGGCGGAAGGCTGACCCACATGAGATTATGCCCTTCTGCCACGCTCTGATATTCGAATGCGTAATCGATACCGCCGGCCTCAAGCTGGGACAGGACAAAGATACTCCCATCACGAATAACGAGTTTCTCATCCGAGGGACGAAGCACTTCCGGGAGTGTGACTGTCGCTATTCCCTTTGAATTCTGTACCACCAATGCAGGAGTGAAGTGATTCCCGATGAGAACCGGGAACAGCGTGGCATTTTGGTAGTACCTATCAGCGAGTAGGGCGACCATCATCGCCCGGTAGCCGGCCGCATCGAGCATCGGGTTGGAGATCCCCACCCGGACATCAGGACGCGAAAGCACCTGGTACCAGTTCTTCGATGTAATTTCATCTGCGTAATTGCTATTGTTCGTAAATGCAATGACCATCGCGTTCGTCGCAAACGGTGTATAAGTATCAGTAAAGTTTGCTCCGGTTGTTGGATCTGTCCGGAACATAAGGTCCGGAATCAGGGACGCATCAGCAACAGCGATGACGTCGATTGGGCGGTGGAGATCGGTGACCTGTCGGATCGCCTGGATGCTGCCGTGCCCTTCAACTTGGACATCGACGTCGGGATGTTGGGCCTCAAAAGCATTTTCCACATCGGCAAATGGCTGGAGCAGGCTCCCCGACGGTACAACTTTAAGGATCGTCTTTTTCTGACCTACCCCTCCATTTGTACAGCCTGAACCCAGGCATAGCACGAGAATCAGTACAATTGTGATCAGAGCAAATTTTACCGGTGACATGATTATTTCTTTTTGATCTCTATCTTATCCACCCATTTGACCCAGGCACTGCCTTCTGTCACAACACCCTTATCCTTGGAGATTATTGCGACCCTCAATGGTCCCCCGTCATTATACGAGAGGGGTTTCCCGTCCTGTTCGTACATTAACAGGATCCTCAACGGTGGAGAGAGAATCTCCTTGAGGCTTTCATTGAACGTTATGAAACCGTTTCCCTGTACCTGGTCATAATCAAAGACCCAGAGGTAACCATCAGGTGCCGAGATCCAAACCTGGTCTCCCGTCGAGATCCCACCGGCTTGTGCAAGAAGATCTCCAAGCAGGACTCCTTTGCAGGTATATGGGCCATATTTAATCCCGACCGTGGAGACCGCAAAACCATTGCCGGTCGTAGCAGGAAATGCCCGGACCTGGTCGAGAGAATATACCAGCTGGGTTGTACCATTGACCGACAGGTTCCAGGTACTGAATTCATCAACTGAACTTGTTACCGGGAGTGGTGAAGACGGAGAACCCGTGCCGGTACATCCCCCAAACCAGCAAAACAGGACTAACAGGATACAGATTCCATGAGCTGCTCGGATCATCAGGATCGCCTCCGGGTTAGCAAGACGATTATCGCGATCCCGCCCAAGCATGTGAACGGCAGGAGCGGGCTCCTCTGGGTTGTCGTTGTTGGAGGTGCATCCTTATCTCCCAAGGATTTGGAAAGAGCTCCCTTGATGCCGTGGTAGCCCCCGGTGTATATTTTGACCTCATCGACCCACTTGACGGTGTAGCCACTGGTGGACGGGAACAGGTCATCGAACAGGTGGATGGTGGCCGGAGGCATCACCACCCTCATGTCGTTGTTCCCAAAGACGTGCTTTCCTTCGCTGTTTACAGAAGCATCAGCAAAAAAGACCAGTCGCATGCCATTGAAATACGCCGGAGGGTAGCCTACTCCCTGGCGCTCCCCGACATCACTCTCTTCACCATTATACCAGCAGACCACCACCGGACCCTGACGGGGGAGCGGGTTGTAGACGTTTTCATACCCGAATTCAACATGGTAACCATCCGGTGCCTTGATCATCACCTCATCACCGGCTTCCATGCCCCCGACGAGATTGCAGAGGTCTCTGATATTCGTCCCTTTGACGGCACCCTGGTCCTTGAAATTTGTCGTTTCGTTGACGTCCCATTGACCTTCCTTATCGTCGACAAAGACCGGCCCCTGGTGGTAGTAATGGGTTTTGCCATCGCCCTGCACGGGCAGGTTTGTTTCCATCCACAGGTACGTTACGGTCGTTTCATTGAGTACCGTTATGCCATCTGAGGCATATTTCACCACGTGAACCGCAGTTGTGGGTGCTGCACACACTGCATTCGTCAGACCGCAGAGTAGGATCAGGGAGATAAGAAAGTGGAACAATCTGATCCTGTGCATCCGTTGTTCTTCTGAATCCCGTGGGTAACAAGATCCTGTAGTCATGGTCAGCCCCAATCCTGCATACGATACCCAAGGAAACTACATGCGATGAGGGAACATACGATCGCAAACGGTGAAATACCGGCCTGCGTCGGTACTGCACCCGTAGCTATCGTTGACGTGCGGGTCAGGTTATCCTGTGGCGTACTGCCGGAATAGATCAGGATATCAGAAACGTACTGGACCGAGAGTCCGGTCGTGGTCGGATATTTCTCATTACCCTGCCGGTAGTAATACCAGTATTCGGGCGCTGCAGATTCATACCAGTCGTAATTCCCAAAGGCATGGATATTCCAGGGATTGGTGGAATTATCAGCAAAAAAGACCAGACGCATCCCTGTCCGGTACCCGGGGACATACCCCTCTGCATGATGATACCAGGCGATTACCATGGGACCCTGACGAGATGAAGGTGTGTAAACATTTTCATAGGCAAATGTTTTGGTAAAGCCATCGGCGGCTTTGATTTTTACCGTATCTCCCGGAGACATCCCCCCTACAAGACTGCAAAGGTCTTTGACGTCTGTGCCTTTGACCGCCCCCATGTCCTTTTCCTGAACATTGGAATCTTCCGCGGCGTTCCAGCGGAGTCTGTTCTTCCCGGGCTGGATCAGCATCATCAACAAAGACCGGCCCCTGGAGATAGTAGTGAGTTCCCCCGTTTCCCATTACCGGCAGGTTTGCTTCCATCCACTGGTATGTAACCGTCGTTTCATTGATGACCGATACGTTATCGGCTCCGTATCTGGCAATATGTACCTCTGTCGTTGCGGCAGTCACTGGTGTAGTGAGAGCGACCATCGCACTACAGAATACGATCCAAAAAAATAGTATTTTTAAAAAACGTTGCACCTTTCACCTCTCCTGGCAACCGGTAAATTTTTTATCCAGCAGTGTGAATAGGCGGGAAGATAATATAAACATAGTATTTTTGCATCGAGTAAATCATTTATGGTTAATACTATCAACAATCTTCAGGATCAAATTATGTTTTGCCTTGAATATCCCCCGTTTCCCAAAATATCCATTTTAAACCCATTTTCCGGCATATCTGTTTTTTCGGGCAATAGAGGGCACCGGGTAGCGTTTCTGCCTGAGGAAATCCTGTAAATTGTTCCGGGTTCCCAAGCGAAAGAAAGCCCGCTGAATTGCACGGTTTTTTCCTGATTAAAACGATTTATTTTGAGAAATAACAATTTATATGAAAAATTCTATCCCGTGTTGGCACCGTTTCTGCTGGAGATATGACAATATTTTTTCGGGATCTTAAATCGTTGTCCGTTTGTCAATCCGGGCATTTTACGGGGATTCGATTGCACATGTCCGGGTACTTACGTCGTAATACGCCTGAACCGGGTCACTCATCGTGCATGAGAATTTATGTACCCATCCGGCCCCCCGCATTCAATCTCTCCAGCAGAGAAATCATGAACGACCAGCCGCCGCCACACACCCCGTTTCAGGCCGGGTACGCAGCCAGAGTTCTCGCAGGATGAAAGGCTGGAAGGGAAGCGTACGAAGTCCCTTGATTTCATCAGGGAACTGCTGGTCGTAAAATTTATTGGGATCGATATGGTACCGGGTCTGCCGCATTTCACCACACTGACCGGTTCGTGTTTGAAGATCAGGAGATCGAATGGCAGATTTTCATTCGGGTTGTCTATCGGTAAGTAACCCCATCCGCTCCGCAAATTCCCTCGCCTCGAAAATCGCGGCTCCCGGTTTCTTTCCCCGTGTCATAATGATACCTTGGCTTTGATTTTTCTGGAATTGATCATGCAGCATCCGGAATAGTCCGCTGGCTGTTGTATGCCTTTTTGGTCCGGCATGCACCTACAATATGAAAAAAATGGGCGCCTTGTTCCATTTTCCCGGCAATGAACGATATAATCCTTCTCAAATATTTTTTCAGAAAATACGTACATTCTGGCCGGGTCACAAGAGAAGAAAAATTGCTTGTGCCGTTTAGTGAGAAAGGGCAATCACTTCATCGGAACCGTTCATCCGACCGGACTGATTCCTCACTATACGCCACCTGCTCCAGTCACCCAGCCAATGCATAAAGGAAAGAGTCGAATGCCGGCACATAGGGTTTCAGATCAAGGAACGGTGTCCCGTCAAGGATATCTACATCTTCAATGACAAGCGTCGCTCCTTTCACTTCGATAAGTCTCACGATCGAAAATCCGATCGGGTTCGGTCGACAGGGTGCCCGGGTGGCAAATAGCCCGCGGCGAGTGGAGTCAAGAAACGGCGTGACCATGAGCTGGCGTGACGGGCAGCAGTGAAATGCATAAATCAGGATGACCCGGGAGAAAAACCCGAGATCGCTGAGTCCGTCTATGAACTCTTTAAAAATTTTCACCGTCCCCCGGATACCCCGTGCCCCGGTCGGCTGGACGGGCATGCCGGTTATATCGGAAAATGGAGAATGAATTATCCCGATCGGAAGAAATGAAAACGAATCCCGGTTATCCTGCATATGCCCGGATTATCAATGGAATTAAAAAAAGTTCCTGTATGTTGAATCGTTTTTATTCAGAAATTAAATCTGGGTGAAGGATTATTGGTTCATATACCATTCCTTCATCCAACCTGTTTTGTCAGGATTTCTTTTGATTTTCGACCAGTATCACTTGGGGAACTTGAAGACATTTGATGTGCGCATATGTCCGATTGGTTTCTGCCAAGGGACACCATAATATCCCTTTTGATAATTATAAGAGTTTTCTTTTAACTTTCAATAATATCAAACAAAAATATTTATCATTGGGAATCTACAGTTGATTAGTGCCCGAAACAGGAGTAAACGTGAACCCGTATTATGGAAAAAAACCGACGCATTCGAAAAAATATTCTTGAACTCACTCTTGAGCGGTTACAAAAACTATACGACGAACGCGGGATTCTCCCCGGCAGACTCAAGCGTCTGGGAATAAAACCATGGTGGAATACCGTGCTGGGTTCGAATGATGAGTGCGGTCTCGCAGCAAATTTCACAGGTATTCATGCTGATCGGGACGAATACCAAAAGTTTCTCGACCTGATTGGAAAACCTTTGTTCGAAATCGCCACCGGGGGGATCCATTCAATCGATCTGATGGAACGCTCAATAGGTATTGCTGCCCTGAGTGCGCTCTCCCAGCCGCACCTCGGAAGTTCATCGGTACGGGACCGGGGATTTCTAGCCCAGGGCTGGATGAGCGGGGATAAGCTTGTCCATCACTACCCGACGATTTCCCGGCTGGTTAACAGAAAAGATATCGTAGCCGTTGTAGGATATAGAGACGAGGTACGATACTTCCGTGGCAGGTGCCGTGAGCTGCATGTGACTGATATGTGTCCGAAAGAGACATTTGAAACAGTAATTATTGACAAGGGCATCACGCACGGCCCACGGGATATTATTGTTCATTCCGCAACCGAAAATGAACAGGTTCTGAAGATCGCTGATGTAGTTATCATCACAGCGTCGACACTCGTCAATAACACCTTCGAGGACCTGATGAACTATACCGGCAATGCACGTCTTGTCGGGTTGTATGGACCGGGGGCTTCACTGATTCCGGACGAATTTTTCAACCGGAATATTGATTTTATCACATCGTTCCATATTACCGATCCGGTCAGATTTTCGGATGACATGGTCAACGATCCTGATATGGAATTTTCCATCAGGACCACCCAAAAACAGTACATGTTCATGCGGCCGCTGGCAAAGACTGGTGGTACTCCGATCCAGAGAATCCTGCGGAAGATTGCGCAACCATGAACCAGGTACATTCATGCATACCTGAGAACTATTGTCCTTAATTATCGGCGGGATACTGGACCATCATGGGGAACCCGAAAAGAAAAAAGAGGCAGGATATAATTCCCTGCACTCCCGTTGTGTCCTGGGATTTTATTGACTGCACGCCTTCTCTTGTTTCTGAGTGGATTGTGCAACAGGTTTTTTCGTCCATGCCAGTTCGTCTCCTTCAAAGGCGAACGAGTTCATGAACGAGACCCGGATATCGGAAGGCAGGCAGGAGGTATCAGAGTTCTGCGGAACGATAAGAAGGACATCGCTCTTCTGGACCTGCCCGTAGGCTCCGCTCACCGAAGAGCGCATCCCTTCAAGTTTCTCCTTGTTCACATTTTTGGTGAATGAGACGAGGACTTTTTTGACCTCTTTGTTTCCGGAAATACTGCGTTCGGCAATAAATTCCTGGTCATACCCGTTGGTCTGCTTCAGGGGGGTTATTGTCCAGCCATCATACGTGGAAAAGAACCGGTTGATCTCCTGCCTGGCATACTGGTGCATAATATCCTGGCTGCTTCCCATATTCTATCAGTGATAATTGCTCTATATGCAATAAAAATCTATGGTTTTATTGACGGAAACTTCCAGTTTTTAATAAATGTTAATGATTAATTAAAAACAAAAATATTTTATTAAATAAAACAGCATATCAGACTACCCAGTCAGTGGGTACAGTATGGTTAAAGTCTGAACATGAATTCGATTTCTCCGAACCTGATACTTCCTGTCGTTGCCACGTCAAAGGAATGAATCAGACTAAAACCATTTTTTTTTACGTTAAAAAAATTCAGCTCCAGTGACCGGAAATCTTTCATTAAAAAAAATTTCGTGAGATAAAGGAGATCAGTCAGCCCGGATAATAGTGCCGACATTCTTTCCCCGGATAGCTTTCTCGATATTCCCCTTGACATGGCAGTTGATAATCTTTACCTCTTTGATATGCGCTGCGTCTTTCAGCAGTTCAACCACCATCGGTTCAATCACCATGTTCTCAAGGTTCATCTCCAGAAGTTCGGAGGCGGTAATTTCTTTGATAAATTCCGCATCAGGGTGTGTCAACGGATCCAGCATATACAACCCGTTGACATTCTTACCGATGATACAGTTCTTCGCACCCATGACTTCAGCGATGAGGAATGCCCCGGTGTCCGTGCGGTGCGGTGGTATGGAACCGGTTTTGGCAGGATGTTCATAGAGCCCGTACGGGGGGGTCCCGTGCATCACCGGAAGCATCCCGAGTTTGAGCAGGCTGGGGAGTTCAAGGAGATCGCCGGTATGGATTCTGATCCCGTTGTATTTTGAGAGCAGGATGGAGACCATGATCGCATTCTGCTCGGAGATCTTTGCGGAGAGTTCGGCAAGTACGCCGGTCGGCATACCGAGATCTATCCCGACATCCATGATATGCCGCACCCGTCCCCCGCCACCGGTCACGACGAGGAGCTGATATTCCTTTGAAAGTTCTCCGATCTCTTCTACGAGGGGGTACATCACCTCGCGACCATAATCGATCGCTGCATGACCGCCGATTTTTATGACGTTCAGGTCTGGAGTGATACGTATCTGCTCACCGCTCTTCTTCTTCCTGCGTACGTCTTTTGACACGAGCGTCTCTCCCCGCATCCCGCTGTTTATCTCAAACCGCTTATTCATGGTGTGTCATTCCACCATTTGTATCACAAAGATAAGGTATAAGTCATTGTAAACCAGTTGGTATATCAGCACTGATCATTCCCCCGTTCAGAAAAAGTTAATTAGAATCGGGAATGAGCATGTTGGAGAAATAATAATGAAAATTTATGTGCGTGAACGCCAGAAAGTCGGCGAAGGAGTCGAATCACCGAAGTACCGTATGGTAGCAGTGACTGGAGGCCAGATTCAGATTGAAGCAACCCATTTCAGAAAATTCGAGATTGAACAGATCGCGAAGGATATCAAAGCTGAAGTGGTCTATCTGACACCAGTCCCGGATGACCATAAGAAAAAGAGAAATCAGAAATAATTTTTTTGCCCGATCATTTTCCGGTAACAGGGTTCATCGGTTGAGTAGTCAGCCATACCTATTCATACCGGATTTTTCGATTTTATTTAAAGAATTTCATTTTCGGTTCTGTTTTGTCTGCGATTGATCGCACGTACTCACGGATTGTGTTGCACTGCAGTTCAGGACTTCAATGAATCTAACCGGTATCCTTTAACAGTTCGTGGGGTGGACCATACTGAATGTCGCTAAATCTTAAAGTATAATTAATTCTCCGGAGCATTTAGCAAAATATAAGTTACCTGAAAAGATAGTAGCGAGCAATGACAAATAAACCAAGTGATAAACCACGTGATTTAGATGTCTTGATAACTCCGATAAAATGGTACCTGAGGCGCGATAATGACGGTGCAGCACGGCGCGCTCTGTACGCAACGCGGGCTCAGTTAGATTGTAAAAGCCTGGGAAGGTGTGAAGATAAAAGACATAAATCGTTTTGATAGAAATTTAGTATACAAATAAGATAGGAAACAGGATGTATCTCACTGAAAAAGGGGAGGAGTTTACAAACCTGCTCGTTGAGATTGGAACCAAAAGGAATGTCGCTGAGGTACTGGTATTCCTGGCAAATATTCCAGAGGCCACCTCAAAAGATGTAGAACAAGGCACGGATCTTCACAGGCCTGAGATCAGCAACGCAATTCGATATCTCATCCGCCAGAGCTGGATCACAAGCCGGGAAAGCAAAATGGAAGGAAAAGGGCGGTCAGTTAAGATGTACGGGTTATCAAAACCGTTCCATGAAATAATAGACTGTATCGAAAAAGAAAGGAAGGAAAAGGCGATCAACCAACTCGCCATTATTCAGAAATTACAGTACCATCTCCGCTGATACTGACCGGGCTCTATGGCCAGGAAATTCTTAAATAAAATCCAGTGAGTTGAACGATCCATCGTCATTTGGAAAAAAATTATAATAGGATTCCACATCACCGCGAATGGAAAAGAATTTCATTTCCTGAAAAATCACTCAACGGTAATTCCTGAATCTTTATGCCTTCAGGTCTCATACCAAACAATACGAATTTCCATGGCTGTCCTTTCGGTTGATCTCCTTTTTGATGCGGCAATTCGTATCCAGCTCGCAGAACGATCAATATCCCTTACCTTTGCACAGGATACTATCCGGATAAAATTCCCGACTACAAGACGACTGGCAGAATTTCTTGAAGTTCCCCATTATTATGTCCTGCCCTATTTTGCCATGATGGAGCAGGAAGAGCTCGTCACCCGTGCAGAACGCGTCGGGATCCTGACCACTTCAAAAGGAAGCCGGAAAATGATAACGATGATGAGGGAAAAATATCTACGTGAAACGGAGGATATACTGGGCGTTTCTGTTTTTCAGGAGATAATAAAAAAAATCCCTCCCACTAACCAACAATAGACTTATTTAATTGACTTGTTTTTAAAACAACAGACTCATATCCTTCTGCCGGTAAACAGAACAATCCCAAAAGACGATTGGTACCACTGACGGTTTTAGAGGAATAAGATATTTACTTCATTCTGGGTTAGGGAAATCTGGAAAAAAGAATGATTTCAATCACACGGGAGTAACGTTTCCTCCGCATGTGCAGTTAAACTGTGAAGCGCTGCATGCATCGGGAATCAGCGGGTTGAATAAGGGCTTTCCATACGTCGCAACTCCATACGTCCCGACCACAGTTCTTCCTTCTGGTGACAACATCCAGTTAATGAACCTGTCCGCCTGTACGACATTAACATTCGGGTTCTTTGCAGGGTTCACTGCTATTGCACTGTACCTGTTCAGAAGCTGGGAATTATTCTGGATCAGAATAACCAGGTTTAATTTCTCCTTATATGCAAGGAAGGTTCCTTCATCACTGAGAGTATACGCCCCCTTCTGTCCCGCAAAGGTCAGCGTGTCTCCCATACCTTTGCCTACTGAAAGATACCATGGACCTGAATTCGAGACATTGTTTGTATAATTAAACCCTGCCTTTACCCAGAGGTTCTGTTCTGCCGTATGAGTGCCGGACTGGTCTCCACGGGATGCGAAGAAGATTCCCGGAGTCCCGTTCAAACCCATGGACCTGATCTTGGTTAATGCAGTCTGTCGGCGTCATGTTTACGATTCCTGCTGGATCATTTGCAGGACCAACAATGACGAAGTAGTTATAGGCAAAACACCGCTGGTTAATACCATATCCATTGTTAATGAAGGTCAGCTCCTGTGAGGGAGAATGCACAAGAAGAAGATCCGCATCTCCCCGCTGTGCAAGTTGTATTGACTGGCCGGTACCCTGTGAGGTGATTTTTACGGTTACTCCCGTTTCATTCTGGTAAATATCCTGTATCTTGTTGAGAAGCCCGGTATCATACAGGCTCGTGGTTGTTGCAATGAGGAGCGCATTCGGGTCATGGGGGGTCGGAGTGGATGTAACCGCAGTCACCGTAACAGTTGGTGTCGTTGTAGCAGGTGATGCTGGTGCGGAGGTACAACCAGCACTAAGGATCCCCATCATCATCACCGACAAAACAAGCACCCATAGGTAAGACGTTTTTAAGGAATTCATGAAAACTAATAGAAAATGCTATTCTATTTAACTATTGCTAAATTATAATCTTATGAGATAATGGTGACCGAAATATGGTAAGTGAAATAGTATCAGGGTTTCTCCAGGCAATCAACCTCATTATAACGCTTAATCCGGAGGTAATGCGGATCACATTACTCTCCCTGGAAATTTCACTCTCATCGACGTTTTTGTCTGCTGTACTATCCATTCCCCTCGGATCACTCATCTATTACCATGAATTTTTTGGAAAACGATTCATTATCAATATGGTTCAGACGCTCTATGCCCTGCCGACCGTGCTTGCGGGGCTGCTCCTGTTTCTCCTGCTTTCGAATGCCGGACCACTCGGATTTTTAGGTCTTCTCTTTACTCCGCAGGGGATGATACTTGCCCAGATGATCCTTGTAATGCCTCTGATTACCGGGTTCACCATCAGCGCTCTCAGTGGGATTGATCGGGATATGAAAATTATTGTAATTTCACTGGGAGCGACCAAAGTAACAGTCTATTTTTACACTTATCCGGGAAGTAAGGTTTGCGATACTGGCCGCTGTGATACTGGGTTTCGGAAGAGCTATATCCGAAGTCGGTGCAGCGATGATAATCGGGGGCAATATCCGTGGAGTGCTCAATTATTCGGTACAAGAGTCCTGACAACTGCTATTTCCCTTGAAACATCGCAGGGAGATTTCGCACTTGCTATTGCCCTCGGGATTATACTACTCGGAGTGGCAGTACTGGTAAATTTTGGCCTGAATCTGGTCCAGGAAGGCAGTGTCTGGAAGAGTTACACCTCGTCCTGAAAAAACCGGGCAGAATAACCATGAGCGAAATAGTCATCAAAGCAGAGTCCCTTTCAAAACAGTACCGAGGGAAAAAACATCCTCAGAGACGTATCTTTCTCCATTGATAAAGGAGAGATCTTTGGACTGATAGGACCCAGTGGCTCTGGAAAAAGTACTCTTATCCGCCTGCTGGACCTCCTCGAAATGCCGGCAGGAGGAAGCTGTCGATATTGGGGACGGATGCACTCGCGCCCCATTCCCGGTTTGATTTACGGAACCGCATGGCCTTATTGAACCAGAAACCGGTAATTTTCAGCAGGTCAGTATTTGATAATATTGCGCTCGGTATGAAATACCGGAAAAAAAGTAACCAGGAGATAAAGGATTCAGTTCGTGATGCACTGGAAGTGATTGGTTTAGAGGGATATGGCAACAGGATGGCCCGGACACTTTCGGGTGGGGAAGCCCAGCGTGTCGCACTGGCCAGATCAATCGTCACGAAACCGGAGATCCTTTTTCTCGATGAGCCAACTGCCAATCTCGACCCCCATTCAACAAAGAAGATCGAAGAACTTGTTCTTGAAATTAACCGGGAATATAATACAACGATAGTACTCAGCACACATGACATGCTTCAGGGCCAGAAACTCGCAGCTCGCATCGGGGTAATCCTTGACGGGAAAATCCCTCAGATTGGGACGACCAACGAGATATTCCATAAGCCGGTACGACGAATATTGCCTTGTTTGTCGGGGTTGAAAATATATTTCCTGGCACGATAACAACAAACAGGAATGGCGAGGTAACAATCGACATTCAGGGAATGATTGTTCAGGCAGTTTCAGATCTTGCGGAAGGTTTTAAGGTCGATGTTCTTTTCAGAGCTGAAGACGTAACTATTCATCTTGAAGAAATCTCAAAAACCAGTGCAAGAAATATATTCAGGGGAAAAATTAAAAGCCTTAATCCAACAGGTCCCTTTGTCAACGTGATAATTGACTGTGGTCAGGATATTAATGCCTTAATAACAATCAGCTCTGCTGAGGAACTGGGCCTGAGTTTTGGAAAACAGGTATGGATCTCTATTAAGGCAACGGCAGTCTATGTGATTTCCGATTCAAAAATATAGGTTAGTGATTCTTCAGATCATCTCTCGGTCCCGGCCCGACATCGTTAACTGCATTGAATGTGCCATATTTCCTGACGGGACGCTTAACCTATGCAGCATTCAATATTTTTTCACGGTTTTTTATTTCAGCCATTTCTTATCGACAAATTCAATCTGTTACTGTAGGATTTTTTAATGATTCTTCGTCACCTGGATTTCATTATCAGTTGTAAAATATCCTGCCGAAGAAGTTTCAGCTATTCAGGCCGGGGGGATGGGAATTCCGGAAACTATCCTGCAGAACGTGAAAAAACCTAATCTTTTTTTTATCTACAATTCCCCAGTGTCCGAACCCGTTCCTTTCCGGCAACGGTCAGAAGATACGCAAGGATCATTCCTGCAATAAATGCAAGGGTCATAGATGTGACGAGAGCGAGTATCCCGATTATTCCTGTTATCATTATCGAATCAGTCTTAAGACTATGCCGGCCCATTTCCAGACCGACAAAAACCAGGAGGGCCCCCAGCGCACCGACGGCAATGATCGAGAGGACCTGGGGAGATGTGAAGAAAAGAGCGAGTATAATAAAAATCAGACCTGCGTAAACATTCGCTCCTCCGGTCCTTGCACCGTACCGGTACTGGCCGGCAAGGCCGCCGGCTCCGTGGCATATCGGGAATCCTCCAAAGGGGACCGAGGTGAGGTTCATCAACCCTATGGTGGTCGAGAGTTTTTTGGGCTGCACGTCCTGTGCGAAGAGATCTTTTGTCAGCAGCGAGGTGGCAAGGATGGCATTTGCAATGGTCAGGACGACCTGGGGAAGCACAAGGGTTGAGAATGCGGATGCAAAATCATCAGGAATGGGGATGACCAGCTGCGGAGCCGGGATAAAACTGATCGGAGGTAAACCGTAGAGGATCAAACCCCCGGCAAGTCCTGCACCGATCACGCAGATCGAGGAGAGATCAACGAATGACCGGTACCGGACCAGGATAAAGTACGCTACGATGATTACAATGCCGATGACAAAAAAGACGGGATCTTTGATCACAAATCCTGCTGATGCCCTGAACAGGAGCAACGCGAGACCCAGCTGGATTCCCCGTACGACACTCTGGGGAACCCACTTGTCGATGATCTCAAAAAAGCGTCCGTAACCAAGGGCCAGAAAGATCACGCCGAGAATGAGGCCGGCCGCGGCGATCTCCCCGCTGCCGATTCCGCCCGCGATGACAATAACGGCGATTGCCTTCATTGGCTCAAGCGGTATGGGGAGTCTGTAGTAAAGTCCCGTGATGATAAACCAGATACCGAAGAAGAGGAGAACATACCGCACATTGACATCGGATACCAGCGCTACGGCAAGGATCAGCGGAATAATGGTCCCGAAATCGCCCAGGGAGCCTGCCAGTTCAGACAGGCTGAATTTCATCGGGGCTTCGGGTAACTGGGACACGGTATCAGATGCCGGGCAGGTTTTTTGGCGTGGGGTCGCAGAATTCTGTTCTTTTGCGAAGAGATATAAATTCAATTGTGTATTTGATTAAAATAAAATTAGGTGAAGGAGAGGAATTAAATTTTTCAAAGGAGGCCTGCTATAAAATTACTCTGAGAAAAGGTACGACATAAACGGACCTTAAAAAATGGTAAAGAGTTAAACACTCTAATACGTGGACGCCCAATAATAGGACGATGCGGTGCACAATCCTTGCAAGCGGAAGCAAAGGCAACTGCGTATTTCTCGAAGGCAGGAGCGGTGCACTCCTTATTGATGCGGGATTGAGCCTGAAAGAGACCCTTCTCCGGATGAAGATGGCATCCCTTGATGCAGGGCAGGTCGGGGGGGTGCTGGTCACCCATGAGCACGGTGATCATATCCGTGGCCTTGACGTGCTCGCCCACAGGTTGAATATCCCGGTCCATGCTACGGAAGGGACACTCCATGATTTCCTCTGTCACCGCCGGACTTCTGATAAACAGATCGACACGAACCGCTGCCGGTATCATGAGTTGTTTCAGATCGGGGATTTTTCTGTTGAACCGTTTGCCACATCCCATGACGCTGCTGAACCCTGCGGGTATGTCATCAGGGAAGACGACCTGACGTTTGGTTACTGCACCGATACCGGCATCGTTACTCCTCATGTGCTGGAACTGTTAAGACGCTGTGACGCCATCGTTCTTGAAAGTAATCACTGTCCCGATATGCTCCAGAACGGCCCGTATCCCGAGTCCCTGAAACGGAGGATCCGTTCAAAACGGGGTCACCTCTCCAACACTGCTGCTGCCCGGTGCCTGCAGATACTGGGAAAGGATGTCCCGCAGGTCATCCTCGCTCATTTAAGCGAGATGAACAACACACCTGCACGCGCGATGTCGAGTGCCCGCGAAGGACTCGGGCTGTTTTTCGAAGAAAAGACCGTAGTTATCGCCACTCAGGGCGGGACCTCCTGTACCTGCCCCCAGTGTATAAAACTCTGAGACCAAGGTACATCGTTTTAATCATCCCTGATCCTGAGCAGCTCCGAGACAGTAACGATCGATCGAGTCGATGAGGGCCTTTTTCGCCTGTTTCACCTTCTTTTCTTCATCCGAGAAGATGTCATGTAAAACATATTCGAGCAGTGTTGCGTAGTAATCATGGGGACCAAAGACTAACTTTACTTCATCGAGGCATGCATATGCCTCATATTTTTTGCCGCTCATCATCTCAAACCCGAAATCAAGGAGAGCGAGGGCGGTCCGTGGAATATTTTTCGCCAGTGCCAGTTTCCTGAATTTGAAATAGACATCTGCATGGGTTGTGATGATTGACAGTTTCATCCCGTAGTAGACCGGTTCGAGTTCATCGGGAAACTGCTGGGTCATCTGCCTCACCACTCCTGCCACACCCCCGGCATCGCGGTTCTCGAGTTTCAACCGGTAGAGCTCCCGCAGGAAGAACATGTCATTAAAGAACCGCTCAGTTGCAACCCCCAGGAGTTCCTCACGTATATCACGCCTCCCGTCCTTCGATGCCTTTTCAATCCCGATACGAAAAAATTCCCGGTTTTCCGGAAACCATGCGATCGCCTTGTTTATCATGAACCAGAAGATCCTGTTGATACCGGGGTCACCACCGATACCCATATCCCTGAGCCGGTCCACCGGGGGATGCAGGCGGACCAGTTCGATCATCTGTTCGCGTGCCTCGAGTTCATGCGGAGTCGGGCCGCGGGTAAGAGTATCCGAACTGCGGTCGCCATCCATCGGGGGGGCCTGGATAATTGAGCAGTACGCCAGCGCCGGACAGATCATTGCGTCAACGCTCCGGCAGGTATGCAACCGTTCGATCGCTTCGGCATACCTTCCCGCATTGATCAGGGTTATCCCGAGCACGATATCGTACAGCGTTCTTCCGGACTTCCTGCGCTTGTTCCGTTCAGCGTAATCAAACAGTTTTTCGACAAACGGAATGTCACCGCTCATTTTACTCGTTGTAAGGAGATGGAGCGTAATACTGTCGATAAACCGGTCGTAGAGATCGTCATCTATCACGGGAAGGGCTTTTTCCAGGGTGGATATTACCTGACCGTAAAAAACCGGGGTGTTTGCCTCGATTTTATCGCTGTTCTTTTCAATATACTCAAAAAAATCAGATTTCAGCTGGTCAAGTTTCAGCCTGATGATTGCATCGGGTTGGCACTCCCGGTCCATGATACAGAATTACGTTAACGGGTAATAAATTTGCTGAAGGTTCAGCAGGGAAAGCCTCTCTTGCAGCAGGGTTCATTACGGTGGCCGGGAATCCGGGTTTATCCGCAATCCGAAGTAATCAAAACGTTAATCCATGCGCCGGCGCAACATCACAGTTTGAGAACCGTCATGCTCTTTATGGATTTTTCCAGGGTCTGCGAACAGCTGGAAGGAACGGCCGGGCGCCTTGATATGATCGACATTATCAGCCGGGTCCTTCCCGACCTGGCACCGGAAAGACTACCCGTATTTGTCAGGTTTGTCATGGGCAGGATCTTCCCGGACTGGAGCTCACGGAAACTTGGTATCGGCCCGAATCTCCTGTATATCGCCATTGGCTATGTGGCCGGTATGAAAAAAGAGGAGGTTGTTGAGAAGATCAACACCACGGGCGACGCCGGACTGGCTATCGAGGAGTTGCTTTTGATCAAGTCGCAGACCACGTTTTTTCATGAAGACCTGGACATCGTACGCGTCTACAACGAACTTATTGCCATTGCTGATATGGAGGGGAAGAAATCCCAGCGGGAAAAACTTCTCGCTGTCCGCCGGTTGCTGGCGAACGCCCGTCCGCTCGAAGGGAGGTATCTGGCCCGGATCATGCTCGAAGAACTCCGTATCGGTGTAGGAGAGGGCAGCGTACGGGATGCCATCGCAAAGGCATTTGCCGTCGATCCTGCACTTGTAGAGCACGCGATGCAGGCGTTAAACGATACGGGCGAGGTCGCACGACTCGCCAAACTTGGTCCGTCAGCGTTGCGGGATGTGCACATTACCCTGTTCCACCCGGTACGGATGATGCTCGCTCAGCAGGGTACGATCGCGGATATGATCAAGGAACAAGGCCAAATCGTCGCAGAGTACAAATATGACGGGTCCAGGTTCCAGTTTCATAAAAAAGGCAACTGGGCACGACTGTATTCGCGCCGGCTCGAGGACGTGACCCGCTCTCTTCCGGATGTGATAGAAAAGCTGATCCCTGCAACGGACCACGATGTGATCCTCGATGGGGAGGTTATTGCCATGAAGGACGGCAAACCCATGCCATTCCAGTCGGTGCTTCGCAGGTTCCGGCGCCGCCATGATATCGCTGAGGCGCAGGGTGCTATCGAGATGGTGCCGGTTGTTTTTGATATCCTTTCTCTCGATGGGGAGACCCTCATCAACCTCCCCCTCACCGAACGCCGGAAGAGGCTGGAAAGTGCGGTGTCGCTCTACCTTGCCCCGCAGGTTGTCAGCAGCGACCTGAAGGAGATTGAACGGACCTACAAAGCTGCCCTCGATGCAGGGCACGAAGGGATTATGATCAAGGTGCCGGGATCGCCGTATTCCCCCGGCCAGCGGGGAAAGAACTGGATCAAGATCAAGCCCGAGGTGGATACGCTTGACCTTGCGGTGATAGGTGCGGAATGGGGTGAGGGAAAACGCGCCCATGTCTTTGGTTCATTTCTCGTGGCCTGCCAGGACGCAGGAAAACTCGTCCCCCTCAGCCGGGTAGCAACCGGGTTATCCGAAGAACAACTCGCTGAAATTTATGAGCTGCTGAAGGACAAGGTCATCAGGAAATCCGGAAAGGAAGTGACATTTGAGCCCGGCCTGGTCTTTGAGGTAGGGTATTCCGAACTCCAGGTAAGCCCGACGTATGAAGCCGGATTTGCCCTTCGTTTCCCGAGGGTGATCCGGATACGTGACGATAAGGGTATCCCGGATATCGAAACCCTCGAGAGTATCCGGGAGCGTTACCAGCGGCAGTCAAAGTCGGCACAGGCATACCAGAAGTAGAAAAAATTATTTGGTGCTGGTTCTGAAAAGAGAAAATTCTGCTCTTGAGAACCTGACCTGAACGGACTTCATACCCAAATCATAAAAAATCAGGACCTTTACGAGGGTTCCCCGCATACAGGCCATGTTGAGGCACGGCAAGGTTAGGAGGGAAGCCTGATCTGGGACGAGACGACCCTTCGGGGCGGCGGTGTTCATCGCAACCCTGATGTATGACACTCCTGAAAATACGATACTTCTTTTTGAAAATTGAACACGAAATTCTCCGGAAAACGAAGAGGGGGGGTCAAGGGGATACTCCCCATGGGCTCCCCCCTTGGGGGGAAAGAGCGGGCCATCCTTATTATCTTTTTACGGTGACCAAAAAGATGGACAGCGACAGGATTTCTCCAGAAGTCGAAGATTCCATGAATTAAAATGGAATAAAAATCCAAACAAAATCTCATGAAAAAAATCATATTTTTTGGTATACTGATTCTGATAATTCTGCTATCTGGATGCGCAGGTACCGTGAAATCGGAAGAAAAGCCCGTCGCAAAAGGATATGTAAACCTGTGCTCATCCGACCCGGCTCAGGCAGGGTTCTGGCAAAAAAACAATGATATCATCTGGAATGTACCCCTGGACAATGGTAATGACAGCGAGGGGAAAAGGGTTGGCGAATTTCCCTCGTGTGACAACACATCTGTAACAATATGGGAAATCAAAATGAATGGTATTACCGCATGGGATCAGGTGACCCTCCAGTCGAAAAATGGAAGAGCCATTGATGGGTGGATGCCTGCCGATCATGTAATGGCAACGTCAAATGAAACGGGAACCGAATGGAGCAATAATTATTCTTCGATAGTCGGGCTCTGGGACCAGACACAACGGGGGAATGGAGCAAAAATCTGGTATGATTTTAAAACGGACGGAACCTACACGCTCAATTATGATATGCGGGGCAATGGGAACAACATTCTTGATCAGGGAAGCTGGGCCTATGCGGGAAATAGTACCTATGATCTGATATCAAATTCCTGGGAGGATCACCGGCACATTTACCTGTCGATCAATAAAGATGGCAGAACATTTACCTCCGGAAGTGTTCAGGTCTCTGTTTCAGGGCAGAACAGTGAGCACCCACTTGTTTATGCAAAAGAGTGACATCCCACTCACAATTTTTCTCAAAAATCATTCCTCTTTCGGGAAGATGAACGTACTTTATCTCGCGGGTCACGCATCACAATAATTCCTGACAGGAGAAATATCCCGGTCCGTCACGCCGTGTATATTTGTGCCAGCCTCATACCGGCGCATCTGTCAACTAGGTTATCGATACCTGATGGCCGGTCGTTCTTACGACCTGATGTTCCGATCCGGCAAATGAAACCCGCCACCCTACGTCATACCGGGCCCCGCATTCAGGACAGATGAGAATGACCCGGTACACCTCCCGCGTGGATTTGACCGGAGAGTTCTTACCTGCATCTGCCCTGAAAAACGATGTATGGAACCCATATTCATATCCGCAGGAAGGGCATATGCGGAATTCCTCATCGACGTTTCTGGTGGTTATTTCACTCTGCACCGGCATAGATACTCCTTTACCGGACTACGTTCGCGGTACAATATTAACGTTGCCTGCGGGCAGCAGCCGCAAGGATGATCTCCGCGGCGTTTTTCCTTCCGTTGATCGCTGGGTGGACCTCCCGGAGGGGACGCGGGCAGCATCTCATCGTTTCGGCAATTTTTTTCTCCAGCACCTCACGGGTCGCGTGCCGTCCGTCAACCGATGTTCCAGCTCCCATATCCACGATTTTTTTTGCATTGTTCTGCTGTTCCGGGTGGTTCGGGTCCATGATGATCAATACCGGTTTTTCAAAGAGCATTGCTTCATGCAGGGTGGTGAGCCCGCCATGCACGATGGCAATATTTGCCCGGGCCAGGTGCTCGTAGAGGTTCGGTACATACCCGTGGGACTCAAAATTATCTGAGGACGTGGGAAGTACCGCTCCAGTATAAAAAACATCAAAGAACAATTCCTTGTGCCGGTCAGCGATCTCCCGCAGCATCTGGTAGAGAGGGAGTTTGTACGGCTCCCCTCCAAAACTGGTGAATATGGTGTCATGCGCATAAGTGTAACGGCTGGGATCAAGGTCCAGGAACGGCCCGGTAAAATGATAATCACGTTCCTCTCCCTCCGGCACAATGACATTATATTCGCTCACCGTATCCGGCGGGGGGTAATCCGGGACGATAATATGGTTTGCGAGGCGGAGGTAGCGCCGGATGAGAAAATTAAGGGTAAGCCAGACAGGGTTTGTGGTGCCGCCCGGCCCGTTGAAATGATTCTGGTTCGTGATGAAGATGACCGGTGTTCTGTAGACACGTGCCGCGATCACGCCGCCATACATAGTATCACATACGACACAGTCGAACCTGTACCGGGAGACAAGCCTGCTGACTTTCACCGCTGAGAGTGCCATATTGAATGCAATCCATTTCGAGCAGAGGAGGGTCTTTTTCAGGCTGAAGAACCCGTCCTCTCCTTCGAGACAGACTTCACGGGGGGTGTGATGGAGGTGGCTGCATTTGTGCTGTGCCATGAAATCGTACGATTTGCCGTATCCGGCAAAATGAACGTCATGCCCCAGTTGCTGCAGGTAATGACCAAGATGCAGACTCCGGGAAGCGTGTCCCAGACCTTCCCCGCACACGACAAAAAGGATCTTCATGGAGTCTCTGCTCACAGCATATGTCTCTGATAAATGATGAACTGTTACCTGGATTCGCTCGATCCTCCGGAAGGGGGGAGTGCACTCTCCGCACCTGATTCAGGAATGAGGATCCATGCAAGGATATAGACAATTACGCCAACCCCCAACGAGAGAATTGTGACAGCGACCCAGATAAGCCGGATGATATTTGGGTCAACATCAAGATGTTCCCCGAGGCCGGCACAAACCCCACCAAGTATCCGGTCTTTTTCTGAGCGGAAAAGTCGTTTCATGCTAAAAAATCTGTTCTTTGAATCATAAAGGAATTGGATGAACGTTTACCCGGAACAAAGCATCTAATAATGACCATTGTTCAAGGCATAGTGGGAAGAAATGAACATGACAGGAAATGAAGACGCTTATAAAACCGCAACTTTCGGGGCAGGCTGTTTCTGGGGCGTAGAGTCAGCATTCCGGAAGGTGACCGGAGTTGTTGCAACTGCGGTCGGTTACATGGGGGGTTCGTTGAAAAATCCCACCTATAAGGACGTATGTACCGGACAAACAGGTCACGCCGAGGTGGTTCAGGTTACCTATGATCCGGCAAAGATCAGCTACGAACAACTTCTCGACGTTTTCTGGTCGGTCCACGATCCAACACAGCTGAACCGCCAGGGTCCTGATATTGGTTCCAATTACCGTTCCGTGATCTTTTTTCATGATGCAGAGCAGGGCCGCCTTGCGCGGAGGTCGAAGGAGAAGATTGAAGTTTCCGGCCTGTTCGGGTTCAGGAAAATCATGACCGCAATCACGCCGGCATCGGAGTTTTACCGGGCAGAAAGATACCACCAGCGCTATTATGAAAAGCATGGCGGTTCGTGCGGGATTTAGTATAATTTTTTCCGTCGAGGAAATTTATTAAAAATACAAACGAAGAATGAACCTGTTACACAGATTTGCAGTATTAAAAAATTCCTGCCTCACTTAGTCCGATGTATATCTGGATTCCGTACAGCACAACGAGCAGGTACCCGATGATCTGGTGAACCGTCCGTATCGATGATCTTTTCGTGATGATGAGGCTTGGCCCGATTTGGATGACAGCAAGTATCGTTATCGCCAATCCGAGAATACCATGACCGGATTGAAGCGCAGGTTCTCCATGATGGATCATTACCAATAACCCGAGGATGAAGGTTCCTCCTGCCACGATGCTGAACCAGATACTGGCTGCACGGTGGAGAGGATAGACCTGAAATGCACTCTTCCGGAAGATACGGCGCCGAAGGATTGCACCGGTCAGGATAACGATCACAAGCAGGAGAAGGCCGAAGACAGCAGTGACGGCATGGCCGATCCATTGGGACGGGGTACCGAATGTCGCAGCCACGCTGCCCGCCGCGATGACCCCCCCGAGCACCATCAGCAGATATGGTATTGTCATATATTTTCGGGCAGTTCCCTGACTGGCTGGTCCGGCAATCATTGTATCCCCGGTAGTGTGGGCAGAAGAGGATTAAACCACCTGATATTAAAATTATCTGCCTTCGGCCGTCCGGAAAAGGACACGACCATTATTTTCGCTATAAACCGGCACATCACAGGAACGATGAAATGCGATCACGAGCAGGAGCCGGATTCACACGGCGCAAGAAATGAAAAACCTGCCGGTGACCCTGACAGCAATGGATACACATAAAACAGATGCAGAACTATCTTTTCTATCATCTGGTGATGAGGTCCGCCATTTACAGCCCATCAGGGCTGATGACCTCTGTTTTATCAGTACTACTATCCGCAACCATCCGATGAAAAGTCAGGGCGCATAACTTTTTGCTCTTCCAGAACACGGGGAAACCTCAACCGGTAATAAACAGGTGGGCAGGAACCGCAGGAAGTTTTAACCCGGGTCGCGGATTATCAATGCAGATGAGAAGGAACGAGGCGAACGATGTCACAACAACTTGGGGGACAACCCATATTAATTCTCAGGGAAGGAACAACGAGGAACCGCGGTAAGGATGCTCAGAACAGTAACTTTGCTGCTGCAAAGGCTGTGGCAAGCGCTGTACGCTCGACCCTCGGTCCTAAAGGCATGGACAAGATGCTCATCGACAGCATGGGGGATATTACCATCACGAATGACGGCGTTACCATCCTCAAGGAGATGGACATAGAACATCCCGCAGGAAAGATGATGGTCGAGATCGCCAAGACCCAGGATGCAGAGGTTGGCGACGGAACAACCACCGCCGTTGTCATCGCTGGTGAACTCCTGAAGAACGCCGAGGAACTCCTGTCCCAGAGCGTCCATCCGACTGTCATTGGTGAAGGATACCGGCTGGCGGCAGAAAAGGCGCTCGTGATGCTCGATGGGTTTGCAATTGCAGTAAAGCCGACCGATACCGCGATGCTCAAAAGTATTGCCAAGACGGCGCTTTCAGGCAAGAACGCAGAGGTTTCAAAGGATCTTCTCTCCAACATTATCGTGAAAGCGATCGTGTTTGTAACCGATCCCGACGGCAGTGTCGATATTGCCCATATCAATGTGGAGAAGAAGGTCGGCGGATCAACCGATGACTCAACCCTTATCGAAGGCATGGTCATTGACAAAGAGCGTGCTCACCCGAATATGCCGAAATCCGTAAAGGATGCAAAAATCCTGCTCCTCAACGCGGCGCTCGAATTCAAAAAGACCGAAGTGAACGCGAAGATCAATATCTCTACGCCGGGACAGGCACAGGCATTCCTTGACGAAGAAGAGCACATGGTCCACGTGATGGTGGACAAAGTCTCCCGTAGTGGTGCAACGGTTATCTTCTGCCAGAAAGGGATCGATGATGTCGCGCAGCACTATCTTACGAAAGCCGGCATCCTCGCTGTCCGCAGGGTGAAGAAGAGCGATATCGAGAACCTTGCCCGTGCAACCGGCGCGAATATTGTCAACAGTATCGATGCGATCTCGAAAAAGGATCTTGGCAATGCCGGCCTTGTCGAGGAACGCAAAATCTCCGGAGACGAGATGATCTACATCTCGAAATGCAAAAACCCCAAGGCCGTCTCCATCATCGTCCGGGGAGGGACGGAGCACGTTGTCGATGAACTTGAACGGGCTGTCCATGATGCGCTCATGGTTGTCAGCGTCGTGGTCCAGGGTAAAAAAATAGTGGCCGGGGGCGGTGCACCGGAGACCGAACTCTCGCTCCAGTTACGGAGATATGCTTCGCAGCAGGGCGGTCGTGTCCAGCTCGCGATAGAAGCGTTCGCCGCAGCTCTTGAGATCATCCCCCGCTCTCTTGCCGAGAATGCAGGACTGGATCCCATCGATATCCTTGTCGATATCCGGGCTGCACATGAAGCAGGAAAGAAGACATTCGGACTGGATGCGGAGACCGGAAAACCGGCGGACATGCTGAAAGCAGGCGTTGTCGAACCCCTGCGGGTAAAGTCTCAGGCGATCTCGAGCGCAGCAGAGGCTGCGGTGATGATCCTCCGCATAGATGATATTATTGCATCCTCAAAGGCTGCCGCCCCTGAAGGCGGTGGCATGCCACCCGGCATGGGTGGAATGCCCCCCGGTATGGGAGACTATTAACCATACCGGTTCTCTCCTTTTTTCCGGATAAACTCCTGACCGGATTCCGGTCTTCCGGGTATCAGAATTCCTCGTGAGACATCTGAAACCCACGAAATCGATAGGTATGTCTGATGATATAAACGGTCAAAAATATCAGAAAAGTTGTCGATAAAAGATTAAAAAAAACAATTCGGCGCAAATCCTATTTATTTGCTGGTTTATTTGCCTGTATATGGAGTGCAATCTCGATGGCAGTATGGAGTTCGTCATCTTTGCAGGGTTTCAGGATATAGCCGTACGGAGCAGTGGCACCGACGCGTTCCAGTATTTTGGTATCGCATAAGGCCGTCAGATAAATTACAGGAATGTGATATTTTTTCCTGATTTGATCCGCAGCCTGGATGCCATCCATCTTTCCGGCAGACTCAATATCCATCAGGACAATATCAGGACGCAGTTCGTCTGCCTTTTTTATAGCAGTCTCAGCTGTGTCCTCACGCCCCACTACTGAAAAGCCCATTTTTTTCAGCCGCACTTCAAGAGATTTGGCTACTTCTTGTTCGTCTTCGACAATTAATATTTTTGCACGGTTCATATTCTGCCTATTTGCTTTTGGATGAGTATATATATCAATTAATTGTTCTATTTTTCTCAACTTGAAGAAAATAACCTGGTGCGAATCAGGACTTTAACCATTTTCCGGGCTGGAAGGTGATTCCAGAACAAGTAAGAAAGATCGGTTTGGAATGCCATAAATTACTGGAATTGTTTAATACTGCAAGATTCAGTGTCATCATTATTTGCAGCCCTGCCTCACAACCTCCACCCGGTTTGCCCCGAATGTCCCCGATAATTGTCCCAGACAGATATTATTATAGTGTCCTGTTGGATATCAGGAGAACGTATGTTCAGTGCCTCACGTATCCGGACTTTAACCGCTGCAGTCCTCGCAGGGTTTGCCCTGCTCTGCAGTGTGGTGACCGCAGGAACGCTCATGTACGCAATCGGAGATAAAGTGGACCTGAGCGGAACTGCCTTTGACACAAATACCATGTACCTGTTTGTGACCGGCCCCGGCCTGGACCCCAATGGGGTAAATCCCAGCCAGATGAAGAGCGCGGTGGTGAGCGGAGATCCATCCACATTTGTCCAGGTGGATGTTGAGAATAACCGCTGGTCTTACATCTGGAATACTGCACACCAGGGATTCAGTCTTAAAGGAGGCACGTATACGATCTACGCGGTGAACCAGCCGGTTGGCAAAAACGCCCTTCCGTCAGTGTTCGGTTCTATCGAAATCAGTCTTTCCCAGGGCGGTGTATCCTTACCGGCATCCGGGACGATCAGTATAACCACGTTCCCTCCGGGAGCGTCCGTCTATGTTGACAGCCAGTTCGTCGGGAGCACTCCTAGGACTTTTACTGCGGCTGTCGGCAGTCATACCCTCAGGATCGAGAGCCCGGGCTATCAGACCCTCGTTGAGTCACTGCCGGTACATGATGGTGGCCTCATCACGATTGAAAGGACCCTGGTGCCGGTACCTGTAATAACCACCGCGACGATGGTTTCTCCGACACCACACATCGCTGTCACTTCCCTGTCCCCGGTCCCTGCAGCCACCGCCACTCCGGCTATTCCGCTCTCCACCGGGATCGGTATCCTCGCAACATCGGGTGCAGTCCTGGTCCGGCAACAGAGGAGAAGATAATGGAGGACTGGCGGGAGGATGAAGAGATAATACATGTACCTGTCGCTCAGTTACCCGTTGATCAGGACGCGGAACACGAAATCCGGGGGTTCTCAACCGGGAATAAGACTCACGTGAACCGCCTATGGATTTCAAAAAAGAACTCTCCCTTTTCGATTTGACCAATATTGTTGTCGGATCAGTTATCGGGGCAGATATATACATCGCCTCTGCAATAACGGCCGGATTACTCGGGCCGTTTTCGCTGGTTATCTGGATTATTGCCGGTATATTCGCAACGGTCATTGCTCTTGTTTTTGCCTACTGCAGTTATTATGTCCCGGAAGTTGGCGGGCCATTTGCCTATGTGTCGGCTGCGTTTGACGATTTTTATGGATTCCTCACCGGCTGGAGCATGTGGATCGCCGAACTGATCTCCCTCCCGGTATTTGCGATTGCGTTTGTCCGGTACCTTGAGTATCTGCTCCCACTGAACACCCCTGAGGAGATCCTGGTCAAAGGCATGTTTCTCTTCGGCCTGACATCGGTCAATATCCTCGGAGTAAAGATGGCCGGGCGGGTGAACGATATCCTGACGCTCGTGAAACTCCTGCCCCTCCTGCTCCTTATAGTGGGCGGTATTGTTTTTTTTATCATCCAGCCATCGGTATTTCTGGGAAATTATCACCCTTTCGTTCCGCTGGGGGTATCTGCAACCGGGACTGCCCTTGTCCTTGTCTTCTGGGCATATGCGGGGTTTGAACTGGGGACACTGCCCGCAGCGGAGGTCAAAGATCCGCGGACCACGATTCCCAGGGCAATTATCATCGGCATGCTCATTGTAGGATTATTTTACCTGTCAACAAATTTTATCGTCTACGGCGCGGTCAACTGGGCAGACCTGACAAAGACATCCACCCCGTTGATCCTGGTCGGCGGGGTGATCCTCGGGACGTTTGGGGCTCTCATTATGACGTTGGGTGCTCTGGTCTCGGTATCAGGGTCGAATGAATCCGGCATGCTCGGGACCGGGAGGTTGTCCTATGCGATGTCTATAGACGGGCTCTTTCCACGAATATTCTCCACGCTTCACCCAAAATACGGGACTCCCTATATCGGACTTGCTGTCCAGGGGGTCGTCGCCTTCCTCATCTCACTCTACTCGCCAATCGGCAGCCTAATCTCATTTGCAGTTTTCAACCTCGCATTTGCATTTCTTCTTACCTGCCTTTCCCTGATCATCCTTACCCGGGATACTGAAACGCAGTTAACAGGCCAGAGGGTGTTACCCTGGATTGGCAGTCCTGATCTGCCTCTACCTTCTGTACTCGACGTCCCTGTTCGACAAAGCAGTCGGGGGATCCATCATTCTCGCCGGGGTCGCCATATACGTATTTTTCTCGCCGAAGCAGGATATCCACCATTTAAAGAACCTGTTCGTCTCCGAAGAAGCGATCTTCTTCCGGGCAATGGCCGGGAGAGAACGGTTTTTAGGGAATTTCATGCTGTTGGTCTACCGCGGATATCAACGGGTGAAGCAGAGTCTGGGATGGCGGAGTTCGTGAAGCACAGAATGACAACGCATTCCGCTCACTACAGTTCCATTCATGACCGGAAAGGCGGGATTGCTGACGGTGAAGAAAACCAATACTATATGACCATACCCGCATAAATGCCTGATAATATCCAACATAATTAGTCTACAGCCCATTGAAGACAAACAATGATTCATCATCGACCGCTTTATGAGCATCCGGTTTTCAGGATTAAGTACTGTCTTGGCCGGGACTTGCATGCAGGCCGGCTACCTGCCAAAAAATGGGGCTGAATCATAACCTATAACCCGGACAGAACCCGGCTTCAGGTTCAGCAAAAACCTACTATCAGGGAAACATCATGAATGCACAATCAATTCTCATCGTTGAGGATGAAGGACTTATAGCCCTCCATCTCATGGAGATTCTGGCAAACGCCGGTTACAGAGTGCTGGATCCGGTAGCTTCCGGGGAAGAGGCCTTGAGGCACCTGGAGAAGATCACGCCGCCGGATCTCGTCCTGATGGATATTACTCTTGATGGTTCTCTGGATGGTATAGAGACTGCCCGGCAGATTCGGAAAAAATATACAGTCCCGGTCATTTTCCTCACTGCGCATTCAAACGGTCATATTATGGCCAGGGCACAGGAAGTTTCACCGTGCGGATATATTGTCAAGCCGGTTATGGAAAAAGATCTCCTGGAACACGTGGAAAAAATATTGCGCAGGTAGCCTCTGGATATACATACCCATTCAAGGTGCCCCTCCCTGAATGGCATTGGGGGGGGATTTCCCTTACCCAAATCATTACCATTCCGTCGGTTCAGAAAATCTCATCATCGCCGGGAGGAGATCGTTTCCTCTTCTCACCGCAATGGTCTTGCAATCGATTTTTTGTTTTAACCCTCTCGGGCGCGACAATAAAAAAAAACAGTTCTCCTGAATACGTTCAGATTTTATCTTTTGTTCCCGGCAGACCTGCATAACCTGTGGATAACTTTTGCCAGTCGCGTCATACCGGTGACGATCTTCTCATCGGTGGAATTGGAGAAGTTTAGCCTCATGGTGTTCATGCCGCCTCCGTCAATATAAAATGGCGAACCCGGCAGAACGGCAACATTTTCCTTCAGGGCGTGTTCAAATACCTCCATGGAAGAACAGCCGTCGGGCAGGGTGATCCAGACAAACATCCCCCCATGAGGCCGGGTACAGGTCACCGATCCGGGAAGGTCTCTGCTATCAGGTCGATCATGAGGTTGCACTGTTTTTTGTAGGCGGTACTGACCTTCTTTATATGAATGTCTATATCCTCATGGTCCAGATACTCGGACGCGATACGCTGTGACAGATAATTGGAGTGCAGATCGGATGCCTGCTTTGCAATAATAAGAGCGTCCATGATCTCGCGGGGAGCGACAACCCAGCCTAACCGCATTCCCGGGGCAAGGATCTTGGAAAATGATCCTGTGATAATCGTCTGATCCGGTAAAAATTCCCGCATTGAGGGCATCGTTTCTCCGGCAAAATTGAGTTCTCCATAAGCATCATCCTCAATAAAGAGCGCAGTTGTCGTCCTCATAGCTGACGCAATTTCACGGCGCCGCGTACCTGTATAGGTGATTCCCGAGGGGTTCTGGGAGTTGGGAACTCCATAGAACAGGCGAACCGGGCAGGAATCCAGCACATCTCCGAGCATGGCAGGATCCGGACCATCTTCATGAAGGGTGACCGGGTGGAAGACGGGCTCATACAGCGAGAATGCCTGGATTGCCCCAAGGTAGCCGGGCCGCTCCAGCGCGATATGGTCACCGGGGTCGATGAGTATCTTGCCGATCAGGTCAAGACACTGCTGCGAGCCGTTGGTGATGAGGATATCTTCGGGAGAGACGGACAATCCAAGCCGTTTTTTATACCGGTCCGCGATAAACTGGCGTAAAGGAAGGTATCCCTCCGTCGTCGAATACTGGAGTACATTTCTTCCGTCCCGCTCAAGCACCGCTGCTGCAGCTTTCCGGATCCCATCGACATCGATGAACGCAGGATTCGGTAGCCCCCCGGGAAAGGAGATGATAGCCGGATCCCCGGTGACCTTGAGGATCTCGCGGATGAACGACCTGGGGGTTTTTGCCATCCGCGATGCAAACGTGTAGTGCCGCCCGGTAGTCCGATTCCGATCCGCCCTGACGGGAGTCTTCGTGCTCATGGTGATCCCCAAATATTCTTACTTAATTGAGATCGCAAGACCATAAAGGGATCAACCGGATTATTTTGGTCCATCCATGCAGTTCATCACTATCTGATCTCATGTAATATCACAGGTGTTCCCTGTAGAATACCCGGAGGGCGGAATAAAGTACCACTTTATGCCAGACAAACTCCCCGGGAAGGAACCACGAATATGCACCGCTGCAAGAATACCTCACCGTCAGAAAGTACACTCCTTTATCTGCAACGGAAGGCTGAATGAGACACCCTGGCAAAGTACGGGTGTATCCAACCGTCAGAATTTTTCGCGGATTACCTGGTTGATTTTACCGGTATATATATCCCGATAAAAACCTGAATTACTCAACTTCCCGCCGGAAAAGTGTATAAGATCCGGTAAGGAATGGCGAAATAATGGGTATGGGGTCAGGACCATTGGCTTATCTTTTCGTCCCGGGAAAACCGGAATACAAGGCATCCAAAATCCGGTGATTCCCGCCAGTCAGTTTCTCCAGGTCCTGTTACCCGAATCTGCAGAAGGCCGGTCGTAAGGTTGTTATTTTTCTGTAGGTTTCCCGTCGTAATGCTCTTCCCGGGCAAGGGCTTCCTGTTTTGTTTTCCGGATAACCTTGTCCTGGTGCTCGGGCGGGGAGTAGATCGTGTACAGCTTGAGATTTTTCGCCCTTGACGTGTTTACCACGTTATGTTTTGCGCCAGACGGAACTATTACACCGCTGCCATCCCTCACCACGTTCCTGACGCCATCAATCACAACAACACCTTCTCCCTCTTCGAACCGGAAGAACTGGTCCACGTCCTCATGGGTCTCCATCCCGATATCTTCTTCCGGTTTAAGGCACATCAAAACGAGCTGACTATATTTTCCGGTATACAATACCCTGCGGAAATCTGTGTTCTTCCTCGTTTCTTCCTCGAGATTTGCTGCAAATCCTTTCTTCATGTTCTTCACGCCTCTTTTGTTTTGACAGGTCTCCTTATGAGTGTTGACCGATATTAAGGTAACCTCCGAATAACCGTCATCGTCAACAAACCTGTTCGAATACCGGAACGGTCATGCGATTTTCACGACTGGATGTAGAAAGGCGCCGGTACTATGACGATTGAACGAATCAGACAAAAAAAGAAAAAAGGTATGTTCAAAAAATATGAAAAAATTATCTCTTCGCCGTTGCGTCCTCTTTCATCATAAACTTGACAATAATGAACACAACCAGTGCGATGATCAGGAAATCGATAATGGCTCCGACAAAATCACCTACAAGAAATTTTACCGGTCCCGCCTGAACAACCTGGGTTCTCCAGTCCCCGCCGGGAATGAGCACCGCGACAATGGGCATGATGATATCGGTAACGGCGGCCGTCACCATTTTTGATGCCGCAGCTCCTATGATAAAAGCGACGGCAAGGCCAATGACCTGGTATTTCATGAGGAAATCCATGAATTCAGCTACCATTCCCTTCTTTTCTACAGCTTTCTTTTCTTCTGCCATGAGTAAGGACCTCTCACCAGAGAACAAACGCTCTCCTGTATAGAACGATGATCCCTTTGAACGATAATGATTGCGAAAAAGAATGAAAGGAAGGTTCCCATGGAAAGCAACGTCCAATTAGTAATATATAAATCTTTCATAATGTCAAATATCATAGGAAAGAGCCTTTTGCCAGTATTCTTATGCATCATCGGAAGGCGGCTCAAGACTGGTTGATACGATACGATGAGAAGTCCGGCAGAGAATTACAGCTTGGTGCGTAACCGATGGCTGATCATCGCAATAATCGTTATCCTTCTCAGTGGTATTGCATTGACCCTATGGACCGCACAGCGGGAGGACACCCAGCTGCGGGCGGAACTGCTTACCAAAACCCGCCTTGTTGAGAGCAGTATCAGTGCCGGGAACATTCAAGGGCTGACCGGATCTTCAGCTCGACCTTGAATCACCGGAATACGCGGCATTAAAGGAGAAGCTGATAAAGATACGATCCGCAGATCCCCAGATCCGGTTCATCTACCTCATGAGACAGACTGACGGATGGATCTGTTGTCTTCCTCGTCGACTCAGAACCTCCGGAATCTGAGGATTACTCGCCACCAGGGCAGGCCTATCCTGAAGCATCGGCAACCCTTCTGGATGCTTTTGTTTCGGGAAAGGAAACCACCGAGGGGCCTCTGACCGATCGGTGGGGCACGTGGGTAAGCGGTATCGTTCCGGTTCGGGATACGGAAACTGGAAAGGTTATAGCACTCCTCGGCATCGACATCGATGCCCGTGACTGGAACCTGCAGATTATAACAACCTGTGGTCCTGCGATTATCGGGACCCTGCTTCTCTTGTTTCTTGTGCTGATTTTTTCCTATGTGCTGGAGCGTAATGACCGGGAACGGCGGATACTCGCAGAATCTGAAGCAGCAATACGTGAAAGCGAGGAGCAGTTCCGAACGGTTTTTGAGAAGGGACCACTTGGTATGGCGATCTCCGATGAGAAGTTCCGGTTTATAAAAATCAACCCGATGTTCTCCACTATGACCGGATATTCCCGGGAAGAACTGCTCACGAAGACCTTCAGGGATCTTACTCACCCGGACCATCTTGCTGAAGATATATCCCAGGTACAACGGCTCGCTGCCGGTGAGATTTCCGAATATACGACAGAAAAACGGTATATAAAAAAGAAGGGGGATATAATCTGGGCTTCTGTGGTCGTCTCTGCGGTAAGGGATTTGGACGGGAAATTCCTCTATTATCTTGCCTTAATTTCCGATATATCTGAACGAAAGGCGATCGAGGCCGAGGAAAATTACCACGCTCTCCAGCTCAGGCAATACGCAGACGTCCTTGCACAGACAAATGACAAGCTCAACCTTATGAACAGTATAACCCGACACGATATCCTCAACCAGCTGACCGTAGGACTCGGCTACCTGGAAATTATTAGGATGAAATTCCCGGATCCGGCATTGCAGGAAATCATCGACAAGGAGACCCTCGCTGCCCATAGCATTCAGGAACAGATTATGTTCACCAAAGATTACCAGGACATCGGCGTCCAGTCCCCGCAATGGTTTAATCTCAGGAAGGTGATCGAATCAGCCGCCGGAAGTCTCTCCCTCTCAGAGGTTGCGCTTGGAGTGAATTGTGAAAAGATCGAGCTGATATGCAGATCCCCTGCTTGGGAAGGTTTTTTACACCCTCATCGAAAACACCCTTCGCCACGGGAAAACGGTTACAGCCATCGGAATCTCCTGCAGAACGGTGGATGATAACATGGTGGTGATCTACCAGGACAATGGCATTGGAATACCAGCAGAATATAAAAAGGCGATTTTCGATCGTCAGTTCTTTAAGCACACCGGCTTTGGATTGTTCCTTTCGCGGACGATTCTCAGTATCACGGGTATGACGATACGGGAAACCGGTGAACCGGGAAAAGGCGCCCGGTTTGAAATTACGGTCCAGGCGGGAGCATTCCGGTTCACAAATCCTGCATAAAAAGGGCCGGATAACATGTCGCGAGACAAAAAATTGTACTTTCTCTATCTTTTATGACACGTCGCCATATGTCGATAATTCAGGATTTTCTTTTGGATCCGGTGTGCTGAACAGCATCATTTTCGTTCCGGGGAGCAAACAGGTCTGTCATGATGGGGGACCAGTGCCCGGTGATCCTTGTTCATGGATGGAACAGTCATCCCGGAATCTGGAAGAAACTGGTCGTTTGTCTTGAAGCAGCGGGAATCCCGTATGGGAAATTTGATCATTCGGGAATGCGGGATTCGGCATTGCCAGAGATCTCCATGGCTCTTCTGGATTATCTCCAGATCTGTACGGGAAGGGAGGGACTGGCCCGGACCTGTCGATATCGTAAGCCATTCGATGGGAACCTGTATCGTGCGGTACCTTCTCGAGGTGACAGACGGGACAGAGCGGAGTCAGAAAGTCAGGCAGCTGATCGGTCTCGGGCCACCCAACAATGGTTCGGCGCTTGCAGAACTCTTTCATGATCCGAAACGCGGCGAAGAGATCATCAATAAACTTACCGGCGTCTTTGTCCCGCGCGGGTTTGATCCCGCGTCTGACCGGATTGTACAGGATGTACGACCGGGAAGTGCAGTTATGCAACGTCTTCGTACGGCTGGCTTGAGATCGGACATCATCTACCGGATTATCGTGACAACAAATCCCGAAGACAGCCTCGGATTTTTCCCCTGGTTTGATGGCAGGACATGGGAGCTGGGGAAGACGGGCGGTACCAGGCGACGTTGTACGGGGATGGAGTTGTACCACACGGTGAATCGGTTCTCCCCGGTATTTCACTTGATATCATCCCGGCACCCCGTGAACGGGTGGAGCATCTGCCTGCTCCGGACCAGGACCGCCATATCAACCTTCCCAGGAACCCTGTTGTGATTGAGCGGATCATGCACTACCTGACGGGTGCAGGAACACACTAATGGCTTCTGACCGGGTAATCTTTTATCCTTCCTTCATATTTCCTGAAACCTGATCCCTTATTCCCCTCGTCTGAGCCGTCCATCGTATACCTGACATTCACTATACCAGTCAGTCACAGAAGACCACTATTTTACAAAAAGTCGGAACTCATCCCGCTGTTAAGATTTTTTGAGATTTTATAAAATATTAACAGAACAAGGCTCTGATTAAAAAGAATATATTTATTAATTAGTAAGTAATTATAAGTTTTTACCCAAATATGTGGCTGATACAACATTCCCGGTAAGTCAACATAAAAGGGAGGAATATTTCATGTGTGGGGACGGTAAGGAATCGTATCGTGTGCCAGCGGTGATGTATAGCGAGGACTTGATTCGCTACATCTCGACTGTCTGTAATGGATGCCTGTCATATGGCGAATGTGAAATTGCAAAAAGTTTTTCTGTACTGGATCGGTGTGAAAATTTCAAGGCCCGTGAATTACCATTAATGAACGACTGCCACCGGCTTTCGGTATAGCCATTTTCCACTCGTATATCAGGAACTCCCCTGGAATCAACCCGGGCAAATCTTTTCATTTGTAGAAATCTGTTCTGGTTATTCCGGGATTCTTCCAGGGATCCGAGGGGCGCCAGAACTTTGAGGGAGTGTCGGAAAAACAGCAGAATGCAGTTTTTCCGTTCTCTGTCGCCATATCACGTTATTTCCCGATGTCTGGTGACACTACGCTTTGTCGCAGTTTCATAAGCATGAAGTGCTTCTTCAAACCGGTTGAGTTGTCGCAAGGCAAATCCCTTGTTGCTCCATGCAGACGTGTTATCCGGGTCCAGCCGGATTGTTTCATCATATGCATGAAGGGCCTCCTCAAACCTGTTAAGTTTGCTGAGTGCCAGACCCTGGTTATACCATGCCGGAGAAAAGCCCGGGTTCAGTCTGACAGCCTTTTCAAAGGCATGAAGTGCCTCTTCATGATGGTTAAGCTGGCTGAACACGAGCCCTTTGTTATACCACGCTTGAGCATGGTCCGGGTCCTGCCGGATCGCTTCATCATACGCATGAAGGGCCTCTTCAAACCGGTTTATCTTCCTGAGGATATCACCGCGATCATTCCAGTCGTCAGAATTCTTTGGATCAATATCCAGCGCTCTGTTAAATGCATTACTGGCATCCCAGTAGCGGCCAAGGTAAAATAACACATCTCCCAGGTTCATCCATGCAATGGCATACCCTGGATCACGTTTTACAGCCATGCTGTAGGCGCCAAGTGCTACCTCGTAGCGTTTGAGTTCCCATAACGTGAGCCCTTTTAAATTCCATGCCTTTGCGTTATTCATATCCTGTTCTATCGCCTTTGTGTAGGCCACCAGTGCCTGAGCAAATTTTTTTTGACGATAGAAAAGGTTCCCCTCTCTCATCCAGTCGTCTGGATCTTTCAACAATTCATTGCTCCCGTAAGACCCGGTCTATTTTGATAGATGATTATTTTTATGGTCACGGGGGATAAGAAGGATATTTCAAAGAATCAGGATGCCCGGCAGATAACGGAGCGACAGGAAACAGAGAGAGAGACACAACCGAAAAAGATCTCCCTATCTCTTATTGAAGGTGCAGTTCAAAAAAGCGCCTCGGATGGGCCCGCTGAGATTCGAACTCAGGACCTCCGCCATGTCAAGGCGACGTCATAGCCAACTAGACCACGAGCCCGCTCTGTCTGATGCTCTATAGCATCTGTCATCTTTATATTAAAAAATAGTGTACGGTTTTCAGCGTTTACACGTCCTTGTCCGCAGGGTACTATGGGGATTTCCCACACAGAACGTTTATTGCCAGTCATGAACAACCAGAAAACAGATAAAAAAATGACAGAAATATCAGGTTCACCACAACAACTTTTTACCTTCGAAAAAAGCGCCAGCCGTCTTGAACTGATTATCCGCATCGCTTATTGGATAATAATCGGAATTGTGGCAACAATCTACGGGATCCTCGCGTTCATCTGCCTTTTTATCCAATGGTTCCATGTCCTTTTGATGGGGCAGCGGAATGATGCGTTATCCAACTTTGCGAAAGGATACCTGGAATACATGGTACACGTAATGAGTTATACGTATATCATGACCGACAAGCGTCCCGACATCCTGCCGGTACCAGTGAAGGTTTTCGAAGAGTAACCGTGACGGTCGGCCTGGAAACGGCCATCTCATTTTAAAAACTTTTATCGAGTGATCACTGCAATATTCGCGACGTTTGTCACCATTAAAATGACGGGAATTTGCGATAAAAACGCAAGACAGCCTGAGGTAAATTCCGGTAGTTCTTCATACACCAGGTCAGGTAGTAAGGATCGGTTAAAAAATAGTTTAAATTTTCCCGGAAGAGATTTTTGCAAATGTCGCCGTGAATATCCCCGGCATGGACCTGATCTCCTCCATTACCCCTTCAGGCACCTCACTATCCACGTTCAGTACCATGATTGCTTCTTCGCCGGGATTGATCCGACCGACCTGCATCCCGGCGATGTTAATATTGCATTTTCCCAGGATGGTGGATGCACGCCCTATGACCCCGGGCTTGTCAAGATGACGGGAAACGATTACATAGCCTTCGGGGATCATGTCCATGGTATACCCGCCGACCGCCACAATCCTGCTCCGTCCTTTGAAAAACACGGTGCCGCTTACCGTCTCTTCGGTCTGGTCCGTCCTGATCCGGATCGTGATCAGGTTCTTAAACCCGTGAGACTCCTGCGTTACGGTCTCGCTCACCGTTATGCCCCTCTCTTTTGCAATAAACTCCGCATTCACGATATTCACCGGCTGTTGAAGGATCGGATCAAGGAGGCCTTTGAGGGCAAGCCGGGTGACAAACTTCATGCTACCCGCATAGGCAGAGAGGTCACCGCCGTAGATACATTCAACTGAGGAGAGTCGTCCCGGTGCGATCTGGATCGCGAATCTGCCTATCTTCTCGGCCAGCTGGGCGTAAGGTTCCAGCACCTCTGCCTGTTCCGGCGGGACCATAGGAGCGTTGACAACGTATTTTGCCACCCCGCCGTTCAGGACCTCAATGCATTGACGCGCAACCGAGATCGCTACGTTCTGCTGGGCTTCGACTGTGCTTGCGCCAAGATGCGGTGTAACGATAACCTGGTCCAGGGTGAGCAGCGGGGATTCAAACGGTGGCTCTGACTCAAAGACATCCAGTGCTGCGCCCGCAACCTTTCCACATTGGATCGCGTCGTACAATGCCTTCTCATCGATGATGCCGCCACGTGCACAGTTGATGATCCTAACGCCGTCTTTCATGATTGAAATAGACTTTGCATTGATGAGGTGTTTTGTCTCCTTGATCAGCGGCGTGTGCACCGTAATGACATCCGCTATCCTGAACAGCTCCTCAACCGACATCATCTCCACGCCAAGCTGGGCTGCTCTCTCTTTGGAAATGAAGGGATCATAGGCAACACACCGCATATCCAGGGCGTTTGCCCGCTTTGCCAGCTCGCGTCCGATTCGCCCGAACCCGACAATACCCAGCACCTTGTCGTTCAGTTCGACACCCATGAACTTCGAGCGTTTCCACTCCTTCTTTTTGAGGCTGGCCGTCGCCTGCGGAATGTTCCTGGCGAGTGAGAGCATCATTGCCATCGTGTGCTCTGTTGCTGCAAGGGTATTACCTTCGGGCGCGTTTGCAACAATAATCCCTTTGCGGGTTGCGGCGTCCGTATCGATATTGTCCACACCGGCTCCGGCACGCCCGATAAACCTGAGCCTTGTACCGGCCTCTATCACCTTTGCAGTAACTTCAGTACCGCTCCTCACGAGCAAGGCATCATAGTCTCCGATGATCCTGCAGAGCTCCTCCTCTTTAAGCTCGGTTTTGACGTCAACATCGCACGCCTTTTTCAGGATCTCGAGCCCCTCTTCAGCCAGCGGATCGCTGACGAGCACTCTAAAGTTTGCCATAAAAACCCATACTATATCTGCACCATACTTAAAGAGGGTTATTCTTTATACGAGGGCAGAACCGATGGCAGGGAAAAAAATCCGTATCTGATGCAGGGTTATATGTGATGATAATTATTATACAAAAGAGGTCGACATCATAAGTGGTGCGAGCATGAACGAGGTCCCTAATATACTATGGCTCGAAGAGATCCGAAAGGAAGACATTCCTTCTGTAGGAGGTAAAGGAGCTTCCCTGGGTGAGATGGCGTCGATAGGTCTCCCCGTCCCAAAGGCATTCGTGGTCACTGCCCAGGCTTTCCGAAGGTTCCTGGTCGAGACCGGCATTGAAAAGAAGATCTTTGCATCCTACGAACAACTTGATGTAGAAAATAACGAGGCTCTTGAACGGGCAGCCAGCGGCGCAAAGGCGATGGTGCTGAAGGCCAAGATGCCGGCGATCCTGAAAGACGAAATCCGGAAAGCCTACAAAAAGATGTCCGCCGAAGATCTTATCGTGGCGGTCAGGTCGAGCGCCACAGCGGAGGACCTGCCTGATGCGAGTTTTGCAGGACAGCAGGAAACCTACCTCAATATCAAAGGCGAGTCTGCCCTTTTAACCGCGGTGCAGATGTGCTGGGCATCCCTCTATGGGGCTCGGGCGATCTACTACCGTGCCAAGCAGGGATTCGACGATCATACCGTGAACATCGCGGTAGTCGTCCAGCAACTGGTCCCCTCGGAAAAAGCAGGAGTCATGTTCACCTCCCACCCGATTACCGGGGAACCTCTCACGATCATTGAAGGGTCGTGGGGACTGGGTGAAGCGGTCGTCTCCGGTACAGTCTCACCGGATAAATATATTTTTGACCAGCGGTCGGAGAGGGTGGTCGATGTACTCGTCTCGAACAAAAAAGTTGAGATCATCGCGGACGGGGATCACGGCACAAAAGTCGTCGATATAACAGGTGACCGGCAGGATGCCCGGGTCCTCACCGATGCCGAAATTAAAAAACTGGCCATGTACGGCAAGATCGCCGAAAACCATTATAGCATCCCCCAGGACGTGGAATGGTCGATCGTCGGGGGGACATTGTATATTCTCCAGTCCCGCCCTATCACAACCATTGGAAACAGGAAAGAGGCACGTGGCATGGCAGGAGAGAAACAGAGTGCAACGATCATCCTGAAAGGACAGGGAGCTGCACCGGGCATCGCTTCGGGCAGAGTTGTCATCATACGGGATGTAAAAGACACCGGCAGCGTAAAAGAGGGCGACATTCTGGTCACCAAAATGACAAACCCGGACATGGTACCGGCAATGCGGAAGGTCGCAGCCATCATCACTGACGAGGGCGGGATGACGTGCCATGCAGCGATTGTAAGCCGTGAACTGGGGACACCGGCTGTCGTTGGTACAAAAACTGCTACTCATGTACCTGAAGACCGGGCAGATGGTTACGGTCGACGGGGAGATGGGGCTCATTTACGAAGGAGAGATCCCTCATGCAGCTCCTGCAACGCCTGTCACTTCCCGACAGGGAAGTGCAGGGCCGGCAGCGGTCATCACCGCAACATCAGTGAAGGTGAATGTCTCCATTCCGGAGGCGGCCGGCAGGGCTGCTGCGACCGGTGCCGATGGCGTAGGCCTGCTTCGGATCGAGCACCTGATCCTCGGGCTTAACAAGACCCCCGGCTGGTTCATCACCAACAACAGAGAGGAGGATTTTGTCAAGGAACTCCACGATGGGATCAAGATTGTACTCGATGCATTTCCCGGTAAACCTGTGTGGGTGAGGACCCTCGATGCCCCGACCGACGAATTCAGGAACATGATGGGCGGGGAGAACGAACCCCACGAGCACAACCCCATGCTCGGCTGGCGGGGGATCCGGCGCGACCTCCAGAGCCCGGAACAGTTCCGTCTCCAGGTGGAGGCCTTCAAACGTCTCTGGAAGGAAGGGTACGAAAATCTCGGTATCATGTTCCCGATGGTCTCCCATCCTGACCAGTTCGTTGCCGCAAAAGCCATGATGAAAGCATGCGGAGTCGATGTCGAGAATGTCACGCTCGGCATCATGATCGAGATACCGTCAAGCGCAATCATGATCGAGGAGTTCATCAGATGCGGCATAAAGTTCGCATCCTTCGGGACCAACGATCTTATCCAGTATACGCTGGCAATCGACCGGAATAATGAGAATGTTGCCGATATGTACCAGCCCCAGCACCCTGCGGTGCTTCACCTGATCCACAACGCGATCCAGCTGTGCCGGGAATACAATGTCGAGTGTTCGATCTGCGGGCAGGCCGGATCTGACCCGAAGATGGCCATATGGCTTGTTGAGCACGGTATTTCAAGTATCTCGGCAAACATCGACGCAATTGCCAAGATCCGGGAAGCGGTTGCCCGCACGGAAAAGCGCATCATTCTCGAGGCTGCGAGATCCCGCGATGCTGAATAAGGGTTGTTCAAAAGAGGAACTCTTCTCTTTTTTCTCCCAAAAAAAAGGGGAGGATATTGACCACCGGTATATTCTGAGTTCCATGTGCACGATCCCCCACCCGGTAGCGGTGCGGGCGCATATGATGTTCATGGAGACCAACCTTGGCGACCCCGGGCTTTTTCCCGGGACGGCATCACTCGAACGGATTCTTATACAACGACTCGGGACCCTGTTCCATGGTAAAGAGGCCGGAGGATATGCCACCTCAGGCGGGACCGAGTCCAATATCCAGGCACTTCGTCTTGCAAAGGTCCTGAAGGGCGAGATTGCATACCCCAATATCGTAGTACCTGAATCTGCACATTTTTCATTCAGGAAGGCATGTGATCTGCTCTGCCTGGAGCAGCGGACTGTACCGCTTGACGATCGTTTCCGGATGGACGCAGAAAAAGCGGCAGGACAGATTGATGAGAACACAGTCTGTCTCGTTGGGATCGCAGGCACGACCGAGTACGGTATGGTTGACCCGATTACCGATCTCGCAAAGATAGCAAGGGCACACGATCTCTACTTCCATGTGGATGCGGCCTTCGGGGGGATGGTGATACCTTTCCTGAAGGACCCCATTCCGTTTGATTTTTCAATTCCCGGGGTTACCAGCATCGCAGTGGACCCCCACAAGATGGGCATGAGTACGATCCCGGCGGGCTGCCTTCTTACCCGCGAGCCGGATATGCTCCGGGCGCTCAACATCGACACACCCTACCTCTCAGTAAAGCAGGAGTATACGCTTGCCGGTACCCGCCCGGGTGCTCCTGTTATCGGAGCGCTTGCGGTACTGGACTACCTGGGTTTTGAAGGGATGACGGCAGTTGTTTCCGGCTGCATGAAGAACACGGAGCGCCTGATCGCAGGTATGGAGACTTATGGCATCCCCCGCGTCGTTACACCCGACGTGAATGTGGCGACCTTTACGTGCAGGGAGGTGCCTGAGCCCTGGAAGGTCTCGTGGACACGCCAGGGACATATGCGGATCATATGCATGCCCCATGTTTATCGTGACCGGATTGAGGCATTTTTGAAAGATATTGGTGAAATGCATGCTTGAAAGACTGGTAGCATCCCTTGAGACCTGCCCGATAGTAAAGCGGGGAGAATATAACTACTTCATTCACCCGATCACCGATGGTGTACCGATCATGGATCCTGCACTCCTCCGCGAAGTAGGTACCGCGATGGTCAAAATGCTTGACCTGACCGGCGTAGATAAGATTGTCGTGGTGGAAGCGATGGGCATTCATATCGGTTCTATCCTTTCGATCATGACCGATATCCCCATGACCATTATGCGCAAGAGGGCATACAAATTACCCGCCGAAATAGCCGTTCACCAGACAACCGGATATTCAAAAGGCGAGCTTTACTTAAACGGGGTATACAAAGGAGACAGGGTCGTAATCATCGACGATGTGGTGAGCACGGGAGGCACCATGAGGGCACTATTAAAAGCCCTTCACATCGCCGGCGCCGAAGTGGTGGATGTCTGCATAGCAGTACAGCGTGGTGACCCGGATATCGGGCACCCCTACAAATCACTGGTAAAGATTAAAGTGACCGATAAGGTGTATGTTGTTGAACGACACCTATGATCTTATTCAGCGCCTGAAGAAGCGGGGGGTTCGGAGGGTCGCCCTCCAGTTTCCGGAAGGCCTGAAGCGGCGATCGGGGGAGATTGTCTCTGCGCTGCAGGGTGCCGGTTTTGAGGTGATACTCAGTGGTGATCCCTGTTATGGTGCCTGCGACCTTGCGCTCGAAACTCTCGGGTCTGCCGATGTGCTCGTTCATTTCGGTCATGCACCGGTCGATGAACAAACGCAGGTAATCTTTGAACCATGGAATATATCGTTCGATGTTGAAGTTCTGGAAAACGCGATTCCCCTCCTTAACGCAACAACCATCGGCCTTGTCACAACAGTCCAGCATGCCAGTCTGATCCCGGCAATGGAGGCATTCCTTCGATCGAAAAATATTACCGCCAGGGTTGCAGAAGGCAGCGGGCGCACTCCTGTCCGCGGGCAGGTGCTCGGATGCAGTTTTGCTGCCGCCCGGGTGAACGACGCGGAAGAGATCCTTTTTGTGGGTACCGGGCTCTTTCACCCCACCGGTATTGCAATCGCTACCCGGGCACGGGTGATTGCACTGGATCCACTCACCGGAACTGCGCAGGAAGTACGAGGGGATCTGCTTATGCGACGGCGGTTTGCAGTTATTGAGAAGGCCCGGGGGGCACGAACCGTGGGTATCATCGTCAGTACCAAGAGCGGGCAGCGGCGGATCGAACTCGCACACCGTCTTGCCCGGCTGACAAAAGATGCCGTCATTGTTACCATGAGAGAGGTCAACCCGGACGAGCTGCTGAACCTCGGGTTTGCCTGTTATGTTAATACCGCGTGCCCCCGTCTCGCGTACGATGACCAGGTCCGCTTTCCGGTGCCCGTCCTCTCACCCCAAGAGTTTGAGATCCTGTGTGGCACCCGGACATGGGAAGAGTACGCCATTGACGAGATTGTATGAAACTCAAGCATCTTGAGATGGCACTCCAACGGCTTCCAGGATTTTCTCACCCCAGTGCCGAACTGGAACAATACCAGACTCCTGCTTCTCTGGCAGCACGGTTGTTGTTCCATGCACTCATGAAGGGGAATATTTCAGGGAAGACCGTCTGTGATCTTGGCAGCGGAACCGGCGTGCTTGCCATTGGAGCCGCCCTTCTCGGTGCGGGTCATGTCTGTGGAGTTGAGATTGACAAAGACGCGATCGGGATCGCTTCGGCTAATGCTGCACTGCTCGACGTTGAGGTTGAGTTCATTATCGCTGATGTCAGGGACACAGGACTTCTCACTGCCCGTTGCAGTTCCGATACCGTGATCATGAATCCGCCTTTCGGGGCCCAGAAGGCGCATGCCGATCGTCCGTTTATCGATCTTGCCCTTACACTCGCCCCGGTCACCTACAGCATCTTTAATGCAGGTTCTGCCCAATTCATAGAAACATACATAGCGGAACGGGCGGAAATCGACGAACGCGTCGGGGGCGTATTCCCCATAAAACGGACTTTTTCCTTCCATACCCGCGATATACAGGAGATCGGGGTTGAGATCGTACGGCTGAAACGGAAACACTCGTCCAACCACGCACCATAAAAAATACCATAACAGGACTTGCCGCCGCCCACCTTGTCACTGATATTTACATGCCGGTGCTTCCGGCAATTCTCCCCCTGCTCATTATAAATTACGGCTACTCTTATCTCGCGGCAGGCCTGCTTGTAACCGCGTACAATGTCACCTCATCATTCACCCAGCCTCTTGTCGGGTGGCTATCGGACACCAAAGGCTTCTCCGTGAGCATCAGCATCAGCCTCATAGTGAGTGCCGTATTTATCGCTCTGATGGGTATCGCACAGGACTATTACCTGATTATGCTCCTCGCCATCATTGCCGCGCTGGGGCATGCATGTTTCCACCCGACCGCATTGAGCCTCGTCAACCGGCTCTGTGCCATTGAAAACCGGGGACGGATCACCTCGTTTTTTGTGGTTGGGGGAAATTTTGGTTATGCGATCGGACCGGTTCTCACCGGGCTCCTTGTCGTCTGGATGGGGCTTCCCGGGCTCCTCTTCCTTGTCTTCCCGGCCCTGTTCATGGTGCTTGCCCTCAGGTACCTTCTCCCGGGCGGGATTACCGGGGCTTGCCAGTCCTACACCAGACCTGAACCGGGAAACGGACCAGAGCAGTCCAAAAAACCGTTCGTGATTCTCATGATCGTCTCTGTTCTCCGGGCGTGGGCGGTCTTTGCCGCGATCACCTTTCTGCCGATGTTCCTGGTTACCCAGGGATATAATCTTATGACGGCGGGTATCATCATGACCCTGATGCTCCTTGCCGGTGTTGCCGGCCAGCTGATGGGAGGGCAGATATCCGACAGGATCGGCAGAAAAGAGTTTATGATCATCGGTTTTGCAGGTGCAATTCCTTTTTTTTACCTCTTCTTTGCGACCAACGGTATTATTGCGATCATCGCCGTCCTCATGTTTGGATTTTTCCTCTGGTCGACGTTCGCAGTCGCCGTCGCCATGTCACATGAACTCCTTCCGGAAAATGTGGGGCTCGCATCCGGTATGATGCTTGGTCTTGCCATCGGATGCGGCGGGCTGGGTGTCGCGGTCAATGGTGTGATAGCCGACCATTATTCACTCGCAGCTGCCCTGGGGACAATTCCCATCCCCCTCATAGCTGCAATGCTACTGATGTTCATTCTTCCCTATCCATGGAAATTATTATCATCAAGGATTATGCACAGGGTGGGGATCTAATCAATACAATATCCTTATATGGACTGTTCACAAAAAAAGAGAGCTTGAGGAAAAACTATGGATAAGATGGGAATTATTTCGGTAATCATAGGACTGGTTTTGCTCGCAGTCGGCGTCTTCGCAATATGGATCTTCCTTCCGGAAGTGATAGTCGCGGTCCAGGGTTTAATCGGGATCGTAGTGGTCCTGGCAGGACTCTTGTTCCTTATCTTCGGCCTGCTGATCGTGAACGATTAGCCGGGAGATAAAACGGCAGTCCCCGGAAGAAAAACCGATCAAAAAAATATATATCTTATACCTTGACAACAAGGCATTGCGAACCGGCAGTTTCAAGAACCGGTTCTGCTTTGCCGTCAAAAAAATTGTCAAAGGCTTTTTTCACACCGGGTGCGGTGATATAATCATGGGAGAGGAGAATACCTCCCGGGCTCATGCGGGAGTAGAAGAACTCGAGACACTGTTTTTGTACTTTCGTAAGTATCGACGTCAAGATTTACCATGGAAAACATTTTTTCTTTCACCGGACCTAAGGTAACCGGAAAGATCCCCTTATAGAAGAACACGTTATGATCATTCTTCAGATATTCTTTCACCCCGTCACACGAAGCTGCAAACTTGCCTTCGTAAAAAGGCCAGACCATATCAATATCTTCCACTTTTGGCAAGCCCTCGAACGTATCGAAGAGATGGAGGTGTTTCTCTCCTTTTGCCGAGCAGATGATCTTTGCTGATCCACCTTTATACACCCCCACCTCCGCGATATCCCCCGGCACTTTCTGTGTCTGCCGTACGGACATGTAAATATTGTACGCTTCAATATCCTCCAGGAGGATTCCGTTTCAGAACGGATTTTTTTCAACGATTTCGCAAATTCTTTTCTTTCGACGTTACCGTAGTGGGAAAGTCTGCCCCTGTTCGCAATGTCATTTCCCAGGAAAGGTTCAAAAAAAATAAATTTCCTGAATTTGAGAAGGTATTTGCTAGGAAGAAAAGAATCAAAAACCAAAAAAAGGTTCTTTTTAGGAAACATGCTCATGCTCTTACTGGTTGGTCTTTCATGAATTTATAGGATAGAGGTCAGGTACCCGTCAGTTTTTTTCTCATACGACGGTTGGTTGCCAGGTACCCCAGGAGAACAGCGAATCCCAGCAGGACAAGTGATGTCATGATCGAAACGAGGATGAATAGTCCAGCGACATATGCAACGACGACTGAGATCAGCCCCAGTACTCTCCCCTGCCGGTAAGCGCCAATGACTGATACGACAAGAAGGATTGTCGGGAGGAGCAGAAGAAGAGATCGAACCCCGGGATCGGAGTACACCCTCCCGACCATATCTCCAAGAACGCTCAGGATCATCGACCCGGGATCGATGCCGATTGCGGTCCAGATCCCCGACAGTAAACCAAGCCCGATGACGAACTGCCAGATATATCTCTTGGATTTTTTTGCCATGGCTGAGTTCCGTTATTTTCTGAACAGAGGTGATGTATCAGGTATGATCGTTTTTCTATGATGTGGTCAGAAAACGCCCGTGTATGCTTTTCAGGTTACAAGATTTCCGGGAGAACCAGGCATTTCGCCCGCACTTCCGGGCATCTGCCGGACTCAAATATCAGCACCACCTTCCGGTGAGCCAGTTCTCCGGGATAAAAAATATTCCGATTTACTTTAAACATGGCAGCCCGCTTCCAAACGTTTACCGTAGTAATAAAAACCGGGATAAGGAAGGGAGATCCGGATCAACACGTCTGAACATCATCAACATCCAGCTCGTCAAGGAACGGCATAATCCCGGTGATGAAACGAACCGTTGTCCCATACGTGGGTGATTCCATCTCGCCGGTATTCACGATCTCAATTACAAGAGGAAACTCCCGCAGGGTCAGTTCGAACGTCGGGTCGTTCTCCCGGGTGAACCGGAGGAAACTTCCGAGCGTGACGTAGGGGCGTCCGTATTCCGGTACAGGGTCATATTCTTCCAGCACGGATTCCAGTGTCCGGGTACGAGCGAGGTTTTCTTCGAAAAATAAGTAGACTTCGACGTCATATCTCCGGCCGATCTCGTCCAGCAACCGGATATCGAGCTTGCTTCCTTTCATTGCACCCAGAGATCGTAACTTTTCCCCGGTTGTTTCCCCCGGAAGCGCTTCCCATCCTGTGTTTTTCTCCATACCAATGATTTGGAATTCGGGAACAGTAAAAGTATTGGATTATTCTCAAAAAATGCCTGTTTGTATCGTCTCCGAGGTTCAGCTATTTTTTGTATGCTAGGATCAATCCATCTTATTGACCTGATCTCAACAGGAAACACCAGGTGAAATTTGCCGGGGGACAACATGGAGTTGTGCATTATTGCGGATGAAAAAAAGAGCAGATTCAGATATTTCCCGGCCCGGCCTGTTTTGGGACAAATGCATGTTCGATAAGATCCCGGCTGAATGCTGATGGGACCGTTCCCGTCCGTGCATAGGTATAGAGAGCAGTAACAAAGATCCCCTGCATTGCTGCGGCAACGACAGCAAGACCGACAACGAGGATCAGAAAAAGACCTAAGGCAAGACCAAAGACCATCATATTTCCGAGAGCCAGTGTTCCCAGCAAGCCAACGAATGCAACGAGCCCGATCGCGACGAATATGAGCATGATCGACCCCGAACCCACGATGCTCTCACCCCAGGTTCTTTTTATAAGTGATACTGACTCTTTTACCGAGTCCAGCACTCCCTTATCCTCAAGAACGAGGACAGGAACAACAAAGAAGGTTACCAGGCTCCAGACGCCCCCGGCGATGGCTGTAGCTATCCGCCCAAGGATACCGGCTCGCTGCTCTACGAGATGCAGGATAATTCCTACCGTAGCGGAGATAAGTGCCCATGCAAGAATTGAGGGAAGGTGCCGCGAAGCACTGGCGAGGCCTTCTCTGACCGACATCTCCGCGCCGTTCAGGCGTGCATTTACGCAGCTTATTAGTGCCGTATTAAAGAAGATCACGACAAAATCAGCTGACCGCATAAAACGCAAACAGGATAACAAGGAAAAGACCGGTACCGGGAGTGACCAGGCCCAAGACGAGCCCGGCAAAAATAAGAGGGAGCGCCAAGGTCAGTATGATGATCATCGTTACCAGACCGGATAGTACGGGGAATACGAGAAGTTTTTTATCTTCCATCAGAATATTCCAGCTCGTCTTCACCAGCTCGATACTCCTGCCAATACTTTCAAACATAGGATTGAGGTGAGATGGCGGATGTGATGAAGGTTTTTAATTCCCTGCCCAAGATCTCCATGGTAAATCACCACGGGCGGGAGATCAGAGAACTGGAAAAAATTTCTATCAGGATTCAGGAAAAAGGATGACGCAATGTTTAGCGGGCGATGGCATCATGGATGTATGTCCCTACTTGCTCAATCGCCCGTTCCCCTTCGGGCACCTGCCGGGAAAATAACTGCCATAAGTGAAACATCCCTTCCCAGATCTCAAACCGGACCGGGACTCCCGCCCATCGGGCCTTATCAACAAAAGAAGCGATATCTGACAACAAAATTTCGTGTGTCCCGGCCTGGATATAGAGCCGGGGAAGCCCGGAAAGACGTGCGCACACGGGAGAGGCAAGAGGGTCCTGCGGATCATGCCCGGCAAGATAGACGGTCCGGATCGTCTCGAGTATCTCCGGGGTGAGCCAGTCGTTATCAATATTCTTTGTCATCGACTCTCCTTCAAAAAGCATATCCACAAAGGGCGACATGCAGACCCCTGCCGGTGGAAGAGGTACCCCCTTGTCACGTACGGATAACAGAAGATCGATCACGAGCGTCCCCCCGGCCGATATACCTGCAGGTATGATCCGGTGAGCCTGATAGCCACGAGAGAGGAGGTATTCATATGCGGTTACAGCATCGTCGACTGGGGCCGGGAAGATGTATTCAGGAGCCAGACGGTAATCCACCGAGAAGACCCTTGTCTGAGAAGCCAGGGCGATCCGGGAACAGACTTCGAGCTGATCCTGCGTCGAGCCGAAATTAAAAGTCCCCCCATGGAAAAAAAGGACCGCCTGATCTGGTATCGCATCCGGACTGCCGATCCAGTAACCTCTCAGGCTCTTGCTGATTTCCACGGACTCAATCTCCGGAGGTTCATAGCCCTCTTCCTTCATCTCCTCAATGAATGCAGAAAAATTCTGCCGTACAACAGAAACGGGATTCCGAATGTCAGGCGCATTTGATTTAAGGATGGTGAGGAGATCAGGAGGCAGGTCCGGCATCATTATCTTTCGTTATGGCAATAGGTAATGATAAAATGAGGGTATCATCAGGTATTTTTTGATCTCAGACTGATTTCATAAAATGCACCAATATATTCGGGTTTCACATCGGATGACAGCAGATTTGTTGCTGCCTCCATTCGGTCCAGAGGGAAGAATTATCCTCTGTCCAAGATATTTTTCGAAATTCTTTAATATGATCGTATAGAGATTACCCTTTCGATTCCGGTATCATATTTTCTCATAGTAAGAAAATCTGTTGCCAGGGATTTCTATCATAGAGGGAGGGAGATAATGAACATTTCACGTATCAGTATCCTTGTAATCACGTTTGTCATTATAGCTATCGCCTTTGCAGGATGTTCGAGCACCACCCAGTCGTCGACAACAAGCAACGCGACGACGGTAACCATACCAGCTGCGGGCGTCCCGCAGGGAACTTCTCCGGCACCGGTTGTTGGGTCAGTTGTCACCGGGACCAGCATCTTCGGGGCAGGTTCTGTATCGTATACCTGGATGGAGTACAAGACAACTACCGGGGGGATGACGATTTATATAAGATATGAAAAATCCGGCAAATGCACGATGCGGATGGAAGGTGCAAGTATACCCGGAGGCAGTATGACGCAAGATTGCTCTGCGACCGGTGGCCAGACCCAGAGTAATCCAAATAACGTCGCATCAGATGTCCAGTACATATTTGCAGGGATCGAACCGGTATCTGTTCCGGCAGGCACGTTTCCGGCAGCATCCAAATATACCTCTACCTATAAGGGAGTGACAACGACATTCTGGACTGTGCCCGGGGTTCCCGGCTTTGTCAAGATGCAGACGAGCGACGCTACCATGGAACTCAATGGTTGGGGATAAAACCCCACATATATTTCTTTTTCAGTGCTGTCGGGTAATTTCCCATGCCGTAAGGGTGTACCCTGTTAAACCTTCGTTCTTAGTATCTTGCCCATGAGCTGGCGTATGATTCCCATGAAATAATCCGGAAACTCTTTTCGAAACATCAGGCATAAACAACATCCCAGCGGATATATCCAGTGTGAAATACACCAGAAATGCGTTTGGGATTGACAGGATCATTATTGTTTGATCTTGCCGCTGTCCGAAATGTTATATACATACTAAATGATCCTACAATGCGCACAACTTTGCGTAATTCTCCCGGGAACCGGACAGGCTCCCCAAGAGTAAAAACCATGACTAGAAATCTGGATAAAATTTTTAAGAGATGATTCTATGGCTGAACATGTATTCGGAAACATGATTTATACTTATGATGCCGCTGCCGGGGAAGCTCTCGGCAAACGGGAAAGTCATACACCAAAAATCGATGCACCGGCTAAAGTAAAACCAGACGAAGCCTTTGACCTGAAGGTGACGGTAGGACCACACCCGAACACAGTCGAACACTCGATACGGTGGATCATGGTAACGCTTGAAGAGGAGGGGCGGGCATTTAACCCGGTCGTTCTGGCAAAGGTCTCGTTTACTCCTGTCAGTGCCCAGCCGGAAGTCGTCCTGAAAGTGAAATTGCTCAAAGGCGGGGTCATCCACGTCATTGAATATTGTAATCTCCATGGACTCTGGGCCGGAAAAAAGAGATCAAGGTCCAGTAACTTTTTTTTATATAAAGTCTGTTCCGGGATCATCTAGTCCCTCTCATTATCTACGACCACTAAGAAAGACCATAGGGGAAATGGCATCCGGAAGGCGGATTACCCAGTGAGATCCTTAGCGAGCTTCCAGAGCCGGTCCTGAACCTCGCGGTCGTACGTCAGCGCTGAAGAATGGACCTGTTTCCGGCTGTCAAAATACCGTCCCGATGTGCCCTTTACCTCCGGTGAGGTGGCCAGGTAAACCGAGGTACGTGCTCCCTCTCCCGGGGAAATTGCAGGATACCCTGGAAATGCTGATCTGAGAAGTTTTGTGTCCGTTACTCCTGGGTGAAGGCAGTTTGCGGTAACTCCGGTTCCTTCAATGTCGCGGGCAATAGTATAGGTAAATGTTATATCGGCAAATTTCGACAGAGCGTATGCTCCCCATGCGTCATAATGATCCTGTGCCGGAAGATTGTCCCACTCGATGCGATCCACATCTTCGTGGGCACTGGATGCCACCGTGACAATACGGGATGGAGCATTTTTTTTCAGAAGAGGGAGCAGCAGCCGGGTAAGGAAAAACGGGGCAAGATAATTGACGGCAAAGGTTTTTTCCACCCCACCGGGAGTAAGGTGCCTCTCTTTTTCATACGTACCTGCGTTGTTGATCAGGACACCAAGTCGAGTATAGCGTGAAGTGATATCCTCCGCCATCTGCCGCACCTGATCCCGGCTGGAGAGATCGGCGATCAGAAGATCCGTCGGGGTATTTCCGGTAATTTCTGCCAGTTCCTTTCGCACCCGGTTTCCTTTCTGTTTATTCCTTCCATGGATTATCACTTCAGCCCCGCGGGATATCAGGTACCGCGCTGTTGCTTTTCCAATTCCGTCAGTAGAGCCTGTGATCAGGATGATCGGCTGATTCATATAGCGTTGATTCAAGACCAGACATATAAATTTTTCTTATTCGGGAGCAAATTTGGGATATCGCTCAAAGACTTCTGTTTTGGAACATCCGGAATTTATCCTGATGTTACCGTACCAGATATTTGGCCCATGAGAAAAATCCCCTTAGCCCAAATATGTCTCCACGATCCAGGATGCGGTTCCGTGGCAATGAAACCCAACTTGGATCAGGTTTTTACAGACACGATGCGTCGGGAAGAAATGATCAGAATTTCTTTAGAACTGAGATTGCCGATTCATTACGGGCCTTTTCGGGCACGGTCTTTCCCTCCCGGATGACTAATACCAGTTTTGGAGCATAGGTCGGGTGCATTCCAATAATAAAAAAAATAATGGCAAGGAGAATAAACCCGAACTGGGCAACATCGAAAAACGCGGTATTTACAATCGCAAAGAAGTAGAGATCAATCGCTTCAATAATGGCATAGAGGAGGAGGAAGGCCAGACCCGGCAGAAATTCGTATTTATTCCATTTTATGGCAAAAAATACTGCAATGAATGCGATAATAAGCTGAATAAGTCCATATAGCATAAATCCTGACGCCAGAAGGAACGGGATCATTTCATCCAACCTAGTGAAGAATGATTGTTCTGGTATATTTAACCATTTGTTAAAAATTATAAAAATGATAAAATCCGAAAATATATTTCTCAAGGAGATCGCGAATTATTCTTTAACGCTCAATTCTTTTGCGCCGAACTACGAAAATGAATATGCTAGTAGGTTATGAACTGCCTGCTGTCGTGTAACCGACGGGATAATATACATTTCCAGAGCTTTCGCCTGTTACTGAAATTTTATAAGAATAAATGCCGCGTAAGAAAAAACCGTAGATAACCGCCTGGTATGGTTCCCGGGGATTCGCGTACCTCAGCACATGCTATGTGTGCCGCCTTAACTGCTGGGTTCGGAATGAGACCAGGGAGTTCCCATCAGCTGCGGCCACTACCACCAGCATTTTTACTGAACGTATCACTCAGGCCACGAACCTGACGCTGTCCCGTGATGGGCAGGATGACATTTTTTATATCGGCTGCGCTCCTGATGAAATTCCATAAGAACAGAATTGCCGTGTAAAGTAAGGAAGGTGATAGCAGCTTGGTATGGTTCCCGAGGACTCGCGTACCTCAGTAACAACATACTACGTGAGCTGGCTTAACTTCTGGGTTCGGAATGAGACCAGGTGTGTCCCAGCTGCTATGGCCGCTATCACCACAAATACGGGGTAAAACCCCAAAGCCAAGGTCCAGATTTGAACTGGAGTGTAGTTGATCTGCAGTCAACCGCGTGGCCGCTCCGCCACCTTGGCAACCGTGTAGTATGATACCCTATCCACTATGTCTGGATAAGATATAAGGTTTGCACACAGAATTTCGTCTGGGTTTAACGTGGTGAGCACTAGCGTTTGGACGTTAGTACTTGCGGACTGAACACGTCGTTGCCTTCGTGCGTACATCCCAAGCCTATCAAACGAGTCTTTTACTCGTGTCCTCAACGGAGTCTCTTTTTAGGCCGGGTTTCAAGCTTAGATGCTTTCAGCTTTTATCCCTTGGCGCGTAGCTGCTCGGCACTGCCTTGTCAGACAACCGATCGACCAGAGGCGCCGAATGAAAGTTCCTCTGGTACTATTTCATTCTTACCCTCAGACTCCTAACACTCCTGATAGATAGTAACCGACCTGTCTCACGACGGTCTAAACCCACTCACGATCCCCTTTAATAGGCGAACAACCTCACCCTTGGCCGCTGCTGCACGGCCAGGATGGAAAGAACCGACATCGAGGTAGCAAGCCGCCGGGTCGATATGTGCTCTTGCCGGCGACGACTCTGTTATCCCCGGGGTAAGCTTTTCTGTAGTCAATAAGCCTCACCAAAAGGCTATATTGGTTCGTTAGACCCGAGTTTCCTCTCGCGATCATTTGCTTTGCATGATCGCGTCAGGCCAACTTATGCTCTTGACACTCTTCTGTGAGTTTCTGACTCACATGAGTTGACCTTGGGGCACCCTTGATATTTTTTCGAGGGTGTGGCGCCCCACCCAAACTGCCTACCTACCGTTGTCCTCGTAAGAGTGAGAACTACAACAAAACTAGGATGGTGTCTCATCGTCGGCTCCCCTCCACCCGAAAGTGGAGGATATAACGCCTCCCATCTACCCTGCGCAAGGATTATCGTAATTCAGCGACAGGCTGCAGTAAAGCTCCACGGGGTCTTCACTTCCCATCAGGAGTCCCTAGTCTCTGCACTAGGACAAAAAGTTCAACGGATTCGTGTTAGGGACAGTATCGCACTCATTAATCCATTCATGCAAGTCGCCAATTAAGCGACAAGGTACTACGCTACCTTAAGAGGGTCATAGTTACCCCCGCCGTTTACGAGTCCTTCGTCCGGTTGAACCCGGTGTTCAGATACTCGCACTGGGCAGGAATCAGTGACTATACTAGTCCTTTCGGAGTTGCAGTCACCTATGTTGTTATTAGACAGTTAGTGCGACCCGGTCACTGCGACCTGCCTGATCTCCAGGCAGGCACCCCTTATCCCAAAGTTACGGGGCCAATTTGCCGAGTTCCCTTAACTACGATTAAATCCGACACGCCTACACCTCTTCAGCGAGGGGCACCTGTGTCGGTTCTCGGTACGGACATGTGATTCCCTTTTCATGGGCTCCGGGAATTTGCCTGGTTTCCCCATCACGCTTTCTTCCGCTTCTCACCATTACGGTACTCCACGGAATTATACGCTTGGACGGGACGACAGTCCCGCCGGGCATACCCCAAAGCGTCAGGGCTTACGCTAAAAATCACATGGTACAGGAATATTAACCTGTTTCCCTTTCGGTACACTCGAGTTACGGTGCACCTTAGGACCGACTAACCCTCGGCTGACGAACATTGCCGAGGAAACCTAGCCCCTGCGGCGGATGGGATTCTCACCCATCTATGCTTCTACTAGTGCCAGAATTCTCAACACTACGCGGTCCACTGGAACTCACGCCCCAGCTTCTACCCACGCAGAGCGCCTCCCTACCAGATCACCTTTCGGTGCTCCGTGGTCTCTGTAGTAGGCTTTAGCCCCGTCCATTTTCACCGCCCTAAATCTTGACTGGTAAGCTGTTACGCACTTTTTAAAGGATAGCTGCTTCTGAGCTCACCTTCCAGTTGTCTTTGACCTAGGACCAATTTCAGTGTTTACACTTAGCCTACATTGAGGGACATTAACCACGGTCTGGGTTGTTTCCCTTACGCATTACAAGCTTACCCCGTAATGCGGACTTCCAACCATCTAGGATGTTGGGGAGTTTGGAGTTTGACAGGGGGGTGAGCAGTTTCCCGCCCAGCTCCCCCAATCAGTGCTCTACCTCACCAACGATCTCCGGTTAGGTCATGCTGCGACATGTTTAGGGAGGAACCAGCTGATGCCGGGTTCGATTAATCTTTCACTCCTATACGCAGGTCACACGAATGATTTGCATATCAATACCGCTTGCGGTCCTCCACGCAACTTTCGTCACGCTTCAACCTGCCCACGCATAGATCACCCGGCTTCGGGTCTTATCCTACTGACTCCACGCACTTTTAATACGTCGTCCCAGGCATTGCTGCTACGGACTTGTTGGTTTCCCTGTGGCTTCCCTTTTGGGTTAACCTTCGCCAATAGAATAAACTCTCTGGCCCGTTCTTCAAAACGTACGTTGCGACACTGGCAGGCATGCCCGTACTACCGCCTCGCGACGGGTTCCTTCACATGCAAGATCCTTTCATGCCGCAACTCGCGATCACCTACCAATTTCAGGCGCTTTTAACCACCTTTTCAGGGTTACTTTTCAGCTTTCGCTCACGCTACTACTTCGCTATCGGTTTCAAGTTGTATTTAGCTTTGGAGGTTGATGACCCCCGAATTCACGCGAGAATTCCAACCCGCGTTACTCAAGACTCCACCTGAACCTGTCTGCTTATGCGTACGGGACTATCACCCTCTGTGGTGTGCCGTTCCAGGCAACTTCCGCTTCACATCCAGGTTCGTACGGTGGGCTTATTACACCACATCTCCCTTGCGGGATTCGGTTTGAGCTCTGTCGTGTTCGATCGCCTCTACTAACGACATCTCGGTTGATTTCTTCTCCTGCCCCTACTGAGATGTTTCAATTCGGGGCGTTCCCTATCCTTACGGATAAACGCCGAAGCGTTGGGATGTCCCATTAGGGTATCTCCGGATCATAGATTCCTTGCGTCTACCCGGAGCTTATCGCAGCTTGGCACGCCCTTCATCGGCACTTGAACCGAGCCATCCAATGGTAGGTTTATACTAATGCTCCGCTAAACCCATTTAACGTCCTGTGTGCAAAACCTTTACACGGCCTCGAAAAGTCATTGGTTTGACTCTCGGCCCTTCCCTCGTGATTCGCATCTCGAGGTGCATCTAAACCGGCTCCAAGGGATTCGAACCTTCCCTCCTCCGCCCCCTTTTTTGGGCGATGGAGCCTTATTCTTGTCGACACCAGCAATTTTACAGTTTGTTTAGCAACCGCGATAACCCAAAAAATCAATTTCGTTAGGAGGTGATCCAGCCGCAGATTCCCCTACGGCTACCTTGTTACGACTTAACCCCCCTTGCAAAACCTAGATTCGACCGCCGCAAAAACGACGGCCTCATCAAGACCTCACTCGGGTGGTTTGACGGGCGGTGTGTGCAAGGAGCAGGGACATATTCACCGTGCCATGTTGAGACACGATTACTACAGATTCCAGCTTCATGTGGGCGAGTTGCAGCCCACAATCCGAACTAAGGATGGGTTTAGGAGATTGCCTTCACCTTTCGGTGTCGATACCCATTGTCCCACCCATTGTAGCCCGCGTGTAGCCCGGATAATTCGGGGCATGCTGACCTACCGTTGCCCATTCCTTCCTCCTCTTTAGCAGAGGCGGTCCCAACAGTGTCCCCACCATCCCGGAGGACGAGCTGGCAACTGTTGGCGTGGGTCTCGCTCGTTGCCTGACTTAACAGGATGCTTCACAGTACGAACTGACGACGGCCATGCACCTCCTCTCAGCTAGTCAAGTAGAGTCTTCAGCCCGACTATCATACAGCTGTCTTATCCGGTGAGATTTCCGGCGTTGAGTCCGATTAAACCGCAGGCTCCACCTGTTGTGGTGCTCCCCCGCCAATTCCTTTAAGTTTCAGCCTTGCGACCGTACTTCCCAGGCGGCACGTTTCACGATTTCTCTTCGGCACCTCGGTGACTCGTGGTCACCGATACACCTAACGCGCATCGTTTACGGCTGGGACTACCCGGGTATCTAATCCGGTTTGCTCCCCCAGCTTTCGTCCCTCACTGTCGGAGCCGTTCTGGTGAGGCGCCTTCGCCACAGGTGGTCCCCCAAGGATTACAGGATTTCACTCCTACCCCTGGAGTACCCCTCACCTCTCCCGGTCCCTAGTCTGCCAGTATCCCTGAAACGCCTATTGGTTAAGCCAGTAGATTTCCCCAGAGACTTAACAGACCAGCTACGAACGCTTTAAGCCCAGTAATAGTGGCCACCACTCGAGCCGCCGGTATTACCGCGGCGGCTGGCACCGGTCTTGCCCGGCCCTTTCTTCACCTGTTATTTAAACAGATGGACAGCCCGATTTTACGGGCACTCGGAGTTCCCTTATCACGGTTTCCCGCATTGTAAAGTTTTCGCGCCTGCTGCGCCCCGTAGGGCCTGGATTCGTGTCTCAGAATCCATCTCCGGGCTCTTGCTCCCACAACCCGTACCGATTACAGGCTTGTTGGGCCGTTACCCCAACAACAACCTAATCGGCCGCAGACCCATCCTATGGCGGCGGACCTTTCAACTACAGAGCATTCCAGCTTCCATAGTCTATGGGGTATTATCCCCAGTTTCCCGGGGTTATCCCCCTCCATAGGGTAGGTTGTCCACGTGTTACTGAGCAGTATGCCGAGGTCTTGCACCTCTCGACTCGCATGGCTTAATCGAACTCCGATAGCAGTGGCCTCTGGCAGGATCAACCAGAATTTAATTGTACAATGTACGCACACTTTAGTTACTGAACTGTTTTAAGGAATTAGCGGTTACTAAACAAATTTCCGCATTGCCAGTATCAACGTCAGAACCAACTCCGGTCATGCCGGATGTCGTTGGATCTCCATCAAAAGCAATTGAAATATTGATTTATCGTCGTGTTTTTCTGATTAAACACAGGCCTATAGTGTAGGTTACAGGATTATATATACCTTGTTACCTGCACACTTTTCATTTCGGAACCGACACCATGCTTTTGCATGGTTTTCGTCGGTTCGTCATCAGATCTTGTGGATCACATAATTGGATATTCAAGCACTTAAACATTATCTCACCGGTGCCTCCTGTTTTCCCTGCAGGATCTATCTGCCAGGAATTATATCTGAACTGGATAGAGTAGAAATGACTCCAGACCTTTTCATTTAATGGGATTCTGGTAATTCCCGGGAATTTTCCGGTCTGGTTGGGTGGATCTGATTTAGTCTCATAAATCGCGAATTTTTTTTGGAGATTATTAAGAGCGCGGTACAGGAAAATTTGTAATCCGACAGTATCTGTAAATGTTGAGTATAGGAAGTGACTGCGGTGGCTCAATGTTGCACACATTTTATCAGCATGACCTTGGTTATAGGGATACTCGCCGCATTGCTTCCAGCGGGTCTTACCCTTTTTGTGCCCGACCCCCCTTCAACAATTTGGCAATCCTGAACAAGATATTATGAAATGTTATCCTCATAATTTTCCTGGAAAATGCGCATAAAAATTGTACCAGAAATAAGAGGGTTTGGAGGGGTCGGACCAATTTTTTTTAAACTGAAGTGTCCTATAGCACTCGCAACATCTCAGAAAGGATCCATCCTCTATCAAATAGCAACGAGGGTAATTCCACGAGGACCGGAAGGATGGGTTGACTGAAACCGGGGTGGGTATGATAGGCTATTCACTACCCGACCTCCCCCCCAATCCCACGTGACCAACCAACAAGGAGGTATCTGAACTTTTCAATTGTCCTTTACAGAACGAAAATGTACCCTCAACCCCACTGTCACGGCAGGAAAGGATACGAAGCATCGCATGAGAAATCAGTCATTAGCCGGACCCGTTGTATTTCTATCGAATGAGTATACTATGGCAATTTTCAACCAGAAAACCGGAACAAAAAGTGCTGTCAGATATTTGAAAAACCCGTTTGCCGATATAACGGAGTTCGACACTCTCGTACAGTCGATCATCCAGAAGAATCCGCTCAGGTGTACATCACATATGAGCGCGAAGAAGAACCATCCGCCTATAATGAATGTGAGGGAGATGTATACTGCGAAGTTCGTATACAAAATGCAAAAGGAAAACGGATCGGGCATGGGCTGGACATGTACAACTCAATCGAAGGATACCAGGATGGTATCGCCGCCGTGATCAGTCACGCTGAAGTGTCATGATCAGGAAGGAGGGATGTACTTCCTGAGTATTGCCCGGGACCGGATGACAGTATCATCCTAAAAGCGTCAATTAATTGGCATATAACAGACAATCAATTTTTTAAAGATTAAAAAAACTTTTTACCAATACCGACGTTATTCCGCAATGGACTCCTGCGGAATTCCTGCAATCTCCTCCCGGCATATCTGCACCCAGATATCCCCGAAGAATTCCTCCTGCCTGAGCGAGCATCTCCCGTCTAGGGCAAGGAAGAGGAGAGGAATATAGACTTCCGGGATACCCCACTCCATCTGCCGGCACAATTCTGCAAGGGTCATCTCTTCATCGATCTCCAGCCCTTCGAGGTATTCTGCAAGCCGTACGATAGACATTTCCTGGTAGCCTTCATCATGGGCTATGCCCACTACATCCTCAGCATAGATGAGATCGTCACTGCTGTCCGTGAGGCGGCGACGTCTCCGCTCCTCTTTTTCGATGTTTTTCAGTTCGATGATCAGTTCAAAGAGCGTGACCGGGCTCTTTCGCATATTCTTCCGGTCAAGCCGGCGTTGTATCTCGTGTTCCAGCCGCTCGATAGGTCCCAGCCTGCTTTGGAAATCAATTTCAGAATCGAGTTCCAGATCAAAGTTTTCACCGAACGATTCATCATCCTCATCCGGGCCTGGCTTCTTCAGTCATCCGACTGGAGTAAGAGATGCTCTGACTTCATCCTCAGAAGTGTGGCTGCATAAAAGAGCGTCCTCCCAGAAACCTGGAGGTTGAGCTGCCGCCGCCGTTCCAGTTCGGTCAGGAACCGGTCAGTTACTTCAATAATGTCAATATTCCATGGATCGATCTCCCCGCGTTCTGCAAGGCCGACAAGGATCTCAACCGGGTCTTCAACTCTTTCCTGGTCGGTCGGATCCACCGCTTCGGTCACTCCAGATACCGGATGTTCTTCTGCTGATCCGACGAGCTCGTTTTTATCGGTGACGTCACCTGAAGGTGATCCATTTGGTTGTTGAGAGGTCCGGGGGAAATTTTGTCCGGGTTCCTTTCCTGCCGGATCAGCCATGTGCCTTTACTCCGGTGACGAGCGTGCTCTTGTCCGGCCGCAGGGTCACTCCCATGATCCGTTCTGCGGCATCAATCATGGGTTTACGCAGGGAGACGATGACAAACTGTGACTGGGGGGAAAGCTCCGTAATCATAGAAGAGATACGCTCGACATTAGATCCATCAAGGGACATGTCCACTTCATCGAATGCGTAAAAGGGGGCCGGGATGTATCTCTGGATGGAGAAAATGAACGCAAGCGTGGTAAGTGATTTTTCACCGCCCGACAGCGAAGACAGCAGGTGTACTTTCTTGTCACGGGGTTGCACTGCAAATGTCATGCCTCCGGTAAATGGATCTTCCTCGTTTTCCAAAATAAGGTGCCCGCTCCCGCTCGTGAGCCGTGCAAATATCTCCCGGAAATTGGTATCAATTGCCCGGAAAGCCGTTGTGAATGCTTCGAACTTCATCTGTTCAAATTTCTCAATCCGCTCGATAAGGGTCGCCCGTTCACGGGACAGGGTGTCTTTTCTCTCCGTTCGTTCCTCAACCTGCCGCTGTACCTTCTCGTACTCCTCGATTGCGAGCATATTCACCGCTCCGATCTTCCGCAGAACCCCATCCGCCTCTGCGATCTTGCCTTCGATCTCGGAAAGCGACAGGTTGGTATCCATATCCCCCACCTGCTGTCTGAGCATATCCACTTCAATCCCAAGAGTCCGGGCTCGTTCCTCAATCGCGCCTGCCAGTACCGTTATCCGCTCTCGTTCGGCATCGAACTTCATGATCTTCAGCTCCGATTCCTGAATATGCTGTGAGGCTTCTGCCCTTTTGGTGCGTAGTTCGTCGAGGATACCGGAAAATTCCTTCTGCCGTTCCTCAAGCGCCGCAATCTGTGATTTGTGGGCTGAGATCTGCTCGTTTGACCCCGCGATCTCGGTATCAATCTGCTGGTTGGCTTCGTCCTGCCGTTTGCGGTCTTCTGCCAGCTCCAGGAGCCTGGCATTGAAGTGCTGCCGTTCCCGCTGGGCATCGTTGATGTCACCTTCCTTGTTCCGCAGGCGGCGCTCAGCCTCTTCGATCTCCTTTCTCTTCTTGTCTATCTGCCCGGTGAGTACCGGGATATTGGTATCATCAAGCCGTTTCTTGATCTCATCGATCCGGGTGTTTATTTCATTGATCGTTTCGGTGGTTTTGTCGAGATGGGTTTCGAGTGCCGCTAATTCGGCAGCACCGTTCCTGGTCTCTTCCTGCTGCCGGGCCACAGCTACATCAATGGTCTGCTTCTCGACTGAGATCGCTTCGAACCTTCGGGAAAATTCCTCGGTGAACATTCCAAAACGTGCGATCTTCTGGTCGATCTCGTTACGCGTTGCCCGCTGGGCATCCACTTCAGCAGTGATCCTTTTAATGCCCGCTTCAAGGGTTGCCGCTTCAGCCTGAAGTTCTCCAAGATGTGCCCGGACACGGGTGATCTCGTCATCGACTGCAGCACCAAAACCCCGGCCGGCGGCTTTTTCATCGCACCTCCTGTCATCGCCCCGGATCTGTCCAGCAGTTCCCCTTCGAGGGTAACCATGCGATATTTTCCAATCAATTTGCGCGCCCGTTCAAGAGTATCGACAACCACAGTCGCCCCAAGCGCAACCGCAAAGGCACGGTCATACCTGGGATCGTATTCGACAAGATTCACGGCATAATCGATGACACCCGGTTCTTTCAGAGGGGGAAGGGCCGGGGGTTTTAATTTATTGAGCGGCAGGAACGTAACACGCCCAAGGCGTTCTTCCTTTAAGTGCCGGATTGCATCCGATGCCACCTGGTCATCATCACATATGACAAACTGGAGCTTGTTTCCTGCAGCGATGTTGAGGGCAATCGCATAATCGGCAGGTGCCTTTCCGAGATCCGCAATCGTCCCGTGCACATGCTCCATGGCCATAACCGCTTCAAGTGCCCTTCCCCCGGATTCCCCCCGTGCCTGTTGCGCTGCCTCGAGACGAAACACGTCCTGTTCGTTTTCCCGGATCTCAGTCCGAAGGCGTTCCAGAGAAGACCGCTGGGCAAACATCGAACCCTCCAGTTCCGAGAGTGTACGATCGAGATCTTTTTTCTCTTGGATGAGATCTGATGAACTCTTCTCACTCTCTGAGAGCTGTGTCTGCTTGGTAGCAAACTCCTCGTCGAGCTGGCTGAGAAGCAGGGTAAGGCGTTCAAGTTCCGAGGTGCGCATCCTGCTTTTCTCGATCAGCATATCCTGCTGGTGAAGGATTTCCGATCGTCGCCCCTTCTCCTCCTCAAGATCTTTGAGGAAGGCAAACAGTTGTTCACGGGAACCTTCTGTATCCTCTCCGTGCTGCCGGATCTCGATCTCGAACTTTTCAAGCTGGGCTCTGGCTCCCGCAACCTCCATCGCGATGTTTGTGCGGTCAATTGACAACGTGCGGATCTGATCTGAACACTCGGCGACACGGGCCTCGGCACGCTTGGTATCCATGTAGACACGGTTAATCGCCTCAAGATTGGCTTCCTTGTCTTTACGCAGACGCACGATCGTCTGTTCTGCAAGTTTAATCCCGCCTTTTGCTTCTTCGAGTTCCGCGATGAGCTTGAGATAATCAGACCCGCTCTTCCTGTTGATCAGGTCATCGATATCTGACAGGTCTGCCTTCAGGTAGGAGAGCTCATTCTCTTCAAGGCTACGGTCGGCAGCGATTCGGGTGAGCTGGATCGTGTGTTCCTCAGTTGATCGCTGAAGTGAGGTCAGCTCCTTCTCACGTTCATGGAGCTGGGCAGCAGCACGGCAGTTCTGGAAATATGCAAGGTCCTTCTGCCATTTCTGATATTCGAGAGCATGCTCCCGCTCACGTTTGAGCTCGTTTACCCTTCTGGTCAGCTCGATCAGGAGAAGTTCTTCCCGCTCGATCCGTTCCCGGACAATATCCAGTTCTGAGAGAGACTGTTGTTTTTTTGTGTCAAACTCCGAAACTCCTGCGATCTCATCGATGATCTTGCGCCGCTCAAAGTCGCTCATCTCCATGATGCGGGTTACATCCCCCTGCATCACGACATTATATCCATGAGGTTTTATCCCATGCCTCGACAGATGATCGACAATATCACTCTGCTTGCAGAGCCGTTCGTTCAGGTAATTATAGCTATAATAGCCGTTGCCGGTTCGTTTTATTCTTCTCCGGATCTTCGTTCCGTCTGAAAATTCGAGCGCAACCTCCGCTGTATTTCTGCCGGAATTGAGGTTGATGAGATCGGTAAGCTTCTCTGCCCGCAGATTACGGGAACTTGACAGGGCAAGCACGAAAAGGATAGAATCAATTATATTGCTTTTACCCGAACCATTGGGCCCTGATATGACGGTAAAACCCTCTAAAAAGGGAATTTTTGTCTTCTTAGAAAAAGACTTGAAATTATCTATCTCCAGTTCTGTGATATGCAAAGATCCGGCTCCTTACTTCTTTGCAGGATCTTTTTTGTCTTCTTCTGCAGCGTAGATAAGATCGCTTTGTTTGCCTTTGACAGAAGTTCCCTTTTTGTTACGTCCGTATCCGGCCGATGCAACGATATAATTTTTATCTCCCCGGCGGGGTTCCAGTTTCATGGTCCCGTCCGACTGCATGATCATGTCCATTGCCGGTTCGGGAGGCGCTGCAGGAGCATCGGACGGTTTTGCACCCTTTCGCATAACCACCGTACTTGAAGACCCAGTAGAACCACCTTGTGAGGCAGGCTGCGGTTGTGCACCCTGCACGCCGGGCTGTACCCGTTTGAGCTCAGCCCTGCTGCGCTCTTCGGTCTGTTTTGACATTTTCATGGCAACGGACTTGAGGTCAAGCAGCTCCTGGGTAAGCCCCTTGACCAGCGCTTCCATATCCCTTAACTTCTTTTCAATCGTTACAATACGCTCTTCAGTTGCAGCTCCGGTTCCTGAAATTTCCATCATCGGTATCAGTTTCTCCTCACAGTCGCATTCATGCTCAAGATATCTGATCTTTGCATCGGTTGGCGCCCTGATTATACTCTGTACTGTGCGGCGCACTCTATAAATAATAATAGTTGTCGCCGGTCAAGGAAAAAAGGTTTGTGCTTTATTTTAAAAAAGATTCATCATACGAGCATGGACATAAAAAACACGCAAAACCTGTGTTTCCATGCGCCCTTTTAAGATAACGCTTCGGAAAAAAACACTGATATCTGCGAAACCTGGCGGACGCATTCGTCATTCCCGGAAAAGGTATTACCTGATTGAAACGAATCTTTCTCCATATGTCCTATCTGTCTAAAACTGATCCAGAAATAGCAGATATTATTGAGAAGGAGCGGCTCCGCCAGCAGAACGGGCTTGAATTGATCGCGTCTGAAAATCTGGTTTCGTATGCAGTGCTCGAAGCGATAGGGTCAATAATGACCAACAAATATGCCGAGGGATACCCCGGAAAGAGATATTATGGGGGCTGTGAGTTCCATGATATGGCAGAGACCCTTGCCCGTGATCGGCTGAAGAAATTGTTCGGAGCCGAGCACGCGAATGTCCAGCCGCATTCAGGCACCCAGGCAAACATGGCAGTGTATTTTGCGTTCATGAAACTGGGTGAGAAGATCCTGAGCATGAAACTCAACCAGGGCGGTCATCTCTCGCACGGTTCTCCCGTCAGTTTCACCGGTAAATTTTACCAGGTCGCCCAGTACGGTGTTGACCCGAAAACAGAGATGCTGGATTATGGTATAATCGAAGAGATGGCCCAGAAAGGAAAAGCCACAGATCATCGTCTGTGGTGCATCTGCATATCCGAGAACTATCGATTTTAAGGCGTTTCAGGAGATTGCAGATGGCGTGGGGGCATACTGCATGGCAGACATTGCCCACATTGCAGGGCTGTGCGCAACCGGACTTCACCCGAATTCGGTCGGGGTCGTAAATTTCACAACGACCACGACCCACAAGACATTGCGCGGTCCCCGGGGTGGTGCGATCATGTGTAACAACGAATATGCACAGGCAATCGACAAAGCAGTATTTCCGGGTATGCAGGGGGGTCCTCTCATGAACACGATAACGGCAAAAGCGGTATGCTTTGAAGAGGCTCTTAAACCATCGTTCAGGGAATACACCAGACAGATTGTAAAAAATGCCAAAGTGCTTGCCGGGACTCTGACCGACAACGGACTGCGGCTGGTCTCGGGAGGAACAGACAACCACCTTATGCTCCTGGACCTGACAGAGCAGGGTATTACGGGTCTTGAAGCCGAAGTTGCCCTCGGTAAAGCCGGTATTACAGTGAATAAAAACACCATCCCCAATGAGACCAAGAGTCCGTTCGTAACAAGCGGGCTGCGGATTGGTACGCCTGCAGTCACCTCCCGTGGCATGAAAGAGGCGGAAATGCGCCAGATCGGCATCTGGATCGCAAGGATACTGAAGGATATCCATAACGAAGCGGTTATCAGGGATGTGCGTGCAAACGTCACCATGATGGCAGGCAGGTTCACTCTGCATCCCGAGTAGGCAGGGAACCAGGACACTCCGATGGCCATGATCCTCGACGGGAAAAAGATTGCAGATATGCGGCTGGATATCCTTAAGGAAGAGATCGAGGATTCCGGGCTTTACCCCAGACTGGCAACGGTGATTGTCGGCAGCGATCCGGCATCGAAGATGTACGTAAGGATGAAACATCGCGCCTGTGAGAGGACCGGTATCGGATCGGTGGGAATGGAGCTTGCCGAAGATATAACGACTGAACAGGTACTACGGAAGGTAATTCAGTTAAATAACGATGCAGATATCAATGGTATCCTTATACAGCTCCCTCTTCCAAAACAGGTTAATACGGCTCAGGTTATCGCTGCGATATCTCCCGGGAAAGATGTAGACGGGTTTCATCCGTTCAACCTCGGGCTGCTCTTTTCCGGCAGACCCCGGTTTGCACCCTGCACGCCACAGGGGATCATGTCACTTCTTCTTGAATACAGGATTGAAATTGCAGGAACCCGGGCAGTGGTTGTCGGGCGAAGTATTGATGTGGGCCGCCCGATGGCGGCGCTTCTCACGAATGCAGATGCAACAGTCACGATCTGCCACAGTATGACGAAAAATCTCACGGGGGAACTTCGGCAGGCAGATATTCTCGTCTCAGCAATCGGCAGGGCGCACTACATCACCCGGGAAATGGTCAGACCAGGTGCCAGTGTTATTGACGTTGGCATCAACCAGCTCAACGGGAAGCTGGTCGGGGATGTTGACTTTGAAGAGGTGCAGCATGTTGCCTCCGCAATTACCCCGGTCCCGGGAGGTGTGGGTCCAATGACCATCGCGACCCTTATGGAGAATACCGTAAAGGCAGCAACCGTGAGATTATGCAACAGTGTGTGGTAAACAAACTCGTCATCGGGGAAGATGCACCCATTCGGCTGATGGGTGTGATCAACTGCAGCCCCGAGTCTTTCTATGCCAATTCATATATCCCGATCGATTTCGTTCATAAAACGGCTGTCGGTATGATAGAGCAGGGAGCGGATCTGATAGATATTGGTGCGCGAAGCACAGCCCCCAATGTCCAGCCGGTCAGCGGGGCTACCGAGGCATCACGGATCGATGATGCACTCAGGGAACTTGACGGGACGGGGATCACGGTATCGGTAGATACGATGACCCCCGGGGTGCTCGAGGTCTGCCTGAAGCATGATATCCATGCCGTTAATGATATATCCGGACTCTCTTCCCCAACCTATGCCCGGCTGCTTGGAGCATCAGGCCTGCCTGCATTCCTCATGGCCTCCAATAATCAGCCTGGTGATGCCGTGGGGCTGGACGCAACCCTTGAAGCCGTGTCAAGGGTAGCAGAACGGTGCAAAATATCGGGTATAAGGGACTATATCCTTGATCCCGGTATCGGGATCTGGACCCCATTCAGGACTGTGGAAGATGACTGGACGCTCTGCCGGCATTTCTCGGATTTCAAAAGATTTGATCGCCCGCTCCTTGCTGCAGTATCCCGCAAGACTTTTATCGGGGATCTTCTTAACCGGATGCCTGAGGGCCGTCTGGCAGGAACCCTTGCCGTGACCATGATCCTGCTGGAGAACGGTGCATCAGTTGTCCGGACCCACGATGTGGCTGAAACCCGCGATGTAATCCGGGTATACGAACATATGGAAAAGGCACATGAATAACTCGTTTACCGTTATCGGACTCCATACGGGATTGATCAGGAGTGGGGACTCTGTCGCGGATTGCATGATTGCTGCAGCGCAGCAGACCTGTGGTGGTTTCGAAGATGGAGACATTCTCGTACTTGCTGAAACCGCAGTGGCCACAGCCGAAGGCAATGTTATACCACTTTCTACCATCATCCCGTCAGCCTGGGCACAGAAACTTGCGGCACAATACCAGATGGATCCCCGTGTCGTTGAAGTCGTATTACAGGAAACTGACTCCGTCGTTGGGGGAATATCCGGTTTTCTTTTGTGCATGAAAAATGGTACCCTGCTCCCCAATGCCGGGGTGGACGCGTCAAATGCCCCGCTGGGGTGCGTTACACCCCTCCCGGCAGATCCGGACCGCAGTGCGCTCACCATTAAAAAAGCCGTCGAAGTTCAATGCAAGGTAAGAATTGGTGTTATCATTGCTGACAGCAGGACACATGCAATGCGTCGCGGGTGCAGCGGTGTTGCCATCGGCTGCGCCGGGATTACTGGGGTAATTGACGATCGCGGAAGAAGCGACCTGTTCGGAAGGACGTTAGAGGTAACACAGCGGGCAGTCGCGGACAACATCGCGTCTGCCGCCGAACTGGTCATGGGAGAGGCGGATGAACGTACCCCGGGGCTGTAATCCGGGGACTGGGGCTGCCCATCGGTGATCAGACCGGCATCGAAACAATATCGGCCGATGAGTGCCTCTTTATGGGTTTGTTACGGAAAAACAACAGATTGCCCTGAAAATTCAGGAATTAAAGGATCATTCGGATTCTCTCGATTTATACCTTACCACACTCATATGCAGCACGCACCCATTGACGTGTATTGTCTGTCTGCGGACTTCATTCATAAAAAAAAGATCCTTCTTACGGGGAAGCAGCGCCCTGAATGCTCTTCCTTTCAACGCCAACCCGCCCTTTCTCCACAGATAACATAAAACCGAGCTCTTCGAGATAAGCCCGGCTCTTGCCCGTCCCATGAATTAAAAGTTCGACAAGATCCTCCTTCTCATCAATATCGGTGTGCAACCTGAACGAATCGATCACGTCACAGGAAAGCCCGGCCTCCTCAGCAATTTTCATATGTTTGAGAAAACTCGTCCCGTAATATTCGACATGAAACCGGGCAGGTTCTTTGAGATAAATGACGTTTGTACCACCACCCCGCCCGGGCACGATTGCCATGTCCTTTCCTGTTGCAAGAACTCGTTTAAGGGACGCTCCATCTGCGAGCGGGAGGTCTGCCATGACGATCAAAATTTCACCCACAACCTGGGGTAGCAAGGAATTGAGTGTCTGGTTCAGGTCGGCATCCGCAACGGTGATCTGGATATCTTCGCTGTCAAATAATTCTGTGCCTACCACCACCGGACTGCAGTTCACATCTCTTACCGCGTATACCACATCTGCAAGCATTGCACGGGCAAAAGATTCCCGCTCTCCCTGGTTCAGAACGCAGGAGAGCCGGGTCTTCGGGTTTACAGGTTTATACGGAATAAGGACATGCGGACACATTTCATACCGGATATGCGGTGGGATAAAAAAAAGATGCTGATAGTATAGACAAAAAATGTCCCTGGGTTTGATGCATCATATGATTACCTTTCAATAGATGGGGGGAGTACCTTTTCTCATGCAGCACCGTGTAATTACCTTCTCGAGAAATGTGTTTCTCCCCCTCACCACAGTCTGCCGGAACCGCTGCGGGTACTGCTGCTTCCGTACTCCGGCCCGGGAGGGATGTATCATGGCTCCCGGAAACGTTGAGAGGACACTCAGAAACGGGGCGGCAGTTGGATGTACCGAAGCATTTTTCACGTTTGGTGAGCATCCGGAGGAAGAACCCGGGTTCCTGACATATCTGAACGGGATTGGTTTTGCATCAATCCTTGATTACTGCGAGGCAATGTGCAGGAAAAGTATTGCCTGTGGCGTCCTCCCGCATACCAATGCAGGAATCCTTACGTTTGAGGAGATGGATCGACTTCGTGCAGTGAATGCATCCATGGGACTGATGCTGGAAACAACTGCACATATTCCTGCGCATGCAGGGTCAAAAGGTAAGGAACCGGTCGTCCGGTTGAGGATGATTGAGGATGCCGGAAAACTCAGAATACCCTTCACCACGGGTCTCCTGCTGGGAATTGGTGAGACAATGAAAGACCGTGAAGAGTCACTGATTGCAATCCGGGATCTCCATAAAAAATACGGGCATATCCAGGAGATCATTATCCAGAATTTTTGTCCGAAACCGGGGACCCCCATGGCACATTTCCCGGTGGCGGATACGGACGAGATTTGTACCACCATCCAACTTGCACGCAGTATTCTTCCCGTGGAAGTCGCCATCCAGATCCCCCCCAATCTCATCGATGTCTCCCGGCTCATCGCTTGCGGGGTTGACGATTTAGGAGGTGTCTCACCCCTTACCATCGATTATGTCAACCCGGAACATCCGTGGCCGGCACTGGAAGAACTCAAAAAGATTGCCGGTGGCGCACATCTCCAAGAACGTCTCTGCATTTATCCTCAGTATATCGAAAAGGGATGGTATCATCCTGATTTGCAACCTCTAATAAACCGGCTCGCACAAACAATTAAGGCAGGGAGCAGTGGATCGTGAAGCAGAAAGACCTTCTCTATAAGGGTAAGGCAAAATCGGTATACACTACAAATGCGAAGGGAAAACTCATCGTGGAATTCCGCGACGACATCACCGCATTTGACGGCGGGAAAAAAGATGTGCTGAAAAATAAAGGCAGTTATAATGCGGAGGTCTCGGCTTTTTTCTTTGAATACCTTGAAAGAAACGGGGTCAGGACCCATTTTTTCACCATGCTCGATCCTCACCGTATGGTCGTCAGAAAACTCGAGATGATCCCGCTTGAAGTGATCGTGAGGAACATCGCGGCCGGTTCTCTCGTGAGAAATTATCCGTTCAAAGAGCGGGCTTTGCTCGCTCATCCCCTGATCGTGATCGATTATAAGGACGATGCACGTCACGATCCCATGCTCAACGATGAGATTATCTTTGCATTAAACATCGTCACACCTTCAGAACTCAAAAAGATCAAAAAAATGGCGCTCGAGGTGAACAGACTCCTTTCAGCACTCCTTGCAGCACAAGGTATCACTCTGGTGGATTTCAAGATCGAGTTTGGCAGGCAAGGCCGGTCGATCTATCTTGGCGACGAGATCAGCATGGACTCTATGCGTCTCTGGGATAAGAAGAGCGGTGAATCGCTGGACAAGGACGTATACCGTTTCGAAAAGGGGGATGTGATGGCAATTTACCACAAGGTGGCAGAACGGATCACCCGCCCGAAGAATAGACAGTGATGGAGCCAGGCCGGACAGACCGCTGCTGTCATTCTCCTTTACACAATCGCAAAGACTAACGTCCCTGATAAAGAAACATATCGTGAAGGAACGAATTCATAAAGAGTCTGGTATTATGACAGAAGAAAATGCAGAGGAAGAAGAGATGCTTAAATGGGCAAAAGGGTATGCAAAGAAACAGGGCTGGACACTCAATACTGATGAAAAACAAAGGAATACGGTGATCCGGGGATTAGTGCGGAACAAAAAAAAGTTCGGACGGCCATACTGTCCCTGCCGCCTCCGGAGCGGCGATGAGGAAAAGGACCGTGCAATCGAATGCCCGTGCGTATTCCATAAAGATGAGATCACCGGCCAGGGCCACTGCCATTGCAATCTCTATTATAAACCGGCCTGATTACAGTTTTTTTATAAAAAATCTAAAAAATATCTGGTTTTCATGCCGCCGGACAAGCATACGATATCTGCAGAAACCCGGCCCTGCGGAGCGGGCCTTCCTCCGGTCCGGGGCCAATCCACAGATGTTATTATTCTCGGAAGTTTTCCCGGCCGGCTGTCACTCCTGCATCACGAGTATTACGGGAACCCGCAGAACCATTTCTGGAAGATTATAGAAGCGTTGTTTCAGATTGACCGCCATCTTCCCTACTGCGTTAGAATTTCCCGGTTAACAGAACAACGGATAGCGCTCTGGGATGTGATCTCTGCCTGCAGCCGGGAGGGAAGCGCCGATACCCGGATACATGAGCCCATTTTTAATCATCTTGAGGATTTTTTCAGATCGTGCCCGTCACTTCATCTCGTTGCCCTGAATGGCAGCTCTGCCGGGCGCTATTTTAATTCGCTGAAAATTCCGATCCTAATTCCTGTTGTAGTCCTGCCATCGACAAGCCCGGCAAATACCCGGTTCACGCTGAAAGAAAAAGTCAGAAGATGGGAGATAATCCGCACACAAAAGTATAATGTCTAAATTTCTGGGGTTTAACGCATTGGGAATGTCAAACGACGTTTTCTCAAAAAAATCATCCGATTTGCAGAGTGGGAACTTGTGAGAGCATCATTGACAGGATCCCGGCAACAATCCCGGTACCAGGAGGGTCCGGGAAGATTTTGGCAGTTGGTCATTGATCCGCCGCTGGGACGTCCTTTCGGTGCGGGGGCTTCTCGCAGATAAGAACAGGGAACCATCTTCCCTCAAAATTAAAAACAGATGTCATAGCTTCGTCTGAACTCCGGGGTTGATCCATTTCCCGGAATTCAGGCATATGAGAATTTATCGTTGAAATTTGATCAGATTTCATACACTAAACATCAATGAAAGAACAGGTCTGTTATCGCCCCATGCGGAACTTCAGGAAAACGACGTGATACATCGCATAGAATCCAACCAGCACTGCAGCGGTATATCCGAGGATAGCAATCCAGAATATCTCTTTTGGGAGGGTAAACGGTGATGCAAGGAGCACAAGCGAAGATCCGATCACAAGTGATGCCACCACAAAACCGATCATAAGCTTATCACTGGCTTTGTCAAGCGACATCTGGAGTTTCTGGATATCGGTATCAACGATCTCCAGCTTGAATGTCCCGGTTGAGAGCCTCCGCAGCATCAGGTTGAGATTCCGTGGCATATCCAACAGGGCATCGGCAGCTTCCAGAAGTGAGGCTGAGGCTCTTTTCAGGTATGCTGCGGAAATATTGCCGGTATCGGCAAGTTTTGAAAGATACGGGGCAATCTCTTTGCTGAAGTTGAAATTCGGGTCAAGCCGCATACCGATATCGAGCACCATCATAAAAACCTTGAGCAGCAGCATCAGATTCATCGGGACTTTCAGGCGATGACGTCGCATCGACTCGGTAAGTTCTGTCACGACAAGCTGGAAGTTGAGTTGCGAGACTTCGTCCCCTCCGCTTCCAAAATCATGCATCATAATATACAGGTCGTCCCGCAGGGTTTCCCGGTCCTTTTCCTCGATCGGGATCCCGAATCCTTCCAGTGACCGGAGTAACAGTTCGATATCTTCGTTTACCAGGGCAAAGAGGAGGTTCGTGAAATTCTGGCGTTTCTCCGGTCGCAGGATTCCGACTATACCAAAGTCCAGAAAAACAATATCTCCTTCTTTTGTCACGAGAAGGTTACCCGGGTGGGGATCTCCGTGGAAGAACCCGTCCTCGAAGATCATTTTCATATATGCACCGAATCCGCGGACCCCTATCTCATGCGGGTCAAGGCCCATAGCAGTTATCGCATCGGGATCATCGATCCGGACCCCTTCAATAAATTCCATGACCAGGAGATTGGGAGTGGTGTATTCCCAGTAGATCTTCGGGAACCTGATACCCGGTACGTTATCAGAAGTTCCGGGTCATCCTGACGGCATTGCGTGCATCCCGGGTGAAATCAAGCTCCTTTACTATCTGAGTGGAAAAGTCATCGACCATCCCAACCGGATTGTACAAACGGGTCTCAGGAAATACCGTCTCGATCCGCTCTACAAGCGATTGAAGGACACCGATATCAGTCTCGATAATTTCAGCGATGCCGGGTCGCTGGACCTTAAGCGCGACCCGGGTCCCGTCTTTAAGCACCGCGTAATGTACCTGGGCAAGCGATGCTGAGGCAACCGGTTTTTCATCGATCTCGCAGAACCAGTCATCCAGATCAACGCAATTCTGCTCTAAAACAGCACGGATCTCGGAGAAAGGAAGGGGTTTTGCATGGTCCTGCAGTTTTTTGAGCTCCCCGATCAGTTCCGGCGGCAGCATCTCCGTTCTCGTACTGGCAATCTGCCCGAACTTCACAAATGTTGGTCCGAGTTCCTCAAGGGCAAGCCGTATCCTTTCGTAGATCGTGGATGAATCAGGAGATTTTCCTGGTATACTGAGACGGAAAAATGCTCTCCCGGGGAATATTCTTTCCAGTCCGAGGCCGAAGCCATATTTACTCAGAACATCCAGGATCTGCGCATACCGCCCGATACGGGTGACCATGCGTATACTATAGACGCCGGGATACTTAAGGCGTACTTCTTTTTGTTTCCCATTCCTTCCGGCAGATGGTCAGGTAAAAAAGGAGAGTAATCTCGGGATCTTCGGAAGGAGGCAGATATCAGGTACTATTCGTTAGGGAACCCTACCGGATACGCCCATGATCATGATATTTCCACCAGAATCCCTGAATTTTTCTCGGAGGCTGGTTTGATGATCGGATGCAGAAGGTGAATTTCGCCGCATGTTATGGTAGAATAAAAATTTTTGTTGATTGATGCTCATGATTTCCGAAAGAGAACAACCCTGTTGGAATTTGTGCCGGAGGCCATATTATCCACACCCCAGATATTGGACGTTTTTGTGAACTTCTGCTGATTGATCACCAGCGCTTCACAGGTGAAACCGGCAGCGATTCCCGGGCAGACGACATATTCCTCCAGCTGAATTGTCCGCTTCCGCACCTCTCCCACCTCAAATGCGACATATCCGCCGGGACTGGTGAGCCGGAAAAGTTCATGGAATACCGAACCCATCACACCCGACCATTCATCCAGTGGTACGGGCCATCGTAATCTGGTCCCCGATTATCTTCTCGTCGTACCCGTTAAACCAGCAGCGGAGCCAGTTGTCCTCCCTGTACTGGACAATATCGAGAAACGGGGGGGAGGTTACTGTCAGCCTGCACGCTGGAATCTGGAATCTCCGGTGTTGAACGTGCATCTCCCGTGAGAAGGCGGGCCTTTCTTCCTGCCAGTCTCATCATCGCTTTTTCACCGGGAGACAGCGAACGCACCAAACTTTTTGTCTTGTTCAGTATTATCCGCCGGGTGTCCCGGTACTCCGGGGTCTGCTGGCGTTTCTTGTTGATCCGGTGCTGGCTCTTCTGTGATACTGCCTGATTCGGTGGGAGCGTGTAGACAGAGAAAAATCCTTTTGAATGGCCGGTAAGACGATTCGTTGCCACCATCGCAATCCATCGATCAATCATATCATCCCGGCAATCCGCTCTTCGCCTGAGGATATACTCTCTCAAGGCAACAATCTCACGCTCAGTATCGGGATGATAAAACATTGAAAGATCGATTGCTGCTCTGGTGCCGTTACCGGAGATAGATGCAAGGCGCTTCTCAACGGCCATGAGATCCGGGGGGAAGAACCTGGGCTCGGTTAAAATCCGTGAGAGCGGATTTGCGTCATTTGCTAATACATTACGCCCGCGGAGCCCTGCTTCAATAACGGTTGTTCCCCGGCCGCTGAAAGGGTCGTACACCACATCACCTTTCCGGGTCAGGAGATCGATGAAGAACCGGGGAAGCTGTGGTTTGAAGCAGGCGCGATAGGAAATTTCATGAATTGAGCAGGCCTGTCTCTGCCGGGAGGTCCAGAATTCATTGGTATACCGGGGGATGGTGACCGGCCCCATTGTGGTATCCTCAACAGTGGTAGAGCGGCCATTCTCGCCCGTGAATGTCTGGAGATACCGGCCCAAGTCATCTCCGGGTAACGAGGATACACCACTCACCATATCTCATGGTAGATTGACGGATCAGGGTATAATGCTGGTGCCTCGCTGACACAGGTTGTGCATCTGACATGCAGGTTATAACCCTTCCTGCCCGGGGGGTGAGATTGATCGTTACTATCCGGATCTACTCAATAAACCGTGCATTCATCAAATTCCGCCTCGGATGCAACAATCCTCAATGATCATGAAAGAGTCTAAAATGGAACTTCAGACTTTTTGAACCAGAGCTTTCTGGAGATTCAGGACAGCGAATTTATTTTTTTCCCGCTGCTGATTCTGCTGCCGACGATCGCATCAAATGCTTCCGGGTAATTTACCGTACCCTGGATTCCATCGAGTGCGCCGGGAACAAGACCAAGGACCATGAATACCTCATCAGCCACGATAAAGGGTGCAACGATGCCGTAAGCCCGTGCCGGACGAAAGCCATAGCGGGGGTAATACCCCGGATGACCGACAACGATAACGATGCGATGACCAAACCTGCGGCAGGCACCGAGCCCTTCCTCAATCAGTGCAGATCCTACCCCGAGACACTGATAATCCGGGTGAACCACGAGCGGTGCCAGGGCAACCGCCGGTATGGAGGCCACGGGAGATTCGATGGTCACCGGGGGAAACATGATGTGCCCGATTATCTTTTCTCCGCAAACTGCAACCAGCGATAGTTCGGGATTGAAAATATTGGCATCACGCAGGGTATTTACCAGGTTTGCCTCGTCATAATGCGCAAACGCCTGGAAATTGACCTCAAAAATAGCGGGTATATCGTCTGTAGTTTCCGGTCGGATAAAAAAGGAATCCATCCTGTATTATTCGTTGCCATGGTAGATAAGGAGGCGTCTGGGGATACATTCAATTTGTATAGGCATTTTAAAAGGATCGCCCTGACAAAGAGTGTATTAAAGAGTGGCACAAACCTCTGATAATGAACGTGACCCTCAGGGCATATATTGATCTCACCCGGCTCCAGTTCTTCTTTGCATGGCCACTCCTTTTTTCTTCGGGCTACCTGCTGGCAACAACAGTCTATGGAAGTTTCACCTGGTTCGATCTCATGCGGGTTGCCCTGATTGGTTTTTTTGGTTTTGAGGCAGGTCTGATCCTCAATGATTACATCGACCGCGACTATGACAGGAAAGACGTTGAAACGGATAAACTGACACGGTACTGGCGGATATTTGGAACGCGCCCGATCCCTGCGGGACTCATCGCGCCGTCCCATGCGCTGGGATTTTTTCTCCTGTTGGCTGTCATCACCGCTGGCATATCCCTGACACTCCCCTACCCGCACTCGCTCTTCGTGCTCCTTATTATGATCTATTGCTATACGATCGAGATGTTCTACCAGATTGAGAAGCGACAACCCCAGAAATTCCCCTTCGCCCAGCTTATCGGGCGAACGGATTTTGCCCTGTTCCCTGTTGCCGGTTATCTCTGTCTTGGGAATCCAGATCTGGATGCATTCCTGTACTTCATATTTTTCTACCCTTTTGCCATGGCGCATCTTGGAGTTAATGACCTGATTGATGTTGCAAATGACCGGGCGCGAGGGATGTGTACCATCCCGGTACTCTATGATTTGGACAGGACAGCGTACTGGATTGCGGGGTTCACCGTTATCCATGCGATGATGGCATTCCTTTTTATGACCCGGCTTGGGTGGATTGGTCGCGGTGGGATAGGTGCCGGTCTGTGCCTAATTCTTCTTGCGAATGTGATGATCCTAAGAAATAAAACTCCAGAAGCAGCTCTCAGGGTGTTGCCGCTCTTCCACGTGTCGATGGTGCTCTATACGATTGGGATAGCGTCGGGAGCGGTTTTATAAACAAGAAAGTTTGGACATCCAACTTCGTCATGTAAAATATTTCTTGGATTTTCCTCAAACTAACAACCCAGAGTAAATTTAAGGAAACCTTATGCATGGCCAGCAAAGATGAAGTCGCGGTGTGAAAGGGGGGAGTCTACATCTCTCCTACTTCATTCGATAACATCAAATTTTCAGCAACCGCTCATTGTCATGGAGCCACTTCCGCCGGCGCTCGTAATCCGGCACGATCTTCCTTACCTTCGCCCAGAACAATTTTGAATGGTCCGGTTGGCCGAGATGGACCAGTTCATGTACCACCACGTAATCAACAATCTCCGGTGGGGTCTGGATCAGGCGCCAGCTGAAGTTGATGATTCCCTTGTGGGTGCACGATCCCCACCTCTTCCGTGCATCTGAAATACGGACGGCTGCAGGGGTATATCCAGTCTGCAGCGAGAACCACATGCACCGGGATTGGAGTTCCTTTCGCGCTTCTTCCATGTACCAGCATTTCAGCCGGCTCCTGATTTGAGGCATGACTGCACGGGAGACGCAGAGCTTATCGCTGCGTTCGATGGTCATGTTTACTTCTTCCACGATATGCAACGGATATGACCGCCCGAGAAAGAGGAACAACTCCCCTTCAGCATAATAAAGGATGCGTGAGGGGGGGCGCTTTTTCATCTCGTCGAATTTCCGCAGGATCCACGAACTCTTCTTCCGGATTGTCTCCTCAATGAACGAATTGGAAGCCCGAAAGGGTGCCCTGACAATCAGGGTCGCGGAGGGCGTTATTTCAAGTGCAAGGGTCCTGCGACGCGAACGGATAATTTTTTCAATGGGAATATCTTCCATGGGACACAGATTATCTGTATGGAGTTTGGAACGCGACTAAAAAAGGTACGGGATCATGCATCTGCCTGTATCAGTGGGTTTCTGTTCCGTTTATCCCGTCACTGACAACCTTCCCGTCCCTCAGCCGGATAATCCGGTGGAAATATTCCTTGTGCCAGTCCTCATGGGAGACCATAACAATTGTCTGCTGCATCGATTCGTTGATCTCCCTGAAGAGATCAAGAACAACCCGGGAATTTTCTGTATCAAGGTTCGCGCACGGTTCATCGGCAAAGAGGATATCCGGTTTATTCACCATCGCCCTTGCAAGCGAGACCCGTTGCTGCTGTCCCCCGGAAAGTTCCCGGGGCAGGTGGTCCCGACGGTCGCACAGGCCAATCTTCTGCAGTATGGAAAAGCTATCCTTTTTTGTCTGATCTTCGGTACGGTCTTTTCGGAGCATCGCCGGAAGGGAGACATTTTCCATGACCGTGAGATCAGGGACCAGCGCATAGTCCTGGAAGACGTACCCGAGTTTGTAAAGACGGAACATGGTCTTCTCATAATCAGTAAGGCTGGAGAGATCCATGTTGTCAATAACAATTTTTCCGGAGCTGGGCGTGTCCAGGAGCCCCAGCATGTGCAGGAGTGTCGTCTTACCGCTCCCGCTGGGACCCATGATGCCGAGAAATTCCCCTTTTTCTATGTTGAGGGTCACTCCGTCCAGGGCCCTGACTTCGACATTTCCCATATGGTAGATTTTCCGCAAATCCGTAATCTCGATCATATCAGGCCCTCATCGCAGTCTGGATATCCTCACGGGAGACCTGGTAGGCAGGAACATACCCGGCAACAACCGCTGCACAGAACAGGATTACGGAATTGATGACGAGGTCCATGGGTGTCAGGTACAGGTATGCCGACCATTCCGGTGTAACTATGGGGTGAACGGACATGTACGCTGCAAGTGCCAGGGTGATGATGATCCCAAGGATAATACCAAGGATGCCCAGAATGATGACCTGGAACCCGTAGTTATGCATGATGACCTCCTTATCTACGCCGATAGCCTTGAGGATCCCTATCTGTTTGCGGCTGTTGAGGGTCTTGATCGTTATGACGATGAACAGCACGACCGTCGTAATGATGACACTGACAACCAGGGACACCGCGTTGATAATGGCAAAGCTCTGGAGCACCTTCCCAACACTTTTGCTCAGCAGGTCCGTCATGGTCTGGACTTTCCCGTTTCCTCCCACCCCGTACGCGAGGAGGCTCGTTCTTGATGAACTGCTCGGTATACCCGGGTTTCGCTCTCACCGTGATGTAATTAGCCTTGTCAAGCGTCTTTCCTTCCACCTGTTCCATGTCTGTCCAGGTCACAAACGCTGCACTGTCAACCGGGCTCCAGCCGGTCAAATAGATCCCCTTGACCCGGTAGTCTTTCGTGTACCCGTTACCAAACTCGACCGTGATCGAGTCCCCGACCCGGACCCCGCCCAGAGACGCCTGGAATTCATCTTCTTCGCGGACAGTAGCATCACCTGCTACAGGTTTCCCGATAATGATCTCCCCGGTATCTCCTTCCCCAAGATAACTTCCGGCAATCATTTTCGTGTAGACCGGGGATACTTCTTTCTCATCCGCGGGGGAAATAGCACGAACGGAAATGCCGAGGACCCGCTGCCGGTATTTGAGGGTCGCCCCCTTCGAATATTGGGGGGATGCCCGCTGGACACCCGGCATACCATTGATCAGGTCGAGTGTTGCATCAAGGTCGGTGATGTACTGCTCGCCCGATTTCGGGCTTACAAGGACATTTGAGACCTCATAATCCACGAGTCTGTTTTGTAATGCTCTGGCCAATCCCGCTGAACATGGAGGGGAGGAAGATCATGTTAGTGAAGCACATTCCGATGATCAGGATGGTCAGGACCACGCTTGTACGGCTTCCCCGCTGGAGCGATCGCAGCGCCAGCAGGAACGCAACTTTCAGTTCTTTTTGTCCCATGGGAATTTTCCGTCGCCCTTGGTCCTGGGCAGGTACCAGTACCGGTAGCCGACAACACCAAGTATTATGAGGATGATCAACAGCATGATGATAGTCCCGGAATTGTCAGCAGGAGATACACGCATGTTCATCTGGCGGGTAAGGGTGTGGACACCCATATCATCCGTGTAGGTGATGTTCAGGGTGTACGGGTAATTTCCGCCTTTCAATCCTTCGAGCAGGAAGATGGCGGGGGCATCGTTGCCTGACTTGATTTTACCGATGAAGGCCTCTTTCGTCCCTTCAGCGGGCAGGTCAACATTTGCCGAGACCTGTTTTGCCTCACCAGTACCGGTATTCTCTATCCGGATGGTAAGATCAAACGGTGTATTTTCGGCAAGGCGAGGGGGGCTGGTATCCACAGAGACAAAACCCAGTTCTGCTTTGCCTTTCATCATCAGATCAATACCGGACAACTGGATACGCTCGGATCCGTCGATTTCATTGTAACTGATACTTACCGGTACCCTGACGAGACCGGCTTCAGTTTTTTTATCAGAGAGTAATGCCAGGTTAACCGTCTGCTGCCCGCCCGCCATAATTGCTCCAAGGTGATATGAATCAGAATTCTTTGGGGCAACAGTAGCGCTGACATTTTCAATCCTGAGGGTAACATCATCGGCAAGTGTCTGCCCGGCATTCCTGACGGTGAGCGTCACCGGGATCTCATCGCCCGGGTTTACGCTACCGGTAAGGGAACTATCCATGATCAGGATTGCCTGTCTCTGGATTCCAACTGGCCGTGTTGACATTCACCGGGATCGGGTACTGGTGCTCTTCCCGTTCGTCGTATCGATCCAGACTTCAGGGAAATACATCCCGCTTTTTGATGGTGCACGGATCGAAAAGGTGATAGGGATCGACTGTCCCGGCCCGATTTCCCCGACCCGATCAAAATCCTTGGTAAGGACGTCAACGCCATTACCTTCAAGATGCACATTCTCAATATTGACATTGATATCCGAGACCTTCGTGGTCGCCGCATCGGTCGGGGTCCCCCCGGTATTCTCCTGGATACTTGCACTTGTGGCCGTATTCGTTACCGTGATAGTGATCGTTCCCAGACTGTCTGGCATGAGCACAGAAGGATTTACACGATAATTTGCTATTGTTACCGTGGGTTCACCAACCGCAGACACAGGCACGATGAGCGATGCCATGAATACGAGAATGATTGCTAAGGGTACATACTGCACGTACTTCGTCCCGGATACGGAACGAAAATTATTCGTTTTTCGTAAATCGGCTTCTTCTGTAGGCTGACATGGAAATACACTCTGCCGGCACAAAAGCCGGTCTTGTTATATCTCAGGTGCATTACCCAAAGTTATTAAACTTACCATGGGTAACTTAACAATACCAAGAGTATATCACCCTGGACAGGTTTTTTTATCACGACGCGCAATCCGGATGTTCTCTCATGCCACGCATAATTCAGGAATACAAGGATGATGTCAGAAAAAAAATCGTTGAATCAGCGTATAGTCTCTTTCTCGACAAAGGGTATCATGCCACAACCATGAGTTCGATTGCCGACAGCCTCGGTGTCACCAAGCCGGCGCTGTACCAGTATTTTCCTGGAAAGGAGGAACTGTATGCTGCGGTTGCCGCACACGGCCGCGAGGAACTGGCGTCAATTCTCGAACGATCGTTCGGTACAGGAGATTTTCGGAGCGGCATTGAGGTTCTTTTCGATACTCTTACCCAGTATACATCCCAGTTCAACGGTATATATTCAGAGATGATGCTTCTTGCCGGTCACAATGAACAGATCCGTACCCTGCTCAGGCATGACCGGATTGAGGATATCAATATTGTTGAGAGTTTTATCAGGCGACAGCAGGATGCCGGAATCATCTCTGGCAAGATTGATCCGCGTGCACTTGCCATTGCAGGTGACGCACTTCTTAATGGTCTCCTGATTGATATCCTGGCAGGTCTGGATAAAAAAGAAGCAAAGAAGATCTGGATCGGAGCCGTTATGCAACTGATCAGGACTAACGGCGATAAATAACCAGTGCCGGAATAAAGAATTGGTTTATGGTGTTGGTTCTTTCCCGATATGATTTTCAGCCGCATCCAACATAATATGCGTTGCATTTGATAGGGCAACCAGGTCAATCCTGTTGTATCATTATCACTATCCTGTTTTGTCCGAACCACCACAGTTGTCCATCCGGTTTTAGAAACGGCTGAAAATCCGGCGGTGTTGAAAATCTTTGAGTTTCTCTTTTACTGGCTCCATTTTCAGATCACGGATCCTCATCTTTCTGTCACCATCGAAAATTACGGTTCCGGTGTAATTCCCCATCTCCGACGTGAATCCAACCATAATCCAAGCCCCTTACGTCAATCAGAGCCCGCATGATTTTTATCCTGCACATCGTTAAAAGGCACTTAAACACGTTCAAAGTGGCGTTTCTGCCTATCGGGAAGGTTATCCTATCGATTTTGGAAAAATTGAGACCCAATTGCCCGATATGACGATCTGAAAAATCGTCCGATTGCGAAAATAAGCCCAAATCAAAGACTTTGTCAATCCGGGCAATTTGCGGGGAGATTTAGATCCGATCCGGGCATGGTACTGGGCCCGGATAGGGTTCAGCCTGTATCGGGGATCTGATAATTACGCCTTGCCAAGACCCCAACAAGACAGATAATGTAACATCAGTGACAATTGCGTTATCGGGTAACTCTGAGGTCTTGAATAAAACTCAATCCTTCGAATATTCTATGAATTCGCATTATTGTTGCCCGCAGAGTGGATACCCACGGTACAGACAGGACCCAGTCAGATCTTCTGCATAACGGGGATTATTCCCGTCCCCGAAGTCCTACTGACTGTTGGTAATCGATGACTGTCGGTGAAGGCTCAATAAACGGTTTATGGAGTATAAATCGGAACTGCATTAACGGCTGAACCTTTTTCCGTTAATATTGTGTAAACTATTTCCAAAAATTTTGCTGTAGGGCAACAATAAAATCATTGATACTACTTTAACTCATATCACGAGAAACAATCGTGTCATATAAAATAAAATATCCCCCATCAGTGGCTTGAACCAATCCATCAACCCATTCGAAATTTCCAGGATCTGAATACGGAAGTGCTTGGTTCCATTCCCGTATTCCATCGGGATTTAATTTGAAGGCAGAGATCCCACCAGCTGGAAATTCTAGGGAGAGGAATCTAAAATCTTTTGTCTGAATCACATTCTTGGTTGCATTAATTGGATATTTTTTGATTAAAGTACCGTTATCGTCAAACTGCATGACACTCATCCCGAGTTTTGTATCCGAATATATATTTGAATATCCGTTCGGAGACTTATAGAGCGGACGTTCTACAAACAGCCCATTGTCTGAGATTAGCGATGCGTTAGTCGAAAAACCATCCTGGTTCAATTGGATTTTATATACTGACCACTTTGGGTTGCTTGAAAAACTATTGGCAACATATCCCAGTCCGTTGTTCAATTCTATCATGGAATATATCTCCCCGAATTTTTCATTTTCAAGTGATCGCTGCCAGATTTCTGTGCCATTCGCATCGAGCTTCATCAGACGGGAGCTTGCAATAATCAGTTCACCATTATCAATTTCAATAATCGATGCAAGTTCAGGTCCGATTCCGATGTTCCTGTTCCAAATGGTTTCCCCATCGGGATTCAGTTTTAAAATTTCTCCATTATCTAAAATAACAGCAAAGCCTCCGTCACGTAACTGAACAACAGTCTCCGCAATATGTGCGTTATAATCAATAATATGATCCCAAATTATTTTTCCATTATTCGAAAACCGGATTAAATGTGGCTGTGCTTTAAGAATACAGGGACTAGTCTTTTTTGATATTGATCCTGCAGTTACCATACCACCATCATTTGTTGGAGTAAAACCTGAAACCCTGTTGTCAATTCCTGTGTCAATTACGTGAGTCCATTCCAAAGTTCCATTCGATGAAATTTTTATAACATTTACGCTGTGATTTCCATAAACACAATCATTGCATCCCGCTGTCAATAACAAAAATACCATTGCAATTATCAATACAAACATTATACGGAATGCTTTCATAGCGTCACCAGCCTTTTCAGGATATTCTTTTGAATTAATTGTTTTATCATCAATTCAATCTAATCCGGGATATTCAATTTGATTGAAAACTCAATTCAGGGATATTAATGCGTCCGGCTGATTGGTTCATCACCCGTTCAAAGCTGGTGATTCCGCCTGTGAAAGTTTACATTTTATTATTGAGTATAAATTTTAGAATGATGCTTGAAGCATAACATTTCTACAAATAAGTTGAATAAAAAAATTTGATAATTGATGGATTGAGATTTTTTCCTGTCCAGAATTGTTGGGAAAATGTAAAACGACAATAGTCAAGGAGTGTAGATCGTTTTCAACGTTTTAAAAAAAGATCGCCTAATACCCCGCTTAATGCGAGTTTGCAGGTTGTTTCCTCATGATTTGGTAATGGAAGGTATATCGCGTAAAATGAATTCATGGGATGCCCCCAGGCAGTCTGACTGAATTTTATAATACCCAGGGATCCATCCTGTAGTTACGAGACGGTATTCGGGGATCGACGGTTCGGGTCCTGGATAACGTGTGCTTGCAGGCTGAGGAGTTCTATACGGTATATACGCTCTGAATGAACCCGGAATCTCTTTCCAGATGCCATCAGAACTTCTGATAAATACCCGGAATGAAAGGATATCACATCCTTTGGGCGACGTAGTATTCATGGTAACAAGAGAAAAATCAATCACTTCACCCAGGTTGTATATGTCCGAATCCAATTTGATTAGGTCAGAATTACTGTTTTCCGGTTGATGGATTGTCTCTGAATAGAGCGCAATTGATTTGGGTGTTATCGGTGTAGTCGTTGGTTGAGTAACAAATCCGGATTGGTTATCTGAAACCTTTGTCGTTATACACCCAGCCGCCAACAGCACCACCACCAGCACCAGGGTAATTGCAAAAAGAACAGGCCTCCTCCGGCTTTCCAGAAACTTCGGTCGTTCGATCATATTAGAGAAAACTCTGTGTAGTGGGATAAATAGATCGTGGATATTCTTGTTATCCAGTGTATACCAATCGGGTTGACCAGGACCGTTGATTTTCAACGGAAAATTTTTGAACGATTTTCATCAAACCTGGCCTTCATTTCATTTTACCGGCTCTCTTTTTTCAATCGATTAAGATCATCGAGATACGCTGAATAACTTCAATTCTCCTTTCAAATGGTTTGATACGATCATTTTTAAAAACAGAGGTGATCTCAAGAGTATTTTGGAAAAATTGGCAAACATCGAAAGAATTTGTTCTTTCGTTAATTCATATTCAAAGCAAACACTCCGATGAACATTAACCTGAAGAATGATCCAATCTTTGAAAAGTGATAGCAATTGGGATGCAATGATCTGAAGATGTGAAAATCTTGTTCCTTGAAGGATTGATATCCCTCACCCTTGTAATCATACCTTCAAATGTCACCGGTAAGAGGATCAAAGGAGATAGGCATAGTATGATTGCCCTCACTTCTTCCGCTCATATTAAAACCCGGTCCTGCCTTTTTCAGCGACTCAGTCATACCAGAACACTCAAAAATCACGCCTTGTTTCAAAAAATAAGCCTAAATTGCCGATAATTTTCGAATCATTTTAAAGGGCCGTCAATGCCCTTTGCGTCGCAGATCCTGACTACGACAGGCCCAAACAGGCTCATGATCAAAACCCACGCAGCCTTTGAGGTCGGAATTTGAGTGCAATATGGAGTTATTTTGTGAAATAATCCTCAATTATCCGGTTTCTTGGTATGAGTCAAATCGGGGCGTTTCGCGGGGTTTTCCGGACACGAAAACCGGCAATCGGAGCCTGATTCAGGCTTATTTTAGCATGAGGCCAGTGTGGTTTTTGACAGCGCGGGTCGTATACCTATGGATCTCTTGGCTTCCTCTGTGTGAACGCTTGAAAAAATTACTTATGCGTGAAATATGCCCTCACGCCATCATTCCCAACTGCATCGATCTTCACAAATCCCACGCGCTCGAACTGGACAACCTTGCCGAGCTCCTGTTTCACCGCAGGTTCGCAGGTACCTGAAATCTCGCCATCCTGCGTGAGGAGTGTACAGTTGACAGCGTCCTGAGCCGGCAGCCACTGGATGATCGGGGCCTTTGACGCACGGGCTTCCGCAAGGGATTCCCCGGCATAGGAGAACGCCGGGATGATTCCGCTCCATGTGATCTTCACATTGAAGAGGTCCTTAAGCCGGACCATCGTTACATCCGGAGTGATCTCGCTTCCGGGAAGCAACACCGTTCCTTCAAATACCAGGGTACGGGTGCCTCGTGAAGCATCGCCGGGATGGAGCATTGCATGTGCAGTATGGGGTTTCGCTCCAGCGATCTCTGCTGTCACCGGGTATGGTACAAAGAAGTACCGGTTTGCCACCGGGTCCACGATCTTCCTGTTTTCGGCATAGAGGTTGTCCCATGAGAACGAGATGTCGGTATCACCGATCCCTATAGCCAGCATTGCGTTCCTGACGGCTTCAGCGACTGATCCCCCGACGTGCAAGTGCCCGCAGCGTCCCGAGCCGGATATCGTCCCATCCGGTATAGGTCCCTTCGTTGATTCCACGACGCATCTGGGATGTCGAAAGCACAACTCCCTCAATTCCCATCCTGCCATAGTGCCGGTATACAGGGACTTTCCAGCCAAAATGATCGTAGATATAACGCTGCCGGCGGGTATTGGCAATGTGATCTTTACCCCGGATCACATGGGTCACCCCGAGCAGGTGATCATCTGCAACAACAGAGAAGTTCATGAGCGGGTAGACATGCGCTTTCACCTTCGGGTGGGGTGGATGATCGAGAATGCGGAACGCCGGGAAGTCGCGCATTGCCGGATCAGGATTGTTGAGGTCGGTTTTAATCCGTACCGTTACCTCGCCTTCCTTAAACGTGTGGTCGAGCATCTTCTCCCAGAGAGTGAGATTCTTCCCGACAGGCTGGTCCCGGCACGGGCATGCGGTCTTTGCCTGCTTGAGTTCCTTGAAGTGCTCGTTATCGCAGGTACAGACATACGCCCCTCCTTTTTCTATCAGCTGGCGGCAAAGATCGTAGTACAGCGCCAGGCGCTCACTCTGCGTGACCGTCTCGGTTATGCCAAGGCCCATCCAGGCAATATCCTCCTTCACCATGTCGTACGCCGCCGGATCGACACGTTTCGGATCGGTATCCTCGATACGAAGGATATACCGGCCGCCGTACTGTTTCACATAAGCATCGTTGAGCACGGCTGCACGGGCGTGCCCAATATGAAGCGGCCCTGAAGGATTCGGGGCAAACCGCATGACCACACCCTGTTCTGCAGATTCCAGATCGGGCAGCACCTTCCGGTGCTCATGTTTTGCATAGATGGCATCGTACATTTCAGGTGCACGGGCCTGCAGCTGTGCAACCCGGTTTTCTGAGGAGAGTGCCGCAACATCTGCAACTGCTTCTTTTGCAAGAGATGCAACTTCCTTTGCCCGCTGACGAAATTCGGGATGTGCACCCATAACCATGCCAACTACGGCACCTGCCTGCGGCACGCCCCCGTGCTTCACCGCATTCTGCAGTGCACAAAGAAAAAGAATGTCCCTCAGGTCATCCCCTGCCATATTAATAACTCCGGGTCACAAAAAATTCGCCGATATCCATCAGGAGCTGGCGTTCTTTTGACGGGGAAAGCAGGGATAAATGCTTGTTGCTTTCCGCGATAAGGTCTGCTGCCATTTTTTTAACTTCATCGATGACTCCGGCATCTGTCAGACTCCTTTATGGCAGCGTCAATATCGGTATCCGAAAGATCGCGGCGGTATTTTTGCAGGTCAATACCCTTCTCCCGCGCCTTGATCATGATTAGCGTCTGCTTGCCTTCCCGAAGGTCAGAAGCCCGGTCTTTACCACTTTTCTCTGGAGGGGTCAGGAGATCAATGAGATCATCCTGGATCTGGAAGGCGATCCCGGTATTCAGGCCGAACAGGTAGAGGGCTTTTGCCTGAACTGCTGAACCCCCGGCAAGAACCGCACCAATCCCGGCAGCCGCAGCATAAAGAACCCGGTCTTTTTCTTTACCATCTCAAGATATTCGAACTCGTCAACATCATTCCGGTGCGAGAAAGACATGTCCATATGCTGCCCAAGGCAGATATCGGCACAGGTTCGTGCAAGCATGGATACGGCACGCACTTTTGCGTTATCCGTTGCCTCAGATATGCAGATAAACTCAAATGCCCGGGCATACAGGACATCTCCGGCAAGAATGCCGGTTGGCATATCCCATTTCGTATGGACGGTCGGGACGCCCCGGCGGAGAGTATCTTCGTCCATGATATCATCATGGATCAGGGTAAAGGTGTGCGTCAGCCTCAAGTGCGAGGGCCGCCGGCAAAACATCCGCGGAACTTCCCCGCTTAACCGCATCGGCAGCCAGCAGAACGACCGCGGGACGGAGACGTTTGCCTCCCGCCACAAGAAGGTGCGCGCTGGCTTTATTCAATTCACCGACCTTGTTGACGAAATACCGGTCGATCATGAGATCGATGTCCTTTGCAACGGATTCCAGGTACGGGGGGAGTTCTGTCATGGGTAAACTCTCGTTCAGGTAATCACGAGCCGCTGTCCGTTCTTCAGCATATGGACGGTTGACTGAGCGGTGTACCCGAGTTCTGTGGCAAAGTCGGTATAACCGGCAGTCATCTTCAGGTGCCCGTGAGCAGGAATGATATGCTGGGGATTCAGCAGATGAATAAACTCGTAATGATCTTCACGATACGCATGACCGCTGACATGGAGATCCTCAAAAATACGGGCTCCGGCAAGCCTGATATGCTCCTCAATCTTGTAGCGCTGACCGAAATTCATCGGATTCGGGATAACATTTGCTGAGAAGATAACCTTGTCACCCTTCGTGAGCTGGTAGGGCGTATCGCCGAGAGCGAGGCGGGTGAGGATCGATCCGGGTTCACCCTGGTGACCGGTGATAATCGGGAGGAACTTCTCTTTGCCTGCCTTCATCATCCGACGCATCGTCCTATCGACCGTTCGCCTATTCCCAAAGACACTGGTTGTTTCCGGGAACGAGACGAGCTTCATCTGTTCGGCAGTCACCGAATATTTCTCCATGGAGCGTCCCAGAAGCACCGGTTTTCGCCCGATCTCGTGGGCACATTCTGCAATCGTTTTCACACGGGCAATATGTGATGAGAACGTTGAGACGAGAATCGCATTCTTATCGTCTTCGTAACTGGTGATGGTATCCCGCACGAGATCCTTGGCTATCCGCTCGCTCGGGCATCTCCCCGGGCGATCGATATACGTACTCTCGACAATAAGGGCGAGGACTCCTTCCTTGCCGATCTGCTGGAACCGGGCAAAATCCGGGGGTTCTCCGATGACCGGAGTCCTGTCCAGTTTGAAGTCGCAGGCATAAACGATCGCACCCCGCGGGGTATGGAGCACCGGTGTAACGGTATCGATGATGGAATGCTGCGTACGGACGAACTCCAAGACAAGATTCTGGGACAGGGTGTACCGCTGTCCGGACTTCAGCGCAAAGAGCTTGTTGTTCACCCCAAACTTCTGCTCGCCGGATATCTGCTGCCGGATTAACTCTGTTGCGTAAGGCGATGCAATGATGGGGGCGTTATACCGGTGAGCCAGCTTCGGAATAGCCCCGATATGGTCGAGATGCCCGTGAGAGCAGACAATCGCTTTTACGGTCCCCTCGACCGAATTCATCATCGTATCATCGGGTATCGCCTTGATCTTGATCAGATCGAGGGAGTGCATATTTTCAATCTCTGCGTCCTCGTGGATCATTACCTGGTCCAGGCGGAGCCCCATATCAAATATGACAATTTCCTTTCCGCAGCGGACGGCGGTCATATTTCGCCCGACCTCATCATATCCGCCTACTGCAATAATCTCAATATCCATGTTGTATCTCCTGTATGTTCGTCTTTTTTTTGTATTTTCTAAATATCTTGCCGGTTTGTCATGTTACCGCTTTATCCGCACCGGATTATCCTTGCCGATCATCTGACGTGTTCTGCCCGTGATAAACACCGGGGCCTTTTTGAGATCGGCCAGTTTCGCCGATCCGGTCAGGAACATGGAAGTGACCAGTTCGTGATGGATCATTTCAACCGTGCGACTGAGTGCCTCGTCGCTCTCCATTGCTGGTTTTAATAAGGGCAGTGCCATCCCGCAAAGACTGGCACCGAGAGCAAGACCCTTTGCTACATCAAGCCCGGTCCTGACCCCACCGGATGCGATTACCGGGCTGCCGCACGCGAGTACCTCGGCAAGACTTACGACTGTGGGAATCCCCCATTCAATGAAATCCTGCCCGAGTGTCTTCAGTCTCTGTTCTTTTTCGTTCCTGCTTTCATCTGCCCTGACACTCTCTACCGCGGCCCAGGACGTGCCGCCCCAGCCGGCGACATCAATGGCACTCACGCCAGCTCCCCAGCATTGCCGTGCCGTTGCCGCGGAAATCCCGCACCCGGTCTCTTTAATAATGACCGGAGTACGGGACTCCCGGCAGAGCTCGCCGATGGCGCCAAGACAGCCGAGAGCATTATGATCGCCCTCCGGCTGGATGGCCTCCTGCAGGAAATTGAGATGGATCGCAATCGCATCTGCGTTGATCATTTCGACTGCTCTCTCCGCCCACTCTATCCCATGGTCGCGTAACTGAACCGCACCGAGATTCGCAACCAGGAATGCATGGGGTGCTTCATCACGGACGACTGAGAAGGTATCTTCAAGTGTGGCGTTCTCGAGTGCAGCCCGCTGTGACCCGACTCCCATACCAATCCCAAACCGTTCAGCTGCCCTGGCGAGTCTTGCGTTCACTTCTTTGGTTCCGGGGTAACCCCCGGTCATTGCAGAGATAAAGAGGGGGGATGAGAACGAACGGTCCAGGAACCTTGCGGTAAGATCGATATTGCCCATATCACATTCCGGCAGGGCATTATGAACAAACCTGATGTCGCTAAACCCGGTTTCACCACTCTCGACCGAGTTCTCGCGGCATATCCGCAGGTGATCGAGCTTGCGCGATGAGGTGAATCTCTTTTTATCTCCCATACGGGTTATCCCCCCTTTACCGATGTCCCGCCGTGTGCCGTTCCTGCAAGAAAGTCGCCAATTCGCGAGACATGGAATATCTCTGAACCGATCCCGACCTGTGCGAGATCGAGCAGTTCATTCATTTTTCCTCTCATTCCACCGGTGACATCGGTATGCATCGAGCTGCCGATAGGAAGATCTGCCGCCATCGACCGGGTAATCTCCGGCACGACCTTTCCTCCATCCAGCACTCCCGGTACATCGGTGGCCAGCCCAACACGGTTTATCCCAAGAGCAACCGCGAGATATCGCACGAGCTGGTCGCCCGACACGATACATGCCCCCTGAGAGAGGTCCATCACCACGTCGCCGTGGATCACAGGGACCATCTTCAGCATCAGCATCTTTTCCAGGTGCCGGCATTCGAAAGAGAGCAGCCTCCCTTTATCCGCTACTGCAGTATGGAACGGATGAATACCTGCTGCCGGTATTCCCTCCCGACGAAGGGTTTCAACGACTGCCTCGTTCAGCCTGCTCACTGCACGGTGGGTCATATAAATCCCATCGGTTCTGCCTGCAACTGCACCATGTTCAAGCCCGTAGCGTTTTGCCTCGGGATGTCCGCACGAGCCGGCTCCGTGGATGAGTACGATTCGTTTTGTATCCGCAAGGGAGATAGCCGATGCAGCGAGCGAGATCTGATCGTAGTTAATAACACAGTCTGCGTTTTTGTCGGTAATAACGCTCCCGCCCAGTTTTAACAGGATGCGTTCAGACATTTTTTTCCTTCCTTGCACCTTCGGTATCAATGCCGGTCATGATCGCACGGGCCTCGCACGCTTCGATCGCACTGGCAATCCGTTGCTTCAGTTGCCGGGGGCAGAGTGCGATCATGCATCCCCCTCCGCCGGCGCCGGTGATCTTAGCCCCGAATGCTCCTGCAGCCCGAGAAGCGAGCACGATCTTCGAGAGCTGCGGATGTCCGACTCCCAGAGCTTCGAGGAGGGCGTTATTCATGTTCATGTAACGCCCGAGTTCTTTCGGGTTATCGAGATAGTGAATCGCACTCAGGCTCACCCCTTCAATGGCATCGAGGATTGGATTAATGATGCCCGGATGTTTCTTTTTTTCTTCTCCCACCATCTCCACCATTTTTGCTGTACTGTGTGAGACAAGTGAATCCCCTACCACAAGGTGCATGTTCTGGGGGGGCAGCCTCCGCCGGGAACCTCCGGTGATAAGGACAATCCCGCCATACATGGAGACCGTGGTATCCGTCGGGCTCGCACGACCCTTCTGCACTTTTTTTTCAATTTCGAATGCCATATTTGCAATATCTTCCCGGGTTTTATGAAGGGAAAACTCATCATTGATCGCCGAAAGGGTTGCAACGGTCACCGCGGCAGACGATCCGAGTCCTGAAGAACTCGGGATCTGGGAATTGATATACACGCTTCCCGAGACACCCATCGCCTCGAAGCATCCATCGATATACGCCGACTTTGCATGCTGAGGACGTTTTGTATTTCTGACCGTTACAAAAACCCGGGGTTTTATTGCCATCGCTATGCCAGGCTTCCCGTATACCACTGCATGCTCGCCGAACAAAAATACCTTGCCCGGCGCACTCCACGTTGCCAACCTACATCACCGCAATGGCTGCGTACCCGACAACCTCTCGACGGTCGCCTGTCACGTCGCCGCTTGTCGCATACCGTATAAGCCGGGCGGTCTTCGCCCCGAGTTGTCCGCATGCCGTCACCATAGCAGCAATCGGGCCGTACCCGCAGGCTGATACCCCCCTCTCCCCGATACGCCGGTAAAACTCAGGGACATTTAACGTTTTTAATGGTTCTATCGCGTAAAGATCATTATTTTTTGCGGTTTCCTCCGGAACGTAGTGGGAGAAATCGCTGGATGCCACAATCCGGACATCACGATGGGTGAGGTGTATGGCAGCACCGATTTTTTCAGCAAGACGCATCGCGCTCGGATAATCCTGCTGCCCCATCATGACCGGTGCAATCCGTGCCCGGGGGAAGCGGTACTTGATAAACGGCATCTGCACTTCAAGGGAATGTTCGTCGCGATGAGAGAACTCGTCCGTCTCGATATCAAGCGATTCAACGAATTCGGTATCATTATCAACAACCCCCAGGGGGGTTTCCCACGGTACTTTTGAGACACAATTGAGGTAACCACGATGCGATGGCCCGATTACGACAAATGTGCCGGAAAAATCAGGTGAGATCGTGGAGAACGCACGGGCGGCAACTTCGCCGGAATAAACATATCCCGCATGAGGGGATACAATGCCCTTTGGAATCGTCGGACCCTGCGCCTCCGGAAAAGTACTTCTCCAGGAGTTGTTCGAGGTGGGAAGGATCCCTTGGATAAAACGTGCCAGCCACTGCGCATGTACGCATCGTCATCGGATCAACCCTCTTGTCGTTATATTATTATAAGTAACGATCGATCACTCCGGAAAGGAGATCGACCGGATTAGATCTCAATTTCGAAATCTTCCGGCGTGAGAGCAGTTGAGATCCCCCGGAGGCGAAGCATCTCACGGGTGAGGAGGAAGTAGATCATCGAAAGTGCTTTGCGACCTTTATTGTTGGTAGGGATCACCAGATCGACGAACTTGGTCATGTTGTTGGTATCGCATAGCGCGACGACCGGAATACCGCACTGGACTGCCTCGTTTATTACCTGTGCATCACCAATCGGGTCGGTGACTACGATTACCTGAGGCTCAATGTACCCGTTGAGGACAGGGTTGGTAAGCAGTCCCGGGATAAACCGGCCTGTTGCCGACATTGCGCCGATAGTATCGGCGAATTTCTTGGCAGGGTACTGCCCGTACTGCCGGGAGGTAACGACAAGGATATTCGGGGCCTCGTACTGGTTTAAAAATTTCGCAGCGGTCTTGATCCTCGAGTCAGTTTCGCGGATATCAAGGATATAGAGCCCATCTCCGCGGACGCGGTAGATGAATTTCTTCATGTCTTCGCTCTTCTGCTGGGTGCCGATATGGATACCGGCTGCAAGATACTCCTCTACGGGGATGAGCGGTTCTTTTAATTCAATTTCCATCTCGTTTACAGTGGTCATAGCTGTTCCTCAATACGTATCAGTTCATTCAGTTTTGCAATGCGTTCTCCACCCACGATACCGCATTTCAGGAAAACACAGGAGAATGCGGTGGCGAGATGTGCGATTGTTGTATCGGTCGTTTCGCCGGAACGGTGGCTCATGACCGTATCCAGGCCATTGGTATGGGCAAGACGGACCGCTTCAAACGTGTCGGTCAGCGTCCCGACCTGGTTGGGTTTTATGAGCACGCAGTTTGCCGCCTGTGTCTCGATACCCCGCATAATGCGGTCGACCTGGGTCACAAAGATATCATCCCCGCAGACAAGGCAGCGATCGCCGACCTGCCTGTTGAGCTCCGCGAAGGCGTCGAAATCATCCTCATGGAGGGGATCTTCCACATAAACAAGGTCATAACTGTCGACAAGATCCGCAATATAGGCTATCTGCTCTTCAGTTGTGCGTACCCGGTCGCGGTACTTGTATACCTTCAGAATTCCACATCTGGCTCGACGCAACATCGATTCCCATATCGACCGAGATATTCATCTCGTCGGCAACTAATCCACATGCCTCGGCAATGAGCTCAAATGCGAGGGCATCATCAATCTGCGGTGCCCATGCACCCTCATCACCCTTGCCGCAGGATTTTCCCTTTTTTGCGAGGAGTTCCCTCACATGCCGGTGCACGGCAGCATTTGCAAGGACTGCCTCTTCTGCATCTGCGGCATCACGGGGCACAACAAGGAATTCCTGGATCTCGGTCGCATTGGGAGCATGCGCACCTCCTCCGATCACATTTCCCAGCGGGAGGGGCATTTCATCTGCAAATGCTCCGCCAAGATAGCGGAAGAGGGGGAGCCCCATCGATGATGAGGCCGCCTTTGCATTCGCAAGCGAGAGTGCTACGGCAATATTTGCACCGATATCGGCAAAGTTTGCCGTCCCGTCAATATCGCGAAGCTGCTCATCAAACCCCTGCTGGTCCCCACTGTCAAGCCCGATAAGTGCCGGAATAACGTTCTGGATGGCATAGTCCACGGCCTCTTTCGGCGGTTTGACTTTTGCTTCCAGCGATCCGGTACTGGCTCCGCTCGGGGCTGCAGACCTGCCAAAACCGCCGGATGTATGAATATCGGCTTCAAGGGTCAGGTTACCCCGGCTGTCAAGGATGGTCCGCAGCTCGATTACCTCAATGGTCGTCATAAAGTCCTCTATTTCCTCTTTACTGTAATGGGGATGGTGTTGTTGTTGTATTCCTCGATGGCGATCTCCAGTGGATCGATCCGCGTTGTCGTGACAAGTAAGGGAGCACCCATTGATATTTGCAGAGCCCTTGCTCCAATAATTCTTGCCCGTTCATACCGGGTATACGTCTGCGTCTGCATTCTTCGTCCTCTAAAATGATGGTTTTAATGTTACTATGGGGTCGCTGAGATTCGAACTCAGGTCACTGCGTCCCGAACGCAATAGGATGGTCCAGGCTACCCTACGACCCCTCGTTCTTACATCGATCTACTGGTACGGGTTGAGCTCATCGATGATCTCTTTATGAGTCAGGAGCATGCGCCGGCAGCAATAACGGGAAATATTGAGATCATCGAGGATCTTTTTGGGATCCTCGCCTTTGTCCCGCCTCTGCTTGAACTCTTCCCACGCTGTTGAGATTGGTTTCCCACAGGTGAAACATCGCACAGGTATCAAGATTTTTTACCTCTCATCATATCTTTTATCTTAACGATAAGACTTTTGGAATTTCTTACGAGCTCCCCGGCCATGGGGCTTTTTCGCTTCTTTCTGCCGTGAATCGTTGACCAGGAGCGTCCTGTCATACGTGAGATAGATATCTTTTATCTGGGGATCGTTGTGCCACTGAAGAATGCCCCTTGCAAGAGCAGTACGAACTGCTTCGGCCTGTCCCATCACGCCGCCGCCGGCAACATCGATGATGACATCAATGCCGTGTATCGCGTTGGGTACGAGGAGGAGAGGCTCCGAGATCTTCATTCGTGTGACGTCACTCCCATACGCCTCGAGCGGGACGGAGTTGACCCGGATCATGCCTTTTCCTGCCTTTAAGGTCGCCCGTGCGATTGCCGTTTTGCGTTTTCCGCTTGTATTAATGATCTTTGCCATGGTGACCACCTAGAACTTCGCTCCGAGGAATGTGCACACTGCACCGAGCGTCACATATGCCGGGTTATTGAGCCGGTTCATGTGTGCCTCATCGGGAACTTCCATCTCTTTACCAACAAACTCAACCGGAACGCCAACATAACACCTGATCCGCTTCATTGCATCGACACCCCGGGGGCGTTTATATGGCAGCATGCCACGAATTGTCCGCTTCATGAGGTGATCAGGCCTGCGCGGGACGAACGGTCCCCAGCGGGAGCCGGAGGCCCCGCGTTCTCTCTTGTGCCTGTAGTTGGCAAGCACCCGTGCACGGCTGCCGGAGATGATCGCATTCTCTGCGTTGACGATAGCGATCTCCTCGCCGGAAAGTGCTCGTTGTGCGGTGATACTTGCCAGCCTTCCGAGAAGCAACCCGTCGCCGTTGATTATTGTAACCATGTCTTGTTCACCTCAGGATCCGTATACCGCTTCCCTTCGGGTTATCCGCAAGGAGTTGCTCGATCGTCATACACTGGCCCTTCGCGTCCCTGATCTTGCTGGTTGCTGATGCTGAGAAGTTCAACGCCGCGACCTTCACGGACTGCTCAAGCACACCGCTGCCCAGTACTTTTCCGGGAACGATGATCGTCTCACCATTCTGGGCGTAGCGGTTGATCTTGGACAGGTTGACTTCAGCATAATTCCTGTTCGGAGTCTCAAGCCTGCTCGCGATCTCGCGCCAGATCTTTGCCTCATTCTCCCGTGAATTATTCTTCAGGAGCAAAATAAGGTTGGTAAGACGGGGGTTCGTCTTTTCCACAATTCTTGTCATTTCTTTTCATCCCCTGATATCTCGCTTAACTGTCTCTCCAGCTCGTCTGACTGATCCCTGATATAATGCAGAGCACGCTCCATGATCTCTTTTACCGGCAGCGACCCGTCGCTCTCGACAACGTAAATATACCGGTCTCCTTCTGCGGATACGGTTATTCCGGTTCTTCCCCGATGCCGCTTGCCAGACATGCACGCTCGCAGAGCTTGCACATGGAGCAGTCGGGAAGTTTCCTCTCGATAACCTCAACTTTCTTGTCCCTGACCTCAAGGATATTACGGGGACATTCATCCACGCACATACCACACGCATCGCAGGCTTCACTTATGGAAATTATTGGATGGTTCTTGAAGCCGCACACGAGTGTCGGTTGCCATTTGGCATGCACTCTTCCCGTATTGAGGGTGGCTCGTGCCTCGATGACAAGTTTCTGACCTTTCGCAAGCTTCACGATAGGGATATTGTCATAGACCGGGGTTGCCATGGGGTCCTGGGGAATAAGGTCGCTTGACAGAACTGTCTTTGGACCTTCGACACTCAGGGTAAAGGTGACCGTGCAGGAGGGGCATCCCGCACCCCCGCACGTGCATTTTTCCTGGGTCGAATAGGCTGAAAGATCGGTTTTTACGGGGATAAGTCCGAGACGGTGTGCCAGCATCTCATCGAAAAATGCACTGGTGTTATCATAGATACGCACGTCATCGATTGCCAGAGTCGGCACCTCACCGATCATTGCACGCCTGAACGCGTTGGCAAATGCCGGGGTCGCTCCCGCAAGAGTGAATCGTGCCAGGGAATCGTCAACACTGCTGAATTCGATCTCCATCACACTCTCCTTCCTCGTCTGCCACCTTTCGGGCGACATGAATCGTGGGGGATAGGCGTGACATCTTCAATACGCCCGATACGCATCCCGGCACGTGCGAGGGCACGGATTGCAGCCTGTGCACCGGGTCCTGGACTGCGCTGCTTGCCCTGCCCGGGTGCACGCACCTTGACATGTACCCCGACAATTCCTTTCTCGCGGGCATTCTGGGCGACATTTCCTGCCATCTGCATTGC
>CAWHIE010000003.1:0-24779 GCA_963829335.1 uncultured Methanoregulaceae archaeon
CAGAAAACGCCGGTTACCCAGTTCTCAACAAAGGTCACCTGGGAGACTCCCTTGAGGACGGCAATGCCGAACTCCTTCGCGGTCACGAAACCCGGGGATCCGCCTCCTGGACCGGGTTTTCACTCCCAGGATCAGTTCTCCCGCGCCGCTTGCGGTGTCATGAACTTCGAGGAGTCGTGCGGGCGGTAGGGTCTCGCCGGACGGGGCCATATATCGATCCCGTACCGTTTCACCGCCCACATCATCACCCAGGTTGTGAAGATGAAAGCGGCGGTGAAATCCAGGAATCGCGTATCCTTTTCCACCCCGGCAAACCAGTCACCCATGACGTGGGCAAACACCATCCACGCCACTGCAGTGACAGCAGCACCAAACACGGAAAGGAAAAATGTGGCCTTGTTTGATTTCGTAAACGGTCCGGACCAGAATGCCATACCGGTCAGGACAGAGTTGTACCCGAACAGGCCAAACGTTACCAGCTCGTACGAAGCACCGAGAAGTATAGCAACCCCGGCCCCAACAAGGCCGGATATAACCATGATAAGTGCCGCCCTCCGGGACGCAATAAGGGTCCCTATCAGTATGAGTGCTCCGGCCAGCGGTGCACTGATCAACGGTACTTCAGAAATTCCATTCAGAATAATGTAAATAACATCGATTACAGGATTTCCGGTGATAAAACTTGGAGCAGCCATAATGATTCCTCAACTTTTTACCCGTCCCCCGATGGGAATAAACCTTTTTCAGATGTCATATCCAGCCCTGTTAATACATCCTGACTCCGGGACGCCGGTACCGGTCTCATATTCCCGGAACACCGACCAGATTTTTAACTGCAGACTCTTCAGTTCTTCAAGGTTATCCGAAAGTGCCTTGATCACAACACCACTCCCGTACGGCATCCTGCTGATTCCCCCGTATACGTTCCCCAGATCGATCCGTGAGCGTATGTCCGGCAGTGCCTCCGAGTACCAATAGGCGCTGAGGAGAAACGACCACTTTCCGAAGAGGGTGCCGCTTGCCTGCCGGTCTTCCTTGTCAAACAGGAGGTTATCAATAAGGAGCGGCCTTCCGTCTTTCTCGATCATCATCTTTGAAGAGAAGACCGAAAACTCCCAGAACTCGTCACGGGCGATCCTTCCCGGGCAGAAGATTTCGGAGTAGAAGAGCTTTGCATTTCCGTTGACATGGAAGGCAATATCCTGATGCCACCGTGATTCTGCAAAAGCAATGATCTCCCGGGGGAGGTACTGAGCCGGCTTCCGGTGCGAGATGCACATCAGTATGCCTGCTGGCATAGTTGAGATCCATCTTGTAGATCTTTGTAGCCATGCTGTCGGTAATGAACGCTTCAGTGCCTTCATCAAGGCCGAACCGGTACTCGTACCGGTCACCCTGGACAATACCTCCTGTCGGGTTGACAAAGATCACATACGGCATTCCGGGGCGATTCGGATCATAATAGAGCGGGCGTACGACCCGGGCCGGCATCTGGTTGAAGATATCGCTGAGATAGGTCTTCTCTCCGCTCTTTGTAAAGCCAAGATGAGCGATCCCGATCTTCCCGGGGGATCCGATGGCGAGGCGTGTTTCCTCGGTTTCGTAGTGCGCGAAAACGGACGGAAGGCCGCGATAGAGTTCCAGAACGGTGCCGGGCATGGTCTCTGTCTCACCTGAAGAGCGCCTTCTCGCGTATGATCTTTACGATCTCATCGAGACCGCTCTCCTCCTTGAGAGAGACAAACACCGATGGCTTGTCTCCTCTCATCTTCTGTGCATCCTCGCGCATGAGATCGAGGTTTGCGGTCTTTACCTTGGATTCGGGGATTGTCGTCTCGACGTACGGTGCAAGGTCAATCTTGTTGACGATCAGAAGATCTGCCTTCCGTATCCCCAGCCCTCCCTTCCTGATCGTCTTGTCCCCGCTTGCGACGTCAATCATATAAATAAAGAAGTCTGCGAGACGGGGGCTGAAGGTGAGCGTCACATTGTCGCCCCCGGACTCGATGAAGATAAGATCGAGTTCGGGGTGTGCCTTCTCGAGCTGGGTGACCGCATCAATGTTCATCGAGGGGTCATCCCGGACCGCGGTATGGGGGCATAACCCCGTCTCGATCCCGACAATCATGTCGGGGTCAACATCCTTGCCAAGGGTGAGGGCCATCCTGCGGGCGTCCTCCTTGGAGTAGACATCGTTGGAGATCACCCCCGGCTTAAAGCCCGCCGCAATGAAGCGGGGAACAAGTTTCTCGATCAGTTCAGTCTTTCCGCATCCGATCGGACCACCGATCCCGATTCGTACTGTTCGTGGCATGTATCCCTCCAAAGTGTCAGCTGATAAACATCCTGTGGGTGTTGGTCTCATGTCTCATCGCAGCGATATCAAGGAGCGGGAACGACTGGTCGGAATCGGGAAGTTTTCCTGGTTCAAGGTTCATCTCCCTGACCCCGTCCCTCATCACGTCCTGTGCCTGCAGATAATCGATCTCGGCCATACGCACAAGGGATGCCACAACCTCGGTCATGTTCACGTAGATGAGGGAGATCCCCCCCTGTTCACCAAGATCCATAGCGTGGGAGGCAAGTGCGAGCATGACCGGGTACATCCCCCGGGCTTTGCCCTCGCCCATGAGTGACTTGAATGTATCGCCGGTGGAATTTTTCTCGAACTCCGTCACGACAGCAAGATTCCTTCCCATCCTCTCCATTGCAGTCCTGCTCTCTTCTGCGATCTTTGCCGCATAGCAGAGCTCATCGAGTTCAATAAGGAGCCCGAGATCGTCATCCCGGGCGGCATCCAGGGCATGGCAGAAGATCTGGTGATCGAATGGTTTCCAGACCTTCCTGATGTACGCGGCCAGCAGATCCCCGGTATGGTCCCTGAGGAACAGATTGTCGGCAACAATCTGTTCCATTCCCTGTGAGACGGTAAAGGATCCGAGCGGAAAGAACGTGTCTGAGATTCTTATGAGATTGAGCGTTTTTTCCGGCATCACGACAGGACTCCGTTACTAATCTTCACCGGCAAAATACCCGGAGGCCCCCGGGGAGATAACCCATTGGATAACATCTGTATCCACATCAGCCCCGGATTTCCCGATAATCCTCTCGATCTTGTCTGCACCTATCACCGCAGGGACATAGGCACGCCCACCCTCGATCAGGACTTCGAGATGGTGATTGCCCAGGGTGTAGCCGAGCCGGAGGGCATCTTCGATCCTGCCATCCCCGGTCTTTTTCAGGGTAACCCTGAGGACCGGCTCCTGCTCTATCTTTGTACGGTAATACGTTCCCTGTGCAGATGGGCCAAATATATCCCCGTCATGCATAACCATCCCGCGTGGAAGATCCACGATAAGGTCCTCGCCGTCAGGGGCCTTCATCCTGAGCCTCCCCCGCATTGCATCTGTTCTCTTGATCCCGACCTCGACAATCTTTCCACTGGCCGGGTTCGTCGTTGCGTCGAATACTGACATCTTCACCACCAGAAAAATTCAACCTCTTTCGGTATTCCGCCTCGCGGTGACGGCCTGCCTGAGCAGATCAGCCCTCCTGACGGTATCGATGAAACCCAGGTGCCGGAACGCTGACGGGTCGACTGCGGCATGCACAATCCCCCCGTCCTTTTCCAGCACCCGTGCACCGCGCTCAAGGCTCTCTGCCACGACAGCAAACTTCATCCGGTGATCGGGAAAATCGAGATTGAGGTGGGTTGAGCTGTCCACCCATCCCGATAGATCGGACACTCTCATCGCGGTGATGATGCCGTGACGGGTCTTCGCAGGGTCCAGGAGCCGGCCTTCATTCACGTTATCTGCCGCAGTGATGTGTCGTATCATCCGTTCACCGTCTTTAGAACAGATAATACAACTGCGTCAGTGGCAGGGTCTTTGCCGGCTGGGAAGTGATTTCCTTGCCATCAAGCGTTACTTTGTGTGTTTCCGGGTCGATGGTGATCGTGCCGGTCCGGTCATTCCTGACCATGTGCTGTTTGCCAAGATCACGGGTCTTGCTTACCGGCAGCACCTGTCGCTGGAGGCCATACTTTTCCTTTATCCCCTTCTCAATGGCAATCTTCGACGTGAATATCGCAGAGATCCGGGACTGGGCGAGCCCGAAGCCGCCGAACATCGGCCTCCAGTAGTAGGGTTCAGGTGTCGGGATGGAAGCATTCGGGTCTCCCATCATTGCCCACGCAATAAACCCACCCTTAAAGAGCATTTTCGGTTTCGCCCCGAAGAACTTCGGCTCCCACAGGACGATGTCTGCCATTTTGCCCGGCTCGAGACTGCCCACGTAATCCGCAATACCATTGGTAATAGCAGGGTTGATGGTGAGCTTTGCGAGGTACCGGAGGACCCGGAAGTTATCGTTCTCTTTTGCATCCTCGGGAAGTTTACCGAACTGTTCCTTGTTCTTATGGGCGGTCTGCCAGCAGCGGGTTGAGACTTCACCGACCCGGCCCATTGCCTGACTGTCGGATGAGTACATTGAAAGGACACCGAGATCGTGAAGCACATCCTCGGCAGCGATGGTCTCTGCACGGATTCGCGATTCTGCAAAGGCAACGTCCTCCGGTACCGCCGGATTGAGGTGGTGGGTGGTCATCAGCATATCGAAGTGCTCATCGAGTGTGTTGACCGTGTAGGGTCGTGTCGGGTTGGTCGACGAGGGTAGCACGTTTGGCTCCCCGGCGATTTTCATAATATCCGGGGCATGGCCGCCACCCGCACCTTCCGTATGGTACGTGTGGACCGTCCGCCCATTGATGACATCTATGGAGTCGTCCACGTACCCGCCTTCGTTGAGCGAGTCGGTGTGGATTGCGACCTGGACATCATAATCGTCCGCAACCGAAAGGACCGTGTCAAGCGCCGCTGCAGTCGCACCCCAGTCCTCGTGCATCTTGAACCCGCCGGCTCCGGCTTCGAGTTCCTCGATGAGCGTTGCCGGCTTGCTGTCGTTTCCTTTACCGAGGAAGAGCCAGTTCAGGGGCAGGCCTTCGACCGACTCGATCATCTTCCGGATGTTCCACGGGCCCGGGACGCTCGTGACGGCACACGTACCTTCCGCCGGCCCGGTCCCGCCCCCGATGAAGGTGGTAATACCGTTTGCCAGGGCCTCGAATGCCTGCTGCGGGCAGATCATGTGGATATGGGAATCGAAGAAGCCGGGCGTCGCGATGAGGCCTTCCCCGGCAGTGACCTCTGTCGAGTTGCTGACGACCATATTCCTGTCGACATTGTCCATCAGTCCCGGGTTGCCTGCTTTTCCTATCCCGGCGATCTTACCGTTCCTTATTCCGATATCAGCCTTGATGACGCCAAGGATCGGATCGAGGATCACGGCATTGGTGATGACATGGTCGAGTGCTCCGGCCTCCTGGGTTGTGCCGGGGCTCATGCCCATCCCCTGCCGGACCGTTTTACCGCCACCGAAGACCAGTTCATCACCGTAGGTCGTACAGTCTTTCTCCACTTCAACGATGAGGTTCGTATCTGCGAGCTGGATTTTGTCACCGGTTGTCGGACCGAAGAGGTCGATATACTGCTGGCGTGGGATCTTCATGTCTAGGCCCCCTTGAAGAGCAGTTTCTTCGCCTTCTCCTGTGCGAGGATCTTATGGTATTTTGTTTTTGTGCTCCCGTCGGTGAGGTTGTTGAAGCCGTGGATATATTGTTTGCCTCCGAACTCAACAAGGGTCACCTCTTTTTCCTGCCCGGGCTCGAGCCGGATCGCGGTTCCCGAGGGGAGATCAAGTTTGAAACCATACGCTTTCTCCCGGTCAAAGTCGAGCGCCCGGTTCGCCTCGAAGAAATGGAAATGCGATCCTACCTGAATACCCCGGTCTCCGGTGTTCTTGACTTTGATCTTTACGCGTTTTCTCGCAGGAAAGATCTCGATGTCTTTTCCGCCGGGTGTTATTTTGCCAACGTCAGTGCTCATTTCTTCTTCCCTCCTGTCTTCGGCTGGATAGGGTTATGGATGCTCACCAGTTTTGTGCCATCAGGAAAAGTTCCCTCTATTGCGATCAAGGGGATCATTTCCGGGACACCGGGCATGACGTCATCGTTGGTGAGGACATGCCGGCCGGACTCCATAATCTTGGCGACCGAATCGCCCCTCCGTATTCTCTCCAGCGCAAAATCCGAAATATACGCAATTGCTTCCGGATGGTTGAGTTTGACGCCATCTTTCAGCCTGCGTTCTGCAATCCGTGCTGCAGTGAATATCTGCAGTTTATCGAGTTCCCTTGGAACGAGCTTCATTTTTGTCTACTCCTCGTCATCTTCGTCATTATCAACACGTACTCAGACCATTTTTGTTCCCCAGAGCGTGTGTTCATAGCGCTGGGCTTTCTCCGCACCTTTCATGCAGAAGAACTTGTTCTTGAGTCCATACTCAGATGTAACCGGGCAGCTCGGACAGATACAGCCCTTGTCTTCGGAAATGCACATGAAGCTCTTCCCTTTCATACAGAAGAGCAGCTCTTTTGCATTCTTTGCACAACTGGTGTACGTCGGGCATTTTGGGCAGGTGCATTCTGCTTTTTTTGCCTCATCCATTTTCATCTGCCTGGATGCGGGCACTTTTGCCCACTCCTTGTGCAGCTCTTCAAATTTGTCCATGTTTTTCACCCTGTTTTCCTCATTGTCGATTCTCATCATTAGTCCAGGTTTGCCTTTCTCTCGGGTTTTTTTAAAAATCCATTTCAAGAATCCCATTCGAAAGGAAGCGATGGATTTTTTCCGACACCTACCCAGGAATGGCACCCTTACTTGCAGCCTGATGCAAGTCAGGTGAGAACATCACAGTACCAGCGAGAAGGATCGGCCCGAAGTTGCACCATTTGATCGATGATTGACAAGGTGCATCCGGTCACGATGAATGGAGTTCGACTATCCGGCTGCCCCTTATCTGTGCGCCAAATCCTTTTTATTACACTATAAATCTATTCGCTCGTTTCAGTTTTTGAAATAATTTCTGAAAACACGTTCACTATCGTTAACTTCAGCTACTGGCGTGAAGGTGAAACGGCGGGGACATATTTTAATTCTAAATTATTCAGAATTGCAAAAACATGTACCGGGCTCCCGATCAATTTTTGTGGTGTTCGCTTCTCTAAAAGTTATAATCCAAGTTCTTATATAAAAAATTGTTATCATGAAATGCCCTTGGACTCACTCATAAAACCCGCAGATTCATTCCTGGTCCTTACCGGTGATATCCCGGATATACCTCAGCGCCGCTGCCGCATCCTCCCGTTTCTGGTCGCATGCACCGGTGATGACCCAGCCCAGGAAACGCTTCCGAACCTTCTCATCAATCGCATCTCCGGCAGCGGATAGTATCGCCCCATAGGTGCGCTTTGGATAGAACAGGGATCGGGCCGAGGCAAGGAGGGCATCATGCACCGCGGCGTCAATAATCCCCTCACTCACCGCCCGTTTCAGGGTGAACCGGATATTGATGAGCGGCTCGGAGAGCGCCAGGCCGGAATCCGGATCGAACACCAGCGCCACTTCATCATCCGACTCGAGTTCGCCGCTCTTATACATCCGGTAGATCTCGCCGATGCCCACCATCCCGAGGGTGTCCATCTCCGCGGCACGGAGGGCACCCATGCTCGATGCACCGATAACTGTTACCCCGTGTTTTATCGCGGCGAGGATCTCGCGGTGGGCAACGGCAGATTCCTGGTGGAAGACCCCGTCGATCAACCCGATAATGGTCGCGCCAGCGCCTGCCGCTGCAAGAAGGTCTCCCCGTTTCGCCGGCGGACGGTACTCTGCGGACAGGATCTTTTCTGCCTCTGACAGTTCAAGACTTGGGCCGAGAAAGACGATGATCCTGTGCATGGTCTGCCCGCTCCCCCCGCCGCTCCGGGTCCATCGCGTAGATCTCAAGGCCCGGCACGATCACCCGCACGACCGGGATCCCGATCTCCTCGCGGGTAAGGTCGACCACGATGACCCGGTCGAGTCCCTTGCTCTTCAGGGCTTCGACCATAAACCGGATATCCTCGAGGAAGTCGTCGCTGTCGCACGATGCGATGGTGCTGTAGTCCAGCGTGCCGTTATCACGGAACCAGTATGCATTGATCCGTTTCGCACGGTCATACCCCATCTTCTTCCGGAGTTCGGCAAGAACGGTATCCTCCCGTGCCCCGTGGATCTGGGTAAGCCGGCTCTGGGCAACTTCGGTGAGTGCCCGCATGACCGCGATCCGGGCACTGGTATGGGTCCCGATCCCTATCGTGAGCAGCATCGGGTCCCTGAGCAGCACATCATCGGCTATTGCAGCCATGGTCGGGATCCCGATATCGCTGGTAATATCCCGCACCAGCACCTCTACCTGGGCGTCTGAAAATTTCTTCTGCATCGCACGGCAGGTCGGGTCATCGATATTGACCACGGAGGCACCTGTATTCCGGGAAGCCTCGACCAGCGACCAAGCGTCCCGTTCAATCACCTCGGAGAGTGCATGGAACACCGCCTCTTCCAGGGTGTTGCCGGATGCGAGCCCATTGGTACTGGTCCGGAAAGCTGGCCCGTGTGCGGGGGAAGCGGGTGAAACACTGCCTGTGCCGGGACGATGACCTCTTCATCATTGGTGATATCATACCCTTCGACCCATGCGATGGACCGGTCCAGGTCCGCCTCTTTCGGAAGGATCAGGTCTTTAGGATCCAGAACCCGCCCGTGCGCAAACATCTGCTGGTAGGGGGCGAAGTGAGTCCGCCGGTCGTGCAGTTCCGAAGAATACCGCTCGATCCCTTCCATGATCGCCGATATCCGTGACTCCTCCACCGTCGCACCCTTGCCGTTATAGACTGTGATCGCGCCCGATTCGGCGGTGGGGCGGATGCAGGAGAAGACCGGGATCCCGATCCGGTCAAGGTTGGTGATATCCGCCACCCGGGTTATTCCCGCCGCGGGAACCTTCGGTTCAATCCGGGCAAGCGTCTCATCAAGGGGGACGGCACGCTGCGTCTCGATATTGTAGGTCTTTTTGCAGGATTTCAGCTGCATGGGAGTCACCTGTAGTAGTGTTCCGGATTCTTGTGGGTCCGGATCGTTAGATCATTACTAAAAATGTTCCGTGCCGGGGTTTATACACTTTGATTGGTGGGGTCTCCCTGTATTCAAGGAAACGGTTACCGGAGTTTTCAAAAAATACCCGTTGTTACTCAGACAGATACATCAGGAAATTCTGTACAGTGAGATCAGAGTCATAGGAAGAAATGGCACATCAATAATTTCTGAAGCTACATTTTAAAAATACCCTGAAAAGCCACACAAAGCAGGTGGTATAAAATCAATTCCCCTGACCAGGACTGACGCGATAATCAACGCCATTGTTTATACGATTTTCGACGTTGATAATTCTGTTTTATTACCAGATATCTTCCTGGGGTTGCAATCGGTCTCAACGAATTCCTGATACCTGGTGCAATTCTCCTGGCATGTAACCTGATGTTCCAGGTGTATCTCTCAGGAAGAGTCTGAAAGGTGAACCAGTGGATCCCGCTCATCATCCGGATTTACGATCCCGATCCGGCTTCATCAGTTCCTGCATGGAATTGTGTTTCGTACGCCGGAGTTTTTCCATAACACCGTATTCCGAATTGTTTTAAGAAAGTGTGATGGTATTGATAGTGAAAATAAATGGGAAAAAATAAGTTTTATTTTTTCAAATAAGTGTTATTGAAAAATTCTTTTAGTACCAATCTGCAACTAAATCCGAAATAGACGTTACCGAGAATCAAAATTGTAGTAATCATAATGATAATCCCGACGACAAAATAGTACATGACGAAGTCTCTTTGTAATCCATCGCTTGCATTCTCTCCAATAAAGATACTTGCAATTATTGGAGAGAGAAAGAGAAGCAATCCGAATTCTAATAATAAAATTCCGAAAAAGAAAGCCCATTTATTAGAGAGGTAGAACCCTAAAAAAATGAAGAAACAGCCTAATACAAACGATCCATAATCCCACTGATGTGGGACATTAGGAAAATTCATCTCTAATAATCTCCTGGCAATATTACTCGACCTGAATCAGCGGAGATAGGTATGTAATTTCTGAATAAGGGCGAACTGATTGGTCGCCTCTTTCTTCTTCTCATTTTCGAGGCTGTCCATTATTTCATGGAACGGTCTGGACAACCTGTATACCTTGAACGGCCTTCCTTTACTTTCCGCTCTGCTTTCCCGGCTTGTGATCCAGCTCTGTTCGCTGAGATATCTCATCGCAAGGCTGATCTCGGGCTGACGAAGATCCGTACCCCGTTCTATATTCCTTGAGGTGGCTTCGGGAATATTTGCCAAAAATACCAATACCTTTGCGACATTTTTCTTGGTTCCGATCTCAATGAGAATTTTTATGAATTCCTCCTCTTTCTCAGTGAAATACATAACTTTCTCCGTTTTCATCTGCAACATCCCAATTTCTATCGAGAATGATCGTTACAACCTCGTTGATTTCCTTGCTGAGTAGAGGGCGCGCCGTGCAGCGTTTTCATCATCACACTTTAAGTACCATTTTTTCAGGGTTGCCAGGTTATCTGAGTTACGAGGTTTATCGTTGGGTTTGTTTGTCATTGTCCGCTACTATCTTTTCAGATATCTTATACCTTGCTAATGATTCGCACGGTCTTGACCAACCGCGAGTTATCACCAGCCGCGAGCGATCCGGATCAACTGCGAACGGGTCAGAACCGTTTTTTCGGTGCAGGGTTCACAGGGTCCGGATATCGAGAATAAAAGATCCCAGATCATTGCGGTTGAAACAACGATACACAGTACGATACACAGTACGTAATGCCATCGTTTCCCAGAATCGTGGGGGAAAATCGTCAGGCATCCTTTTTTTTAATTTTTGGGATATTAATATCTTTGAATTATCCATGCACGATAATTTTGTATTTTTTTCAACCGGAAAATGTGTATACGTCCCGGCTAACCTGTCCCGGATGTCATAACCGGGTAAAGACGAATCCAAAAATACGGGATGAATAAACCCTGCTTTAATCCCGTGCTTTACGACAGATCCCCAGGGGAAAATGGTGAGTGCTTCTCTACCCGCACAACGATAAACACTTTTTTTTCAATTCATAGAAGCGAAAAGTTCTGTCATCGGTACTCGTAAAGATTGGTGAATGTATAAGGCACTTTTTCTCATTCCGTTGTATGGCCTCAATAACGTGCAAAGATATCGGGTTCGATTGTCCTTTCGAAGTAATTGGAGCAACTGAAGGGGATGTCATACAACGATTTATTGAACATACGGAATCAGCACATAACATTCCCGTTTTAAATGCCGACGCTATGTATCGGATAAAGAAAGGATTAAAAAAATAGCATTCCCGAATCATCCCTCTTCGCATTCTTTTAACCGCAGGGTTCTATGAAATAACCTGCAGAATCTGGTGTATATACATAATTTTTAAAAGAGAGATTCGAACATGACAGGTAGACTGTTTAGTACTTCTCCTCACCATCCTTCAGACCCGATTACCGAGGTCCTGACAAACGACGATCCATCCCGGAAACAAGGGCTTTCGAAGGGTGACTGTCATGAATCGGTCTTATATCTCCGTAAAAGGAATTTACTGATAAAATTTAACGGATTGTATTGGTACTGGTCATCGAAGAAGGGGAGTTGGATTTCTGACAAAAACCACGCAAAAGAGCATTGGAACATCAGGGATCTAATGTACACATCAGAAGAAGAAGTTAAAAAATTTATTAGAAATAATCCCTTTATCTGAGTTATTCCGGATAAACCCCTTTTTTTTTAGTTGTTGACGGGCTCTCTATTAACATCAGAATCGGGCCCATTGCCAGCATACGGCAAGAGAAGAATGGTCTGGTGCCAATCCCATAAGAATACCGTAGAGCAAAACAAGCAGCAGGGGTGCTCCCACAAAAATCAGGACTGTTCGGCGATCAGGACCGGAAATTCGTTCCGGATCGCAACTATGGTGATATTTGATTTTTTTCCTAAGGCACGATATCCGCGAAAACATCATTTTCCGGGATCTCTTACGAGAATTCTGTACAGGAAAAAGATCCCGGAAATCATGAATATGGTGGATATGGTGCCTTAGGGTGCGGAAAGGATGTATGATGAACAGGATCAATGTAGTTCTCCTGTCATGTTTCCGGTCTTTCAGAAATTATATTACGCCGGGGCAGTTCATCTTGTATAAGGTATTCATGGGGGACAATCCGGGGGATACCACGAGCGATATCTTTGATCGCCTGGGGTTGGACAAAGCGTCAATGATGGCATTCAGCGATGGAATATTTGCCATTGCAATCACCCTTCTGGTGCTTGAATTAAGAATCCCGGAAATCCCTTCTCATGATATTGACACATTATTTCTCCCAACCCTGGTGGATATATTCCCAAAAATCCTGGGATTTATCCTCAGTTTTTTTATCATCGCGAATTTCTGGCTGTCCTACCGTCGCATGTACTCGTTCATACCCACGCTGGATCGCGTCCTTGTCAGGCTCAATATTGTATTCCTGTTCTTCATCGTGCTGATGCCTTTTCCAACGTACCTGTTGGGGATTTATGGCAACCATCTCAGTGTTGTCGTCTTTTATGCACTCATTCTCACCATGAGCAGCCTTCTCCTGTTTTTCCTCTGGAAATACGCATCAAAAAACCACCGGTTAATCGAACCCGATCTATCGGAACATGTTATCGAATATATGTCCGTGAGAAACCTGATAACACCCGTGACATTTCTTGTATCGATTCCGATAGCGCTGGTAAATCCTTTACTGGCGATGGTATCATGGAGTTCGATGCTGGTTACCTTCCCCCTGGTTAAAACGAGATATAAAAAGAAATTTGCGGGTACTCAGAATACTTAGCTCTACCAGAGCAAAGGAAAAAGCCGGTAACGGACATTCTGCTGGTACTCCCGGTAACCTTCCAGCTCCCGCCCCAGCATCTTCTCTTCCCCTACTATCCTTGCCATGAGAAGAACGGTCAGGGCAAGACCCGCAAGAATACCGTAGAGCGAGCCGAGCAGCAGGGGTGCCCCAAGAAACATCAGGATCGCCCCGAGGTACATGGGGTGCCGGACAAACCCGTAGACGCCGGTCGACACCACCCGCTGCTTCCGCTCCTCCTGGATCCTGACAAGGGGAGACAGGAACGTGTTATCGGTATACGAGCGGAAGAACAGGAAGAACGATCCGATAAGGAGGGCAATCCCGAGAGCGGTCAGCCAGAGGGGGAAGGCAGGGGACCACCCGAACCGTTTTGCGTCAAGCGGCATGATGAGAATCCAGACAATGAACCCTATCATGATCCCGTAGATGACGTATACGTCCCAGCGTTCCTGGTTGCCGGCACCGGGCTGTTTGTAGCGTTCTTCGAGCAGCGCCGGGTCTTTTTTATAGAGATAGAGGATTGTCGAGTAACAGAGAAGTAAAAACCAGATGGTGAATATCCAGCCTTCGGGCCAGGTGTAGTCTCCGGAGAGGATGAAGATCAATGCCGGGAATAGCAGGATGAACAGGAATGCGAAGATGAGTTTCTTCTGCATGGGTAGGTATTGGGGGCGGGGGTATTATGAGGATGTGCCTGACTTTTTCCATTCATAAACGCTGACGATATAATAATCAGCTTTAAAAAGAACCCTATGGTAATTGACCAGACTTTGTGATTCTGCTCTCTCCAGATATTTGGAAAAGGGACTGTAATGACACCAGAAGAGGAAGCACGCTTCACGATAGATCACCTGCTTGAGCTTGCCAGCTGGAAAGTACAGGATCTGAAGGAATATGATCCTACACAATCTCTTGGTGTCGCCGTTCGTGAATTCCCTCTGAAGACAGGAGAAGCAGACTACGCACTGTTTGTAGATCGGAAGGCGGTTGGCGTCATTGAAGCAAAACCGGCAGGGACTACCTTAGGTGGTGTCGACAGCCAGTCGGGAAAATATGCGGAATCATTCCCGGAAAATTATCCTCATGTCCATCTTCCGCTACCCTTTGTGTACGAGAGCACCGGTATCGAGACCCTGTTCCGGGATTTGCGGGATCCCTCCCCCAGGTCACGGCGGATTTTTGCCTTCCATAAACCGGAAACCCTGCACGAGTGGATTCACCAGCAGGAGACCCTTCGGGCACGTCTCCATCATTTACCGCCCCTTATAACGATAGGCCTGCGGGACTGCCAGAATGAAGCTATTATCAATCTTGAACGATCCTTTGCTGATGCCCAGCCGCGAGCCCTTATCCAGATGGCAACGGGTTCCGGTAAGACTTTCACAGCCGTGAGTTTCATCTACCGGCTGATCCGGTATGGCGGTGCAAAACGGGTGCTCTTCCTGGTGGACCGGAACAATCTGGGGCGCCAGACCAAGATGGAATTCCAGCAGTACATTACTCCTGATGATGGCAGGAAGTTCACAGAGATCTATAATGTGCAGCACCTTACATCGAATACTATTGATCCAGTCAACAAGGTCACCATCACCACAATCCAGCGACTGTTCTCGATGCTGAAAGGGGAGGCAGAGTTTGATTCGGAGAACGAGGAGGAGTCACTGTACGATCATGCTCCTGCGGATGCCCGACCGAAGGAAGTGACCTATAATTCCCGTATTCCTATCGAGACCTTCGATTTCATCGTGACCGACGAGTGCCACCGCTCAATCTATCATCTCTGGCGGCAGGTGTTGGAGTACTTTGATGGCTTCCTTATCGGCCTCACAGCGACTCCTTCCAAGCAGACACTGGGATTCTTCAACCAGAACCTTGTGATGGAATATCTCCATGAGCGTGCTGTCGCTGACGGGGTGAATGTCGGTTATGATGTGTTCCGGATCAGGACCGAGATAACCGAGCACGGGAGTGTTGTGGAGCGGGGATTCTATGTGGATAAGCGGGATAAGAACACCCGACGCCAGCGCTGGGAACAGCTGGATGATGATCTTCCGTACTCTCCAGACCAGCTGGACCGGAGCGTGGTAGCCCCTGATCAGATCAGAACAGTAATCAGGACGTTTAAGGAATCTCTTCCGATCCTGTTCCCTGATCGTACGTGGGTGCCCAAGACGCTGGTCTTTGCCAAGGACGATTCCCATGCCGAGGATATCACGCATATCTGCCGCGAGGTGTTTGCGGAAGGGAATGATTTCTGCAAGAAGATCACCTACAGGACAACGGGGGAGAAACCCGAGGATCTGATCCAGAGTTTCCGGAATTCCCCCAAACTACGGATTGCGGTCACTGTGGACATGGTTAGTACCGGGACGGACATTCGTCCCTTAGAGTGCCTGCTCTTTATGCGAGATGTGAAATCGAAGGTCTATTTTGAACAGATGATGGGACGGGGAACCCGGGTGATCTCCCCGACTGAGTTACAGTCGGTGACTCCAGATGTCACTGCTAAGACGCATTTTGTGGTGGTGGATGCAGTTGGCGTCTGCGAGAGTATCAAGATCGAGTCCAAGCCTCTTGAACGTAAGCGGGGGGTCTCCTTTGAGAAGCTCGTCCAGTCCATTGCATTTGGTGTCCGTGATGAGGACACCCTGATATCCCTTGCGGGCAGGCTCTCGCGTCTTGATCGGGAACTGGTCGAGAGCGACCGGAAGACGATACAATCTGCTGCGGGCGGGAAGCCGCTCCGGCACATGATCAATGCCCTTCTCGATGCAGTGGATGGGGACCGACAGGCAGAGAAGGCACAGGCTATGTTCAGCGTCGAAGCGCCCTCAAAAGAGCAGATGAAGCTGGCCATTGACGAACTGGTGAAGGATGCCTGTGCCCCCTTCGAGGTTCCCCAGATCAGGAACACCATTGTTGCTATCCACAAAAAGAACGAGCAGGTTATCGATACGGTTAGCTCTGATAATCTCATATCAGCAGACTGGGATACGCAGGCTGCCCTGAAGTCCCGGACTATTGTGGACACCTTCCGCAAGTTCATCGAGGAGAACAAGGATGAACTGGATGCATTGCAGCTCATCTACAGCAAGCCGTACGGGCACCGGCATTTCACGTACGCGCAGATCCGGCAGCTGGCGGATGCAATCCAGAAACCGCCTTACTCTCTCACAACAGAACAGGTCTGGCGTGCCTACGAGCAGCTGGAGCGGACGAAGGTGCGGGGGGGAGGTCCGCAGAAACTGCTGACGGATATCATTGCCCTCATCCGGTTTGCGATTCAGGAGACACCGATCCTTGAGCCATTCACCTCTACGGTCAACCGGTCATTTGACCTTTGGATGGACAGGCAGCAGGATCAGGGCAGGAAATTCACTCCGGAGCAAGTGAAGTGGCTGGAGATGATCAGGGATCACATAGCCGGAAGTGCGGCCATTGAAGTGGAGGACTTTGACACGATCCCCTTCCACCAGTGGGGCGGGAGGATCAAAGCCTATAGTCTCTTTGGGAATGAACTGCCAACTATACTGAACGAGCTGAACGAGGCGCTGACCTGAGTGCGGGAATGAAACGGACCTGTAAGTTTCCTGTAGTATTTTCCCTACTTTCACCCTGCGCACTCCGACATTTTAAGACCTCACTCTGCCAGATGCAGGAGAAATGGATATGATAACGAAGAATGAGCGGGCACTCCTGTTCCTGCTATCGCAGACAAAGAGCCTGACAAGGATGCAGCTGGTGAAGCTGATGTTCATTGCCTCGAAGGAGCGGAGTCTCTATGACTTCGTTCCCTACCAGTACGGGCCGTTCTCATTCCAGTTATACCAGGACATGCGTCACCTTGAGCGGGAGGGCTACCTCACGCAGACCGAGGATGATGTGCATTTTGTCGAGCGGGTGTTTCCCAAACCTGATCCCTTCATCCAGGGTGGGATAACCTCCGTCATCAACCAGTTCGGAGGATTCCGTGAAAAAGACCTTGTCGATTACGTGTATCGGCAGTATCCTGAGATGACCATTTTCTCCAAGATCAAGCAACTGAAGACCTATTACCGGAACGAGTCCGGTATCGTGACCATCGGATATGAGGGCAGGAACATCGATAAGTTCCTCTCCATCCTCGTGGAGAACAAGGTCGGGAAACTGATTGACGTTCGGAAGAACCCGTTCAGTATGAAGTACGGGTATTCCAAGAACCAGCTGATGAGTGCGCTGGAGAAACTGGGGATCACGTACCTCCACCTCCCTGAGCTGGGCATCGAGAGTGACCAGCGCCAGAACCTTACCGAGAAAGGGTTTGCCGAATTGTTCCGGCACTATGCAGAGGAACTCGGGACAAAGGAAGATCTGCTCGATACCATCAAATCGCTGGCACAGAAGGAAAAGGTCGCCCTGATGTGCTTCGAAGCGAAGGCTACCGACTGCCACCGTGGCAGGATTGCGCAGCGGTTCCGGGACGAAGGGTTGGATGTGGTTGACCTTTGACGTGGGAGAAGAAGAAGGTCCTCGTTACGGTCAAGGCATACCCGGAGAAGAGTAAAAAACACGGGACCGTCGTGTGCACTGCCGGGATTACCGATGAGGGCGACTGGATTCGGCTCTATCCCATGCCGTACTCTTCATTCCTTGGAGCCCAAAAAATCCAACGATACGACTGGATCGAGGCGGAATGCGAGAAGGTAACCGATGAAAAACTCGGTCGGAAAGAAAGTTACCGGGTCCACGATGGTTCCGTAAACATTATCGACCGATCACTCTCCCTTGGGAAGATCAAAGGGAAAGCACCCTGGGAGAAGCGGAACGAGATCATCCTTCCGAAAATTGCTCCGTCGCTGGAATACCTGCAGGAACAATACCAGAAGGATAAAACATCGCTTGGCCTGATCAAACCGACAGCCGTGATGGATTTTTTCACCCGCGAAGAGTGCAGCAGCCACCGGAACCAAAGGAATACCAGCGATCGCTTGACAACCAGATTATCCCTATCATCGATGCCATCCCGCACATTTTCGTGTACAAATTCCGGTGTAGCGGGTGTGATGGTGGGAAACAACACGACATAATGTGCGAGGACTGGGAACTCTTCGAGTCCTACCGTTCATGGTGGAAGACATATCCGGATGTGAAGATCCTCTGGGAGAAACTACATGAGAAATTCTTTGACTTCATGATCCGGGACGATCTCCATTTTTATATGGGGATGTATTCCCAGATGCCGACATGGCTGATAATCGGATTGTATTATCCGCCAAAAGATAATGAGGTTTCGGTCAAACCCGCAATAACCTCAACTCTAGAAGCGTGGATACGTTAGTGAGATGGTAATCTTTGAAGTCTCTTGGGTTTTTTTCTAATCACTTGGATGGAATTATTCTGACAAGTATTATCGTAATTTTAACAGTCGGTATCATTGCGACTTTCCTTATTCAAATTCCCTCTACTCTGACCTCGGCTCTGATTGCGACTAATCTTATCTTCATCATTTTTTATTTTATCCAATGGCGAAACACAACACGTCCGATATTATCCATTGAATTGAGAGGGGCAGAGGATGATATTTTTTATCCAAGTGAAAAAACCAAACCTAGCGTAAAGGAAATATGCGACGGTGGTGCTTTTATCAATGTATCGAATATATCCAACAATATCGCTACATCGATTACCTTGGAATTTTCATTCAATTTTCAAGAGATTCATTTTTCAGAATCTCATATCCTTTCATATCTGAACCCAAATGAAACTGCAAGAATTGAATTACCATTCGGAGTATTTTTCAAAACCTACCCTGATCAATTTACGATGGAGCAACCAAAAATCGGCATTCTCCCAAAAAAGACTCTTGAAATCGAGATGGATATAAATATTACCTATGGCTCTTTCCCCCAATATTCCATGAGGGATTCCTATCATATTCAATGGAAAGGATTGGACGGTTCAAAAGAAGATTTCGGGGGAATTTCTTCTTGGAATGAGCGAGGCGATTGGTGGATCTATAAACGGAAAAAGGTATGACATGAGCGATTCTCAACCCCTGCTACAATCTTCTTGGGCATTGGGAAATATTGATGACCTGTGTCAACTGATAGGAGGTGGAACACCCGCCAGAGAAAATCCTGATTATTTTGGGGGATCTATTGTCTGGTTAACTCCCACAGAAATTCCCAAAAATAAGATCGTCACAATCAATAATTCTAAAGAAAAAATCACGGAATCTGGTCTTCGAAAAAGTTCAGCTAGAATAATCCCGAAAGGTTCTGTTTTACTCACTTCTAGGGCAAGTATTGGGTATGTTGCCATTGCTGGTTGTGATGTGACAACTAATCAGGGGTTTGCATCATTCGTTTGTAAAAATGCAATATATAATGCCTATTTAGCATATTGGCTTTTTTCGAAAAAGAATGCTCTCGAAACACAAGCAACAGGGACTACATTCAAAGAAATTTCTAAAGCAAAATTGAAGGAGTTAATTGTTCCCCTTCCCCCTCTCCCCGAACAGCACCGTATAGTCACAAAAATCGAGGAACTCTTCACCCAGCTGGACGCTGGCGTTGCCTCGCTCAAAAAGGTGCAGGCACAGGCTCAAATGCTATCGACAAGCAGTCCTGAAAGCAGCATTCGAAGGCAGGCTCACGCAGGAGTGGCGGGAGGAGCACAAGGAAAATATAAATCAAGGAATGATTCTGACGAATGAAATTATAGAAACGCGTCGAAAAACCACAATGGGGAAAAAAAATAACCTGACTTATCTTGATACATCGGAACTATCATTGTTACCAGATGGTTGGATATGGACAAGGTTAGATCTTGTCTGCAACAAAATCCAAGATGGTATGCATTTCTCTCCTCCTATTCAATATGATCAACCTTTAGAAGGAAGGTATCCTTACATCACAGCAAAAAACATCAAAAATTCTGGTATTGATTTAACCGGTGTCACATATATTGATGAGAAATATCATAGAGGAATATTTGAGCGTTGCAATCCAGAATATGAAGATGTATTATTAACAAAAGACGGGGTAAAAACAGGAGAGGTTTGTGTAAACCAAATTAAAGAAGAGTTTAGTTTGCTTTCCAGCGTGGCACTCTTAAAACCAAATAAGGAAGTTCTTCACTCTCGTTTTCTAAAATATTATTTAGCAAGTCCTGTAGGTTTTTCGATGATTGTTGGTCAAATGACCGGAGTTGCGATAAAACGTATTATTCTTGAAAAAATTAAAAAATCACCAATTATTCTGCCATCTTTACCCGAACAACAAATTATTGTATCTGAAATTGAACGGAGACTTTCAATTGCAGACGAAGTAGAAACTACCATCGACAACCAGCCTCCGCCAAGCCGAAACCCTCCGCCAGAGCATCCTGAAACGGGCATTCGAAGGCAAACTCGTTCCCCAGGATCCAAACGATGAGCCTGCCTCAATATTATTAGAGCGAATCAAAGCCGAGAAAGCCCGGCACGCGGCTGAGACAAAGAAAGGCAAGACCCTTCAACCCAAATCACCAAAGAGGAAGATCAAGAATGGCAACTGAATCATCTGCTATCGTCCAGAAACTCTGGAATTACTGCAATGTCCTCCGCGATGACGGCGTGAGCTATGGGGACTACGTGGAACAGCTCACCTACCTCGTCTTCCTCAAGATGGCGGATGAACAGACCAGGCCCCCGTTCAACAAGCCCTCCACCATCCCCAAGGGCTTTGACTGGCAGAGCCTCGTGGAGAAGGACGGCGTCGAACTGGAAGTCCACTACCGGGAGGTGCTGGAGAAACTCGGGAAAGAGAAAGGGATGATTGGCGTCATCTTCCGGAAGTCCCAGAACAGGATCCAGGACCCGGCAAAACTCAAACGGCTGCTCACCCTCATCGGCGGCGAGACGTGGCTCGGGATGGATATCGATGTCAAAGGCGAGATCTACGAAGGGCTCCTCCAGAAGAACGCGGAGGATGTGAAGAGCGGGGCCGGCCAGTATTTCACGCCCCGGGGACTCATCAAAGCCATTGTCGAGGTCATGAAGCCTCAGGCTGGTATAACCATCTTCGACCCGGGATGTGGAACCGGGGGTTTCCTGCTCGTTGCCCATGATTACATCGCGAAGACGAATCCCAAGCTCAACAAGGATCAAAAGCAGTTCCTTCAGCTCAAGACCGTCAGGGGCAGGGATATTGTTGACAGCGTGGCCCGTCTCTGTGCCATGAATCTCTATCTGCATGGGATCGGGGGCGAGGACAGCCCGATTGATGTAGGGGATGCCCTTGTTTCGGAGCCGTCCGAACACTTCGATATGGTGCTGACCAATCCGCCGTTTGGGAAGAAGAGCAGCGTCACGGTGAGCAACGGTGACGGGGGGAGTAACAAGGAGTCGCTGGTCTATGAACGCCCGGATTTCTGGGCGACCACGTCCAACAAGCAGCTTAACTTTCTCCAGCATGTCCGATCACTGCTCAAGATCCACGGTACGGCGGCGATTGTCGTGCCGGATAATGTCCTCTTTGAAGGTGGGGCAGGGGAGACCGTACGCAGACGGTTGTTACAGGAATGTAATGTCCATACACTTCTGCGGCTGCCCACCGGGGTCTTCTACGCGCAGGGCGTGAAGGCAAACGTCCTTTTCTTCGACAAAAAGCCTGCCGCCAAGACGCCGTGGACGGATACCCTCTGGATTTATGATCTGCGGACCAACATGCACTTTACGCTCAAGACAAATCCGCTGAAATACGAGGATTTACAGGACTTCATCACGTGTTACAACGCCTCAAATAAGTTAGAGCGGAAAGAGTCCGAGCGGTTCCATGGTTTCACGTTTGATAAGCTGATGGAGCGGGACAAGGTCAACCTCGACATCTTCTGGCTGCGGGACGAGAGTCTTGAGGACTCGGATAATTTGCCGGATCCTGATATTATCGCTCTAGAGATAGCGGAGAATCTTGAGGATGCGCTGGAGCAGTTCAGCGGGATTGTGGGGAGTCTGAAAGAAAGAGGTTAAATAATGACCTATTTCTCTATCATTTTCCATAATTTAAACATACTTGTAATTTTGGCTATCATCCTTCTTCTAGTGGGTTTTTTAATTGTATTAGCGTTTTTTTTAATTTTAGAGGGCATAATTTTGCCTTTCGGTTATTATTATTTTATAGGGAAGAGGGCAATTTATGCAAATATTTCTAATAATGAATCAATTTGATTATACCGCAATTATTGTGATCGAGTATTCAGGAAGATATTTTTACAAAAAATTTTTCGTTTATTCCAGTGGTGTGGAATTACTTACTAACGGGTTGAAGGAACTCAGTAAAATTTTTTCTGTTTCTCCTTTGTTCTTACACCTTCACGATTTAGAGAGGAATCATCAATAAAGAGATTGCCAAAAGGATTTGGATTATTGGACATGGCGTTAAACATGGAGTAAGTTTTGGAAAAATGATTCTCTATTATTGTGAGGTTGCAGAAAACTATGGAAATTCAGGTCATTCGACAAAAGAATATGTGAAACCAGCTTCATTGCAACGGATACGGGGGTAAATCATTAATTGACTATATTTGCGATAACAAGGAAAATTCTTTTGTCACAGATGATATTCGTGGATGGGATGAAAATCGAAAATATATGAAAGACACTCTTGAAAAAATGAAAAAGGAGAAGTTGAAAAAGACATAATTTGAGAGGGACCAGGCCGGATTTCATAAATAACCACCAAAATATCTGTAGCGACCAGGAACTGTTTACCCTCAGATCACGTCTATGGATAATCACAATGCCGTACGAATTCTGCACCCTACTGTTGGCGAAGATATGGCGGCTAGGATACGCCCGCACCCGACCGTAGGCATTTTTTCATAACTCCCTGACAGTAGCAATTTTTGCCACAAACTTTTAGTAAGGAACATTTTATGTACCTCCCGTAATTCAATAAAATCGTCCGATTAGCCAGAATATCCCAGTATTGCCTTCATTTTCCTTAATTTGTTATTTTATAATAAAAGCCCATATCCTTTCGCGAGTCATCCTTGTATGTCAAAGGGACCCCGGTGACAATGAGGAAAAAGAGAACATGAAACAAAAAAAAGAACGAACAGAAGGAATGAAGCATGAAATACAACCTGAAAACAATGTAGAGAACCAGGAGCCGGGCCCGGAAAGGATCCACTGATCAGGGAACCGGGCAGAACTTCTGGAACCCGGGAGATGCCCGGACAGCGAAACGCACGAAACCGCCCCACGCCTCGCTGAACGGGTGACGGCGCTGCGAGGGCAGGGATTGCATCCCAAGGAACCAAAGAGCATACTCCGTCGCCAGACCCAGGCGGACATCTACAATAAGGATGCCGAGATCCCGTACGTGAAGTTCGAGGCGGCTGCCCGCGACCTTGTCTGCTCCCTGATGGAGCGGCAGGACCGGATGAACGAGGCGATATTCAACAGGATGAACGATATCGGTTACCGGGTTGGGGATCTGGAAGAGGCCGGCCGGCTGCAGGATGGAGACACCCCATGACCCGGGGCCGGAGGCCTCTCAAGGCAATCGATGAAGCCATGGATATTGCCGGGCGACGCGGGAACGTGGAGCTGGTAGTCAGCAAACGCGACGGAGCATTCGATTTCATCATCATCGAACCGGACCGGGACGTGTATGTGAAGGTGAAACGTTCGCAGACATCGTCCACCTACCCACTGGAAGTCTTGTACCGCTACCAGCGTGAGATTGCTAGCCTTCACCGGGTTGCCTTGACAAGCGTGACTGCCCGGGAATTCTGGGTCAGGTCTCCGAATGGGACATGGCAGTTTTTCCTGATCCGGCACGATTCCGTCCTGGAGATCCGGGCCGATGGGATTGTATATCCCGCGTGAATCCATTCCCGCGGTGACCGTGGACTTGTCGGGAACTCTGCTAACGGACGGTAACTGATAGATACCCCGTATCTCCGTCGGAAAACCCGGAGATAACCCCTTTTTTGGCACCCCCAGGAGAGTATCCCAAAAGGGGCAATCCGGGCCCCCTGCAGGCTCCGTTTAGCCTTTTTTGTTTTTGACATTTGCTGCAAAAAACCGTACACTTTTACACACGCTATTGAAATACGCGATTTCCCCGGGGGTTCCGGCCAAACGGGGCACGATTCTGCGCGTTATAAAACGCTATTGTACGCTAATGGTTGGCAAAACCGGGAGGGTATAGGGGGGTAGCACGGTCGTGGGGAACAGAGAGGGCACTAATGGGGGTGCAAAAGGATGTCCCGAATCTGCCCTCGGACAAGGTTTAAGAAGGAACCGGCATGGGGCATTTTTATGACTGTCTTATGAATACGAGGTTAAACACCGGAAATATTGATCCCCTTTTTTGCACCCTTCCCGGGAGTGTATCTCTGGAGGGTCGAATCCGGGTCATTTTCGGGCTCCATTTACCCTTTTTGATGATGTTTTTTGTTATATACCTTCAAAAACCAGTACACTTTTACACACTTTTTCAAAATACGCCATTTCCTTGGGAACCAAGGCAAACGGGGCAATATCCTTCGAATTATAAAACGCTAATAGTACGCTAATGGGAGGCAAAACGAGAGGTGGCCCGATGGGTAGCACGGTCGCGGGCAAAGGAAAGGCGATAATGGGGATGCAAATGGGTGTTCCCGAAACTGACCTTAGGTTTACCGTCAGCAATCCTCCGGTGCAGGACTGCTGGCACATATGATCATCCCGCGGATGCTGGTCATCTGGGACCGGTGCCTGACCATATTGGTGAAAGCGGATAACAGGATAAAAAAGTATAATGAATGGGGGATGTCCCCATTTTCCCTGCTATTCTGATCGAATGTTCAGTCCTTGTGCAATGCGTTTGCCAGGCTCTGCGTCCGCCTTCGTGAGG
>CAWHIE010000004.1:0-375012 GCA_963829335.1 uncultured Methanoregulaceae archaeon
TTACAGTGAGCGCGAGGATCCGGAGATTACCAGTCTCACGTATTCAGAATCTAACCTGATTACCAACGCAACCTTCAATTCTACACCCGGATTATTTGCCTGGACACCGACACTTCTCAGGGTAGGTATCCACAATATCACATTTCCAGGTGACCGGATGGTTCATTAAATGACACCGAATCTGTCAATATCTCGGTCACCGCAGTTAATCATCCTCCGGTGCTTGCTCCAATAGGGAATAAGACCGTCAGCGCTGGAAACCTCCTGACTTTACTGTTAATGCAACGGAACCGGATGATGACAGTCTCACCTATTCAGCCTCCGACCTGCCTACCAATGCTACCTTCAATTCTACCAACCGGATTATTTGCATGGACCCGGATTTTACCCAGGCGGTACCTACCTTGTCGCCTTTCGGGTGACTGATGGTTTGTTAAATGATACCGAACCCGTCGATATCACCGTCACCGCGGTCAATCAAAACCGGTAATTTCGATCAATCATGCTCCGGTGCTTGCACCTGTTGGAAATAAGACGATAATTGCTGAAAACGCCTTGAACTTTGCCGTAAGTGCGGCGAATCCGGATGATAACGGTCTTACGTATTCGGTTTCCAGTCTGCCCACCAATGCAGCTTCAACCCCGCAACAAGATCGTTTGCCTGGACTCCCGCAACATTCAGATTGGTTCCTTTGATGTCACCTTCCGTGTGAGTGACGGTTCATTGAGTGACACAGAGTCTGTCTGGATTACCGTAATCGCAGTCAATCATCCTCCGGTGCTTACACCAATCGGGAACAAGGCTGTTGGTATAGGAAACCTCCTGAACTTTACGGTAAATGCTACGGATCCGGATGATAGCAATCTCACGTTTTCATCTTCCAGCATGCCTTTCAATGCAACCTTCAACTCCACCACCAGTTCGTTTGCGTGGATCCCGAATGCTACCCAGATTGGGACCTACAACGTCAAGTTCGGGGTGACGGATGGTTCATTGATTGATACCGAAACTATCAATATTACCGTCCTTTTGGTCAACCATCCTCCGGTACTTGCGCCGATTGGAAATAAAACCGTTAGTTCCGGAACCCTTCTGAATTTTACGATAAACGCTACGGATCCTGATGATAGCAATCCCAATTTCGCCACCGGTTTACTGGCATTGATTCCAGATTCTCTACAAGAAATATTGCACCTACCCGATGACGATGTGACTGCAACCAATCTCGATAGGATAGTCTCATGTATTCAGCTTCCAATCTACCTGCCAACGCAACCGTCAACTCCACCACCGGATTGTTCGCCTGGACACCGACTACTTCTCAGGTTGGTAACGTATAATGTTACTTTCGGCGTCAGTGACGGTTCATTAAGTGACATCCAAACGTCAATATCCTGGTCACTTCGACTGAAAGTCGTAAAGTATTTATTAGACTGCAATAAGTGACTGTACGTAAAAGAGTGGACACTAAAAAGTCCGAGCATCCATTATTCACCTTTTCTTCCCTCAATTGGCGTTCGCACCAGCACCGCGTATGGATTATACCGTAAAGAATATGCCATTCAAAAAGGTAGAGGTCTAAAATCGGTATTCCATGGATTTCAAAAATGGAAACAACAAGTGTCCCAAAAAAATTTACGGCAATATCACTAATTGAACAGATCAACTCATCAATAAACCTGTATCTCACCCGGTTCTCCCCGCATAGCATAATTTATGAGCCAACGTTAGTAATACCATACAGAGCAATACATTTACCTGGAAACAACCCATGAAAGGCATCGTTCTCGCCGGGGGATATGGAACCCGCCTGTATCCGGTTACAAAATCGATATCAAAACACCTGCTGCCGGTCTATGATAAACCCCTCATTTACTACCCGCTTTCTGTGCTCATGCTCGCCGGGATCCGGGATATCCTGATCATCTCTACGCCCCGGGATATCCCGCTCTACAAGGCACTGCTGGGGGACGGGAGCCAGATAGGGCTTTCCTTCACCTATGCTGTCCAGGAAAAAGCCGGGGGACTTGCGGAGGCCTTCATTGTCGGTGAACAATTTATCGGGACCGACAGTGTGGCCCTTATCCTCGGCGACAATATTTTTTACGGCCAGCACTTTTCAGACCTGCTCAGGGAGGCGGGTGCCTTACAAAAAGGTGCCGTGATATTCGGCTATTATGTCAGGGATCCCGGTGCGTATGGTGTTGTGGAGTTCGATGCAGATCACAATGCCGTTTCCATCGAGGAAAAACCAGCACAACCCAAATCCCATTACGCGGTTCCCGGGCTGTATTTTTATGACAATTCGGTTATCGGCATCGCAAAAGGGATAACCCCCTCCGGTCGCGGTGAGCTCGAGATCACCGATGTGAACAATGTTTACCTGAAAAAAGGAGAACTCAGGGTCATGGTGTTTGGAAGGGGCATGGCCTGGCTTGATGCCGGTACGCATGATTCCCTCCTTGAAGCAGCAAATTATATAGAAACCATCCAGAAAAGGCAGGGTCTCTACGTGGCATGTCTCGAGGAGATCGCGTTCCGGCTGGGGTATATAACCAGAGACCAGGTACAGCATCTTGCAGCGTCGATGAATACAACAGAGTATGGCCGGTATCTTTTGGATATTGCGAATGGCAACGGTTGAAACCATTATCTGATTACCTATGAAAATACCGGTGACCCGGGAACTATACGGATCTGGTTGCATGGAAAAACTGAGGAAAATTCCGACATCGTTACCGGATATATTTTGTATCGAACCCAGGGTGTTTTCTGATTCCCGGGGTTTCTTTTTTGAAAGTTACCATAGAAAGGATATGGAACTGATAGGGATCCGGGATGATTTCGTCCAGGATAACCAGTCCTGTTCGGCAAAAGGAGTTTTACGAGGGCTGCATTTCCAGAACAGGCACCCGCAGGGAAAACTCGTGCGGGTCCTCAGGGGATCCATCTATGATGTCGTGGTCGATGTAAGGAAAGGATCTCCGGCATTCGGAAGGTCAACCGGGTGTACGATCTCGGCACGGGATTTCAGGATGATCTGGGTTCCTGCCGGGTTCGCCCACGGGTTCCTCTCCCTTGAAGATCATACTGAAGTGCTGTACAAAACCACGGACTTCTATTATCCGGAATATGATGCAGGGATCCGCTGGAATGACCCGGATCTCCTGATAAGCTGGCCCCTGGCACAGCACGGGATTTCTTCTGCAATCCTTTCGGAGAAAGATGCCCTTCTCCCCCTGTTGCATGAGATCGAACCCCCCTTTGAATTCGGAGGGATCGCTCCATGAACGTCCTGGTAACCGGGGCACACGGTCAGCTGGGGCAGGATATTGTGAACGAGTGCATGATCCGGGGCATCGGATGTACAGCTGCCGGTTCAAAGATGCTCGATATAACCGACCGGAACAGTGTCAGCAGGATGATTAAGACATGTGATCCGGATATCATTTTCAATTGTGCCGCGTATAACGCGGTGGACCGTGCCGAGGAGGAGTGGCAAACGGCGTTTTCAGTAAACGGGCTTGGCGTAAAGCACCTTGCCCTTGCAGCAAATGCATGCGGGGCCGTACTGGTTCATTATTCCTCGGATTATGTCTTCGATGGTAAAAGCAGCCGCCCGTACACGGTTGCCGATACCCCGGGCCCGATCAGCCGGTATGGTGAAAGCAAACTATTCGGGGAGAATATCGTGCGGGATCTGTGCAGCCGCTACTTCCTCATCCGCGTCTCCTGGTTGTTCGGGAAGGGAAATACCAATTTTGTACAAAAAAGTCCTGGACTGGAGCCGTGAAAAAACGGAGATATCGGTCGTTGACGATCAGGTCTCATCACCGACCTATACCGTTGACCTCGCACACGCCTCGTTGGATCTGGCGTCTACACATTCGTTCGGGCTGTACCATATCACCAACACAGGGGCCTGCCCCCGGTATGACTGGGCACGGTATATCCTTGAAAAAACAGGATGGACCGGCAGACTGCTGAACGTTAAATCCAGCGTATTCAAAACCCCGGCTCAACGACCCGCATATTCTGTCCTGGACAATTTCGGTACTCCTGAAACCCTCGGGTACGGACTTCCTTCATGGCAGGACGCCACCTTGCGGTACCTGAAGGAGACAGGAGTATGGCATGAGGCTGCTGGTCACCGGTGCAGCGGGATTTATCGGGAGCAATTTTGTGTACTACTGGCTTTCCCGCCATACCTCTGATGAAATCACCGCTCTTGATATCCTCACCTATGCGGGTAACAGGGAAAACCTGGAAAACATCCCTGCAGGCCAGAAAAAGAGGTTCAGTTTCGTACAGGGAGATATCTGTGATCCGGATTCCGTCCATGATATCTTTGAGAGAGATGCTGTTGATTGTGTTGTCAATTTTGCCGCAGAGTCCCATGTCGATCGCTCAATTCAGGACCCCCGGGTTTTCCTTCGCAGTAATATCCTTGGTATGGCAAACCTCCTTGATGCGGCAAGAAGGTCATGGAAAACGGGAGGTGACTGGGTTACCGGGAAAAAAATTTTTGCAGGTTTCGACAGACGAGGTCTATGGATCGCTCGGAGCTGATGGATATTTTACCGAGACCACCCCGCTTGACCCCCACAGCCCCTATTCTGCCAGCAAGGCTTCTGCGGATCTCCTGGCAAAGGCGTATCATACTACGTTTGGGATGCCGGTCCTGATTACCCGGTGCTCCAACAATTATGGACCGTACCAGTTTCCTGAAAAGCTGATACCGCTTATGATCCATAATTGCCTGCACCACCAGCCACTGCCGGTGTACGGGGACGGCAGACAGGTACGGGACTGGCTCTATGTCGAGGACCATTGCCGGGCAATCGACCGGGTCCTTGAGTCAGGAAGGCCGGGCGAGGTCTATAACATCGGGGGAAACAATGAACGGTATAATACGGATATTGTTCAGCAGATCATCAGTATCCTCAAGGAAGAAACAGGAGACCGGGAAATAAATAATTCGCTCATCCGGTTCGTACAAGATCGACCGGGCCATGATCGCCGGTATGCAATCAATTCCTCAAAAATTCGGCAGGAACTGGGATGGAAACCCCAGGTTTCCTTTGAGGAGGGGATCCGGTCTACCATCCGCTGGTATCTTGACCACCAGGAATGGATGGAGCACGTGATATCCGGGGATTACAGGAACTACCCGGGCGTGAAATCACCCTGAACTTCCCGTCGCAGTGTTGTGCTGCAGGGATCGATCAGGGATTTTCAATGAATACCAGATATCTGGTTACCCATCCACTATAACGGTCGATACCCTTTCCTGGGTACGGACAGGTGTCCGGTTTTTTTTAGAAAAGAATGCGGCACCTCCTGTTTCCCGTTCACCGTTTCCCGCAAGATCTCCCCGAAAAACCGGATTTGGATCCGGTTCAGTGCCGCGTTCCCGTGCTCCTGACAGGACAATAAAAATCCGGCCCCATCCCGCACAGCATTTTGTCATAAAACGTCAGACAATCGGTTAATTGAACCGGAGATGATGTGTATATTTAAATCCTGATCCGCACTTTGTTGTCTATAACAATGATGGAAAATTTCTGCAGGAGGACAGCGAGGGGGATCCGGCGGCTCGGGTATGCACCGAAGTGTGCGACACGCTATGCCGGGTTCTTCTTTGTTTCAATGCTGTCTGTCTGGTCGGCAGCGGGAGTAGTGAACGTCCCTTCCGAAGCAGCGGATGGATGGATCTCCGGTTCCGGGAAATCATCTGCGGGTGCCCGGGCCGGTATGTGGTCGCCCGATTTTTTTCGTAAACGTCGTTAGTAACCGCTGATCCAGCGGGCTGAATCCCTGGCGGGCAACCGGCGGGATGTGCAGGTTGCTGGTACCGGGACTAGAAAGTCACTGCAAACGTGGTGACGATGGTGGAAGAGTGATAGCGGGATGAGCACGAGAGCGTACGCTCTCGTCACCGGATTGTTGTACCATAAAAAATGCGGATGTGAATTCAGATGGAACCAGATGAACCAGAACAGGAAGAACAAGAGGACAGAAGAACCAGATAACGGGCAGGGAAATGCTGTCGAAACCGGAGTTATCGGGCAACCGACAATGAAGGAGAAGCAACGTAATGAGAAAACCGGAGAAACCAGGACCTACCGGACAACCGATCATGCGGGAGAAGACAGGTAAGGAGCAGGCGGTAAAAACAGAACCAGTCGGACACCCGGCGATGCAGGAGAGGAGAGGAAACAGGCATGCTGTCGGCCTGGGAATTATCGAACTTCCGGGCATTCCGGAGGAGGAAGGTGATACACAAACTATCACTCCCGGAACCACAGAACTCCCGGGTATGCCGGAGGAGGACGGTACCATACACGTTATCAAACCAGGAACTACCGGAATCCCGGACATTCCGGTAAAGGAAGCTCCCGGTCAATCTGCCGAAACGGGAACCGGCGAACAGCCGATCATGCTGATGAAGGAACCAACCGGGCAACCTCCCCGGACTGTGCCAGACATGACGCCGGGACCGGATCAGGTCGGGCCGGATGCACCGAAAACTCCCGGGAAACCGGGAAAAAAGAGAGTCTCGAAGAAAAAACAACCCGCTTCCCGTCATGGGAACGAGGTCTATCGGAAAACCGAGATGCCGGGGATGTCAGCGAAATCCTTCCCCGGGGATCCGATCCCTGATCCGGCGGCAGACGGAACGGGACCTTAAAAATCCCGGGTTCGGGATACCGGATGCTGCGACGAGAAGGCCGTGCGGGACCTGGTGTGTTCCCTGGTGGAACGCGAGGACCGGATTCATGAGGGCATGCTTCTCGATATCAACTGCATGCAGCAGGATATCGGGATGCTCAAGGACCAGGTGTATGCGCTGAAGACCATGAAAAGCGGTGCGGCTGCGGGAGAGAAGAAGTGACTGACCTCATTGGCAGCAGGTGCACACCACAGCGGGAGGGATGGCGGTTTCATCATCTTCCCTGTATCCGATCCCTTTGACAGGATCCCGGCGTGGTTCCGGAAAGCGATCGAATGCCTGGAGTGCCGGCTCATGATGCCCGGGAAGAGGGAAGAGATCCGGATGCCCCGGCGGCAGGAACCTCTGCAGGCCGGGGTTCGCCTGCCCGGGGCCATCGGACGGTACTCACTGTTTTCCCGCCGGTCATGCCAGGACATCTCCCTCTCCCTTATCCGGTATTTCGCGATGCAGGGTGCCCGTACCACTGGCGTGGGACCTGAGCAGGATACGGTGCACAGGACCCGCAGCCATTTCTCCACGGTCAGTATCAGGACACGGCCGGTCAAGCGGGAATTCAGGAAACGGCAACCTTCCCGCGGTGCACCGGGACCACACCAACGCGGAGAAGGAGGTGAACAGGCATGAGCCGGGGACGACCGCCCCGGTTGGCATGCAGGGAGGCGTGTACCAGTGCTGCACACCGGGGGATGGTGCTGGATGCGGCCGGTATGGTGAAGTCGCGTATCGATTTTATCCTGTTCGACCGGCAGCGGGTTATCTTTGTCCGGGTAAAGCGGAGCCATTCGCGTATCATGAGCGTAGGAGAGCTCGCTATCCGGTTCCGTGGGGATATAGCAGAGATCCGGAAGGTCCCGCTGACGCCGGTTGTGTCCCGTGAACTCTGGATCTTCCTGCCCTGGGGTACGTGGCAGTACTTCTGTATCGGCGATGACACCATCACGGAGATCTTTGATGATACCGGGAAGGTTCCCGGGAAATACCCGGTTTCTGCGGGAGTGCAGGTTCCCCGGGATCCCCTTTCACCCGGTGCCGGAGCCGGAGGAGCCGGCTCTCCCGGACCATGATTCATATGCCTGATATATACCGGTTATTGCGAAATGCACTCCATTTTTTGGACTGGGTCTTCTCCGTTTTTCAAATATTGCCCGGAATGGCAATCGGGGCTCAATTCTGGCATATCAAGTTTTGGGGAGGCTCCCTGTGACCGGTCTTAATGGGGCATTTTCGAAGGCTTGGTTCCGGATTATTGAGTATTCCGTCTCAAATGCATAACCGGGGATAGTGCAAAGAGAATAACCGGCCCAAATATTCCCTATTGGATGGGAGATCGTTTCCCGGATGGCCTGCAATCCATAGGGGGTGAGATCAGGAAAATAACCCTCTCATCTCTTCAACCATTTCTCCCTCTGAAAACTCCCGGTGAAGAGCGGTGCTTCAGCCCCTCATCCTCCTGTCAGACGTGAGATATGAATTGTATTTCCCTATTTTACCCGCAGAATAATTTTTTTTACAAAAAGATAATGAGGGCCATTCAGGTCTGGACAGCAACAAAAGCTGCAGAAGAATGAGATTTTGGAACCGGGAGTCCGTCTTCAAGAAGGCCTCGTATGTGCATTTCAATCGCTTCATGCATCCGCTCTTCAGCATCTTCCCGGGTTTTTCCTGTCGCGATGCATCCCGGCAGATCCGGAGAATATGCCGAATAGTTTTTTCCGGCCTTTTCGATGACTATGAGGAACCTGTGCATAGTATCATTCCTTTATTTTTGCTTGTTTTAAAATGCTGTTCAGAGTGCCAGGCGCGAGGTCATCGGCCGGGTGCCCGGCCAAGGTGATCCTGCCGGGTTTTACCGGATGCTTGTACTGGCGATGACTCCCTTTTGTTGTTACGAGGTACCATCCGTCGGCTTCAATACTTTTCATGACGTCACGGACTTTCAGGATGATACCCCCGATACTGCATAATTTTATTGGGCGTATCGGCATTTCAGGTTTCTCTCATTCCTCCACATTTTCTGTAATCCTCCACATACAAGGCACTTTTTTTGTTCAGCGTTAACCTGATTATGTACACCTGAATAATAGTCCTGGTAGCAGACTGAGGTGGAGACCTACGGAAGCCGAAGAGCAGATTATCAAAGAATTGCATCAGGTGCCCCGACAGCGCTGGCGTGAAATCCTTGCCTTTATCAGATCCGTACGAAATAAATCCACCCATGAAACTGCATACGCACGTGAGCCCTCTCTTGCAAAAGACTGGTTGCGCAGTGAGGAAGACGAAGCGTGGGCGGATTTATAAACGGCGATGTTGTTGTCGTCCTCTTTCCCTTTTCAGATGTAAGCAGTGCAAAGAAACGCCCGGCACTGGTTGTTGCAGTGCCTGGTGGTGATAGAATTTTAATAACAGGGACGTGGAGTTCGTGTCTCCCCCTTGAATTTCCTTCTCCGGGCTAATGCTATGGTTATCACGATTATTCATTCCTGTATTCCTGAATTTTTGAGGAATTCGGAAGGGGGGGAAGATTCGTTCCCTCGCCATTCCCAAAAAATTATGAATGTTCTCAGGTGTCCGAATGTACCAATAAAAAATTATAGAAGGTTAAAACGATCAGAGGTTCGTTTTAGGTACGGGTTGTTCTGTGCCCTCCTCTGCCAGCGCGGGTTCCGTTGTCAGACTCCTGCAACGCGTGCAGGAAATGCATCCGGGTGTGCGGTCCTGAACTCTTTCATCAGATTCATGACCGTCTTGAAATCTCCGCTCGTCACCGCTGCGGTGGTAGCCGAAACATCATACCCCTTTGCGGTCAGGTTGTTGAGCATCCGGAGCGTTCTGGTTTCCTGGCCCTGGCTGTTCATCTGACCTTTGCCAGCCCTTGAGCATGAGCGGGGAAAGCTTCCGGATATGCAGTCCTGAACTCCTGTAACAAAGTCCGGGCGGTCTTATAATCACCGCTCGTCATTGCTGCACTGATTGCCGATACATCATACCCTGTGCTGTCAGGTTGCCCGCAGCAAACCGGTAACAAAAGTATCGTATATCACCGTGAGCCAGGGCTCAGGATCCACGGGTTCCCCGCTCTCCCCACTCATTCCCCTGGGAGCGGTTGGGATTGTGGTGATGGTATCCTTCATGAAATCACGAAAGAAACGGCAGTGAGTGCCCCCCAGCCCTTTTTTATTTTTACCCGGCAGTGTGGCTGTCGCCCGGAGGATAATTCAACGCACCGGAATAATCGAATCATATAACATGAGCGAAAGGTACCTCTTACTATCGTGCTTCCCTTCATTGCCGTCCTGTTACCATGTACCAGCGTCTCCATCACGGACCAGATCTTATCGTATGGGATATGGACGTATTTGCTGATTTTCGTCGTCATCACGTTTACATCCACGGTCGTTGGAGGGCCGATTCCAGACTCCATGTTCCTGATCCTGATCGGTGCGGCAGCCATAGACAATGATTTGTCGATGGTATGGCTGTTTGTTATGGCCGTCGGGGGCGGGTTTGCGGGGTATGAGATCAATTATTGGAGCGGGAGGCGATTCGGGCTTGCGATCTGCCGCGGGGCATGCCCGATCGTCCTCCACGACAGGAATGTCCAGAAGGCACTCGATACAATGGGGCGGTTTGGCCCGGCCTCGCTGATATTCAGCCGGTTCATGCCGGTCCTGAACCTGCCGTCATTTATTGCGGGTGTGGATGCAATGGAGTACCGCAGGTATGCAGAATTCAATCTCTTAAGTTCGGCAATATGGTGTGGAACCCTCCTGATTCTCGGGTATTATATCGGGAACATTGCCATTATCAATCAATACCTCGATGATCTCACGGACCTCTTCATCATTATCATGGCAGTTGCGATCATCATTGTGCTGGTTATGTTTGCCCGTGATTATATGAAGCGAAACGGCAGCCATTTACCAAAGTAAAAAAACCCCGCTCCGTTTTTTGCCCGGACTTCATGAAAACGAAGATTTTCTTTTAAAAGATACGCTCTTAAAAGTGTGTTTTTAACGATTGAAAAACAGAAATCCGGGGAATTTTTTAAGATTGTTCAGTTCAGGACAGGAAACGAAAGGCGGTCCCGGCAATGTTTTTGCAGGACAACGGTTCATCTGGGATCTCCCAACGCTGTAACCGGCCATGCTGTCATTGACAGGGACGCATCCTGGTCCGGACTCACGATTCTTTTTTTTACCCTGTTACCTGGATACCATTCATTCCATCGTTTATCTGGATGAGGATGGTGAAAAAGTTCCCAAGATTTAATACTGCCAGTGCCAACTGGCATAGCTGATACGTTATGGATAGTCTCTACAGTATCGTTGACAGAAAAACTCTCGCCCTGAGAGGTTTGGTTGCGGTCATTTTCGGCGTCATTGCACTGGTGGCAACCGGGTTTGTCCTGGATTTCCTTGTCTATGTTTTCGGATTTTTTGCGATTATTTCCGGTATTCTTACTGCCGGGGTCGGGCTTTCATCTGAAAAAACCGAACTCCCCCGGTGGTTGCTGGTAACGACCGGGGGGTTGGGCATCCTTGTCGGTATCTTTGCCCTTGTGACACCGCTGATCGTCGCTATAGCACTGACACTCTTTATTGCTGCCTGGGCATTAATCACCGGTGTTACTGACCTTGGGCTCGCCGTCTCCCACAAGAAAGCTCACCACCGCGTCCTGCTTGCGTTATCGGGAATTGCCGGTGTCCTGGTTGCCATCATCCTGGTAATAACTCCGGTGCTTGGTGCATACACCCTGGTGTGGGTGCTTGGTATTTATGCCGTAGCTGCCGGTTTTGTAAGTATATTCCTTGGCTTGTCTTTGGGCAAAGAGAAGGTCGGGATCGAAAGTACAGACTACTGTATAACTATTTTTTCTCAGGTACGTATTCCCGACGCGAAATTCATCCCGTGCCCATCGGGTCCCCGCAGGATACTGGCCAGGGTATTTTCCGGGGAATTATCTGCGGTATTCTGCCGGAAAAATTAAAAAAAAGTTGCATTTCGCAGCCGATGAGATCATGATAATTCATAAAAAAATATGAGTATGGTTCTCATCCAACCACTGAACTCAAAATTAATTTATGACGTGAAAATATGAAAAATATCAATTACTAAATCTAAAAAAGAAAAAGTACATCATTTTTATAATAAACTGGTTTTTGGATCATATCACGATTATCGGTTTTATCGCTTCTTGGGGGTCGCCATAGCGGCGGGGGCGGAGGCAGTGCCAAAGCCCCCTGGAGCGTCATCAATTTTGTGAATATTGATCAACTAGCCAGCAAAATTAGTCGCCGGAATATGATATACCCAAACTATTAATCGGATTTATGAACCGATTTTTGTTTTACTGCGTGAGATCGCATTTCTTTCAACCACATCAGTACGAAGTAAACCGGTACAACGCCATAGATAAAAATCCCCCAGGGTATGGAAATGAACGCGAGCAGGATTGCAAGAGAGGATAATACCGGGAAAATATACGCCTCGTCACGGTTCAGGATAAGAATTCTGGTATCAGCATTTGGATCGACGCGAATGGCATTGTTTAAAACCCGGTTCCATTGCAGTATGGACAAGAGTCCGATAGCTAAAAGATTACATTCGAATACGATAACTGCGTGGGAATTCAGGGGAAATCTCCGGCAAGGTTGGTTGAAAAAGGGATTAAACCAACAAACAGCAGTGATGCAATGGTAAGGAGACCCATTGTACGATCTATTGAGGGGTGATACTGTGATCTCAGGTGGCTGGCCCACCAGAAACTGGCAAGCAGCACGAACGCGACAATATAATGAATGAAATCCGGAAACAGACTGAGCAGAATGGAATCAACAGCGCCCGATGTGATAATCCCATTGAGTTTCGGGATATCCAGACCCGTGACCAGCAATGTCATTGCAATGGCAAAAACACCATCGGTAAGTGTCTCAATGCGGTTTTTATTAAAGACCGGTTCTGTTTCTTTGTTTTGGGAGAGATCCATAATTTCACTCTCCTTTAACGTCTGCTGGAGAACCAATCGGCAGCATTTTTGAAATAACACTTTTAAGTGACATTATGTATAGTACAACGTACATTTGTCAATAAATAGTTTTTGGGCTGATACATCCAGTCCCCCCATGACCTTATCATGGTGAACGGTTATCATTAGTCTGTGAAAAAATGCTGGGAGATATCATAACCTGGGTTATCCTTGGCGTCATTGTCCTTATCGTCATCGGACTGATTTTGTGGGCAGTGGGAATCTATAACCGGTTCTTCAGCCTGAAAAATTCCTCTGAAGCCACCCTTGGTCAGATCCGGGTGGCCATGAAAAAACGGCTGGACATGATCGACCAGCTGCTTGGTGCAGTGAAGAGTTATGCGAAGTTCGAAAAAGAAACATTTGAACGGGTAACCGCGATGCGGGCAAGCGTGGCTACTGCCTCTCCCGGCGACCTGAACAACGTGGAAGCCGAGTCCCGCTCAATTTTCGGGCGCCTTTTGGCGGTTGCCGAGAATTATCCTGTCCTGAAGACCAATACGACCGTCACCAGTCTCATGGACTCTGTCAAAAGCATTGAAGACGAGATCGCCCGCCAGCGGTATACGTACAATACCATCTCGCAGCAGTTCAACACGATGATGGATACGGTCCCCTCAAAATTCATCGGACGCCTGGTCGGCCTGATGAAGCTGGAGTACCTGCAGTTCGAAGAAGCGATCGCGACACCGCCGAAGATCGGGTTCTGAGAGGAAATCTCCATGGGTGAAACAAAACAACTGGCGTTCCTGGTGATCGCATGTCTGATCATCGGTGGTGCAGGCCTTGTCCTTGTCACCGTGCTCCCCCCGCTTTTTGAAGGCGATCTCACCGTCACCTCGTATGAAGCAACCCTGTACGGGAACGGGACACTCACGGAACACTACACGTATGAGGTGAAAACGTCCGGTGAGTACCACATGCTCTACCGTTCATGGGAGGAGCCCCTTCTTTTTACCACGCGGCCCGGCCATCGGTCATGATGGTGTCTGCGACGCCGCCACCGGGAGCGGTTGCCTATGCCAGGGATGATTCGGGCACGGTGGCCGTGTATGGCGACCCCTCGAGCTGCCTCGTACCGGTCGACCATCAGCCAGTCGGCCCAGAATGACGAAGTCGGGATCTACAATCCGGGTTCCTTTGCTGCAGGACAGTATACGGTGGACTATACCTACCTCCTGTATCCCCCGATCGAGTACGATACCGGAGTAACCCATCTCAACCTGAAGTTCGCCGGGCAGTCCCACATCCCGTACCATGCCGTTACGATCACGGTCCCGGCAGAGGGCGTCCAGCAGGTTTTTGCCTATCCGCCGGCGATGAGCACGGCCCTGTCCGGAAATACCTATACCTTCAAAGGGAGTGCGGCAGCAGATGAAAATATTGCCGTCGAGATGCTGGGTGGATCAACGGCATTCAGCCAGATCCCGGGGTTCAGGACCCAGGTCACCGGTCTTACCGGACAAACGACATCCGGGAGCTTCTGGTATGATGCGATCTACACGCTCTCGTACCTCCTGAATTACCTGGCAAAAGCTGCCGTTATTCTTGTCCCTCTCCTTTTCCTTGTGATCTACCGCTGGTACGGCAGGGAAAAGATGTTTACGGTGCCTGAATACCTGAGTACCATCCCGAACCCGGCGCTCAGGCCCTGGCAGGTCAACCTGCTGTTCAAGGGTGACAGGATGGTGTTCGATGAGAGCGGGTATTATGCAACGCTGCTCGATCTCCACCGGAGAAAATTCATTACGATAACCACGAAGCAGGAAGGCAGGGTCAAAGATTTCGAGATCCGTATCCTGAAAACGAGCTCCGACGATCCCTATGAGCAGAGAGTCCTCAATGTTCTTGGACAAATCGCCGAGAACGGTGTCCTCGACTCAGGTCATATCGGGAAGCTTACCCGGGAAGCGGGGACAGACATCGCATCAGAAGAGAAAGCACTCCGGTACCAGCGGATGCTGACCGATGTGACAAAGAGGGCAGATCCATCCCTTGCCAACCAGTACATCGTGGATGGAAGTGATCATGTCGTTCCGCTCCTGCTCATCAGCATCACCGTGTCTGCGGTTGCGCTCCTGGTTACCTTCCTGGAACCCATGCAGTCATATATCCTTATCCCGGCAACGGTGTTATGGGGAGTCGTTATTATCCAGGCCGTGATCGCACTGGCAATGCCGTCGACCCTGTTCGGTCACTGGAAGGGTGACAAATATAAAGAGAAGACTCGAATGGGATGCATTTACCCGCTTCCTTTCAGACCTTGCGATGATGCGGAAATATGCCCCGGAAGATCTCTCCATGTGGGGAGCATGGCTTGTCTACGGGACCGCTCTGGGTGTTGGTGACAAGGTTGAGAGTGCAATGGCAGCACTCAATATCAATATCGCCGAGACCGGAGTCCCTGCAGGGGCAATGGGAATAGGATATGCATTTACCCCGCTTCTCTTCTTCACCCCGCCTGTCCGCGGGGGCGCCGGTGGCTTCGGGCGCGGAGGTTTCGGCGGTGGAGGAGGCTTCGGTGGAGGGGGCGGTTTTGGTGGCGGGGGAGCCGGGGGCAGATAATTTTTTACCCGGTAATTCCGGGAATCCCGATGACAATTCACCGGCCCGTCGTCTTTGGGTTTCAGGGATATATCTTTGGGATACTCACGAAAAAAAGGGAAATAAAAAAAGAACCACTCATATACCCGTTTACGGGAGCATTTTGGCCCGGTGAGGCAATTCATCCACATAAAAGTATGTCTGTCGTCCCTCATACACAGGATATATTTACCTTAAAATCCTGTATTTGCCCATGGGAATGCGTATTGAGTATGCGGTCTTCTCCGGAATTATTATCGTAATACTTCTGCTGACTGGTGTATTCACCTTCTCGGACCACAGCGTCCAGAGTGAAGATCAGGAAATTACGGTCGTTTTTGGACTGGAACTGGACAGCCTCATCATTCTGGCGACGAGTATCCTTGCCGGAATATTATTCATCATATCGACGCTCGCCTACCTGAAAGATACACGAGTACCGGTATCTCTTCGTTTCGGGGGCATTTTTCCTGTTTACCGTCGAAGGGCTTTTTCTCACTGCCGAGGAATTTTCCGGTAACGCCTGGCTTCAGCCGGCTGCACATATATTGAATTTAGGCGTTCTCCTGCTGTTTTTTGCAGGACTTATGAAAAACCAGACACAACGATAATGACCTCGACAAGCCGGGAAAAGTCACTGGAGCTGGAGAAAAGAAAGGAACTTTATACCCTTATCTGTGCATCCCCGGGGCTGCATTTCAGGGAAATCCAGAGAAGAACGGAGTCAGGTACCGGGCAACTCGATTACCACCTTGAATACCTGAAGAAAGCGGGCCTGGTGTTCTCCGAAAAAACGGGGGGGTACCTGCGGTTTTATGCCCGGACTGAAATCACACCGGACGAGAAACGGATTCTTGAACTCCTCTACCATAAAAGCATCCGGAGGATTCTGTTGCAGATCCTGGAGAATGAATCATGCAACCATGACGCACTGGTAAAAAAACTGGACATATCACCGTCGACGATATCCTGGCATCTTAACAAAATCATTGATGCAGGCGCGGTCAATAAGGTCGTTGACGGGAGAAAATCAGTGTACTCACTTGCCGATCCGGAACTGGTTGTTAAAGTATTGATACAATACCGGGAAAGTTTCATGGATTCCATCGTTGACCGGTTCATCGAAATGTGGGAGCCGTAACCGGGTTCTGTTTTCGAAAATCGTCCCAAATACCATATTAATTTCGCGACCGATTTCAGGTAATCTCATAAAAATTGTTGAGGTTTCCTTTGACTGAAGTGTGTGCTCCTGATCGGAAATGGTATAAAAAAACGAGTGAACCGTGTTTATATGGAAATAACGGCTCAACGGAAATAAAAAAATCTTCGGACTTCTTCTTCGGTTCCGGAAGCCGGAATCACTCCTCTCACGGGATAGTATCCCGGTTACCGGACAGTTCCGGGGAGCGGTATACATGATGGTATCTGACGGTTCGTATCCAGGGAAGATCCTCTATCGCCGTCTTGATGCCCGTACTGACGTTCCCGCATGGCTGGAGCTGCACGAAGTCTGCTTTCAGTGGCGTATGGATCATGAAGCCTGGAACTGGATTCACCGGGAAAATCCTTTTTATAAAAAAACCACTCCTCTGGTCATTGTAGCCGAATGTGAAGGCAGGATTGTAGGATCAGTGTCATTAATACCCACGCCCCTTCAGCGGGCGGGAGGAGAGGAACCCGGATATCTGTCCTCCTGTTTTGTCTGCAAGGCGATGGTAGACCCGGCATGGAGACAACGCGGTATTTTTTCATCGCTTCTCAAAAGCGCAGAACAGTTGGCAAAGGAGGAAGAATACGATGTACTGCTCACCATCGCGAATAACCCTTATTCGGTCAGGACCTTCCTCAATACCGGTTTTACCCATGTCGCTGACTTTATCCAGACAAAACGATATATATCGCTCGATTTTCTCCTTAAGTCCAAAGAGGACACGGCCCGCGGATATTTGAAAAAAATGCTCCTGGTTCCGGCATTCTGCGTCTTAACCCGCATGTACCCCCGGATCCGTCATGACTATGAGGTTCGATACAGCCCTGTTCTGGATGTTGCAAAAGAAATCGAACAATTCCATAGTCCCGGCAATTCTTATCCAGGAATCCAGGGTCTGAGGACAAACCCCTTTATCCTGTGGCGTTTTGGCCGGACAGACCTGGATATACGATGCCTGACCCTCTGGAAAAAGAACGGCTGTGTGCGTATCTCATCCACAGCTATTCCGAAACGAAGAAAAATGGAGTTATTTTGGACCTGTTTACCGGAAAGAATGATGCACTTACCGGAATACTGGTGAACGAAGTGATACGCGCCCTTTCAGAGGATCATGCCGGCTCTCTTTCCTCATTCCACTCGACAGGGACGGGGATATTTCCCGCACATTTTCTCCCCGCTTTGGATTTTTCCAACGATATTCTCTCTTAAAGCATGGGGAACAGTCCCATTTTCTCCAGTATTGGCTTGACGAAAAAACAGGCAGGGAACGGTCTTTTGATAAAAACTCCTGGAACATCCAGGCTGCAGATACCTGCCTGTTTCCCGTCAACCAGTATATCTGATATGTCAGGGCAATGAACGATAACAATTCGCCATATGGACATCTGATGACAGGATACCGGGTGACTTCCCGTACCAGATCTGGGGAAGATGCGTCGCGTCGGGATGGCAAGGATCTCCATACTCCCTGCCTCTTTTCCCGGTACTGTCCGTGTCATCCGAGCGTGGAATGCACTATATGGACTACTTCATCGCCGGCTTCCAGAGGCCGATGGCGTTTCCTTCGGTGTCCTGGATAATCGCGATTATACCAACAGTTTTTATCTCCTTTTTCGGTACGCCGATCTTACCGCCCAGTTTCTCCACCTTCGCAAGGATTTTGTCGATGTCATCGACAACCACGTAATTGATGACAGGCTCCTGCATCTGCCGCTTGTACAGCCCGCCCATGTTCATGGAGCCTTCCTCTGCTTTACCGGTGATGATATCCTGGTACTGCATCGGGGCTGCCGCCGGGTCCATGGGGGTTTTTGTCGGTTCAATCTTCCACCCGAGAAGGGAGTGATAGAAATGCTTTGCGCGGTCGACGTTGTCTGCCGGAACTTCGAAATACGCAATGTTTGCCATGCGACAAGGATGGGTATAGTTATATTAAGAGGTTGAGGCAGTTTTCAGAATTTGAAGCACAAAATGAATCATGGAGATAGTACAGGGAAACGGATGTCCTGCCCGGGTCCTGAACATGTAACGCTTTGGCGGGTTAAAATTGTATTAAATTTCCTGATTGCGGAACGAGGATGCGATAGTTGAATTTTTCCCTGCGGGAAAAAAGAGTTTATTTTTTAATCGCGTTCTGCACTTTAAAAATGATATCTGCTGAAAGGTAGTGCATATTATGGGCAGGTTCAGCATGGTCGATAAATTTTCTCATCAGTTCCTGGTTGGTTGTTCCGTGGGCTTCGAACGGGCAGTCGATTCCGATATCTTTGCACATCACTGAGGGCATGGGTAATTCTCTCCAGTATTTTTGATCCTGTACCTTCATTCAACTAAATCCATATCAATACATGCAATGCACGGGTGCAAGGCATCGGGGAATGGATGGATGGATGGATGAAATAAAGGCCCGGGTGTTCCGGACATGATCTGCGGGAAAGACAGGGACGCCGCTGATCGCCGGTCCACCGGCATTATCGGCCGCAGTGATGAACCGTATACAAGGAATCCGTATTTTCAGACAAACCATTCAGTTCATGCATTATGCGGAGCCATTCACGGTTCGTTTCTTCGGGATGGCTCTCGCATTCCCAGAGAATTTTATTGTGATCGCTCAATGTTGATTTCTCTTCCTGCAGTTTGTCTGCCGGTCATTGGATGAGGGACGTGACAGGGACATGAGATAATCTGTGAAGAGTGCGTTCATTAAATCTAACGGTTTTAATGAATAAATTGAAGGGGGCTCAAAACGACAGATACATAAAGACATAGAACTATTTTTTGCCGTTTGTTCAGAACAAACAAATGCTGTCTTTGCAGATTATCTTGACTTTTCCAGCAAAATTTTTACCGTCTGGACCAGTTTTTCAATATGTTGTTCGAGAGGTGGAGTGAGTGCGTCAAGCCAATGGGGGATTCCGATGAGGGTACTCCATGGATTTTGAGAGAGGTGTATCTTCGATTCTGAAGGGGATAATAATAACTGCACTACTTACAGCTTTTGCCAGTTCCCGGATAACATGGGGTGATACATTCGAACTGGATGAGAAAATAAGGACCATAATCTTGGTGGTGTTAATTGCTTTGATAATGGCATCCGGGAAATCTTCACCGGGAAAAACATCCCGGGGCGCAATCCAGCAGCGGATGCTATGATTTTCAAGTGCAAAGGTGACAGCATCTGCAACAGTTTTGTCTTTATGTGAATAGGTAATGAAGATTTCATGGGCTATGACAGAGTCTGCCGACTCATAAATTGCGGGATGTATACTACCCGAAGTACCGTTATCCGGTTTTGAGGGAATACCATGGGTTGCTGTTCGATTAAACGCCGAAATCCCGATGGTCGGATCAACGACGTCAATCCAGAACTCATGAGTTTCACTATATTCCCGGTTTTTACCATCAGAATAATGGAGAGTTACTTCAAACGGGATGCTGCCGGCATTTTTTGGCATCAGGCCGATCTCTGCTGTCACGGTCTTTCCAGCATCGACCTGCGTTGGTTTTATTCGTTTTACCTCGAATTCTTCAGAAATTGAAAAACTGAGATTATAAGCATGGGCATTTCCGGAATTTGATAGTATCACGCCAATCTTATACCATTTTCCGGGCAGTAAATTGTGTAGTGGTAAGGGAGACTTCAAGGACCGGTCTGGCGTTCTTCAGAAAATCTTCAAGCTCACGAAATGCCCGTGATAAGGATTCGGGATCCGGTGTGGAAGATAACGCAGTTATGGTTAATGGGACAACACCGACTTTTTCCGCCGCTTTCAGAGTGTCATTCCACCGGGACAATAATTCCCGGGTTATTTGCACCTGATCAATAAATTCTTCATAACTACCGCGATTAAAAAGATCCATCAACTTTGGTGATGTCACCGTATCCTTGAGCGGGAGTGCTTCCTTAAAATATTCTTTTGTTTTAGCAAGTTCCGCCCTTTTCGCCTCAATTGCAATCAGAGCATCAACATATCCGCCCGTTTCGATCATCTGGTTTATTGAATCGGTCACTTTGTTAATATTGATATTTTGTTGCGGGGCTTGTTCGAAAACCTGCGCCAGACGTGAAATTTTTTCTTGTATCCATGCTTTGAACGTCACCTCTCCCCTCTCACAATCCTGAACTGCAATACATTCCCGAATCGTATCCATCCAGACTTCATCTCCCACACAAATCTCGGGATAGCGCTGAATTTTTTCTATGGATTCTGTGAGCATCTGGCATTTTTTTTGGTGGATAAGCTTATACTGAAAGAGATTCCGATTGAGGTCCTGGAACTGTTTTTCAAGATCATCTGCACGAGATGGATCGTTCAGATCCTGCCGGATTTTCTCGACTGCTGCCTGTAGTTGCGGCGATGCAAGCAGGACCGGTTCCGTCTTTTGCAACAGTGAGATTTGGTCGTAAATCTGCCTGAGGGTTTTAATTCTTTGACCTAATTGGTTGACTGTTGAGAGGATATCATCCGCTGGCTGGAGTTGAAGATCTTTTTGGAGCGGAATCAGATATCCTTCCCGGGTCCATTCTTTGAGCAATTCATCGCAAGACTGTAATTTCTGAAGGGTATCAATCGTAGTGTTCAATTCTGAAAGGATCTTATCCGATTCCGTTACTTTTGAGGGACTCCTTGAATTCTTTTCGAGTTTCAGAATTGCATTCTGTACTTCAGGATTTGTCAAAAACGATGCACGTGTGTTTATCAGATCCTGTACCTGGTGGTTGATTTTTTTAAGGATCCCTACCTCATAATCATACTCTTCGATCCCCGAGAGGATTTTTTCAATTTTTTCTGTTCCCAGGTTTTCAACCGGTAATGTATCGAACCCCTCGGCTTTCCATACGGAAATCTTATATTCACATTGATTCAGCAAAGTTATTGCAGAATCTGCTTTTTCGAGGATTTCTTCGGTATTTTGATAATTCCCGTTTTTGAATTGGATTCGGATTTCAGAAAGAATATCGGATGCAGATTTTTGGAATATTTTCAGATCTGATGCTTTCTTAGAAACGTATTCCAGATGATCAGAAGATGATAAGATGCTGACCGGGGGCTTTGTGGTTACGGGTTCATTCGGGCTTGAAGGTTGTTCCCGATCAAGATTTCTTCTGAACCGGTGGAAGCCATACACAGCACCGCTGCAGATCAATAGTACGATCAAAATGGGAATAAACCGGATTAATGCAGTCGTACTTACTGGATCCTGTGGTGCGGGAGTTGAAACCGATGATGGTGCAGGAACCTGAATTAACGGCGTAGCAAGTCCGGGTGTCTGAAGTGTCTGGCCGATAGCATACACATTGTGATCCCAATTTCCGACATAGACTACTCCCTTCGACACCGACGGCGATGAATATATTCCGCTGCTCGTCATGAAACGCCATTCTTCCGTCCCCGTTTCTGCGTCAAGAGCATACAAACCTCCATCTAAACTTCCAAAATAGATGGAACCGTTCGAAACTATTGGGGATGAGTCCACATAATTCTCAGTCTTGAACCGCCAACGCTCCTCCCCTGTCACTGTGTCGATTGCATACAGGTTCGTATCCCTGCTCCCGATATAGACGAGATCGTTTAACACCGCAGGTGATGAATCCACACTACCTCCGGTCGAGAAACGCCAACGCTCTTTTCCGGTCACCGCGTCGATTGCATACAAATTCTCATCTTCACTGCCAACAGAAACAATACCGTTAGAAACTGCCGGTGATGAATGTATATAACTTCTCGATTTGAACTGCCACAGCTCCCTCCCGGTCCCTGCATCGACGGCATACAGGTTCTTATCATCACTCCCGACATAGACAACACCATTCACTACTGCCGGTGATGACCATACCCTGCCGCCAGTTGAGAAACGCCACTGCTCCTTCCCGGTCACCGCATCGACTGCATACAGGTTCTTATCATCGCTCCCGATATAGACAACACCATTCACTACTGCCGGTGATGACCATACCCCGCCACCGGTTGAGAAACGCCACTGCTCCTTCCCGGTCACTGCATCGACGGCATACAGGTTCTTATCATCGCTCCCGATATAGACAACACCATTCACTACTGCCGGTGATGACCATACCCCGCCACCGGTTGAGAAACGCCACTGCTCCTTCCCGGTCACTGCATCGACGGCATACAGGTTCTTATCATCGCTCCCGATATAGACAACACCATTCACTACTGCCGGTGATGACCATACCCCGCCACCGGTTGAGAAACGCCACTGCTCAGTATTGATGGGTACCATGCCGCCACCGTCAAAAACACCGTTATGCAGCGAGTTGGCACGGAACATCGTGTCGGTAGCAGACACTGAAGATGCAGGTACTATCAGAAACAGAAGGATTACGCAGGAGTAAAATAATCCGATACGATTACCGCGCATGAGATTGTTAAAGGCTCCCCCCCGCTGTTTCATCCTTACATGGAAATTATCGGCGGGAAGGATAAAGGTTGTTCAAACGGGGATCGGAGAGCAACGGTTTTCTTAATTCGTGGGTAAAACAGATTTTGTCGTATCTTTCCTGTGTCCTTGGGAACCTCTGTCAACTTTATTAAAAGTATCTATGCATTTTCAAATAAAAAAATATATAACGTCTATGGAATGAATGTAGAAAATTATGAGAAAGATCCTTTTCCTGTCTTTTTTAATTTTTGTTATTGTTTCAATAAGCTTTCCCTTTCATGTACAAGCAAAAAACCTGACATATGCTTCAGATTATTACGTTTATGGGAATGATCTCGTAAACAAGAGGCAATACGAAGACGCCCTGCTGGCATATCAGACTGCACGTTCAATGGATGAACGTTTTTACAATGAGCATTATGGAATTACATACCAGATCGGGTGGGTCCTCAATAAATTGGGCAGATATGATGAAGCACTCAAAGAGTTCCAGATAGCTAAAAATACCGGCCTGAATGGATTGCGCCATTTGCAAATTATTACAATGAAGGCATTGTTCTTGCCAGACTTGGAAGAAATGAAGAAGCACTTCACGCCTTTGATTCGGCATTATTGTATCAGAGTACCAACTGGTATGTTTTACTCAATAAAGGAATTGTCCTCGCAAGGATGGGAAGATACGCGGAAGCCGTAACAGCATTTGAAACGTCCCGGAAAGCCTTCGGCAGCTATCCTCCTTTATTAGGAAGCTACCAGGAAACTGCCGCGACCTATTACACATCACAAGGGATACCACAACCGACTGAAATTCCTACAACGGCAGTTACCGATACCGGTAGTTCAGTATCGATTGCGCCCGGCACATACGATCAGGAAACCTCCGTCGACACTCTTATGAGGGCAGGCATGGATTTTTCAGCCCGGTACCAATATGCAAATGCCTTGGTGGTATTTGACCGGGTTCTGAAGATCGATCCTGGAAATTATCATGCAATGGATTGGAAAGGGAATTCTCTTGCAAATCTGGGGAGGTACAGCGAAGCCCTCAAACTATTTGATCAGGCAATCCTGTATCTGGATTACAAGGTCGATGAAGACATTTATATTGATTGCCATTATCAAAGGGCCTGGGTTCTTGCAAAACTTGGAAGATATGATGAGGCCATCAAAGAATACGATAAACTGTTTATCGTTGATCCCGATATATTCAAAGGTCATTATGATAAGGCCTGGGTACTATCAAAACTTGGTAGATACGACGACGCCGTTATAGAATATAATCGTTCCCTTGATTGGGAAAATCAATCTCGTCTGGAAACCCGATCCTACACTATTCTTGGACCGCTTGGAACATATGCAGATATTGCAAATGCCTATGATAAATCAAAAAGTATGCAATCGTTTCAGACGGCAGTAGTACCATCACCTTCATACGATATTGTAATTTATCAGACCGATTTTTCAGCTGATCCCGGATGGCAAACCTCCCGGCCTCGCCTGTATTACTGGGATCAAACGAATCAGTCATTTCATTTCAAAAGTGATGCCAGTCCTGGTTTCGCCGAAATTAATGTCCCTTATAACCAGACCCCTTTCCGTCTGGAATATGATATTACTATACCTCATGCAGATCCCGGCACTCTTGTGAGATTTGGGATGTCGCAATACAACACCAGTGAGAATTCCCAGAAACAGATGATACGGTACAATTCACAAAATGTGATTCTGGGTGAGTTTAAAAGCTGGCGGGCAGGAGAGTACACACAAATAAAAGACGGTGACAAATCGTTCCAATTATATGCTATTAATAAAAGGAAATTGTCCACTGACCCTGAGTACGAGGGTATGTGTAGGATCAATCGGGAATTAAGTATTGCAATTCCCTCTTTTGGAGACAGCAGGATATATCATGTTATCTTAGAATTTGATCCGGGAGCCGAGACGATCTCAACGAAAGTTACCGATAATCTCCACGAAAAGACCTACTATGTTTGCTCCGGGATGGTCGCTCAGACTGGAATGTTCGACGGTATGGACCGGTTAATTCTCGTTGCCGAACCATCAGCAGGTACTTATATAGAAGGATCGGTGGATAATGTTGTGCTGACTGTTCCATCCGCACTGGCTAATAATGCGACTTCAGTTGCCGATCGGGAACCGTATTCGCAGAATCCTTCTCAGTCAGAAAATGTAACAGGGCAAACCGGGTCACCGCAAAGCACTATCACCACTCCGGTAGCCCAGGTACCAATCATTTTGCCTGTTATTGCTGTAATCGTTACGTTTATCGCAGCAGTTTGTCTGAATAAAAGAAACCTGAAATAACTTTTTTTTCGGATTTCTTCAAGCTGTATTTTCCAAATTAACAAATTACTCAGGTTGCACTCAGATCATCATTTCATAGTACACCAAGGGTGTAATTTCTCATGTTCTAACCCTGTATGCCTATTTGCAAAGGTCAAGGCATGCAGTATCCTTCAAACTCATTCATATTACATACCGTTGTCGTAGACGTGGCGACGGTCGTACATCCACATCTGTCCATTTTCTTCGCAATTTTGCCTTTCCAAATCCATATTCTCTCTCCACATCTCCATTGTGGAATTCAAATATTTCTCTCCCCGGCAGTCGAAACCATACTGTCTTGTATATACATACATTCGACACCAGGTTTGATTATAAGGATCATGTGCCATTACACTTGATCTTTCTATCAATTCTGGTCTTAATAGGAATTTCATTGTCCTGTCAGAAAAGATCCGTCTCAAGGTAATTAATAAATAAACCTATTCCGATTATTCAGCCGGAAGATACAGGTATTTTACGATAGTGTGGAAAATTGACATTCGATCAGATTTGATCTCCCTTTTTCCCTTTTGTGACCAGTACCACGGGAACCATTGAGCATCTCAAAAATTGATCCTCGGGAATTTTCACGATCGTTTTTCTGCTCCTTTTCTTCTTCTCGTTTAAAAAAATGGTAAAAAAATTGTTTATTACCATTTTCCAGTAATCGCTGTCCAACCGGGTGAACCGAACGTATATAGCCTGTCTACTGTCGGACCGTCCCATACACCGTTACCATTGACATCAAGCCACCAGCCCCCGTTCAGGAATACGCCGGTTTCTGGTATCCCGTCTCCGTTCCAGTCGCCGGTTACCGCCTGGACTCCGGGTGAGCCAAACGTGTAGTGCCTGTCTACGGTCGGACCGTCCCATACACCGTTACCGTTGATATCAAGCCACCAGCCTCCGTTCAGGAACACGCCGGTTTCTGTTATCCCGTCTCCGTTCCAGTCACCGGTAACCGCCTGGACTCCGGGCGAGCCAAACGTGTATTGCCTGTCTACGGTCGGACCGTCCCATACACCGTTACCGTTGATATCAAGCCACCAGCCTCCGTTCAGGAACACGCCGGTTTCTGTTATCCCGTCTCTGTTCCAGTCGCCGGTAACCGCCTGGACTCCGGGCGAGCCAAACGTGTAGTGCCTGTCTACTGTCGGACCGTCCCATACACCGTTGCCGTTGACATCCAGCCACCAGCCTCCGTTCAGGAACACGCCGGTTTCTGTTATCCCGTCTCCGTTCCAGTCGCCGGTAACCGCCTGGACTCCGGGCGAGCCGAACGTGTAGTGCCTGTCTACGGTCGGACCGTCCCATGCACCGTTGCCGTTGACATCCAGCCACCAGCCCCCGTTCAGGAACACGCCAGTCCGCTGAGGGCTCACCGTGACGGCCGGCGGTATCCGGGCCTGTCCGGAATTCTGGTCGATCATCAGGGAACTGCTGTCCACTGCTTCAAAATCTGTTCCCTTCAGCTGGTGAAGGGTGTGAAGGGCATCGTTGTCCCAGTGCTCATCCGGGACACCGGTAATATACCATGGCGCACCGTTATCGGCCAGGATCATCCCGTATTTTTTCAGGGCATTCAGCACAACCCGTGCCTGGTAGGGATATCCTGAGGTATTGAATGACGATTTCAGCCTGAATCTCTGTCCCATGGGGGGATAGGAAGGATCAGTGATGGATGAGGCATAGTGACGGGCAGGCCAGACATATGCCTTACGGGTGGAAGGGACGGTGAACCGCAGTGCATGGTTAATCTCCCCGGCACTGACCTCATCATACCGCACCAGACCGGGAAGGATGGCAAGACCGGCCGCATCCGCTGACGTCCAGCCGGCGGGTCGCAGCGTATAACCCGATAGATCAAAGACCGCACCGGAACCTGCGGTCCAGGACCCGTCGGCCTGCTGTTCTGCAGCGAAAAGTTCATAGAGCTTCTTTGCATCCCGGTCGATAACCAGCAGGTGGCGGTCCGACCCTCCCTCAATGAGCGGGGTGTCAGGGATGGGGTACGGCCCCGGATCACTTTCGTCTGCATACTCAAACAGGACGGATTTTTTCGGCTGGGACCCGTTTACAACATTATAGGGAATCCCGATCGGGGTGCCGTCATACAGGCCGGACCCGAAATCGGCGTGGAGATACGCGGTGCTTCCAATCGTGCTGACATACTGCGATGATCGGGGATCAACCGGAAGGGAATCTGCCCGGGTATTCCAGACATGATCCGCGGGAAAGACAGGGACTCCGCTGACCGATGGCCTCGTGGTACTATCCACAGCCGGTGATGAACCGTATCCATCTGCCGTGATATCTGCGGGAGCAGCGGGAACCGGTGTGGTGTCGCTGAATCACTCTGGTTAAGATATGCAGGCAGGAATGAACCATACGTTCCTCCTGCCACGGAAGATACATTTTCCTGAGGACTCCCTGCCGCAGCGGCAATCGGTACCGCCAGCATGAGAACCAGGCCGGGGATCAGGATGATTCCTGTCCACGTATTCACGGTCATGCAATAATTCCGTTTGATAATTACCATTACACAGTCTTCCCCGGGGGATCATATAAAATGTCTATAATCTGCTGTTTGTTTCCTCTAACCTGCCGGTTCTTTGCCTGATCCTCCTGATACAACCGTTTTATGAAAAATAACCGGGGGTTCTGCCGTCATGTTTTTTTAAACTACCCGAAGTGTTGAGAATAAAAAGAATAACTGCATCCACCTGCCCTTTTCAGCGTGAGCAAATATTTTTTTACACAGAAAGACACCAGGTAGTGTTAAATATTTTTAATGTATTTTCTTGAATTCTTCTCAAAACCCTGTTTTCTTTTTGGTGTATCGAGCACTATTTTTTTGATCTGGCCGATCCGGGATCCGGTCCAGGCCAGATCCGGTTTCCGGTAAGGTTACCCTGCTGGGGTTTATTATTAATTAGAATTACAATGGGAGAGCGTCTGACCGGATGAAAGGGTCCAGACGGGAGAATTCCGGACCTGCAACAGTTCAAATTGTGGTGAACGCGTGATTTTTCAGATACGTGCCCATGATACGGGAAATGTAAAGGACATACCATCCTTCGGGATCACACCACCATGGTGTCTGACAAGTCCTCCCCCGGGCAGTCCTGGCACGTGACAGTATTTCCCCCCAGAATGAGCCAGGAAAAAATCGCCCTCCAGGTAGCCCGATAGTGACGATAAGATCGCTCACAGAATATTAAATGAACATACGTATACAATACTACTGATAATTATACCCGGATCGGGTTATCGGATTACGACGGACAGGTCAGAATGAACCGGTCGGTATGAAAACTGATGGACAGGTATGAAAAAAATTATCCTTTTCGGTCTTCTGGTTTTTATCGGGTGCATGCTGGTGGCAGGGTACCAGAGCGGCAAGTTCCAGTTCGGTGCTAATAGTACTCCTGCACCAAACCCTGATGGAAGTCCGGCGCCCGGTACTTCTCCGGTACCCTCCACTACGCCGGTACCTCCCCAGGGGGAAGTTCCCCGGGAACACCTGGAGGTATCCATCGGGAATTACAGTGCGGTACTGCCCGGTTTTTATTGATACTGTCGTTGTGGGAAACGCATCGCCCGGCACACCGCTGGATATCAGCGTTGATGAAGGGGACCATGCGGTGAAGGTCTGTGACGGCGGGGCATGCGTGGAGGCCGATGTCCGGATCGCATCCGGCATAAAGACGGCCGTTGACTTCGGGGAACTGCTGGCAAAGAAATTCCCGAAAGGACACCTGATCGTGTCCATCGGTGGTTTCAATGCGGTGGGTCTGCCGGTCTTTCTTGACAATGTTTCCGCTGGTGAGGTGTCCGCTGGTAAACCACTGAATCTGACGGTGAGTGAAGGCCCCCATACGGTGAGGGTCTGCAGCGGCAGGATATGTGAAAACGAGAGTGTCGATATACAACCCGCACAACCCGTTTCCGTTGACTTCGGGGGACGGCTGTCACAGGATGTCCCGAAGGGAACGCTGAGAGTATCCATAGGAGGATACAATGCGGTGGGTCTGCCGGTCTTTATTGATAATGGTGCCGCCGGTGAGGTATCCCTGGGCAGACCCCTTATCCTGATGGTAAGCGAGGGTCCCCACATGATCAGGGTCTGCGTGGGCATGGTATGTGAAAATGCGAGTGTCAGTATACAATTCGCACAGACCTCCTCCGTCGATTTTGGGGAACAGTTAATGAAGGATGCAGCATTCCGGAAGCCGACCGTGCAGATTGTCAGTTCCCAGTTAAGCGGTACTGCGTATACCGTGAATGTGGAATTCATTAATCCGGATACAACCGATCATACCATGACCGCTACCATCGGCAGCGGCTATTCGTATATCACCTCCAGCAGCGAGCCGAGGGAAACCGATTTTGCGAAGACCACGGTCAGTCAGACCATACAGGCCGGCGGCCGCAAGACGGTACCGGTTACCCTGTATTTAACCAGAGGTTCCTTCCCCATCGCCTCTGAACCGACGGTTGAGAACCTCATCATAGCATAATTCTCAGAGACACCTTTCCCCGGATCTTCTTTGTATTCCCTGGAAAGCCCCGCGGGGAGTATGCGATAGTGCATCGCCCGAAGGAGGCGGTCAATTCCCCCGCAACCTTATAGAGCGCCGGCATCAATGCGTACCTGCATGTTGTTCGGGGCCCACATCTTCCCGGTGCTCTCCTTGGTCTCGCATTCCGGCACCTGGCGAATGACCGGAGGGCTGTTCCCGTCTGCATGGCCGGATCGATCATCCCGGATCTCATCGATAAGCCGCTCGGGCTGGTGTTTCCCTCCGTTCTCGGCGGGGGGAGGACCGTTTTCCACACCCTCATCATCGTTGGTATCATGCTTCTCTGCATCGTCATCTTCGCCCGGTCAGCGTCACGGTGGCTGGGTGCCGGCATGGCCTGTGCAGTCCTGCTCCACCAGGTGATGGACGAGATGTGGATCCTGCCGGCGAACTGGTTGTATCCCTTTTTTGGCCCGTTCCAGGGACACATGATCCCCGATTATATCGGCATCTATTTCTGGAACGAGATGAGCGACCCCTCCGAATGGATGTTTGTGATCGGCGCAGTCATGATCCTTGCTCTGGCGTATCCTTTCCTGGTCCCCCGCAGGTGCCGGTCCGATCGCATGAAAAACCGGCACCCCGGCCATTCTTGCCATGGTATTCCTTACCACGGGGGTGTACCTTGTCGTTGCAGGAATTACCGGATTCAGCCCCCACATTCATCACCCCGCATTATGCCGGATTACCCGTGGTGATGGCCGGCCTGCTGGCCCTGTGCGGGACGTGGGTCATGGGCCGAAGAATCGCAACATCCCGACGAAAGGTGTCCTGATCCCGCTGTCCTGGAGAGAATGGACCCCGCAGCACAGGCAGACTGGTCGATGCATTCCCGGTATCCGGGTTTGGAAAAAACCTGTGTCCGTGTATTCATGATCCCGATCATGCCGATCCCGGGAACTACGGACTGAATACAGAGAACTGCTGAAAATGTGTCAGGTCATGCAGGACCTGTCAAATCGGACTTTTGAAACCACGGATTGAATAGAGAGAGCAGGCTGTGAGAAATGGTGTCGGGTCATGCAGGAACGGTAATCCATCGGTCACGGATCAATCGATCCCGGATATACGGATTGAATACAGAGAACATCTGAAACGATGTTAAAAACGGCAAAAATACTTATGAATTATCGATCTCTTTGAGCGTTTTATCAGCAAGCTCCTTCATGCGTGCCGATATCCTGCTCGAGGATGAGTAATCCACTTCCTTCATCGCATTGGCAATCTCGGTACCCAGCACAAAGATCGCGTATTTATGCTCCATCTTGCTCTTGTGCTGCTGGGAGGGCGTGATCTTGAGGGCATTGTACCTGGGAAAATTTGAGTTCCGGATTTAACGCTTCGAAATAGACTTTGACATCGTAGAGCATCTGGTGAAGGTTAATCAGTTCCTCTTTGTGCATGCTTTCACTCCGGACAATAACGTAGATTTACGCAGGATAAATACATATCCCTCAACGGTATCATGACCCCATTTTCATCAGCCGGATCGATACCGGGCGCTTGATGATTCCCTTGAAATCCTTTGCCGCAACATAGGCAAGTCCTTTGCCTGCCAGCCGGTCGAGGAGTTTCTGGTCGACCGCCCGGTCCACGACAAGCCCGGTAACGGAACGGTCCACCGAGTCCACCGCCTTTTCCACGTCATCGGATTTCAGCTCCTGCACCACGGTCAGGTCATCGGTGAGAAAACGGGCAAGGCTGGTGCCTTTTACATCATCGATATGGTCCCGCAGCGTGAGGGGACCCTTGTTTGCCTCTCCGGTTTTCTGGGCGGGGCGGCATGTTTTGCCCTGGTCTCCCCCGCCCCGCTGTCACCGGGTGGTGTGCGGGACTTTTTCTGGTCCGGCGAGGGTTCAGCCTCTTCAAAGTACTGGTCGCGGACATATTCGACCGGCACCTTGTTACGAAGGGTCTTGATGACCTCCTTGCGGGACATGTCCTCGACGCTTTTTCCCTTCGGCGAGAAGGCAACGAAGTCGATATCGGCCACCTGCAGGAGTTCCCGCAGGATCAGCTCGCCGCCCCGGTCCCCGTCAAAAAACGCCGTTGCGGTCTTCTTCTCGCAGAGGTCCTCGACGATCTTCGGGATGTGCGTCCCTTCCACGGCAACTGCATTTTTTATCCCGTAGCGGAGGAGGTTCAGGACGTCCGCCCGTCCCTCGACAATGATAACGGCGTCGGAATCCAGGACATTGGGACCGGCAGGGACCCGTTCGTCCCCGATGGACCCGATCTTTTCGATCCTGATACTCTGCCGCACATCGTCCAGCAGCTCATCGCTGTCGATGGTCCCGTCCTCGAACCGGTCGAGGAGGATCTCCTTTGCCCGTTCGACAATTTTTTTCCGCTTGACGACCCGGATATCCTCGACCGATTCCACCGTGACATGGGCAACGCACGGCCCGACACGGTCGATGGTCTCGAGCGATGCGGCAAGGATGGCCGTCTCTGCCCGGTCCAGTGAGGTGGAGATGAGGATCTCCCCTTTTGTTTCGCCCTTCTTGCTGGTGATCTGGACGTCGATACGTCCGACACGTCCTGTTCTCTGGAGATCCCGCAGATCCAGATCTTCGCCGAGTAACCCTTCAGTCTGCCCGAATATGGCTCCGACTACGTCAGGTTTCTCGACCACCCCCTCCGCGGTGAGGCTGATGTGAACAAGGTACTTGGTAGTATCTGGTGAATACACGTAAACGCACCCCCATGAATCATACAACTGATGGAATGCCTGATCATAGGTATACTTTATATATTTTATGCAAAATTACTTAAAATATCGGTAAGAGGTAAGTCCTGAAGGCTAACCCGGGCATTTTTTAAGGACAACCCCGGGTATGGTTTCCCTCCCACGTAGTGAGGACACGCTCGCGTTGGCACACCTTAAATCACTATTCTCTCCCAAGGGGAAAAGTACCTGAAAAAAATTTTATTCCTGTTTTTACCATTTTCCCGTGACTGGTTGAACATTGGCTGAACCAAAAGAATAATAGGTATCCCCGGCGTCCCAGTATCCATTGCCGTTGGAGTCAAGCCACCAGCCATTGTTCAGGGATACGCCTATTTCTGTTCTCCCGTCTCCATTCCAGTCGCCCGTAACCGGCCGGACACTGGCCGAACCAAACGAATAATAGGTATCCCCGGCGTCCCAGTATCCATTGCCGTTGGAGTCAAGCCACCAGCCATCGTTCAGCGATACGCCTATTTCTGTTCTCCCGTCGTTGTTCCAGTCGCCGGTAACGGCTGTACATCAGCTGAACGCAAACGAATAATAGGTATCCCCTGCATCCCAGTATCCATTGCCGTTGGAGTCAAGCCACCAGCCATTGTTCAGGTTTACACCTATTTCAGTTCTCCCGTCAGTGTTCCAGTCCCCTGTAACCGGCTGGCCATCAGCTGAACCAAACGAATAATAGGTATCCCCTGCATCCCAGTATCCATTGCCGTTGGAGTCAAGCCACCAGCCATTGTTCAGGTATACGCCTATTTCAGTTTTCCTGTCATTGTTCCAGTCCCCTATAACCGAGGCCACACGGGCCGAACCAAACGAATAATAGGTATCCCCGGCGTCCCAGTATCCATCGCCGTTGAATCGAGCCACCAGCCGTTGTTCAGTGATACGCCGATCTTACTCGTATTTATGGTACCGGGATACATCCACCGGACACCGTCCCTGTCCGCAGTTGAGAGTGTTTTCAGATTCATATTCCCGAATATGTCGCCGAATATTCCAAACATTACCTTTTTATCCGGACTTACATCTGAAGGATATCCGGGAAACCCTAATTCTGGCAGATCACCATATAAGTCACGTAAACCTGCGACATGACCGAGTTCATGAAGAATAATCGCTTCAATATTCACGGTCGAGCCGCCCGCGTTTCCGGTTGTCCAGGTAAAAGATGGATTCATTTCGATATCGCAATCCGTGTAGTAATTTCCTGTACCACTGCAACTGGTAAATGCAAGTACGTTGGGCTTACTCACAAAATCTTCCGGAATACCGAAGGATATTACATTTTTACCATCATTCGCGGCGACAGTTGTGCAGGTTGTGAGTCCGCCGTAATTTAATCTGTAAGGAGAGCCGGGAAGGAACGAACTATTCCATGTTCCAGCTGCATTCAGGTACTGCCTGTACCAGTCCGGGTTGTGAATCGGGATTCACATAATACGTTGGACTTGAATTCCATTTTGCCTGTTTACTCCCCCAGGTTTTTGGAACAGAAAACGTCACCGCAAACGGATAAAAATTGGAGATATTACCATCGTCAGCGAGAACTACCAGATATCCGCTGCTTGCACCACCCCAATAGAGATTTTCATTTATTCCGGTAGGAACTCTTACCTTAATCTGGGTATCACTCCAGGAATCAATACTATCGCCATTCAAGAGAAAACCGTTCACAAGTACGTCAAAATATGGGGGAACAGGAAACCATCCTGATGCATACACATGGTACAAATGTGTACCATCATCGGTGCTTGAGAAGAAAAGTACATCAGCAACAGATTCACGGGAGGCCTTGGTTCCAAAACCAGATCCGGTTATCGTTATCTGCGTATCGGTCCCGGCAGATGCACTGGTGGGTGTGACCGAGGAGATAACAGGTGATGAAGCTGCGGCCAGAGAGACATGAAGTTTGGATAATTCAGGGGGATAGGTATCAACCGGTATTCCCTGCAGTGTTTTTGTTATCCGTTCTTTGATAAGCAGCACTTCGCTGGCTGATGAAGAGGATTGCTGGTTTTTAATCGATGATGTTTTATCGTTGAGAACAGTTTGTGAGACCTTTTGAAAGACCATTCACGGTGAATTGTTCATTCGTTGTTTTCTTCAGGTAGACAAATACCTCCGATTCCGGTATAAAAAACCGGCATATCTTCAACCCATTCAAACGTATCGCCAACTGTCCCGCCAAGGATAGTAACCGGAATAGTCACTGCCAGGAGTAATAGTACTGTTATTACTCGTTACAAAGGACTCATCTACCAGGATCTGGGCGGTTGTTTCAATGTGCGTTTTCTGGGGATTCCATGCACTTGTTACTGCTACAATCTTTCCGTGGACAATCTGGTCAGAATTCAGGATTAACTGAGAATCATTCTGATATATCACAGCAGCATTAGCACACCCGCAGATCAGGCAAAGCAGGACGAAAAAAATCACAGGAAACCGGGTCTTCATAGAAGAGTATCTGTATGATATATATATAAAAAAATTATTATTTGATACTTGGTTGCCAAAGCACTATTTTCTTCTTTTGGTTTAAAAATCCAGTAGTGTCAGGTATTACTATCTCTCTCTCCTGGTCTGAATTAAAATTACAAAACCTATGACTGCGATGACCGGAGCAAATATCATTCCGGCCTTTGTAGTTGCAGGTACAGGTGAAATGGGTAATGGTGTGGAACTGATAGTACCCTGGAGCACTGCAGAAATTTTCTGTTTGAATTCCCCGAGTGTGCTTGCCGAAAGTTGCGAATCTGGTTTTTCAGTTTTTCCGTTGATAAGGGGGATTATGTTTAAAACGGAATTTTTCCCGTCGCTCCCTTTTTTCAAAAAGAAGATCCCCTCGGTATTATTCAGCAATACCGGCATATCTTCTACCCATTCAGTATCATTGCCGACAGCCCCCCCGGGCACGGTGACGGTAACAATTGTCCCGGACCGATTGTCGTATTTCCGATATTTTTTAAGGTAGTATTTACCAGAACCTGCGCGGTCGTCTCAATATGTGTTTTCTGGGGATTCCAGGCACTGGTTACTCCGACAATGTTTCCATAGATAATCTGGTCAGATATCTGGATCTGCTGCGATTCATTCTGGTATAACACGGCAGCATTACCAAACCCGCATACCAAAGAGAGCAGGACAAAAAATAGTACAAGAGTCAGCGTCTTCATAGAAGGGTAATTTTAATATATAAATATAAAAAAATTTTTATTTGATACTTTAAGAATACAAAAAAACTGCTCCACAGGATAATCCTTATGGCTCGTTCAGTCGCTCAAGAATATCGTTCCTGCCCATTCCCCCGACCAGGACCCGTTTCTGGCTGGAGGCTGCACCAGACTGAATACTCACCTGAGCCGACGGGATGTCACATCTCTTCGCAATAAGAGCAATGACTGCACGGTTAGCCTTCCCGTCAACAGCAGGAGCCGTAACCCGGCACCCGATGGCCTTTCGCCACTCGTTATAGCCGGCAGGAAAGGCACTGGTCTTTGCACCGGCTGTTACCTCGATGGAGATGAGAGTGCCGTTCCGGTCTTCACAAAGAGCGTCAGCGATATCCGGCATGAGGGCACCTTGGGTAAAAGAAATGTAGCCCGGCATAAACGCACATGGATCACCAGTGGCATGCTGCCGTCCTTCACCTGTGTTTAAACCCTGCCGGGCACGCCTGTCGCGCATCCGGGTTGTCCCGTGGATCACATCCAGACGCCTGTCACTCGATCACCCGGGGACCTATGGATGCGCTGTATCGGCAGTACCCGTTTGTTTTTTTGCTTTATAGCAGTTGGCAACCGGGAATGCGGGAAACGGTCCTTCCGGTTCCGCTACCGGGTTCTCCGGTACCCTCTCCCCGGGAACCAGACCGGTTCTTCCTTTACAAACTCTCCCTCGTGGTACACAACGCTGCCTCCCCGGATGACAGTTGACGGGAAGATGGCCATGTGTCCCTCGAACGGTGTCCAGCCGCATTTGCTGTGCAGTGTTTCCGGTGTAACCGGGCCGGGATCTTCCCGGAGAGGGAAAAATCGGCACGGTCGCCCGGCCGGAACCCTGCAGGAGGAATTCCCAGGATCTCTGCCGGCCGTGAGGAGGTCTTTTCGATCACCGACTGCAGGGAGATCTTCCCGTCGATGACCCGTGCGAGGAGGAGCGGCACCATCGTTTCAACCCCGCAGATGCCGGAAGGGGCCGTGGAAAACGGCTGTGCCTTTTCCTCCCGGGTATGGGGGGCGTGGTCGGAGGCGATGACATCGATCCTGTCCCAGGCTCCCCAGAGTTGTTTTCGCTCCTTCTCGGTACGGAGGGGCGGGTTCACCTTCCCGGAGGGATCGGCGGTGTCGAAGTCTTCGAAGGACAGGAAGAGGTGATGGGGGGTGACCTCCACGGACCCCGCTGCGGCCACGACCGACCGCCTTGTGCTGAGATGGCAGAAGTGCAGGCGGCACCCGGCCGTGTTTAACCGCCCGACCGCGCTCACTGCCCGCAGTTCTCCCTCTGGTGAGCGGACCCGGTCGTGGGAGACCAGATCCGGGTCCTCTCCTGAACCAATGGTCTCGGCATGGATGGTGGCAAGGGCACCGAGTGCATGGATGCGTCCGAGAGCCGGGCGCAACGCCGCGTCGCTGATGGCATCCCCGTAACTGGAGGGGGCACAGAAGGTCTCGCCAAAGGCCATGGCACCTGCCTGCCACATGCTCTCCAGGGGGGTCTCAGGAGTGACGCCGCTGTTGACCGCAAAACTGCAGTACGAGTTTTCCTGTGCCTCACGGACGCGGTCCTGCAGGGATTCAGGGGTAATAACCGGGGGGATGGTGTTGGGCTGGTCGACCACCACCGTCACTCCCCCGGCAAGGGCGCTCATGCTGCCGCTCCTCCAGTCCTCCTTGAGCGACTGGACACCTCCCCGCATATGGACATGCATATCGGTTGCAGCCGGCAGAACGAAGAGTCCGGTGCAGTCAAGGATCTCCACATTTTTCCGGCGTGCTCCCACATGAGCCACCCTGCCGTTCTCAATGGTAATATCCGCCACACGCCCCGACGGGAGGGTGACGTTACCGAGAACCAGGGACGGCAGGGTATCCATAGTACCTGCTTTTTCCTCCCAACCATAAAAGGCATGGTGATCCACGCCAGGGTCCACGGAATTGTTTCCTGGTACCACCGACAGGTATTCAACCGCCCTCGGTCAATACTTCCTTTGAAGGACAGGGGGGACCCGGCCAGGCACCTGCATTCCCCCAGTCATCTCAAGGTCAAGGAGTCAGTTTCCATGGATAATATTATCAGAGTTACTCTCGGGCTGTTGCTGGTCATCCTGATCGCGTCGGCCGGTGTATTTTCCTACCAGGTGTTTGTGGACAGGGCCTACCGCGAATCACTCTCCAGCACCTATTCCTATACCTGCACCATCACGACCGATTCCCCTCTCGCCAATGTAACGCTCTTCATCCCGGTCCCGGCAGATCCGGCCGGCAATTCTCCGGTCGTGGCAGGGTTCAGCGCCCGGGCTATTACCGGCATCCCCGGTGACTGGGAGACAACCCTCTTTGATACCGGCAAGGCGACGCTGGTGAAGATTACCACCCCGGCCATCACCCCTCCCCCCGGAAACCGGCCCGTCAAAGCCTTCCACCATCACACTGTCGGCAGACCTGAAATCAGGGACGGTGATCGACACCCGGGATCCGGTCAATAACAGTGCCCTGTTCCGCCCGGTAGGGGAGATCACGCAGATACCCTGTCCTGCAGGTTCCGTCCAGGCAGGAAATCCCGTTTGTTATCGCTCTGTGACATCGCTGTACGCCGATTACGAGGCAGCACCCGGCGCATCAGTGAACATCAGTGCAACGCTGGTCGGCAGGAACTCGTGGAAGATATTTGAACCGGCCTCAAACGAGTACGAGGCTGCGGTCACCGTCCGGATGAGCGGATCTCATCACGGATGGTCGGTGATGACCGGGACGCTGAGTGAAGGAATCGGGACGTACACAACCCGACCGGTCACCGCCTGACATGGTTCCTCCGGAGATCCCTGGCACGGGAACAGGAAGACGATGAGGAGCAGGAAACCATGATCAGGGGACCGGGAGGAAACGGACAGCACCGGGGCTCTGTACGGGTCGGCCTGACGGTGGATATTATCCAGAAAGCAGACCAGCTCAGCGGAAAAACAACGAGGGGCATCGTGCAGGAGATCCTGACAAACTCGCTCTCCCACCCGCACGGGATCAAGGTGCGGCTGAAAGGGGGCCTTGTCGGGAGGGTGACAGCAATCATCGACCCTGCCGTTCCGGAAGATGACGGGCACAGGCATTGACGGGATCCTCATTCGTTCCTGAGTAACCCTCAGTCCGGCATGGCAGAGTCTCTTCAGATCCCCTTTTTTTATAAACCTGGAAAAAGTATCCCTCAGTGTCTCCTGCCGAAGAGCACGATGGCCGTTGCGAGGGAGATGAGGAGGGGTATGAGACCGGGAGGGCTCTGGGTCGGGGTCCGGATGACCGAATAGGTGGTAGGGATTTCGGGGACGGTGGCCGTGGGAGTTATCTGCCCGGACAGGGGAGTTGGTGCCGGCGAAGGAGCAGGGGAATTTTTGAGGACCGTTCCGCCGGGGATCGGGGATGGTGAGGGTAACGGGAGGAACGACGACGAGCCGGGGAAGAAAGCAAACAACCTGCTGTCGCTGGCCGCCACAACCACCGAACCATCGGTGCTCATGGCGATATAACGGATATATTCACGTGCACTGTAGGATCCTGTCAGTTCTCCCCGGGAGTTCAGAAAGAGTATCCTCCCGTCCGCGGTCCCTGCGGACAGGAGTGTCCCTTTGTCCGACAGAGCACTGCAGGTGATTCCTGCGCTCTGCCGGTTCTCCGGGTTTGCGGCATAGGTCCATGAAATATTCCCGTTCGCATCGAGGGCGGCGATAGTTCCTGATTCTGTCCCGGCAACAACAACAGAACCATCCGGGACCATCGAAAGGACAGAAACAGACCCGGTTACCTGCCGTTTCCAGCGTTCTGTCCCGTTATTGGTATTGAGCCGGCGGATGGCCTGACCGTCGTTGAACATGGCAGAATTACCGTTCGAGGAAAGAAGCAGGGTACGGGGAGCAGAGTTTGTTTCAATCGTAACCGTGCGGGACAGGGAACCACTGGAACTGTAGAAATGGAACGCGGTCGGGGAAATACCAATAATTCTTCCCCCGACGGGAGAAATTTTTATGACGGCATCTGCCCGTTTGGTATTTCCGTCAACGACCCCGGTCCTGGTCGAAACGGTAAAAAGACTTTTTCCCACGGTCTGGCCGGCTATCAGACTCCCGTCATGACTGACGTCGAAGGAATATACCTGTTCTGGTACCCCGTATTCACCCAGTTTTGTGGCAACCTGGGGACCGGATGACCCTGATGGAAGCGGATTTTTAAAGAAATACAGGGTCGAAGAGTATGCCGAAACGGTGTATTTTCCATCAGGGGTCATCATGACACCGGTGCCAAAGGGTTCTTTATCAAGAACCGTCCCGTTTTTTGCAAAAAAGATTACCTTCCCCGCCCCAAGAGCGATCAGGTCGCCCTTCGGCGAAACCGCTACCCCGCCAATCTCGCTATCCGGGGAGGAATAGTTCCAGGCGGGTTCCAGTGCCATGGCAAGAGGCACCAGTGAGAGGATACCTGCGAGAATGATGAGGAAGAGCAGATACCGGGATAGCCGGGCGGTCAAATCTCTTCCGGGCGGTGCCGGGTGTACCGGATTTTTCTGTCCCTGTCGTTCCATGCAATCACCGGTTCACTACAAGAAAGAATATATTGTCTGTTCTTAAAATAGTAATATATACTCGTTATTTAAAGAAATAGCACCAGGTTTTTCAGAATGGTTTTTTCTTTACCCCCGACCCCTGAAGATTACCTTCTCGTCATGCTTATCATTTTTTTCCTCGTTCCTTTTCTGTTCATGATGTTTGCCCTCCCCCAGATTATCCCCAAACTGAGAGAGAAAGGCCATTATGTCCGGGATATGTATAAGAAAAATCTGAACGAGGTCCCGAACAACGGCGGGCTGATCCTCCTCCTGATCGCCATTTTCTCCATTTCTATCCTGACCCTGTTCTACGGGAGGATGATCACGCCCATCAATTTCACCATTATCGTCGTGGTAGTCCTTTTCGCCCTCTATGGTCTGCTGGACGACATGGTCAATATCGGCAGGCCGGCAAAACTGATCCTGCTCTATTACTGCGCCTACCCCCTTATCCCCTTCATCACCGCCACGGCATTTATCATCCCTTTATTCGGAGAGGTTGATCTCTCCATTTTCTACCTCCAGATCATTATCCCGACGTACGTGCCGGTTGTGGCAAATCTCGTGAACATGCATTCCGGGTTCAATGGGATGGCACCCGGGCTCTCCCTTATCCTCCTGTCATCGCTGGTGCTCAAAACAGTTTTTTTCGGGAATATCTTCAACGCACTTTTTTTTGTCTGCCTGACAGGCGCCCTCCTGGCGTATTTCTTTTTTGAAAACTACCCGGCCCGGATTTTCTGGGGAAACATCGGTGCCCTGTCCGTGGGAGCTGCCATCGGGGCGCTGATTGTTACACAGGGTTTCATCATCAGCGGCTTTATCATGCTGATCCCCCACACCGTCAATTTCCTGTTGTAACGTGGTACTGGCGCATGAACCGCAGAAAATATCCGCTGGCGAAATTCGGGAAGGTGCGGGACGATGGTACGCTTGAAGTACCCAACCCGCTGACCCTGAAATGGGTACTCCCCTACTATTACCGCATAACCGAAAAACAGGGAGCATATGCGATGTATGGCCTGACGGCACTCTTTTGTGTACTAGGATTTTATGTACCGGGATAAACCACTACATCGTACATGACCAGGAGATTTCCGCGGATGGACACAGTAACACTTATCGGGGAGGGGGTACGGATAGCCCTGGGTTTTCTCAACCTGCTCCTCGTCCCGGGTCTCGTTCTCTCGCTGGTCCTCTATCCCCGTTTTACCGATATGGGACTTATCCAGCGGCTGGCGTACTCCACGGTCCTGAGTATCAGTTCAGTGATCTCCCTCGTCCTGTTTATGGATGTTGTGCTCGGAATAGATACGACGCCCCGGAACATCAGCATCGTTCTCGGAGTCTTTTCCGCCTCCATGCTTCTCATATGGCTCTGCGAGATCTGGTACCTGAGCAGCAGCCTTCCGGCCCGGCTGCATACGAAGGTCGCCGTGCGTTACCAGGCGTTCGAGAGGTACCTCTCCCGCATCGTAAATTCCCGGAAGGACCGGTTTGCCGTAACTTCGATGACCCGTGTTCTCTGGCATGAGAATGTACCCTCCGGCAGGAACCATGTCGATCATTCCTACCTTATCGATGTCAGCGATGAACTGGACATCCACCAGGTGGATGAAAATAAATGGAAGATCTCCGAGGCCGCCCTGCTGCCCCCGCCCTATCCAAGGACGCAGTATTTCGAACTGGTCATCCGCGAATTCAGGGAGGACGGGCAGTCGCTGGTGGACGATATTAATGTCTATCCGGTCAATGTCACAAAGGGACCTGTCGGGCCGGGGCTCCGGAAACAACGGGGGGCCCTGAAGATTGCCGGAAGAATCTATGAAAAGACCGGTACTTCCGAGATCCAGTGGATCTACAGCCATGATTTCCACCTCTTCCCCATCCTGTACCCCGAGGATACCCTTCGCCAGATAGTGAACCGGGTCGTAGCAAAACTCGACGAGATCGCCACGTCGGTCAGGAGCGGTTCCCGCGTTTCATCCCATGTCGAGGACACCCAGAAGCTTATGGACGAATTCGAGATTGTCCTCGAACGACCCCGCCGGGCCCCTGCCGGACCCACGGCTGTCCCACGGCGTCCCGAACCCCGGATCTCCGCCCAGCCAACCGAGGGTAAACCGGGGAAACTTCCTGAACGCCCCCGCGTGGTCCCTCCCGATTCTCTCGCCGTTCAACGGCATCCCGGACCCGGATCCTCCCCCAGCCGACCGAGAGTGACCGGAGGAAGCTCCTCGCCGATATCGTGCGGGACCTCCACGTCCATCATGTCACCCCCGAGACATTCCGCGGTCCCGACCGGATGATCGCGGATATTAAGATCCCCGAGAAGGCCGGGGTAGACAAGATACTGGCCTCCATCAGGGAACTCAAGGATGACGACTGGTTATACGAATAAGGAGAAAACGGCGGTCGGTGGCTTGTGATTCACCGTCTGCAGGCCAACAGGCCGGGGCACAGTACCTGCTCTTGGTTAATGCCAGGATAATTGCAGTAATCGACAGAACCGGAAAGGAGAGACATTTAGACAGGATCTGCCAACAAAAAAACACCTGGCGGTGCTCGTTTTTATTGGTCTGGCAACAGGTCCCAGCCCGAAGAAGAAAACAGGGGGAAGACCCGTTTTACAATAGTTAGGGTGCCTGGCTTGAAATGTCCGGATCTTCCTTATCCGATCACCTATTCTATGCAATAATAAAGTCTGGCAAGGCACCACTGCCATGCAACGTAAACATTCCTTTCATATTTCTCTCCGGTCCACCCCTTGTCTGTCGTTTGGCATGTGCCGTCATTCCATCGTTCACACGTTTGACCGAAACAGGGCGCCAGGGCGAAACTACGCTTTGTCCGGTCCTTTTTCCAACAATTCCTGCACTGAGTTCCGTTTCGTACACCAGAGTTTCCCCAGGAGGGTAAAACGCGGATTTCAATGATGGTGTTGTGGTGTGTACAGTGCGAAATTGTATCACCACAATAATGAAATAATTGGGAAACAATTCCGTGTATGAACACCAAAGTCTGTACTGATTCTTGCCTTTGTAACTCTTCTCACGTTCATTCAGGGTGCCGCAGCGATTCAGACATTTGACTGTAAACCTGGTTTTGTTCAGAACATATCTCCAAAAAATATGGGGGGACTCCAGACATATTCTGTGTTCACGGGATCTCTCATCCAATTGGATGGCTCACCATGGCGGGACGCAGTGACCGGAGACATTCCCCCTGTTTCCTTTCCGGGAATATCTACGGGAAATGTAACAAAAGGTTCGCACCACCTGAAAATTTCTTTGCCGGGTTTTCAGGATTTTGAAGGAGATGTGAATATCTGTGAACACGGTCTGACTGAAGTGATGGTTCAACAGGCATCCGTCAACGTTTCCCCATCAGCCGTGGCCGGAACTGTGCCAGCAACAACAAATGTTCCGGGTTTTGAATTTATCGCTGCACTATTGACAATTGGAATAACCTGCGTCCTGAGGAATCATTCATTCTAATAATTCTTCCGGTGCCCGACCAGCCGCGATGCAACGCGATCAGTCAGATGCAGCACCCCACCGCGTATGCAGAAGAACCCTTTTTTCAACAGTAAATTCGTCTCTTTTATTCTCCCGCCGAATCATATTGTTTGATGGAAATTTACTCCACCTGGAAGTATCGAGGGATAGTTTACTTACGGAGGTACTGATGCCGGCCCCGGAAACAATTCCTGACAATGTACCCGGGTGGTACGGTAATTGCCATCCGCAATTGCTGCAGCCGGGATAAAGGTGAATGTCGGAAAAAAGTTAGCTGATCCAGGTCTTTCCTGATAAGGAGCACAGCCCCAAGACATCCGATAACAAATGTAGCCGGCAGGGCGGCAGACGGGAATTCGGGTGTTGGTATGGGCGGGGTTGTGTCATTGTTTCCGGGACCTATCCGGGTCACCGGGACCTATCGGGTCACCGGGATACGGCCGGGATAGTCGGGTGCCACCGGGATTGTCGGGATGCCACCGGATTGTCGGGGGCTACCAGGGTTACCGGGTGCTGTCTGGTTCCCAGGATCTGCCGGGTTGACGGGATCTCCAGGGTTACCTGAACCTGGCGGGGTATAGGGATCGGTAGAGGTACCAGGATCGGGAGGAGTACCGGGATCGGCAGGATACCGGGATCGGCAGAGGTGCCGGGATCAATCCTGGTTCCCTGACCCCCGTCGGTACCCTGATCGCCATTCCCGCCCGGGCTGCCCGGGCCGCCACTCGTGCCACGGAAGACGTGGGTGGGTTGATCGATCTGGTTGACCGGATCGACCGGGTACCCGGTCTCACCACGGGAAAGCGTGAGACCCACGCTTACAACCAGCAGCAACAAGAGCGGAATCACTATTTTTTTCACTCGGACACGTTTAAGATTCATATCCTGCCTGTGAAGAAAAGGTAACCATCTGACGTATAATATAATGTTGCGAGGCATCAGTGCATTGCAGTATCAGTATCCGCTGAAATTCACATGGCCTCGGTAAGGGACGTGCAGGATGAGAACCGGTTGTATGAATACCCGAAAAAAGGGACGGGTATGCTCAACAGTTCTCCGGGTCACCATACAATTTTTTTACATGATGTTCCGGTTTTATCAAACATTCCCGCAAAGAAAAACAGCTGGTACCTGACTCCATGACCTGCAGACCTTAAAAAAGTGCCTCCCCCGGTAGTGCAGGCTGCCAGGAGTCTTAATGATGCGGGTTGATTGCAGGAGCCTGCGATGGGGATCTTTTATCCACCCCTTCCTTTATGGCATCCTTAAAAAAGGGAGATAGCGATAAATAACCGGTTTGACAGATGTCACAACCGTGACGGAGGCATAGCCGGCTTTTTCAACAAGTACCGTCCGGTCGCCATGATTCACAGTAACTTTAACCTCCCCCTTCTTATTGGTTAAATAATACTGCGAATCTACGAACACGCTCACATTAATTATCGGTTGATTATTTTCATCAACAATCCTGATCGTGTTCTGTCCCTGGAACATTTCAGGGATCTGGGGGAAAAGTTGTCTGATGGTGCCGCTGGGTGCAATGGTGATTTCCTTTGACTCAAATCCATCCAGACTGAAGCTTGCATACACACGGCAGTTCCCGTCCAGAATGTCATAGCGGGCAAGTGTTCCGTTCGTTACTGTGTAAGGACAGGCATTTTCGACAACCGGCACTATCAATTTATACGTGATGCCGGATACCGGATGTTCTCCGGTATTACTGGCATTCAGTTTAATATTCTGGTCGCCACTGGTAACATGTACCCGTATATCTTCGAGGTCCTTAAGGTGGCGTGCGATTTCTTCCGGCGTGGTGACCGTCACCCCCCTCCCCGTTGAATTATTGATGAAACCTGCAAACATGTCGGTAAAATCCGGATTCCCGATTTCTGACAGGTCCCAGTGAAATTCAGCCATCCCCCCGTCCCGCATAATGGAATTTATGGTAGCATTCCATTGTGAAAAGACAGGATACGGCTCGGAACGGCTGTTCAGGAGATCGCTTGATGGCTGGGTGACTGGCATAAGGACGATACCGGTATTCTCCCCTTCCACAAAGGCAAATTTCGGATATCTCAGGCCTTCGCGGTAATAGGGACCCAGGGGGGCCGGGACCGTATCCACTTCAGCATACGTGTACTGATCTTCTGATAAACTCCTGAGTGTATTCAGGTTGTACCTGACCTGGGACATCAGGATCCCGGTTGTATTGGTAACCTGTCTGAGTGCGTTCAACTCATCAGTTTGGGCGGTGAGATTTTTACATAACGACTGGTTATAACAGGGTTTAAAATATGCCGAAGGGCTGACGCCGGTCAGATTGGGCGTGCCGGGCAGGCAATGATCCGGTAATTCCCAGCGTATAAGGAATAGTATTCTGCGTCAGCAGGGCCAATGCGTTATCTCTCTCTCATTAAAATTCGTATCGCCGACCATTCCCGTAATTACAAGGGGCAGCTGTGCATCCGGGAACGGGTAAGCAGACACCGAACTGTATTTTTCCGCATTCCTCATCGCCGTTTCTTTATTGCTGAATGAGAAATACTGGCCTGTGGTCGTTGTTTCGCCAAGGTCAAGGGAATAATCGGATTGCAGGGTAACAACCCCGTAATTGTAATACGGTGATCCATAATACCAGAGTTTATTCGGATACGGGGCGGTATCGTCATAGTTGATAAAAGTTCCCGAGGATATATCGTTGAAAAAAATCTGATCAATAAATGTGTCGTCAAGGTAAACCGAATCCTGTGCAGGATATATCTTTTTATTCACCCATCTGGTATCGCCGGGATTCACCTGATGGAAATCAAAATCGGTCATAGGCGAAAAAATTACTGAGGCAAGGTGAACAGTGATACCAGAGGTCCTGTTTACCCTCTCAAGATCATTCGTGACGGTGATTTCACGCTTCACTGCCAGGTCATTAAAGATATATTTTACCGAAAGCGAAGCAATCCGGTCCTGATTCTTTGAACTCAAGGTGGTTTTATAGACTATTTCCTTATCTGATCGCTGAATTTCCGGATACGATAGTGATCCCAGGGTGTACGAAGAATACTGGGGGTCGGCACCGATCGTTCCCCAGTCAATGCCAATGGTGTCGGTAAAGTAACCTTCTCCGATATTATTTTTTGTGGGCGTACCGAGATACTGAATCCGCGGGGACGTATCGCTCAGTTTTACCTTGTACGCAGGGTTCTCAAAGGAGAATACAGACCCGATATCCTGAACGCCCGCTTCCGGTCTGCTGTGAATCCCAGGTAAGGGATTCGCTGACAGAGGTTAGCGGGATCTCCGGCTGGGAAATTATCTTATAAAAACCAAAGAAGGCCCCGGAGGCGTATATCTTGTCAACTTCCAGGTTTGAGTCAATCGCCACCGCCGACCTGGGGAAATTATATCCTTTCAGGATCCGGTCAGATGAGATAACTGTACTGGATCTGGTAGTTACGGGAAAGATCCTGTGCGTCACTTTCCGCGCCGTTTAAAAAATAAATGTTCTTCAGGTCGTTTAAGAAACGGACGGTCTCGGTCCCGGATGCAATACTCGGTACCGTTTTATTTGCGTACATTGACATACGGTCCCTGTAAGCGGTCCCGGCAGCTCCCTCCATAGGGTTGCCCACACTGCCCAGCCATACAAGATCCACATTCTCTTCTTTTGTCATCGTGATGGGGGGCTGGTAGTGCAGGCATGCGATAATGGGAACTGCTATAAGAGGCACAAAAATGATGACATACACAAGGATAACCAGAGCACGTCGTATTCCCGGTCGGGAAATCCGGTTAATTACCGGGTATACATAAAAAAATCCCACCGCAGCGGTAATCGGGATGAAAAGAAACAGGTAAAATGTTTCACGGATTGCACCGGTTCCCGACGACCCTGCAAGCAATCCCGGAATCAGTACCGCGATGATGAGGGTAAGTGCTGTACATTTCCCCCGTTCATCGAGTTTGAATATTCCGAATACCGAGAACAGGGTCTGGAGCGGACCTATCCAGAATGGTGTTGTAATGATACCCTTTCCCATGTTGGTAAGACTGTTGATAAAGGGAATTGCTGCGGGTATATTTTCCCCGCTGAATTTCTTTCTGACGGTCTTGTGGATAAAAACCAGAATGGTACCGGCACCGAACAGGAGAGCGGCCCACAAAAATGCAAACACATAGTTATTGGCAACAAATATCGAGTCGTAAAAGATCTGTCCGGCGTCTTTGAAGAATGAGATATGGGTTGCCGATGAAATCGAGTTCGTGATAGAGATGACGAGAGTTCCTTTATCGATATACTGAGGTTGAACGATCGGGAAAAGCCCTATTGCAATGATAAAACAAAAAAGGATGGCTACAATAACGATATAAAAATTATAATCAAATTTTCCCCAGATGAGTGCACGCAGGATAAAATATGATACGACGAATGTGATCAAAAATAAAAAATTACCGGTGTGGGAGAAGTCTGAGAGTGAAAACAATGATACTGATCAGCAATACACTTTTCCAGTTTACATCCCGTATTGCCAGATATAAAATTAACACAAGAAATGGCATGACAAAAATACTTGTGGAATAGTTCAGCAGGGCTAATGCCAGCTGGGTCATGGACACGAGGAAGATCAGGGAGAGAAGAGACTGATCGGTTGAGCCGGTGAGTTCGTAGGCATAGCAGAAATATATGGCAAGGGTGATAAAAAGCAGGAGCAGCGGGATAATATAGGCAATGGTGTAAATATCGAGACCGGTTATCTTCATCATTATTGAACCAAAATACCACAGGCCAAACGGATAATCGAATCCGGGATATTCCTGGTTCATGGAATTTTCATAAAAATCCGAAAGTGATTTTGAATTGGCCATATTCTGGGTATTGAACATATGGGTATAGACATCGGTGCCTGAAGGAGAGGCAAATATCACGATATACAGGACGAAGGATAACAGGAAAACTGCAAGCAGGAAAATGAGATAAAAAGCAGTAGTATTCCGCAGGTTTTCTTGTATTGAAGACCGAATCCTTTCAATCGTTCCAGGTGTGCGATTCATGTAATTTTTGATTTCCTTCTGGTTATGTTCTATTGGTGATAAACAGGATAGTATACCAGATAATCCTATTAATGTAAGAGATATTCAGTAATTAATCTGCATATGCAACTAGAAATATTTGTCTCCATGAGCCCAAAAATCTGGATGAATACTAATTCTGAATACCTTTTTCCCCCCTTTTTCAGGCAAACTCATGAACGGGGAGAGTATATACAAATTTCGAAAATTTCTCATCATATGCCTTTGAATTTTTATACGAGAAGATTATTGACTTCGTAACCAGATACTGTTGTTAAGATTAAGTATTGAGGCCAGGAGACGTGAATTATGCGATGAAATCCATTCAGAAAATAATGGCATGCACGATGGTAATGCTCGTATGGCTCGTCCTGCCGGTAGTGGGTTTTGCGGTTGATGGCACGTCCAATCTCCACCAGGTCGGCGTAATGCCTGCGAATACGTTTAGTAACTTCATCTGGAATGACACCCTGTATAATGCCGAAGGGTACACGATACGGTGTTACAATATCGGTCCGGGAGTGAACCTGTCGGCACTTTCGTACAAAGAGTACGGAGGAGAAGCCATCTACCCGGAAAAAGTGCAGTCATTATACGTTGCCGGGGGAAGTTGTATGCAACGACGTCACATACCTTTACCGTTGCCAGCCTTGACGACAAATTGCATCCTGCGGTTCTTGGCAATATATCAGATACCGGGTATCTCTTGATGATGTTGTTGTTACCGGGAACTATGCGTTTGTTTCGGGATCCCATTTATCGGTGTTTGATATTTCTGATCCAACACACCCTGACCTCGTCAAATCCTATGGAAATCAGATAGGAAACCTGGCAACGGACGGGAGGTATCTTTACGGTGTGCATGGATACGAGAATTCTCCAAAATTAACACTGTATGATATTTCCCGGCCTGCATCTCCGGTCTATGTATCGAACCTGTCGTTCCCGAATATTACCCACCCGACATACGGGTTCAGGCTATATCGCATACAAGGATAATACCGTGTATCTCCCCCAGTTTAATGCCCAGAATTTATTCAGCGTTGATGTAACGGACCGGGCGAATCCCCGGGTCATTGACACACAAAAATTCACCTTCAGCCAGGGCCCGGTAGGTGTTGACGTTTCCGGGAATTATTCTGTACGTTTCAGTCAGGTACAACGGGATACGGATATACGACATTTCAGGCCGGGTTCCCGTTCCTGTAGGCAGCAATAAAGCAAGCACCGGATATTCCGAAGAGATATCTTCAAACGGGAATGTCGCCGTCATGGCAAGAAATTCTGCCGGGACGGCCGTTTATACCACGACCGATAAAACCCATCCGGTCCTTTCAACGAATCTGAATGTCCCCTCTTCTGCATATGTTCTGGCACCGACTACCATCGGGTCGATAGATGTATTAGGACATGCCGGGCGCAACCTGGGAAGCTGGTACTGGAATATAACGGTCCCTGAAGAAACGGCTCTCTCCCGTCCTCTCGCCGAATGGTCTGTTAATAATCCAAGAATGTTCGATATGCCCTGGGTGGGTAATTATTCATATACTGCGCTGGGAAGCAATGGCGGAGGCGCATGGATTATCAACCTCACGGGTCTTGAAAAACCGGGATTCTCACCCCATTCCCAGATATATTCCACGGCAGTGAACGCTCTCACCTATTACGCCACGGACACACGAATTTACATGACCACAACATCCGGTTTCAAAATTTATGACAATACCAGGAAAGATACTGCCGAACCGGCACTCATCAGTTCAACTCCCGATGTCATATCGCGGTACAGCCAGCTATCCTGTACCATACCAGTTATCTTTTAGCCGCTGATACCAGGTCCCTCAAAGTGGTAAATATTGCTACCGATAAACCTGTTATCGAAAATACATTTTCCTTTGGAAATGACACTCTCCTGAAGAAAAGTCTGTCGTACGACCCGGAAACAGAAAAGATCTATACACTCCTTGTATCCGGGAGCAAATATTATGTGAAAGTCCTGAACGTCGCGGATAAAAATAATATTCACTGGGATACCGGCAGCATCAAACTGGGACTCCAGGGGCGTGCAATTACCAGTAACGGGACCGATGTTTTTGTTGTGGGCAGGAATATCGGGAGCGGTAACATGGTCATGGTCTCGTTTGCCAACCCGGCATCGCCGGTCGTTGTTGATCATGCCGTTTCAATCGACGGGGACTGCGACAACACCGCCTTCTATAAAGGATACGTGTATTGCGGTGGCTTTGGTGCTATTACCATTTATAAAGTCACCCCGGGAATTGTGAAAGGTGCTGCGACAATTTCCCAGGAAACCGCTGGATCGCAGAACCAGCAACCGGCACCGCGATCCGTATCTTCCGGTGCGACAGATCAGACACTCTTTACCCAGATAGCGGGTTTATGGGATAAGGGGTTGAATTTTCTTTACCGCCATTTCCCCATCCATCTGTAAAAAAAATAACCTGTTTTAATTTTTACCTGCCAGACTCACGAGCATTGATACCCGGGAAAAATTCTCTCCATTTTTTTCCCGTTATGGAATGGTCTTACGGGTTGGCGCAACCCGGGGGATATATCACCTCTCCTTCAGGTTCAATGATCTAACCTCCGTTGGTTTGCACATTTATGAGATGTCAGGCAAAACGTCTGAGTCAATGAATATTTTCATCAAATCGCGAAGTTTGATCCTGTTGATCGCACTGTGTTGTGTTGCAGTCGCTGTCCCGTGTGTCACGGCCGCGGGTCTCCAGAAAGTCGGGACCGTTTCCAATGGTCCATCGTTTGACCTGGTGGAATCCAATGGCTACCTGTATGCCGGCCAGGGCAGCGAAATCGTGACCTATGATGTCTCGACAAGCGCAAAGATGTCAGCACTCACCTGGAAGAGTGCATTATCGCAGCTGCCGGTTGGCTCGTCGGTTAAGAGCGTCAGCGTTGATGGCGGATATCTCTACATCGCCGCGACGTCCAGGTTTGTTATTGCCGATATCTCAAATCCTGCCAGCCCGGTGATAGTTGCGACTCTGGACAGCGGAGGTTCTGATGTCCTGATACAAGGCAATTATGCATATCTTCTTTCGGGTGGAGTCAAGGTCATCGATATCTCGAACAGGGCAGCTCCCCGTATCGTTACAACGGTCAAGCTCTGCCGGGGCAAATTCTCCCTGGCGGGGAACTATTGACGGAAACTACCTCTATGTCGGGCTGGAAACCGATAACCGGCTGGATATCCTCGATATCAGCACACCATCGACCCCCCGGGTCGTGGGGAGCTTCTCCCCCAATAACGGCCTCAACTATGTATCCGGAGTTGCCGTTAAAGACGGGTACGCCTTCATTACTGAATACCATAATGGAGTACGGGTTATTGATGTTTCAAACCCGGTACAACCCCGTGAAGTTATGAACCGGATGGGGATCAATGCCAACGACATCAAGATCCTCGGTAATTATGCTTATGTCTCGGTCAGGTACCAGGGGTTTGATATCTTCGACGTCTCAAATCCCCGGAATATCAGCCTTGCAGGAAAAGCGACAGATGCTGCATATTATAACGAGGGAATATTCCCGATCAAAAATTATACCTTTGTCTCTCTGGAATCACTGGGAATCGGCATATATGATACATCCCTGATTACCAAACCAAAAACACTGACCCGGATTCAGCTTGTAGGTGGCGTTGATTCTGTCATAATCCGGGGCAGTACCATGTATATCGGTGCCCATAATGAAGGGATATGGACCGTCGATATAAGCAATCCTGCGAAGCCGAAAGAGATCTCATTTATCAGTAATCTTGGAAGAAATGTGGATATGGACCTGGTCGGCAACAACCTCTATGTTGCCGGCGCATGGTCGTCGTTAAGCATAGTCGACGTGATGAATGCTGCAGATCCCCGCATGGTGTACTATCATTTCGGCACGAGTGCCACCTCAGTCCTTGCGGATGGCAATTATGTCTATACCGATGAGGGAATTGTTGACCTGACGAATATCAGGTCCCCGGTATACCTGGCTAAATCACCGTATTTCGCCGGGGGCGGAACAGCAAAGTTCGGGAATAATTATCTTGTCGTCGCATCATCCGACGGACTTCATATCATTGACGTCAGTAACAAGAAAAGTCCTGTCCTTGTTACAACATTCGAGCCTGGCGTTTCCTATTCTGACGTCAAAATCCGCGGGAATGTCGCTGTGGCAGCGGTTGGCAACTCGATTGTAACGGTAGATCTCAGTAACGTTAAGTCACCCAGACGCCTCAGCCAGATTAGCTATACCGGTGTCTGGTATGCCAATGCTCTCGTCATCCATGACACCATTGCGTATGCGGCAGGAAGAGGACCCAATGATGTCAGGGCATTCGATATCTCGAATCCTGCAGAGATCAAACTCGTTGATTCAATAAACCTTGGTGGCGATTTCGGCACGATCTCGTACGACAACGGGTACCTCGCCGTAGGCGGAAAGATGGCGGCGTACATTCTTTCTACTTCAGTTGCCGCTTCTCCACCCCCGGTAGTTACTCCACCGGTTGGTACTTCATCAATAACCGTTACAGCTCCCGATGGAGGAGAGACATGGCAACGGGGCACGACCCGGACGATTACCTGGGATTATTCGGGCAACCCCGGGTCCACCGTGAAGATTGTGCTCCTGAAGGCAGGGGTGGAAGTCGGTACCATCAAGGACAGCGTTTCCATTGGCAGCGCCGGCAAGGGTTCCTATTCGTGGCCCATCTCATTGTCCGGCATGACCGGCAGTGATTTCAAGGTCAGCGTCCAGAGCACAGGCCAACCCGCGGTCAATGATGTGAGCAATAATTACCTTTCCATCACCTCGGCATCAATATCCTCCTCGATCACGCCCTCGATCACGGTGTCAGCGCCACATGGGGGAGAGACATGGCAACGGGGCACGACCCGGACGATTACCTGGGATTATTCGGGCAACCCCGGGTCCACCGTGAAGATTGTGCTCCTGAAGGCAGGGGTGGAAGTCGGTACTATCAAGGACAGCGTTTCCATCGGCAGCGCCGGTAAGGGTTCCTATTCGTGGCCCATGTCATTGTCCGGGATGACCGGCAGTGATTTCAAGGTCAGCGTCCAGAGCACAGGCCAACCTGCGGTCAATGATGTAAGCACAAATATGTTTGCCATCAGCACACCTCCTTCGGTAACGGTTTCAGCGCCACATGGTGGAGAGATTTGGAAACGAGGAACGACAAAAACAATCAGCTGGGATTATACGGGCAACCCCGGGTCCACCGTGAAGATTGTGCTCCTGAAGGCAGGGGTGGAAGTCGGTACCATCAAAGACAGCGTTTCCATCGGCAGCGCCGGTAAAGGTTCCTATTCGTGGCCCATGTCATTGTCCGGGATGACCGGCAGCGATTTCAAGGTCAGCATCCAGAGCACAGGCCAACCTGCGGTCAAAGATGTGAGCACAAATTTGTTTACAATCACCGTATAATTTTTTTTCACATCTTCCCGTCCAGGATTCAGAAGGACTATGCAAGTCTCCAGACCGGTCTGCTTCATTTTTTGATCAGACACGCCGGAATATCAGCAGGCGTGATAATTGATATTCGGGCAGAAGAGGATAACGTCTGAGATTACATCGATGCTCATATCGTGGAGGCCGGTACTTTTTTTATGACGAAATTCAAATACACAGACTATCTATAGCAACAAGGAGTGAATGAAAATAAACAGGGACAATTATACCATTATTATTACCATGTTCCATGACCCTTGAAATTCGAATCGCACGGGATAATGACGCACAGGAATGGGATGAGATTATTTCCCGATCTCCCCAGGGTATCCTTTTCATACCTGGAACTGGCTGAAAATAACTGAAAAACACACACGATCATCGTTATACCCGCTCATCGGGTTGAAAAACGACGTTCCCCTTGGGGTAATCCCCCTTTTTTTCCAGAGAAACGGCCCTGTCCGGATGGTATTTTCACCACCACCTCATGCGGCTCTTTTCCATCTCGGACCAGCGTTTGTTGAAAACGACACATCAAACCAAGAGAAACGAGAAAAAAATTATATTGAATTCCAGAATTCTGTTGAGCATGTAATTATGAGTGATCTCAAGGCAAACTATGTCAGTATATCACTGTCACCCGCAATTAAGGATCCCCGTCCATTTTCCTGGTCAGGATATACCCTGGAAATCCTGTATGATTATGTGATCGATCTCAGCAATGGATATGAACATCTGCTCCAGACAATTGACAAAAAACAGCGGCAGAACCTGAACCGTGCCAAACAGAGAGGATTTACCGTGGAGATCGGAGGGAAAAAAGAATATGAAAAAATCCTTGATCTTATGGATGTCCGGTATGCACAACAGGGCAAAAATGTGATGGAATCAAGGAAATATTTTTCTGATATTTTTGATACCTTCAAGGATACCCTGAAAATTTTTGTGGTAAAAGTTGACGGTGATATCAAAACGGGATCCATTGATATCCAGTATAAAAAAACCCATTACAGTCTGGATTGGCAGCCCAAAACCCCAAAGACCCATCTCTCCGTCACCGAATGATCTTCTCATGTGGGAATCCATCCAGTATGCCCAAAACCAGGGATGCACGTCGTATGTAACCATGGGTGCTGCAGGGAACAAACGACTTCATGCATATTATGCGGCAAAATTCAATCCTCATCTCCAGGTCAGGTATGTTGCCACAAAGAAATCTTTTTTATCGGGGATGCTGGAAAAGGGATATACGAATGTTATCAGACCCTTCCACGGAAAAGTAAAGCACTTCATCTCATGAGAATACGGGTGAATTTTTTTCCTGGTAATCCAAAACCGTGAATGCAGCTGTCCCGGTTCACCTGTTTTTTTTTATTGCGATCCCGGTGATTGCCAGGATCCACAGATACTCTCAATTATTCTCCGGAATCCCGGGCGTCATTTTTTTTGAAAAACGAGATCCCGACCTGGCGGGTAAAATAATAGTACCAGAAAATTATTAACCACAGGGAAAAGACGATCCAGCCGATGTGGACATGGACCTGTTCGATTAATCCCTGAGGGCCGAAATAATACCCGCTCAGGGATATCACCAGTATCCTGATAATATTTGCACAAAACGTCCCGAGATACCCGATCCCGATCAACAAGATGCTTTTTTTCGAGATGCTTTTTGGAAAACTGGACAGTACGATGAGTACCGTGATCGTGAATGTACCGAGCGACCAGATCCCGGTGCAATCCGAGACGATTGAAAGGTAGACAGGACTTCCGGTCATTGAGATAAATGAGATGACATTGCCATCAGAAACCGCCCGGATCCCAAAGAGATTCAGTAATCCGATGGTGAGGATGACAATATAAGGGATGACCGGCGCAGTAATCCAGTCTTCATTTCTGATAAACAGTTCGTAGAGTGCAAAGCCCACAACAGCGATAAAAGGAATTGATACCGGCAGTGCCAGGGACCTGAAATTGAGCAGGCCAAATACAAGGACGCCGAGACCTGCCAGGAAGAGGGAGAGTTCCCCGATTGAATACGGGGGGTTGGTGATACCCAGCGGAATACTGACAAAACTAAACATGCACATCAGAATTCCGATAACGATAATTGCCCGCTGTTGTTTAACGGAAAACTGCCCGGTCTTTTTTCTTGACAGGTATACTAGTATCAGGCATGTCAGGACCCATATTCCCAGTGCGTCAACTTCCATGTAACTGTTTTTTTGGCTAAGTATGAATCCCCCCAGCATTAAAAAACAAAAAACGGTCCAGATTTTTGCAGATTGATATGCATCAATGGCTTTTGGAATAATCATCAGGGAGGTTCCTTTTTTTATGCGATGATAGTATAGTAATTTCGTATCTGGTTTCAAAAAGGTTCGCACCAGTTTTTGCAGACCGGTACCAGGGAATATGCAGAACGTACGTAGTATCCATGATTCATTGAAATACGTCAGAAACTCTATTTCAACGAAATTTCAAGAACGCCAGTGAACATCTGGTCCAGACAGACACGTGGTTAAGGATTGGAATTTTTACAAAACAGGTATATTTTTTTTCATTTCTTTGCAGAGAGCACCAGTACCATAATTTTAATCATGGGGAACAGTATTATCTATCCATCCGAGATCTCCCGTGCCATGATTGCGTGAGGAAATATGAAGATTGGTGTGTTCAAAGGCAGTATCATCCTCGTATTCATACTGGTAATCGGTTTTGTCGCACTATGGACGATGGATAATTATTATCCCTTTGATGGGCCTTCGGACAACAACAGCACCCCGGTTCGTCTGGTTTTCGTCGGTGATGTGATGCTCTCCAGAGGTATCGGGGACATCACTGCGAACAAAGATCCGAAATTCCCATTTGAGCATGTCCGTAGTTTCCTCCAAAGGGGTGATATTACCGTGGGAAACCTTGAATCCCCCATTTCAGATACGAACACTACACGATGCGAAAAGGATGCACACTATTGTTTTAAAACATCGTCCGAATCCGTTTACGGGCTTGTCGATGCAGGTTTTGATGCAATGACCGGTAGCTGAACAATCACGGACTGGATTATGGACCGTCTGTTCTGAACGACACATTGACGCATCTTTCCACTGCAGGGATACAGCCTTTCGGGGCACAGCAGAAAAAAGGAGATGATATCCAGGACCCGGTGATCCTTCACAAATCCGGTGTGAATATCGCCTTCCTGGGGTTCAATGATATCGGGGTTTTCAACGAGGAGACCGAAAATCCTCTCTCTACCTACCCCAGGCCGTGGAACGCATCAGAGGAATCAGTTATCAAGGCGGTAAAACGGGCAGGGACTCTGGCTGATATCGTAGTGGTGAATTTCCATTTTGGGGAGGAATATAACTTCACTCACTCAACAAGACAGGAGCACCTTTCTCATGCAGCTGCAGATGCCGGAGCAGCTATTATTGTTGGTCACCACCCCCACGTTATCCAGGACCTCGAGGTATATAACAGGTCAATTATTGCATACAGCCTGGGGAACTTCATCTTTGATGCCAAAGGAACAGGGGCACGGGAGGGGGCTGTCCTCACGGTGCAAATCGATCCCCGGACAAAACAAATAGCCGGATATTCATTTGACAGGGTATATGCAAACCATGAATTCCAGCCCCGGCCCGGTATGAGCGGAATGCTGATCTCGTATTACGAGCGTCTCGTATCCTGGTTTTTTTTGAAGATAAATCAAAATTATACCTGAAAATTATTGAATTGGAGTTCTACCGGTGTATAGCCGATCCAAGAATCTCTATCAGCCCATCTCTTAGTTCGGAATCCCGGTAAATAACAACCGTATAATAAAAAATAGTGCAGGCACTGGCAACCCCGATCAAGAGTATCGGAGACACGGAAAAATATTTTGCGATAAGTATCGGGATGCTGACACCTACGCCGAATGCGAGGTACCGGATAATTTCAAGCAATGTGTCCCGTTCAGAGACACCGGCAATTTTTATGATGTTCATGTTCATCCAGCTCCAGAAGATTACTCCTGTACTGGATAATAAGATAAATACGAGTGTCGGATCTCCAAATATCCCGCCGATTATAAGGACCACAATCCGTGAAATAAGGAGGATTATATTAAACCTCAGGCCGATATGCTGCATTTCCAGGACGCTATACACTGATATTAACGGCCCCGAAATAAATACAACAAAAAACCAGGGCATAAGGATCTGGGCATATCGTCCTGCAGTAAGCCATTTGGATCCCAAAACGAACGAGAATAGTTCCGGCCCCATTATGATAACCAACAGGCATCCAAACATCCCGAGGGATATAAGGCGGGTATTAAGCGTTTTAACAATTTTTTTTACACTTCCCGTAAGATTTTTCTCAATACATGCCTTCTGGTAAAAAACAGATGCGATTGAATTCCCTACAAGTTTTAATGGCAGATTAATTATCATGAGCGCAATCGCATAATAGCCAACGACGACCGGAGAGAAAAAAAATGCGAGCAGCAACGGGGTAGACTGGGTCCCTGCTGTACTGGTTAGGTTTGCAGGCATGCTGAATTTAGGAAATTTTTTATAACGCAGAGCCATTTCCCTGATTTTCTTATAGGAAACAGCCTCGAAAAAATGGAAATCTGCAACGGTTTTTCTTAATAAAATCACAACTATGGTAAAATCATTGACAATCGTCCCGGAAATTAATCCAAACGGAGAGGGGGAGGTGAAACCGAATCCTACTGAGATTCCCTTCCCTGAAATTGAGCTGGCGAGATTACTTTTCGCTATTGTTCCGAATTGCTCTCTTCGTGATAACCAGGAGCCGAGCACGTATGCAACACTATTGCAGATTATCGCCAGAGGTAAAAGGAGGATATAGAGGGAAAGGCCGGGGGCATTAAGAATTTTTTCGATATATCCGCCAAATACGAAGAAGAAAATCGTTGTAATGATTGTCGTTATTACAATCAGAAATATGCATAATAATACGACACCTGCCGCATCTTCATGTTTTTTTGGTAAATTTATTGCAGAATGATAAGAAAAACAGGAAATAATTGCAATTAAACTCACCAGCGACAAAAACAATTGGAAAATACCAAAATCCGCAGGAGTATACAACCGGGAAAGGACGGGCGAAACAAGTATTCCGATAACCTGTCCGATTATTGTTGCTGAGGCCAATGTTAATACATTTGAGAGGAACTTTGACATTGTACAATCCGTATTTATTGAAGACGATCTTCCCGTTTTCCAAGGTTTTTCCAATAATATCCGGGATCATCTATTCCAAATGCCTCCCGTAATCCCCCGGAAGTCATTTGCATTAAGCTGATACCGGGAAGCCTGTTGATCTCAATGGCAACAGGACCATCCGGTGTCAGAGAAATATCCCATCCAAGATAGGTTAAAAAAGGAAATTTGCCCGCTGATTCCACAATAAATGTTCGGATTTCATCCCATCGTGTAATTTTATAATTCCGGAACTCAACATGCGTGTCCGGGTGTTCCGAAAATTTTTCGGAAAAATAGGACATTGCCTGGTCTCCGACTTTCCCGCTATTCATGTCAATTTTCAAAAACATCCCCCCGGAAGACGCATTATCAACCTCGTTCTGACCTCGACCAAGCCGCAGTACGGCACATACCGGGCGGGAGATCCCCCCTTTATTTTCCGTAATAATCCTGAATGTATTCACCGATTTCGAATACAATCGCGATACTGATGGATCCTGCGATATCCGGGCTGAATGATATAATCATTAGTTTTTCCCACCGCGGCTAAAAAATTCTCATCGAAGATAATATTTTGTTGCGTCCGGTACTCATTCTTGTCATTTTTATGGAATATATAAAACCCCTTACCGCCGGACCCATCTGCGGGTTTCACGAATACTTTTTCATACTTATGAGAGAGCAAGTCTTCCTTTATACGGTCGAACGATAAGAGTTCCATGCCTGAAGAATATAAATTTCCATTCAGGAGTATTGACAGTGTATCCGGCTGGCTGATTTTTAATGCCCTGAACAAAAGATCGATCATAATTTTATTTTCCCCGAGCAGGGAAAACTTTTGAGAATTATAATGAGGGAGGAAAAGATAATTCCAGTAAAAATGTGGGATATAGTTTATCAGTTCTTCATCTGAAACATGATTTTCTGCCCTGAATAGATCATAAATATAATAATGATAAGGATAACAGTTCCAGTAATCTTTGCAAATTTTGATCTCCTGTTTTATCACGCTAAGGGTTTTTTATTATCACATTCGTGGAACCGCTTCATTGCCCGAACAAGGTCAGCGGCTGCCCGATCTTTCTTCGGGTCCGGAAAAAATTTCTCCCGTAGTTTCATGCCGGATTCTGATAATTTTATCTTTTTTATGAAACTGACCATTTTGAATACGCATAGTATTGAATCGTGAATAATATATTGATACTGGAGAAGTATGGCACACAAAAAAATTTAATCAAATGACTATGAATACTTCAAGAGGAGTGAAAATCATTTTAAAATGACCCGGACTGTCATTCCACGAGGAGATCATTTTGTCGCACTGGCCGTCGTCCGTTCGTTAGGGAAAAAAAATATTAAAACAACGGTCATTTCAGAAACCGATGATGCATTCTCTTTTCATTCAAAATATTGTTCTGCCCGGATAGTGTCTGGTAAATCCATGGACTGCTATTCAGGATTTACCGAAGATGATCTTGTCATGCCCCTGGAAGAAAACAGCATGATTGAATTATCAAAAAATAAGGAGAAATACCGTTGCCGCCTTGCATTTCCGGATTATCCGGTCCTTGAAAAAGGATTCAATAAAAAAAAGGTTCTTGACCTTCCCGGAGAACTGGGTGTTCCCTGCCCGAAAACATTCCCTGTCGATGGTATCGGAACCCTGGAGAGAAAAATAAATCTCCTGCCATTTCCGGCAGTTATCAAGCCAATACGGAGTCTTGGAGGAGTAGGAATATCATTTGTCACTTCGCAGGACACATTGAACGAGATATATACCTCGTCGGTGAAAAATTTCGGACCGGTCCTTATCCAGGAAAAAATCCCTTATGACGAGCGCTATTCAGTTGCAGTCCTCATGGATTTTAACCAGAGTATGAGACGTTGTTGTGTATTGAAGGTTATACGATGCTATCCGATGGATACCGGACCTGCCTCGTGTGTTGAAACAGTTGATCGGCCTGACCTGGTGAAGATGGCAGAGCTTCTCTTACAGTCAATCAACTATTATGGCATCGCCGAGGTTGAATTTGTTATCGATAAACGGGATAATGCTCCAAAATTAATGGAAATTAATCCAAGGTTCTGGGGATCGTTACAGGGTGCAATAAGTGCCGGCGTTGATTTTCCTGCCCTGCTGTTTGATCTTTTTCAGGAAGGCACGGTCGATAAAAAACTCGACTACAGGCTGGGAGTAACCACGAGGAGTATTTTTCCCTATGAATTCCGTAGGTTAAGAACAATCATACGGGGAAATTATTCATCCAGGTTCAAATTTGATTCCGTAACCGGGTTTTTAAAATTGTATCGGGATGATGCATATTTCATTTTTTCCCTGGATGATGTACAACCGTTTTTTTCTTTGATTAAAAATTCATTAAAACGAAGATTACGCCATGAGTACCAGGATCACCTTCCCGGGTATCTTTGAGAATAAAAACGAACCCTGGTTAATGCCGCCCCATAATCAGGATAAAAATTCTCATTGAATTCAATGAACGGGTATGTTCTGCTTCCCAGGGGAATTATATAATAATGGAATCTCCATCTATCATGAGGGGAGAGATTGTATCCATGGAAAACCAGGCATCAGTCAAAAGTGATGTAGTATCCCTTGAAACAGATTTTGCGACAATTCAGGAATTACACGGATTTTTTACGTTCGAAGCCCTGAAATTATTTCATGCAATTGCCGCGGTTAATCCACGCAAAATTAGTTCTGTTTTAGAGATTGGAGTGTTCTGCGGACGGAGTCTTTTAGGTCTGGCAAGCGCCTTCCGTGAGGCTGAGGTGGTTGGTGTTGATCCATTTTTTTCTGATTTTTGCCAGAATCAGACCAATCCCGATGAAGCAGCTGCTTTACTGCAGCGATCGAACAATCTGCTTCCCGATCAACGAAAAACCATGTTTACTCGTGTGGTGAAAAAGTTCGAGGAGGAGAACAAGATACCATTACACATACGACTGGTCGAACTGACCCAAAACGATTTTTTTAACAAGAGAAACAAAAATGAGAAATTTCAACTGATTCACATAGATGCTGAACATTCTTATGAGGCGGTGCAGGATTGCCTGGATGAATTAGAATCTTTACTGGTACCGGACTCCTGGATAGTCGTGGATGATGTATTAAATCCCCATTTTCCCGAAATTTCAGAAGCAATTCATACGCATCGGTCCTATAAGGAACAGATTTGGCCCGTTTTTTATGGGTTCAATAAAGCCGTTTACCTGTATAACCCGACACAGGATACCCTTGTTTCGCAGTATGCTTCACGATTAAGAGGATTATATTCAGATAATTCCTACGGGATAAATGTATTGCATGATCATTCTCTGTATGTCTATAAAATCCCCCCAAAGATCTCACAGAACAGGGCACTGGGAAAAATACAAAGAATCTCGCGCAGAGTCATCAGAAAGCTTTCATGGAACCGATGAAGAAGCTGTATTGTGTATCCCGGGCTATTCTGAATTTTTTTTTACAAAAAGGGTCATATTTTCTGGTGAAATAAAAGATTATTTGAGAAGAACGACTTATGCATACATACAATGGTTACCGTGATTCTGAAAGATTTAACGGAAAACCTTCAGGATCACTGGAGCAGGTAATGCAGGAACATAAACCCACGGTGAGCATTGTAATTCCGACGTTAAACCGAAGCGACAAACTCCCCCGCTGCCTGGATTCCCTGTTCGATCAGTCGTATCCTAAAAACCGGTATGAGATTATCGTGGGAAACGGGAGCTCCAAAGATAATACCGAAGATATCCTCGCCGAATACGAAAGGAAAGCCCCCTGCAGATTTACCTGGTTCACCCGGGAAAAAGCGGGTATTTCCTCCGCACGAAACCTGTGCATAGAAAAATCAAGCGGGGATTTCATTTGTTTTACTGACGATGACTGTATTGCTGAAAAAAACTGGCTCATACATCTTCTGGAAGGTTTTTCAGACGATACAATAGGGGCAGTCGGCGGAAGGATCGTGGGGTATCAGACGACGACACCGGTTCAACGGTATGTCGAGGAAGCTGAAATTTTATCCCAGGACAAATTCATGTCGAAAAATAAGTTGATTACCTCCAATGCTGCATATCGCCGACAGGTTTTACATGACATCCAGGGGTTTGATACCTTTTTAGTAGCCTGCGAGGATGTGGATATCGGTATAAAAACCCAGTTACTGGGTTTTAAGTTCCGATACCAACCGGCAGCGGTAATTTTTCACGATCACCCTGAAACCGTGAAAGGACTGCTGTACCGTTCATACCGGAACGGAAAAGGGCTTGTCCAGTTGCATAAAAAATATGGCATCAGGTATAATCTCGCGTACAATACCAGTATTTTCCTGTACAGGATTATGCTCATCGTGGCCCGGTATCCCGTTACGGTTACATCAGCAATTGTGACAAAAAAAAATACCTACTTTATACTTAAACCTCTCTTTGAAATCATACGATCCGGGGGGATAACGTGGGGGATCGTCAGCGAAACCTTATGGGGCGGGGAGTTTCACGGCGATCGTATTCATTCACGGGTAGATTTCATAGAATTCATGGAGAATAAATCTGTTTTTTCCTTAATACCGAAGATCAAAAAGAGGATATTCAGATAACGCATCCGTTTTGGAACGATGATTTTTTTGATTACCCCATCATCATTTTTCAGCAGATAGTTACTGAACGTTTTTTCCCATTCATTGTTGACCAACCAAATCGTTCAGGAGTTCTCCGGCATGCATTGCTTTTTTCTGAACGACGGGTATTTTTTTATTAAGCTCCGTTATAATCGGGTCTTTCTTCAGAAGCATATCTTTTATTTTAGAGGCAACACGGTCAGGGGTTACCTGGTCAGGACTCAGGCAGTAGTCCTCGTGCTCAAAAATATCCCGGTTAATCCCTCTCGCCTTGATGCTATAGCCAAAACTGAGGGTTGGCACGCATGAAGAAAGTGCAGATATCGTTGCATGAGTACGAGCGCCGGCAAGGAGAGACATCCGGCTGATAATCCATTTGGTCTCAGGCTGCATTGTAGATCGGAGGTATAAGTCTGATTTCTTTGTTGTTTTCAGGTACGATGAGATCTCTCACCTTTTCCATAAATGTGAAATCGTCCGAAAAAGGGAGTGTCACATGGGGAACGAGGTAAATTGGACATGAAGTCTCCTGTGCGACAGTACGTACCATAGTTGCTGCGATCTGTTCCCATCCCGGTAAATCTCCTCCCGTCACATATTTGGCCATGAGGGGACTGAGGTTGATCCCGATTGCATCTTTTTCGATGACAAGGTTTTTTCCTTCACCCCGGGGCTCAACAGGATCCATGAGAAATGCAGGGTCAGCCACCTGGTGCAGGTTGGCAGTTACTCCATGTGCCGTCAGATAGTCGACTGTTACAGACTCCCGGGCAAAGATTCCTGTAACCTTCCTGAGATGATCAATCATATACCGTTCATACTCCGGCATGGCATCGAACGGCCCAACCGAGGCTCCCCAGAGGATGAGAGGTTTCTTCTTTTCCAGGACAATGTCGTCTAAACGTGTGTACCGTTGAGGGATACCGTAATCAAGCGAATAATTATCACCACCGACTGATAAAACTGCAAGAGCATCATCGAGGTACGGCATCATATCTTTAAACAGTCGATAATTTCTTTTCTTTGAATTATAGCGATAGAGTACTCTCTGGATCCACCACTCGCGGCTATATTTTTTTTGGACGGGAGTTAGTTTTTTATGCGTAATCTTATTGTCGTATTCCTCCCTGCATTGTCGCTCAAAATCTGTTTTTGAAAAACTATAACATAAAAAAGAGGGATCGTGAAAATGATTCCGGAGGATTTTTACGGTTCCCCTGATAATCGCCTCGCAACCCCGGTTCTCGTACGGACAAATCCCGGCCAGGATAAACAATGGTCGATCCTTAACCATGGAAACAACCCCGCACTTTTCTCCGGATATGTTTAATAAACGTCGATGGTAATTCAGAAGTCCTCGCAAACCTTTTCCATGTTGTCAGCTGGTTAAGAAAAGGATTCATTCTTTCTCTGAATTTTTTCAAATCCGGCGAGTCTTTATCGGGTTGTCCTGCCCAGAAATTCCTGCTTGCTCCACGCATCCGGTCTTTAAGAATAACCTTTTTTTTCCGGAAGACCCCTGCACTCCCTGAAGGTTCAATCCGCTTGTGCGGCGTAACACATCCCGCATTTTTGCTGGTAAAGAGCCGGTAGCCAAGGTCGGAGTGTTTCCCGGCAATACCGCCGGCCTGGCTTTCAACCGCTTTCTGGATTGGAATTGTTTCGAGGATTATTTCCTTTGACCGGCCTCCTTCGGTGATCATGGTTTGCAGCAGGGGAGATCGGACAAGCACCAGGGAGGACCCCCTGTAATCCTTCACATATTCCGGAAGCCAGGCATCCATAAAAGTTACGTCAGCACATTCAGCAAATACATCGTCGCAATAGTTGCAGGCGTTCAGAGTAAACCAGCGGTTTGTCCACGCTTCGGCAACACCTTCGTCCCAAAAAATTCTCCCGGTATCACCTTGTGCATTCGTACAGGAAAAATAATAATTGCTGGCAGGTCTATCAGGACTTTTTCCCCGGTAATGCACCTTCTCGAGTGGAGGAGTCACGCCAGAAAGAGCCGCCAGGTACTCGGTATACTGTCTGCTCTTCAGTTGTCCGCACACAAGTCCCAGGGTTACTGTAATACGCTCACTCAGGCACCTGTTTTTTTGTGCCGCAAGCCTGATTGCTTTAATAAAACAGGGAAGACCGATAATAGCGTACCGACCGGGATTATTTTTAATTTCTCTCAAAACACCGGATAGCTCCACCGGATAATACGCCGATCCTGAGGCACCAGGAACTGAATGAGCTTCGGTTAATACGGTAAAACTGAAGAGTTTTTCCGGGTTATTGTTCGGCACAACTGCAATAACATAATCCACGATATTTTTCCTGAGGAGTGTTGAAAGAAGCCAGGTTGCCATTCCACCTGACGATCCCTGACTTCGCGTGTCAGGAGCATTCCCGACAAAGCAGTCGAGATAATATCCTGTTTCCTTAGTGTGGAAGATCCCGGGGACAGGCCCATACAAGGCTTTCCCCAACGTGTCTTCATTGTCGTTGCCATCTGCAAACGGACAAACCTTCAGACATACCCCGCATTCCTTTACACATTCCTTATCTTTGAAGGGATTATACTCGCCAAAGGTGTTGAACCGCATCTCTAAAACAGAATCCGGGCAGACCGCTGCACATGCACCGCACCCTATACAGAGATCGTTTTTCACTATGGTCGAGATCACGTCAGGTATCATGGAATCTTCTATCTGAAATTTTTTTGATTGTTGAGAATATGAAGGATAATATCTTGATTAAGACCTTTGATAGTATACTAATCTTTCCGATTTTGCATCAATTATTTTATACGTTTTACATTCCATTCAATTGACAATTACTTTGAAAAATTTATAGCATTCAATTCGATATTTTTTGTATACCCTATGGTTTTTGTAGTATTTTTCAACCACTGCACGGTTTCACCGGTAGGATCGGCTGATTCGATGTGGGGCGTAACAACAAAGTATACCTGACGATCTTTTACGCTCATTAAAATGGAGGTTATTTCACTTACATTTCGTACGCCGAATTCGTACGTTTTATCACTTGTATTGTTATAGTAAATATCAAGCGGCAGCCTGGTATAATAGGGGACGACAATAATAGCATCTCCTTCTGCACTCCTCTCTTCAATAGTTTTTGCCATACCACGCCAGTCCTCTCTCGAATAGTGAGTATAATAGGTACTGTAATACAATGCCAAAAAGGGTACCTGAATGATGAAGAAAAGTATGATGATGAGGGTGATGTTTTTACTCCCGGACAATCCTGCCAAAGATTTTAAAGAGAACGAGATACCAATGAAAAAGACCGGAAGCAGGTAGAAAAGGTAACGTTCATCCATCGCAACCTTTTCTGCAAGAAAAATACTGATGAGGATTGGAATTACGAGAAGTCCAAAGATAAGGATTGCATTGAACCTGTTGTTTTTCCAGATGTACACAATTCCGATAATAAACAGTACAAAAAAAAGTATCATTACTGAACGATGATAGTCTGAAAGTGCAGTAAATGTTTGAAATAGTACATCAAATCCCTTCATCCCCCACGGTAGCGGGGGAGTACTTGTCCTTTTATTATAGAGATTGGAGAGTAACGGAACCAGGGGGAGTGACACCAGGACGAACGTGAAGAATGACAGAAGATACCGATGAGGCTGCCTTTCCCCATTCCCGCTTCGTCGTATCCCCCAAAAAAAAGAATAAGTGAAGAGGATCCCGAGAGGAACAAGAGTATAATAGTGCGTCCACAGTGTCAGCCCGGAGAAGAACCCGAATAAAACCCATGAATATTTTCTGTTGGTGCGTAAAGAAAATAAAAAGAAAAATAAGGCCAGAGAAAATACGAAGAGCATGAGTGTGTATGCCCTTGCCTCCTGGGAATAATAGACGTGAAAGGGTGAGATTGTTAGAAGTGCGGCCATGATAATGCCGACATCGTCATCCGCGAATTCCTTTCCGATGCAATAGAACACCGGGATGGTGAGGACGCCGAGCAGTGCCGGTATGAAGCGGACAACAAACTCTCCCTGGCCAAATACCAGCATGAAATGTTCAATAACGTAAAACAAGGGGGGATTATTGGGATCAAATTGAAGGGCATTCGGAGTGATTGTGGTGTTTGAAGCAATATCCCAGATTCCTGATAATGGATGATTCGCTGTAAAAAGGGTAAATGCTTCATCAAGCCAGAGTGAATTATAACCCAGATGATAAAAACGGAATATAATCCCAATACACATAAGGATGAATACGAGCATGACATAGCGTCTTTCTTTAATTTTACCCCCTGTCATTCCTGACATTTTCCTGTTCCGGGTAATTACTCACGACAAAATAATATCATCTGATATATGAATTTTCGTTTATAATTTCTCAAATTTCAGGTCAGATAGGGACATGCACAATCATTCATATGAATCATATAATGAGATAATTTCCATGTTACATGATCCTCTGACCAAAAGAATTCACCTCATGAATTATCTGGATATTTCCTGATTGATTTTGTCAATGCACCAGACAATCTCAGAGAACACTTTTTCATATGTCCTGCAGTCTTTCCTGAAAGGATCTTCGATATCCCGTGGAATATCGGGGTAGATTTCCGAAAGAAACCAGATTTTACTTTTATTTTGAGGGAATTTCTCTCCAAGCGTGTTCAGATTTGATTCATCGAATACCAATACCAGGTCTGCAGTCTGCATCATATCTTCGGTGATGTGGTGTGCCCGGTGGCCCGATAAATCGACACCAAATTTTTTGGCGGTGCTGATTGCTTCCGGGGGGGATGTACGTCCATCCTGCTGAATATAGCCGCACGATGAAACTGTACATTTTTTCAGGAAAAACAGTGCGGGAATACTGTTCAGCAAACGGGCTCCGGCAGATATTTCCTTTGCAGACAAAAAGGATATTTTCGGCCCCCGGAATTGCCTGTTTAAATTGATCGGATCGATTTTTTCTCCGGGTTTTTGATGGACGGACCTGACGCCGCATCTTTCGCTTCAGAACAGATACCGGAAGAAGAAGAAGGGCACTCATTTCCTGTATACCCGGTTTTGGATCGTCAAGGACCAGCGTATCATTGCGCTCCCGTAACAGGAATATATTAAAAAATTCCCTGATTGTTTTCCCGATAAACGTTAGCCGGGATTCCTGAGAGATTTGCAGGAGGCAATTTCATCAAACATCCAGTAGAGATCCTCCGTTGTGCTTCGGCAGAACAGATTGGTATTGAATTTCTGGGGAAAATTCTTTTCATTCTCTACCAGGAGCTGGTAGAGATAATAGGGAAAATCTGCACCTGCAGCAACAGCCAGAGGAAGAGATCCCCAGAACCTCCCGTTAATTTCGATGAGAACCGATTCCGAAGTCTCTCGGATTTTTCCGGAATTCCAGCATTGCAACGCCAGTATAATTCATGCCCCGGATAATTTTTTGTGCCTGCGACAGGAGAAACGGATCAAGGGGCTGGCTCCTGCGATAGGTGCTTGCCCCCCCGATATTCCGTATCCCCCAGATCCGTTTTTCATGAACCCGGATATGCTGGAACGCCGTCAGGATTTCCCCCTGAAACGCGAGGAGTTCAACGCCTATTCCGGCCCCTTCAAAGTATTCCTGGATGATTACTGGTGTATTATGGAAAAACAGAGTTTTCAGTATCGAGAGAAACTCGTCGTTATTTCGTGCGATTTTAACCAGATTTTTTTTCTCAAGGTTATCAACTGAAAATGAACTGACCGGCTTGAGTATAACGGGAAAATTAAATCTTTTAGGATCTTTCCGGGCTCATCATCTTTTGATAGTGTTGAAAATCCCGGAACCCTGATACCCAGGGACTGGCAAAAAGAATACGTCTGTAATTTATTATTGGTGATGGTGGAAGCGTTTGTGTCAAGCAAGATACACCCTGCTGTGTTTTTCGATCTCCGGTCTGATCTGCTGAAGCAGGATGATGGGAGAATCATCCGTCGGTATGACAAGATCGTAATGTTCTTTTTCCAGGATTGAAATGACTTCAGATTTCCACCGCTCAGCTTCAGAAAACTGAGGCAATAAAAAATATTTTCCGATATATTTTGAATATAATGCGAGGTCTTCGGGCAGCGAATTTGCCGCGTGAACTATAATGCCCTTTCTCCCCAGGGACCTGATGACCGATAAAAAACTCCTGGTTCCATGTCCGAGGATAAGGACTTTTTTCATTATAATTCAGTAACCCGGAGAAAGAAATAGTTATTGAGGAAATTTCTTAATTTAATGAAAAAAACTCTCTGTAAGGTTTTGTGGTTAACATTTTCATGATTTGCATTCATTGTTTGCGGAGACGAAATAATTGTATCCCGAACTACCATTTTACTCATTCATTTTTTTTCGTTTTTTTTCATATTATATGTTTAAAAATGGAAGATACCGGTAAATTATTGGTTTGACATTTACTGCAATCTCCATGGATTTGTATCCACCTTTTTCAATGGTTATAGTCCGCTGATCCAAAGTTCACCCCAAATTTGATTTCCCCTTTTTGATTGGTTTCATAATATTGGGAATCGATAAGGACACTGGCATTTGATACAGGAAGGTTATTTTCGTCAAGTATCCTGATCGTGTTTTGCCCCTGGTATAATTCAGGGATCTGCGGGAAAAATTGTTTGATTGTTCCACCGGGTGCAATGGTAATTTCTTTTGATTCAAATCCATCGAGATTGAAACTTGCATACACCCGACAATTCCCGTCCATTATATCAAAACGGTTCATTGTGCCGTTCGTTACGTCATAGGGGCAGGTATTTTCAACAACCGGCATAATCAATTTATAAGTAATGCCGGATACTGGTTGTTCCCGGTATTCCTGGCATTCAGGGTAACGTATTGATCCCCGCTGATAGACATTTACCGGACGGCTTCAAGGTCTTTCAGATGGCGGGCAATCGATTCAGGCGTGGTTACCGTCATCCCCATGCCCGTTGAATTGTTAATAAAACCAGCAAACAGGCTGGTAAAATCCGGATTCCCGATATCTGAAAGGTCCCATTGAAATAAAGCTATTCCTCCATCATGCTTCCACGGAATTTATTGTCGCATTCCATTGTGAAAAGATCGGATCCGGTTCAGAACGGTGGTTCAGGCTATCGCTGGCAGGATCGGTTATAGGGATGAGAACAATACCTGTCTTCTCCCCTTCAACAAAGGCAAATTTCGGAGTTCTCACCCCTTCCCGGTAATAGGGATCCAACCGGTGCCGGGACTGTTTTCACTTCAGCATAGGTATACTGATTTTCTGATAAACTCCTGATAGTGTTCAGGTCGTACCTGACCTGCGATATCTGGGCACCGGTAGGTACTTGTGTTTTGTTTGATTATTTTCAATTCTTCAGTTTGTGTCGTGAGATTTTTGCATACGGTCTGGTTATAACACGGTTTATAGGATATTGAAGGAGCGGGAGTATCGACAGTGTATCGTTCTAGCAGGTAAAGACCGGGAAGTTCTCTCGTATAAGGAACATTTTCCTGGGCAAGCAATGATAGTGCATTCCTTTCGTTATCCGTTAAATTTGTATGGTACTTACCGTTCCGGTAATAACAAGGGGAACCTGGGCATCCTGAAATGGGTAAGCAGCGACAGAACGATATTTTTCTGCATTCTTCTTCGCAGTTGCCCTGTTATTAAACGAGAAATACTGGCCTACTGTTGCCGTCTCTGACAGGTCGAGGGATTTGTCTGATTCGAAGGTAACACTCCCGTAATCGTAATAGGTAGACCCATAGTAAGAAATCTTATTCGGGTACGGTGTAGTATCGTCATATAGAATAAAGATTCCCGAAGAGATATCATTGAAATAGATTTTATCAAAAACCTGATCGCTCAGAATTACCTGATCCTGTGCAGGGTATATCTTTTTGTTAATCCACTTGGTATTACCGGGATTCACCTGATGAAATTCAAAATCGGTCATCGGGGAAAAAATTGTTGAGATCAGATTTACTGTTATCCCGTGAGTTCTGTTTTCCCTGTCAATATCATTCGTTACGGTAATTTCACGTTTTACTGAAAGGTCATAAAAAATATATTTTACCGAAAGCGATGCAACCTGATCCTGATTCTTTGAAGTCAATGTTGTTTTGTAGAGAATCTCCTTATCCGATCGCTGGATTTCCGAATATGAGAGTGACCCCAGATCGTAGGATGAATAAGACGTGCCGTTCCCTACGGTTCCCCATTGGATTCCAAGGGTATCATAAAGATAACCTTCTCCAATCATATTTTCTACGGGTGTACCGAAATAGAGTATCCGCGGGGAGGTATCGCTCACTTTTACCTTATAATCTGGATTTTCGAAATAGAATATTGATGCAATATCCTGTACATGTGCATCGGGTTGTTGTGAATCCCACGTCAGTGATTCGTTGATATCGGATACAGGTGTCTCCGGCTGGGAAATTATCTTATAAAATCCAAAGAAATCTCCCGATGCATATATCTTGTCAATTTCCTGGTTTGTATCGATTTTTATTGCGGATCTGGGTAAACTATAACTTTTTAGCGTTCTGTCCGATGAGATAATATATTGGATCTGGATATTTTTGGAAAGATCCCTGGCGTCTGGTTCCGCACCACTGGAAAAATAAACATTCCTCAGATCCCTTCCGTAACGGACTGTTTCGGTCCCTGATGTTACACTCGGAAGAGTTTTATTCGCATACATGGTCATACGGTCCCGGTACACGGTCCCGGCAACTCCTCCATGGGATTTCCTATGGTACCCAGCCAGCCAAGATCCACATTCTCTTCTTTTGTCATCGTGATAGTAGGCTGGTAGTGCAGGCATGCAATAATGGGAACAGCAATGAGAGGTACAAAGATGACGACATATAGCAGGATAATTAAGGCACGTTTTATTCCTGATCGCGTAATACGGTTAATCGCCGGATAAATGAAATAAAATCCCAGGGCGGCGGTAATCGGGATGAAAAGAAACAGATAAAACGTTTCACGGATTGAACCCGTTCCGGATGAACCAGCCAGTAATCCCGGTATCAGGACGGAAAAAATCAGGGTAAGTGCCGCACATTTCCCCCGTTCATCAAGTTTGAATATGCCGAATACTGAGAACACCGTCTGGAGTGGGCCTATCCAGAATGGTGTCGTTATGATCCCTTTTGACATGTTGGTAAAACTGTCAAAAAAGGGAATTGCCGCGGGAATTTTTTCCCCGGAAATGTTCTTTTTTATCCTTGTATGGATAAAAACCAGAATGGTTCCGGCCGCAAAAAGAAGTGCGGCCCATAAAAATACGAAAACATAATTATTGGCAACAAATATCGAATCATAGAAGATTTGACCGGCATTCCTGAAGAAGGTAATATGGGTGGCAGACGAGATCGAATTCGTGATGGAAATAACCAACCTGCCTTTATCGATATATTGGGGTTGGACGAAAGGGAAAAGTCCTATTGCGATGACAAACGTTAAGAGGAGTGCTACAATCAGGACATAAAAATTATAATCAAATTTTCCCCAGAGGAACGCACGCAATAAAAAATATGCCACCGCAAAGGTGATCAAAAATAAAAAAGTACCGGTATGGGAAAAACAGAGGGTGAAAACAAGAATGCCGATCAGGAGTACACTTTTCCAGTCAATATCCCGCATTGCCAGATATAAAATTGCGACAAGGAATGGCATGACAAAAATACTTGTTGAATAGTTCAGCAATGATAATGCCAACTGGGTCATGGAAACAAGGAAGATCAGTGATAAAAGAGAAATATCCTTTGAATTTGTGAGCTCGTAAGCATAACAAAAAAAGATGACAAGAGTGATAAAAATCAAAAATAAGGGAATAATGTAGGCGATGGTATAGATATCCAGACCCGTAACTTTCATTACTATTGAACCAAAATACCACAAGCCAAAGGGATAATCAAATCCTAAATATTCCTGGTTTAAGGCATTCTGATAAAAATCTGAAAGGGATTTTGAATCGACCATGTTCTGGGTATTGTACATATGAGTGTAGACGTCAGTTCCTGAAGGTGAAGCAAATATCACAACATAGAGGACGTATGATAACAGAACAATTGCACATAAAAATAAGAGATAAAAAAAGGTAGGATTCTGCAGGGTTTTTTTTATGACATCGGGGATCTTTCGTATTGATCCAAAGGTCCGGCTCATATAATTTTGACTTCCTCTTGGATTCCTGTGAGAATTTGCAGAATATGGGAATTATGAATATACGAAAAAATAAATTCTTCGTGCAAACAGAAATTCAATAATTAATGTGCATACCCAACTAGAAATATTTGTCTCTGTTTCGTATAAAATATTGACAAATCGGCTTAATAATATATCACTATTTTTTTCATTTTTTTTTACCGAATCAGAAAAATACATGGGAGAACCAAGAGAGAAACGGCAACGCTTCAAGCGAAAATCCAATGATTTAAAATAGACACTCACAATCGGAACCTTCTCAATTAATGCTGCCAGAATTAATATATTAGAATAATAAGGACATAATCCAAAATGGATTGGGTTAAGAAAGATTTGTCTAATATCTCTGGGGTGATTAGTGACAATGAAATCCCTTCATAAAACAATTCTTTATGTAGTTCTCCTCTGTGTTGATTGTAATCCCGGCGATGGGTAAAGCCATTGATGGTAAATCCAACCTCCACCAGGTCGGAACTATACCTCTTGGTTCATATTTCAATATTATCTGGAATAACACCCTCTACACCGGTGAAGGGAATGCGGTCAGGTGTTATAATATCGGTCCTGGCGTAAATCTCTCGGCAATATCCTACAAATCCTTTGACGGGCAGATCTTCTATCAGGAACCAGTGACGGGGATGAATATCAGTGGTGGCAAATTGTATGTTACCACCGATTCCACGGTAAATGTTGCAGGCCTTGATGATGCATTACATCCCGCAAACCTCGGCAGCATCACGAAGGATGCATCCAGGGCTGGATTCCGTGATGTGAGAGTAGTTGGAAAGTATGCCTATGTGGGGGGAACTCCAAAACTTTCTGTATTTGATATTTCAGATCCGGCGAATCCGAAATTCTCCAAGGATTTGAGTGAACCAGGTTCTCATGGATTAGGAATCTGGAGACTGGAACAGGAAGGGAACTATCTCTATGGCGGATATGGGAATGAAAATTTATTCTCGATATGGGATATTTCATCTGCGGGAAACCCGGTTGTATGTTATCAACAAAACTGTGGGGACCTCTTCAGGAGTGCAGGGACTGGCATCTAAAAACAACGTATTGTATGTTGCAAATTATAACACGAAATTAATTACGTATGATGTGACGGACAGGGCAAACCCGATTTTAATTGACACGAAAAATTTCACATCCGGTTACGGGCCTGTTGATGTTCAGGTTGTTGACAATTACCTCTATGTATCGATCAGGTACGGCGGGATAAGGATATACGATATTTCAGGCAGGATTCCTGTCCCTGTTGGGAGTCAAAAAACAAGTACCGGTTATTCAGAACAAATCTCTTCCAACGGGAAGGTCACCGCCATGTCCCGATGGACATCAGGACAAGAATATATAATACGGCCATAAAAAATGCCCCGACAATCCTCACGAATATTGATACGCCTTCTGAAGATTTTGCCCTTGACGCACAGAAGGTGGGTGTTCTTGACATTCTGGCTCAGGGTGGACGAAATCTCGGTGTCTGGTATTGGAATATAACTGAACCGGAAACAGCATATCAAAACGTACCTTTAACGCAATTTAATCCCGGCAATCCAAGGGTGTACTGTATCCCTGGTTTGGGAATTATTCCTATCCGTCAAACGGTGCAAGTGGGGGTAGCGCGTGGATTGTTAATATAACCGGATTAAAAACCCGGGATTTGTTCCAAACTATATCGCCTACAGCTCGAAAGCAACGATGTGTCATTCTTCGTGAATGATTCAAGAATCTGGTTGGGTCTATGACCGGGGGGTTTAAGATATATGACAATACTCTGAAAGATACAAAAGGACCGGCACTAATAAGCAGTACCCGATCTCTTGGAGGGCAATCTTCCGGACAGAAATTCATCCTTTATCATACGAATTACCTCATCATGACAGACAGACGTGCTCAGGGGGGTATCCATGTGGTAGATATCTCCAATGAAAAAGCACCCACAGAAGCATTATGGTACGATAACGGGACAGGCTATCTGGATATCGATTATGATGAGAGTTCTGAAATTCTTTATGGATTTCAAAGTTCGACCAAATCAATTGTACAGATTGATGTATCCGATTTGAATAGACTGGCATGTTACGTCAGGTACAATAAAATTGCCGTCCGATGTTCAGCCAAGAACTTTCGCCCGCAATGGAACTGATCTGTTTGTTGGTGTGAGAGGTAGTCCCAACGTTCGGATGTATTCATTCGCAAATCCCATGACGCCTCAGTACATTTGACGGGGCAACATCAATTAAGGCAGATGTCACTGCGATGACATTTTTTAAAGGATATCTCTATGTAGGATCCGACCAGTCCCTGACAGTTTATAAGGTCACGCCGTCATCTTCCTCCGTCAAGAACCTTCCCATGCAGATAACAGCATCACAGAATCTGCCTCAAGAACAACAATCCGTATCCCCGGCCGCTGGTGATCAGACGATTCTTACCAGGATCGCAACTGATTGGAATAGACTCGTTAATTTTTTCAGCCATCTCTAAAAATCAGATGACTATAATTTTTACTAATGAATTCGGCCCATTGTGTGAACTATGATTCAATTACTATCGGTTATTAAAGGTAAATTATCGTCTCGAAATCTTTTACGAATTACTGAACCATGACCATATCCGAAAGGTTCAATGTTCTAACCCAATGTGGTTTGCACATTTATCATGGGTTAGACAAAAAAAGTTAAGCCAATGATAGGTATCATCAAATCGCGAATTCTTATTCTGTTGATTGCACTCTGTTTTGGTTGCAATTGCTGTCCCGTGCGTCACGGCCGCGGGTATCCAGAAAGTCGGAACAGTCTCCAATGGTCCATCGTTTGACCTTGTAGAATCCAATGGCTACCTGTATGTAGGTCAGGGCAGCGAAATCGTGACCTATGATGTGTCAACAAGCGCAAAGATGTCGGCACTCACCTGGAAGAGTGCGTTATCCCAGCTTCCCGGTTGGCTCGTCAGTTTCCAGTGTCGGTATTGACAACGGCTATCTCTACATCGCCGCCGGGTCAAAATTTGTAATCGCTGATCTCTCAAATCCATCAAGCCCTGTAATCGTGTCGACACTCGCAGGGGGAGGTTCGGATGTTCTGATCAAAGGCACGTATGCGTATCTCCTTTCCGGAGGTACCGGCGTCGTCGTTATCGACATATCCAACAAGGCTGCCCCGCGTATTGTCACAAAGGTCAGGCTTGCCCGGGAAAAATTTGCCCTCGTGCGGGACCATTAATGGTAACTATCTCTATGTAGGTCTGGATAATAATAACCGGCTGGATATCCTCGATATCAGCACACCATCGACTCCCCGGGTCGTGGGGAGCGTTCCCCAATAACGGCCTCAACTATACATCCGGAGTTGCTGTTAAAGGCGGGTTTGCCTTCATTACCGAATACCATAATGGAGTACGGGTAATTGATGTATTCAAACCCGGCACAACCCCGTGAAGTCATGAACAGGATGGGTATCGATGCCAATGATATCAAAATCCTGGGTAACTATGCCTATGTCTCGGTCCGATATCAGGGCTTTGATATCTTCGATATTTCGAACCCGCAGAATATTACCCTTGTGGGAAAAGCATCAGATGCGGGATCGTATAACGAGGGAATATTTCCAACCCAAAGTTATACCTTCCTCGCGGAGGAGTCAATGGGATTTGGGGTGTATGACACGTCCTCGGTTACAAAGCCAAAAACCCTGGCCCGGGTCCAGTCGTTGTAGGTGGCGTTGATTCTGCGGTGTTGCGAGGCGGCTACCTCTATATCGGTGCACACAATGATGGAATATGGACCCTCGATGTCAGAAACCCGGCGAAACCAAAGGAGGTCTCATTTATCAGTAACCTCGGAAGAAATGGGGCGATCGACCTCGCTGGCAATAACCTCTACGTGGCAGGTACCTGGTCTTCATTGAGCGTGATCGATGTCTCGAATGCTGCGAATCCCCAGATGATTCTCTATCATTTTGATACCAGAGCGGTTTCAGTCCTTGTGGATGGCAATTATGTCTATACTGAACAGGGAATTGTTGATATGACGAATATCAAGTCCCCGGCCTACGTTTCAAAATCCCCCTATTTCTCCGGCAGCCCGGCAAAATTCGGGAATAACTATCTCGTTGTAGCATCCTCTGACGGTCTCCATATCATTGATGTGAGTAACAAGAAAAGTCCCGTCCTTGTTACGACCTTCGAAGCCGGTGTTTCCTATGGTGATGTTAAAATCCATGGCACTATCGCGGTGGCAGCAGTAGGAAACTCGATAGTTACCATCGATCTGAGTAATATCAAGGCACCAAAACAGCTCGGCCAGCTCACCTATAACGGAGTCTGGTATGCAAATGCTCTTGCAATCCACGACACCATCGTGTACACAGCAGGAAGAGGGACGAACAATGTCAGGGCATTCGATATCTCGGATCCTGCACAGCCCAAACTCGTAGACTCAATTGACCTGGGGGGCAGTTTGGGCACGATATCCTATGACAACGGTTACCTCGCCATCGGCGGGAAAATGGCATCATATATTCTGTCCACGTCACTGGTGCCATCACACTCCACCGGTTGTTAATTCAACTCCATCCATTACAGTTACTCGCCCGAAGGGGGAGAGATATTGCAACGGAGCACGACCCAGACAATCAGATGGAGTTATACTGGCAATCCCGGATCTACCGTAAAGATTGTGCTGTTGAAAGGAAGAATGAAGTTGGAACTATTGTCGGGAGCACGTCAATAGGTAGGAGCGGAAGGATCATATACCTGGCCGCTGTCAAAACCACTGGCACAACCGGCAATGATTTCAAGGTGAATATCCAGAGTATCAGCCAACCCACCATCAAAGATACGAGCAAAATCACTTCACCATCACACCAGCCAACCGCATTATCTCCGGCCTCTGTTATGATTACATCACCTACGGGCGGAGAGACCTGGAAACGTGGCACTACGCAAAAAATTATCTGGAGTTACACAGGCAGCCAGGATCGACCGTGAAGATTGTGCTTTTAAGAAGCTGGTGTTGAAGTGGGTACCTATCAAAGAAAGCACATCCATCGGAAGCAGCGGATCAGGTTCCTATCGCTGGCCGATGTCAACAACAGGGGAATGAATGGTAATGATTTCGGGGTCAGCGTCCAGAGTATCAGCCAACCCGCTATCAACAGACACAAGCAATAATTATTTCACCATTACTTCAGGGACGACTGCTCCCTGCGATCACGGTTACATCACCCACAGGTGGCGAGACCTGGAAACGTGGCACTACGCAAAAAATTACCTGGGATTATGCCGGAAGTCCCGGATCATCCGTGAAGATTGTGCTTTTGAAGGCTGGTGTTGAAGTTGGTCCTGTTAAAGACAGCACATCCATAGGAAGCAGCGGATCAGGTTCCTATCGCTGGCCGATGTCAACAACAGGAATGGGAATGGCAATGATTTCAGGGTCAGCGTCCAGAGTATCAGCCAACCCGCTATCAAAGATGTGAGCAATAATTTCTTCAAAATAACATTATAACTTTTTTTCATTTATGAACACAAATATAAAATGTCGTAGTTCTGTTCAGATACCTCACTTTTATAGATGTAGATTTAGATCGAATGGATGTAATATCAATAGACCAATATGATCGTTAGTTAATAAGAAATTTAAAATATAGAACTTCGCCTGTAACAAAAATTATGAATAAGATAGCCTCATTATCTCCGCAAAAAAAGGTACTATTAACATCACATGACCGTTGAGATTCGTATCACTCAGAATAATGATGCCCAGGAATGGGATTCGATTCTCTCCAAATCCCCTCATGGTACGTTGTTTCATCATTGGGACTGGTTGAAAATTACTGAAAAACATACCCGGTCAACGTTATATCCGGTTATCGGTATGAAAAACGGGGTCCCGACAGGGGTCTTCCCGTTGTTTTATCAAAAGAAAGGACCTGCCAGGATGGTTTTTTCTCCACCACCTCATGCTGCCTTGTTCTACCTTGGTCCTGCTATGGCTGCAGACAGTTCGTTGAGACAGGAAAAATGGGAGAATATGTATGTGGCTTTCCTGGATCTGGTTGAAAATTTTATCTTCACTGATTTAAAGGCAAATTATGTCAGCATTTCACTTTCTCCCGCTCTACAGGATCCACGCCCTTTTTCCTGGTCTGGATTTATCGTAGAACCAAATTTTGATTATGCGATAGACCTGTCACCAGGAATAGATATATCTGAGTTCCACGCTCGATCGCAAACAACGGGCTGATTTAAAACGGGCAAAAGGAAAGGGGATGACCGTTGAGATTGGCCAAAGAAAAGATTTTGAGACGATACTTGACTTCATGGATATCCGATATACACAACAGGCCAAAATTGTAACCGCGTCGAGAGACTATTTTTCGGATATTTATGAAACCTTTGGAGACAATCTGAAAATTTTTGTCGTGAAATTTGAAGGCGAAGTTATCACGGGTACCATCGATATCGAGTTCGGGAACACGCTATACTGCTGGATCGGAAATCCCAAACCCATACAACCTGTATCTCCTTCACCTAACGATCTTCTGATCAGCGAATGTGTACGATATGCAGCGGGAAAGGGATTGAAGTACCACACGACCTTTGGTGCAGCGGGTAATGAGCGGTTACACAATTATTATGCTTCAAAATTTAATCCGGAATAAGAATTCGTTACACGGTAACAAAAAAATCATTTTTCACATCCCTGTTAAGGAAAGGGTATTCCAATATTCTGAAACCCTTGCGGGGAAGGATTAAACATCATCTCAGGTCAGAGGAACAAATACCTAAAATAAATGAAAACTAAACCCATGCAGATAATCCCTTCACACCACGAAAATCCTGCAAAAAGGGAGATTTTCTTTCAGACAAAAATATACGATCTTCATACTGAACCGGTTGTTGTTTCCGTTTATGACCATTGAACTCCGTATAGCAGATAATAACGATGCACAGGAATGGGATACCATTGTTGCAAATTCGCCCCATGGTACGATTTTTCATCAATGGGACTGGCTGAAAATTACTCAAAAACATACCAAGACTTCATTGTACCCGATTGATCGGGATGAAAGGTGATACCCCCCTTGGTGTTTTTCCCTTGTTTTTCCAGAAAAAAGGATCCAATCCGGATGGTTTTTTCCCCGCCACCTCATGCCGTTCTTTTCTATCTTGGCCCTGCACTGGCTGAGTATGATACCCTGAAACAGGAAAAAAAGGAAATAAATTATCTTGGCTTCCAGAATGCGGTCGAGAATTTTATTTTGAACGACTTAAAAGCACAGTATATCAGCATTTCACTATCCCCCTCTCTTCAGGATCCCCGTCCTTTTATCTGGTCCGGCTATAGCTTTGAACCCAGGTATGATTATGTCATTGATCTTAAAGTCGGGCTCGATTCCCTGCTCCAGACCCTCGACAAAAGGGGGCGCCAGAACCTGAATCAAGCCAGAAAGAGAGGCATGGTTGTGGAACTTGGGGGAAAAAAGGAATATGAAAAAATTCTTGACCTGATGGAGATTCGTTATACCCAACAGGGAAAAAATATTACAATATCGAGGGAATATTTTTTGGATCTCTATCGATAAATATAAAAATAACCTGAAAATTTTTGTTGCCAAAGTTGATAATAAAATTGTGACGGGATCGATAGACTTCCAGTATCGGGATACCCATTACAGCTGGATTGGAAACCCCAAACCGAAATACCGCATCTCACCGTCACCAAATGATCTTCTCATATGGGAATCTGTTCGCTATGCATTTGAGCAGGGACTCCGGTATTACGTTACCATGAATGCTGCAGGCGATAAACGCCTTCATTCCTATTATGCTTCAAAATTTGATCCTGAACTCAGAGCACATTTTTCCATGAAGAAACGTTCCCCTCTGGTAGGTATATTTGAAAAGGGATACACAAATATTACCAAGCCACTGAAAGGAAAGGCAAAATTTCATAAGGCCTTTGAATGATTTTCACCTTTTAATTTCTTCTGAATCAAATAAAACCCTATTGTATTTTTTATTTCTTACCGGTAGATTTTTTGAAAAATGAGATCCCAACCTGACGGGTAAAATAATAATACCAGAAAATTATCAGCCAGAGGGAAAAGACAATCCATCCGATATGGACATGAACCTGCTCAATCAATCCTGATGGACCAAAATAATACCCACTCAGGGATATCACCAGTATTCTGATAATATTAGCACAAAACGTTCCAAGATATCCTATCCCTATTATCAAGATACTTTTTTTCGAGATACTCTTTGGGAAACTGGAAAGCACGATAAGTACGGTTATGGTAAATGTGCCAAGTGACCAGATCCCCGTACAGTCCGATACTATTGAAAGATAGACCGGACTACCTGTCAGTGAAATAAACGATATGATATTACCATCAGATACTGCTCTGATACCAAAAAGATTCAAAAGACCGATGGTTAATGTAACAATATAGGGAATAATAGGGGCAGTAATCCATTCTTCATTTCGTATAAATAGTTCGTAGAGCCCATAGCCTATCACGGCGATGAAAGGCAGCGATACCGGTAAAACAAGTGACCGGAAATTGAGAATCCCAAATACAAGCACTCCTATCCCCGCCAGGAGAATCGAAAGTTCTCCGATCGAATAGGGAGGATTGGTAATGCCAAGCGGAATACTGATAAAACTAAAAATACACATCAAAATTCCGATAATGACAATTATTTGTTGTTGTTTATCGGAAAACTCCCCGGTTTTTTTTCTGGCCAGGTATAATATAATCAGACCCGTCAGGACCCAGATGCCCAGTGCGTCAAATTCCATGTAGCTGTTCTTTTGGGTTAAGACCAGAACCAGCTAACACTAAAAAACAAAAAATGGTCCATATTTTTGCAATTTTGTAAGCATCTAAGTGTTTTGAAAAAATCATTGAAATGAATTCCTGATTATGGTGTATCTTTGATTTTATACATTATTTATAGTGTTATTTCAACGGGATTCCTACTATTCTTTTTGAGTCCGCATCGTAAATATTTTTGTTCTTCCTTGAAAAATTTTCCTGGGGAATATTGCACGGCATACATCTGTGATGGACTGAGAACTACGATGAACAGAAGGGGAAACAACGAACGAACATATAAGAAAACAAAAACGATATATTATTAAACGCAATCATGACCCTGACAATAAAAATTCTCGACAGTCCAAGCGAAAAAATCTGGGATGATTTGGTTTTTTCTTCATCCCATGGCACAATTTTTCATACTGTTGCGTGGCTCAGGCTTGCCGAAGAACAGTCAGACACTGAGTTAGTCCCGCTGATGTTTTTCAAAAATACTCAACTCATGGCAATTTATCCTGTTTTTATTCAAAAAAAAGGCATTACCCGGGTGGCATTATCACCTCCTTCAAGATCCTACATGCTTTATCTTGGACCGGTCATAGCGGGTTATGAATCCCTGAAACAGGATAAAAAAGAGAGTATATACCTCCAGATCCAGCAGGAAATGGATAAAGTACCTGTTCGAGAAAAAGGGCTGCAATTACGTAAGAATTAGATCTTCTCCCGGTTTATTCGATTCCCGCCCCTTAAGATGGTCCGGATACAAAATCGATCCATACTACACATATCGGATTGATTTGACCGGGGGGACTCCTCAAATCTGGGAAAAATTTGACAGGAAACTCAGAGTTGAGATAAACAAAACAGTCAGGGGAAGGGGTGATCGTTCGACCTGGGAATGAAGATGACCTTGAATTTATTCACGATTCTTTATATACTCGCTATCTGAAGCAAGGTCTCAGACCAACTGACAATAAGAACTATCTCCATGCCATTTATAAAAAATTTTATCCGGATAATCTGAAAATTTTTGTGGCAGAATATAACGATCGGGTGATCGGGGGGACTATTAATCTTTGCTATAAAAATATCATGTATTTATGGGTGGGTATACCAAAGAGTGATTTTGTTGGGATCTCGCCGAATTCTTTGATCCAATGGGAGGCAATTAAATGGGCACAGGCAAATGGGTTGGAATACTATGAAGAGATGGATGCAGGCGATGACTCGCGTCTTATACACTTTAAGGCAAAATATAATCCCAATCTCGTTATCTGGTATTCAGCAGTAAAATATTCGTCGTATTTGTACAAAGTGGGCGAGACATTTTTTAATTTCATGAGAAACAGGGGCAATTAAAGCTCACATCATTTGAATACAAAAAAATATCAAAAAGAGTTCAAGATAAAAATGGATCGTTACATTGTAAGCATGAAATTTCTCCCATTCATATCCTCGATGGATTTCATTAAATAATTTTGAGAGGTAGTTATAGGTATACGCTTTGAATCCGATGCCAACAAAATCCATTGAACCAGGAAAAAATACTTCAGAGATCCGTATCGCTATAGTCATTGCAATTATTATTGGAATTTGTATAGCGGTAGGGATATTTGTTCTTGAAATCCGGACTTGAGAGATTTTCAGCGATATATATAAATCCCGACACCTATTCCAATTTCCCGGTGCATGGAGCTGTATCCTTTGTCTATGGACTCAGTTCCTATGAACTGGAAAACACCAGTTACACCATTACCATCAAAGCGGGAGACACGGTGATAGAAACAAAACAGGTTGAACTCGCACCCGGAGAAACCTATGAAGAAAAAAAGATAATCCAGCTCCCGGAAGATATAGTCTACCCCGTAAAAATTTCCGTGCATTACCAGTCATCTCATGAACATAATGAAGTGTTTTTCAGGGTTAGAAATTCAACTGCATAACAAATAATTCCTCAATTAGGGCCATTGTTTCTTGAAACGTCTCCACCGATTTTTTTATTCGGAAACCTTATATCATGTAATCGTAAAATCAGACGCCGGTAAAGGTTATTTCAACACATTCATCATTTTTTAAGATATTTGTCAGTATTTCACACGATTCTTGATCGCTCACGATGACAGTGGCATTGTTCACTTCTTCTATTTGCGTTGAGTCCGGGAAATAAATTTTGATAGTATGGTGATCATCCTTCGAATCAGGAAATATTTTTAAAATTAAACCCTCATACCACCAATTGAAGGTGGTTTTTTCCCGGCGTGTCCACCATTCGTAGATCTGCCGTGCACTTCCGATCCAGGCATTTTTCTCTCTGGCATAATCAAGAATTTTTTCATAATCTGATGCCCAGCCAGGGAATTCATTTTCATTGAAAACTGAGTGATGCCACAATAATGTGAGAACTCCCTGTGTCTGATGAATATGATTGAAAATTTTTAAGAATTCGTCCCATGGTTGCTGGTGTCGGAAATAGGGCAAATCCTCAATGGCAAGTGGAATCTGTAAAATAGTGAGACTCCGGTTCTCTTCGGGATAATAGGGACGGAAGGGAAATGAAATCCCCCAACGGAAACCGAGGCAATCATTGTACCCGAGTGTTGTATCATAGAAAAGACCTGCCTTTTCCTGGTTCAGCCAGGTCTCAGGTATTTTTAAGTTAAGATTATGTTGTCGGCCTCCGATGACAGGAGATTTGAGCGCCTGTTCCAGTGCTGCTTTTTCATTGCGAAGCTTTTCCGTATCAAGGAATGAATGAAATGAGCCATGGAGCCCTACCTCCCATCCATGGGAATTCAACTCGAATAATAAATCCCGCATGTTTTTATCATTAAAATCATAGCGCCGGCCTGAATGTCGCCATGTTCTTCTGTCGGCTATGTGAACTTCCCCGGTCTCCTTGAGAAAATAAAACGACGATGTTACCCCCCGTGATCCCTCAATCCTGATAATTTCATCAAATGTCCAGAAAGGTTCATGACCTTTGAGTTTTTCGATGCATGAATAAAACTGGGATATAAGATTTCCCCAATTTCCCTGTTTTATCATTTTTCAAGGGAGACGTGACCCATTGGTAGGTTTTTTTTACTTCATCGACATCATGCGTGAGGCAGACCGCACAGGTTTTTCCTTCAGGCCAGAATGCTTTGTGGACAAGCGGTTGGTTCGTCGTTTTTTGAATGATGTGAACACAGGAAAACAGGAAGTTACAATAATAATCGGCAAAGGGAATGGCAACGATCTCGTTTCTTTTCTCTGGGTGATTTCTTAAAATTTTTTCCATATATCCGGACAAAATTAAGCCGAGGTGAGAGAAAATATCGAGACTTATGATAATACCGTCATTACTGATTACTGCACAAGGATAGGAAACTTCTCCATCGGTATACGTAAGCAATTCTTTTCCCTGATGCCTGAATCTGCAGGTTTCTGGAAAACGGGAATTTTTGCATTTTTCCGGACAATCCATCCGTGGATATGATCATCGATGGTTACTGGATTTTCCAGTTCTACTCTTTTAAGGGGAATTCTTGTGCCTTTGAAATCCGGCGGAAATCCGTAAAGGGAGATAAAATAGTTCAATCCCTCATCGGCGTGTGAATTATCTGCAGTTTGTAGAATAACGTCCATGAATGGTGTGGCACTCCTCACATATTGAGCGGAACTTTCGAGATAACAAAACGTCTTTTTCCCGCATTTCCATAACCGGGGATAGAATCAACAAAATCGACCTGCACGCGGACGTTCTCTCCGACTTTAAGTTTAATTTGTTGTATGATGAAATCCAGATCTTTATCGGCGAATCTGGAATTCTTTACAATCTTTACGGAAATATCGTCTAATTTCTCCTGAATTACCTGAAACTGGTCCACTCCTTCAATATATTCAAATAAAATGGTAAAAAAATGAACAACCACAATATTCCCGCCGGGAGTTATAATGAGGTCGGTATCCCTGCCTTCTATGGATTTCATCAATGATAATCCTCTTCCGCAGGGACAAGAGTCTTCCGAGTAAGTCCCGATATCACCAATATCATATCTGATAAATGGCATCACCAGATTATTGAGATTTGTCACGATAATTTTCCCCATTTCACCGGAAACAACGGGTTCATTTTCTTTTAAAAATTCTACGTGAACATCTTCCTCACAAAGATGGTAACCATCATGTTCCTCGCATTCAAAAGAAATCGGCGTATCTTCGCCCCCATATCCATCAAAAATTTTTCCTTTGAATTGTTTTTCAATACTTTTTCGATAGTGAGGATAGAGCATATCCCCCGTTGTTGCAACAGAGGCTCCGGAATATTCAATTCCTTGTTTTTCCATTAATCTGGACAGCGCATACATGTACGAGGCATATCCCCGTATAACTGAAGGATTAAATTTTTTTATTTTCTGTATCTCGCCAAAAATTGTATTTTCGGTAATTCCCGAGGCATAAATATAGTCCGTGTTAAGGAGAGTATCCTGAATTTTTTTTATAAAAGTGGTTCTCGGATTTAAACTGATTTTTACATAGGGATCGCCCAGCTGAAAACCCGCCCACTCCAGCAGCGGAATGTCTGCGCCCACGCTGTAGAATACGACCTTTTATCGATATAATATTTGAGTGGCTCACCCGTCGAACCACTGCTGTGTGATTCAATCATGTCAGATGTGGGGGCGTTTCGGGCAATAAGATCGGGAAGATTTTTCCGGATATCTTCTTTTGTTATCACGGGAATTTTTTTCAGATCTTCGTTTGTTTTGATGTTTTCAGGCGTGATATTAAGGTGTGAAAAAAGTCTGTGGTAATACGGAACATTATCATAGGCGTGACGGATGAGATTCCGGAGTTTTTTGTTCTGTAACTCTTCAATCTGTTCTCCTGACCACCATTGGGATTTTTGCAGACATGCGAGATGTTTCTGAATTGTCGTACCCGAGTAATATTCAAGCCCGGAAACACAAGTGTTCGGAAAACTGAACTATACATGGTTCCTCCGGTATTCCTCAAAACTTCCGGGATACTGTTCAACAAAATCAGTCATCCACCCGGTAACATCGATTTTATCCTGTAACAGGATCTCGCGTTTCTTCTGCCAGTCCTGTTTGGTCTGGCGGTTCTCAAGCAACTCCACCGCCTTGGAAAAAGCCTCATCCTGATCGGCAAAGAAATAAAGCAGCCCGTACCGGTCACGGAATTCCAGGAAATTTCCGCTCAGGGAACCAGTGGCGATGCCATCTGCATTCGCCTCGACATGAATTGAAGGTGTGCCAAGGACCGCTGCTTCGGCTGCCATCGTTCCCCCTTCGCCAATATAAAGATCCGCATAATACAGCGCGGAATGCATGTCTTCCGGGGGTATTTTCACGCGGTATTTTTCCAGATCTTTGCCCAGGGGTCTTTCTGATGTGATAAACACCCTGCCATATTTTTCCAGGGACTGGATAAAATCACATTCTTTGCCCCGGTGTATGCCATGGAGGCTGACATCATGGGAAGCAGCCCAGGAGATGAACCGGACGATGATAAATTTTTCACCTTCTTTGATTCCCAGTCGATCAACAACCGCACGATCCGGCTGGAAATTGTCAGGATGAAGGTACGCCAGTTCCTTGAAACCATTGAATTTCACGTGCTTTTCCGGGTTAATCTTTTCCATAAAACAGGAGGGGGTCAGGATAATGTCGGCAAAAGGAAATGTCAGGGAACTCGCGATCCCCACATTCTCCGTGTCAGTAAAAATGATGGAAGGTTTTCCCAAAAGTTTTCCGGCATGGGCAATGTACGGGTTATGCACACCCAGAAGCAGATCTGCCTGAAAATCTTTTGCAATTTTATACACGGCATAATCTACAAAAAAAAGTCCGAATGCCTTGTTCAGCATCCCTTTTTTCAGTTCGCCCCGGTTGACATAATCAAATCCATAGGCTTTCAGAAGGGCGTGGGTAACTTCCTTGTCGCGTGCGGTAATTTTAACAACATGCCCGTCTCTCTCCAGGTTTCGTATCAGGTACTTGAAAAAATGCACGTGGGCAGGATGCCCGATATCAATCAGGATTCTCAAGGCATTTTCTCCCTTTATATAACCCACTTGATCACTTCAAATGCTTCTGCATAGGTCTCTTCGATCTGGGTTCCCCGGGTAAGAGCAAGTCCCCGGATAAAGTCCGGGTTCAGGTATGCCCGGTCCTTCTGGGTCTCGTAACAGGCAAGTGCGTCGATCTTTTTCTGGATATGGATCTCCCTGTAAAGGGACAAATGCGTGGGTATCGAAGGTGATATTATTCCATGGCTGTTCATAGCCGAGGATGGTGCATTTCTTAAATGCCCGCATCGTTTCCTCAACGGTAGTTTTATGGTCCTGGTGGGTATCGGACCGGGAGGGTGTGAATACAATATCAGGATGGATCTTGTTTCGCAGTCGGATGAGGGTATCGAGGATCTCCTGCCGGAATCTGGGAAACTCACGCACCTCAAAACTGAATAAGATCGGGTCAGGCAGTCCAAGGATCCTGGTGGCTGCTTTTACTTCACGGGAAAGGATATCGGAAGGATATTCTGGCGGAATGGATTTTTCACAGCACGAAAGGGCGGTATACGTGACTTCATTTCCTTCTTCAATAAATTTTGCGATAGAGCCCCCACACCCCAATTCTCCGTCATCGGTATGCGGGCTGATGACCAGAATTTTTTTTCCCATGAACCTTGTCCATTATAACTCAATTAATTCTAATGAATGATAAATTCTGGGAATTTCCTGAAGGTGAATTCCCGATCGTTATCCCGACGATAGAAAATATCATGTATTCATCAAAACAGGATCTCTCCTGAATGTGTGCATCTGAACGGAGTTCAAAGCATCATCCCACGGTTGATAATGGAGGACGCCGGGAAGTTAACCAGCAGATCGAGAATCGAGGGAATCGTCGAGAACATTTTTTTTGTTATCGTCAAGTGTGTCGATATACTCCGGTATAACCCGGAATATTTTGCAATCTCTTTTTTATTTTCAGGATTTTGTTTCAGGTCCTCAATACGTTTCCGGAGCGTAGCGAGATATCCGGCGATCTTTTCATCAGACGGACCAGACACCAGTTCATCCGAAGTCAGGTTTAAGAGCTTTAACGTATCTTTCAGGGCAGTCCAGTGAATAACACCGATATAATAATCGCGGGACTGCCATGAGAAGGTAACAGGAATGTTTAATGATAGTGTCCTGGATATTTCATTTGCCACTTTGCCATACCTGAGTCCTCCTCCGGAACCTGAAACAAACAGGTGCGTTCCCAGGCCTTCAGAAAAAATGACATTGCGTGCAACAGCTGACAGTCCCATATCCTTCATGGTTTCTGCCGGGAAGCCGGTATCAGGCAACGGAAAAGAAACCCGGGCTGCACATCCAGGACATGTGCCTTTACACCCTGATAATGAGTCCGTGGATAAGGTTATTTTTGCTCCACAGGAACAATGATACCAGAAGGGAATAAGCCCGGGGAAACCGGTGCAAGATTCAGCTCATGTTCACGGATTGTATTATTGTAAACCCGGGTATATTCGGCGGCAGAAGCGAGGATTTTTTGCCATTCATCCATAAAGAGGCATTCCTGCTGAACATCCGAATACCGGAAAAAATGAACGGGTATATCGAACAAGTCCTGGCAAATCCGGGCAAAGATAAAGGCATTGAGATCTGCCATGTTGTCAGCCCGTGAATAACACATGTTCATTATTCCTGTCAGGGTTTCGATGTTGATTATACATGAGTCAGACGTTGTTTTGTTTTTTGGCAGGAACTGAATATAATAATTCTTCACATTGCATAATTCCTGTTCCCAATCATCTTGTGACGGTTTATTAATGGTATTGAAACGCTTCCATTTTTCCGATTCGTTTATCCTGAACCCGAATTTTTTGTTACCCTGCTTATTCACGGCAGGTACCTTGTTCTCGTAGAGTATTTTTGCCGTTGATAAATTCTGGTCAGCAAAACCAAAAACAGCTACAGCATCACGGTCTCTCCTTTTCACATGATGAAGAATCCGGTGTAAGAGAAAAACTTTTTTCCAGACACCCGGGTAGGGCAGGAAATTAGGCTGGTGTCCGGATTCAAGGACAAGCAGGTTTTCAGAAACCTGAACTTCCGGTCCGGGCTGGATACCGGCATCTGCATGAAATTTACCTGATATTCGTTGCAGTACCTCAACATTTTTTTGCTGGTTCTCATCTAAAAACTTTGAATCATTCTGCAGTTTTGATGATAAAAAGCGAAGTACCGTATCATCCATATATTCTCCCCTCCCGTTCTTCTGCCGTATCCTGAAAGTCAGATGATTATAGTCTGAATTGAGGGACGTATTTTCAGATAATAGTAAGTGTGTTGTTTTTTTTCAATAACAAAGTGTTGGAGAGATCATAATGGTGATATCAGATTAATTATCTGATTTTTTTGCTTCTTCCTGCACCTTAAATCCTTTCAGGTAACGCACCGGGACCGTACAAATACTTTTTGATTTCCTCAGGTACATCAACAAACCCGCGGGGTAATTTTTTCTGCCCTGGGGTTTGATCCCTGCATCCGGACTGTTTTGCCAATTTATAAAGGGCGGTTACCAACCCATGAAACCATGAACATCGTTGCAAAATCACGGACAGTCGGCCTGATCGCCGGACTCATTATTCTCGCACTGGTCCTGCCCGGGACTGCTGCAGCCGCATCGGCTACTCCTGCATGGAACGCACAGTATATCTCGGATACGATCCCGGCAGTCATGAATGCCAGCCAGAGTTATAGTGTTTCGGTAACGATGAAAAACACCGGCAGCAGGGCATGGAGCGAAACGGATTTGATCCGTCTCGGGGCGGTCGGGGATAGTTCGGGAGATGCCGTTAAATTCGGACCTTCCCGGATCAAAATCCCGGCGGGAACCAGGGTCATGCCAGGGGCACAGTACACGTTTTCCTTTCCCATGACCGCACCTTCCATGAGCGGTCCGCTGGCCCCGAAATACCGGATGATTCAGGAGGGGCACTCGTGGTTCGGCTCCCGGGCGTTCCAGACGGTCTTTGTCGTGAAAACAACCTCCGCGGGCAGCGGTGGGTTGCCGGACGCCCGGTTCGCCGCAAGTCCTGTGCAGGGGACGTCCCCCCTCGTTGTGCAGTTTACTGACCAGTCGTCAGCTACCGGCACGGTCAGGTATGCCTGGGATGTCAACAATGACGGTGTTGTCGATTACTCAACAAAAAATCCGTCGCACACCTATGCGGTACCGGGCACCTATACGGTTAACCTTACCGTAGCCAATGCATCGGGCAGCGACACCGAAAGCAGGAGCGGCCTGATTACGGTATCTTCCGTCACTCCAGCCGGAACTCCCCCGAAAGCACAGTTCACCGCCAACGCCACGCAGGGTACATCCTCCCTGTTCGTGCAGTTCACGGACCAGTCGACCGGAACGTTGCCTATGACCTATCACTGGGACTTTTCCGACGGGGAGGGAAAACTACCGGAGAACTTCCAGCAGAACCCGGTCTGGAGATTCTGGGAAGATGCCGGAACATCCTACACGGTGACACTGACGGTGACAAACGCTTACGGGTCTGATACGATAGTCAGGGAACATTACATCACCCTGGGAACTCCCCCGGTTGCGACTCCTCCGGTCGCAGCATTCACCTCTGATGTAACGACGGGGAATGCACCGCTGACGGTGCAGTTTACCGACCAGTCGGGAGGTTCTCTGCAGGCCTGGTCGTGGGACTTCACGAATGACCGGATACCCGACAGTACCCAAAAAAACCCGTCCTGGACCTACACAATTGCGGGTACCTACACTGTCAACCTGACCGTCACAAACCCGGACGGGAAGGACAGTGAGGTCAAAACCGGTTATATCCATGTCTTACCCGCGTCTGCACCACCACAGCCGGTCGCCCAGTTCACGGCCAATACAACGCAGGGAAAGTCCCCGCTGACCGTGCAGTTTACTGACCAGTCAACGGTTGCGGGCACCAGCTCGACGCGTGGGACTTTACCGGAGACGGATCCACCGACAGTACCGTCAGGAACCCGACCTTCACCTATCCGGCTGCAGGAAACCACACGGTAAAACTCACCGTGACCAATGCCTCCGGCAGCGACAGTGAGGTCAAAACCGGGTATATCCATGTAGTATCATCACCGTCAGCACCTGCCCTGCCGGTCCGCTCAGTTCACGGCCAGTGCTACCCAGGGACAAGCCCCGTTGACGGTGCAGTTTACCGACACATCAGTTTCAACAGGTACTTCTTCCTGTACATGGGATCTCGATAATGACGGGGTCGTGGAATCCACTGCAAAAAACCCGGCATACACGTATCAGACGCCTGGCAACTATACGGTAACCCTTTCAGTGACGAATTCCTCCGGGACTGACAGCGAGATCAAGACGGACTATATCAGGATAACAAAAGCCGTCCCGGCTCCTGCCCCGACCCCGACGCCGGTTCCAACCCCGATAATAACACCTGTTCCGACCTCCCATAGGACAGGAAGGAGTATGTTACGGCGCAGACTGTAACCCGACCGGTAACCCGGCAGGCGGCGGTACCGGTGACTCGCGGATCATTACCGGGACAGAGGCCAGCGTGAAATATACGGTTTCTTCAAAGGCGGAGCTGCTCTCTGCCCTGAAGAGTGCAAAGGCCGGCGAAACCGTATTTGTCAAAGGTACCGCCGTCATCGATCTCACCGGAACGCCCAGTGTCACGATCCCGGCCGGCGTAACGCTGGCCAGTGACCGCGGGCTTGCCGGTTCTGCAGGAGGGCTCCTGAAACGGACCAGAAATCTTAATGGCGGCTGGGAAGAACCGATGCTCATCGCAGGGGGAGACACTATCCGGATCACCGGGCTTCGCCTGGAAGGCGAGATGTACCCCCAGGATTACGGCAACAACGATGTGTATCCCGGTTCAATAAGCGAACAGTATTACCTGGTAGGCATCTTTGCCGAGAACAGGAAGGGCTTCGAGGTGGACAACTGTGAGCTCGATGGCTGGGCATGGTCCTCAATCTCATTACGGCAGAATTCTGCTGCGCCCATCCCGTATATCCACCACAATTATATCCACAACAACCAGGCCCGGGGTGAGGGATATGGTATAAACCTCTACGGGGGAAATGCCCTGATCGAGGCAAACCTGTTCGACTACAACCGGGATGACGTGACCGGTGCGGGGATGGCCGGGGAGCAGTATGAAGCCCGTTACAACCATATTCTCGGCCATGGCAATGCGATCGGAGCGGCGCACTTCGATGTCCACCAGGACGAGGAGACCGGGACAGGAGCCGCCGGTGCGAAATTCCAGATCCATCACAACACCATCGATACCGGTGTCGTGGCAACGGTGCACATCCGGGCCAGGCCGACCATCGGGGTTTACGTTGACCACAACATCATCAATGCCCGTGCCTCCGATACCGGTGTCCCGGGAGGATTGCCGGTCTATGAAACCAACAGTAACCAGAACCTGTTCTGTACCAGCAACTACTGGATGGGAACGCTCTATCCCGCCAATGCCGGCCTGGTCTGGTACCAGTAATCCCTCCTTCTCCCTCTTTTTTGAATAAACGTCGTTGTGATCCCTTCATGAGCTGCCGCACTAACGTATAACCAGTCATTGGCTGAAACGAACAGGTTGAACTGAAGGAAGAACTGGTCCTGATATGAAGCGAATATCCAAATACATAAAAATCTTCACGGCGGATTTTTATTGCCTGAAATGTTCCGTTCATCATGATCGCTGAGGATATTGTCTACTCCGCTGCATGTGCAATCCTTGCTGGCATGGTTTTTTACCACTATACCGGGAGGGATCCTTCATGGATAATCATCCTGAGCGCCTGGGCCCCGGATCTTGATGTGATAGCAAATCCTGTCCTTCGCTGGCTCGGGTTCAGGGTGCTTTTTGAAGGGACCTCGATCTATCACGGGACATTCCATACTATCGGGGCAATGATTGTTTTCGGTATTGTCGTGGCATTCCTGCTCCACCCGCTCGGCATAAAATTCTTCGATGCATTAGGGTTCGCCATCATCGGTTTCGGGGCACACCTGGTTGAAGATGCACTGGTATACGAATCTGGATACATGTTTCTCTGGCCACTCTCATCGAAGGTTCTGGGTATCGGGTTATTTCCCAATGCGATGGACGAGGTTAATTACGTCAAGGATTTTTTCGGGATTGCAAATACCGGGGTGTTGATCGTCGGCCTGGTGTTGGTGCTCGTCGCATTCCTTATCCGGACGTATTACGAAGGGTCCCCATCATGGATCAGGTTCTATATGCCTGAGATCATGTATAAGAAATTTTTCCGGGAAAAGAACCCCGGATCATAAAAAAAGGTATCCACTATGTTCCCGATTCTGGCCTTTATCGTTGTAAAATTCACCGTTCGGCACTCTCAGATCTGTATGCTCCATCAAAATATTCCAGGATGAATAACGTTTCTCACATTTTTCATGAGGTCCTCCGTCGCGCAGATTCTTCATTGCACGAAATACCTCTCTTGCGGAAAATGAGGAAGAATTCTGGTCCGGATATCTGGATCAACCTCCCTGCCCAGGTAAAAAAGATCGATAAACAGGAAATAAAAAATCCTTCGGGCATGCGATAAAAAAAGACCGTTCAAAGCCCGGTTTTAGTATTTTCACCGGATACCGTCGATTCTCCGGTTGTGCAGTGATAGATGATCGACTTTATCGATGCCAGCTCTTTTTTGAAATCACCGGATCTCGGAATGTAGGCATCCGCACCATCCCGGCGGGCCTGGTCGATCAGGGAGTCTTTTCCTCTCCCGGAGTAGATGATGAAGAGACCATCGTACCCGGTATCCCTTGCGGCCCGGACAAACACCCCGCCATTCATTACCGGCATCCGGTAGTCAGAGATGACGACTGCAATGGGGCGTTGTTTCAGGACCTCCACGGCATCGCGGGCGTCAAGGCAGGCGGTCACGTCAAAGGTCCCGGTATCCCGGAAGGCAAGCTCCATCAGGTCAAGCATATCCGGGTCATCGTCAACAAGAAGAAGGGGTATCACGGTGCAACCTCCGGCGTGGACCGGCTCTTTGTATCTGCAGGGGCCTTGTGCATCCTGAACGTCCCCGGCGGGCCCGGATCTCGAACCGGGCACCGTTACCCGCAGTACCATTTTCATCGATGGTCAGGCCGGTGATGGAGAGAATTTCCCGCGCCAGGAAAAGACCGAACCCGCGGTTGCGGACCATGCCGGGTTCAAAGATCTCTTTCTTCATCTCCCCGGGAATACCTGCGCCATTGTCTTCGATAACCAACGAAAGTTCGCGGCCCAGGGGGCCGCATTCCACGCGGATCTCCGTCGCATTCTTTCCATGGATACGGGTGTTCTCGACAATATTGCTGAAGGCCCGGGTGATCTGGGGATCTGCATAGATCTCCCACGGACCACATTCGAACGAGAGCGTTATTTCGGAAGGTTCAAGACTGCGGGTACTATCCCGGATACAATCTTCAATGCTGAACCAACGGGGCGGGTGCATCCCGAGATCCTTGAAATCGCGGGTAAACTGAACCAGCTTCCCAATGGCCTTTGTCGACACTTCCAGACGTCCAAGATGGTCGAGCAATGCGGGATCCTGCGTCATGGACCTGGCCCGGTCGATGTACCCGAGGAGCACTGAAACCCGGTTGAGGATATCGTGCCGGGTGAGGCTTGATATAAGATTCAGTTTCCGGTTCACCTGCCGGAGGGCTTCTTCTGCCACTTTCCGTTCGGAGATATCGATGCGGGTCCCGGTCATCCGGACGGGTTCTCCCTCCAGGTTTCGTTCTGTAACCTTCCCGCGTTCCTGCACCCAGACCCAGTGCCCGTCTTTGTGCAGGACACGGATCTCGCACTCATACCCATGATCTTCTCCCGCGAAATGACGGTCGAGCAACTCCCGGTATCTCTGCAGGTCATCGGGATGAATCAGCGACGATACCCTGTCAAAGGTGAGCGGCTGGATCTCCTGCGGGGGGTAGCCAAGGATCTCAGCCCACCGGTCATTTATTATCATCTCGCCGCTCCGGACTTTCCAGTCCCAGAGACCTGCGCCGGACCCTTCGATCGCAAGGTTAAGTTTCTCCTCGCTTGCCCGTAGCGCCTCTTCACCAAGTTTGAGATCCGTGATATCCTCGATGAGCCCGGTGATCCCCGTTATGTTCGTTCCCTCCAGGAGCGGCTGTGCGATAATACGGCCCCAGTGAATGGTGCCGGAGGTGTCGATCATCTTAAAGTCGCTCGGGCTGAGTCTTCCTTCCTGGGCCTCTTTCAGTTTTTCTCCGAGAATATGCCGCTGTTCCGACGGGACCAGCGTGTAAAAATACCTGCCCATCAGGTCTGTTGCGTTGTATCCCAGGATCTCCCGGATAACCGGACTCACATAGGTGAACCTCCCGCTGGTGTCGGTGGTGAAGATAATGTGGCTGATCCCTTCGACGAGAGCGCGGTGTTTCTCTTCGGACTTCCGGACCAGGTATTCCGCTTTCTTCCGTTCGGTTACATCGGAGAGCACAACGACAAATCCACTTGGCCGGCCCGCTGCATCGGGAACCGTTGCTACGCTTACCTCAGCACAGAAGGCGGTACTGTCCTTCGCTATCAAACGGCACTCCAGGTACCGGGTAAATCCATTTTCCAGGGTCTTTTTCAGGTGCTCCCGGCTGTTCTCGAGATCGTTTGGGGTGACGTAATCGAAGAAATTTCTCCCGGCCAGTTCCTCGTTGGTCGTATATCCCAGCATTGTCGCGGCCTGGATATTTCCCAGTTTGATGATACCGTTGAGGCCCAGGACAAGGATGCCGTTGGGGGATGTTTCAATAATGGTACGGTAGTGCAACTCGCTCTCCTGGAGTGCGACATCAGCTTTTTTCAGTGCAGTGACATCCGAGACAACAAAAAGCCCGTAGACGAATGTCCCGTGCTCATCCATGCGGGGCGATGCGGACAGCCAGGTGTAGGCAGGCGTCTGGTCTTTTTTCAGGAATACCAGTTCGAAGTGCTCGTTGTGCCCTTTTTTTATCCGGGAAAATTTTTCTTCGAGAAATCCCTTGTCACGGATGCTGACACAGGAGAAAAGGGATCTTTCCAGCATCTCGTCGGGAGAGTAGCCAAGTATCTCGGACATCTTCCGGTTCACAAACGTGGTGTTCCCTTCCGGGCCAAATGTCCAGATACCTTCCTCGGCGAGCTCGATCAGGGTCTGGTACCGCCGTTCGCTGTCCTCAAAGGCATCCTTCACTTCACGGTGGTTCCGGATCTCAATTTTCAGGTTCTTCGAGGTCTTTGTCAGTTCTTTCGTGCGATCCTGGACGGTCTTTTCCAGGTCGAGCTGATATTGTTTGATCTCGGTAATGTCCTCGAGGATGATCAGGATTCCCCGTTTCCCGTTTTCAAGGATGCTCGGAACAAATTTTGCACGGAAATATCCGGGTTTGCCATCAATGGGCACATCAATATCTTTGAGAACGTCCTTACCCTGGCTGCATTCCAGCAATATCCGGTTGATGTCCGGCAGGGACAGCAGCTGAAGACCGGATCTCCCGACCGGCTTTCCTACGATTTCTTCGGACGATTTTTTTTCCAGGTTCAATACCTTTTCATTGACATAATGGATGACCAGATCGTCATCCAGTACAAAGATATAATCTGAGGAGAGGCTGAGAATCGATGATACCGGGATCCTTTTGGTAAGAGAGTATATTTTTGCTGATCCAAACACCTTGAGTTCCACAGCACCCGAAATACACAATACATCGAGATACTTCGCCACCGAGTTGCGGTTTATATCGATGGCACGGGAAATTTCCGTGACTGTATATCCCTTGGAACTCCCCCGGAGAAAATTCTTGATCTTCGAGAGTTCCCTGTCATAAGGGTGGGTTTTAATCTGTGTGAGCTCATGGTTGTCGGTTGTCATAAAACTCCCCTCAATACTATGGAATGTATTTTTTCATAAACCTATATAAATATTAGTTGTATTGCAAGGCAGGTACATTTTTTTCATTTTTATGGTTTTAACTGGTTTAATGGCAATATTTAAACCTTTTTTCTAAAAAAATGCAAAAAAAGCCTTGATGAGATTTTTGCGCAGAATACTTGCGCAGAATAATTTTTCCAGGACGGCGTACGAAGTACGTGAAAAACTAACCTTTATTCAGGGTCATGTTGACAGGGAATCTTCCGGACACGGCACTCTGGTGCAAAACCATCTGCATTCAGGTCAGAGAATACACGGCGGTTCTTTGCATCGGAAAAAGGCTTTTCAGGAAACCTCCGGTATACAGGAAACCAGCGGAAGGTACCGGGGATAACGGTCAATCCCCTCACTCCGCGCCGGAATATCTTGTGTGGGGTAATCCTCTGTCTCCTGACGATCCCTGCATTTCTGAAAACGGCAGGAGATTCGCAGGAGAACCGTATTCTCCCTGTTCAAAACCTGTTCCTTCGGTCGAATGACCCTTGTCCATCCCGGCTGGCGGTCATTACGAATAGAGAAATACCGGACAATTCAATAAGTACCGGTATGAACTATCCCGACGTTCAGGTTAAAGAAATTCTTAATAATATAATCTTTAACGTATACGGTAAAAACCCTGTTATTTTACTGGATCTGTGGGATGCCGTGGGGGAAAGAAACTATATTGATCACCTCCACCCCCAATATGAAAAAATCCTCCTGGATGTTAATACACTCTTCAATAAAAGAGACATTCCTCCACGTGTCCTTGAGATAAGTTCATTCCTGGGAGTTATCGATATTGCCCTTGCAACAATCGGTTTTGAGGTATATACCTACGACAATCCCGAATTTCAGGATAACGCGAACCTGCGTATACTATATTCCGATTTTCACGTTTCACCTTCCTCGGGCTTGGTGAAAGATATCGGGAAGAACGGGTTGCCGTACCCGGATAACTTTTTCGATGCCGTCATTTTATCTGAAGTACTGGAGCATTTAAACTTCAATCCGCTGCCGGTTCTCCAGGAGATTAACCGTATTTTAAAGCGGGGAGGGATTGTGTATATTACCACACCAAACCAGGTGAACCTGGTGCACAGGATTAAGATTATGACCGGGCGTTCCATCCGGAATTCTGTGTATGACTCTGTTACCCAGCTGGATCCGGCCAGGAACACGATCTGCGGTATCCACTGGCGCGAATATACGGTGCGTGAGGTGATCCAGCTCCTGGAAGCGTCAGGGTTCAGTCCACTGACCTCACGGTACATCCTGATGGCAAAAGATATCCATTCCCAGGGCCTGAAATTTTTGTATGGAGCCATCTGTACGATGTTCCCTTCATTCCGGGATTCAATAACCGTCATCGCGGAAAAAAGGGAGTTCCTGCCGGTGAACTTCTGGTTTCACGAGGATTACATAAAATATTGTACCTCGAAAATAATGTGAGGACAGAGGCCATTCCGCCGCATCCTATTCGAGCTTCATGTGAAGAGAATACCGGTTATCCTTTCGGTAGTTATTCACGAATATCTGAATCGATCAGATGACTGCACATGAAGTCTGGTGTGTTGTTGCCGGGAGTGCCGTTGCGATCCTCGCCTCTCTGATGAGTACTGCCATGTGTTGTCCAGTATTCCGGATATGGTACCGTTCCGGATTTTTTTATGGTTCCTGTTCATAACGGGCTTGGAGATTGATCAACAGAAAACTTCACGGTGGCTTATCCCCGGATATCTTCTGATCAGTATAATTTCCAGACAGTATCCGGCCGGGATCCCTAACTGGATCATGGACACGGTGCGTGCCGGCATAATGAGGGCATCCCATGTGAGATCGGTACGGAATTTCCGGGTGTCCCGCAGAGCCCTGGTCCGGCAGTTTAATCCGGTTTACCTGGTTTCGGCAGGCATAAGCAATAACAACGAATGCAGCCCAAAATCCCTTCAGTAAATCGGGGTGGTTCGGATCCACATGTTCCTCTATCTGATAAAAAACGTGGCGCAGTTCCTGCTGGGAACCGGAAAAAATAAAAAAGTTCTAGTTATTCCTGGTCCTTTGGATGAACAACACTGCGCCCAGGAATCCAATAATTAACGTAACAGGCAGGGCAACGGTCGGAAATTCAGGAACCTGGTTGCAGAACCAGGTGTACCAGTAGTAGTCCAGACTCCCGGTAGCGTCAGGAAGAGGGTTCCCGGTGTCATGATTAAGCAGGTTTGCCCCGAAATGGATCTCTACAATTTTCTCGTTGTCCGGTGTATTCGGAGGAACCCAGACCGAAGGAATGCCCGGCCAGAGACATTTGACACCAAAGAGGCTCGGGGGTGATAGGGTAGACCCCGTTTCCAACGTTATCATATCCACTGTAGACGGTATCGGTCCTCAGGAAAACCGGGTTAACGATATAGTACGTGAGCTGCAGGTCTATCTTCTGACCGGGATCCAATCCCGCAACCACCGCTGATACCTGCGGGTTCCAGCAGCTTCGCTGACAAACGGCAGTGTCCGGTTTGGTGAACGTCACACCGGGCGCAGCCTGTGCAAATCCAATGACAGCAAGCAGCAGAATAAACAATAATAGCATTGATCTGGATATTCTCATCTCATCCACTCCCCTTATTAGTAAGGACAAAAATTTACTAGAGTTTTATAAAATATAATCTTATGCAAGGCAGTAGTGTAATCCATTAAAAACGCAGAACACAGGATAAAAACCTGGTACATTCGGATTCAAATTTCTTAAAGCCCATTTTTCGTCAGATAACTACGGAGAAGAGATCGATGAAAAGAAGCCAGGGGCAGCACACGGCCGGTACCTGAGCAGTTCCTCCGACGAAAAGGATAAGTGTCCTATTAACGGGGCGGAATATTAACAGAACAGGGATAGAAGAAATTAACCCGGGCAAATCCTTCGAATTTCCTGCTGTTCGAATGATTCCCCCGACATTAAAAAGTATTTTTTCCCGGAGTGAAGTGTATGAAAAAGATATATCACGAAAAATTAGTGCTCTCTTTGGTTCTCTTCATGAAGAGAACGGCACCAAGGAGCCCTACGATCATTGCTGCCGGGAGGGCCATGGTCGGGAACTCAGGAGTTGGTAGTGGATCGGGTTGTGTTGGCGTTTTAACTGCTTCACATGCCACATTGAGGAATACATCGTTATAATCCAGATCTCCGCCGTGCCACGTATCCTCAAAACCTACGGTCCATGACCCATCGGGTTGTTCCAGGGCTTTTGTGTGATACGGGGATGGTACACCATCACCTGCAGGTTTCCAAATACGGTAGGTATGTCCATCAGGAGTTTTGATAAATACTTCAAGAGAAGAATCCGGAGGATAGGTGTCTATCGGATAATATTGCTGACCGGGACTGGCTTTGTGAATCAATCCCAAATCTGTGTGAATCGTTCCCAAATTTATGTCAGCATCCGTAACCGGATCAACGATACCGAATACATCGTTATAATCGGCACTCGAATTAACATATGTAACAACAATCCGGTTTCCGTTATCACAACTGGGGAAGTGAACCGCTGATACCGTACTTATCAGTGCACATACTGCTACAAGCCCCAGAATCATCCATGCTTTTTTCATATTTCACTACTCCTTGAAAATCAATCTGTTGTTTTTATCGTTTTTCTATATATATTCTTGCAAGGCAAAAATGCAAAACATCCTGTTATTTTCCAGAAAACAGGCAAATCGTTTGATAAAAACCTATAATTATTGCAATCCGGCCTGATATTTAGTAATGATGCACCTTCAGTCCTGGATCGGTTCCTGAATTCCGCCAGAATGGACAAAACCTGATTATATATCCGTTCCACAACCACAATCCGGATAATCTCTGAACAATATCCCAAGAAATGGCAAAAAAAATCTGGTGGTAAAAATTAGTTCTCTCTGCTCCTCTGGATGAGGAGGACGGCACCGAGGAGCCCTACGATCATCGCTGCGGGGAGGGCCATGGTCGGAAACTCAGGGGTGGGGATCGGAGTGTCCCGAATACAGGCTACGTTAAGGACAACATCATTGAAATCATGGTCGATATCATAACGGAAACTGTCCTCAAAGGCTACCGTGTACGATCCATCTCCTTGCGGAGTTACCAGGGCGTGGTCCAGACCATCGTTGGGATTTGCGATGTCAGAACGATACAGGCGATCGCTGTTAACGATTGGACTTACTACAAGCGGAGTCCTGATGTAAACCGCCACATTCGTATCAGGTGAACAGCGGCCTATATCGGTATATTCGCTGCCAGGTAATGAGGGTGTTATTCCATGAATTTGTCCGAGGGGGTGTAATTCGGGCAATACGATCCCGAAATGATTATTATACCCTGCATCTTGTGAAACATAGGTCACCACCAGGTTTCCATCATAGGGGAATACAATATTCCCGAATGCTGATGCCGTACCGGCAAGTGCAAACACTGCAACAATCGTCAAAACTATCCATGCTTTTTTCATATTACTCGCTCCTCTTCTGTTTCAAAAGGCAATGTATCCGTTGAGAATAATAAATACATGCAAGGCACCGGCGCCATGCACCTGATTTGCTTCCCTGTTTTGCTGAATTATCCCACTTTGGAAATTAACTCTAAAAAAATGGCGGAATTCAGATTGTGGGAGATTATAATTTCGGGGGATCTTCCACTTTTTGCAAAGAGCAGATCTATAGCCTTGACCTCTTTTCAACTATACAAACGTGTAGTCCGGCACGGTTGGCCGATGGATATGACTGATAGTAAACGAAAAAAGTATTTAATGTTCTTTGGTGCTCTTGATGAAGAGGACCGCACCAATGATCCCGACAATAAATGCCGCGGGAAGGGCCATGCTGGGGAACTCGGGGCTGGGGATGACGCTGTGTTCCGTAACAATAATGTTATCCAGGGCTACCCCATAAAACCCGTTGCCATCAGATTTGTCGACAAACCTGAGTTCGGTTGAAGACGCTGTTGATGGCAAAAGCAATCGTCCTTCGGTCTTCCAGCCCATCGAGAGTTGCGAGTGTCCTGTGGTCGAGAATGTGGAAATTCCCTGAGAAACTCCACCCCAGAATACCTCAACGCTCTTCTCGGTTGGAGGACCGACCGGATTTCCCGCCATGTCAAAGGAGAGGTCATATAATTTACCTGATTCCGTTGGTATATCCTGACTGATTGCGCCACGCCTGCCTCCGGACAGATCGATCGATTGCACTCCTTCAGAAGGAATCCAGTAGGGTCCTACCAGGTCAATATTCCCTGGGGCGATTATCGTCCAGCCGGTCAAGCCGCTGGTAATTCTCAGGAAACCATCCGGGTTAGGGACAAGAACAGGTGATTCGAACCCCCCGTTTGTCACGAGGTTTGCTGCTGCTGATACGGTACCGACACCCGCAAGGAGTGCCACCATGATAATTATACCCAGTAGTGATATCTTGTTCATTTCAGATCCATCCATTTGTAACTAATCTGATCATTCATCCAGTTATATAAATATAGTGTCGTAATGCAAAATTTGATGCATTGAAATGGGTTCAGCATCCTTTTAATATATAATAGTATGGTCTCAAGGATACATTGGCATAACCAGATAATTACATAATTCAATCAAAATGTTATGGCTATCCCGGGAAAATCAGGAGAAAAAAATATGTTCCTTCTTAATGATGAGATTTAATGATGATGAGGTGCGGGTCATCGCAGGAAGGGTATTTTTCATGAAAATTGTCTTATGCTCATTTAATGGGGAAAATTTCCCATGCGAGGGATGCGATTCGAACGCATGAACCTCTGCAGGAATGGATCTTAAGTCCATCGGAGTTGGCCGGGCTTTCCTACCCTCGCACGTACATCGTTTATTAGACTGCGCATTGATATCTCAGGTCCGTACGTCTTGGCCGGAGAGACTATCCTGGCGCTCTGAATTATTAACCGTACAACTAAAAAAAAAGATTGTATCCGGTTTTATCATCCTGATAAAGAATAACCATACCAAACCCGGGTTATGATCATGTTTGAACGTATTTTCTGATCGAGCTGCCAAAAAAAATAGTGCAGCCTGAACTTTCTGCCGGGAAGGAGGCCGGGGCGGGTCTACTCCGATTCAGATCTGCCTCAGGCATTCGTTTAATTTTTCCGCAGGATCCTTTATCATGGATCCCTCCGCCCGGGTCTCCTCCTGACTCCGGTCGCTCTTTCATGTTCCTTAAAAAAAGATACGTTAAATTAGAAAGCAGGGGCATTGATTGTGAACAGTTGAGAGCATGATGAGTTACCCATGAGCACGCTGAAACTTTACGGGTGGGTGGAGATCGACGGGCAGCGACTCCTGCTACAGGAGGTCGAATCGATCCTCAACAACCGTCCGGAGGAGATCCTCAGGTTCGGGGGGGAGTTCTTCATTGCCGGGAGCGGGTGCCGGGCACGGGACCACTTCGGGATCATGCCGGGCAACTGCCCGAAAGGGACCTTGATCTGCGACGGAGAAGTAAGGGGCAGGATCGATCCGCTGATTCCGGACCTGCCACTTGAAGAGGCTATCATTACTGCAGTACAGTTGCGCAGCGATGACGGGGTGACGGCACTCTCAGGAGGAGTGGACTCTACGCTGGTCGCCCATCTTGCCGGGCGCGAGTGTGTGGTTGTCGGACTTGAGGATTCCCATGACCTCCGCCAGGCACGCCATGCCGCGGATGTGCTGGGGCTCTCCCTGACCTGCGTCACCATTGCACCGAAGGAGATCGAAACGGCTCTTCCCACGGTCATCGGAGGAATACCGAAAAAAGATCCGGTCAACACGAGCATCGCCCTGACCCAGTACTTCATTGCCCGCTGGGCAGGGCAGCAGGGATACCGGCGTATCATCACCGGGCAGGGGGCGGATGAACTCTTCGGCGGGTATACCCGGTACCTGGAGTCGGTGACGCTGGAAGACGATCTCGAACGCGACTTTGCCGGGCTCGAACAGCAGGCCGACCGCGACCAGGCGATTGCTGCACTCCACGGCACGTATCTTTCCCTGCCCTACATGGACGTCCGGGTAGTGCGCGCTGCACGTAAGATCCCTGCTGCTGACAAGGTGAAGGACGGGCGCAGGAAGATCCCGCTCAGGCAGGTCGCAGAACGATACATCCCCGCAGAATTCGCCTGGTACGAGAAGAAAGCCATGCAGTACGGGAGCGGTGTCTGGAAGGTGCTGCAGAAGCTTGCCCGTAAAAATGGTTATAAAACGTCCCTGCAAGATTACATAGACCACATCATCAGGGTGGAACATGGCCACTGAACACGAAGTGAAACATATCGCAGACCTTGCCGATGTCGGCATCGATGAAGAAGAACTTGGTACCTTTACTCACCAGTTCAATGCAATTCTTGAATATTTCGACGTGCTTGACCAGGTCTCGGGAGATGCTACGGTCGCCCGCGATCTCTGCAACGTGATGCGGGAGGACGAGACGGAGCCCTCCCTCCCCCGCGAAGACGTGCTCCGGAACGCCCCTGCACAGGAAGACGGGTTTATCAAGGCGCCGCGGGTGATGTAGTGGAAGAAACGGAGATATTTTTTGAGCCGGAGGACCGGTACCATGCCTTCCTTACCACCTGCAGAACAGCCCCGCACGGTCAGGGACCGCTCGCCGGCGTTGCTGTTGCGGTGAAGGACAACATCTCGACCAAAGGCATTGAGACGACCTGCGCCTCACGGATCCTCAAGGGCTACATCCCTCCCTACGATGCACACGCTGTCGACCTCTTAAAAAAATCAGGGGCGACAATCGCCGGAAAGACGAATATGGACGAGTTTGGCATGGGGACCACCACCGAGAATTCCGCATTCGGCCCTACCCTCAACCCCTGCAATACCGGGCGGGTGCCGGGCGGCTCCTCTGGGGGCAGTGCTGCCGCAATCGCCGGCGGTCTGGTCCGGATGGCACTCGGCACCGATACCGGTGGTTCGATCCGGTGTCCGGCCGCATTTTGTGGAATAGTCGGCCTGAAACCGACCTATGGCCGGGTTTCCCGGTATGGGCTTATTGCGTACGCAAACTCGCTCGAACAGATCGGTCCTATGGGGCAGACCGTCTCGGATGTCTCGACTCTCCTGCAGGTCATAGCCGGGTATGACCGTCGCGATTCTACCTCGTATGATAAACCTTACACGCACACTCCCTGCGCCGATATCCAGGGCATAAAGATCGGCATCCCCCGTGAATATTTCGGTGCAGGGGTTGACCCGGAGGTGGCAGCGGTTGTAAGGAGGGCCATCGGCAGGCTCGGGGAGCTCGGGGCCACGACCATACCCTGCAGCATCCCTTCCATGGAGTACGCCCTTGCCGCATACTACGTGACCTGTACCTGCGAGGCAAGCTCCAACCTCGCACGGTTTGACGGGGTGCGCTATGGTCCGGCGGCTGATACGAAGTGGTCATGGCACGAAGCCTACCGGGAAGTGCGAAGAGCGGGGTTCGGGACAGAGGTACGTCGCCGCATCATGCTCGGGACATTTGCACTTTCATCGGGATACTACGGGAAGTACTACGCCAAGGCACAGATCGCCCGGGAGAATGTAAAGAAGGACTTTGCCCGTATCTTTGAAGAGGTGGATGTGATCGCCGGACCCACCATGCCCACGGTTGCCTTCAGGCTGGGAGAGAAGAGCGACCCGCTCTCCATGTACCTCTCTGACATCCTCACCGTCCCGGTCAACCTCGCCGGCCTCCCCGCCATATCCGTTCCCTGCGGAATGGCTGAAGGTATGCCGGTCGGGCTCCAGATCATGGGCAGGGCATGGGAAGACGAACGGGTGATCGATGTTGCATATGCCTATGAACAGGGGTGTCTGTAATGGATGAAGGACAGGTTATTGTCGGTCTCGAAGTCCACTGCCAGCTCGATACCCGGAGCAAACTGTTCTGTGGTTGTTCGACCGATTACCGGAACGACGGTCCCAACACCCACGTCTGTCCCGTCTGTCTTGGGTTACCCGGCACGATGCCGGTTCTCAACAAGCGTTCGATAGAGTTTGCGATGCGGGTGGCAAAGGCACTGAACTGTTCCGTACTTCCCGAATCGGAGTTCTCGCGGAAGAACTACTTCTATCCCGATCTTGACAAGGCATACCAGATCACCCAGTATGACAAGCCGCTGGCAGAAGGCGGATATCTCGAAATCGAGAGTGATGAGGGAGGGGAGAAGCGGGTCCGGATCACCCGCGTCCACGTCGAGGAGGATCCCGGCAGGCTCGTCCACATGGGCACCGTGGAACGGGGCAGGTACTCGCTGGTCGATTACAACCGTGCCGGTATCCCGCTCATCGAGATCGTGAGTGAACCGGATTTGCGTTCTCCCAAAGAGGCGAGGAAATTCTTAAACAAACTCCGTGCGACGCTTGAGTACCTGAGTGTCTTTGACTCCGAGAAGGAAGGATCGTTGAGGGTTGATGCCAATATCTCGATAAAGGGGAGCGAGCGTGTGGAAGTCAAGAATATCACGTCCTACCGGGGCGTGGAAAAAGCCCTCATGTTCGAGATCACCCGCCAGAAGAACCTGCTCCGCCGCGGGCTGAAGGTCGAGCGGGAGACCCGCCACTTCCTCGAGGCCCGGGGGGTTACCCAGTCCTCACGTTCAAAAGAGCAGGAGCACGATTACCGGTATTTCCCCGAACCTGACCTTCGCCCGCTCCACGTGCAGTCATGGGTCGAAGGGATCGTCCTTCCCGAACTCCCGGATGCCCGTCGGGAACGGTTCATGGGACAATACGGGTGTTCTCTCAGCCATGCCCGGACCCTGACCGGTGACCTGCGCCTGGCGAATTTCTACGAGGAGGTGGTCAGACCTGATCCGGCGACGCTGGCAGCACTCGCTGACACATGGATCTCCGATACGCTTATCGGAGAGCTCGAATTACCGGAATATGAGCATCGGTGCGGTGGATCCCGCGGCTTTCACCGGGCTCCTGGGGCTGCTCCGCGAAGACGTAATTACGGATACCAGCGGGATTGAGGTGCTGCGGGTCATGCTTGACCAGCAGCTGAATCACCAGCCATGCGAGAAACCGGCCGTCATCGTTGACCGGCTTAAGCTCAGGAAGGTCACGGCACCGATCCCCCCAACGAATTCCGGTATCGAATCTGCACAGAGTGAAGCCGTGAACCCGGTTGTGACCGCAATAACCGAGGTGCTCTGCGAACAGCCCGGTGCAGTTGACGATTTCAGGAAAGGAAAGAAGGGGGCATTCAATTTTCTCGTTGGCCAGGTCATGAAAAAGACACGAGGGTGTGCCGATCCCGGTGAAGTGAACCGGCTGCTGGCAGAAGAACTGAAGAAGAAGGAGACGTGACCGTGCACCTGATCGTCGCGGAGAAGAACATATCGGCACGCCGCATTGCCGAGATCCTGAACGAAGGAAAGAAGATCACCGAGCATAAGGATACCGGTGTATCCACCTACAGTTTCGGCGACACCACGACCGTCGGACTGCGGGGGCATGTCGTAGAGATTGATTTCGAGCCGGGATACACGAACTGGCGCAGTGAAGAGGCGACCCCGCGAAGCCTGATCGATGCAAAGACCATCAAAATCCCCACCGAACGAAAAATTGTCGCGCTCCTCCAGAAACTGGCACGCCGTGCCGAACGGGTTACCATCGCCACGGATTTTGATACGGAAGGAGAACTCATCGGCAAGGAAGCGTACCAGCTGATCCGGGCCGTGAACGGGAAGGTCATCATCGACCGTGCCCGTTTCTCCGCGATTACACCCCAGGAAATACACCACGCCTTCTCGCATACCACCGACCTCGATTTTGCCCTGGCAGCAGCCGGCGAGGCCCGCCAGTCCATCGACCTGATGTGGGGCGCGTCCCTTACCCGGTTCATCTCGCTCGCAGCCCGCAGGGGGGGGCAGAACATCCTCTCGGTCGGCCGGGTCCAGAGCCCGACGCTTGGTATGATCGTCGACCGGGAAAAGGAGATCGAGGCGTTCGTCCCGGAAAAATACTGGCAGTTGTCGCTGGACAGCGAGAAGAACGGTGAAAGGATTGAAGCACGGCATACCCACGGGCGTTTTCATGAAAAATCTGAAGCAGAGCTCGCCCGTGACCACACACAAGCCCCACTTGTTGTCACCGATGTAAAATTCGGGGAAAAACAGGACCGGGCTCCTTCGCCTTTTGATACGACGACCTATATCGTTGCTGCAGCCCGGCTCGGTCTCTCTGCTGCGAATGCGATGCGGATCGCAGAAGACCTCTATATGAACGGGTATATCTCGTACCCGAGGACTGACAATACGGTTTACCCACCCTCTCTCGATATCGGAGGGATCCTGAAGACCATCCGTGCGTCCCCCTTCAAAAAAGATGTGGAATGGGTTATGGCGAACCGCCGGGCCGTCCCGACACAGGGTAAAAAATCTTCCACCGACCACCCGCCGATCCACCCTACCGGCCCTGCCACACGGGAGTCTCTGGGTGAAGATGCATTCAGGGTATATGAGCTGGTGCTGCGGCGTTTCCTCGCGACGCTCTCACCGGATGCGAAATGGAAGACCTTAAAAGTCCTCTTCGATGCCGGCGGAGAGGAATACACGGCCACCGGAGGGCAGCTCCTCGAACCGGGCTGGCATACGGTCTACCCCTACAGCGAGGCGCAGGAGACGATCCTGCCCCCGTTCGAACCCGGCGAACACCTCCCGGTTCTCAAGGTGACCCTCGATGAAAAAGAGACTCAGCCTCCTGCCCGATATACTCAGAGCAAACTGATCCAGAGGATGGAGGAGCTGGGCCTTGGCACGAAGAGCACCCGTCATGAAGTCATCGCAAAACTTGTTTCCCGGAAATATGTCGAAGGTACCCCCCTTCGCCCGACTCTCGTGGGCCGGGTTGTCACCGAATCCCTCGAACAACATGCCGACATGATCACCCGTCCCGACATGACCCAGGAGATCGAGGACCACATGCAGCAGATCAAGGAGAGCAAACGGACCCGGGAGGACGTGATCCGGGAGTCCCGGCAGATGCTCCACCGTGCGTTTGACCAGCTCGAGGCAAATGAGGCAGTGATAGGCGATGACATCCGTGGCAGGACTGCCGAGGAGATGAACCTGGGGAAATGTCCGGTCTGCGGGGGCATGCTTGCGATAAAACACCTGCGGGGCAATACCCAGTTCATCGGCTGCTCACGGTACCCGGAGTGCACCTTTAATATTGGCCTGCCCATGGCGCAATGGGGTTTTGCTGTACGCACCGATGAGGTCTGTGACAGGCATCACCTCAATTTTGTCCGTCTCGTCAGGAAAGGCGCCCGTCCCTGGGATATCGGCTGCCCTCTCTGCCACCATATCAATTCAAACAGGGAATCCCTGGCCGAGATCCCGTCCCTGATCGAACCCCTCGCTCTCAAGCTGCTTGCGTGTCATATCTATACGGTCGCGGAACTGGCGCACAGCAACCCCGAACTTCTGGCAAAACGGCTTGAAATACCGACGGGAACAGCTGAGACCCTTATAGCAGATGCCGGCCGGGTCCTGGAAAAACTCCGCCGGCGATTTGAGTGCCGTAAATTCATGCGAGACCACCTGACCCCACGGAAAGGCCGAAGCTATGCCAAAATCCTGACATCTCTCAAGTCTGCCGGGATCACCGAACTTTCCGGGCTTGCCCGTGCAGATGTGGCGATGTTACATGCTGCCGGTATCAGCGATGCTGAGTCTGACGAGATCCTTGCCCAGGCGAAGATCGTATACTATAGTCAGGTACTCAGGGAGATCGGGATTCCCGCTGTCAGCCTGAAAAAATACGTGGCCGCCGGGTTTACGGACCCGGAATCGTTCTGCACCCACCCGGTTGATGTCCTGAGTAAACGCACCGGTATGTCGCCTGGTACCGTCCAGCGGCATGTTGACCTTGTCTGCATCTACCTGAAAAAACCGGTGCCGAAAAAAGTCTCCCGGATCCAGATTGAACGGGGAAGAAAGGAACTCCTGAAAATCAAGGGTATTGATGCAGGAGTGATTGAAAAACTATCCCCGTCAGGTATCATCAGTGCCTCGGCGCTCATCGAGGCGGATGCAGACAAAATTGCTGCAGAAACCGGAATTCCGGCACACAAAATCAGGGAATACCAGGCAGCAATCCAGAAGAAGCGTGACACGGCCATCATCCAGCTCTGATCATTTTTTTTCATCTCATTTTTTATGGTCTCTCAGGTCATGAGAGATACGTATCATAGAATTGCATCGGGGTAAGAAAATCTGTGAGTAATGAGATGCTGGACAGGTGTCCTGGTCCATCCCCAAAATGAACGCCGCCGGTCTGAAAAGGATGTCCCGCGGAAAATTGGTAATGGGAACTTGACCCTGAAAAATCATGGGAACATTATTCTGATTCGCCTGAGGTTGCGGAATAATTACATCTGTGCATCCCCGCAATTTTGAATTTTACTTTGATAACGCCCGCGCATGTGCGAGAGTCCCCCGCCTCTGGGCCTCTCCGATGCACGGCGGGGCAGGAGGTTTCTGCGAATATTCTGGCATCGATCCGACGAGGTGCTCCGTCGGAGAGGAGGCGAGAAACCGACGTTCTTCCACTTCCTCCAAGGTATGCAGATAACGATCGACCGCCCAATAGGGAACAAACAGGCCGGTTTTTCTCCCCATACTATTCCCTGTTCCAGGTTTGCGACACACAAATCAGCAATCCGGAAACAGGACCTCAAAAATCCTCCAATAAGACCGGTCACCGGGCACCCCTCAAAACTTCGATATGCCCGAATAAAGGTCCGATTGCCATTTCGGGCGATATTTGAAAATGAAGAAACTTGATCTCAAAAAAGTGGATCTCATCCATGTACCCTTTAGGCATATCTCCTCGATTTAAGGCATGTATACAGAGAAGGGGGTCAAGGGGGTGCTCCCCCTTGGGTTGCCTCCCCCTCTGGGGGAGAGAGGGGGTCACCTTCATAACTTCTTCAATAACATCTCTTCCAAATTACAAAGGAAAGTCAAATAAAGGATCTCCTCAAGACAAAAAAAATTGTAAAACGCTCATCTGCCTGTCTAAAACCTGAAAACAAAATACGGCGTTGATTGTTGTCATCCTAACCAGTTTTAATTGCAGGATGAGCCAATCAGGCCCCCCCCTCTGAATTCCCATGCCATCGATTTATGGGGAAGAAAAAACAAGTACTGGTGATACTGATGAAATGGAAAGACTGGGTGCATGTGACCAAACTCGATCCTGACAAGCAGTTGAAGCCGGGAGATATTGACGCGATCGCGGCAAGCGGCACCGATGCGCTGATGCTCTCGGGCACGCTCAATGTAACACAGGAGAACCTCTCCGCACTCCAGAAGCAGGTGAAAGCGTATGACCTCCCGCTCGTCATGGAACCGGGCAGGACCGGATGCCATTCTCACCCAGGGAGTGGACTATATTTTTGTCCCCAGCGTGATAAATTCCGCAGATGTTCAATGGGTTGTTGGCAAACACCGGGCCTGGGTCCAGCTGCAGAAGGGAAAAATACCCTGGGATTCCGTCGTGCCCGAGGCATATATTGTCCTTAATCCGGAATCTTCTGTCGGCAAACTGACAAGATCCCTCTGTAATCTGAAACCTGAAGAGGTCGCTGCCTATACGACCGTCGCCGATCGCTACTTCCATTTCCCTGTCGTATATATCGAATACAGCGGCATATACGGTGATCCGGCAGTCGTGAAAGCTGCATCGGAGGCCATTGACAAATCCATCCTCTATTACGGGGGCGGGATTAATTCTGCAGAAAAAGCGGCCCAGATGTCACGGTATGCCGATACCATTGTGGTTGGCAATGCAGTATATGACCAGGGTGCCGCTATCCTGAAAGCGACCGTAGACGCCATCCAGTAATCTTTGTTATATGCCTGAAATCGAGATCGTGCTGGTGGCCCCCCTCTATGAAGGGAACGTCGGATTTGCCGCACGGGTGATGAAAAATTTCGGCTTCTCCCGTCTTGTCCTGATCGACCCGTGCGAACGTGGCAATGAGGCAAAGGCGCGTGCCGCCCATGCCCAGGATATCCTGAACGGGGCGGAACTCTGCACCATCGAGGATGTTTTTGCCCGGAGCAACCTAGTCATCGCGACCACCGGCACGGTGAGTAAATCTGTCTGCCATTCGATGCGGATGCCATTTTATTCACCACGGGAACTCCGTGAGCGGATACAGGGCGTTGAGGGCCGAATCTCAATCCTGTTCGGGCGCGAGAACTGGGGGCTCAACAATGAGGAGGTGAAGCGGAGCGACATGATTTGTACCATACCGACCGCAGAAGAGTACCCGATCCTCAACCTCTCACATGCGGTGGGCATTGTATGCTACGAACTCTCAAACCTGCCCCTTCCGGGGTATGCTCTCGCCCCACCAACCGACATGGGTTATCTGTACCAGCACATCGACCGGTATCTCGATACCATCGGGCATCCGGCATTCAAGCGGGAAAATACGATGGTCCTCATCAGGCGGATCCTTGGCAGGACCAATCTCACGGTACGGGAAGCGAGTACGCTGCACGGGTTATTACGCCGGAGCGAATGGCATATCAACCCGGCTCTGTTCGACAGGCATACTAAGAAGAGCGGAAAAAAGGATTAACCCTCCTCATAGATTATCGTTTACCATGAATTCTTGGGGGAAAGCTGCGCCCGGATAAATAATGAGACAAACGAACGTCGTAGTATTGTATTTTTCATTCATCCGCCAGTATATGGGATATACTGAAGAAATCCGGACAACAATGTACGGGAAGTCAATAACTCCAGTATCTTTGGAATTCCTTATGTCCGATTACACCCCATAGTTCAGCCAATGATTCTTGTGGACTGGCAGCTCCTTGACCGCATCGCAAGGGGCCATATTAAAATCGATCCATACAACCCGGAGCTGGTGCAACCTAACTCCGTGGACATCCGGTTGGGAAACCATTTTGTCTGGTACACGGGCAGCAGCGAGGTTATCGACCCTTACAACCAGGACAGCGTATGTTCTGATGTTGAAGAGATCCATGCAGACACCTTCATCCTCAATCCCGGCCAGTTTGTTCTTTCCGAAACCCTGGAATGCATTGAACTTCCGGATAATATCGTTGCCACGATTGAAGGGAAATCAAGCATTGCACGGCTCGGCGTCACACTCCACCAGACCGGCGGTTGGATCGATGCCGGTTTCCGGGGCACGATCACGCTTGAGATGGCAAATGTCAACTCGCGGCCGGTGAAGGTCTATGCCGGCATGCCGATCGGCCAGCTGGTCTTTTACACGACCGAACGGGCCGAGAACCCGTATTACAAAAAAGGAGATGCAAAATATCTCGATCAACGGCAGGCAACACTCTCCCGTTACCATGCGAACAGGAGATAATTTTTAGCCGGCCTCCATCAGATTGATCGCTCCGACGGTCAAAAAATGCATTTTATGCCGGAATACTATTAACCCTATATACAATCAACTCTCATTTTATACGGATGATCCCACCGGATCGGAGATGAATCAATGCGACTTCTTCTCATTCATTCAGATTACATCGAATACGAAGCCAAAAAGAAGACAAAGATGGCAGAGGAGTGCTCTGTCCTCTCCGACCGGGAGACGGAAGCACTGACGGTTTTCTGTGCCGTGGAATCGATAGATGAGGAGGACCTAGAAGGTGTCGTCCTCCAGGCGATCGGGGAGGTTAAAAAGACCGCCGGGCAGGTACATGTCGACAAGATTATGATCTACCCGTACGCCCACCTTTCGAGTGACCTTAGCTTCGCCGGAGACCGCGATCGCCACGCTCGATGCGCTCAAGGCAGGCCTGGAATCCGAAGGATTCAGTGTCAAGCGGGCTCCGTTCGGGTGGTATAAATCCTTTAAGATCTCCTGCAAAGGCCACCCCCTCTCCGAGCTTTCAAAGACGATACTGCCCGGGGAGGATGGGAGCGTCAAAAAAGAGAAGAAAGAGGTCACGCATGACTGGTTCGTGCTGACTCCTGATGGGAAAACCCACGATTATCACGAGTATCTTGACGATTCGCCGTTCGGTTGCCTCGTCAAGAAAGAACTGGGGGTTGCCGTCCCGACCGGTGGCGAACCGGCGCATGTCGACCTGATGCGTTCCAAAGAGCTGGTGGACTACGAACCGGCAAGCGATGTCGGCTGCCTTCGCTGGATGCCAAAAGGGAAGATCATCCGGGACCTCCTTTCCGACTACGTGCTGCACCTGGTCCTTGAGTATGGCGGCACCCCGGTTGAAACCCCGGTCATGTACGATCTGGGCGACAGGGCGATCTTTGAGCACGCAGAAAAGTTTGGCGAGCGGCAATACCGGTTCAAATCAAATAACCGGAACATGATGCTGCGCTTTGCCGCATGTTTCGGGATGTTTTCGATCATGCGGGACATGCATATCTCCCCCAACAACCTCCCGATGAAGATGTATGAGCTCTCCACCTACTCGTTCCGGCACGAACAGAAAGGCGAAGTGATCGGGCTCAAACGCCTCCGTGCATTCACCATGCCCGATATGCACTCGCTCTGCACAGATATGCCGGAGGCCCTGAAATGTTTTGAGGAGCAGCTGGCCATGGGCTGGCAGACCGGGCTTGACTTTGAGACGAAACTCGTCGCTGCGTTCCGCTGCACGAAGGATTTCTATGCCCAGCACGAAGCATGGGTAAAGAAGATCGTCAAAGAATCAGACTGCCCGATGCTGATCGAGATCCTCTCCGACCGGGTCCATTACTGGGTGGCAAAGATCGATCTTGCAGCCATCGATGGTCAGATGCGCCCGATCGAGAACCCCACCGTCCAGATCGATGTCGAAAGCTCGCCTCAGGTTCAATATCAAATACCACAAGGAGGACGGTGCGGTTGTCCATCCCCCCATCCTCCACTGCTCACCTACCGGCAGTGTAGAGCGGGTGATCTGCGCCATACTCGAAAACATCTCCACGCAGCAGGTTCCCGCCCTCCCCACCTGGCTTTCACCGGTCCAGGTGCGTGTTGTTCCGGTTGCGGAGCGCCACGGCGCATTTGCAGCGGAGATCTGCGATGCGATCAATGCCGCCCGAGTCCGATGCGATGTCGATGACCGGGAAGAGAGCGTCGGCAAGAAAGTCCGCGAGGCCGGCATGGACTGGATCCCGTATGTTATCGTTGTCGGAGACGAGGAAGTCGCAAGCAGGAAACTGACCGTCACCGTCCGCAGGAAGTCGCACCCGAACAAACCCTTCAAAGAGCAGCTTACGACAGACGAAATAATAGACATAGTCCACAAGGAAACTGCGGATAAACCCTTCAGGCCATTATACACTCCCAGGAAACTCTCCAGAAAAGCGCGGTATATCTGAACTTTTTTTTATTTGTTTTTCCCTCTGCGTCTCTTTCTCATATTGTATTCATGGCAGGAAACTCGAGTGAACAAATCTTCTTAACATAGGTACGATGAATACATCCTGTTCTTCGGGGGTCGGGACAAATCAATACCTTACAATCAGGCTCTGAAGAAATCCGGTTGTTGTTTGGATTTTTTTTATTTTGTGTGAAGAATGTGAGGGTGACCCCCTCTCTCCCCCAAAGGGGGAGGCAACCCAAGGGGAGCATCCCCTTGACCCCTTTCTATTTCTGGACGTGTCACAAGTGAATTACCTCCACATTCCAAGGGGAGGTTGCAAGAAATATTTTCCACCTTTTCAAATAGCCAAAATTCTGAAAAAAAATTCTTCCTGCCCCGCCGTGCCTCGGAGAGGCCCTGAGGCGGGGAACTCTCGCAATTTTTCGATAATTTTTTTCGAAGGCATAAAAATACCGGTTTAAGAAAAAGTCATAAGAAGGAAAATATGTGCCAGTTCCTCCCGTCATACTGCATTCGTATCCCGGATTGGTATGCGTTATTCCTCTTCAGGATTTTCGCCCGAATCCCCTGTTGGCACAGGCTCGCCCTCTTCCATCTCATCTTCCCTGCACCAGACCTCAATCGATCGGTCGACACCGATATATTCCTGGTGATATTCGTCGAGAGTGGAGCCCGGCGACATCAGGACAGTACTCATCAGGTTTCCCTTGCGGAACCCATAGAGCCGGCGAAACGGCCATCCCGGTTCGAGAACAGACGTCCGTTCATAATAAACATCCTGTGCAAGCCTGTGGGTGCAGAATACCCCGGGGGAGACTTCGAAGAGTGCTTCCCGGACATAGCGCCGGATATACCAGCGCATCTCCGAGACCAGCGACAGGGCACTTCCGAGCGTTGAGAGAGTAATGGAGACCCCGCAGGGCTTTTTCTTCGGGTGATAAAAACGCAGCACGAGGCGACTGGTCTCAGATGCAAAAAGAGTATGGTAGAGATCAACTCCCTCCCGTTGCACCAGAAGTATGTTCATCGGATCTCCACACAATGGAACCTGGAAACGGGCGACCAGCTCAGGTGTACATGCGGTTGTCGGTGACGATCTCGTTCCTTACCTTATGGACTGCATCGATAAAATCCTGCATCTCAACGAACGGACCATCCCTTCTCACCGCCATCATCCCTGCCTCGCGGCAGATAGCTTCCAGTTCCGCACCGGTGGCTTTTTCCGTCATACCCGCAAGTTCTTCCATATCCACGCTGGCAAGGTGCATCCTGCGGGAGTGGATCTTCAGGATCTCGAGCCGGGCATCCTTGTCCGGCAGGGGGATCTCGATCAGCCGGTCGAAACGCCCGGGCCGCAGGAGTGCCGGGTCCAGCATATCCGCCCGGTTGGTGGCCGCCATGATACGGACATCCCCCCGGTTGTCAAACCCGTCCATCTCAGCAAGGAGTCTGCATGAGCGTACGCTGCACCTCGGCACTTCCCGATGTACCGTCATTGGTCCGGGTGCTCCCCACGGCATCGATCTCATCAATGAAAACGATCGCCGGGGCACGTTCCCGGGCAAGCATGAAGAGTTCCCGCACCAGCCCGGCGCCCTCGCCGATGAACTTGTGGACCAGTTCACTGCCGGACATCCGTATGAAGGTGGCATGGGCCTCGTGGGCTACGGCCTTTGCAATCAGTGTTTTGCCGGTCCCCGGCGGCCCGTAGAGGAGGATGCCTTTCGGGGGTTCCACACCTATACGCTTGAAAATTTCGGGACGGGTCAGCGGGTACTCCACCGCCTCGCGTACTTCCTTGATGACATCAAGGAGACCGCCGATCTGGGCATAGCTGGTGTCGGGCGATACTTCGAGCTCCATCACCCGAATCCTCGAGTCATAGATATTACCGATCACCTTGACAATCGAAAGAGCATTATTGACCGCAACCTTGGCCCCCGGTTTCAACAACGGACGGAGTTCTTCGGTTGCCGTTGTCAGGTATTCCTGGTTGTTACCCTGCTGCCTGAGGTAAATCTCACCATTATCCAGGATATCCACAACAACGGCAACAAACAGCGGCATGCGCTTGAGCTGGTTGTTCTCCCTCTTGAGCTGGGCATTTTCCTTTATCAGCTCGTCAATTTTCACCTTCATCTCGAGCAGGCTTGCCTCGAGCTCGTTGAGCTGGAGCTGGTATTTGAGCTCGGTTGAAGGAGCAGTATTATTGACGGAGATCTCTTCCATATCAATCTTATATCTGGTGCCTTCAAACATTTATTAGGTACGATTATGCTAATCAGGGGAAGAGGAATCGCAAAAGGGAGAGGGGCTGGTCCACTGCTGGTGAGCCCGGATCCCATCTCGTTCCTTTCCGGGGTAGATCCGGCATCCGGGATCATTGTCGAGAAGGGTCACCCTCTTCAGGGTGTGTGCATTGCAGGAAAGGTGCTTGCTTTTCCCTACGGTAAAGGCTCTACAGTCGGTTCCTACGTTCTTTATGCCCTGAGCCAGAACGGGCATGCGCCGGCCGCTATTGTCAATACCGAGGCAGAATCGATCATCGCAACCGGAGCAATTATTGGTAAAATCCCAATGATCGACCATATTGAGATCCCAATGAACCGGCTCCGGAACGGTGTCCATGTTACCGTAGATGGGGATGCCGGTGTGATGACCTACGATGGCGAGCTTGTATGATTCTTCGGCTGGCCTAAAGAAAGTCCTTGTTAGTGATATTATTTACTTTATAGAGAATTTATTGGAAAGCGAATTTGGTTCCGCAGGAAAAAACATTTACAATCCTGCAACCGCACGAAAAAACAGTTGACATAACTGGTTAACAAATTCCTGAATGCAATCTCTTATACAATATCCCGTCATATAATTACAAAGTGTTCCGGGGTGAATCTCGGACTTTCAAGGGGGTACGGTTCAGGATAATGGGATCACAATGGGGATATGATCGGACACATATCAGGGCAAAACATGAGGGATACCGCTCGCGGGCAGCGTATAAGCTCATTGAGATCCAGCACAAATTCGCCATTATCCGCCCCGATGACAATATCATCGACCTTGGAGCGGCTCCCGGGTCCTGGCTCCAGGTGGAACGAACACTTACCCAGGCAAAGGTCGTCGGCATTGATCTCAATGCTGTCGCACATCTCGATGGCGTGGAGACCATCGAAGGAGATCTCAATGATCCGGAGGTACAGGAGAAGGTCCGATCAATGCTTGGCGTCGTCAATGTGGTGGTCTGTGACGCGGCTCCGAAGCTCTCAGGCCATAAGAGCTATGACCAGGCCCGTATCATAGAACTGAACGAACAGGCACTTATGTTTGCTGTTAAAGTGCTGAAACAGGGCGGAAATTTTGTGGTGAAATCATTCCAGGGAACGGATTTTCCCGGACTGTATGCCATGACAAAAGAACATTTTTATTCGGTGAAGACCTGCGTTACCAAATCCACCAGGAAGGGCAGTACCGAGCTCTATATCATTGCGAAAAATTTCGTGGGCTGAACCGATCGTGATCCTCAGAGACCCATACAATCGTCCGGTAAGCAACCTCCGGGTAAGTCTAACGCCGAAATGTAACCTTTCCTGCATCTACTGCCACCGGGAAGGGGAACAATCTCCCAAGGATCAGCTATCCGGTGAAGAGATCGCGGAGATCCTGCGGGTGGCTGCAAAATTTGCCATCCGCAGTGTAAAATTTACCGGCGGTGAACCCCTGCTCCGTCCGGATCTTTTGGAGATCATCAGGTCGGTCCCTGATGGTATGGAGTCCTCACTGACGACCAATGGTACTCTCCTCGCTGACTGTGCCTCCGGGCTTAGTGAGGCAGGGCTCCGGAGGGTCAATGTCAGCCTTGACAGTCTCAACCCGGAGACATACAAGAAGATCACCGGAATCGACCGGCTCGCTGACGTGCTCGAGGGTATCACTGCGGCAGTTGACGCCGGGCTCACACCGGTCAAACTGAATATGGTGGTGCTTAAGGGAGTCAACGACACGGAGATCGATGATTTCCTTGCGTATGTGAGGGGTAACAGGAATCTGGTCCTCCAGCTGATAGAACTGATGCAGTTCAATGACTGCAACCATCATGGCGATCTCCAGGGGCTCGAAGATGCTCTCGCCTCCCGCTCAACCCAGATCATCACCCGGAGGATGCACCACCGGAAAAAATTCTGTCTTGACGGTGCCGAGGTCGAGGTTGTCCGACCGCTTCATAATACAGAGTTCTGCGCATTCTGCAACCGTCTCAGGGTCACTTCCGACGGAAAACTCAAGCCATGCCTCCTGCGGACTGATAACCATATCGATATCCGGGGAAAGAAAGGTGCAGAACTCGAAACATTGTTCCAGAAAGCGGTTGCGTTGCGCGAACCCTTTTATAAATAAGAGAGAGAAATGGCTCCATATAAGGGAGTTCACATTTCGAACCCTGAATATTCAGGAGGCTCCCCCGCCCAGGGCCTCTCCGAGGCACGGCGGGGCAAAGATATTTTCTGAGAACTTCTGCACATAATCATCAGAAAATAATATTCCTATCCCGGGCGGTCAGCATAATCCATCCGCCGTTAGATCGTCCTGAGAAGCAATAACTCCCGAAAAGGTAATACCTGCATCATCGCAAAGCGCAGAGGCGGCTCTGGGGGGACAGGCACTGTCCCCTCCGTTTGTTAGTTACATAAAATTACAGAAAACAGAATTGTTCTTCGGAGCCGGTCTTTTAGTTCCCGATTAGCCCCGGGGGCGCCCCGTCGGGGGCAGCGGTGTTCCATCGCATCTGGGGGTAGGGGGTTTCAACTCCCATAATAAGGAATAAGCAAATGCTATTTTCAAAGGAAAACCTGCGGTAATTCTTTTTTTTTGTTTACGTTGTGAGGAGAAGGGGGGGTCAAATCCCCTCTTTCCCCGAGGCGGAGGCGAATCGGGGTATGCATCACCCGATTCCGCTTCTGAATTTCTATTGTGTGAAGAATCTCTTGTCATTTTTTTGCAGGACAGTCCCATTGGGACCTCTTCAACGGGGGGCGGGACAAAGAGAACCAGGAAAAAAACGGCTCCGGATGCGGACCCTATCCTTCGATACGGCAATTATTTACAACTCCGGCACGTACCAGATGCTATGGAAGAAAACGAATTTCTGACTGTCCTGTCCTATCTCTATGAAAAAACTCTTATCCTCCAGGACCCCGGCCAGTTCAATAAAGTTCTCTATTTTTACCTGATCGATTCCCTCGCCCATATCGACTATACCGCCGGTATCTATGCCTTCAATATCCTGTCGCCAAAAAACATCATGGGTGGCGAATACCTCCGCTGGAGGATTGATGAGGAGAAGAAAGGGGATCGTGCGGAATTTCCCGGATTTATCAACTGGTTAAAAGAGCATCACCCGGCAAAGTTCGCTGCACTGCCATCACTCTGGCAGATGATCTATGACACCGAAGATCCTGCAGGGTACCGGAGTTTCCGGATCGTTCTTGACCCGGACAGCAGGGCCCCTGTCCCGACCGGTTTCTTCTATGCGATCATCGATGAGTTCTTCGATCAGGAATTCCTCAAGAGCCTGTATGAAGATGCCTCGCTTGCGATCCTGTTCAGGACGTATCTCTCACAGTCTTAGAAGAACGAAGAGGTCCCGGTATGGAAGTTGGCAGGATATGTTCTGAACTTGTTGCCATCAGGAGTGAAAACCCACCCGGACGCACGGCTGAAGTCATCGAATATATCCGGACATTTTTCGATGGCCTGGGTATCAGTTCCAGGGTCACGAAAAATACAACGGGACACTCCAATCTGATTACCCGAAAGACGCATGACCGGATCCTCTTCTGCGGTCATGTGGACGTCGTACCGGCGCTGGATGAAGGATGGACACACCCGCCTTTTTCCGGTCATGTACAGGATGGTTTTGTCTGGGGGCGGGGTGCCACCGATATGAAGGGCGGCTGCGCTTCGCTTCTTGCCGCAGTCTCCCGCGTGGTGGAACAGGGTAAGGACGTGCCGCCGACCTGTGCATTTGTCTGTGACGAAGAGACCGGTGGTGAACAGGGAATACGCTATCTTCTTGCAAAAAAAATGATCCGGCCTACGGACTGTCTTATTGCCGAACCAACTCCTGTCCGCCACCCGTCCATCGGACAAAAAGGACTCTGCCGGCTCCGTTTGAAGTTCAGCGGGACACCCGCCCATGGCTCGCTCTACCCTGCAGTCGGGGTAAGTGCTGTCATGGAAGCAGTGTCCCTGCTCCAGTATGTGAAAGGATTGCATGATCGGGAATATCCGGTTGACGCCAGGCTCAAGGGGATAATCGAACGCTCCACGCGTGTGCTGGAACGTGAATTCCAGATCCATGATGTCAGTGAGGTGTTGACCAGACTGATGTACAACCCCGGGGTGATCAAGGGTGGTGAGAAATCCAATGTTGTTGCCCAGCACTGTGATCTCGATCTCGAACTCCGTGTGCCCTGGGGATGCCGGGTTCGGGAGCTCATCGCTGGGATCGAATCCCACGCCCCGCATGGTACGATCCTCTCCCGGGCCGCCCATGATCCGTCTGTCACCGATCCTTCATGCAGGCTGGTCCGGATTACCTGCAGCGAGGTCGATCAGGTGTATGGCGGACCGGTATTTCCCATTGTTCAGTGGGCGGCAAGCGATGCACGGCACCTCCGTCTCTGCGGGTTCAGGGTGATACAATATGGGCCCGGCATGATCCCGACACTCCATGCCGTGGATGAGCGGGTGAGTATCGAGAGCCTGAACAATGCTTCTGCGGTGTATCTCGGAATTATGAATGCATATGCCGGTGCCCCTGACTGAAATATTCTTTATGCGAAGTGCTTTTTTTTATTACATACTGTCAATGGTGAATAATTCAAAAAAGATAGTTTGGCTTTAAAAGTCTAAATCCCATCAAATTTGAAATGCATTGTTAATGTAATCGCCAGCAATAACATAAACAGCTACTATAATCACAATAAACAGAATAAGTCCAATTATCCACCACGGGAATCGATTCCCTAAACCACCACTTCCCCACTGCGCCATACATAACACTATTCTACTCCATAATTATCCATTCTGATTTTGCTGTTGTTCAGATTTCAGAGTTTTGCGTCACACGCCGATCCCGGGATTTCCATCGACGTTGCTTCCAGCAATGATGATAATTGGTTCCCTTGGGTGCTCCTTATAGAGAAGACCAGAGAAAATTAATTTTTTAACGCACTTCATGCGTAGAGAATCTTCTTTGAATAAGCAGTGAATTTCTTTTTCATAAAAACCGCAAAAACGTGGAAACCAAGGCCATAAAAACCTCAGACATATCTTTCTGCTCTCTCCCGGTTACCCAAAGAACGTTGTTAAAAGAAATGGGGACCGGGCATCGCCGTCCCCAGAAGATTTTTTTGAAGTGTGTCTCGAAGGTTTCATCCTTGGCAAGCTCGTCCCCAAGGCTGGCGTAGGGGACTCATCGCTCTGATGAACCATTGGATGATACATACATAAAATCAATCATGAAAAACGGAATTTGAAACAAATTTTGAAACAAATGGCAATCTCAGGAGATCTTCCCTCAGGGAAACAGATGCGAATAATAACTAAGATCCTCTCATTTTATCTATATTTGTTCAGGATCATTCATGGTAATCTTCAGTGCGAAAAATGGGATTGTATCCGTGGAAGGTGACTGGCTCATGCCTGTTGAACTGCATCATACTTCAGAAGGGTGGTATTATCAGTGGGGAGAACATGGAAAAAAGTACTTCTTCGATCCCGATAATCCGGAGGAAAAAACCATGGCAAAGAATAATGCGGTGCGTCAGGGCCGTGCGGCATTTGCCCACGGATATCGTGGGAAATGAGATCTGTCATGTGAGTCTGCCACAGCCTGGGGCGGTGTTCTGAATCGTATCGGATCAACCCTGTAAAAAAGAGATTATTTTCTTGATGCCGCTCCCGGCAATCAGGAACCCGCATACTACGGTGAGAGCGGTAAGTGATGTGAATGGTGAGACCGGGGCATAGGTCGTCTTTGCTGCAACCGGTGTAGTTGCCGGAGGCACAGGTTCCGTGCTCGGTAAGGAGGTGATCTGCGACGGGAGCTGGGAAGGTGTCACGATAGTGAAGGGTGTGCCGATTCGGCTTATCGTTACCGTCGGAGTTATGGTCCCGGTTATATTGACCACCTGAAGTTTACCATAGACACTCTCCTTGTTTTTCAGTGCATCAGGAAAATCCGGCTGTAATCCCAGTGCCTTGTTAAAACACTGGAGTGCCTCCGGATATCTTCCGAGGGCTGCCAGTGCCAGTCCTTTATTATTCCAGATGCCGGCGTTCTTAACGGTGATCTGGGTCGCCTCATCGTACGCATCCAGAGCCTCCTGGTACCTGCCCAGATCCATCAGCACGAGACCTTTCTGGTTCCATGAGTCAGCATTGTTGGGGTCCAGGGCGGTGCACTTATCATACGAAACGAGTGCCGAAGCGGAGTTGTTCAGCATGGAATAGGCGTATCCCTGGTTGCAATAGGCATCTGCCCGGAGAGCCTGGGTCGCAAACAGGGCGTCATATGCAGTGACGGCTTCTGCATACCTCCCCAGATTGAACAAACCATACGCCCGGGCATTCAGTGCGTTCTGGTCAGATGGTCGAAGGGCAATTGCCTGATCCGCTGTGCTGACTGCATCCGCATATCTCTGCAGAAAATTCAGCGTAACCGATTTTGCCGACAATGCAGCAGCATAATTGCTCTGGAGGGCAATTGCATTATCAAAATAGGTAAGAGCACTGGCATAGTCCCCGGTGGTCAGGGCATATTGCCCCCGGGTATACAAGTCGAGAGCGTCTTCCGCATTCACCGCAGGAACGAGCAGAAGGGAGAGAAGAAGAACAATATACAGAGCCTTGGATTTCATAATCTCATGACGAAATTCCCTTTGATTCCAGATGAATGTATTGTTTTTGAATATAGTACCCTGCGAATTAATAATTTTCATGTTTCCTGGATCATCGGAAAACTCACATGGGCAGAGAGTTCGCACCTGAATCATCAAATTACATTTCCCAGAGAGAGTGAGGGATTGAAAACCCGACAAAATGAGGAAAGGTCGCGGCCCCCCGGCGAGGTCCACCGCGAGCGGATCAGGTCCTGAAAAATCGGCTCTGAAGAACAATTCCGTTTTCTATAATGTTAAAATACATGACAAACGGAGGGGACAGTGCCTGTCCCCCCGAACCGCCCCTGGGCTTTGCGATGATGCATGTATTACCTTTTTCAGGAGATTTCGCTTTACATGGTTGTGTAACGGCCGAGTAAGATTAAAAATGCCTGACCCCTCCGGGATAGGAATATAATTTTTCTGATGTTTATGAGCAGAAGTTCTAAGAAAAATGTCTTTGCCCCGCCGTGCCTCGGAGAGGCCCTGAGGCGGGGAACTCTCGTACGTTCTGTTTATTCTCAAGAACATTGGCCAGGAGTTAACAGAACCTCTTTTTGAACTTTTTTGCAGGATCTCCCATGATACATTTGCCTTCCTGAGGTGATATTGCGTTAAAGAACCTGACCAGAGAGCATGATGACACCATCGCACAGGAATGAATTATGTCTGGCACGAGAGCAGGATTCTCTTCATTTGATTCAGCCAGGATAAGCCCCTGATTTTTCAAACCTCTGAATCAGGGATTCCTGTCCGGGGAGGACACCTGCACCGGCCGATCGTGAAAAAAACGGTTATCGCAACGAGGGCAATGGTACAAAATGCATAAAAAAATCCTGCGGAATCTGCAATCACACCGGCTATAACCGGGAGGATCGTCATACCCAGGTAACTGGTGGTCGAGAACAGTCCCATGGCAATTCCCTGGTGATCCTTAATCCCGGCAAGAAATGACATCTGGACTATCATGACAATACCTGCAAGGAGCCCGAGCACCACAAAACCCAGCGGTGAGTAAAATGTCACCATCACGGCAGCCATCATAATGACAGCGCTCCAGCGGATCGCCGGGACAGGAGGTAACGACAACCGTGATGAAACGAGCACTGCAAGAATGGTTGCGATACTCATCAGGGAGATCCAGATTCCGACGCTATCCGGTGCATAGCCGGAAAATTTGGGATAGAGCGAGGTGACCACACCGGTAATGCCGATGAGGATAATGGACGAATACCACAGCCAGCGATAGTCTCTCACCATGGTAATAAGAACCGCCGGATAACCCCTTGCAGAGGTGCCGGCGGGCAGTTCGGATATAAAATAACTTGCCACCGCAGGAATCAGGGAAAGTCCCGTAAAGAAGAGTATGCCGTTTGCTGGATCCGTGAAACGGGCTGCCAGCCACCCGGAAAAGACCAGCCCGCCAACGAGCCCGGCATTGAGGAAGGCCATGAACCAGCCACTCATCCGCTCGTGATCCGGCATTGAATTCACATAGGACATTGACGATGCCACAAAGAACCCACCTCCTATCCCTTCCAGGAGACGGGCTCCCAGCACCGGAAGGGGGGATGTCAGGACGGAAAGGAGGAGCCCGCTCGCTACAGTGATACCAAGACCGAGTCGTATCAGGGGAACCCGACCGTATCGTTCTGACAGGATGCCTCCGGTCAATGTAGTGACAAATGCCCCAAGAAAATATGCTCCATAGATGGCTCCCTGGAGTGCAGACTGCCCGGCATAGTCCGGGAGGACAGGAACGATGGCATTGGAAAGGGCCATCACCGCAAAAATCCCAAAAAAAAGGGCAAGACGGGTTCTCATGGAACCGTCAGACCATGCGGTAGGTTTCAAGATTCATGGGTGAGTGCGTCTCGATATGATACCGCTTGTAAATGGAACTTGCGAGATCGATGGTGTTGTTCTCGTCACCATGGATGCAGAAGATCTTCTCGGGACGCGGCTGGATCTGCCCGATGTAGTTCATCAGCTGCCGGCGATCGGAATGCCCGGAGAATCCGTCGATTGTGACGATCTCGAGGTTGATCGTGATCGTCCCTTTCCGCCCCATCGGGACCTCGCGCCACCCTTTCTGTATGCGCCGCCCGTACGTTCCATCTGCCTGATACCCGACAAAGACCAGCGCATTCTTCTCGTCCTGGGCAAGGTTTAAGAGATATTCCATGACGGGTCCGCCGTTCAGCATCCCGCTGGTCGAAACGATTACGCAAGGATCACCGGCGATCACTTTCTCACGTAGCTCCTGGCTGTCCACCTGCTGGAAACACTCGGCAAGGAACGGGTTCATCCCCTCCCGGAAGATCAGGTTCCGGAGTTCGGTATTGAGGTATTCGGGATAGGTGGTATGGATGGCAGTTGCCTCTCGGATCATGCCGTCAAGGTAGATCTTCACCTTCGGGATCTTGTCAAGCCTCATCCCCTCTTCAAGCGCCAGCATCACTTCCTGGGATCGACCGACAGAGAATGCGGGGATGATCACCTTGCCATTCCGGGAGAGCACGGTGTTGATGGTTTCGTAGAGCTTCGCCTCTGCATCAGAACGTGCAGGCTGGAAATCATTGGACCCCCCGTACGTGCTCTCCATGACGAGCGCTTCGAGCCGGGGAAACTGGTTGATTGCCGGGTTAAACAGGCGGCTCTTACTGTAGTTGAAATCGCCGGTAAATGCGATATTGTACATTCCGTCCCCGATATGGAAATGAGCGATAGCCGAGCCGAGAATATGACCGGCATTGTGGAATGTGAGTTTGATATCCGGCGCAATATCCGTCACGCTGCCATAATTGAGGGTGATGGAATGGCGGATGTAGGTCTTGACCTCGTTGGAGGAGTACGGGACTTTCCGGTCTTCCTTGTGTATAACATCAAGATAATCGAGCTGGAGCATCGCCGAGAGGTCCCGGGTTGGCGGTGTCGAGTAGACCGGGCCTTCGTAGCCATACTTGTACAGGAGAGGAATGAGTGCGCAGTGGTCAAGGTGAGCATGGGTGAGCACCACGGCATCGAGCTGGGCGAGCGGGTGAATTTCCGGGACATAGAGGTACGGGGTCCCGTTCGAGTTGTCCGGCTTCTCTCCGCAGTCAATCAGTACCCGGCTGTTGGGGGTCGTCAGCAGGAATGCGGCACGCCCGACCTCACGGCAGCACCCGAGCATCGTAACCCGTGCCCACTGGTCCTTTTTCGTTGTTTCCTTACCGGTATCGTCTTTCCCGGGGATATCCCGGTGAATGCGCCTGCCGATGGTTCGCAGGAACGATTTGCGTTCCTCGTTGACCGAGCGGAGGTACTGCCGGACCTGTTTTACGGTCGAGACTTTCGATGGGAGGAGTGCGGACGACTTTGGGAGTCCACCCGATATGTTTGGTGATCTCCCGGAGTGTTGCCCCGTTCTTGCCGATGACGATACCGGGCTTTTCCGCCTCGATCAGTACTTCACCGGTATCTGCATCGAAGAAGATATCGGTGATACCGGCAGTGTCCGGTACGACGGATTTGATCTCCGTATAGGCCTTTTCAGGGTCTTCAAGAATGGTAGGTCTGACCACAATCCGCTTCCGCAGGTCGCGGGCGAGGATCTTGATCAGATCCGCCTCATCGGCAAACCGTTTTGGATCATCGGTATAGATGACGAGTTCGGGGCCTTCGAATTCAACCTGCGTAACCGTGATGCCATGGGGCACCTTCTCGTTAATTTTATCTTTGAGCTCTTTGAGCCGTTCTTCAATCTGCATAAAAAAGTCGTCCTAAAAAAAAAGATCATGCGGGAGTTTTGCCAAGATAGTGTTTGAGCTGGTCTTCGCTCAACTCCTCATATTTTTCTTTTGTGATGACCACGATGTGGATACCTTCACCGGATCCGGCATCCCGTTTCATCGCGGATTTCAGTGCCCGGATTGCGAGGTCGATCGCCGCATCCCTGTTCATACCGGGAACAAACCGGTCCTCGAGCACACCATATGCCATGGGGGATCCGGAGCCGGTTGCCACGATCTCCATCTCCTTTGTCGCACCACCCATGGCATCGACAGAGTACACGCTCGGGCCATGTTCGTCAATACCGCCAATAAGGAGCTGGACATAATAGGGGAAATACCGGTTCTGGTTCAGGTAATTCGAAAGGAGTGTCGCGGTAGCGCCAACCGTGATCGGGCGCGATCTGCGGATCTGGTAGAGATTGCACTCCACGGTCAGGATTCGTGCCAGCTGCTGGGCATCACCGACACCACCCGCAGTAGTCATGCCGATACGATCGGCGACCTGGTATACTTTTTTTGCTTTCTTGCTGGCGATCATATATCCCATGGTCGCCCTTTTCTCGGTAGCGAGAACCACACCGTCAGAAAAAACGAGACCAATGGTGGTTGTTCCCTTCATGGACTCCTGGTACTGTTCAGGCATATTGACACCTCAAAAACAAATAAACGCTAAAATTTCTCTTTTAAAAGCGCTTTATGGTATTAAATGTTACAGGGAAATTTAAAGGTTTTTATTCTGCCGGTTCACGACAAAGGGCTTTGATAAGGTCCCGGTCATAGAGCATTGCGACGAGACGTTTGTCACCGTTCACGACCGGGATCTGGTCTACCCGTGCACGTCTCATCTTGAGTGCGCACTCGCTTACTTCTGCATTTACCGGTACAGAAATTACATTTTTGACCATGGCAAGTTTTACCGGGCAGTTCGGGAGCTGGACCTTGGAGATGCCAAAGCTGATCGTATGGTTATCCCGGATGCTCTCCCAGGTCCACTCATCATCATCAGTGCCATTGGAGAAATCGCTCACCCCTACACTGTCTTCGATGCTTGAACTCCGGATAAGATCGCGTTCGGAGATAATTCCCTGGAGCCGGTTCTCCGCATCAAGGATCGGAATTGCATCAACACCGGAGATCTCCATAACCCTCCCGACGACCGGGAGCGGGGTCTCTTCCCAGAGAGCAAAGGTCATGCTGGTATAGGTGTCCTTGATCTCGTCCTTGATCTTGAGCTTGGCGATGGCATGCATAAGATCGGCTACCGAGAGGAGACCAACCAGCTGGCCGTCCTCGATAACCGGGAGCCTGCGAATACGGCGGGTGACCAGGAGGCGGGCTGCGTCACGGAGATCCATATCCGGCCCGATAGTAACGGGCTTGGGGGTCATGAGAAGCCCGAGCTGGATCTCTTCGGGTTTTCTCAACAGGTCCTTTCGGGTGATGATGCCAACGATCTTTTTGTTCTTCAGGACGGGAACACCGGAGATGCCTGTACGTTTGAGTATTTTTAAGACATCGTCCCGGTTTCCCGGGATTTCGACGTGGACTACGTCGGATGTCATATAGTCTTTGACAATCATGTCTGTTATGATCTCACCACCATCGTCGTTACTTTACTGTGAGTTACAACAAATGTACTGACACTGCCGATGAGGAGGCGATCGGTGTTGCTCTTGCCGTGGGAGCCAACGATGACAAGGTCGCTCTTTTCCCGTTCTGCAAGGGCGGTGATCTCCGTACCGGCATGTCCCTGTTTCACATGCGTGGAGATGGTAACGCCATTCGCGTCGCCGAATTTTCTTGCTTTCTCAAGCACCGACTTTCCTTCTTTTTCGAGGACCCGGTACATAATCTCGACGGTGTTGTCCGGGGGAAGGGAAGAGAACAGGCCGGTTTCTATGACATATACTGCCTGGAGTTTCGCATTCCATACCCTGGCTTCATCCACAGCCCGGGAGAGTGCGCGCTGACTGGCCTCCGACCCATCCAATGCGATAAGTATGTTAGTAAACACTGGCATCACCCAAAACAAACATGCCTTCTTTATTGGATGTACCAATTAAAAACCCTATTGCCAATATGGCTGCCGGAAGCCCTTTTTATGATAGATGTAAGGGGGTCATGGCTGAAATGAAGTGCTGAACGGGCGGGATCTATCGTGAACAGGTTTGCCTGCTCCCCGGTCCGGATGAAAAATGAGGACCCGCCGATTTCTGAACCTCTGACCGCTGAACCCAGCAGGGTCCGGGGATCTATCCGGTAGACAACAGAGGTGAATGCCATTTCAGAAAACATATCCGGTGGCACGAACATTACGTTATCGGTTCCGAGGAGGAGCCTGCATCCCAGATCCAGCATCTCCCGCAAAGGCGGGTGACGTGCCGACGAGGTGACCCCCAGGGTCCAGTTGGATCGGGGACAGACCGCGATGGGGATCTGCCGGTCTGCACATTCGCGGAGTTGTTTTTTCGTTGCATGGGTGCAGTGGACAAGCAGATCCGGGTCAAGGGCAAGAGCCGCATCAACATCTCCCTCATCCCGCTCACCTGCGTGAATGGCAATTTTCTTTCCCGCGAGGCGTGCATCTGCAACCAGGGTACCTGCATCAGGTATGTCACGGGTACTGCTGATCCCCAGTCCCGGGGCCATCTTTTCGCCTCCGTTGCGACCGAATATAACCGGCCGGAAGGAGAGGCCTTCGGTAGCATCCCGGAGTGCAGAGACTCCGGCAGTCCCCCCTTCGCGAAAATCCGCACACCCGGCGGTACCTCCCTGCGATCATCCCGTCCATGCTCGCGTGCATCCCCTGCACCAGATCCTTGCGGGAAGCTTCGGCGAGAAGGCGGTGTTTCAGCCCGCCGGGAGGGGTGACGAGGGAAGCGAGATCCCCGACAGTCCCGCAGTCCATGGCGACTGTATCCCCCAGATGAGTATGGGCATTAAAAAATGCCGGGCAGATCCAGACTTCGGGTGCCCGCACGTTCTCTTCAATTGCAGTGATGATCCCGCTCTCAATAATAATATCGACAGGGCGCACGGTAAGTTCTTCACCGACGAACGCCTGTCCGGACAACTCGAGAGGGGTGTTTTTCATACGCCGTAACTCTTCTTTATATATTGAAAAACGAAATATATTTGCATGGCAAAGAAACAAGGTGGCAGGTTACTCTCATCAGCCGGTCTCGTCAACTACTACGAGAGCGAGGACAGGCGGGCTATTCATATCAGTCCGGTAGCGGTGATGGCAGTCGCGGCAGCGATTGGTATTATCATCTTAATCCTGAATATTGTGTACGGATTGCACGCATAATTCTGAATTTTAACGTCATCCTGCCATTTTTTACTGGCACCATTCTTTTTTCAGTACCCACCGGGTGATATCTTCATCCCTGGTAAAGTACAGGTTATCATGGCCGGTCCATGTCGGGCAGTTGCGGAAGATGACCGCCAGGGACACCATTGTTGCTCTCTCCCATGACAAAGTTTGCAAAGCCGGCGATCTCATCGACCACTGCCTCTTCGGTTATCTTGAGCACATGCCCGAACAGATCGGTATCGCCGCGAAAGTCCCGTATCGCGGGGAAACCGCTCCACCCGATTGCATTCCCGGTCTGCCCCCGACGGAATGATCTGCCGCAGGTGTCCGTAATGATGACTCCGACCCCTCTCCCGGTACAGTGTTTTTTATCTCGTCCTGTAATTCCCGTGCAGCACGCATCGGATCTGGTGGCAGGAAGATTACCATGCCGTCCTCGATATTGCTCTGGTCGACTCCTGCCCGGACACCGATGTGGCCAAAGGAGAGTTCAGAGAGGATGAACGGGTGTTCCATAATAATATCAGCAGATGCATCAAGTACCGCCTGGACAAACCGGGGATCTTCGCCATTCAGTGTTTGCAAGCCTTTCTGCCCGGGCTGAGGGCGTGATGGAAGTGAGCATTTTGTGTATCCCTTTGCCTTCGAATAGATGGTTGAGGCTACGCAGAGAATATCCCCGTCCTGCATTGGCATCCTCTCACCGATCATCGCCGCAATATTGTCACCCGCATGAATGAGGGGCAACCCCCGCACACCCATGACCTGAATCTGCTCCATAGTAACAACTCTATGGGACGATCCGATGATAAAGGAGTTTCGTTTTCACTCACGGTGAGGAGATCACGGCAGCATCGTTCATTTGGTTTTAACCCAGGAAGCGCCGGACGACCGTTGGTATCGTATTTGCCGGTATTATGTCCGAGCGACTTTCCTGTTTTCCCACAAAGACTGATTCCTCGTGCGTTTTTAATAGTCGTCCGATATATTTTTAACAGGACAGAGCTGATCACCAAACTACCATGTACCTTTTCATCCGGTGCCCGGGATGCCGGACATTTACGTATGTGGATCGGTTCCAGCACTGGAAGCTCTGCCCGGTCTGCGGGCACGCCCATGAGGTGAGCAAGGCACCGGCGTACCTGGAAGTTGAGGATTATACTGAAGCAGAACATATTGTAAAACAGATGGAAAAACATCTCCATACGACAAAGAAAACCGATTTCACTCCTGAAGAAACCATCGAGCTACGTCATCATTACACCGAGGCTCTTAAAAAGAAGATCAAAGGGAATCACGCGTAATTATTGAGGCATTTTTTTTATCATTCGTGATAGAATCCCCTTACTTCCGTTTTGGAGGAAGGACCCTCAAGGGATCTGACAGGATAGATCGCGCTAAATATATACGATGCAGCGCCGAGAAAGCAGAGAAAGGTAAAGATCAGGACCACAGGTTTATCAGCACACGGCCGGATAAAGCGGGATGTGATTACAATTGATTAAGCTCGAGAACCTGAACGTCGCGATCGTAATTGACGGTACTCCGATCGTGACAGCGGATTCCACAAAGGAACCAGAAACGTTCATGACCGGCGACTAATGGATGAGAATTTTTTTATGGTCGTCAGCAATGGGATATTATAGTCGCTGGTGCTGATGGGGACTAAGGTTGACGAATATCAAAAGACCGGGAACATGCATTAAAAATATGCCGGAGAATCCAGATGGAACCCTATGACAGTATCGTGATTGGTGCAGGCCCTGCCGGACTATGGTGTGCTATTCATACTGCCCTGCCTGGACGTCGCATCCTCCTGCTTGAGAAAAATCCCCGTTCCGGGCAACAAACTTTTGCTCGCCGGTTCAGGTCAGTGCAATTTTACGCATACAGGCACTGTTCAGGAGTTTCTCTCCCACTATGGAAATCACGGGAAATTCCTGAAACCTGCGCTCTTTTCATGTTCGAACCGAACACTCACTGCATTCTTTTCAGCCCATGGACTTGGTGCAGAGACGGATGAGAATGGTAAGATATTTCCGGAAACCCGGAAATCTGAAGATGTGCTTGCCCTGCTCGTGAAAGAATGCAGGGATGGTACCGTCGATCTTCATGGCGCTGAACCTGTAACCGATGTTTCCCGTCTGACCGGGGGATTTGCGGTGACCACGCCGAAAGCAACCTATCATTCCCCGGTACTTGTCATCACAACCGGGGGGGCATCCTTTCCACATACCGGATCAACCGGAGACGGGTTCCGGTTTGCTGCCTCGCTTGGACAGCCGGTGACGGATATTGCTCCCGCACTCACCCCGCTTCGCATACGGGCATTCCCGTTCGCTGCATTGTCCGGTATCTCGTTTGAACACATGCACTTCTCGGTCTGGCGGGCAGGGAAAAAGATCGCGGATCACAGCGGAGATGTACTGTTCACCCACATCGGTGTATCAGGCCCGGGCATCCTTGATGCTTCGCGGGATATACAACCCGGTGATGTTGTCAGACTATCGTTTGCAGGGGACCTGAGCAGCGGGGAATTTGCTGCCGACCTGAAAAAACGTGTCGATGAAAACAGGACCTGGCAGATCGGCACCATCCTTGCTGCCTATCCAATCCCTGAACGTCTCAACCGGAAACTGCTTGCACTGTCCGGAATTCCCGGTGATCTGAAAGGATCTCACTTCTCGGCCGTACAGCGAGCCAGACTTATAGAGAATTGTACCGCGTTTCCTCTGACCGTTCAGGCACCCGGTAGATTTTCCGGTTGCGATGGCGACCCGTGGCGGCGTCGCTCTCGATCAGGTGAATTCAAAAACGATGGAATCAACGATCATTCCTGACCTCTACTTCGCCGGTGAGGTGCTCGACATCGATGGGGACACCGGAGGATATAATATCCAGGCAGCATTCTCTACAGGGTTTCTCGCTGCTTCAAATATCAGGAAACGATGGGAGGGCCGATGAGAGGGTGCCGGATGCTGAGCTGTATTCTGTGTGCATTTTTTCCGGGTGACAGAATGAAATACAACTAGGTGTTGGAATAAGATGCCCGGGGGCCTCGGAAAAGCGTTATCTGAACCATGGCTTTAGTTCTTTAAGAATAAATGGAACCTACGATGGTCCCCCGCCTCAGGGCCTCTCCGAGGCACGGCGGGGCAGGGACTTTTTTCAGAACTTTCACCCCATAAACATCAGAAATATATCCCTGTTATCAGGGTCAGGCATTTTCAATCCTCATCCGCCATTACACAACCCTGAAAAATGACGACTCCCGGAAAGGTAATACGCCCATCATCGCAAAGAGCAGGGCGGTTCGGGGGAACAGGCACTGTCCCCTCCGATCATAAATTCAAAATTACAAAAAACTGAATTGTCCTTCAAAAACCGTTTTTCCCGTATATCGATCTCCTGCGGGAGTCGCTGGGTCGAAGGCGTCGGCGTTTATATCTTTTGGAGATTGTGAAAGAAATGTCACTGCCTCATTACATTTCGTTACGTCGTACTCCAGAGTCCGGGCGAAATTTTCGTTCATATTAAGGTGCAGGAAACCCAAAAACAGGGGAAGTAACCCTCACGGAAAATGAGAACACACCGGCAAAAAAGAGAATAATTATACACTGGGTTATTTTCCTGAAATTTTTATTCGGGATGAACAGACCCGATCGTAATCCCTGCCTTTTTGATAAGGTAATATCCACCGGCAAGTCCGATTACAATAACCCCGATCCCCATCGACTCAATACCAAAATCGGTGCCTGACGTTGTGGTGGGATCGAGAAGAATCACTTTCCGTGCGATGGCAATGATGGCGAGCAGGACAACAATCTCCACATGGATCGTGTTTTCACTGAAATAGGCCTTGATAGTATCCAGCAATTCGACACCGATCAGAACCAGCAGGAAGGCCCCGAGTACGGCGATCAGTTCATAGACTTCCAGTAAATAGACAGGGTCATTGGTGAGCGACTGATATATATACCAGACCAACTCGACGAGCGACGCTACTAATACCACCATGAGAAGGGCCATGAGCGCCACGTACACCATCTCTTTCAAATTTGTTCACGAATTCAATCATGTCCGATCTCCTTCGGCAGGTATCAGATCCGGGTTATCCGGACTGTATAAGGAAACTACATTACCAATCACGATCACCGCAGGTGGCTTGACCCCCCTCTTACGGGCAGCATCGGTAATGGCTGCAAGCGACGCGATGGTAACCCGACGGTCCCTGCGCATCCCCCGCTCGATGATGGCCACCGGCGTGTCTGATGCTTTACCATTCTTTATCAGTGCATCGGCAATTTTTCCAATATTTGCCACACCCATCAGAATAACGATGGTGCCCCGGCTTTGTGCGAGCAGCGCCCAGTCGAGTGCCGGTCCGGGTTTGGTCGGGTCTTCGTTACCGGTGAGTATGGTTACCTGGGACGCATATCTCCGGTGCGTGAGGGGGATTCCTACCGATGCCGGAACGGCCAGTGCACTGCTTACGCCCGGCACCATTTCGACAGGAATTCCGGCACAGCGGACAGCTTCGAGTTCTTCTCCCCCTCTGCCGAAGAGGAAAGGATCTCCCCCTTTGAGCCGAACGACCTTCATCCCCCGGGTTGCCCGGTCAAGCATCAGGGCTTCAATCTCATCCTGCTCCATGACGTGCTTTCCGCCATACTTCCCGCAGTCTATCTTTTCGGCATGGGCCGGCAGCGAGGCGAGGATTACCTCACCGGGCAGCTGGTCGTAGAGTATGACGTCGGCAGCATCGATCACCTCTCTCGCCCTTTTCGTGAGAAGTCCTTCTCCGCCCGGACCCGATCCTACAAGGTATACCTTACCGCTCATCGGTGATCCCCAGTTTCCGGTATGCATCGTCTATCAGATCCTTTGCCCGTTCACGAAGGCGTTTTCCCTCTGCGCGTGCCTGCTCGATACTCCCCACATCCGTCTCCATCCGCTCCGTACGTTTCCCGTCCAGCGAGAGCACTTCTGCAATCAGGTGCCCGGCACGGCAGTAGATCCCGATCGGGGTATAACATCCGCCACCGAGCTGTTCCATAACTGCCCGCTCGACGGCAACATCCGTACGGGTTTGCGTGTGATCGAGTGCGGAAAGTTCCTCCATCAGCGAAGGGTCCGCCCGGCTTACAACTGCGATGGTTCCCTGATTGGTGGCCGGGACAAATTTCTCCGGCGATAACCGTTCTCCCGGGATACGTATGCCCAGCCTGACCAGTCCTGCCTCTGCCACCAGTATGGCATCATACTCCCCGGCGGACATCTTCCGGATCCGGGTATCTACATTGCCCCGGAGATCCCGGGTAATAATATCCGGATCGTGACGCAGTACCTGGGCACGCCGGCGCGTACTGGAGGTCCCAATCACCTTCACCGCATGCAGGGAACCACGGTAGGCAAGGTAGTCGGCAGGCGAGTCGCGTCTGAGTACCGCCGCGGTGACGATCCCGCTTGGGCGGTACGCGGGAATATCTTTCATGCTGTGCACCGCACAGTCAATGCTCCCGCCGAGGATCGCGTCGTCGAGCGCCCGGACAAAAACCCCCTGCCCCCCGATCTCGTGGAGTGGTACTCCCGTTGTTGTATCTCCCTGGGTTGTGATGACAACCTGTTCGGTGTCAATACCGTGCGAGGATAACTGTTTGCAGACTATCGATGCCTGTGCAAGTGCAAGCTTGCTGCCCCGTGTTCCTACTCTGATAGACATTGTTTGTACACCCGTGAGATGGTAGTCAGATCCTGATCGCTATGCGCTGCGGAGAGGAAGTTTGTTTCAAACTGTGAGGGCGGCAGGAAGATACCGGTATCCAGCATCCGCCGCCAGAACCGGCCGAACGCTTCGGTGTCACATTCCTTCACCTCGCGATAATTTTTCGGTGGTTCGCTGCGGAAGAACCATTTGAACATCGACCCAGCCGGACAAAGGTGCCCCCGGATGTATCTCTTCAGTGACTCTTCAAGGGAACGTGTTTTTTCATCGAGGTCATGGTAGAGAGTGCGATGGGCATGCAGCCACTCGATCGTTGCGATTCCTGCCGTGAGGGAGAGGGGATTACCCGAGAAGGTGCCTGCCTGGTAGACCGGGCCCTGCGGTGAGACCAGTTCCATGATATCCCGCCGGCCACCAAATGCGCCGATGGGCAAACCACCGCCGATAATTTTTCCGAGTGTGGTGAGATCCGGCCGGACACCATACAATGCCTGTGCCCCGCCGATGCCAAGCCGGTAACCGCTGATAACTTCATCAAAGATCAGGAGAACCTCGTGGGCCCGGGTGATCTCCCGGATCTCCTGCAGGTAGGTATCCTCAGGGAGAACCGGTCCGATATTTCCCAGCACCGGTTCGATGATGAGTGCGGCAACATCAGAATGCGCCATAAGCATCGATTCCAGGGCTTCAGGGTCATTGTAAGGCACCTGCCGGGTATGGGCTACGATATCGGCAGGAATACCGGCAGAATCCGGGACACCCATTGTCGTGGCGCCGGAACCGGCCTTGACCAGCACTCCGTCGTGGGCCCCGTGGAATCCCCCTTCGATCTTTACGATATCCTGTTTACCGGTAAAGCCCCGGGCGAGCCGGATCGCTGCCATGGTGGCTTCAGACCCGCTCGATACGAACCTGACCATGTCCATACCGGAATGATCGCCCGTGATCAGCCGTGCAAATGCCGGTTCGAGCGGTGACGGTGTGCCATAGAGCCAGCCATTCTTCAGCTGTGCCTCGATTGCTCTCCGGATCTGCGGATGGGCATGCCCGAGGATGAGGGGGCCGTACGCCATGCAGCAGTCAATCAGTGACGGACCGTCTACCGTGGTAATATGTGAACCGCTCGCATGTGCGGTGTAAAACGGGTAGGGTTTGATTGCCCGGACCGGGCTGCTGACACCGCCGGGCATCAGGGTTTTCGCAGCGGCAAACAGGTCACTGCTTTTCATCGAGCCACCCGGCCACATCGCCTGCAAAATACGTGATGATCAGCCCGGCCCCGGCCCGTTTTATCGAGATAAGGCTCTCGAGAACCGTCTCTCTCTCCTGAATCCATCCGCGTTCTGCTGCCCCTTTGATCATGGCATATTCACCACTCACCTGAAACGCAGCGACCGGGAGTCCCAGGGTCGCGACTTCAGAAAGGATATCGAGATAAAACCCTGCCGGTTTTACCATGAGGATATCGGCTCCTTCATCGGCATCCATCTGCGATTCCAGGAATGCTTCCCGGCCGTTGGCGCACTGGAGCTGGTAGGTGGTGCGGTCGCCGAAGGTGAATCCCGAACCTGCCGCTTCGCGGAACGGCCCGTAGAGGGCCGAGGCAAACTTGGTCGAATACGACATGATCAGGACGTCCTCGAACCCGGCCTTATCCAGTGCTGCACGGATTGAACCGACCATACCGTCCAGCATGCATGACGGAGCGACAATGTCAGCGCCGCTCTCTGCATGGCTTATCGCGATCTTATTCATCAGTTCAAGGGAAGGATCATTGAGCAGGTCAGGGCCGCAGCGGGTATCCCCGACAATCCCGCAGTGACCGTGATCGGTATATTCGCAGGCACAAACGTCGGTGATGACAACCATGCCGTTCACTTCCGCTTTGATACGTCGGACGGCCTGCTGCACAACTCCTTCTGCACGCCAGGCGCTGCTGGCGGTGGGATCTTTATCTCTGGGGATTCCAAAGATCAGGACTGCCCGTACCCCGCGTTTCCACAATGCTGCCGCCTCTGCGGCAATGCCGTCGATCGGATAGCGGAACTGGCCGGGCATGGATTGAATGGGGAGGGGGGAGGTGATTTTCTCATCGACAAAAAGCGGGGCGACAAGATCATTTTTCGATAAGGTAACTTCGCAGAGGAGCGGCTGGATATTCCGAGACCGCGACCGCCTCATCCGTCGATGGGGAAACATGCTCTGGGATCATCTCCGGGTATCTGTTGATTACATTTTCTTAAACCCATCATATTTATGGTTATCATGTTTCACCTGCTCATCGTCCACGAGCGATCCTTCCGAGGGATTCAGGACTGATAGTGCCGGTCAGGGAGAAAGTCCGGCCGCATTAAGATCAACAAAAGGTACCGGATATCCGGGGGGAAACTGAGATTATATGTTTTGTCCTTGCTAAAAAGAATGAAAATTGTTTTTCAGATTCATTTTATTCGGAAATCCGAATCAACCAGAGCAAGTGCATATGGGTGCGCCCCATAGCATCTTACTACGGGAATGCCTGAGAAATCCATGACAAGGGATTACGATTCCGATCATGGCGCCGCTTTCAGGTTATTCCTGTATTTAAAGATCTCAAACCAGAGGACACTCAGCATACCCGCTCCTGCACAGAGGATGAGATCGGACGGCATTATGGGGCCGAACCGGAAGAGATCCCGGAGTGCCGGTAGGTATAACACGAGAGACAGGCAGACAAGGGTTCCTGCAAAGACCCCCAGGAGCGCCCTGTTCGGTGAGCGGAGCGTTGAGAGGATGGTTTCAGTCCATGACCGGTTGGTAAGAATAAGGAAGAGGTTGGCAACAACTATGGTTATGAACGTCATGGCCCGCACTCCGGGTTCCCCAAGTCCGCGTGATAATGCATACATATAGACAGCCAGTACAACGACCAGCACCACACAACCCTGCAGGAGGCTGAGCACAAGCGTGCGACGGGTGAAGAGCCCCTCATCCTTTTTCCGGGGGGGCCTGCTCATCACGTTACGTTCCTCCCTCTCCGATTCGAAAACAACCGAACAGGCCGGATCGATGACCAGCTCAAGGAATACGATGTGGACCGGCAGGAGAACAAGCGGCATATTGACCAGGACGGGAATAAGCGACATACCGGCGATGGGGACATGAACGGAGAAGATGTAGGCCATCGCCTTTTTCAGGTTGTCAAAGATCCGCCGGCCCAGACGGACTGCTGCAACAATGGACGTGAAATTATCATCAAGCAGGACAAGCGACGAGGCCTCGCGGGCAACATCGGTTCCCCTGCCTCCCATGGCAATACCGATATCCGCGGATTTCAGTGCCGGAGCATCGTTCACACCATCGCCGGTCATGGCCACGACCTCCCCGTTTGCCTTCAGGGCATTTACGATCCGGAGTTTCTGCTCTGGGACGACACGGGCAAAGACGGTAACGGTATTGATCCGTTTCCGCAGTTCATCATCGTCCATTGCATCCAGCTCGGGACCGGTGATGGAGCGACTGCCATCCGCAAGCCCGATCTGCCGGGCGATGTTCTGTGCCGTCAGCGGGTAGTCCCCGGTGATCATAATAACCCGGATACCCGCGGTGGTACATTCCCTGACGGCATCAGCGACCTGCGGACGGACCGGATCAGCGAACCCGACCAGCCCAAGGAATTCGAAGGCAAAATCGTGCTGTACCTCCGGAAGACCGGTCATCGAAAATGAAGCCCTTGCAACACCCAGTACGCGCAGCCCGCCGGAGGCCATGAGGTCGACAAATCCTGACAGTTCCCCGGCAGCAACCGTATCGAGGTGACAGAGATCTGCAATCGCTTCCGGGGCTCCTTTTGCGGCAATTACATACCGGTCGCCATCGGGCGATTGCCAGACATTAGACATGGCCAGGAGTTCAGGAGACAGGGGGTATTCCTGCACAAGATTCCAGTTCGCATGGATGTGCTCCGTCCTGCCGAAATCCCCGTCTTTGAGCTGGAGTAATGCCTTCTCCATCGGGTCGAAGGGATCTTTCTTGCAGGCGAGAATGGCATACTCAGCAACTTCGTGGCAGGAATCGGTGAGTGCTTCATTACCAGATGAGTTATATTCGCACATCGCACCCGGGGCATAGAACTTCACGACAGACATCCGGTTCTGGGTGAGGGTGCCGGTCTTATCCACGCACAAAACAGTCGCGGAACCCAGTGTTTCAATAGCGGGAATCTGACGGGTGAGGACGTTTCTCTGTGAGATCCTCCATGCTCCGAGTGCGAGAAAAACGGTGAGCACAACCGGAAACTCCTCCGGGAGGATCGCCATGGCAAGAGTAATGCCGGCCAAAAATCCCTCGATCCAGTTGGACCTGGTAAGACCATAGACAATAACAATGATCGCACAGAGCGAGATTCCGACAAGGGCGACTGTCCTGACTATCCGGTCTGATCTCCAGCTTCAGCCGCGTCTCGCCCCGTTCAACGGTCTGGAGGACCGTACCGATTTTTCCCATCTCAGTTGCAGCACCGGTTGCCGTGACCAGGGCAAGGCCCTGCCCCTGCACAATGAGCGTGCCGGAGTAGACAAATGACAGATCATCCCCGCCGGGCCGCTCAGCCTGCATTCCCATTTTTCCGGCAATTTTTCTGACAGGGATAGATTCTCCGGTGAGCAGGGACTCGTCTACCGAGACGTTGTTTGATATAAGCAGGACACTGTCGGCCGGGACTCGATCGCCCTCAGAGAGGATCACCGAATCTCCGGTCACCACGTCCCGGCCGGGAATTCGCTGTTGCACTCCGTCACGGATAACAAGGGCTCTCGGGCTGGAGAGGTTCCGGAGCGCCTCAAGTGCCCGCTCGGTCTTACGTTCCTGATAGACAGTAATGCCGATGATCACCAGGACAAAGCTCATCAGCATGATGCCCTCGGAAACATCTCCGAGAATGAAATAGAGAATCCCGCTTGCGACAAGCAGGAGGAACATCGGCTCATGGATTATTTCGAAGACAAGCCGGACCAGTCCCCGCCGGGATGATGTGGGGAGTTCATTATATCCTACCTCCCGGAGTTTCTCTTGTGCCTCACGGTCGGTAAGGCCGGTTATCGAACTGATATCAAGGGCTGGCATTTTTCATCCTCTGATCTTCCTCTGTAATGAAAACAAACAGCAATGTTCGTGAATTCTTATAAGCATTTCATGAATTTTATTCTTGTATGAAGGGAATTTGCGAATATGAAGGATTCCCGCAAGGGTGGAATACAATGAAAGAGCCCACCCGGGAACCCCACACATCCCACCCCGGTTGTCACCATCCCGGCGCCGGTCTTTTCCATGGGAGCTCTCTTCCCGGCACGGACATTACGGGTCGTTTTTCTGGTTTCGACGTTCGAAGACCCCATTCCCACGATACATCGGATACCATTCATTCCGTACGGTCAATCGCTCACCGGAGAGCATATCGGCAATGCGTAGAGGGATGTATGATTTCACTTGGATTACGATTGTGAATATATAGGGTTTACGATGGAAGTTCCGTTCCCGTATGAAAAAAATGCTTGGTTATATACCCACTCACGGGAGCGGATTTTAGGGTTCTTCGTTTTAACTTGCCCCGCTCCTCTGGGTACTGATTCGCTTATCATCATACTCGCTGACTTTCCTGGTTTATCTGGGGGTCAGAAGACGCACTTCATTAAAAAAATGAACAAAAGAATAAGCGCGGTGAACTATAGGGGATGGTTCACGTAAAATTGATGAGATCGAGCTGAAAAAAGACAGACTCGCGGAACATTGTTCCCATACGTCTCAAAAAACAGGTTTTTCCGGAAATAAAGATGTGACTGGTCGGATGTCTTCCGGCTCTTCTATGATTACCTATGATTTCATTATCATGGACGCAATATGGTAGATATTCATAATCACACCGTAGCTCGGAGAGCCGGGCATGTGGTCTGATGAGAGAAAGGAGGAACTGTTGACTATGACTGATGATAAAAATACAATCATTGAACAGAACCGGCCAAAGTGCATCTGTAAATCATGCCCGACCTATAATGAATGCATGCGGGCTGGTGAGCAACTCCTCTTCTGCGTGACGGGGAGATCGCAGACCTGTACATTTGACAAAAAAGGGTGCCTCTGCCCTGCCTGCCCGGTCACGCGGGTTCTCGGGCTGAAGAAATCATATTACTGCCTCAGGGGATCCGAGGAAGAACAGAAGTAGATTCTCTTTTATAAAAACAAAAAAATTTAATGTTCGTTCAGGGTCTTTTTCATGATAATCCGGTCCTCACCATGCCCAAAATAGGCGGGCACGATCTTTTCCTGACAGAATCCCTGTCTCTCGTAGAGCCTGATCGCTGGCTGATTTTTCGACGAGACGGTGAGACGTATGGTGCAGGGATGTCCTGCATGCAACGCACCGGTGACTGCCTTTAAGAGGGCGGCCCCTATCCCCTTTCGTCGCTGGTCCTCCCTCACACCAAGGCGCAGGATCCATGCGTCATGAACAGTGTGCTGCACACGTATTCCAACAGTGTATCCGACAGGGACCAGGTCATCAATGACGGCGACAAGAAACGTCTCTTTACACACCTCACCCATCTGCCGGACGAATACCGCAGATCGGTATGGTTCGTGAAGTCCGGATTCTTCAAGGGCAGCGACCGGCCCAAAATCTTCATCCCGGTAATCACGGATCGTAATACTCATACACGAATCTGTTCCCCGAGTCCGCAGGCATTTTTATTCCTTCTCCCGTGTCGCCGTCCCGAGCCTGTTTCCCAGGGTAATCGCGTCGACCAGTGCCCGTGCTGCGGCAAGGTCACCTTCCTCAGCGCTTTCCCGGATGGAAAAGGTTGCGTCGGTGAGCAGTTTTTTTGCCAGAACACGGGTCAGATCATCAACAATCCCGGCGGTTTTTGGATCCGGGCTTCCCATCCGGACCAGAGCCCGGTCCCGCTCACGTATGCGCACGGAATCTGCCCAGGTGTGCAGCGCCGCGAGTATCTCGTCAGCAGATCTCCGGTTCAGGTGTCGCATGAAGATTCCGAGTTCCTCATCGACAAACTGACGGGCCCGTTCTGCTTCTGCGGTGCGGGTGCTCATGGTCTGCTCGTTGATCGTGCGGAGGTTGTCCAGGGAAAAAAGGCAGACGCCGTCGATGCCATCTGCACCTTCTTCGACGTCCCGGGGCTGGGCAATGTCGATGAGAATCAGCGGCCTGGGGTGTCCTTCCACCGGCCAGCACCGTGCTTTCATCGCCTGTGCCAGCTCCTTCTTGTGGATGATGGGGTGAGGTGCGGATGTGCAGGAAATGACCACATCGGAAAGGGTAATATAATGGTAGAGTTCCGAGAGGCGGACTGCCTTGCCCCCGATCTTGTTTGCCAGGATTACTGCCCGCCCGTAGGTCCGGTTTGCAACATACATCGCAGTCAGACGCCTGGCTGCAAGTGCCTGGGCAACGAGCAGCCCCATTTCGCCACTGCCCACGACAAGGATGTGTTTTCCTTCAAGACTCCCTATCTGGGATTCGGCGAGGAGGACTGCGGCTGATCCCACCGATACCGCTCCCCGGTTTATCAGGGTGCGTTTGCGCACCTCGATCCCGACATGCACCGCCTTGTTGATACAGAATTCTAGGAATGTGCTGGCGGTTCCCGCCTCCTGAGCATCAGCCAGCGTTTTTTTCAATTGCCCGATGATCTGGTCCTCACCGACAATCATTGAATCGATGCCGGATGCGAGGCTGAAGAGATGACTGAGTGCCCCCTTCCCGTCATGCATGAAGAAATCCTGTCGTTTTTGAGCTGCAAGGAATTCCCGGAGATCATTGGCATCGCCTTCAATGATCAGTTCGACACGATTGCAGGTCTGGAGCAATAGAACACCCTTGAACCGCTGACCTGCTGCATGGAGCAGTTCCTGCTCATCGGGGAACCTGAAGGCTTCAATCGCCCTGACATTTGCCGTATGGTGGCTCACACCGGCTATGGCGATGGGGGCCGGGGCAGGTTCAGTCATGGAGGTACCTCATCTTCAGCTGCCGGCGAACCTGTTCGGGGTCTTTTTGCAGGGTCTCCCAGATGGTACGGTCGTTGTAGTACTTCCCGGAGGATCGCATTTCTCCGTGCCGGGGAGGGCACATACGATTTCAGCTGCTCCCGCAGGTCACGCTGCAATGCCACCATTTCGTCGAGTGCGGGATAGTGCATCTCAATCTGCTCCCTGATGAACCGGGAAACTGCCGGGCTGCTCCCCTTCGTGCTGACAGCGAGCAGGTAATTGTTTCCCCCGGTCACCGAGGGTATGATGACGTCCCCGGGTTTACCCTCAGCATTATTGAACAGGATGCGGTGGTTTTTGCTGATCTCCCCAATCCGGTTATTCAGGGCAGCATCAGGCAGGGTCCCGATGACAAGAAATGCCTGGCTGATTAACCTCACGATCTCCTCATCGGTGGCTGTACTCACGTCGAGTACTTTTCGTTCGACCGGGAGGGCTGTTAGGGTTGGTGAAAACGAACGACTGACGACCAGTACATCAGCCTCGCGGAAAAAATATGCGGCCTTCCGGGATGCGACCTCACCTCCTCCGAAGATAACAATACGCCTGCCCGAACAATCCACAAAGAGAGGGATCATCTGGTATTAAATTAGAGTGATTGCGTTACATTAAGATGCTGGAATTGTTGCGGATCTTCCCTGTTTTTATCAGAAGCAGAAGGACCTGGTAGTGCAGACGGTGAAAAAATCACGTAATCTTCTGTTCTTCCACCGGGCCTGGCCTAAAAAATTCTTATCCCCGGGTTCTCGTCGGTTCGATATGCTTAAATTGTATGAATGCTCACATTTCAGAGCACATCTGCGCCGATAGTGTAGTGGTTATCACTAGGCGTTGCCAACGCCTAAACCCGGGTTCGAGTCCCGGTCGGCGCACTGAGACCCGGTTGAATACGCCTCCTTTTTACTATTAAATCGGATTTTGTTCCTGCTGAATGACGATTATTGCCAAACTCCTCGGGGGAAGGTTACGAGGATGCATCTTACCCTATGCCTGTTTACGGGGAATTTTGTAATTCCGGATATTCATGAAATCTTAAATAATTTTAAAAAAAAAGGGACCGACCGGATTTCTCCGGAACATTTTAGAAAATGAACCGTCTTATCTGTGCCTCTCCCACAGATTTTGCAGCTGAACACCTGCTTCAGAGTTCTTCAGATGTCCCCTCAGAATTGCATTACCTCATGGAGCTCCCCTATTTCCGAATCATCTCTCACAGATCTGATACATCAAATCATTCAGGACTCCCGGGCTCCTGATATACTCTGTGCTTTTTTTTCGGATGGTATAAAGGATGATATCTATTTCATTCAGCCATTCTATCACCAGTATTTAACGAGGTGTCGTCATTTAAGGAACCGTTAATTTTTACAGACCTGAGAATATACGTCCAGGATCTCCTTTGAGATAGTCTTCCAGGTGAACTGCTTTGAATAGTCCAGAATTTCTTCAGTGTCCCATGTGTGGTTTAACGATGCAAGGATATTTCCTGCCAGTTCCTGTACGTTGCCTGGCTCGCTCAAAAGGCCGTACTTCTCTGAATTGATTGTTTCCGGGATTCCCCCGACACGGGTTCCAATAAAGGGTTTCCCGCACCCAAGGCATTCGAACATAACTGTAGGGTTACCTTCGTTCAGACTGGGGAGAACAAATGCATCACAGGCGTTGATCCACACAGGAATTTCATGATGGGGTTTCGCGCCGACAATCGTCACGCAGTCTTTTAAGTTTAGGTCAGCGATCAATTTTTCGAGTGAGTTTTTCAACTCCCCGTCACCCACAATATAACAGACGATATCATCTCTTTTTTTTACTACCTCATGCATCGCCCGGATTAAAATTTCATGGCCCTTAACGACATCATAGAGTTTGGCGACATTGACGAGAATCTTTTTATTCTGGGGTAGTCCGAGCCTGCGCCTGCATTCCTGAGCGTCCATGGGATGGAAAATGACGGCATTATACCCGTTGAGAATTACCGATACAGGTTTTTTTACTTCCAGGTGCCGGATGGATGCAAGATTTTTCCGGCTGACGGTTATAATGTGATCTGCAGAATTCAGGATAGCGGTAATAGCATCTTTATAGAAAGAGTTCCTGAAAGGCAGGTCATAGATATCCATCCCGTGTGCGGTAATGACGAAGGGAACTGCATACCGTTCCTTTAATTTCGAACCGACATAGCCTGCTGACCAGGTAAAATGAGCATGGATGAGATCGAACGAAATATTATGCCTTTTTATGCTGTGTTCTACCGATTTCAGATGTTTCCTGCCCAACTTTTCATACCCGGATCGTGTCGGGAGATAGAGGACCGGTGTCTGAATAACACAGACATTTTCCGGTTTATTGCTGAGATCAATTTTCTGGGCAACAGAAAACGGTATTAAGTAGCTGACCGGGATAATGCGGGATATCTCTGCGAGAGGATTGGTCCTGACCAGAACGAAAACAGAGTGAAAATGGGGAGCCATCTGATTGATTTGATCTTTGACAAACGTTGCATACGTATGGGAAATGATCAATAATACTGGTTTTTCCATCACACGCTCCCTTATTTCTCTTTTTTTTATATGATCATGGTTTAATGGATCTTTCCCTCATGACAAGAAAACTGTGAGGGTATGTCTCGACAAACCATAGCAGGAACCCGGTTGCGTTGAGTTTGTCTTTCAAAAAAATGTCTCTCCGGGCAGCCCATTCTTCTTTGAGATGCGGGGTATTGAGTAACTCGACTGCTTTTTTTAACGCCGGTTCCTGGTCTTTAAAGTTATACAATAAGCCGTATTTTTGTTCAAGGTCACTGACATATCCCAGACCGCCGGACAGGGAAGAGACATAAATGGCTGGAGTCCCCATCATTGCCGCTTCAGCAGCTGTTGTAGACCCTTCCCCGAAATATAACGTTGCAAAATACAATAAATCATGCAATTTTTCCAGAGGGACGGGGATCTGGTATTTTTTCAGGTTATCCGGCAAGGACCACTTCAGAAGTAATGAAGACTTTCCCGTATTTTTCCAACATTTCAACAATTCCTTCCCGGTTATGCAATCCCGTCTGTCCAAGATCATGCTGGGCATCCCATGCTACGAACCGGATAATAAAAAATTTTTCCCCGGGTAAAATACCTGCCTCTGTCAGTACCGAGTTGTCCGGCGGAAATATTCGGGATGAAGGTAAAATAACTCCTTATAGGTATCAATTTTTACCTGCTTCTTTCCAAAGTCCTTGGTAAAACACTGTGGTGTGAGGATCACATCGGCAAACGGGACATATAACCGGTGCTCCCATTTTGCATGATCGGTATCCTCAAAATTGATACAGGGTTTACCGGTTAATCTGGCGACATGAGCTTGCCCGTATTGAGCCAAACCCGACAAAGATATCGGGCCTGAATTTTTTTGCAGCCATTAACATCCTGATATCCAGGAGAGGAATATTGAATAATTTTCTTGCGATGGTTGTGCCGTAACTCCCCAGTTTTGTATAGCTGAATCCGTACTTATCCAGCAACTGGTAGGAGATCTCTTTCCGGCTTGCAGTGATAAAGATCGTATGTCCCCGCTTTTCCATCTCCCGGATAAAATTTTTGAAAAAATGGACATCTGCCGGGTGATTGATATCGACAATAACTCTCATAGGCCTCACCGCACCCTGACAGGCAAAACCATGACTTCTGCATCCGAATATTGACGGGTAACCAGCATAGCACATTTTAATCTGTCAACCCTAATAAATGATCCGTGGTCATTCCTCTCGCGAATTTCCATCTTCCTTCAGGATTATTTTTTTCTGCGCCAGTTCTGACCTGCGTACCGTGCGGCGACGTCAGTTCAGAAAGAGAGAAACTGCGTTTTCTGTACTTCTTTTGGAGGGCACGTAGAGATCCTGACAGGATCAGGGATGCCTCAGACGCAAAAATTTTTTACCGATATTCATACCAACATCCAGAAACGACCAGACAAGCCATTCACTATACGTTAACGACCACCGCTCCGGATGAATAGTCAGGTATAGTTTTTTTCCGGGCCCCCCGTTTATCCATTCAATGAGGTCATCGGTCGTGTTGAGGGATACGAGCTCGTCGTTACAGGGCTGCGTCCTGATTGCGTCCCTGAGTGACTGTTTCCCGCTCCAGGTCCTGCCGGTATCCGTCAGATAGGTGAGACCTTCATCGTTCTTCTCAAAGGATAGAAAAGCCTCACCGGAAATCCCGTACGTGTGGTAGTCATACCTGTCCCACAGGTCACGGTTATTGAATTTTGAGAGCGGACTCCCGTGCATGCAGATGGTATTGATGGGACTGATTTTTCTGAATTCCCCGAGTTCTGATGCAAAGAGGGAGACAGCATTTTCATAATTCCCGCGTGTTTTACTCAGAACCTCATAATGATAACCAATTTCATGACCGAGATCCCTTATTGTTGTTATGATATCCGGTCTGAATGTGGAGGGGTAACGAAAATAGTACGAAGACCGGATATTGAGGTCATGCTCAAGTTCTGCCATGTGTAGCGAATTGTTAATTCTTCGGTCGACATCATGACGGACAATTATTATATTCCCATCAGGTCTCTGTGACAGATATTCGAAAACGGTGCAAAACCGGTATTTCTCTCCGATGACCCTACAGAGTTCCTGGTATTTGTCGAGCGTGAAATCACGGGATTGTGACCCCATAGAGGAGATACCACCTTTGGTTAATCTTCGTCTGTCACCATATTAAAGGACATCGTACAGGGTTCCTCTTCTTTTCTCTTCTGTGCCCTTCGCAATCTTCTTAAAAGAGACGTTTACCGGACCCGGATACCTGAGATTCTCGACAGATTCCTGCTTTCCCGAAACAATGTGAATGGGGGAATTTCGTCCTGGCAATTCACATCATAAAAACCACCACAGACTGGTAATCGTTGAAATCTCTTTATTACTTTGGAGGACAGCCGTGGATTTTGAAAGATATGATTATTCTTTTCGATGAGTAATTGTACGGAATAAAGTAACCCGTGAAGAAATGTGGTGGTTCCTTAGAATGAATTAATTTGTTGGTAAAGACCACCGGTCGTCTCCCTACCACACTTTCATTTTTCTTCCCATCAGGAAATTTTCCGTAGGGTTTTGGCAATTTTCTTCCCCTCCCCGCACCGGATGACGGTACGATTTTGTACTTTCCTGCCATAAACAGGATCGGTGACCTTTTTTTGTGGAAGCGGGGAATATTATAGGGGGAAAAGAATCTTAAATGAGAAAAAAACAGATCGCCACGGTTGTTCTAGCCCTTTGGTTTACTGTCATAATCATCTTCATGCTCTTTGCTGAACGGATCGATTTTGCCCTTTTTTTTGTCCTGGGGTTCATCGGTTTTCTTATCGTTGTGGAGCTCATCGAACCACGCCATGTCAAACCCAGGTACGTACGTTATATCAGGTTCCTCATTATCGTGGGAATTGTGATTTTTATCGCGATAGTTGTTCAGAAAGTCCTGGACTTGCTCGGACTGGAAATTGTGCTATGATTTCTTCCGGTCGTACATTTTTTAATTCTCAACTTGCGTTGTTGTACAAAGAAAAGAAGCGGCGCGACCTTGACCGAAAGAAATGGTTGTGATGCTTCAGTCGGGATCCGTCAACTTTGGCCGTTCAACACTATTCTCTCAGAAACCATAGGAGGTCCTTTACGTCCGCAGTTTCTTCCCGACGGTGAAAGTGAAAAAGATGACTATTACGCTCCATGCAATCGATACTGAAGGCTGACAGGAAATCGCAGGTACATCGGCGAACTAGGTAACAGTAGCATGGCTGACCTGGAGTTTTCTTCCGGGTTTGATCGCCCGGAGGTACCGGAATCGGAGTAGCAAATGGAATTCGGAAGCAGTTGTGTCAGGAGAGGCTATCATCGGTTTCTTTTATGCCGGTTCCGGATCTTCTGTTTTTATTCTTCCCTGTAGGTGAATTTCAGGTGAAGGTTCCGATAACTCGCATTGATCCGATCACTTCCCGTCACCTCCGGTCCCGGGACGTTCTCATCAAATAGCAGGAACTCTATACGGTTGTACTTCAGCCCGGTTAACCGAAAAGTTATACGGGATGATTGAAGTCTGGTTATTCCCGAGGGTGAGTATGACACGGTTAGCAGGATCCATGGACAGGATACGGGAGCTGTTGGTCGCGTTAACAAATTCTGTATGCATCATCCAGGTCTCGATCACATAGCGGGTCCCCCGGTTTTCATGATTCCCCACTCCGACATACATCTGGTAATTCTGCCCAGGCACAATATGGTCCGGGTAACTATCTGCCGTACGGTTATTTCCCAGAATAAAGAATTCTGTAAACTTCTCTCCTTCAAGGGGGACTGAGATCACGTACATCGCCGTTATAATGGTAAAGAGGATTGCTATGAGAAGTATCGCGACGGAAAGCCGGTCAAACCTTTTTTTCCTTTCAGTGGCTTCCTCTTCCAGGTCAGATTCTGGCGAAATCCTGAAAGATATCCTGAAGCGTTCTTCAGGAGGGAGGACATGCCGTGTGTACCAGGCAAGAAGGATCATCACCAGCGTGAACAAAGATACTGACAGGATAATAGGCTCAAGCCGGATCCCCCAAGGGGTGAAATTCAGGATGAGACCAATCAGAGGAACAACGGCGATTGAAAGTCCAAAGGAGAGGACGGACCTCTCGATACCACTGAGATCACTGGTTTTTGGAAAGAGGGCCGCGACCACACAATAGCCCGGAATGAAGAGTAAAAGAGGAAGTGAAAGTACTACCCGAAGGGAAATCAGAGCCGGGGACGTGAAATAGATCGCTCCGATAGCTGCCGTAAGCCATACTACCATCAGAATCAGGTCTGCAGGAACCTTCTGCCCAAACCCATCAGAAGGGATGAGGGGAATTAGTTGCTTTTCAGTCAATGGAACCACCGTGTCCTGTGAGTGTCACGACGGCACCTGAATGTGCGCGATACCTGCAATGGCATGCAATCCAGAGATCCTGATTCCTTTTAATGGACGTCGCCATTTTCACAGATACAGTCTCCTTCATTTTCTTCCAGAAGTGCGGGTTTTTTTATTGTAATTCCACACCATCGATAACTCATTAGTCTCCTTTTTACCGTTATCCTGCTGGTACTATTGGATGCATCGTCGATATAAACTGGACGATGGATGTACGGTGGTCTCCGGATCTCCCCGCAGGTCGTCCCTCCATAAACCATAAGAAAGAGAAGCTTCAATAAAGTAGGTTTATTGAGAGAAACTCCATGAAAAGAATACTTTTTGCGCTGATCAGGTATTCGGGCTTACCTTTTTGTTTCCGGGAGATATTCCAGAGAGAAAAGGTAACCATCGTATTATTTCATGATATTTCTCCGGAAAATGCAGAGGTCATGTTTGGTTATCTGAAAAAAAATTATTCGGTTATCAGCATTCAGGATTTTTTATATAATTATTATAACGGATTATGGAATTTTCCCAAAAAGCCATTAATTATTACTTTTGATGACGGGCATAAGGGCAATTATTCTCTCCTTCCGGTGATCAGGAAGCTGAAAATACCCCTTACGATATTTTTGTGTGCAGGCATCATCAATACAAAAAGACATTTCTGGTTTACCGTGAACCACCCGGATTATTCATTCCGTGATCTGGAACGCATGTCCAATCTTGACAAATTATTGGTGTTAAAAGAGGCAGGCTATACCCCGGAGACTGAATACCGGGATGCTCAGGCGCTGACCAGAAGAGAAATTGATGACATGGCTCAGTGGGTAAGTTTCCAGTCCCATACGTTATTCCATCCTTTTTTGCCGAGGTGCACGAAAGAAGAAGCTGAAAAGGAAATTTCCGGATCAAAATCCCTGCTGGAAAATGAGTTCGGTATGATCATTCAGGCATTCTCCTACCCAAATGGGGATTATACAGATCGCGATATAGATCTGTGCAAAAAAGCCGGTTACCGATGCGCCATCACTCTTGATTCGGGTTACAATTCGGCTGACACGGATGTCTTTCGCTTGAAGCGGCTCAGCGTGAACGATACCGATAATATCAACGAACTCGCTGTCAAAGCCAGCGGTTTTTGGGGCATTTTCAGGAAATTTGTGGGAATTTATAACGATTTTTCCAGGACGGATAATAAAAAGATATCTTAAAACTTCAGCTGAGATCAGGGGGTTTACCCTTCCACCCGTTATCCCAGCGAATTTCACATCAAAAAAACAGGGCGGTTTTCTTGCCTTTTTTCCCGAAAGAAAGTCCCGCAGAATGGATTTTAGTGAGCAATTCGCTCCAGAATACTCATTATTTTTTCAGGTTTGTTACCGACTGGCTGATTCCCGTCAGGGTATCGAAATTGTCAGGAGTGATAATTTCCATAGGAATTTCTATCCTATAGCGACTTTCGAGATAATCGACCAGCTGGAGCAACCCGATCGAATCGATCACGCCGGTTTCTGTCAGAGATTCCTTGTCACCCAGGGAAAATTTTCCTTCCAGAAACCCCCGCGATGTCAGAAATTGTAAAATATCCCTGCTAATCTCATTCATGGAGTCCACTTCAGATCACGGTGTAATATGTATTTAAGACAAATTATGTAATATAAGCTGTTGGGTATAATTTTTCTAGCAAGAGAAAGACAGTAAAATAATGGTGCTGTATGACGAGTACAGACGTTTAATAATGGTTTTGACATAAAAAAAGCGATGCTGGGTAATAGTGAAGAACTGAAAGAAAAGCTTCCGGCTTTATGAAAGAAATGGTTATGGACAAGTTCAGGAAAGATGGCATCGTTATAGGCGTTTCCGGCGGTGTGGATTCTGCACTTATTGCCACGCTTGCAGTAAAAGCACTTGGTCATGACCGTGTGTTCGGCATGATCCTGCCGGAAAAGGAATCTTCTCCCTCAAGTAAGGAACTGGCGACACAGCTCTGCGGGAAACTGAAGATCGCTTTCACGGAAGTTCCGATAACACCGATGCTGGAATCATTTGGCATTTACAGCCGGAAAGAAGCCTTGCTGCGGGAACTCTTTCCAACTTATAACCCCACCGTCCATACGACAAACTTATTCCTCCCCCCCGGAGTTAGTTCTGAAAGACTGCTTGCTGTCCCCTCAATCAGGCTCTCGGATAAGAACGGATCGATAACAACGAAGCGCCTGTCAGCGTCCACAGTACCCTGAATCTGATGAGCCTGCAGAATGTCAAACAGAGAACACGGATGATCGTTTTGTACATGCAGGCGGAAAAAATGAATTACGTGGTAAGTGGAACCACGAATAAATCCGAGTTGCTCACAGGATATTTCGTGAAGTTCGGTGATGGAGGAGTCGATCTGGAACCCATAGCCGACCTCTATAAACTACAGGTATATAAGCTGTCAGAACTGTTGGGTATCGACGCAAATATTATCTCGCGGGCACCGAGCCCGGATACCTGGAGCCATTTCACCTCCGATGAAGATTTTTACCTGCGGATGCCGTATGAGATTCTTGACCAGCTCCTGTATGCTGAAGAATATGCTCTTTCTTTGGAGATTGTTGAGAGAAATACCGGGCTGACCCCACAGCAGATCGAATGGGCAAAGAAACATATTCGCAGCATGAAGACCGCATCAGGACTCCTCCAGATGGCACCGCCGGTATACCAGCAATAAAGCCCGTTTTTTCGCAGGTGCCCCTGCAGACAAAAAAATGAATCTGAACGGAACATTATGGTGAAGGTAAGGGAAGTAGAAGAGCGTGACATTCTTCCTCTGTCAGAGTTCTTACCGAAAGGTTTTGCTCATACACACAAAGAATTCTGGTTGTCCAGATTTGATATGTGGTGGTCCAAAAATCCGGCCTGGTCGCCCCTGATCCCAAGGGGCTGGGTGCTTGAGGATGGCACAAACCTTGTTGGGTTTATCGGGAATGTCCCGATAACCTTTCTTGTCCGGGGAACACCGAAGATTGCCGCTGCATCTTCCAGCTGGTTTGTGGATTCTTCAATTCGGGGTATCTATAGTATCCACCTGTTCAATAAATTTATCAAACAGAATTTCTCCCTGTTCCTTTTTAAGGCTGAGGAGGAATACGTTATGAATTTTTTAACCCGGTACAAATTTGAAGAATTTATCCTTCCTGCCTCCCGGAAAGAATATATCTATATCCTTGATAAGAAAAAAATGCATTTTATTTTTTTGAAATTTATCTTCAGAAAACAAATCCCTAAAATGTCGGATCTCCCGGAGTTGTTTAAAAGATCAGGCTTCTTGATTTTCGGATATCTGATGCAAAAATCCGTACCACGAAGAGGAAAAGAAGTCAGCGACAACACGTATTCCGCATCGGTCTGCACCTCGTGCGACGATGCATTTTTAACGATACGCGAACAAAACGAAAAGCCCTGCGACATCATGGTTTCCAGGGATATAAATACTCTGAACTGGCTTTATTTTTCTTCATCCCGCTGGTTCAAACGGGTGGTTATCCAGTGTCGGCGAGGTCAGGATAACGTCCTTGCCGGCTATATGGTGTTTGATATTGAACGAAGATCATCTTCGGAGCCGGGAAGTATGCAGCTTATGGAGATTCGTATTGCGGATAACGACCCCAGAGTCCTCTCATCGTTAACTTCCTGTGCCATTGAAACCGGAAAACATAACAATGCCGCAATGCTGGTGATGTGGGCAAACAGCCCAACGACCGACGCGTATTTCCGGAGTAGGTTTATTCTTCGAAGGGCTGCCCGCCATTACCGTTATCTTAAATTTTCCGATTCTCCCGAGATGATTTCGATCAGGGAGGATAACGTGAATGTGTGTCCCTCACTGATTTATCCTCCGCAATAAACTTTGTTTTTGTTCTGGGGACGAGAATATGTTCATTCTGATATGATGAAAGCAGGCTCGAGGGGAGTTGCAGGGGATCCTCAAACCAGGGGATATTGCTTCAGTGTCCATGATTTTTTTGCGGAAAACGCGTTATAAATGGAGCAAACATGAACAATCTTCGCCAGGCACTACCAAAGAGACACCCTGCGTATCTGAAGAAGCAAAAGACAATTATTTTTTTCTCATGAATTGTCACAGGTTATAAATTAAATTCTGATGTACACATACCTTTCGTCAGTCCGGGTACAGGACAAATCCTGTAAGGATTCCAAATATTTATTAAGGATATACTATGATACTCTGCATGTGGCTACAAGTTCTCACCGAAAGTCCGGAGCACTGCCGTTATTAAAAATGTAGAGTCCTAACGAAATTCACCGGTTTCGGGAACAGGTGTCCGGAAGGTGGATCATGATGCGAAGAAGATACCTCGGTGTTTTGATTGCAATTACACTTGTGTATGCAATGACAGGAATCGTTGCTGCAACAACCGTACAATTCTCTGCCAAAGCAGTGAACGATGGTTACGTGGCGGCATGGTCGGGGCCAACATATACCCTGATAAGGAATCATGCGGGACAACAGGCAAACTCTGCAACCTACGCAAACTATGCAAGATTAACAGCAACGAGCGTATCAAACCAGTATGATGAAATGTACCGGGCAGTAGTCCTGTTTGATACGTCGGCATTGCCGGATGATTGTATTATTACCGGTGTAAAATTTGGGGTAAGGGGCAGTTCAAAGAATAACGGACTGGGTTCGTTCGCGTACGGTGTCACCGGTTTTAATCCTACGAATACCGGTGGAACCTTTGTCATGGGAGATTACCAGAGGTTCTATAATGAGCGGTGGGCAGATTCGGATATCCCGTATGCAAGCCTCGTAACAACCAGTTGGAATAACTGGACAGGAAATTCGCTGTTTATATCAAACATCTCTAAAACCGGATGGACCGGTGTGATGGTAAGAGATCGGCCGGATATTGATAACAATGCTGCCTTAATCAAATGGGCAAGCGGGGCAACTTCACGATTTACCTTTGAAGATACCGGGAGTGGCACTGCTCCTTTCTTAGAGGTAACTTATACACTTTCGACGGGGACACCGGTTGCCGGTTTCTCCGCGAATGTAACCTCAGGAATTGCTCCAGTGACAGTACAGTTTACCGACACATCAACCGGTACTCCACCGCTGACCTATGCCTGGGACTTTGACAATAACGGGGTTACCGACAGCACGTCACAGAACCCGGTGTTCACCTACGCAGCCTGCCGGGACATACTCTGTAAAACTTAAAGTCACCAATTCAGCCGGAACAAATACAACGACCAGAGCAAATTACATTACCGCTGCTGATCCACAAGCGGTCCCGGTTGCCGGTTTCTCCGCGAATGTAACCTCAGGAATTGCTCCAGTGACAGGTACAGTTTACCGATGCATCAACCGGTACTCCACCGCTGACTTATGCCTGGGACTTTGACAATAACGGGGTTACCGACAGCACGTCACAGAACCCGGTGTTCACCTACGCAGCTGCCGGGACATACTCTGTAAAACTTAAAGTCACCAATTCAGCCGGAACAAATACAACGACCAGAGCAAATTACATTACCGCTGCTGATCCACAAGCGGTCCCGGTTGCCGGTTTCTCCGCGAATGTAACCTCAGGAATTGCTCCAGTGACAGTACAGTTTACCGATGCATCAACCGGTACTCCACCGCTGACTTATGCCTGGGACTTTGACAATAACGGTATTACCGACAGCACGTCACAGAACCCGGTGTTCACCTACGCAGCTGCCGGGACATACTCTGTAAAACTTAAAGTCACCAATTCAGCCGGCACAAATACAACGACCAGAGCAAATTACATTACCGCTGCTGATCCACCAGCGGTCCCGGTTGCCGGTTTCTCCGCGAATGTAACCTCAGGAATTGCTCCAGTGACAGTACAGTTTACCGATGCATCAACCGGTACTCCACCGCTGACTTATGCCTGGGACTTTGACAATAACGGGGTTACCGACAGCACGTCACAGAACCCGGTGTTCACCTACGCAGCTGCCGGGACATACTCTGTAAAACTTAAAGTCACCAATTCAGCCGGCACAAATACAACGACCAGAGCAAATTACATTACCGCTGCTGATCCACCAGCGGTCCCGGTTGCCGGTTTCTCCGCGAATGTAACCTCAGGAATTGCTCCAGTGACAGTCACAGTTTACCGATACATCAACCGGTACTCCACCGCTGACCTATGCCTGGGACTTTGACAATAACGGGGTTACCGACAGCACGTCACAGAACCCGGTGTTCACCTACGCAGCTGCCGGGACATACTCTGTAAAACTTAAAGTCACCAATTCAGCCGGAACAAATACAACGACCAGAGCAAATTACATTACCGCTGCTGATCCACCGGCGGTCCCGGTTGCCGGTTTCTCCGCGAATGTAACCTCAGGAATTGCTCCAGTGACGGTCCAGTTTACCGATGCATCAACCGGTACTCCACCGCTGACCTATGCCTGGGACTTTGACAATAACGGGATTACCGACAGCACGTCACAGAACCCGGTGTTCACCTACGCAGCTGCCGGGACATACTCTGTAAAACTTAAAGTCACCAATTCAGCCGGAACAAATACAACGACCAGAGCAAATTACATTACCGCTGCTGATCCACCAGCGGTCCCGGTTGCCGGTTTCTCCGCGGACAAAACCTCAGGTATCTGTTCCGCTGACTGTACAGTTCACGGACACTTCATCAAATTTACCGACTGCATGGAACTGGTCGTTCCAGAATGTAGCCGGGAACTTTACCCAGGTCTGGTTCAGCAGAGATCAGAACCCGTCGTGGACCTTCGGTGTCGGGAACTGGTTAATTAAGCTGAACGCATCCAACTCTGCCGGGGGGTCTGTCAGCACTCAGACTACCTTCATTAATGTAACTCAGGTTTCGGGGAGCACTCTCACGGTTCGTGCCAGTGCTGCGAACGATGGTCATGTAGCTGCATGGTCGGGGCCAACATATACCCCGATCAGGAATCATGCAGGACAAGAGGCAAATTCTGCAACCTACGCAAACTATGCAAGATTAACAGCAACGAGCGTATCAAACCAGTATGATGAAATGTACCGGGCAGTAGTCCTGTTTGATACGTCGGCATTGCCGGATGATTGTATTATTACCGGTGTAAAATTTGGGGTAAGGGGCAGTTCAAAGAATAACGGACTGGGTTCGTTCGCGTACGGTGTCACCGGTTTTAATCCTACGAATACCGGTGGAACCTTTGTCATGGGAGATTACCAGAGGTTCTATAATGAGCGGTGGGCAGATTCGGATATCCCGTATGCAAGCCTCGTAACAACCAGTTGGAATAACTGGACAGGAAATTCGCTGTTTATATCAAACATCTCTAAAACCGGATGGACCGGTGTGATGGTGAGAGATCAGCCGGATATTGATAACAATGCTGCCTTAATCAAATGGGCAGGCGGGGCAACTTCACGATTTACCTTTGAAGATACCGGGAGTGGCACTGCTCCATTCATGGAAATTACCTATGTTGTTTCCACCGGATCACCCGTCGCATCATTTACCAGTGACGCAACAAACGGTGTCGTGCCACTGCAGGTCCATTTCACCGATACATCGACCGGGACTCCGCCGCTGACTTATGCATGGGACATTGACAATAACGGAGTTACCGACAGCACGTTAAAGGACCCGGTGTTCACCTACGCAACTGCCGGGACATACTCGGTGACCCTTAAAGTCACCAACAGCGCCGGCACAAACACAATGACCAGGTCAAATTATATTACCGTTACAGCTGCACCGGTTGGCCCAGTCGCCGGTTTCTCCGCGAACGTAACATCAGGAATTGCTCCAGCGGCGATCCAGTTCACCGATGCATCGACCGGGACTGCACCGCTGACCTATGCCTGGGACTTTGACAATAACGGGGTTACTGACAGCACGGTAAAGAACCCGGTATTCACCTACGCAACTGCCGGGACATACACGGTGAAACTGAAAGTCACCAATTCAGCCGGTACAAACACAACGACCAGGTCAAATTATATTACCGTAACTGCTGCACCGGTCAGTCCGGTCGCCGGTTTCTCCGCGAACGTAACATCAGGAATTGTTCCAGCGGCGATCCAGTTCACCGATGCATCGACCGGGACTGCACCGCTGACCTATGCCTGGGACTTTGACAATAACGGGGTTACCGACAGCACGGTAAAGAACCCGGTATTCACCTACGCAACTGCCGGGACATACACGGTGAAACTGAAAGTCACCAACAGTGCCGGTACCGAATACGATGACCAGGTCAAATTATATTACTGTAACTGCTGCACCGGTCGGTCCGGTCGCCGGTTTCTCCGCGAACGTAACATCAGGAATTGCTCCAGCGGCGATCCAGTTCACCGATACATCGACCGGGACTGCGCCGCTGACCTATGCCTGGGACTTTGACAACAACGGGGTTACCGACAGCACGGTAAAGAACCCGGTATTCACTTACGCAACTGCCGGGACATACACGGTGAAACTGAAAGTCACCAACAGTGCCGGTACGAATACGATGACCAGGTCAAATTATATCACGCTGACAACCCCGGGAACACCTCCCCCAGGAATTGCCCTGACTTTTGACGACGATTCGGTGGATGCATGGTATGCAATCCGGCCTATATTACAAAGTCACGGAGCACACGCGACTTTTTTTGTCTCCAATTTTGCAAATCTTGATCAAACGGAGATCAATGAGCTCTTAACTTTGCAGGCAGACGGAAATGAGATTGCATTCCATGGGTACAACCATGAGGATCAGATCGAATACCTTCAGACCCATACGCTCGATGATTATATGAACAATGAAATAATTAAGGGAATAAACCTCATGAAAAGCGCAGGGTTTAACCCGGTGGATTTTGCCTATCCCTACGGGAGTGATGATCCCCGTACAACAGCGGCCCTGGAAGCATATTTCCTGCATATGCGGGATACATACTACGACTGGGACAATACAATTTACTACGAGTATGGCTCAAATACACCATTTATTTCGGGTATTGGAATTGATGATACCACCTACGGGAATTCCATAACTGACATTTACAATGGCATGGCAAAGGCAAAGACTGACGACAGGATACTCATATTTTATGGCCATAAGCCGGTCGCAAGCAACCCGGCAGAGTACGAGACGTCTTATGAGCGACTTGAAAATATATTACAATATGCGTCTGATAATTCCATGAAAACGTATACCATTTCAGAAATCCATTAAACATTTTTTTCCCGGCCCGTTAGATTCCGAAATAAATGCCTATAATAATTTTCCGGGCTGCAAAGATATTTTGATATCTAAACAAGTGTGAAATCAGAGAGAACATGGGGTTTTTGTTGAACATCTTCAGATTGAACGATCCGGATATTCAGGTCAGCGGTGACTAAAAGATTTGAAGTTTGCTCTGACACTCGTGGCACCGGGTAAGAGATTGTAAAATCACTAGATTTATCTATCCGGTTCTGAAGAATATGTAGTAGCTTTTGAATACGATGCCGAGACTTCAGTATTGTGGAAGAAAATGCGGTATTCACGCCCGGGAATGATGTGAAATAATGAGGGTAGAAAAACTGGACAAATATGCCTCTGCTGCAATTTTCCTCATGTCAGCAGCAGTCATTCTCGTTGCAATCGCTCTTATTTCCAACCTCGGAGAATTTATCACTGCTGCATTTGTCATCTCCGGCATGGCCTGTGCCCTGACAGGAATTTTTGTTCTTACCTTCTCCCGGGGGGAGACGATTGATCCGCGCCATCTGGGAATCCTTTCTGCACAGTGGTGTAAAAACATTTGCCGAATAACATCAGATCTTGGAATAACCGGAAACGCATATTTTCTTCCTCCGCGAATCACCGGAGAATCCCGGGTTATGCAATTCAATCCGGCCTTGACGTATAGCGGGAGCAAGGTATCAGCAAAGGAGCCGTTTATAAAAACCGGCGCAGCCGGACTTATCATCACCCCATATTGTGATCCATGGATCCAGGAACTCAAAAAAAGAAATGCCCTGCAGATCCCGGAAAAAGAGGAGGAATTAATCTCACTCCTCAGTGAAACAATTGGAGAGTTCTTTGAGTTCGCTTCCCGGGTTTCCGGCAGCTACCGCAACAATACGATCACTATCACGTTTCACGGGTATCAATTCATCGATGGCTGTAAGGCCATTGCTCTTGAATCCGAGGAATTTTGTACGATGAACCCTTGTCCGGTATGCAGTCTCTGCGGGGCATTGATTGCAGAAGGGACGGATAAGGTAGTCACTCTCGATCAATGCTCAATAAATACTTCATCACACGATGTTACTGCAGTCTTTTCGATGCTCCCCTTCCGAAAGGTCGTTCTGCCCGTGGATAAGGTACGGGTGGTTAAAGACATTGAGATCTGATTGATCCAATTCATGAACAGTCACCTGCAATACCGGGATATATGCTTTGAACGTCTGAGACATTCCACCGTAGCCGCGGTATCCTGAACCGAACAATTTACCTGTGAAATTTTCTGTTTTTTCCCCCCAAACGTTTCCCCCATACGTTAATGAAAACCTTGGGTATAATGTAGCAGATGAAAATGCCATTAAAGTGATATCATTGGTCTCATCAGTCATCCTGGTATCAGTGCCGGGATTTTTTAACCCTCCCCGTTGAATCTCTGTTCAACCGGGGGATTGGAGCCCATCCCATTCCCTTAAAATGGAGAATATTGGCATTATTACGTTTATCGGAGAGCATATCAGGTACCGTTTCCGACTTATAAAAGAAGCATCACTGGTACGGGTGCCGCGAGGTGTGATCAGCATCATTTTATATGAACATTATTCTTCTGAAAAGTTCAGTCTTCGCCGAACTTCTTCGATAGATGTTTCGGGAAAACTGGTATGTAGTGTCTTCATCGCCTCCTCCTTTTTTATATTCCCCTGGCGGACAAGGGCTGAAAGGTCGAAGGCGTACGAATGGATATGGTACCTGTCAAAGTGGTTTTGAATTGCGTATGCATTCAATAGACAGTTGGATGAATTGGGATCCTTTAAATCCGGCTCAGACCAGCCCAGTCGGATGCATTCCCGTCTGAATTGCGGTTTATTGTATCCCCAAATAAGAAAGGGATGAATAATCATTACTTCCGTATCTGGGGGACTTGCGGTAATAATCTCCTGATCCATAAGGAACAGGTTCCTCTCTTTTACCCCCATGGTCTTCAGTTGGCCGTCAAAGAGTTTTCGGATCCAGGTCATGAAAGGTTTGGTGAGCGTAATAAAAGGAACTTCGGTCTGGCCCGGTGAGAATGCAAAAACGATATAAGGAGTTTTTGTAAGTACGGCCATTTCAACAATTTTCTGCTTGATGATGCTCATACAGGTATTGCACATGTCGCTTGCCCGGTATTTTGCAAAACCCGGATAGGCATCCTTCGATCTGGCTGCCTTTTTAAACGTATCCCGCAGCAGGTTGTTATCAAGGACCAGGCGAAAATAGGTGCTCTTTGTCAGTTGACAGAATTTCTGCGCATTTTCAAAGGCAGTATCAGAGATAAAACCATTATCAAACTGGACGGCAAGAACATTTAGGTGCGGGTATTCTTCCTTTAACCGGTAGAGTGCGTACGAAGAATCAATTCCTCCGGACAACGCCATGATCACGTCATACTTTCCCTGTTTTGAGGAGCAGGCAAACAGGGTGTCCATCTGGATTTTGAACTCCTCTTTCTTCAACTCCGGGACAGGAGAATAGTTTTCACAGAACTGGCACAACCCGGTCTCAGGGTTAATGTTAACGCCGGGAATCCTGGAATCAAGAGCGCAATTTTTACAGACGACCGCATCCATTGCCATCACGACAGCCTCATTTATTTCTCAGGTTTGTTACCGACCGGCTGATTCCGGCCAGTGTATCGAAATTGTCAGGAGTGATTATTTCCATGGGAATTTCAATCTTATAGCGGCTCTCGAGATAATCGACGAGTTGTAGTAATCCGATCGAATCGATCACGCCGGTTTCCGTCAGGGACGACTTATCGTCCAGGGAAGTCTTTCCATCAAGAAAGCCCCGTGACTGTAGAAATTGTAAAATATCCTTGCTTATCGCATTCATAGGTGTTCCTTATCATTCCAAGATATAATGATATAACTAAGACAAATTATGTAATATAAACTGTTTGAAATTTTTTTCAAATAAAAAAATACCTTATAATAAGAGCCGGCTCCCGGTGGCTGCCTTTCCCCGACGGGATAACAAGGATCCCATTACAGTTCTTCAAAAAATAATAAAACACAGATAAGACCGGATTTTTTTAAAAGGTGATTTCTTTAAAGAGATTACGATTTTCTGCGCTCACGACAAATCCCGCCGGGCAATTTTCCCTGTCGTCCCTTTGGGCAGTGTGTCACGAAATTCGACAAATTTCGGGATCATAAAGCTCTCTAGATGTTTTTTACAGTGACTGATAACGTCTTTTACGGATAATGCCGGGTCACTTGATACAATGAAGGCCTTGATTGCTTCTCCTTCGATCGCATCGGGAATACCTACCACCACTACTTCAACAACCGACGGAAGGAGACAGAGGACATTTTCAATCTCTTTGGGGGCTACTTTTTCCCCCCGGGTTTTTATGATATCATCGATTCGGGAGATAAAATAAAAGAACCCTTCCTCATCCTGCCTGAAGAGATCGCCGGTTAATAAGACACCCTCTTCAGGAAATCTTCCTTTCCTGAATGTGGCCGCAGTCTCTTTGGGTTTATTAAAATATCCTTTCATGACGTGTCTGCCCCGGACTACCAGCTCGCCAATGCACCCGGGCTGGAGCCGCTCACCTTCACTATCCTGAATCCACACTTCGGTGCCGGGGATCGCAATCCCGACTGATCCGGGACGTTTTTTCAGTTCACGGGGAGGGAGATATAATATCCTTTTACATTCCGTCTGGCCATACATTGAATACAGGTCGGCCTGAGGAAACTTTGCACACAAACGATCGATATGGGAGACTGGAAGGGCAGCTGCAGTATTTGTAATATAGCGTATGGATGAAAGATCATACGCTTCCAGGTCCATCTGGATCAGGAGGGCGAAGATCGTGGGAACACCGGGGAACCCGGTAACCCGTTCCTTTTCCATCTTTTTTAAAATCGCGGCGGGAAACATGAACGAACGCTCGAGCACCAGCGTTCCCCCGAACTTAAAGACCATCAGCGGCTGATAGAGACCGTAATCGAATGACAGGGGAAGACAATTGAGAACAATATCATCAGCCGTGTTCTCCAGATACTGAATAATTGATCCGGTGGCAAAATCCATACATGCATGGGATTCCATAACGCCCTTGGGTTCTCCTGTGCTCCCTGAAGTATATAAGAGGCATGCAAGATCATTACCTGACATAGCCGGCCGATCTTTTAAGGGCTGGTAAGTATTCATAACTGATTCCCAGGAAACCTCAGGAATCCGGCCATTCGGCAATCCGCCCGCGTCATCATCATCGCACAGGATTATGCACTGGAGCATTTCCGAGGTCTCCAGGATATTGCCATAGCCGGGAAGCTGGTTCCGGAACAGGACAATTGCCCGTGCACCGCAATCATTGAGGATATAGGAAAGTTTCCTTTCTTTTATGGAGTGGTGAACAATTAAAAATACCCCGCCTGCCTTAAGGACACCAAATAGTGCAATGATCGCTTCCGGTGAATTGGGATTGACAATTACAACCCGGTCTCCCTTTTTGATTCCATGATCTGCCAGAGCAGAGGCAATCCGCCCTGCCATATCATTGAGTTTTCGATAACTGATATGCTGGTCGCCAAAGATGAGTGCGGTTTTCTCTGGTCTTCCCGACACCGTTTCTTCTAAAAATTCATGAACGAGCACAGAGATCTCCATCGGTTAAAGGCTGATAATAAGGCAGTGTTTTCTCAGGACACGAACAATGCTGCCAATGTTCCGGATCGATCCAGAGCAGGGTGTCTTTCAGGGGATCTCCCTTATGTGCAAGAGTTAAGATTGTGTGCCGGTCGATAAGATACGACATGAAGTGGACATCACCGAAAAAAAACCTTTCTTTTATAAGGGGATAAAGATCCATATCACATAATTTTGCGTAGGATTCCATCATCGTCCATACCTGCAGGAAATGTGAGGAATAATCGTTTCCGTTGTTACCCCATTTTTCTTCGACAAACGAACAGAGCCAGCCTTTCCTGATATCCAGCGGACGCACAACCTCAATATCACTACCGATTTTTCTTTTTGCCACAGAAACCGCGATCCAGGTACCTGAATAAGATAGGGAGATGAAGATGTCCGCCCGGCCGTGAACCATAATCCGGCCCTTCTTTTCCGTACTTAGCAGGATACCGGAGGGATCTTTCGCTTCGAGAATCGGCTGAAGGATATACTTGAGGATACTTCGAGAAAGGGTGAACCGCTCTTTGAAATATTCTGTCTTGAATACCTGTTCCCGCTCTTTTTCCTTCCGGTCAAGAATCAGGTGAAGAGAGGAATCGGCGTGCATCCTGAGATCGGCGAGGAACGTAAGCATATCGGATGCATCCCAGTATGCCGGGATCTCGTCATGGACACACCTGGTTCCGGCGTTTCCAGACCATGGCCTGAGACGGGGTGCGGATGCAGATATCGGGGGGAATGAAAGTTCCAACGTTGTGGCTCCCAGGAAAAAGTCTTTATTATTCATTTGGATGGAACCCCTTTTTAATTTTTTTTAAGATCTTTTTCGGGATTACTGTTGAGCTGAATTCCTTTTCCGTAAAATTGAGACCCCAAAAAATATTGTTTTAATTGTAACTCAACGGACATTACCAATAAATTCTCAGAATTATATTTCACCAGTGCACATAAAGGATATTTTGTCCACCGTTATCTCGGAATTCCAGAATGTCAGGCTGATGCCGAAAGAATAAAAACGCGGACTCTTATACATACATAATGAAATTGGAGTGATGGTGTACCTTGATTCGAGTCTCTTGTAACCCGGTAACAAAAATGGTGACTTTCCCATGAGGAATACCATGCTGTTCACCCTGATTGTCGCGATCGGGTGTATCTTAGCCGCGGGTTGTGTAGCCCAGACAAAAAAGGAGCTGGTGAATGTGTCTGTCAGTCCTACAAATACCTTCACTCCATTCTCGAATGCGACAAATACAACCAATATGTCCAATATTACCGTATCCTCAGGACTGAAGGGACCTCTGAGAGTATCTATTGGTGGCTGGGATGCGGTCTTGCCGGTATTCATCGACAATAAGAGCGCTGGGATTGTGAGCAAAGATAAACCCCTGGATCTCATGCTGGAAGAAGGGAACCATACCGTAAAGGTGTGCGCAGGGACGAAATGTGAAGGGGAGAATGTCACAATACAGTTCGCAAGACAGCGCTTTGTTAATTTTGAGGACCGGTTAATAAACGATGTCGGGTTTCCGAAACCGACTGCACGAATTACCGGGTACAATACTGCAGGCAGTCAAATAATCGTTAATGTGGAATTTATCAATCCCTCAGCACAGGATCTCCTGATATCTGCATATATACAGTGTGGATATACATATATCGATGATAGATCCGAGAGCAGAGTTGGAAGTATTGCCGGAAGTATGGCAACCGCTGATGTGCCGGGTGGTTCGCGCGTTACGGATACTGTGGAGTCGAGTTTAGCCAGTGGGTATAGCTATATGTATTCCATTCCGGTAGTCTCACAAATCACAACAAGATAATTTCCGGGAAAAATCCCGGTCCTTTTTACTATAATCGTATTTCCCGGAAACCGATGAGTATGCCAGAATCGCTGATAACTTGAAGATCATATACATGCAGAGAATTTTTTTCCCAGTATCCTGTTATCGGAAATATTACAAACAGAATATTTTTTCCCTCCATACCGGAACAACTCACGTCCGTAAGGAGGTTTACGCCGGCGAATAACCAATCAGCACCCGCCTGAGAACATAAAACGATCTAACGCTCCTGAAAAATCGTGGGCATCTCATTGCGACTGCCCTGTGAGCTATGACAATTGCCCTTCTTAGCGAAGAGACAAAACGCATAAGACAGCCTTTGTAAGGGATTGAGAATTCCCATTGAAAAATACATGTATTGAAGGTAAAAAGGACCTTAATAATAACCTGCGTCTTATCTGAAGAAGGGGCTCTCTCTTAATACCATAAAACCAGGAACACCAGAACCGAATTTTCCAAATACCTGCAATAGCTGAAATTAGATCAAGGCAGAGTTAACCGGTTTACCAAACGACATTTTTTTATTCAAGATTTATGAAAGGATCCCGAACCGGAATCAGGAGAAAAGATTGGAGTCTTCCTATTTTTCAACAGTAATTTTTCTTTGTTTTTTTTGATTTTTTACTCTCTGATTATATACCTGACGTGCCTGCAAGCCGAAATAATGAGAAACACCGATTGCATGACACTGATCAATGGTAGGCACTATCAAAAGAAACAAGGTCGCTCGAATAAATCGCATCGGGAGAACTCCTCCCGAGCACCCTGACCATCCCTTTATAGAGCTCGAGATCAACGCTCCCGTTGACGCGTTCCTGGGTAGTATTGATGAATGCATTCAGAGCACTATACAGGGGTTCGTAGACAAGTCCTTTATAGGCAAGTTCAGACCATTTATCATCCACCATTCGCTTAAAGGCGAGCTCCTGCCGGGTAAGTACAAGCCCTTCGAGGTCCCGGTGAGCCATGAGAATGACCGTTGCCGCAGGATGCTCGTAATTCTCCCGCGCCTTAAGGCCAAGAATCCGATCCTCGATCATATCATTGCGCCCGATCCCGTGTTTCCCGGCGACGTTTGTTCAGGTTCTGGATTAATTCGTAACCGGGGATTTTCGTTCCATTCAACCCGACAGGAATACCACTTCTGAATTCAATCGTGAGTTTTTCCGGCGTGGCAGGGGCTTTTTGAGCCGACACGGTCCAGAGATAGATCTCTTCAGGCGGATGGTATGATGGATCTTCAAGCAGTCCACCCTCAATGCTCCGGCTCCAGCAATTCTCATCCATGCTCCACGGCTTTTCTTTTTTTACAGGCACCGGTATCTTATGGTGCTGGGCATACTCGATCTCCCATTCTCTCGTCAGGTTCAGATCACGTATCGGTGCCACAACCTCAAGCCCGGCGGCACGTATGATAACATCAAACCGGAGCTGATCATTTCCTTTACCTGTACATCCGTGGGCTACTGCGGTTGCACCCTCTTTGTGCGCCACTTTGACGACCTCCTCGGCTATCAGGGGGCGGGCAAGAGAGGTTCCCATGGGATAGCCTTCATAGGACCCGTTTGCCCTGATTGCAGGAAAAATATGCTCATGAACAAATTTTTCCCGTGCGTCAATGGTATAATGCCGGTCGGCAAACTTTTTCCCCTTTTTTGTCGCGATGCCGATCTCTTCATCCCGTTGTCCCACGTTTACGGCTACCGTTACGACGCGGTCATATTCATACCGTTCCTTGAGGATCGGGATGCAGATTGAGGTGTCAAGCCCGCCGGAATATGCAAGAATAATCGTACCTTTTCCCATAGTTGAGACTCCATCAGATGGGTTGATGGTATACAGCTATGCAGTCTGAACATATATTTTCGAGGGCAGAATACCCGGGTCCGGGTATATGCTAAAATCTGAATTACAAAAGAAGGAAAAAAAGTTGCCGGTGTGATTCCCGGACCTTATTGCGTTTTAATTACTTGGTTACAATGATTTTTCCTGCAATTTCGGGCTGGAAACAGTGTATGGTAATCATACGTACCAACCGTGTCAAAGGTGGCCTCAAAGGTCTTCCCGTACGGGATATTGATTGCGGTCATTCCGCTGAAATACTTCCCGGTTCCAACGTTTACAGCCTGAATACCATGTGGCTTGTAGGGGTCGTTATTCAACCAGATGACTTTTCCTCCGACGGGTACAATGACAGTAGCACCGGGTTTAACCGTCCCATCATTCGCAAAGGTAATTGTTACCGACGGCTGGGGGGTGGGGGTCGGGGTTGGTGTTGAATTTGGCGTTGCAGTAGTGTTGACCACGACAATCGTGGTTGGTACCTCGGTCGGGACGGTTGTAACGACAGGTGTTGGAACTGCTGTCGGTATCGGCTGTCGGTGTCGGAGTAACCACAGGTGTCGGCTGGGATGTGCAGCCTGCAAGAAGAATCCCGATAAACAGGATTGAGAGCACAACGAGTAATTTCTTCATGCATCTTTTTTTGTTATTTCTGTATATAAGGATATTCAATTAATATGTGCATTGACCGGCTTTTTTTGGATACGTACCGTTATTTTTAAGGGTTTATCAGGAAATTAAGGAATAGGAGACGAAGACCGCATTCACTTCAGATAATGACTCAGCGGTTCCAGCGTAACCTTCTCACGCTTTATCGCATCTATCGCAAGTGCCGCCGCACGCGCTGCCTGAAGGGTCGTGATATACGGGATTCCGAAATCAACTGCCGCACGCATGATCTGGTAATGATCCTGCCGGGACTGCTTGTCCTGGGGGGTATTGATGATCAGGCGGATCTCCCCGTGCCGCATCATGTCCAGAACATTGGGGGAACCCTCCTGGAGTTTCCGTCACCAGATGGGCCTCAACCCCCGCCTCTGACAGGTAGTCCACGGTTCCTTCTGTGCCATACAGGATAAGCCCCAGATCGCGCAGCTGGCGTGCGATAGGAATTACCTCTTCTTTCTGCTCGATATTAACCGAAACAAAGATGTTCCCCTTGAGGGGGAGCTCGTTGTCTGCTGATATGCATGCCTTGTAAAATGCCAGCCCGAAATCGTAATCAATCCCCATCACTTCGCCGGTACTTTTCATCTCCGGGCCCAGCATGGTATCGACACCGGCGAGCTTGTTGAACGGGAGCAGCACTTCCTTGACTGCAACATGGTGTATCACCCGCTCCTTATACCCCAGATCGCGCAGTTTCCGTCCCACCATCACCTTTGCCGCAATTTTTGCAATGGGGATCCCGGTGGCTTTTGAGACAAACGGCACGGTCCGGCTCGCCCGGGGATTTGCTTCAAGCACATACACGACATTGTCCTTCACCGCAAGCTGGAGGTTTACCAGCCCGACAACGCCAAGCCCTAATGCGATTTTTCTGGTATATTCCCGTATCGTGTCCAGAGTCACGGGAGAAAGCGACTGGGTGGGGATGACACAGGCAGAGTCGCCGGAATGGATACCTGCCTGCTCGATATGCTCCATGATACCCCCGATAAGGACCTCATGACCATCGCAGACGGCATCAACATCGAGCTCGATTGCGTTCTGGAGATAGGAATCGATCAGCACCGGGTGGTTCCTGCTGACACGGACGGCCTCCTTCATGTATGTCTCGAGTTCACCTTCATCGTGAACGATCTCCATCGCCCTGCCACCAAGAACATACGAAGGCCTGACAAGCACCGGATACCCGATCTGGTCTGCCATGGCCTTCGCATCCCCCTCGGAATAGGCAGAACTGTTTGCCGGGCTGGGAATGTTGAGTTTTCGTAAAAGGATACTGAACCGGTCCCGATCCTCGGCGATATCCATCGCATCAGGACTTGTCCCAAGAATCCGTGTCTCAAGCCCCAGCCGTTTAATCTCCTCCTCGATGGGTACAGCGAGGTTTACAGCATTCTGGCCTCCGAACTGTACCATCACGCCATAGTAGCGGTCCTTTTTCAGGATGTTTACCACATCTTCAAGCTGCATCGGCTCAAAAAAGAGACGATCCGATGTATCAAAGTCCGTAGATACCGTCTCGGGGTTATTATTGACGATATGGACCTCAACGCCTTCGTCGCGCAATGCCTGCACCGCATGGACGGTGCAATAGTCGAATTCGATGCCCTGGCCGATGCGGATCGGACCGGACCCAAGAATAAGGACTTTTTGCCGGTTGTTCGGGATAATTTCGCAGACCGGCTCCCGGGTAGAGTAAAAATATGGTGTGCTGGCAGGGAACTCCGCGGCACAGGTATCCACCATCTTATAGGAGGGGGGGCCGGCAATGTTCTCGATATCGCTCAGGGGTATTCCGGTAATCTTTGAAATTTCGGTGTTTAAAAATCCGTATTTTTTTGCGATAAGGATTTCGCCGGCATCACTCGTGGTCGCAAGACGTTTCTCCACCTCGACAATGTTTTTGATCTTCTCTAAAAAGAACGGGAGAATGGAAGTAAGCGAAGCGACCTCATCGAGCGTGAAGTTCTGGCGGAAGGCATCAAAAAGACAGTGGAAACGTTCATCGGTCGGACGGGAGAGGATCATCCGGATCTCGTTCGGGCTGGTATGGGGAATGACATCCGTGTCAATGGATCGTTTTGCCTTCATGAAGGCCTCTTCGAGGGTGCGCCCGATTGCCATGACCTCTCCCGTGCTCTTCATGGATGTAGTGAGTGTCCTGTCCGCTCCTTTGAACTTGTCAAACGGCCAGCGGGGAACCTTGACCACCACATAATCAATGGTCGGTTCAAAGGAAGCGGGAGTGCACCCGGTAACCGTATTCGTGATTTCATCGAGCCGGAGACCTATGGCAATTTTTGCTGCCACACGTGCGATGGGATACCCGGTAGCCTTCGAAGCGAGCGCTGATGACCGGGAGACACGGGGATTCACTTCAATCACGCGGTAATCCCCCTCCTGGAATGCGAATTGTATATTGCAGCCTCCCTGCACATCGAGTGCCCGGATGATACGAATTGCCGCGCTTCGCATCATCTGGAATTCATCGTCACGAAGGGTAAGGATCGGGGCAACCACAACACTTTCCCCGGTATGGATACCCATAGGATCTACATTTTCCATCCCGCAGACGATAATGCAGGTATCCGAAGCATCCCGCATCACCTCGAATTCGATCTCTTTCCAGCCCAGGACGCTCTCCTCGATCAGCACCTGGTGGATCCGCGAGCGGGCGAGACCGAGTTCGACGATCCGAGTCAGCTCTTCCTTTGTTTTCCCAATTCCCCCGCCAGCTCCTCCCAGGGTATACGCGGGACGCACCACCGCCGGCAACCCGATTATCCTGATAGCTTCATCGAGCTGGCTGGATGAATTGATAATGGTACTCCGGGGACCGGTTCACCGATCCCGGTCATGAGATCGCGAAATTTCTCCCGGTCCTCCCCTTTATAAATTGCCTCGAGCGGTGTTCCCAGGATCTCGACCTTCTCAAGGGCACCCATCTCGGCGAGCTCGACGGTGAGGTTCAGTGCGGTCTGCCCCCCATACCGGAAAGGATTCCGTCCGGCTTTTCCTTCTCGATGATCTTTGCAATTACATCAGCCCGGAGAGGTTCGATATAGATCTCGTCAGCCATCTCCGGATCGGTCATGATCGTGGCAGGGTTTGAGTTGACAAGAACGATGTTTATACCCTCTTCACGGAGTGCCCGGCAGGCCTGGGACCGGAAAAGTCGAATTCGGCGGCCTGCCCGATCTGGATCGGACCTGACCCGATCATAAGGACTTTTTTGATATCCGTCCTCTTGGGCATCAGGAGATCCTCCTGAACATGGCATCGAAAAAGTGCGCTTCCGTGTCCAGGGGCCCGCCGTGCGCTTCGGGATGGAACTGGACGGTAGTGAGGTCAAGATCCCTGTTTTCGAATCCTTCCAGAGTGTTGTCATTCACGTTCGTATAGGTAACCCTGCACCCCTCCGGGAGAGAATCTGCATCCACCGCAAACCCGTGGTTCTGGGTTGTCATAAAGATCCTCCCGTCCTTGAAACGAACCGGCTGGTTGGCACCCCGATGCCCGAACTTGAGCTTGTATGTTTCTCCCCCGAGAGCCAGTGCACAGACCTGAATACCCATGCATATACCGAAGACAGGCAGCCGGCCCAGGAGATCCCGTGTGCATCTGATGGCATCCGTTGCCTGCCGTGGATCTCCGGGACCGTTACTTATGAGCAGTGCATCGGGACTGCAGGCCAGAATCTGGTCGGAACCGGTATTATAGGGAAAGATATAGAGATCCCCATGACGTTTTGCAAGGCTGATGATCATATCCTTTTTAATGCCAAGATCAAGAACTGCGATCCGTTTCCCGCTGCCCGGAATATGATATGGCTCCTTACAGGAGACCTCCGGGATAGGGACAATGTCTGATATCCCGGGAGTCCTGCAGGCGAGCGTTACGGCATAATCCCCGTCATCACTTCCTACAACAAGCGCAGCCCGCATCGTACCGTGAACGCGGGTCTTGATGGTCAGTGCACGGGTGTCAACGCCGCTCATGCCAAGGAGGCAGTTCTCCTCAAAAAAGGATCGGATCGAGGGTTGGGCGGAAGGCTTCTCACAGATCTCTTTTGTTATACAGCCAAGTGCACTTATCTGAGGATTCTGAAAATTTTGCCGGTCGACACCATAGTTGCCGATGAGGGGGAAGGTGAACATCAGGATTTGGCCGACGTAGCTCGGGTCGGTGAGAGATTCCATATAGCCGGTCATCTGCGTATTGAACACAAGTTCCCCGGAGCATTCCCCCTCGACCCCAAATCCATCCCCTACGATAAATTCCCCGTCCTCAAGACCCAGAACCGCCTTCATGATTTCCATATGTAATGTGCCGGAATAGTTATTAACGATAGTGCAGGTACCATGAATCCCTCAGATCGATTGGCAAAAATCGTTCTTTACCCCAGTACTGTTCACCCGTGACGGAAAAGGCAGGTATCTGCAGGTCGATACGAATTTTTTTATGCAGGGTTCAGATAAGAAAAATCGTCATACCGGCCTGGATACCTGACCCCGCGGGGGAAACCCTGATGGCCATTTATAAATAGTATATCCTGCAATCTCCATGCACATGACAGCGTTGAGGTTTTTCTGATGGGCGTCGAACATGTAAACGGGACGAAAAAAGGGAAAATTATGCTGTATGCCCTGAGTACCTGTGGCTGGTGTGCCAGGACAAAGGACCTTTTGCGGGAACTTGGTGTAGACTTTGATTACCTGTATGTTGATCTGCTTGAGGGCCCTGAACAGGATAAAACGCTGAATGAGGTTGAGAAATGGAATCCGAAAGGTTCCTTCCCGACGCTCGTCATCGGGAATAAGAAGAGCATCGTCGGGTTTCGTGAGGAAGAGATCAGGGAGGCTTTGGCGGAATGAACCCGGCGGTGGTTGATGAACAGGAGATTGACCGTATATACAGCATCCTGAAAAATGAGGCGGAAAACGGGGGTTACTTCCTGAACCCGGATGTTGACTTCACAAAAAATCTCGTCCGGGGGCTCCTGAAAAATGAACAGCGGTACGGGTATCGTGCCTGTCCCTGCAGACTCGCTTCGGGAAAAAAGGAAGAAGACCTTGATATCATCTGTCCCTGCATCTACCGGGATCCCGATCTCAATGATTTCGGTGCCTGCTACTGTGCACTCTATGTGATCGAAACGGTGGTCCAGGGAAAAAAACTCACCGGACCGGTTCCGGAACGGAGGCCTCCCAGATCCGAACGGGTAAAAAAGGGTGCATTGTATTTCCCTCCAACAGCCCCGATAAATTCCCTGCCGCTCCCCGTTTGGCGTTGCACAGTATGCGGGTATCTCTGCGCCCGAGAACAGCCCCCGGAGATCTGCCCTGTCTGTAAGGCAAAAAAAGAACGGTTCGAACGGTTTATCTGAAAAATACCATTCGCATCAAATCTGTCAACGGTTACCTATGACGAATCCTCAAATATCGTCCCGGCCAAAGTACCTGATATGACAGGACCAGTCCTCGTTGAAATCGTCGGCCTGAAACATGCCGAATGCTGTCCTTTTCCCTGTGATGAGAACCGAACCTGCGGGCTCTCCGGATGCCATCCTTCCGGAAAACTCGTCGAGGCGTTTGAAGAATTACAAAAAGTCCTGAAGACGAGGTACGGTGACCTGGTTGAACTGAAACTAACCATGCTCGATACGGGGACGCCGGCTTACATCCGTTCGATCATCGAGGCTGAGTACCCTCCTCTCCCCATGATCCTCATCAACGGCAGGATCACAAGAATCGGTCGGATATCACTCGACCGGATACAAAAAGAAATAGAAAAAGAGTTCTGATTATACAATTTTTGAGAGTTCGCCGTTATCAAGATTATAATAAAGCCCGTGGATCTGGACCTTTTTTTCCTTCAGCGCGTTCTTTACCAGGGGATATGTCTTCAGATGTTCGATCTGGAGCCGCACATTCTCCTGTTCGATCATCCTTGAGCGCTCTTTTACGTCAGCCGGATTTGCTGGTTTTTTAATTTTTGCATCGACACGATATTTGGCTTCCATTGCGTTGTTGAGCCAGAGAGGGATGTAATTGTCATCTGTTTCTTTGTCGAGCGCTTTGACCGCCCCGCAATCGGAATGACCGCAGATTACGATATCTGTAACCTTCAGGTGTTTGAGTGCATACTCCAGCACCGTGGCAAAATTCCAGTCATGGACAGGAGCCACGTTCCCGATGTTTCTCTGGATGAAGAGCACCCCGGGGTGGGCACTGGTAATGTGCCCGGTCTGGATCCGTGAATCCGAACACCCTATCCAAAGCACAGAAGGCTTCTGCCCTTTTGCCAGTTCCGAATAGCGCTCATAGTTCTGTTTAAAATATGTCTCCCTGAATCTGACATTTCCGGCAAGTAACTGATCGATCATGAAAATCTTCCCGTTGGTTGAACACCTGTACCAGACAACGATACCAATGTCTTAATTCCTGCTGGGAGTGAAAATCTATTAACCTTTCGGAATTATGTTTCGATCCTCCGGTATTTCATCATATTCTCCTTTTGCCTTGACAGATTTCATGGTTTTTCCGTTCCGGAGTCCGTAATTTTGGTGCAGATAGTGATCACAGGGCTGTATCATTTTCAATCTGAAAATTCCGTGATTCCGGGAGTTTATAAAGGGCGGGGTACACGGCAGAAAGGCCGATAACGGGAAAGGGGATTCTGTTCGAAATGGAATTGCCGGAGGTTTCATTCAGATCCCTTCCGACGCCCATATCATCTTTTGACGCCAACACTGATCCTGATGGACACGATCGACACCTACTTCCCTTACAGTGAATATCGCCCGGGCCAGCGCCATATGCTTGAAATCGCTGCTCAGGTGGCCCGGGAAGGTGGCATCGCGATGATCGATGCGCCGACCGGGAGCGGGAAAGTCGAGTGTTGTGGCCTCTCTTCTGGCAGAAAGAAAATCCCGGAAGATTGTGATTGCAGTCCGGACCGTAAGCCAGCTCACCACGTTTGTCCGCGAACTTGAACTCATGCGGACGAAAAATCCTCATATTAAAGCGGTATATCTTGTCGGCAAGGGAAGCATGTGCCCGCTTGGCGGGGAAGGAGATGTCTATCGCAGGTGCGAAGGGGTCAAGGCATTCTCGAATTCACTGATGCGTGACCGTGCCGAACGGGGAGCTCTCATCCCTGCTCAGGATCCGTTTATCCTCCAGCAGATCCGGCGCATGGATAAGGAGCACCCACTCCTCTGCCCATATTATATCAACAGCAGGATGTTTGTGCCTGCTGAAGCGGTAGGTGTCAGGATGGTGCCCTCAACCGCTCTCCGTGCAAAGGCGGAGCGGGTGATCGCAAGCCCGGTACCACCCCAGGAACTGGGGTCGTTCTGCGGTGATATCTGTCCCTATGAGCTGATGATGCATGCAGCCCGGAACACTGATGTCATCATCCTCAACTACTACCATCTCTTTGACCGGACTATACGAGAGCAGCTCTATGCCGGTCTCGGTGTCGAACCCCAGGACATCCTGCTCCTCATCGATGAGGCACATAATTGCGGTGATGTTGTCACCAGCATCGAGAGTGTAATCCTCGAGGAACGGGATCTCGCACAGGCATCCCGTGAACTCTCGGGCATGAGGAAACGTTACAAAGGTGCAGATGCCGTCCAGCATGTCCTGCCCCGGCTTATTGATTTTATCAGGGGGCTTGCCAACTCAGCAGAAGCTGAAGACTGGTTCGATCCATCGATCTTTGACCGGATGGTCGTACGCGAATCGCTTTACAAAAATATGGACGAGATCGTTGATGACTTACTGGTACTTGCAGAATCTATACGGGAAAAGAACCTGAAAGGAGGAGAGTATCACGAAACTGCCATCGAGCGCCTTACGGAATTCCTTTTCCGGCTCTCCCAATCATCAACGGATCCTGCATATCTCACGGTTTACCGGAAAAACGAGGAGGGGATCACCCTGGAAGTGCGCTGCATCGATCCTTCTGTATCTTTACAGGAGATCTGCAGCGCACATGCCTGTTGCATCCTGATCTCGGGGACTCTTTCCCCAATCGACAGCTACTCCCGCTATTATTTCGGTGATACAGCGGTTACAACTCTCGCATTGCCCAACGCATTTCCGCAGGAAAACCGCAGGATCTGCTGTGCAAACGATATCACAACAGCATTCTCGATGCGTCAGAATAATGAGAACAGCAGGCGAATTGCTGACTATATCAAAACATTCTGTACGCCGGAAGGGAACCGGGCAATTTATTTCCCGAGTTACCAGATCCTCGAAATATACGCCAACCTTACCGTCCCGCATATCAGGGGAAGAACAATCTTTATCGAACCACGTGACACTGTTGACGCCGGCACAGCACTTTCTGCGTTCCTGTCCCTTCCGGCACGCGGCGAGTCTGGCATCCTGTTTGCCGTATGCGGCGGAAAATGGAGCGAAGGACTTGATTACCGGGGCGAGATGCTGAAAGGAGCGATGGTCATCGGGCTGCCCCTCGCACCATTTAATCGGGTGAGAAGGATGATGATAGAGTATTTCAGGCACAAGTTTGGCGATGAGGGCGAATTTCTCTGCTATACGTTGCCGGCAATAAACCGCTCTCTCCAGGCACTGGGGAGAGTATTGCGCACCCCGGAAGATCGGGGGCTGCTTGTCCTGGCTGAAAAACGGTTTCTCGAAAAGAGGGTCCGGAATGCCCTTCCTGCATGGATACGGGAAGAGATGATCGAATGCAATTCGGTGGTGTTCCGGGAGGTGATTTCACGATGGAAATCGTAGGAGGTTCATGCAGGCTGGGGCTCTGGTTCGTCCAGGTCTGGTGGAACGATACCACGATTCACCGGGTGAGGTTTGCAAAAACAGGAATACCAGGCAGCGTCCCGGATTTGATCAGACAGTACTGTGCCGGGCAGGTCGTAAGTCTTACAGGGCTTACCAGTAGCGCAATCCTTGAAGATACCGTTTATTCCCGGATCTATCGGGCTGTGCGGCAGGTCCCTTATGGCAGCACCTTGACGTACGGGGAGATTGCCGCCAGGGTCGGAACATCCCCCCGCGTTGTCGGGCAGGCAATGGCCCGAAATCCGGTCCCCCTCGTAATTCCCTGCCACCGAATCAACGCGGCAGATGGTATCGGCGGATTCTCTTCACCCATCGAAATAAAGGAGGAGTTGCTGGCGATGGAGAGAAAAGGGTTGCGAAAGGGGGTACAGGACCATTAAACGCTGCATCAGGCTTTGCCTGCTTGCGGACATCCCCGGGAACGGTGGCAGGGGCATCATGTTCCCGGACTGGAGCATCGCCATGAGATCTGCCATAGTGCTGGTTGGCGGGGAGGCACGACGTGCAAATGGTCGGGAAAAGTATTTTTTCACCTATCATGGCAGGACTTTTATTGAACGACTGGTCGAGTCTCTCAGGCAGGTTGTTGACGAGATCATCCTTGTGGCCCGGGATCCTGAACAATGTACACGGTTCAATACCTTCGGTGGAATCCGTTGTATAACCGATATCAGGATGAAAATCGGACCAGTCGGAGGGTTGCATGCCGGATCACTGGCTGCTCAGGGAGACCTGATCTTTGTCTCTGCCTGCGATATGCCCTGTATCGACCCGCGGGTAATTGAATATCTGTTCAACCATATCGATGATTATGATGCAGTAATTCCCCGGTGGAACTCCGATATGCTCGAACCGCTTCATGCAGTGTACCGGAGAACTGCCCTTGTCAATTACCTTGAACATCATGATTCTCAGTCGCTGCGTGAGATGGTCCTCAACCTTTCTGCCAGATACATCATGGTTGACGAGTTGCAGTCGATCGACCCCAAACTCAAGACCTTCACCAACATCAATAAACTCGAAGATCTTGAACGTATCAACTCCTCATAGTCATCACCCCTCTATCGGTTGATCGGAAAAACTAATATTCGAAGGAGAATAAGTAGCAACTTACCACAGAGTATATAAATATTTGTAGAGATAGTACTACTCATTATTACACCGGATTTCATTTCACCGGTTGCTCGGGAAATTCGGCAGGGGACAGTCAGTGGTGCAATTAACTGTTGAAAACGGGGAAGTGCTGCGCCTCTTTATCGTGACGGGTGCTACCATCATCGCGATACTCACGACGACATTCTCTCTCCTGAACGGAATTATCAACGTCTTCCCTTTTCATTTCATCCTCCCGATCATCCTCGTTGTCTATTTCTACCCTGAACGAGGTGTGATCTTCTCCCTGGGGTTAAGTCTGATGTATATCGGCCTCATCTACCTTCTGGGAAATTCTGATCCGAACCTGATTGCGATTGCCACCGCATGGTTCGTGATTTTTATTGCTCTTGGCGTCGTCGCATCTTCCTATGCGATCAAACTGCGGGAACAGATAACCCGGGTCAGGAATATCCTGGAAACATCTCAGGATGGCATTTTCTGTTTCGACGTAAAGAATCTGCGGATTCGCGATATCAATCTCAAGTGTGCCCGGTGGCTGAACTATGATCGCGAGAACCTTCTCGGTAAAGATCTGTCTTTTATCTGGACCGATACCGGGGAACGGGAACGGTGGATCGCCGATATCAGACGGGGACAGAAACACAGGGAACAGGAGGTCAGCTTTCGCGGAAGTGACAATCAAATCTCCCGGTTTGTCATATCCGCGATGCTCGAAACAAAGGGTCATGTCCTCTGTTCTGCGGTAAATATTACCAGTAATAAAATTGTGGACGAGGAAATTATTCAAACGCTCAATGATCTTGAACGACAGGTCAAAGAGCGTACCGGAGATCTGGAGCGGATTAACGAGAAACTCCGGACAGAGATTCTTGAGTGCCGGAGACTCGAGAATACTATCCTGTCCGTACAGGCAGCACGATCGAAAAAGGAGAACATATGACCGTTCCTTTTGCCGCCAGGCAACAGCTCTTCTGGAGTATCACGATTGTCGCATCCGTAATCATTGCCATCTCTGCAACCCTCTTTTCCCTGACTCATGGTATCTATGACGTTTTTCCGTTCCTCTACTTCCTGCCAATAATCCTTTTTGTGAATTTTTATCCGGAGAGGGGAGTCGTCTTCTCCCTTTCCCTCAGCTCGATCTTTCTCGTTCTGGTCTACGTTTTCAGTAACTTCGATCCAGACATGATCGCCGTCTCTACCGGATGGTTTGTGATCTTTGTCATCATTGGTTTTGTCACATCCTCGTTTGCCGAAGGGTTCAAAGAGGAAGAGAGAAAGTACCGCGAGATCTTTGAGAATTCCCAGGCCGGGATATTTACGTTTGATCTCACCACGCAACGTATCCAGGAGATGAATCTGCGATCCGCCCAGATGCTGGGATACGATCGGGATGACCTTATTCACGATGAACTGGACCGCATCATACCCGATTCTGCGGAGCGGACCAGCTTTATCGGCAGTATCCGGAAGAATGAGGAGGTGGGGGATATCGAACTCGTCCTTCGGAAGAGGGATGGCAATGTGCGCCAGTTCCTGGTTTCAGCATCCCTCTCGCCCGGTAACCGGGTGATTTGTTCTCTTGTTGATATCACGGAGCGTAAACTTGCAGAACGTGTAATCCAGAAGGCACGGGAGGATCTTGAGAGAAAGGTAAAAGAACGATCTGAAGAACTTATCCGGGCAAATGAGGGCCTTAAGGCAGAGATTCTCGAACGAAAACGGTTTGAGGCGACATTGCAGATGGCAAACCGGAAACTGAACACCCTCTCCACGATTACCCAGCATGACATCCTCAACCAGATTACGGCGATCGTGATGTATGTCTCGCTTGCAGAAGAAATAGTGAAGGATCCCGCATTAATCTCCTATCTCAGGAAGATCGAAGAGACCACCCAGATGATCCAGAAACAGATCCGGTTTGCCCGGGATTATGAGAATCTCGGGGTCAGCTCCCCGCGGTGGCACACGATTGATGAAACTATTACCCGGGCGGTCACGGAACTTGATCTTGGGAGTGTCCACCTGGAAAAGGATGTGGGGGATCTTGAGGTATATGCCGATGTCCTGCTCGAGAAGGTATTTTACAACATCGTTGATAATGCATTGCGCCATGGTCAGAATGTCACAAAAATCCGATTCACGTTCCATGAAACAGACAGTGGCATAACCATACTCTGTGAAGATAACGGATTCGGAGTTCCTGAAACCATGAAGGAGGGAATTTTCAGGCGTGAATACTACCGGAACACGGGCTACGGGCTTTTCCTTGCTTCAGAGATCCTGAGCATTACCGGGCTGACCATCAGCGAGACCGGCTCACCGGCTCCGGAGCACGATTCGAGATCCGGGTCCCGAAAGGAATGTACCGGTCCGGTAAAAAACAGATATCTCCGGAACACGGGGAATGGCAACGCTAATCCGGTTTATTTACAGATTTTTCTTTCGGCCGCTGGCATCCCGCATATAATGGCCAAACTCGCTTTTAAGGAGAAGGTCTCCGGAAAAAACCGGACCGTCCCTGCAGACCCGGAGCCCGGATGGATCAATGCAGCATGAACCACAGATGCCTGCCCCGCATTTCATATAACGGTGCAATGAGAATTCCGTCTTGTGGGCAATCCCTTTTTCTTCTACCTTGGCAAGGACAGCACGCATCATCGTTTCCGGACCACAGACCGCGATCCTGTCATATACCCCGAGGTTCAGGTCATCCATAAGTGCAGTTACAAACCCGTGCTGTCCCAGCGATCCGTCATCAGTTGCAATCAGTACATCAGTACACTCATCCAGCTGATCGACAAAAAGAAGTTCTGTTTCTGTCCTTGCCCCAAGGAGAAGGGTCATGACGCAGTCCACACGGGCGAGCGGAAGAAGGGGTGCCGCACCGACACCTCCTGCAATCGCGAGAACTTTTTCACCTTTGGTAAACCCGTTTCCAAACGGGCCGCGTATTCCCAGTTTATCGCCGGCGCCAAGAGCGAACATTGCGGTAGTTGCATCGCCTGCTTTTTGGACTGTGATCGTATTCTCAGAGGAGAGCGCCATCGGGATTTCATCAACCCCGGGGATCCAGACCATAACGAACTGTCCCGGGGAGAACGAAAATGAGCGGTCAAATACGAAAGTGCGGATGAGTGATGTCTCTTTTTTCACCCTGAGGATTGTCACGGGTGCAGACAGGTGATCAGTCATGATGGGCACATCCGACGATCTCTTCCGGTGCTAATCCATCCTTTTTATAGAGCCCGGCCTTGATCGTTTCAAAGATCCTTACATTATTGAGTACCGCACTGCCAATCTCCACGGCGCTTGCCCCGGCCATCATCATCTCGATGACATTATCCGCAGTTGCGACGCCCCCGCACCCGATAATGGGTATTTTGCAGGATTCATACAGACTGGTACACACAACGGACAGCGATAGGGAAGACCGCACTTCCGGAGAGACCGCCATAGCGATTCCCCAGAACCGGTCGTCCAATCCCCGTTGATATCCTCATTGCCTTAACGGTATTGATCGCGACGATCGCACCGGCCCCGCCGCGTTCCGCCGCTTTTCCGATCGTGGTGATATCGGTAACGTTCGGAGTTAGTTTTACCCATGTCGGTGCTCCGGTTTTACTTACTGCCCGCGTACATGCTTCAACAAGCGCCGGGTCAGTGCCGATCGCCGCACCGTACCCGTCTGCGTGTGGGCAGGAGAGGTTGAGTTCAAAACCGGCGGCCCGGCCTTCAAACCAGCCGGCAACCATGGCAAATTCTTCGGGATTTCCCCCGAAAATACTTACTATTACAGGTTTTTTCCCGAGTGGTGCAATCTCATCCACAAACTCTTTTGAGGGGTTTGGGAGACCCATGGCATTCAGGATACCATCTTCAAGGATTACGACACAGGGTCCCGCATGACCGTCTTTTGGTTGAGGACCGATCGACTTGGTCACAACCCCTCCTGCCCCTAACGAGAGCATCCGGGAAAGTGACGAACCCGTTGTGCCGAGAATTCCCGCCGCGAGCAGCAGGTGGTTATCGAGTGCCACGCCACCCAGAGTTACCTGACCCGGCCTGATCGATACCATGCATCAGGAAATTGTCGTCAAATAATAAAAAGTGCATCTTTTTTGTGATGGCTGAATAAGTCTGAAGTGAAAAGGGATAGCACATGATCGAAAATGGATTCCGCAAGAGTATGCGGTACTGGCCTGTTACGTCACTTAATTAGTATCGGGATTCCCATAGTATATCAGGATGGCACGCCTCGCGGTAGTTGGAGTCGGGAGAATCGGTGGTGAAGTTGCCTACCTCGCGACATCCATGGGAATTGTGGATGAACTGGTCCTGTATGACTGTGATCCCCAGCTGCTCAGAGCACAGGTGCTGGATCTCGAGCATACCGGACTTCCGGTCACCATAAGCACCGACACAGAAGCAATCCGGGAAGCAGATATATGCATTTTTTCTGCAGGAACGCCGCGGAACCCGTCAGTAAAAACCCGGGCTGACCTGCTTGATACCAATTTATCGGCAACCCGCGACTGTATTTCACTCCTGAAGGGATTCTCCGGCATTGTTGTCACGGTAACAAACCCGATGGATGCAAACAATTTCTTAATCTGCAGGGGAACCGGGATTGCGAGGGAACGGTGCATCGGCTTTGGCGGGCAGCTCGACAGCGCACGATTCGGCCTCGCACTCAGGAACCGTGGGATCACCGGGTTCTCTTTTGTGCTGGGAGAGCATGGCGAACATCAGGTGCCATACTTCTCCGGCCTCGCCTCTGCTGTAGATATCTCACAACGTGAAGAGATCGTATCCGAGCTGAGAGGCGCAAGTATGGAGGTGATCAAGGGGAAGGGGGGGACCGTGTTTGGTCCGGCCCTCCACCTGACCCATCTTTCCCGTATCATTCTCAAGGACGCCCGGGAACTTATTGCCTGTTCCGCGGTGCTCGAGGGGGAATACGGGTTAACGGGATGTTCTCTCGGGGTGCCTGCGCATATAGGCCGAAATGGTATCCGTAAGATCGAGGAATGGGATCTCGATGCATGGGAAACAGAAAAGATGAATGAAGCAGGAAGTTTTGTAAAAGGTCTCTGCGCACGGGCGGTGTCCTGAAATGGAGTCACCATCTTCACCATCCGAGTGGTGTGGGACGAGCGATGGCACTCCCGACCCTGCTTCCGCTACTAAAATTGCTATCAACCAGGTCGAGTACCAGTAAATCGCCGGAAGGCCCGATCATCCATATCTTCGGGCGGAATGAACAAGGCGAAGCGATCCATCTGGAAGTAACCGGATTCCGTCCCTACTTTTATGTCCCCGCAGAAATGGTTGACGGCAAACAAATCCCACCGGAGGTCACTGTCGAAGCAGACAAAAAATATCTTTCAATAAAGGGAGCAGCACTTCGCAGATTGTACACAAGGCGTCCATCTGATGTTCACCGGCTCCGTGATCTCTATCCCGGGAATCACTTTGAAGCCGATATCCTTTTTACAACCCGGTTCCTTATCGACTGTGGGTTGACGGGAGGTGTTAATTCCCCGTCACAGATTGTCGACTATCAACAGATTTCTCCTGAAATTGTCGATGCACCCGCACGCTCCTGTATTATCGATATCGAATGTGTGGATGAAAATGGTTTTCCCGATCCCCAGCGCGATGCCATCATCTGCATTACCTGCTATGATTCATTTGATGAAGACTATACAACATTCCTGCTAGGAGGTAGTGGAACTCCCGCCGAAATAACCGGGAAAGTATTGTGCGGTGGCCTGAAAAACGGGTGTTTCAGAAAAGGGACTCATACTATCCTCACGGTAGAACGGGAAACTGAATTGCTGAAAAAGTTTGCCGAATATATTGCAAAAAGAGATCCTGATGTTCTCTCCGGATGGAACTTCATTGAATTTGATATTCAGTATATCGTTAACCGGATGCAAAAACTCGGTCTTTCACCAATAGACCTCCTTGCCCGTCTCAAAGAGCCAACCGAGCGGAATGCACTGCCCGGACGGGCTCTTTTCGATCTCCTTACGGCTTACAAGAAAATTCATGTTTCCCAGAAAGAATCATACCGGCTCGATGCGGTAGCGGAAGAGGAACTGGGTGAATGCAAGGTCAGGTACACCGGCACGCTCGCTTCGCTCTGGAGAGAGAACCCGGCTCTGCTCGTGGAATATAATTTCAAGGATGTTGAATTGTGCGTCGCTATCGATCGCAAGGACAATCTTATCGGATTCTATCGTGAAATTGCACGTTATGTCGGATGCCCTCTTGATAAGACCCTGAACTCATCTAGCGTCATTGATATTTACGTCCTCAGAAAGGCACATGATCGGTACATTCTGCCTTCGAAAGGATTTGTGAACGCGGAAGAATTCGAGGGTGCCACCGTATTCGAACCGAGCAGGGGTATCCGCGAAAATGTCATCGTCCTTGATTTAAAATCGCTCTACCCGATGGCAATGATGACGATCAATGCATCTCCGGAAACAAAGAGTCCGGATGGAGAACTCAGGGCACCTAATGGTATCAGGTTTAAAAAAGAACCGGACGGCCTGACAAGGAGTATTATTTCAGAACTTCTGAAGGAACGGGATGAGAAAAAAGCACTTCGCAATTCTTTCCCCTTCGGCTCACCACAATATATCCTTTACGATATGCAACAGAACGTTCTGAAAGTGATCATGAATACCTATTATGGCGTAAGCGGATATCCCAGGTTCCGGTTGTTTGATCGTGAGATTGGCGCTGCCGTCACGTCAGTTGGCCGGGCCATCATCGAGCACACCCGGAGAGTGATCGAACGGCAGGGCTACAAGGTAATCTACGGCGACACCGACTCGTGTATGGTCCAGCTCTCAAAAGACTTCACCCGGGAACAGACAATCGCTGCAGCACGGGAGATCGAGAGACAACTCAACGAGAGTTATAAGGAATTCGCAAAAAATGAACTCAATGCCGATGAGCACTTTTTCTCTATCAAATTCGAGAAGATTTATGCCCGGTTCTTCCAGGCAGGAAAGAAGAAGCGGTACGCGGGTCTTCTTGTCTGGAAAGAGGGAAAGGATGTTCAGGAGACCGATATTGTAGGTTTTGAGATCAAGCGGAGCGACACACCTCAGATCACAAAAGCCGTGCAGCAGCGCGTGATGGATATGATTCTTAAGGGAAATGGCAAGGAAGAGATTAGGACATATCTGATAAAAGTTGTAAAAAATTACCGATCGGAAAAGTATTCACTTGGTTGTATTGGTATTCCAGGAGGAATCGGAAAAGACCTCAACGATTATGAGAACGATGATGCCCAGGTCAGAGGAGCGAAATATGCCAATAAATTTTTTAATACGGATTTCAAACAGGGGAGCAAGCCAAAGAGAGTATATATCAAAGGTATTCATGGGGTAAAATACGAACCAACCGATGTCCTCTGCTTTGAGTACGAGGACCAGGTTCCGGAAGATTTTATTGTCGACAGGGATCTTATGCTGGAGAAAACCATCAAGCAACCCATTTCACGTATCACCGATGCCCTTGGATGGAATTGGGATGAACTGATAGATCCTAATAAAAAGATGACACGGGTTTCCACATTTGAAGATTTTTTTTAGAGAATTTTATCTGAACAAAGCAATATTTTTTTTTACAACTCTGTTAACCTAATCCACTCCAAAACAGCATATTTGAATTAATTTTTTCGTCATCAATTCATGGGAAGAATAAGGGAACAGAGGTCAAAAAATTTGAAAAATCCCCATGAGGTCAAAAAATTTGACCAGGGACGAAAAAACGTATAGTGCTCAAACCGGTCTACTTTTCACGGGAGCGTTTCCCGGCCTCACGTAACCGATCCTGCAATTTTTTAATCTGCTCCCGCAGCGCAATCGCCCGCTCAAAGTCGAGACCATCTGCTGCATCCTGCATCTGTTTTTCGAGCTCGATGACCACGTTGGGAATTTCCGGTCGGGGAACATGCCTGGTATCCTTGATCTCAACCTCTTTTTCCTTGACGGGTTTCCTGATGGTAACCGGGATGATACCATGCTCGGTATTATAGGCAATCTGCAGGTCCCTCCGCCGTTTCGTTTCAGAAATCGCCCGCTTCATCGAATCGGTCATTACATCGGCATACAGCACGACCTTTGCATTGATATTCCGTGCTGCACGCCCGATGATCTGGATCAGGCTTCTCGCATCGCGCAGGAACCCTTCCTTGTCGGCATCGAGGATACCGATGAAACCGACTTCAGGAATGTCGAGTCCCTCCCGCAGGAGGTTAATCCCGACGAGCACATCGAATTTCCCGAGCCGGAGTTCCCGTATGATCTCGCTGCGTTCGAGAGTCTCGATCTCCGAATGAAGGTACCGTGTCCGGATGCCCTGGTCCGCGAGGAACTCGGAGAGCTCTTCTGCAAGTTTTTTGGTCAGGGTGGTAACGAGAATCCGGTCGCCCCGTTGTATTGTCGCCCTGACCTCCCGTATGACATCATCCGTCTGGCCTTCAATAGGGCGAACCTCTACCAGGGGATCGACCAGCCCGGTCGGGCGGATGATCTGCTCGACCAGCCGGGCGGATTTTTTTACCTCATAGTCGCCAGGCGTTGCTGAAACAAAGACCACATTACCCATGTACTGCTCGAACTCGTGAAACTTCAGCGGGCGGTTGTCGTACGCGCTCGGGAGACGGAAACCATAGTCAATCAGTGCCTTTTTCCGGGAACGGTCACCGTTATACATACCATGCAGCTGGGGAATGGTCTGGTGGCTCTCATCGATGAACATCAGGAAATCCTCGGGGAAATAATCAAGGAGGCAGTAGGGTTTCTCCCCCGCTTTCCTTCCATCGAAATGCCGTGAATAGTTCTCGATCCCCTTGCAGGAACCGGTCTCTTCGATCATTTCGATATCGAAACTGGTCCGCTGTTCGAGACGGTGCGCCTCTATCATCCCGAGTGTCGGCAGGACCTCGTCGAGTTCTTTGCGGATCGATGCAATTGCCGTTTTCCGGGCACCTTCCGGGGTGACAAAGTGACGTGCGGGATAGACATAGAAATACTTCATTTCCTCTTTTTTCGCCCCGGTGTTTTTGTCAATTTCACGGATACGTTCAATCTCATCGCCGAACATCTCGATCCGTATAATATCGTTGAAGTAACCGGGAACGATGTCAATGATGTCCCCTTTGACACGGAACCTCCCGGGCATCAGCTCAAGGTCGTTTCTCTCGAAGAGAATATCGATGAGCCGGCTCATGATCTCCTTCCGGGTGATCTTCTGGCCGACCGCGAGCTCAAATCCCATATTCCGGAAGTTTTCGGGATTGCCAAGACCAAAAATACAGGAGACCGAGGCAACGATGATCACATCGCGCCTGAAGGAAAGTGAGGCGGTGGCAGAAAGACGAAGCATCTCAATTTTGGGATTTATCGCAGAGTCCTTCTCGATGTACTGGTCTTTTGCCGGGATGTAGGACTCCGGCTGGTAGTAATCATAATAGGAGACAAAGTATTCGACACGGTTATGCGGGAAGAAATCGCAGAATTCCTGGTACAGCTGGGCCGCAAGGGTCTTGTTATGGGCGAGCACCAGCGCAGGCCTGTTGCCCGCGGCAATCACATTTGCCATCGTAAATGTCTTACCCGAGCCGGTTACGCCCAGTAATGTCTGGAACTGGTCGTTGTTTTCCAGACCGCGGATTAATTGTCGTATCGCTTCAGGCTGAGATTCGGCCGGGGCAAAACCGGATGCGAGCTGGAACTCTGTCATACGTGCATAGGAGTTCGGATGCCTCTATTAAAAGGAATTGGATTGGGGCAGGAATATGAAGGGGGGGTAGTGAACTATTCACAAAGATTACCTTCTTGAATGTAAATATTCCCCCGGAGGAAGGGCAGGGATAGTATCCAAAATATTCGACAGAAAAGCCTTTAATAAAAAGGATAAATTTCCCGGAAGGGAAAAATGAGATTTTGTATCTTTTGACTCTCCGGAAAAAAGGCGTTACCGGAAATTTCATATCTGAACCAAAAAAAATCAAAATATTTGTGAGGGTTCCCCGCCTCAGGGCCTCTCCGAGGCACGGCGGGGCAGGAAGGTTTTGCGAATATTCAGTCTTCGATAAGCTGGGATTCTCCGTCGGAAGCCGCAAGAGGGCTACGTTCTTCCACTTCCTAAAGGTCATCCGGGAAACGATCGTCCACCCAATAGGGAATAAACAGGCCGGTTTTTCTCCTCATACAATCCCCTGTTCCATGTTTGGGACAAAATTATCAATAATCCGGAAACAGGGCTTCAAAAATCCCTAATAAGACCGGTCACCGGGACCACCTTAAAATTTTGATATGCTCAAATTGAGCCCTGATTGCCATTCTGGGCGATATTTAAAAAATGGAGAAGTTCAAGTCCAAAAAGTGGACCCATTCCGATACCGTTCCAGATCCCTTAGGGCACGTCTCCTCTGTTCGTTATTATATACTAAGGGGGTCAAGGGGGTTGCTTCCCTTGGGCTGCCTCCCCCTCTGGGGGATTGAGGGGGTCACCCTCCCATTATTTTCAAAATAAGTATTAAATATCAGACAAGGATTTCTCCAGAACCTGTTTTTCAGAAAAAAAACGTGTGAAAAGTCCCTATTTCGGTTTATAGTGCCCCCACTTCTCCAGTGCCTCTTGAGTTCTTGTGATTTCTTTGCTTTTTCTTCGAGGCTGATACCTTCCTGCCATGCCTCGATCGCCTGCATGGTCGCCCGTGCCCCGGCGCGGGTGCCTTTCGGGTGCCCATGGATGCCACCGCTGACGAGGAGTATAAGTTCATTACCGTAAATGTTGAGCACATCGGGGACAAGCCCGGGGTGGAGCCCGCCGGAAGAAACAGGAAATGCTGATTTGATCCTGCCCCAGTCCTGCTCGAGAAGCATTCCTTCTGCTGCGGGGGTCTTCTTCTCCCGCAGTACATCAGCGAGTGCGGTGGCTTCCCGTTTTGTGCCAATCAGTTTACCGACTGCCGTACCCGTATGGATCTGAGATACCCCAATGAGCCGCATGAGTTTTGCGAGGAACTGCATGGTGATACCGTGCTTTTTGTTCCGATCAAATGTTGCGTGCATAGCCCGGTGCGCATGGATCGCAAGACCAAGATCGGAGCAGTAGTCCCGCATGGTCATAACACTCGCGGTCCCCGCAACGACCACATCAATCATTGCATAGTTCCAGTTGTACTCTGCCAGGAGATCTGCCCTTTTTTTCATGGTTTCCGTGTCAGCGGATATATTAATGAATGCCGATTTTTTCTCCCCGGTCTCTTGTTCCGCCTTGTCGCGCTTCTTTGAAAGCATTTTTACCCGGTCCTCAAACCGGTTGAACGGAGTAGATGTGAGGTTCTCATCATCCTTGACAAAATCAAACCCGCCCATCCAGGTCTCGTATCCAACCTCAGCATGTTCTTTAGCAGAAAACCCGATCTTCGGTTTAGGTACGGCGCCGGTCAGGGGACGTTTGCCGACCTTCATCATCTTCCTTATTCCGTCATTACCAAAATGGGGGCCTTTGAAATGACTGAGATATGCCTGGGGCAACGCGACATCGATCAACCGAAGGTTTCTAATGGCTTTCATCCCGAAGATGTTCCCAGCAATCCCGCTCAGCAACTGGACCGCATTGCCCTCCTCCCAAAGCGCAAGGGGATAGGCAATTTTTACGACGTTTCCTTCGATATCAAATGCCTTTGCCTCAAGACTTTTCATGCGGGGCGGGAGTGTGTGGAGAGTGGTCCATGTGCCCGTCGAACTTTCCGATGCAATCCTTCCCGCAGCTTCCTTACTCCGGACTCCGGCAGCTGGTTCAAAATAGAACATGCAGATGAGGTCATCATGCGACCGGAGTATACTCAAGGTTGACGAATTCTTTGTACCAGTCGATTGTCATAGTTGTTCCGTACTACCAAGGTAACTGATAGTAAAAAATGTTCACGGTAGCGGTTAAAAATTAAAAAGATTCCAAAAAGAGATCCGGATTACGTGAGGATCGTCAGAGGTGAATTCTGCTGATCCCACAAGAATCATGTCAGCCGAATGAGATTTTCCCGTCCTTTTTTGATCTTCTGGATAATGCCGCGTTGGTGGAGATCGTTAAGCGTTGCACTTACCGTTGACTTGGGCAGGCCCAGATTCCTGACAATTTCGGACTGGTACTGTTCTCCTCCGGTTGTTTTCAACAGCTGGATGATCTTATCTTCAAGGCTGATACGTTCCGCTTCAGGTAACGGGACTGCAGTTTCTTCCGGATCAAACGGTTCCCGGGAATGTTTTTTCCGGATGATTACGCCAGCTCAGAATCAGGAAAACGATGATCCCTGATCCCATCAGGACAAAAAGAGGCGGAAAGCCGGATTTTTCGAAGACCAGACGGGGTTCCCCTGCCCCGAATGAATGCAAGCCATACCAGATGAGTCCGTCCCGCACCTGATCCGGTGCAGGTTCAGCACTACTGATGGTATAGCCGGCGGGATAACGGACGATAAGGGTATTTTCTTTCGCAAGGTACAATCCACCTGCCAATGCGTCACCCATGGCAAGGTTGCTTCCTGTTTTAGCAAAACCACGCCAGCTGAACGAATAGAACACAACTCCAAACCGACCCGTTGGAGAGGTCTGGACGACTGCGTCACCAGAAAAATCGTCAGCTTCCATTGGACGGGATGTAGAGGCTGCTGCTTCCGCCGCAGAACGTTGCATCAGATCCTGGAACTGGGGAAGATAAGTCGAGGATATATTGTCAGCATAGGTTTCAAACAGTGCAACATCCTCATCGGATACGAGAGGGGTCCGGTACTCAACATGCCATATCGCTGTTCCATCCTCCTGGAGTTTAATCGTATACGTTATCGCCGAGTCAGGAGGGGTGGATGTCGCATCGGCGATCAGAGGAAAGCAGATAAGGATTACCAGAATAAAAAAAATGCCGGACCGGGTCATATAACTCATGAATTACCAGACTTTTTGATTATTAGTATGGCATTGTGAGTATAAAATATCACAAGAAATTTTCAGTTCTTTGGCATTAATATCCTTTGTGCATTTTTTAACAATATTTGTCGGTCCACCAGAGTATCCTGGATTTAATTGACGTATGGTGCCTCACCGTACCATATTTAAATAATAATTATAACTGAACGTAACTGAACTGTTCAATCTGTCGAAGTCTTATGAAGAATTTTTAAATTTAAGAAGCCTTTAAATAAATGTTTTCACCTTCTCAATCAACCAAAGAGCAGTTATGCCAGCAGAGAAGACCCCCCCTCAAAAAGAGAAGAAAGACCCGGTTCTTACTGCATTACGTGCTTCTGAAAAAAAATACCGGACAATTTTCGAAAATTCAGGTATAGCTACAATAATAATTGAAAAAGACGCAAAAATTTCCGCATCCAACACTAAATTCCGGCGAGCTTGTCGGGTTCAGCCAGAAGGATATAGAGGGAAAGAAGAAATGGACGGAGTTTGTCGCGCCGGAGATGGTTGACAAAATTACCGGTTTCCTTGCCGGATGCAGGACAACGACGGAGCAGGTACCAGAACCCTGTTCTGTCCGACTCGTGGACAGGAAAAAACAGAACCATGATGTTTTCATCAATGCGGCTCCAATACCCAGAACACAACGTTTTATCCTATCGTTTTTCGGAAACACCAATAATTCCCGGATTGAGAATGCATCTGGTATGGAAACCCGGATGGCCGGGGTTATCTATAATATTCCTGAACCCATATTTGCACTTGACCGCGAGGGGAGAATCATTGCATGGAACCGGGCAATCGAGGAGTTAACCGGAATTTTAGCTGCAGATGTCCTCGGAAAAGGCAACAATGAACATGCTATCCCCTTTTTCAGAGAGCGCCGCTCGATGATCATTGATCTGATCTTTGCATCTGACCCTGAGATTGAGAAGGGGGGATACCGGGAGATACAATGGACGGGAAACACTCTGTCGGCTGAGACCACCCTAGTAGACTGCCGATGGAAGATCCAGGATTATCCGCGAAATTGCCTCCCCTGTCTTTAACCTGTCCGGAGAACCTGACGGCGCGATAGAATTGATTACTGATTTTACCGGATTAAAACGACCTGAGCCGCAGGATTCCGAGTATCACTGTATGATCATTCTGGAGAATATCGCATCAGCAATAGCAATCATTGACGAGGATGGGACTATTTCCTATATCAATCCTGAGTTTGAGAAGACCATCGGTTATGTCAGGGATGAGGTGGAAGGGAAGAAAAAGTGGATTGAGTTTGTTGCTCCAAAAGAACTCGATAGAATGAAGAATTATGAGTACCAGTGTCGGACCAATCAGAAAAATACAATCGCAAATGAATTTCAGTTTATCCGTTTTGATGGCCAACTCAGGAACGGATCGCTTACGATGACCCCGGTTCCGGATACAGGAAAGCTGATCCTGTCTCTCGTAGATACCAGTGATAAAGTGCAGGAAGATGATGCAATGCAGAAGGCCAACCGGAAACTGAATGTTTTCAGTTGTATCACCCGGCATGAGATTCTGAACCATCTGACCGTAGTGAAAGGATATATTGAACTCTCCCGCGAACAGGTCCGGGACCCTGTATTCCTGCTCAGATCCTTTGATAAGGAACTGGCAGCGGCAAACGCAATCCAGAACCTGATGACTTTCACCCGGGATTATCAGAACATAGGAATTCAGCCACCGGCCTGGTATAATCTCACCGGATTGATCAAAATGGCATCTTCGGGTGTTCACAGTGGATCGGTTGCCTTCTCTGTCGATACCGACCGGGTTGAGATCTATGCCGATCATCTTCTCGAGAAAGTATTTTTCCACCTCATTGACAATGCCATCAGGTATGGCAGGAAGATCAGGAACCTGCGGTTCTTCTGTGAGGAGTCATTCGAAGAACTTCTCGTGATCTGTGAAGATGACGGAATCGGCATCCCACCGGATGCAAAAGAGAAGATATTCAACCGCCAGTTCTTCCAGAATACCGGTCTTGACATGTACCTGTCACGACAGATCCTGTCCATCACCGGTATCTCTATACGGGAGACAGGGGTCTATGGTACCGGGGCTCGTTTTGAAATCCGGGTGCCCAAAGGGGCATACCGTTTCGTCAACCCTCCGGGTAAATAAACGGCACCTATTCTGACCGAAGCGAAGATGCGGACCTTCCGGAAAAAACCGGGCACCATGACCGGCCGGGTCCAGGCAGGAGATTTTTTTTCATGAAGGCGGATCATTAAATCCTGACGAACCTGAAATACTCTACCGGAATCCAGGAAAATCGATCTTTACATCTGGCAGCTGGTACTAACGGAAAAAAATCACCGATCTTGTGATCTTCAGGAAAACCGCTCTGCCCTTTTTTTAGAAGGCACATAGTGTTCCGAACCGGACAGGAGCTTGATACTGGACACCTGTTCCTCAGCCGTACGAAAGAAAATAGATGTACTGCTGGATTACTATTTAATCAACCAAACAATATATCGTTTTGCAGAAGGGGAATACCATTATGAATGTTACACGGACAGATCCAAACGAAAAACCTGGTACACCAATCCGGGGAAAAAAGTTCTGGATGGTAACCGGGATTATTATCGCTGCAATCATCGTTTTAATTCTTGGGTATACGGTTTTTCAGGTATCGGGAAACAATGAAAGCCCGGTAATCCCTGCGACGACGAATTCCCCCTCGCAACTTCAGGTCACAACGATATCCCCTCCGGAAGGATCACCTGCGATCCGCCAGCCTTATACGTACGTCGCAGAGACATCACGGATCCCCGTCGATTTTGTGCTCCAGTCAGGAGAACCGACCAGTTGCGGTCTGACCTGCCGGCAGCTGAATGCAACGATTACAAATACCGGATTTGACACCGCCCACAATGTCTGTATTACCATCGCCCTTCATAACAGCAGAAATGAGGTTATTAACCTGAATGGAGATGCCTTCATCAGACGCTGTATCGGTGATCTCGCCGGAGGGGAGGCTGAAACCGAATCCATATCGGTTAATGCGGATTGTGGCGCATTTGCTACCAAATGTATTGGCGAAACGCTGACTCTGCAGACACAGATATCATCAGATGAGAAGACTGCTCAGTTCCCGGATCAGGTGATCAAGGTATAACCTTTATTTCCGGCAAGCTCCGGCCAAATGCAGAACAAAGCAGGATACGAGTTTTCCGCCGGATGGCCAGACAAAACAGAGAGTAAATTTTCCCTGCCTAAAGGAACAGGCCACATTTACTGAAAAAAAAGAAATTAACCTGATCCGGCCCATTAGGCTGGATCATCAGGACTACTCGCTCCTCAATGCATCAATCGGGTCCATGTTCGAGGCCTTCCACGCAGGGTACAGATCCGGATGCAACACACACCACGATGCCGATAATCATACCATACGGAATATAGATCAGGCTGTCTGGCAGGAAGAAATACGATGTATTGCCGATCATCGCACTTACTACCGAATAACCGATCACAAAGCTGCAGATCCCACCTACTACGGCACCGATAATACCAAGAATGAATGCTTCATAGAGGAACATCCGTCGCACCTCGCCCTTCTCGGTGCCGATGGAAAGAAGGATCCCGATCTCCTGTACACGTTCCTTGACCGACATCATCATCACGTTGAAGATACTTACCGCCGCTACAACAAGGGATATGCTGCCAATTGCCAGGATAAACGTGGTAATGGTGCCGAGGGTGGCAGTTATGCTGGAAAGCCGGGAGCTGGCATCGCTGATACGGACGACGTCAGTTCTCCGGTTGACCTTATCATCGATGGCGGCTTCCGTCTGGTTTATCGTATCGATATTCTGCAGGATCACGTTGACCTGGTCGTAGATATCCTTGCCACCATAATGATCAGTGTACCAGGTATCAGGGACGATGATTGCGTTATCAGTATTGACACCATCAGAAGCAAATCCCCTGGCCGCGAGAATTCCGACTACCCGGACCGTCGGCCGGACAACTGAGACATTGTCCTGCCCGATCTTGATTCTGCTCCCGACATTCATATTAAAATTTGAAGCAATATTTGGCCCGACGAGCGCATCGGTTCCTCCCTTGATTTCCGTACCCTGGTCTATGGTGAGGAACTTGGAAACGTCATTCGGATCCAATCCGTAAATTGAACCTCTTCCGTCAGTTGATCCGATCGTAAACTGGGTATTTGTCCTGTGTATCGGGATGATCTCGTTTGTCCGGCTGCAGATTTGATATCATTCAGCGTCCTTTTGTCGATCCCTTGCGATGTTATCGGAGTTCCGGCGGTCGTGGTGGTCCTGACCACATCGGATGTAATGATAATCGTGTTTACGTTTGACGAGAGCTGGCTCTTGACCGAGAGCTGCATATTGGTACCGAGCATTCCCATGGACGAAATGGCAACAACCCCGATAACAATACCGATGGACGCGAGGATCGAACGCAGGAAATTGAGCCTGACACTGCGCACTGAGAGGTCGAAGAAGATGTCTCTCATGACTCCACTATCCTCCCGTCGTCAAGTTCTATCGTCCGGTGGGCATACTCCGCGATCTTCGGGTCATGCGTCACGAGGATAACCGTCTTTCCTTCTTTATGCAGACCGGTAAGGATATCCATGATTTGGAAACCGGTTTTGCGGTCAAGGTTACCGGTGGGCTCGTCACAGAGGAGGATCTTCGGGTCATTGACCAGGGCCCGGGCAATGGCAACCCGCTGCTGCTGCCCGCCGGAGAGCTGGTTCGGGCGGTGCGCACTCATCTGCTCGTCAAATCCTACGGATTTAAGAACGGCTGCGGCCTTGCCTGAGGTATCCCGCTTTTTATATTTCAGAATCAGGGGATACTCCACATTTTCGTACGCGGAAAGAAGCGGGATCAGGTAAAATTTCTGGAAGATGTACCCGATAACATCCCGACGCATATGCGTGCGTTCAAGGCTCGTCATGGTTGCCACATTTTTCCCGTCAATAAATAATGTTCCCGACGTAGGGACATCGAGGATTCCGACCTGGTTCATCAGGGTCGATTTGCCGGAACCCGATGGTCCCATAATCGCGACAAACTCGTTTTCCATGATATCGAGCGAGACGTGATTCAACGCCGTAAAGTCACCACTCTCCAGGTGATATACCTTAGTGACATCCGCAAGCTGGATGAGGGGGAGCCCGACCATTTTCTCACCCTCCCCTCACTTCTTCAGTTTTTTCAGTTTTGCCGCAATCCATTTCCGTTTCAGCCACAGCACGATCACAATGATGACAAGAATGCCGCCTTCGATGACCGGATAGAACGCCGTCAGGCCACCGCTACGGCTGCTGCCTCCGAATCCGAATATACCGCCACCGCTTCCACCACCCGGGCCACCAAAGCCCCCGGTGGTCCTTGCTGGCGATGTGCCGGTAGAACCGGAACTTCCGGATCCACCAGTACGCGTGCCGGAAGTACCTGTGCCGGAGATAGCACGAAGATCAAGGTTCTGCGTTGTGCTGAACGGGTTACCGTCAGCATCTTTCCATTGGATGACGAGGGGCACCGATGACAGGTCGTTGCTGGTGAAGGTAATTTCGAAGCTTGAAAAATCATCTGATGCGAGGGATCCCACGGAATATGCGGCGTAAGGTTCAACCGCCTTTGCGGGCGCTCCCACCGTCAGGATCAGTGAATGAGCATCAGTAATCCCAGCATTATTTACATCTCCGGTGATCTGGTAGTAAGACCCGAGGGACGTAACGGCAATATTGTTGACGACCGGGACGGCTGCAGTTTTGTCATTACCGATAATCAGCGGAAGAACAACGTCCTGAGAATGTTTATTATCGCCGTTGTTGAACGTGACATGGAACGTGAGGGTCGGATTTTGCTGGTTGGGCGTGACCTGGAACGGTACCTGGACAGAACTCTCGGCGACTCAGGGTCCCGACATAGAACTCTGAAGGTGAAACCTCAACCCCATTGGTTTTGGGGACGATCTGGACGTTTGTTATTTCGCCGCTGCGTGGATTTGTGATACTTACATTAACCGTATCTTTTTTGGAAATGGCAAAATTATCCGGTTTTGTCGCGATGCCCGCCCGGATGTCGGTGGAATCCACCTTCACGGTTATCTGAGCGTGAATCGAAGATGCCCCCACAACATCCGTCGAAACGGTGAATAGCGGGAAATACGTTCCATCCGGGGGATCTACGGTTACGATAAACGGATAGTCAACCGTGGCCCCGGGTCCGATAGTGGTTGTCGTGCTGAACGAGGCGAGGTTCGCAACGTGAACGTGAGGATCAATGAGATTCGGTTGAGAGATACCGATCGAGGTGTTGGAAGGATTGGTTACATGAACGGTAACCGTGCCGGTTTCATAGGGGAAAAAAACCTGGGGATTGAGATCGAACGATGAGATATAAACAGAGGCTGAAGCATCCAGTGAATTGGTAACGGTGGTTGTACTTCCGGTGATCTGCCTGTACGCCTGAAAATATCATGACTACTGCGATCAGACAAAAAATAATGCATTTTCTTACCATAGTTCCTCCTTGCAGGGATTATGTGAATGGGGGCACCGAATAGTTCGGATCGTGTTTAACCTTCTGAATTATAATAGTTCCCAATGCGGGAGTTTGTGTAGTGTTGAACATACAAATTGCAATGTTTATACGACATTTTGCCATTTAAACATTTCTAAATATCATATGTAACAATTCAAAGAAATATGTCACTATGATTCAGATGCGATCAAATTTCCTGACAAGAGACCTCGAATCTGGTCAACCGTTTCAAATGATGAAACAGTGTTGAACAAGGGGGGGCATGAAAAAATACGTCCTCTACTATTTGATGCCGTGCTGTCGCCCTTCATTCTAGTAAAAATGAGGTGATAAACCTGAATCGCAAGGCCTCTGTCATTCGCTGTGTCGGGGACATTGCAGTAGGTCGGTCCTGGGGCGGAACTATCGCGATCAATGCAGATTGTGGTATATTTGCCTCTGAATCCATCGGGAAAACCCTGACAATCCAGACCCGGGTGACCTCCCTGAAAAAACGATCCGTTTTCCTGATCAGAATATCGGTAAACCTTGTGCAGATGGGTCTCTTTCTCCTCACCCCGGGTAACCGGAAATAGCCAGCGGGAAAAAGATTTACAAAAAAAAGTCGGGAAAAAAAAGACATACGTTGGATGTTGCCCGGCATGTGCATTTCGTGACCATACAGGTATAAAAATAATGGAAAGGGATTGAAACGTCAGAGTCAGATAGGTTATTCGTTGTTTTGTGCCCTCCACTGCCTGCCCGGGTGCCCGCTCCGGCACCGTTAGCACATGCAGGGAATGCATCCGGGTTTGCAGTCCTGAACTCCCTGAGCAGGGTCATCGCAGTCGTGTAATTCCCGCTCTCTGCTGCTGTACGGATAGCCGTTACATCGTATCCCTTTGCAGTCAGGTTGTCCAGCATCCCGAGTATTCTTTCTCCAGGTACCTGACCGGTCACCGGGCCTCTGCTGGTGCCGTTGGCAAGTGAGGGGAATGCATCCGGGTTTGCCGTCCTGAACTCCTGCATCAGGGTATGGGCGGTCTTGAAGTCCCCGGTTGTTACCGCTGTGCGAATATCTGATACATCATAACCCTGTGCAGTCAGGTTGTCCAGCATCAGGAGCATTCTTTCTCCATCTGGCTGACCGTACACCGGGCCTTTGCCGTTTCCCTTCTGCATCATGGCTGCGGCACCGGCTGATCCAATGACGAGCGCAGACTACACAGAAGACTGCAAGAGCCCCGATATAGATTCTGGGTGTTTTCATCGTGTTTCGTTCTCCTGGGTGTTTTTGACGGGTGAAGGTGTAATGTATACCACCCATCATGCAATGTTTATACGACATTTTGCCATTTAAAAGTTTCTAAATATCTGACATAAGTAACAATTAAATGGGGGGACTGCATATAATCACACATATCACAAAGGTATAGTAAATTCCTGGAATCAATGCTAATACTGGGTAACAGTATGAAAAAAAATACCTTCTATCTTATCTTTGGAAGCATTGCCCTTGCCCTTCTTGTTATTTTCTGGTATTCTGTAGAACTTCACATACCACTTCTTATCGAAATTGCATTTGTCGCCGGAATTGCCCTGGTTTATCTGGCGAAGAGAAAGGTTACCGATGTTATTAATGATGAACGCGATGTGAAGATCACAGAACAGGCAACGGCGAGGACTATGCAGGTCTTCTGGGTCGTATTCTGTGCATTTTCGATCGGGGCCGTCATGGAAATACTTCGTGTCCCAGCATTCCCCCGTCAAGGGCCGGGAACACGGATTCCTGATCTCATACCTCCACGAATGATAGGATATATACAGCTGGGTCTTCTGTGCCTGATGATCTTCCTGTATGTCGGTTTCAGGATCTATTATGCGAGAAAATACGGGGATTTTGAGACCGATGAAGAATAAGATTAAGATATTCAGGGCTGTGCATAACCTGACGCAGGAACACCTTGCCCAGGCTATCGGGGTCAACCGGCAGACTATCCTTGCGATAGAAAAAGAAAAATATATCCCATCCCTTGATCTTGCTTTTAAAATATCACGTTATTTTGGCGTTAATATTGAAGAGGTATTTATTTTCGATGAAAAGACGCCGACTATTCAGTCGTTACCGGAGATCCATTGAAGTCGCCGTTCGTACCTTCCGGCAGGTATAAGCCCGGCGTTGCCGGCTGCATATGATTTCCCCCTCAGCTTACTATTTTGTCGGGAATAAGCTGAAATCTGATATAAGGGTTTCCTGTCATTTTTTCCCGGATTGTCTGAATCCCGAATGATATCCTCTGCCGACCCCTCCACCTCATCTTCCAGGAGCGCGTTTAACGGGCAAAGTGCATTTGTTTCCCTGCTGTTTACGGACTCACCAGAAAAACAGAGTCCGCGCATCACTACTGTCTGGACTATCAGGGAATACGATAAATGACCCATAGGTTATTTTATTATGACCCCCATGAATAAAGCGGCTAAGACTCTGTGTGCTACCATGAACATTGCCGTATTCCAGCATACACCCGGTGAAACTCTCGGTTTTTTTGAGACATTTTTTATTGAAAGGAATATTCCTCACGAGTATGTCCGTCTGTATGAAACAAACGAAGTACCGGAAACTGACTCTTCCTGCTTTATTTTTCTTGGTGGTCCCATGAGCGTGAATGATGAGGCGGAGTATCCGTACCTTAAGGAAGAAAAGGAGTGCATCCGAAGAGCAGTGAAGGGAAAAAAACGGGTTCTCGGGATTGTCTGGGAGCTGCAGCTGATAGCTTCAGCATTCGGTGCTCACGTGTATGCCTGTGTCCAGGAAACAGGTTGGTACCAGATTTGGCGGGAGCCGGTAGCGGAGGGTGTCCTCTCAACGCTTCCGGATCGGTTCTTTGCGTTCCAGTTCCATGGGGACACATTCGAACTACCGTCAGGTGGAAAACTTCTGTGTTCAGGAAAGCCGGTGAAAAACCAGGCATTCCAGTACGGGAGCGCTCTCGGTCTGCAGTTTCATCTTGAAATTACTGAGAAGATTCTCCGGGACTGGAGCAGGGATTTCAGCACCTCACAGCGGGAAAGGATTCTTCGGGAAACGCCCCGATACCTTGCCGAAAGCAACCGTCTCTGCCAGAGTATAGCAGAACATTTTACCGACCTGAAACCCTGGTACCATTCCTGAGAAAATATTTTTTTCAAAAAAGGATCGGGAAATAATCGTTACTCCAGAATTTTTACCAAGGAGAACGCATTGTGTGCATCCGCAGGTTTCCGAAAGGAAAAAACTGGCACATGTTTGACCGGGAGGAAGCGATGTATTCTTTATTGCCGGAACACTACCATAAGGAAGAATCATGAGTGACAGGAATGAACCGGAAACATCAGGGACCGGCCGTGACCCGTTACTGACCGATCCACCGTTTTACCTTCCGGAGTTTGAAAAATCGTACCGTTATATTATTGACGAATACGAGATCCGGCCAAAAGATATTGCGGTTTTCATGCCATGTGCAGTCCGGAAACCCTATAGCAAAAGCCCAAGTCACCAGCTCATCAGGTCGATTCTCGCGCAGGTGCTGGATCCTTTGGAGTATCATGTAGTAATTTTCGGGACCTGTGGCGTGGTACCGGCTGAACTCGAGGAGATGTATCCCTATGCTCACTACAGTTATATGCTCGGAAAATGCAAAGATCCGAAAATTCTCGAGGATTTTCTCCGGATAGAGACCGAACGGATCGCAGGGTATCTCATGAAGACACGAACGGTATATAAATATCGTATAGGGTACTGCATTGGTCTTTTCCGGGAGGCTCTTATACGGGGATCGAAACAGGCAGGAATTCCGATCGATCTGCTCCTCCCGACCCGGGACATGATCGATAAAGTGATCGAGGAAGGCGACTGCATTTTTGAGGAAGGGAGCCTTTCCATGGATGAATATCTGGGAGAATTCTGTGACGAACTGATCATGTTCAGGAATTCGCACAGAAGTCCTGAGTGATAGGCTGATCCGGCTATGTGGACCGGATCGTCCCTGGTAAACCGATATATTCATCGTTTGTTATGCAAAAATGCGGTGTGAATACATGACCGATGAAGCAACAAGGATCCCGGAATTTATGCAGCAGATGGCAGAAAGCATAACCAGGTCTGTCCTCACGCTGAACCATCGACAGATGGAAGTTTTTTTCCATGAAATGCTTTCTGCAAAGAGAGTATATGTGGCTGGTGCAGGACGATCAGGACTGATCGCCAGGGCATTCGGGCTTCGGTTGATGCACCTTGGTCTGAATACCTACGTGGTCGGAGAGACGATTACACCGGCTTTTATTCCGGGGGATACCCTGGTGATGTTTTCGGGATCGGGAGAGACACATTCCATGGCATCTATCTGCGGGACTGCTCATGAACTTGGAGGAAAGGTCTGCCTTGTAACGGCGTCCCCTGACTCTAGGATGAGCAGGATGGCAGACTGCGTGGTGAATCTCGGGGACCTTACCGGGTATTACTCCCGGGATAGAAATTCATTTGAAATCCGGCAATTGACCGGAAACTACCGGTCGATCACCTCTTCGTTCGCCCCTCTCGGCACCTTGTTTGAAACTCTTGCACTGGTCTTTTCCGATGCAGTTATTTCCGCGCTGATGGAGGCAAAAAAAGCAGAGATCCATGATATGAAGGACAGAATTACCAATGTCGAATGACAGGATCTGCCTACCGGGTGACGGGCAGTCAATAGCCGGGACCGATCACTGACCAATCCCGGGCAACCATGCCGGAGGGGAGATGGATTACTGACGTCCTTTCCTCCGTTGCTGTATCGGGAAAACGTGAAAATCCTGTCCGGAGTCCAAATATCCTTATAGGATTCTACAACGGATAGGAAAATGCTGGTACGACTGAATGACCCTCTATCGCTGCAATGTCTGTAACGTATTCGAGTATGACCCTGACCGTGGGAACTCACTCACCAACATCCGCCCCGGTACTGAACCACACAATTTCCCGCCGGATTGGTCTTGTCCGATCTGCGGATCTGATTCGACTCATCTTAAGCCTGTTTTGAGCGATACCATCCCAGAGGAGCACGCTGAGGGCGGGTCAGGTTATCTTTCAGAGTGGGAACGTCAGACGGACGAACTTGAAGAGTACATGGAGGATATCCATACCATGGCGGTGACCGGGGAATCGATCATCGAACCAATGCGGACAAAAAAAGCAGTCATCTCCTGGGATGATATCCTGATCAAGGGTGCCCAGATCGCCAGAATTCCTCTGAACGAAGATGTCCGCGTCAATACCAGGACCGTGATCGGCCCGAAGGCACGCTATCCGCTCGTGATTGAAACGCCCGTCTATGTGACCCATATGTCTTTCGGGGCACTTTCAAAGGAGGTGAAAATTGCGATCGCGAATGGGACGGCGGCAGTGAAGACCGCGATGGGATCCGGGGAGGGGGGCATGCTCCCGGAGTCACGCCGGTTCGCGTTTAAATATATCCTTGAATATGTACCGAACCGGTACAGCATCACCGAAGAGAACCTGAAATCTGCCGATGCAATCGAGATCAAGATCGGGCAGTCAGCAGAACCGGGGATGGGAGCACGATTACCGGCAGAGAAGGTAACCACCGAGATCGCACATATCCGGGGATATCCGGTCGGCACTGACATAATCAGCCCGGCAGCGTTCGATGATATCAGGAGCAAAGAAGACCTGAAGAAGAAGGTGCGATGGCTCCGGGAAACATCCGGGGGAAAACCAATCGGTATCAAGATTGCTGCCGGTGACATTGAAGAGGATCTGGTAGTGGTGGTGTATGCTGAACCTGATTTTATCACCATTGACGGGAGGCCGGGTGCAACCGGGGCAGCCCTGAAATATATCAAAGCCGCAACATCAGTGCCTACCCTGTTTGCCCTGTATCGTGCGAGAAAATATCTCGATGAACATAATATCAGGGATGTCTCTCTTGTCATAACCGGAGGTTTGCGGATCTCCTCAGATTTCGCCAAGGCGCTTTGCCTGGGTGCCGATGCAATCGCAGTCGGGACCGCCGCTCTGATGGCCTGTGCATGCCAGCAATATCGCATCTGCGATACCGGCAACTGTCCCGTTGGTGTAACTACCCAGAAACCAGACCTGCGGGAACGTTTAAAATCTGATATATCAGCAAAAAGACTTGAAAATTACCTGAGAGTGTCGACAGAAGAACTCATGGATTTCGCTCGACTGACCGGTAATAATGATGTCCATGCCCTGAGTATCAGAAATATCTGTACGACAAACTCAGAGATATCGGATCACACGGAAATCCCACACGTCTGATACCCAAAAGTGATTTGGAATGGGAAATTGTTACATGGATTGGACTACGAATAAAAAAATATCTGAAAAATCTGTGTTAATAGCGAATGAATTCTCGGTTCCGTAGAAAAGGGCCTTCAGGCAACTTCATCCAAACCATGAAAATTAGAATTGTTTGGAGGGTTCCCCGCCTCAGGGCCTCTCCGAGGACACGGCGGGGCTGGAGGTTTGGAAGACTGATTCTGGTCCCTGATCCGCCGCGGGGGCGCCCCGTCGGGGACGGCGGCGTTCATCGCAATTAGATCTAGGGCGGTCAAACCTCCATAATTATAGCCATATATAGGAGTCCGTGGGAAAAATGTTCTGACAATCTTGGGGGCTGCGGCTATTGTTCCTCTTGGTGCCACCGACTACTCCATGACATATCCTGAAGGCAATAATAACTGAAAAACTGAACGAAATATTCTCTTGAGAAGGCGGAGAAAACGATCGGGAGAACCGAAGGGTGTCAGTCCGGGCTGCAACCCTTTCCGGGGGAAGATTTCTCTCATAACCTCTCCAAATAGTAAACAAAACCTGACCGCTCCAGAATCTTTCTTCACCTGCATCGTCACCGCCCTTTTCAATTAACCCCGCAGAAACTTTGGCAATACCTCAACCTTCGGGAAGAACAACATCCATTAAGGGGTTAATACGAGGCCATCTTCGCCTTTCCGCAGGAATAAGGTCAGAACCGTTTCGGATCGGTATCCACATCTACGATAACCGGTTTGGATGATGACATCGCTGCGAGGATTGCAGGCCTGAGTCCTCCAGGGCGGCCGACATGGATCCCAAGCCCCCCGCAGATATCTGCGTACCGTGCAAAGTCCGGGTTAAGCAGGTCGGTCGCATAGTTGGGATAATTCTCCATCATCTGCTCGACCTGGATCATCCCCAGCTGACGGTTATTCAGCACGACAACGACCATGGGGAGATCATATTTCACTGCCGTTACGAAGTCCGCCATTGCCATGGAAAAACCACCGTCACCGGTGATACAGAAGACGGGTCTGTCCGGATAGGCAATTTTTGCAGCGATTGCTCCCGGGAGACCGCATCCCATCGTCGCAAGGTACCCCGACATCGAAAACCGCTGCCGTTTTATCCGGAAGTTTCTCCCAAACCACCACTGGTTCTCACCGACATCAAGCGAGATGACTGCATCTGCGGGGATCACGTCCGAGAGCACTTTCATGATAAACGGTGGACGGAGCGGCACTGCGCTGCTGTCCGCCTCCGTGTCGCGTTGCTTATCCCATTCTTTTTTCATGTCCGCAAGGCGTCCACCCGTCTGCCCGCCTTCCCTTTCATGGAGCAGGGGAAGAAGCCTCGGCAGGACCAGCCTGCAGTTTCCCCAGAGTCCGATTGATTGGGTGTTTTTCCCGAGCTTGACGGGGTCAATGTCAACCTGGACGAGAGGTTTTCCCTCAGGAACATTGGTAAATTTTGAGAAACCTACCCCGAAGGTAATGATAAGATCGGCTTTTTCTGCCAGCGTCCGTGCCTGAGGGGATCCGACATTTCCTAATATGCCGATGAGCCATGGGTTATCTTCCGGGAGGATCCCCTTTGCCCGGAAAGTTGTAAGGATCGGTACCTTGACCTTCTCGGCAATGGCCAGTACGGCCTGACCATCGGCATATGCACCCCACCCCGCAAGGATAACCGGGTTTCTTGCGTTGTTTATCACCGCAGCCGCAGAGACCATAAGGTCCTCGGAGGGAAGGATGTCCGGACTGCTTATGCAGGACTCGCGTGTACAGAACCGGGCATCCAGCGGCTGTTTCTGGATATCATTGGGAACTGATATCTGCGCGACACCACGGTTGATGATCGCATACTTGAGGGCACGGGTCAGGAGCAGGACTGCCTTGTTCTTCTCATAGACGGTATTGTTATAGACCGTAATAGGACGGAAAAATGAGTCCTGGTCGATCTCCTGGATCCCTCCCGGACCGGTGTACTGAGTCTCCACCTGCCCGTTCAGTGAGAGTACCTGAGCATGATCTTCTTTTGCATCATAGAGTCCTGTGGCGAGATTGGTGGCACCCGGGCCTGCAATCGTCAGGCAAGCCGCAATCTTACCGGTTAATTTATTGTACGCCGATGCGGCCATAGCCGCATTCGCCTCGTGCCTGACGACAATATACCGGATACCGGGATTTTTCCGTATCGCCTCCACGATACCGAGAGATGACGTACCGGGAAGACCGAAGACCAGGTTCACTCCCCATGCGACCAGTTCAGCCACCATCACATCGGATACGGTCGTTGACGAACCGGCATGGATATCTTCAGCAGGCAGCTTGTCAAACGCCTCCTTCCCTGCACCACAGACCGGGCATGTCCAGGTATCAGGGAGGTTTTCAAAGGGGGTGCCAGCCGGGATACCTGCTTTCGGATCGGCTGTCGTTTCATCGTAAATGTACCCGCATACGCTGCATTTCCATCGAGCCATATATTTTCCTTCCCGAAACGACCTAGTATAATCACCTTCACCTACATGAAGGATATGTTCGGGTCAATGCACGAGCCGACTGAATAATTATTATACCGTATACAGGCGCCCGGCCGTGTTCAAAAAAAGGCAGATAGTGGAGTGATATTGATATCATTGAAAATGAAGAGGTTGGTGGGGTGTACTATGGAAGATCGCTGGTCGCTGCCTGATCTGACAAGCGCCTTGCAGTGGTGCACGGAAAGAAACCGGCAGCATGTCCGTTGCATACTTGCGGTAATCGCAGAATTTGCCCGAACTCCTGAAGAATCACGACATGCCCAGGAGGCACATCTTGAGGGGATCCGTATGGCCGGCGACCTGAAGGCCGGTATCGCTTTTTCAATCAAGCCCTCGGCAATCGGGATTCTCTTTGATCACGGGGAATATATCAGGAACCTGTCGCTCCTCTTTCATGAGGCGCGGGTTCACGGAGTGCCATTCGAGATCGATATGGAAGGTCGTCCTTTGGTAGACAGTACCCTGCAATCAGCTCTTGCTCTCGCCAGTGAAGGACCGTTAACTCTTGCGCTGCAGGCATACCTTGATCGCACATCACATGACCTGCCTGCGTGTGTGAACGCAGCAGTCACGGTGCGTCTGGTCAAGGGTGCATACAAAGGGGATAGTGACGATTTTACCACAATCCAGGACAAGTTCAGGACGCATGCGGGGACCCTCATCTCGGCCGGTGCCCCATTCTCCGCGGCAACCCATGATCCCGAACTGATAGACTGGCTGAGAGAAGAGATGGGCAATCATAAAGATCTCATTGAATTCGCGTTCCTGAAAGGGCTTTCAGAACGAACGAAGACCGGGATGGCAAAAGACGGCTGGAAGGTTGCCGAGTATGTCCCGTACGGACCGGGAGGACAGGCCTATATACAGCGACGGAAACGGTACCTGGAGACTCTGGAACATCTCGGCAGGGCACCGGTCCCGTGAAATTGCATGTGGTTCCGACACGGACCTTCATCCGGTACGCTTCCCGATGGGGACTGGTTTACCGTGTATGATACCGGCGGAAAAAAAAGACTTTTTCAAAACTTATCGTATACGGGTCCGGGCCTGTTCACGCAGATAGGAAAGGAGGTAAAAGGGACCCCCGACCCCTTTACCGGTGGCACCACTCCCCTTCCAGCCACAGAAGGACTGGGTTCCCGGCCATGCACCTGTTGTCGCCCCTCCACGTCTGTTTGCGTATGTTACCCCTGACTCTATGGTGGTAAAAAAATAGTCCAGCTCATTATCGTTTTCAGAGAAGATACCAGCAGTCAGCCCGTATTCCGTACTGTTGGCCTCCGTGACCGCCTCAGCGAGAGTCCGGTACGTATCAAGGATAAGGATCGGTACAAACAACTCCTGCCTGAGCAGCGGATGTCCTCGTGTCAGGCCACTGACAAGCGTGGGTTCCACGTAGTGCCCTCGTGAAAATATCCCTCCCTTGAACACATGCCCTCCGCTGATGACCTGCCCTCCATCCTTTTGTATCATTTCCAGCGACTCTTTGTATATCCGCTCTGCTTCTGCATGGATCAACGGGCCGGTAAATGTCTCCTGCTCCCGGGGATCACCGGTAACCAGACCCTCCATCTGTCGACGGAGCCGGGCAATGAACTGGTCGGCAACGGACTCGTGGACATAGACGCGGGAGGCTGCACTGCACTTCTGGCCGCTGAATCCAAATGCAGATTTCAGGCTGCCTTCAACCGCCTTCTCAAGATCAGCGTGCTGCGTCACAATGACCGGGTTCTTGCTCCCCATTTCGAAGATAACCGGCTTGATATATCGCTGCCGGGCAGCAAATGTGCGGTGGAGCCACGTTCCGGAGGTCCGGGATCCGGTGAATGCGATACCGGCGATATCCGGGTGGGCGGTTATGATATCGCCAAACTGCGCCCCGGGCCCCGTGATATACTGGATCGCCTGGGGGGGCACCCCTGCTGCAACATATGCCGAGAAGAGTTTCAGCACCGAAAATGGCGCAACACTGGTTGGCTTGAGAATGATGGTATTTCCGGTGATCAGTGCCGCTCCTGACATACCGGCGGCAAGGGAAAGGGGGAAATTAAACGGAGATATAACAGCCCAGACACCATACGGCCGCATGATGCTCAGGCTCTCTGCATCCGGGTTCTCAGGACGGGCAGGAATAACAAATCCCTTCTGCTTTGTGTATATCTCCTTATGGTAACGGAGCATGTCGACGGCTTCCCCGACCTCTGCGACCGCCTCATACCGGTTCTTACCGGATTCAAAGGTGATGAGTGCGGCAAGGAGGAATTTTTGTGCGTCAAGGATGTCCGCAGTTTTCCGGATGATCCGGGCACGTTCGGTCCAGTCCCGGTCCCTCCATCCGGGAAAGCCTTCCCGGGCAACAGCAACCGCTGACCTCACCTGGACGGGTGTTGCCGCCGTGAATTTTCCGACAACGATCTGCTGATCGATCGGGGAGAGTACCCGTAAACTCAGGGGACGAGAGACTCTCGCTGCCATCGATAATGATGGGATGGGAGCGACCAAGCTCGGGCAGGATCCGGTCCAGCCCTTTTTCATAATCGGCATGGAACGTATCATCTGCGGCGATATCGACATAGGTCAGTTTTTTTTCTGTTTTCATGCAAAATCCTCCGGACTATCCGGACCATCAACAACTCCCGGGCAATGACGCCTTTCTCTTCCTGAAGGTATTCATGGTCTCGCCGATACGGCGCTCAAGCCAGTGCACATCAAATTCCGAGGGGTAAACAAATTTCACCTGGTTTGAGACCTCCCAGTCATCCCATGATGAAAGATCGGCAACGCGGGTAAACAGGGGTGTTCCGGGAAGGGGGAGGGGTATCGTGAACCATGCTTCATCGAGAGGGAGCGAAAGAGCAAGGGCAAAGGTCTTTTCAATCGACCCGATACTCTCACCCGGGTACCCGACCATGAAAAAGCCGGCGGTGCCGATACCCGCTTCGGAAAATAACTGTACTGCCCTGATTCCCTGTTCTACCGTTACCCGCTTGTTCATAAGCCCAAGGGTTTCGTTGCTTCCTGATTCAAGACCGAGATAGACCCTGATACACCCGGCACGCTTCATGAGGTCCACGAGTCCGGGGGTGAGCCGGTCGACCCGGGAGAGGCAGGTCCAGCCTACCGGTACATCCCGCAGGATCATTTCATGGCAGAATGCGATGAGGTACTCGCTGTCAAGGGTAAAGCAGTCATCTGCAATCCAGAGACAGGTGTAGCCGAGGGAAATAATTTCTTCAATCTCTGAAAAAACCTTTTCAAGAGGGGGTTTCCGGAACAGGTCCCCCCATACCGGTTTGGAACAGAAATCACATGAAAAAGGGCAGCCACGGGTGACCATCAGGCTGGTCTGTTTGAGACCGGTATTTTTTTCCATCACTGCCTGGTACTGGTGGTGATCAAATCCCGAGCGGTCCGGGAGAGGGAGGCGGTCCAGGATTTCTGATGAGTGGTGGACGGGAGGTGATGAACATACCTGTCCGTGTCTGTCCCTGTAGAGACCCGGGTAGGATGAGAGATCCAGTGTCTCGAGATTGCGGGGGTCATTGCACGACGAAAGGTAATCCTGACAGAAACGAGGGAAGGTCACATCACCTTCACCGCAAAACACCAGATCAAATTTTTCAGCAAACATTGCAGGATGTACGGTCGGAAGCGGTCCCCCAGCCACAAAGAGCGTTCTCGTCAGCCGTTCCCGCAGGCGTGCCTGCAGGTCAAAGGCATTCCTGCTCATCGTGACCATGATGGAGATACCGATAATAGCCGGCCGGGATGTTTCAATCCGATCGAGCACTTCTTCAAAATCTTCAAATGTACAGTCCTCTATGGTTACCGGTATCGCCAGTTCCTTAAGCTGGCTTGCAAGGTAGCCGATCCCCAGCGGGGGAAACAGTTTCTCGACCGGGTCCCTGCTCCGGAAGTAGGGATAAATGAGGGTGACACTGTTCGAAGAGTTCATGAACATGCTCCTGTAGTAAAATTGATACAGGTACTGTACCCGGGGATGTTCCTGCACATCGTCCGGGGTACTCACCTGGACGCAAAACCCGGCCCAGCAGTGATCCCCGTTCAGTTCCCGGCCCCGGTAGAGGGTGACCGGTACTGGCGGGCTGACCGATGGCTGGCTGATAACGAACCGGATCCCATGGAGCGGATCGACAAGTGAGACCGGGAGGTGGTCGGGGCTGACCTTTTCCCATCCGGGAGGTGGTGACGTCAGTCCTTTCCCGTCCCACCCGGCCGTAAACCATGCGGCACTGAGTTCATTTAACAGGCAAAAGATATCCTCTTTCCTGGCAGGCACGTTAAAATCTGCCTGGACTTCCACACGGTCCCCGATCACCCGGTACGTGAAGGTGACCTCCCCCCGGGAAGGAACGGTTTCGAAGAGCGGGTGAATCCCGAGCAGGGTGCGAAAAGGAAAGACCAGCGGTATGAGAAGCCGCTGGAACCAGGGGAGCTGCATGTAGGCACTGATACCGGTTTCGATCCCGCGGGTGAGAAGTTCCGATGGTTTCCCCCGGATACTCCAGCTCATGCGGGTATCGAGGATGAAGGTGCGTTTGAGAAGGCCCTCAGTGTCAGAGTCCGTCCACGACCGGGAGAAATAGGTGTATTCGTGGTCCCGGAGAGCGATACTGCCGATACCCATGCCCTCGCCGGTCAGGTGACATTCCCCGTAATACACCAGCAGGCCGCGTGCCAGGCCTTTGCTGATTCCCTCGCCGGGATATCCGCCTCCGGGTACGATTCGGATGCTGTCCATGGTTCCCCTGCCTGAACATTGGAGGATGCATAATATATAAACTCCCTGCGGGGGTACTCATGCGACGGTGCGCTGCTGGAGGAAAAATATGCCCCTGTTCCCGGACGCGTGCACATCGCGATCTCTGAATTATTTTTTTGGATTCCAATGCTCTGCAGATTTTTCCCCGCTGACACACAGAGCCAGATCTCCTTTGACCTTCCACAGGTTTTATCGTCAGGACAGGATATGGTATCACAGTATGGAAGGTAACAGCCGGCTCAGGAAGCTTATGGGCATACCAGACCGCATCGGACTGGGTGGTGAAGGTGTACTTCGTACAGAAGGGAGAGATCCTGAAGCGCTTGCGATGCTTGAAGCAGCATACGAAAGTGGGATCAGGTATTTTGATTCCGCCCCTGCCTACGCGGACAGTGAACGTTACTATGGCGGTTTCTGGGCTCGGCACCCGGACCGGAAGGATCTCGTGTTCCAGACCAGCAAATCGGCACACAGGGATGCAAAGAGTGCTACGGCCGATCTTACCCGGACCCTTTCCCATATGGGACGTGACCATATCGATCTCTGGCAAATCCATGACCTGCGGGACATTCGTGATATCCGCATGACAGAAGGTCCGGGGGCAGCTCTCGAAGCCTTCTACCATGCCCGCGAAACCGGAGCTGTCCTGGGTATCGGGGTCACCGGGCACCATGATCCTTCAATCCTGCTCCGTGCCGTAAAAAACTGGGACATCGATTCGGTACTCCTGCCGGTCAATCCTGTTGAAGCGGTGATACGGGGATTCCTTGACAGGGTGATACCAGCGGCACGGGAACGAGGTATCGGGGTTGTCGGGATGAAGACCCTCGGCGCAGGGAACTATATCCAGCCCGGGTCAGGACTCACGCCGTCATCCCTGATACGGTTTGCCCTCGCACAGGATGTTGACCTCGTTATAGTCGGATGCTCGACACCGGAGGAGGCACGGCTTCTTGCCCGGATTGACAAAAGTTCCCCGCCAATGGATGAGGAGGAACAGGCTGGTCTTGTTGAGACCGTCCGCCCGTTTGCACACCGCCTGGCTTACTATCGCGGGGTGATCTGAAAAATGAACAGGGTGCAGAAAAAAACACGGGAATCTCTTCGGATCACACGATAACCGGATTATGATTGTTGTGAAGTTGTGGCGGGGAAATTCTGTTATGTCATTATCCTGTTGAATATTTCGGAGAGGGTAGCAGGGTGACACATCGTTTCCCGGCAGCCCGCATCGGCATGAGAAAACAAATCTATTCTTCAGCACGGATTTCCTGCCGATATCCCTTTATCGTGTTATATCGGATTATGCACATTTACGGATGCCGTCCGAGTTCCTTTATGACCTCCCGGTCATCCAGGTCGTACCAGTGCTCGTATGCTTCAGCAACAGCAAACCTGCTGCTGCTCCGTATGTTCAGGCAGATCAGCTGATCCGCTTCTGCGGCGACACGCTGCGCTGATGCGGCAGATGCAGTTGGCACCGCGATGATGATACCCAAAGGGTGAGAGGTACGGATACTTTTGATAGCAGCCAGCATGGTAAACCCGGATGCAAGCCCGTCATCAACAAGAAACGTAGTTTTTCCTTCAAGATCAGGAAACGGCCTTCCCCCGGTAAACCGGGCAATTCGATCGAGGATATTTTTTCTTGTCCGGTCGATCGCGGCATCAACATCACTCCGTGGATAGTCCCAGGGAGGCACGTAATGGTTCGTTGATCAATACCTGCCCGTCCCAGGTTATTGCACCAAAACCCGCTTCCGTATTCCCCGGGATCTGTATCTTTCTCACGATGGCGAGCTCGAAGGGCGCTGCCAGGACCCGTGCAACCTCTTTTCCCACAGGAATTCCTCCGGCTGGGATAGCAACGACCACCGGATTAGGATATTTCAGATGTGCCCTGATGAATCCGCCCAGCTGCCTTCCTGCATCCTGACGGTCGGAGAAGACGAATTTTCGTTCGCGGAGTTCCGGATTGTCGAGAATGGTTCCCATGGACGGATGCTCGGAGTTCAACATTATATACTTATCCCCAGACGTTCCGGTGTGCTGACAAGAGATAAGGGACACGGTCGCACCAGGTATTTTGTTAATAGTAAAAGTATGGATGGTTCCTGCTTTTACCTGCACATCTGATCCAGCAGATACGGTCAAAGATGAACGATGAACGAAAATACGTGTTTTTTCCCATCGCCCTCTTCTATCCTAATCTTATAACCATTCAACCTAGTCTCCATACGGCCTGATTCCGGTAATCAAGGTTTACCACTACGTAGGTATCCGGAGGATAGATCGCCGCTGGTACTTCGTAAATAAGGTATCCTTCTGCCTTGTTGCTGTCGCCAGGCTGGATGTATCCGACGGTTCCGCCCCTGCCAATCTGGTAGTCGGTACCTGGGTCCCGGATACTCCCTCAAGGACTACGTCAGAGCCGTGAACTGACGTATAATTGTACATAACTCCTTTATTGTCTACAACAAACTGCGAGGCAGACGGGGCATAGACTGCAGAACTGCCGGTATCATTCACCCTGACATAGACAAACAGGAAGGCGTCTCCATCCTTTGGCTTCTCCAGGATATATCCGCGCTGGATCTCGTTTGGCAGGGAAGATGCAGCCTGTTCACGGGGGCTTTTGAAGAAAGGCGCCGTCCAGGTGTAGTTCGGTCTGATCTCATAAGAATAGACCGTTGCTTCTCCCGTCTGTGACCCACTTCCAAAGGTCGCATACCGGCCGAGGGGTAGTGCGTCCGGGTAAACAACGGTCGCAGGAGTGGGAACAGGTGTCGATAGGACAGGTGATGGTGTCGTGGTTGAAGGATATGGCACCGTGGTCTGTAGCGGCGCCTGAGGAGATGGATTGACACACCCGGAACAAAAGAGAATGATGAAAAGGAACCCTATGGTTGCGACGGTGAAAAAAAATTTCATATGCTTTCACCGCTCAAATCGGTGTTGCATCTATCTCCTTCGGAAGCAGCTGCCTGAGGAGGATATCCGGTACCTGCTGGGACGTATGCACGGCCATATCGAAATATGCCCGGTTGTCCCGCTCTCCCTTGTACACCAGATCGATCTGGAAATGGGTATCAAGAAGTGAAATTACCCCGAGCGTTGTGATTACCGCCCGCCGTTCTGATATTACCCTCTTCTCGCCTACCACCATATTCTGCTTATCGCCATCAATGTCGGTGATAATAAGGCCCTGGTTCGAGAGCACAACGATATGGGTGTTGCCGATGGTAATGGTCTGGCCTTCTGGGAACGAAACCCCGTAATTGGTTGTAAAGGGCATAGAAAATGCCGGGTGCAACATTCGTCACCGTGACATTGAGGGTGAGAAACGCTACAGCAATGAGAATAATAATGAGCAGGATAATACCGAGAACGATCTTCAGCCCGCCTCCGCCACCCTTTGCCTTTTGCCGTGCCCGTTCCTGTTCCAGGGTCTCTTTCCGTGCATCCTCCTTTGCTTTTTCTATCTCCTTCTGCTTCTGCTTTTCCTGTTCAAGACGGGCTTTTTCTGCCGCCTTTTCCTGGTCCAGACCTTCTTTTTTGGCCTTTTCTTTTGCCAGCTCAAGCTCCCGCTGCCTCGCCTTTTCCTCTTCCTGACCCTTTTGCCGGGCCTGTTCCGCGGCCCGTTCATCATCCCGTGAAGTTAAATCTGCCATACGAATCACCCTGTGTTCCTGGGTATTTTTACCCTTACTGTCCAGGATATCACTCAGTTTCCCCGACAGTGATTTTCATGACGTCATGGGAAAGGTAAGACGGTATATTGCAGGACATCTATAAAAATCCTACTGGGGTATTACAGAATTCATAACAACAAGAATACTGCTGTTTTCTGTTATCCAACGACGGAAACGACCAGGTAACAAACAATCCGCTCTGTTGAAACCCTAAGATTTTAACAAATTGCGAATTGCCTATTATCGGAGGAGACAGTGCCTGTCCCCCCGAACCGCCCCTGCGCTTTGCGATTGTATTGTATTACCTTTTCTGGAATTATCGCTTATAGGGATGCCATAGCGGCGGGGGCGGAGGCATTACATGCCGTAGCACACAAGAGCATTAGAAGAAGATTGTGAGGATATCAACAAAGCAAAATTCTTGAACATCATGGCAGGTGGTGCGATGGATTTTCCCGGATGAAAAAAGTGGCGGTTCAGAGGGTAATCCCGAGCAGGCCGAGTATAATCAGGAGGATCGCTCCCGGTATGCCGGCGAGAGCACAGATAATAATAGTTATCCAGTCATACCCGATGTCGGGTTTTCCGGCATACTGCATGAGGTGAAAGAAGTTCACCACGAACAACGTGATAAGACCGACGATGGCATTTATCACCAGATGCCCGATATTCTTAATCACAAAGAATGCTACGGCCAGAAAAATGATAATGACCAGAACAAGAATTGCTATACCAAGAAGTGCCATACATGACTTGATACCTTTATCGATTATATAAATTTGTTGTTTATCCGGGGAATTGGTCAATCTGAGGTGTTCACAAATTTATTTTTGAGGACGGGCATAGTATGCCTGGTTCAACATGGCAAAGGATCAGGTGATCTTCGAGGATCCGGTGAAGATAGCAGCAGGAATGCTCCCATCAGCCATCACGATTTTTCCCCGCAATTTGATTCTTCAGGAGGCTTATTCTAGGGAAATGAACGGGGATACCTGATACTGCGTAGAGAGTTTTAATATCATCTGTGCAAATCCACACGTATGGAATTTTCACTGATTACCGATGATATAAAACTGGGTCTTCTTGTCATGGCAGTTTTTATCATCGCGATCGTCGCATTCTGGCCGCTCATGTCCGGTATTCATCTGGGCGATTGCCATGGCTGTCGCACTTTTACCCATTCATAAACGACTGAGCAGAATCGTGAAACCTTCTGTATCGGCCACATTCCTTACGGTCTGGGTCCTTCTTCTCATCCTGTTAGTGGCGTCACTGGCAGCATCACTGCTGATTAATAACGAGGAGCATATCGGGGAAATGGCACTTTCCTTGATAACCGGTTTAAAAAGCACCGGTTTATCCGGTTTCTTACCCACATTCACCGAAACCCAGCTGAATAATTTTGACGAAACGCTGAATGACCTGATAGTAAAAACGCTTCTTGCCCTGACAGGAAATACCATGCAGACCCTTCTTTCGATTATCATCTTCTTCCTGTCGTTATCCATGCTGCTCTTTTATGGTGAAACCATCTGGAGGACCGTCACCAGCTCCCTGTCTCCAAAAATATCCAATGCCATTAACCAGATGTCCGAAATTTCTGAAAGTACCATATATGCCCTGATCATCGTCCAGATTTCGGCAGCGATGATCTCGTTTGCCCTCGCTATCCCGTTCTTCTACTTTTTAGGGATATGGGGATGTCCTCCTCTTCTCTTCCATGATAGGGTTTGCCATGCTGATCCCGCTTATCGGTGCACAGATCATGATCCTTATCCTTGCGCTCTACTTCTTCAGCCTCGGCGATATACGAGGCGTCATCATAATGTTGTTCGTGGGATATCCCTTGCTGAGCGGATGGATCGATTTCTATTACCGCCCCATCATGATGGCAAAGAGAGTTGCGGTTCACCCGGTAATCATGATGATAGGCATTTTTGCCGGGGTCCCGTTCATGGGTTTTGTCGGCTTTATCATCGGCCGGGTACTCATCGCACTGGTAGTAATCGGAGCCAAATTACTTGCACAGGAATTTTGCGATCCCGGAATCTATTCCCTGCGAACCCTGATTTTTTTTGTAAACAAACATGATGACCATCCCGAACCGGATACGATTCTTTCTACCGGATAGCATAGAAAACCACAATAAATCGGAAAAATCTATATTCTGGATGGCCCGGACTGGAATTCACCGCCGGAACCACGGAAATATGTGAATAATTACAAGGGTCCCCGCACTCAGGGTCTCTCCTGTGCATGGCAGTGGGGAGGATTAGTGCCTGTTTTATAGGCCATGATCCACCGTGGGGGCCCCCCACCGGGAAGTGGCAGCATCGAAAATCGCAGTGTGGGGAGAAGGGGTATCAACCCCGTAATCACAGGAAAAACACGGCGATTTTCCACGAAATTAATAAGGATTGATATAAAAAATTGGCATAGATGCCGGAAGCTTAACGTCGATGCGGTTAACTAGTCCTGAGATTACCGGGATCTGAAAAATAAAGATGGTATAATAACCGATAAGATTTTTATATAGATTCCAGACATATACTCGCTTGCTCTTGATATGAACAAATCAATAGTTTCATATCCGGATACGGATGAGAAGTTGAACAAAAGATTCGGGAAAAAAATCAACCGAAAAATGAAGATTGGTGAATAACTATGGCAGAAGATACGGTAGACAGGATGGTAAACAAGGGTGTTTCCGGGGCAGATCATATGAAAGTCCAGACCGCAGAGGCACTCGAGGAGGCGGCCCGTAAGTTACGGAGTGCAGACTTCACTGCGCATGCGGATGACGTCAAGAATATTCTCCATGATGCCGAAGACCGGATTCGTCAGTTCAAAGAGAAGGCCGGGATGAAATTCGACGAAATGGAGGCCGAATACCATAAAAAGGTGGAACCGGTCGAGACTATTATCAGCGATCACCCAATTCCCGCAGTCCTGATTGCGATAGGAGTTGGGTTTCTCTTCGGTATGCTGATCTGCAAATCCAACGACTGATGAGGATCGCATGGAAGAGACAGCCTGCGATGACGAATTTCGATAGAATCGGAGTTTGCCGCTACAATAAAATATATTGATCTTTACCTTCGGCAGAAGACGGATCTGTTTCTGCAGCATTATGTATTCGAGCCATTTGACCTACTTGCGAAAAAGATTGCATGTATCTGGCGGTATTGGTTACATTACTGGCAGCAGGTACCCTGATTGTGGTGGCGGGTGTAATCCTCCTGATCGCTACAGTCGTACCGCTTTGGGCAGCCCTGCTGTTAACGGGACTCATGATCTTCCTCGTGGGGGGTGGTATCGCGTATGTGCTTTTCTCGAACAGGATCGTCCTGCAGACCCCAACAGCTATGGAGATGGTGAACCGTGGAAAAACGTAGACAGGTAACTGAAGACGACATCCTCAAGACCGAGGCAATGATCGCCAGGTCCTATGGGCGGTTGAAACAATCTGTTGCCCGTGCACCCTCCCAGGCTCTCACTCTCTGGGCGGGACCATCAGGAGACATCCGGTTGCAACTGCAGCTGTTGCTGTCGGGGCTGGATTAACCCTGTTCGGGCTTTTCAGACTGTTAACCCGCCAAGGTGCCACCGGAGGTAGCGCAACGGGCGGCAGGGAACAAAAGTCCCGGCCGGATATGAAAATGGAGATTCTTTCGATGATCCTTCCCATAGTCACTCCCTATATTACCGGGTATCTTGAGAAATACATGGGAAGGATATTTTCCAAAGATCGGAATTAACGTGAACCGTTGGATGGATGCATAAGTCATAAAAAAAGATGACCTGGGGTGAATTAAAAATGGCAATAACCGTGAATTGGGGGATGCTGGGATTATTTTCCATAATTGCATTCCTCGTAGGCTGGTTCCTGTTCGGGTTATTGGGTGCGGTAATTCTGGCCATCATAGTTATGGTCCTGATGGGAAGTATCCAATTCATATAAGAACTTTCTTTTTTAATCTATGGAGATTCGAACCTGATCTTCCCACTGCGTAGTGTTTTGGCAGGGGGAAACCGTATGGTTGTCCACGGGGGTATCGAGGAAATGCAGACTTTTTATATGTGTTTTTTATTACGCAGGATCCGGGGCAGTCCGAACATGGAATTCTGAAAAAAAACTGAAATTTCCAAAGGGAAAAGAGAGTGCATCTCTGATACACCGTGGAGTTCCGGTTATTGCGCAAGTCCCATTGTCATCATGAAGAGGCCGAGAAAAATGTTGATTGCGACCAAGGCGATTGAAGTGCGACCCAGCCAGCGATGCGTTGTCCGGATTCCACCTCCTCCCCAGGAAGTCTTGATCATGAAGTACCCAATGATGAGTGTGCTTGTAATCAGGATGATAGTTACCATCCCGAGAAGATCGTGGGAATAACGGATATGCGGAGCTCCGGAGACTGAGACCATGGTGACGCTGACAAAAAGACCTGCGATTGTCAGGGTTCCTCCGGCTGTTTGCAGTATCTTGTGGGACTTGAACCAGTGTGAGGTCTTGTGAAACCGCATAACCACAAAACCCGACAAGAGAAGAATAAATCCGGTTGACATCAGGAAGGCATGGAATGGCCAGTAGACCGGGATGCCCTTGTCATATTGATCAGCTGGTATTCCCATCTGAGCAGCCGAATGTGCAATCACCGGAGGGCATACAGCACTCAACAACAGTACCGTAAGACAGATTGCAATTATATGATTAATCATGTGACTTTCTCTAAACCGGGTGAAGATATATCAAAGTGTGTTTTTTCGACAGGTACGAACAAACGAATATAATACCCTGGGAGAAAATAACAAGGCTCTCCCATAACTATTTTTCAAATAGATCCATTTTGCTCCGCCAATCGTAACAATTCTGATAAAGGTACAGAAGCCGGCTGAATTATTTACCCGTACTACCACATTCGGGAATAATTATAAGCATCCATGGAGATTTTCCCGTCATGGTTTGACCTCAGATCATTTTTCCTACTCTGAAAGTTCTCTTTTTGATTTCTCCGGGTATTCGGCAGTTACTTTGGACCTGAATGGACTTTCATGGGGATAGGACTTCATATATAATTTTCCCGGTATTATATTTTTTGTACATTAAATTCCCCACAGGATGAACCGGTGAGGAACGAGAAATTATTTCTTTTTTTAGTCAGAATAAAAATCTCAGCAGGTTTTCCTGCGGGAATCATTTGTTTTTTATTTTAATACCTCAGATTCCTCTACCAGCAGAATTGTGTGAATTATGAACAGAGATACTGAACCAATTCTGGTTGTCCCGCTTATCCTTGTCCTGATCCTGGGGGGAGGATGCATAAGCGGCTCTCCGGGTAGTGGGAATCCTCATCCTGCGGGAGCAGAACATCAGCCAACACTCACAGGATTTTCCGCATTAAATCCGGTATCCGTGTTTATTACCTATCCGGATTTTGACGGAGGTGTGGACGCAGGGACGGTCACCGTCATAGTAGTGGTCCGGAAATTTCTCCGTTATTGACCGGATCGACGGTCAAAATAGACCTGGGGAGGGCCACATTGTTTATTTCAGAGATGTTACTCCGCCGACAATCCCCGGGTTACCGGTAGCGACACAACCGGGAACATTTCAGATCTCTTCACTGACCAGCTGTACGTGGTATAATGTCTCTCCGGATACCCACACGTTTGCCGTCGAACTGGTGAACAATGACAATACTCCATTGATACCTCCGGTTATAGATGCAGTTGACGTAACGGCGGTTCTTAAGTACGGGGGATCCTGAGGAAAGAATTCCAGAAGCCAGGAATAAAGCAGCATTTTCATAATCATGGTATTGAGCTGATTGAAATTGGATGTATGATACCAGTATAATTTGCAGTTACCGATTAGCATCCTTAAAGATATTATTTTTATATGTTTGGTAGTATCTCCTTTACACAGGAGGGGTACATGACAGATATCAACCTCTTTGAATCGGTTAAACAGCACATATGTTCCTGCGCCATTGACCTGAACCTTGCTTCAAGTGTTGAAGCACTCCTGAAAATGCCCATGCATGAACTGCATGTTTCCGTCCCGGTCCGGATGGATGATGGTACGATCAGGGCATTCCAGGGATACCGTATCCAGTATAATCATGCCTGCGGGCCTACGAAAGGGGGGATCCGGTTTCATCCTGACGTAACGGTCGAAGAAATCCGTGCGCTTGCCGCACTGATGACCTGGAAATGTGCCCTTTATCGCCTCCCGTTGGGGGGCGCAAAAGGCGGGGTGATCTGCAACCCCAAAGATCTTTCGGCAGGAGAACTGGAACGTCTGAGCAGGGCGTATGTCAGAAAGATTGTCCGTTCCATCGGGCCTGACCTGGATATTCCCGCTCCAGATGTCGGGACAAACGCCCGGATCATGTCCTGGATGATGGATGAGTACGTCAGCATTGTCGGCAGGCTATCTTTCGATATTATCACCGGAAAGCCACTCAGCATCGGGGGGTCAGAAGGGAGGGATGATGCCACCGCCCGAGGTGGATGGTATATTGTCCGCGAGGCGGCTCGGGATCTTGGGATCAATCTTAAGGATGCGACCGTCGCGGTCCAGGGATTTGGAAATGTCGGGGAACATGCAGCGCTCCTCGCGGGTCCTGTAGCCGGGTGCAGGGTGATCGCGGTCAGCGACAGCCGGGGTGGGGTGCTGGACCGGAATGGCCTTGACCTTGAGAAACTTAAAGATCATAAAAAAAGGACCGGTTCTGTTATTAATTCCGGGCTGGGAACAGATATCTCCAATAAACAACTGCTGGAACTGGACGTCGACATACTCATTCCTGCTGCGCTGGAACATGCGATCACGATAGAGAATGTAGGTCTGGTAAAGGCACGGATGATCGCCGAATTTGGCAATGGGCCGGTCACTGCAGAAGCTGACGATCACCTCACTGCGAGGGGAGTCCCCATTATTCCTGATTTTCTCTGCAATGCCGGGGGTGTTATCGTCTCGTATTTCGAGATTGTTCAGAACAGGAATATTGATCACTGGGAAAAAGATATGGTGCAGTCCCGCCTGATGATGACCATGACAGATACCTATCGCAGGGTAGCTGTAATGGCACAGGAAAACAAGATATCATTGCGCAGGGCCGCGTACAGCATTGCGATGGAACAGGTCATCGAGGCCATGAAGGCCAGGGGATGGGTATAACCTTACTGAAAAATACCGTGAATTAATTTCAGGGGTTCTTGTGTTCACTCACATACCGGTACCAGTTTGCCCTTCAGTTTTTCCTCAAGATCGAGGTTCAGCATTTCTGCAACGTTATGTGCCATTCCCTTGACTTTCTGGATGACGAGAGGATCATTTTTTAAAAATTCCGTGTCGGTGATGGTATTGAACTGCGCCCCGTGGGTCCGGTAGGAGACACTGAAGGGGGCCAGCACATAGCCCATCTGCTGGAAATACAGGAAGATATCCATCGCGGTCTTGGTTGCCCCGTCTTCGTGCCCCGAGACCGTAATACCGACAATCTTGCCCCCGGTCAACCCGGGTTTTTTCAGCAGATAGCGGTTCTGGATGCAATTCAGCCGGTCAAGAAAATCCTTAAGCCGGGCCGACATATTATTCCAGTTTATCGGGGATCCGACTATCACTGCCTTTGATGCGATGATCATCTCATGGAAGGCGGGCATATCATCGAGCTGGTTCCGACAGGGAAATGTACAGGCATTATCCCGGAGTGTATAGCAGCACCAGCAATGCTGAATCGCAAATTCGTTGAGATTGTAACGGCGGTAGCTGATGCCCCTTTCTTTGAGCACCTCTTCGACCAGGTCTACCATGTATCCGGTATTATTCGCCCGGTGACTGCTGCCGTTGATGAGGAGAACATCAAACCGTTCCCCGTCATACCTGAGTTTCTTTTTCTCTGAAATCCTGTCAAATTCCCTCCCCGTGCTGGCACACTGCGGGCATTCTTCCGGTGCGTTCTCGCCTCTGAAAATGAAACCGCAGACATGACATTGCCAGACGTTATCTGATGGAACGCTGGTCGGTTTCGGTTCCACGGGTGCAGTAATAGGCATGCTGGAATCCCTCCTCATCGAGAACCGGGCATCCCGGACAGAGACACCCGTTTTCTTCCGTTATACATATGCTTTTCCCGCTCGCCGCAAGACAAAAAGCGATCTCTTCTGTGCAGTCCACAAAACTTGGACATAGTTTACACATACAGAGCCCGGTTGCTTCTTCTCTCTCCATGGTCTTTCCTTCTCACCTTTTTGGTATCATATAAATCCAGTGTTCAAAAAGGTGTTCGTAATGATCACACAAAAATAAAAAAATTTACAGATCGATTGAAAGTTCACCATTTTCAACCGTGATGGTATAGGTGGGTTCCGGCCTTGTTGCCGGACCTCTCACCACCTGACCGGTCCTGACATTGAACATTGATCCATGGCAGGGGCACCGGATCGTTTCACCGTCCATTTTGCCGCTGGATAATTTGCATCCCATATGCGTGCACTTGTTTCCGATTGCGGTGAAATGGGTGCCCATCTTCACGAGCAGGATTTCCTTCCCGTCTGCCACGATTCCTTTTACCGGTTCAAATTCCATGTCTTTTACGAGGCCGATCTTTTTTACCGTCATCAGTTCCTCATCTTAAAATTTTGTGGGGAATTGTTTTACAATACCATCCGATAATGCGTCTGACATTTTCAGGATATGTGCATATACCGCATCCCATGCCTGTACGTCTGCGGTATAATTCTTCGAGTATCGCGCTACCAGTTCTGCCTTTGTCGTGGAGAGGTGCATGGACATAAGGTCCTGGAGAACAGGGAGCGGCCAGTTGGGATTCGCACCCGCGAGGAATGCTGCAATGTCATCCCCGTTCTTGGCCCACAGGGCCTCGTCTCGTGCCTGTGCTGTGGAGTTTTTCGCCTTTACATCGTTGATGATGGCAACAGCGGTGTAGATGTGTGTTCTCAGGAGTTCGGTCAGTTGTGCTCCCGCTGCATCCCCGTAATACGGCTTGATGGCATTGCCGAGATCCACCTGGTTCTGCAGGAGGCGGGTGGCTGCAGCATCGGCAGCGGTTGAGTTATTCAGCGATTCAATGATATAGAGCCGTGTCCAGACCGTGTGATCCGTCCAGAGCTGACGCATTCCGTTATCTAAATCGATCTCTTTCTGGCTGTAGATCTTGGGACCGGCAAATTTGTCCGGATACTGTTTTATAATACCCCCTGAAATCGCATCTGACATCTTCAGGATATGGGTGTATACAGCGTCCCATGCCTGCACGTCTGCCGGGTAATTCTTCGTAGCACGTGCCACCAGTTCGGCCTTTGTCGTGGAAAGGTGCATGTGCATGAGATCTTTTACATCCTGTGTCCGCCAGTTCGGATTCGCACTTGAGAGGAATGCTGCAATATCATCGGCGTTCTGCGTCCAGTTTGCCTCATCCGCGGCCTGGGCTGTGGCATTACCAGCCTTGACGTCATTGATGATCGCAACCGCGATCAGGATGTGCTGCTTCAGGAGCGCAGTCAGTTGTGTCCCGGCTGCATCACCATAATAGGGCTTGATGGCATTCCCGATATCTTCCTGGTTTTTCAGGAGGCGTGTCGCGGCAGCGGTGGCTCCCGGCGAATCGTTCAGCGATTCGATGATATACATCCGGGTCCATACCGTGTGATCCGTCCAGAGAACCCGCCACTGCATCATCGCATCCGCCTCGGCCTGCGAGTACATTTTTGGCGAAGTCTGTCGGTTGCACCGTCATAGTAGGTGTGGGTGTTGGCGTCGGCTGCTGGCTTACGCATCCGCTTAACAATATCATCCCCGTAAGGAATAACCCAAGTAAAATGATCCATTTTTTATCCATAATCCATCTCCTCCTTTAAAGAGAACATATGGAAATATCGGTTACCCATGAAAAAGATAATTTTTAATTTCAGTTTTTGAATCGAAAATTGAAAGATGACAATCCTGACAATATTCAAAAAAAAGGACTGGTTTTTATAAAGATCACCTAGAATCAAACCTTTCCGAATCCAATTCGGGGTGTTTTATCTGTGAAGGATAAAAAAACGCGAATCTGAAAATTTCATTATCATGTTTTAATATTTGAAATCTGGGAAAAGGATTATCATGAGCCGACTGGATATCTGACACTACCTGTAAAGGTGATTCTGATGAAAAAAACAACTCTTTTTATCCTGTGTCTTGCGGCTGTCTCGCTCCTTCTTGTTGCCGGATGCACGCAGACGCCGGTAACGCAACCAACTCCTCAGCCGACCGCGACCCCAACCACTCAGCCGACCGACACCGTAAAGGCTGTCGACACCACCTTGGGAAAAATCATTGTGGATGCACAGGGAAAAACCCTGTACTACTTCGCAAATGATATTGCAGCCAGTGGTACAAGTGCCTGCAACGGGCAGTGTGCCGCTCTCTGGCCAGCGTTCTCAGCCAGCAGTATTAAGGTATCGTCACCACTTGATCCCGCGGACTTTGGGTCTATCACCCGCGCAAACGGGACTACTCAGACCACGTACTATGGCTGGCCCCTGTATTATTATTCGGGGGACAAAAACCCCGGTGATATGAACGGGGAGAACTTCCTGAAGGTCTGGTTTGTGATTAAACCCGATGAAAGCGTGCTTATCTCTCATACGACAAAACTCGGTTCGTTCCTGACCGATACCTCTGGAAAGACACTCTACTACTTCACGAAGGATACCTCAGGACAGAGCTCCTGCACAGGAACATGTATCGCCACATGGCCTCCCTTCAGTGCCGACCTGGTGACCGCTCCATCGCTCCTGAATGTGGGAGATTTTAGTTCTGTGACCCGTGCTGACGGGATGAAACAGACAGCTTTCATGGCAAGACCTCTTTATTACTATTCCGGAGACAAAAAGCCGGGTGATACAAATGGGCAGGGATTCATCAACCTCTGGTTTGTTTCTAATATAACCGGTAGTGTACCGGCAGTTACGACCATTGCGACGGCAGTGCCTACAACCGTACCGACATCCGCAACGACTACCGTACCTACGTATTCCGGCGGTGGCGGTGGAGGATATTAGATAGTTTTTTTCTTTTTTTATCCGGATAAGAATTGTTTCTCGTGGGACTGATGGAAGAGATCTCTGGTCAGACAGCGTTTTACACAAAGATCCTGATCATTTTATATAAAGAATGTTGTTGATCAATCCGGCAGGCTGGGTCTGACAGGTCATGCAAAGGGGACGGATAGCAGGTGTTCTTTTTTGGTCCGTGTCAAGTCAACGTTTCCGGATCCCTTGCACAGAGCTTTGAGGCCACCTGTCTCTTTGGTATGCGAAATGCCATGGGGAAGGGGAACGGATCCAAAAAGGATCGGTGGTCGTATGCCTCTTGTAGTCATTACGACCGTTCATCCATAATTTTCCTGACCCACGCCTGCCTCTCAATGGGTAAGAGGGTACAGGTACCGGGTAATTGTCCTCAAAAACCGGGGCAGCATGCCGGTACATTATACCAAGACCGATTCTGGCGTCATCGGTATAATTCCACTCCCGTGCCTTTGCATATGCAGCATTATAGTCCCCCACATCTGTTTCGTCCCAGTCAAAGACGCGGGCATCGTAGTAGCTGCTCAAATCATTGTAGGTTGCGCAGATCTGGAGAATATCAATAACGGAAAATCCCTTGTGAATCAGCGCCTCACGGATGAGCCGTTTGAGTTGATCGCGATGACGCGAATACCCCCGGGCGATAAACGTTGCCCCGGAAACTCAGCAACAGTTCAAGGGGGTTGAACGGGTACTCTTTCACCCCACCGGGTGTCGAACGTCCCGGGAATCCGTATGGTGACGTGGGCGTATACTGCCCGGTCGTCAGCCCATAGACCCGGTTATCGTATACAAGCACGGTGATGTCGAGATTCCGTTTTGCCCCGAAGATCAGGTGGTCGAGTCCCTCGGCATAGGAATCCCCGTCCCCGGTAAGACAGATGACCTTGAGATCCGGGTTTGTCAGCCTGATCCCCGTCGCAACGGGAATCGTCCTCCCATGGAGCGAGTAAAACCCGTTCAGGTTCATGAAATCAAAGGTCTTGCCATGCTGGCCAATCCCGGCAACAATAACAATGTTTTCCCGGGGAGTCCCCTCCGCTTCCATGGTCAGGATTACATCCTTGATTGCATGCTGGACAGCAAAATTGCCGCAGCCCGGACACCAGGTGTTCTTTGCCGTGCTGATAAGTTCATGTCCGTTCATGGGACCACCTGGTCCACCCGTGTTTCCAGTTCATCGACCATAAACGGCCTGCCATCATACTTAAGGATCTTTCCGGAAGGGCGGTATCCGAACCTGTTCACAAGTGCAGCCAGCTGTCCTGATTCGTTGGTCTCGACCGCATAGAACTTCTCCACGCCATCCATCGAACGGGCAAACATCTTTTCCGCAAAAGGCCATAGTACAACCGGCTGGATGATCCGCAAGCCCTTTCTCCTCGCCACCTCATCGCAGACCCCCGTTGTGGATCCCCAGCAGAGCAGGGCGGTATCGGCATCGGCAACTCCCCCGGTATTGATGGGATTCATCCCTTCAATTTCCCGGGCGAGACCCTCCATTTTTTTTATCCTCTTGTCTGCCATCTCCCTGGTTACCTGTGGATCTTCTGTCGTTATACCATCCGGATTATGGACATGGCTGTTGACCCGGATGATCTCACCTTTGGCTGGCGGGAACCGTAACGGAGAGATCCCGGAATCTGCGGGAGAGTACCTGAGATAAGGATGGATGCCCGGGTCTGCCACGACGGGCTTCGCATCGTATTGTCCTGTATCCTGTTCCATGCTGTACAGCCCTTCGCAGATGAGACGGTCGGAGAGGATAATGGCAGGAATCTGGTACTTCCATGCAAGGTCCAGTGCTGTCCTTGACCAGGTCCGGGACTCTGTAGCGTCACCTGGTGCGATGATCAGGCGGGGAAACTCCCCCTGCCCCGCATGCAGGGCAAAATGAAGGTCCGACTGGGCAGAATACGTCGCAAGACCGGTACCTGGCCCGGTGCGCTGGCCAAGAACGATCAGGATCGGGAGTTCTGCGATACCGGAAAGACTCAGGGCTTCGGTCATCAGGCAGAACCCCCCGCCAGATGTACCGACAGCCGCCCGTAGTCCTGCATAGGAACACCCCAGTGCCATCAGGATTACCGCGATCTCACTCTCCGGCTGGATAACCCGTATATGGAGATCGTCTGCATTGGCAGCGAGAAAATGAAGGATATTTGAGGTAGGTGACATCGGATAACCGAAATACATCCCGAGATCTGCCTCGATCAGCCCGACACCGATCGCCTCGTTGCCAGTCATTAACGGGAGGACAGGTTTTCCGGTCAGGGTTATTTTGTGCCGTTCCTCTGAAGTATCATATGCCCGACGGGCGACCCGGAGATTTTTCTCTGTTTCTTTTGGCATTGACCTCTTCAGGACCGGCGTTGATGCATCCCAGTTAAGTCCCCCTGCCTTCATGAAGGCCCCGATCATGGCAGAATTTCCCATAACAGGCGGCGCCTCTTCTGCATCCAGAATATTCTTTATGGGAATACCGATACCCTCTGCCTGTTTCACCGTGCCGGTATCGTAGAGGATCGCACCATCGTCCCTCAGACGGTGCCGGTGAAGGTTTACCGTCTCCTGGTTGAGGGCAAGGATGAAATCCACCTGTTCCCTGACGGCACCGATGCTCTCGTCTGCTGCCCGGATAATCGCAAAATTATGCCCCCCTTTGATCAGCGACGGGTAATCGAAGTACATGTGCACCCGGTACCCGGCCTGTGCGAGGAGGCGGGCAACAATCTGACCGGCACTTGAAATTCCATCTCCGGCTCTCCCGCCAATTAATACCGATACTTCTCGTTCTGCCATTCTTTCTCACCAGACACTGGTGAAAAATACAATTCCTGCCATTGGATAAAATGGTATCTTGGAAAAACAGAAAAACAATGCTGCGATCTGACCCGATGCGTATAGTTATCTACCATTGTGGAATACACGAGACGTAATGGAGAATCTCACCCTATGGATCAGCCGGTTGTTCACCCGTATGACGTGATTATTATCGGTGGCGGGTTGACCGGGCTTCGTGCTGCCCTGCAGATATCCCGATCGGGCCGTTCCTGTGCAATTCTGTCGAAGGTCCACCCCCTGCGATCGCACTCGGTTGCCGCACAGGGCGGAATGAATGCGGCTTTGGGAAATGTTCCCGGCAGCGGTGGCGCGATAGATAGCTGGGAGCGGCATGCCTATGACACCATCAAAGGATCAGATTATCTGGCAGACCAGAACGCTGTCGCGCGGATGTGCAAAGAGGCAGCGTCGACGGTTATTGAGATGGAGCATATGGGTACGGTCTGGTCCCGGCTCGAAAACGGGAAAATCGCCCAGCGCCCGTTCGGGGGGGCCGGGTTTCCCAGGACGTGCTATGCAGCGGACAGGACTGGACATAACGTACTCCACACCCTGTACGAACAGGTAACTGATAAAAAAATACCCGTATACGAAGAATTTTTCGTCACCTCGCTCGTCACAGATTCAGGACGGTGCACGGGATGCATCGCCCTTGAGATCATGACAGGGACGGTCCATGGATTTGTGGCAAAAGCAACCCTCATGGCTACCGGAGGATTCGGGCGGATTTTTTCCCGGTCCACAAATGCCATTATTAACACCGGCGATGGTCAGGCGCTCGCACTCCGTGCAGGGGCTGATCTTAAGGATATGGAGTTTGTCCAGTTTCACCCGACTTCCCTGAAAGGCACCAGTATTCTTATCTCCGAAGCAGCACGGGGAGAGGGCGGTACCCTGCTGAACAAAAACGGCGAACGTTTCATGAAACTCTATGCCCCGCAATCGCTGGATCTTGCTCCCCGGGACGTCGTTGCGCGTGCAATCGAGCAGGAGATAGCCGCCGGCAGGGGTTTTGACGGGGGTTACGTGCACCTCGATCTCCGCCACCTCGGTGAGGAGCGTATCCGGGAACGTCTGCCGGGTATCCGTCTGATCGCAATGGATTTCTCAGGCGTGGATCCTGTCACTGAACCGATCCCGGTACAGCCGGCCCAGCACTATTCCATGGGAGGGATCGACGGGGGAACTGAAGGGCAGTCAACCATCTCCGGACTGTATGCGGCCGGGGAATGTGCCTGTGTCAGTGTCCACGGGGCAAACCGGCTCGGGGGGAACTCGCTCCTTGAAACGGTAGTATTCGGACGGCTGGTGGCAGATTCTATCCTCAGGGACATCCCTTCAATACCCGTCCCTGCGTCCAGGCCGGTCCTTTCTGCAATGCGGGAAACAGATGAGAAAATCACCGGCATTCTTGGACGGAACGGAGGAGAACCACTCTTCCCCATAATCGAGTCCCTGAAAGAGGTGATGTATGCAAAATTCGGTATCTTCCGGGAAGGATATATGATGACAACGGGACTTGCGGAGATCCACAATCTCCGGGAAAAACTCGGGAATATCTCAATCTCTGACAAGGACCGGGCAGCAAACCAGGCTCTCATACGATATCTTGAACTTGAATATATGGTTCCCGTGGCAGAGGCCGTGGCACGGGGGGCGATACACCGGCAGGAAAGCCGGGGCTCGCATACCAGGACTGACTATCCCTCACGGGATGACGAACACTTCCTGAACCATACGATTGCCAGCCAGCGGAACGGGGAGATCTCAATTACTTGTGCCCCGGTCACCCTTGGCATGTTCCCTCCGGAGGAGAGGATTTACTGATGAAACTGAAAGTGTTCCGTTACCGCCCTGGTTGGGAAAAGCCGCGATATGATACGTTTCCGATCGAATCCGAGCCGGGCAAGACAGTCCTGACCGCACTCTTCGAGGCGCAGGCGCGATACGATGATACCCTTGCATTCCGTTATTCCTGCCGCGGGGCAGTCTGCGGAACCTGTGCGATGCTGATCAACCGTGTGCCCCGCCTTGCGTGCCGCACCCAGCTGGCTGCCCTCGTGGGCGGTACCCTGGATCTTCCCCTCTCCCATTACACACTGCCGGCCCTCACGGAGCCGTGGGATAAAAGTGAGGAGATCCTCCTTGAGCCGCTCCCGACCCTCCCGGTGATCAAGGATCTCATTGTTGATCTGGGGACATTTTTTGAGAAATACCGGTCAATTGAACCGGTATTCAGGCCCGGGGATGAGGACCCGGAGAAGGAACGGCTTATGTCGCCGGCATCGGTCCGAAAGCTCGATGAGTATACGACCTGCATCCTCTGTGGTGCCTGCTTCGCGGCGTGCCCGGTCAACGGGAAAAATCCGCGGTACACCGGACCCGCGGCTCTCGCAAAACTCTACCGGTTCCGCATTGACCCGCGGGAACAGCAGGGCGCCGTCCGCCTCGGCAGTGCCGATCAGCCTGATGGGTGGTGGGGATGCGAGTTCCATACCAACTGCCGCAGGGTCTGCCCGAAAGATGTACCGCCGGATAAGGCCATCGGACACGCCCGGCAGGAACTGCTGAAAATAAAAAAAGACAGGAATGCGGAGATAGATCATGATGCGACAGGAACGTGACCCTCTGGGAATCCGGGATGTGCCTGCAGAAGCATATTACGGTATACAGACGATGAGAGCGATGGAGAATTTTCCGGTCAGCGGATTACGGGAACCACCGGAACTCATTGCGGCGTATGCTGTTATCAAAAAAGCAGCAGCGCTGACCAATATGGAGCTCGGTGTTCTCGACCTGCAGCGGGGCAGGGCGATCGTGACTGCGGCAGATGAAATCCTTGCAGGGAAATTTGCCGATCAGTTCCCGGTCGATATCTACCAGGCAGGTGCCGGGACTTCATTCAACATGAACATGAACGAGGTTATCGCAAACCGGGCCCTGGAGTTTCTCGGGAAACACCGGGGGGATTATGAATTCCTGAGCCCGAACGATCATGTCAATCGGGCCCAGTCGACCAACGACACGTTCCCCACCGCCTCGCACATCGCGATAATCCGGGGTGCACTATCCCTCGATACCGTTCTGGCAGATCTCGCAGGGGCATTGCAGAAGAAGGGAGTTGCATTTGCGCTGCTCCCAAAAACCGGGAGGACCCACCTGATGGATGCGATCCCCATTATGCTCGGTGACGAATTCTCTGCCTACAGTGCCGCTGTTGACCGGGCCGCGGGACGGATCCGGCAACGGAGGGATGATCTGCTGGAGGTGGCAATCGGCGGGACTGCGACCGGGAACGGGGCGACCACCCCAGCTGGATACCGTGAAAAGGTGATCTACACCCTGCGTTCCCTCACCGGTCTCGACCTCATTCCCGCCAGAAACAGTTTTGAGGTGCTGCAGAGCCTGTCACAGATGGGAGCATTTTCAGGCTCCCTGAAGGAACTTTCCCTTGAACTGATACGGATCGCAAATGATCTCCGGCTCCTGAGTTCAGGTCCGGTATCGGGTCTCGATGAGATCATCCTTCCCCCGGTTCAGCCGGGATCATCCATTATGCCCGGGAAGGTCAACCCGGTCATGGCCGAATGTGCAGATATGATCGCATTCCAGATCATCGGCAATGATACCGCGGTATCCATGGCCGTTCAGGCCGGCCAGCTCGAACTCAACGTGATGGCACCGGTGATCGTGCATAATATCCTCCAGTCCATCTCGCTGCTCACCCATTATCTTCCGGTCTTTACCCTGCAGTGTATTGAGGGTATCGAAGTGCATAAGGACCGGCTTGTCATGAATGCCGGTACAAACCCGGTCCTCGCGACCCTCCTCACCCAGAAGATCGGGTATCAGAGAGCAGCGGAGATCGCCGAGGAATCCCGGGTAAACCATACAGCAGTCCGTGACCTCGCAGTTGAAAAGGGGATACTTACCGCGGATGAAGCAGATGCTCTGTTCAACCTGCAGACTATCGCCGGGAACCGGTACGTCCGGAGCAGGAAATGAGGTTCTGAAGAGAGAGATGTGTGGGTTTTTTACACACCTGAGATCTTTTTTGCCGGACTTGTATATTCTTCCCCATCGTACCATTTCCCTGGCAGTACGATCAAAGATCTGGCAATAGGATCTGGTATCTGCTCCAGCTTTCGCACCACCGACTCCCTCTTAGGGATTCACACTCTCCTGAGTTTACTTTCGATAAGAGAGGATCCAGGGAGTCTATCAGGTTAACGACCACCTGAAAAGCAAACCGGGATACGTTGTATAACATCACTTTCCCACGAAAAGCCATCGTCTCCACCTTCGTTCCACCCCAAAGATATGACCTCTCCATGGTAACAATAGAAGGGTGTGCATTTTTTCAGACTTCCTTCGCAACGCATCCACGCCAGACCGGGCTCTATGGGCAGAGACCACCGGCAGTAAAAAATCTTTTTGGGTGGAGGGGATATTCCTGACAAAACCCTCAGAAAAAATCGGGACAATATCATCCTGGATCGGTCAGGCTCCCCGTGACCTTCTGCCGTTTCAGGGTCAGGATTGTACCAACGCAGATAATCGAGATGCCAAAAAAGATCATAAAACTGAACCGGAAGCTTTGCATAAACGCTGGGAAAAGAGGGGGAGAAATGTGTGCATTCCCGGAAAAAACAGCAAATACAATCCCCGCAACCGCAACACTGATGGTCATTCCCACCAGACGCATGGTTTCAATCATGCCGGAAGCAAGCCCGTACATCCCTTTTGGCACCGAACTGACCGTTGTCCGCACCACCGGGGACTGGCAGAAAGCGATCCCGGAACCCACGAGGGATAGGGCGAGAATGACAAGAATCAGGGACGACCCGGTTTCCAGAAAGGTGTATATGACCAGTCCGGCAGAGGAGAGTACCGCACCAGCCCCAATAACGATGACCGGAGCGAGCCGATCGGACAGCTTCCCGGCAAAAGGTGAGAGGAGCACCATGAAGATAACCGTGGTGAGCAGGATCAGGCCCGCGGCTCTTGGATCAAGGTTCCTGACATCCTGCAGATACAGGCTCGTGAGAAAGATCACGGCAAAGTTAGAGGCATTGAAGAGAATAACAATAAGATTGGCGGTCATGAACAAACGGTTTTTTCTCAATACTGACATATCAATCAGCGGATTATCCACCCGGTATTCCCGGACCAGGAACAGGATGAGACAGACGGCTCCGAAAAGAAGGATGAAAACGGCGTTCACCTGGGGAAGCATTGAGAACCCGAACATGATGGAAAAAAGGGCAAGTCCGTATACGATCATGCCGGGAACATCCAGATGCTGCGTTCTCACCAGCTCGCATTCCCCCCTGATTCGTGTGAATATAAGCCAGATCACCAGGATCTCGACGGGAAAAGTGAGGAGAAAAATTGTCCTCCACCCGGAGTAAAACGTCAGAACTCCGCCGAGGAGGAACCCGAGTAAAAAACCTCCGAACATTGCACCGACATTGATCCCTATGGCCTTTCCCCTTTCCGATTCGGGAAAGACAAGGCTCAGGAGGGCGATGGACGTGCCAAAGATCATTCCGGCACCAATGCCTGTTATACCTCTCGCCACAGTAAGAAACCGGATATCCGGTGCAATGATACAGAGAAAGACCGAGATGAAATACACGATAATTCCCAGAGTAAATACTTTTTTTACGCCATACGTATCGGCAATTTTTCCAAACGGGACCAGAAAAACAGCGGCTGCGACAAAAAAAATATTCGTCAGCAGGCTCAGGCCCTGAACTCCTGCCGAAAATTCGTGACCGATAGCAGGCAGTGCTACAATAAGGCCCGAAACCATGAAGGGTGCAAGTGATGACCCCAATGCTGAGGCGAGAAGGATGTTTCTCCTGGCCCGTTCAGATGCCATAGGTATCTGGATTCTTCTTAAAAATAGTATTTATGTCTTTCTTACCCGGCTCTGCAGGACACCCGTTTTCAACCCATGGGGCATGGGGAAACAGGCGACTGAGAAAGAGAGACCGGATAGATGAAGGACCGCAGAGCATTTATAAATCACCACTGCTATCATGGAACTATGGTGACACAATCTCATCCCTTATTCTGGTCGGTATGTGCAGTCCTTGTGATCCTCTCCTGTGCATCTGCAGGTTGTACATCCTCTCAAAACCCTGCATCAACACCAGGAGCGACCACCCCGGCCCCTGCGACGGGATCAACCACGATTATGATCAAAAATTTCGCCTTCACCCCGGATATGCTGACGGTCAGGACCGGAACGACGGTTACGTGGTCAAACCAGGACAGTACTACCCACCAGATCGGTTCTGACGCAGGTTCATCTGTTGCGTTCTCTTCTGACCCGCTTCCTATTGGGGCGTCGTATCAGTTCACGTTTACCGCCCCCGGCACGTACTGGTACCATTGCCTGATCCACCCATCTATGAAAGCTACCATTGTCGTCCAACCTTAAACCCGACCTTTTTTTTCAAAAAGATCTCGCATCCGGTAATTAGACCACTTGGCGACTGAGTCTGCCTGTTGTGTGTGCATTGCAGGATTATGCCCCATGAATGGGGGAAAAAGCCAGGGTGCAAAAGGTCCGGGAGAGCATATCCACTACCGTTGACACTTTGCCGAAAATCATCCTGTTTTACTTGAACCGGCCACCTCGCACCTCTCCTGCGTCTGTACAGCATTTTTAGTCGTCGATCCGCACTGCGGAACGCATTGCCGGTGAAGACGGCAATCATCATGGACAAATACAGGGAGATCCTTTTCCTGTCGGATCTGAATACAAATTCCTTTCGTAGTTCTCCGGTATCCTCCTGTTCACAAGGATCCCGGGCCCTGATAATGCAATTGGAAAAGGGGGAATGAAACTCACAGACCTATCAGGAGAATTCAGGGAAAATTTCCTTCCTGCTTAACCTTCATGGTCAGATTAATCGTTGCGTAATCCCCGGTAAATTCAAATGAATAATTACCGGCTTCCCTCAATACGAGTTGACGGGGAGACTGGAATGAATATGTCCTTCCAAAGCCATCTTCAGTGACAATCTGTCCGGTATCCTTATCCCGGACAATGATTGTAAACCAGGTATCTTCATAGGGGCGGTTAATAACAAGATTTTCTTCGTGAACTGTCGATATCTCCTTGTATTCAATGTATTTTATGTCCGTGGTACTTTCCGGCGTGATAGCGTAATCAATAACCAGCGGCGGGTTGAGAAGAGAGAAGGAGACGGTGGGTAAAACCTGGGTAATCTCCTGGTCAGTCAGGGTATAGATAGGGACATACCCGGTCTCGTATCTCCGGGGTATTTGTGGCTGTATCAGGGTATGACTCACAATTTCCGGGGCTTCCTTTGGTTCAATGGTCACATAGGATGAAATTGATTTTATGACCGGCTGAGATTCCTGACCTGATACGACCACATTTGTATCCGGTAGCGCTGCCCCCTGGTTTACAAGAGGTACTATCGTAGGTACCAGATTGACCAGGCCGGTTGGATCGGTATCTGCAGAAGAGGCGAAAACAGGAAATGAAGGAGCAGGGGTGAGGGGGACAGGTTGCCCGGCTTCCGGTCCATACAGTGAAGTGGAGATGGACATAAGCATCGTCGTATTAATCATGAGAATTAAAAAAATAACCCCGATTACGAGGTTATTTAATTCTTCATCCATATGATAAGATAAATGCGGTATTGATAAAAAATGTTTAGTATTGTATCAGATTATGAAACAAAATCCAGAACATCGAAAAAAAGGCTAAAAACCGAAAATCTCGTTTCCGGGACGGCTAAAATTTAGATTTTCCCAGGTCTCTTCTTTATGGTTATTTAATCCACTGCACTTCGGGCACGCAGTTGGAGCGAATGAGGGTAATCCTCATTCGTGATCACCGGCCCGGAAGGCGGGTATGGTTATTCCGGTGTCAATATGCAATCGTTTATCAGGAAGAAAAGAATGTAATAAAACTATGGCACCAAGACGCGAACCACATCCTACTCCGCATGATCACCAGTCCCATACCGGATCACAGTCTAGTCTTGACAAGGACCGGCACAAGGAGGAGGACAGGCATCACCCTCTTGATCACCTCCATCCTCATCCCGAGCATCATCCGCAGAAAAAAGCCCCGCTTCCGCCGCGACATAACCCCCATACCCCGCCGCCGGAGCAGGCACTGGATACGGATCACGGAAATCACCAGAACCGCCCGCGACCCGCAAAAATCGCACTGAAGGAAGGAAAAGCGGGCGCAAAAATCCGGAAAAAATAATAATCTTGTGTTTTTTACCCGGGTCAGGTCCGGGATATTTTTTTACCAGAATTATCAAAACCAGAGACACCGGAGGCAGTGGATATCACGACACAGAAAGATTGTGGGCCGGTTGAACCATGGGTTACCAGTCAAGGATCACGAAGATGACGGATGACAGGTCACTTCCGGATTTACCTGCCAGGGAAGGCGTGAATCAGACGCCTCTGCATCCGGCACATCACAGGATGCCGGTCGTATTTATAGGCCACGGATCTCCGGAGAATGCGCTGGAAAATAGTCAGTACGGTGTAGCATGGAAACGGCTGGGAGAGAAGATCCCGGAACCTGCGCTTATCCTCAGCATTTCGGCGCACTGGGTCATTCAGGAAGGGACCGCGGTCACGGCAACTGCGCATCCCCGGACAATCCATGACTTTTACGGGTTTCCTGATGAACTCTACCGGATTGAATATCCTGCCCCGGGTTCTCCGGAAGGGGCAAAAATTATTCAAAATCTCATCCGCAGCAGCAGCATCGGTCTTGATTACGATTGGGGCCTTGACCATGGAACCTGGTCGGTGCTCCGGCATATGTATCCCGATGCTGATGTCCCGGTGATACAGCTCAGCCTGAATTATAACCAGCCGTTATCCCTCCTCTTCAGGATCGGCAAAGAACTCCGTCCGTTGAGGGAGCGCGGGGTGCTGATCATGGGAAGCGGGAACCTCGTCCATAACCTTATGATGCTCAGCATGCGTGCAGAACCCTATCCATGGGCGCTTGAGTTTGATGATATCGTAAAAAACAATATAATCACCGGGGAGTATGACTCGCTCACCAATTATACAAAATATCCTGTCTCCCTGCTGGCCCATCCTACAAGCGAACACTTCCTCCCCCTTCTCTGCGTCATCGGCGCCGCCGGAGATGACCGCCCGCAGTTCTTCAACGAGACGATATTTGCAGGCTCGGTCTCGATGCGGTGCGTGGTGTTTGGCCCTGATACCGGCCGACAGGGATGACGATTCATACGGATCCTTTTACCGCGTTGACATTAACCGGATTTTCATATTCGCAGGGGGAAAGGCCGGAAAGGAAAAAGTGTCGGGTCCGATAAGCCTATGATCCCAGGAACCGGTGCAAATCCCGTACGGACAGGGTATTTATAATATCCTTTGCTTCAAGCCACCCCCGTCGTGCGGTTGCGACCCCGAACTCCATGTCGCTCAGATTTTCACGGGAATGAGCGTCCGAACCGATGGCAAATCGTACGTCAAACTCACGTGCTTTCATGCAGTCTGGTGTCAGGAAGGTCCAACCGGTCCGGGAATGCGTTGATCTCAAGAATCACCTGCTGATTTGCGGCGGTACTGAAGAACGCATTAAAATCGATGTCGGCCGGCTCCCGTTGCTGGATAATTCTTCCGGTGGGGTGGCTGATGATGTCCAGGTGTTCATTCTGCAGGGCAGCAAGCATGCGTTGTGTCATCTCGTTTCCCGGCATGTTCAGGCCGGAATGAACACCCGCGACCACGATATCGAGGTCACGAAGGATCGCATCTCCGGCATCCAGCGTCCCATCATCGCCGATACTGCATTCTATCCCAGAGAGCACCTCGAACCCGTCAAAGGACCGGTTGGCCTGTTCGATCTCCCGTCCCTGTTCGATGATCTGTTTCTTCGTCAGTCCCCGGGAAAACTGCGTGCTCCCCACGTGGTCGCAGACTGCCATATATTCGTACCCTAGTGCCTGTGCTGCATCGGCCATCTCCTGAACGGTATGTTTTCCATCACTCCAGGATGTGTGGACATGGAGGTCTCCCCGCACTGCAGTGTAGCGGATACTATCGGGAAGGCCCCCCTTCCGGGCAGCTTCGATCTCGCCACGGTCCTCTTCAGCTCCGGCTCGATGAACGGGAGGCCCAGCGTGCCGTAGACTTCATCTTCGCTTTTACCGGCGATCTTTTCTCCTGTCGAAAGGTCGGAGAGCCCGTATTCGTTCAGCTTCCAGTTCCTTTCGAGAGCCAGCCGGCGGAGTGCGATGTTGTGGTCCTTTGACCCGGTAAAATACTGGAGTGCGGCCCCGTACTGGTCTTCCCTGACCACTCGCAGGTCAACCTGCAGGCCGGAGGCAAGAACCACAGAGCTCCGGGTCGGGCCACGGACCGTGACCCGGTCAATGGAGGAGAGCGAGCAGAATTCATTCATCACCGTTCCAGGTTCTGGAGAAGTTGCCAGTATATCTACATCCCCTATCGTCTCTTTTTTTCTCCTGAGCGACCCTGCAAGGCTGATCTGCTTGATCGCGGGAAGAGCCGCAAGGTGTTTCACAATATCCTGTGCGACCGGAAGGACATCGCCAAGAAGGAAACGTCCACCCTTGCTTTTTGCACCGATACTTCGCAGGATATTCTTCTCGCTTAGTTCGCCAAAGCCGGGAAGATCCCGTATCCGCCCGGCCTTTGCCGCTTCCTCCAGTCCTGCCCGGTTGGTGATGCCAAGCTCGCGGTTCAGGATAATTGCTTTTTTTGGCCCGATACCTTCCAGTTCTGCCAGATCCCGCACCCCGGCAGGCATCTCCCGGCGTAGATCTTCGAGGTATTCGAGGCGGCCGGTATTAATAATTTCCTGGATCTTTGCGGCCAGATGGGTACCGACACCGGGGATCTCCTCGAGTTTTTCCCGTTTGCTGAAATCGGCGATATCCTCCGGCATGGTCTCGATCGCGTGTGCAGCCTTTGCGTATGCCTGGGGTTTGAACTTCTCACCCTTGATCTTCAGGAGATCAGAGATCTCATAAAATATGGCAGCGACCCGCGAATTATTTACCGGGGCAGGAGTGTCCATTCTTGAATCTCTCCAGATGTTTCAGGATATTTTCCGGTCAACCTGTATTCTGGCTGACCAAAGAAGGAGGTCCCGTCAGGTCCCCATGGTTCCTGCTGCCGGTCGTCACATTTTTTCCGGTCCTTTTGGAGCACCGGGGTCATTTTTGAGGTTCCCGGACTGCAGGAAGGCGGGTCAGCTGAATTCCCATATACCTCCCTGATAGAATGAGATCACGGTAATCGATATTTGTAGTTTATGATTCGGGTACTGACGATCTGGCCATCCGGGGAAGGTTTTGACGGAGGTTCTGGTCTGATGGTCAGTCGATGATTTCCCGTTCTCCAAAGTATGCCGGGCACAGATCTTCATGATGAACGTTCCATCAAACAACCGGACAGGTCATTTTATCATCCTCAGGTAACATCTATTTTTTATCAGATTATTTTCAGGAAAAACGTGAAAGCACAGGGGTGGCATCATGGCAGAGAGATCAATTCTGATAGTTGAGGATGAAGGGCTCATTGCACTTCATCTCATGGAGATCCTGGCAAATGCAGGTTACGGAGTCCGGGAACCAGTACCTTCCGGTGAGGACGCTCTCAGGCATGTCGAGCGGATCCCTCCGCCGGATCTTATCCTGATGGACATAACACTTGATGGCAAGCTCGATGGAATTGAAACAGCCACCCGTATCCGTGAACGATATAATATTCCGGTCATTTTTTTAACCGCACATTCCAATGACACCATAATACACCGGGCAAAAGACGCCTCACCTTGCGGATATATCATCAAACCCGTGATTGAAAAGGACCTTCTTGAACATGTTGAAAGGGCGCTGAACCAGAAAAAAGGTTGAGAGAGAAATCCCTGCTTTCAGAAAGGGATCATAAAGATCTGGATCTCCGGATAGGTATCGGCACCTTTAATGGTTTCTGAAGCATTGACCGCTACGCAGACCAGGCGGGTTTTCCGGGGATCGAATCCCTGTTCTTCCAGGTCTTTTGCAACCTCGGGGAACCGGAAATCTTCCGGGAAATCGGTTTTTATCATGATGTATACCCTGGTGGAAACAAACGAACCACGGACCAGGACAAACGTTTTTTGATCGTCCTGTATAATGCCGAGACAGTATTCATACAGCTGGGCCCCACGGAGTTTATCCCGTGACTGAAAGGTGGCCCTGGTACTCAGGTTCAGCTCCCGGCTGAGTATGGATTGAAATTCTTTATCGGTGAATTCCAGCGATATCATGATAGAGGGACTATTGCTGCGATCTGATAAATTTTCTCAAACTGACAAAATATCTGATGAACCACTCAGGTAAAAGTTCCTCACAGGATACCTGTTGGAATGTTCTGCACTCAGTAACTGGGAGAATCAGATATCATCCTGGAGGCAGGAATTTTACCCGGGTATTTTTTTCCCGCAGGATTTATTGCTGTATTATCGATCATGGTGCATTATCCAACGATCCCTGATACCGTTCTTTTTGTTTTTCAGCCGGAATCCCCTCGGGAAGTACCAGAATATCCCACAGATTATATATACTATGCCGGTATTTTTACGCTGTATGCCAAAAATAAAGATACGTCCGGTTGATATGGCAAAAATACACAAAACCAGACCTCCGGGTGATTATGGCCGGTGCCAGTTCCGTTATTGCGGCTGCCCGGAGTACCAGGAGAACCCGGCATCTGAAGACATCTGCGGCAACTGCTATCATAACCGGCGGTACCACGTAAAAAGCCGGTAATGACCCGGCATTTATTCTTGGATCCGTTTTTTTTTAATGAACAGACCCCGAAACCCTTTCCGACAGGATAGTGATCGAAAATGTACCAGATTCGATGGATCTTTTTTTTACTGTATTTTTCCTTCTCCTCCAATCGGGCAGCGTAGAAAAAAAATCGACCTGAATAATTTTTTCACGTCTCAGGGAAAATCACAGAAAGTACGTCGAAAACACATCCACTGGACCTGGTAGTCTCCGGAAACACATTTCGCATCGGAAAAACTTTGGACCCTGCAGATAATCCCCATACAGTTCAGCGTTCCTCGTGATCTTCCGGCTCAGGAAATTACCAGGAATCCCCGGGGTGCGAGACTGGTGGCGAGCATTACCATATTGATCTCCTGGTGCCCGGTCCAGGTATCAGCCTGCCGGTTCGTATCACGAATCCAGAACTGTTCGATAGATCTCCTGACTGTATTCAATCCCACGAGAGAACCGACCTGTCGTTGCAGGACATCCTGCCTTTGGAACAGGGCCGGGTTCTCCCTGATCCATACCTGCAGCAACTCCGCACCCGAAAGGCCGATCGAAAGGCCAAGCTCACGAAAAGGAAGGCGGTAGCCTGCCGGCAGTTCAAGGGACCCGCCTTTTTTAACATAATCCACGCCTCTCATGCCTGAATCCAGGATTGACTCAAGGAGGTTTCCGTAGAGCTGACCCCCTTTTTATCGTCAGTTGCGCGACCCTTACTGCATCGGATAAGAGTCCCCCGATACCCAGGGGATCATCGGTTGAAAGGCTCATCCCCCGGCAGATATCGGCCATATCTGCGATGGCTGCATCCAGGCCGGGCTGAGGTGGCAGCCTGAAGTCCCGGAGAGCAGCACACTTCAGCTCATGATACGTGACAAACCCATCAAGGGGGTCATGCTGGCCCATGGAGGGGACCAATGGGCGGGTAAGATCGGTGCTCATCTTCCAGAACATCCTTTTCCTTCCACCCGATTGAGGCAGGTACATGAAGCCGGCATGAACTGTCTGCGCCAGTTCTATCGCCCAGGTGAGGTATTTCACCTTGTTGGTAACCCTCCCTGCCTGGTGAAGTGCATGCATCCATTTCGTCAGGTAATGATAATACTGCCCGTCCTGGTCCCATTCACGGCGCTCGTCATATGGCTCGGTCGGGCCCCGTTCCCTGAGTGGTTTTCCAATCCGCAGACCTCCCAAGGTTGGATGCACCACGCCTTCCTGTTCAGGCAGTCCGCTGATCCAGCCGGTCCGGGAATCATCCTCACGGTATCGCCCGAGCGAATGATGCACCTGGTCAATCAGGCGGGTGGCCATTTCCCGGTATGCGATATCCCCGGTCATCCGGAACAGTTCCAGATAATTGCAGACGGCAAATGCATCTGTCCACAGGTAGCGATTCGGGTGGGTGCTCACCGGTTCCAGGCCGGTCAGCCGGCCAAAGTCCAGCATGATCTTCCCGACGCATTCGGCAGGCCCGCTCTGGTTCATCACTTCTCCTCATAGGGGGCATACGGGATAAAAATATCGGATTGAACCATTTTTTTTCTGAATTGTTTCAGAAAATGTTTCAAAATCTGTTTTTTAGGCAATTGGCTATAAATCCCCTGTCCAAAACATAGCATGGTGATTTCCATGTCCGCCATGAAGAGTTCAGAAGTTAGTAAAACCTTCGGTTTCAACCAGCCGTATGCGTTTCCCCTGCAGGGTCTCCAGAAACCATCCACCGGAATTGCCCGGTTCGCCGGGTACCCGGAAGCGCCGCAGAACGAACTGGAACAAAAATGCTCTGATCTGGGGATTAAGGTCAGTCCTCAGGAACTGGATGAACTGAATACATTTCAGAAGTTCCTGTCAAAGCACGTAAAGCCGAATTCAATCTGCGATGTGCAGTGCATGCTGCTCTGGGCAGAGTGGGTCAGATTTTACCGGAGACAGACGAGGAAGATTCCGGATTTGATACGTGAAAAAGAATTCCGTGATCTGGTTATGGATCGGTTTGATCTCTCCATCAGCGAAGACGGTTTCCGCGGGTATATTTACCCGGGGATTAAGTACGTTCCCTGATATGCCTGGGGCGATATCATGCGGGGTCCGATAATTTTCCCCGCGCTTTTTTCCCAAAGGTACAGTGGGATTCTGTACCGGTTTTTTTCCAGCATTGAAGAGCCGGATTGCCACATTTCCGGGTATTTTTTAACCGGCGAACTCCCGCCACGTCATCTCTCACTGCCTATAGGGGACCTTTTTTGATGTAATTTTTTCCTGGCAGTGTCCGCATTTTCCCTGACATAAGAGAGGACCAATGTGGCATTGTTTCAGAACTCGCACGATCAGGTATCAAACAAACAGTCTCCGTATCGGACTTCGTTTTCATGAAAAAAATCCGGATGACAAAAAAGTTATAAAATCACACCAGGATCGATGGCCCACCGGGTATGATAGTCAGGCACCAGGGGGACGGTTTCATTATCCGACTTCTTTACCATAAAGTAAACATCGAGTATCGCACCCCGGGACAATTGTTCAAAACCCGCCTCAGGAACGACAATGTAGTCCCGCGCCGCTTCAGTCATATTTGGGTAGATCAGGCCGGACCGTGCACCGTTACCGCCATGGGATATCCCGATTCCACCGTAGGTATTGCCATTTGCATCCGTCAGCCTGCTGAACCACACTAGCTGTAAAATCTCCGTCCCGGTGTTTTTCACGGCAACATAGATCGTAATTGTCTGTTTCCCCGGCCCGGTGGCGGTATCGATCTCGAAACTATCGACCGATGCGGAGAACGGATTTTCCACGGTCCCCAGCATCACGGTCGCATTCATGGGTAAGACGGGATTCGTGACCGTACCTGACGGAACCGGCAGGGTTGTTGATGGAGCCTGCACTGTCTGCCGGGGGGTGGCGGTCCCCGATGGCGTTGTCATGCATCCGGCCACGCACAACAAAATTACAGTTAATCCGGACAGAAGGATTTTCTTCATGAGTTCACCATTTCTGCTAAATAAAACGTGCAATTACGTAAAAATGCTTTCCTATACAATTTTACTGATGGTACCCGTCCCGGGAAGAGCTCCTGGAAACCTTACTGTTCAGCCCGCCTGACCTCACGTCCCCGCATCCATGAAAGGACAGCGGCAACTCCCATGATAAGTATGGATGCCCAGAGCGAGGCGTCGATGCCCAGCAGGAATGCCTCCGAAACACCCCCGACAAGATTCGTAGTCCCGATGAAGACCTCGAATGCAACATTCCGGGGGATAGATGCTGAGGCAACCGTGATGGCCACAACAAAACTTCCCAGGATGCCAATATTCTGCACGGTCCGGAGGACGCCGGAGATCCCGCCATAGGACCCCGGGGGGGCGTTTGCCATGACAGCACTGTTATTTGAGGGAAAGAACATCGCTGAGCCGATACCCGAGATTCCGGATGCAGCCAGTACCACCCAGAGAGGCGTATCGAGCCGTAGGGTAAGATATACCAGGGTTGCAAGGATCAGCATCACAGCGCCGGAAGTGGCGAGGAGTCGTGCCCCGTACCGGTCGGAAAGTCTGCCCATGAAGGGGGAGAGGAGGCTCCCCACCACGTACCCTGGAGTAAGGAGAAGGGCGGCGTCGAGGGGGGAGAGCCCGCGGATACCCTGGAGGTACATCGTAACCAGGAACACGACAGAAAGGTAGCCCAGGCTTAAGAAGAACGAGGCCATGATGGAATATTTCATGAGCCTGCTTCTGAAGGCGGTAAAGTCTATCATGGGGTGGGAAGTCCGGAATTCATACACGATGAACAGGATAAGGGCCACAATCCCGGAAAGGAAGGAAAGGACATTTGAACCTGCGGCACCCTGACTTGCGAAATCGACCCCGGCGTATGAGATGAGGGTAAGGGCCGCACCCAGCAGGATCATTCCTGTCACATTGAGGTGTGTCCTGGCCCTGACGGAATCCTTCACATACCGTATCCCGAGGATGGTTGCAATTATGCCTATCGGCACGTTGATGAAGAAGATATATTCCCACCCGACATAGGTCGTGATAATGCCGCCAAGGACAATACCCAGCATCGCCCCGCTCGTCCATCCAAGGGAGATATACCCGAATGCCGTGCCCCGCGCATTGGGGGGGAATTCGTCGGCAATGATGGCACCGCTGTTTGCCTGCATGAGTGCCCCGCCGAATGCCTGAATGCCACGGGAGAGGATCAGCCAGTAAATCGACGGGGACAGGCCGCAGAAGAGGGACCCGGCAGTAAACACCCCAAAACCGGTATTGAACATCCTGCTCCTCCCGTAAATATCACCCAGTCGCCCGAGCTGGGTTGTGCATACGGCTACCACGAGGAGATAGATGAGGATCATCCAGAGGGTGGTCAGAAGGTCAGAATGGAGGTGTTCTGAGATGGTAGGGAATGCAAGGATAACGATGGTGGAATCAATGGAACCCATAAGGGTCCCGAGCATCAGAATGCCAATAATGATCCTTTGTTTCGTATCCATACGAGATCACGGCGAAATTATAGTATGGTTACCTGTGCATTTTCCTGGCGATAACGGGGAAATTTTCTCTCGGATCATTAATAAAGGTCTCGATAAGGATCATCGGATGTCCTGAAGGTGTACATGGTTCTGATGAGAGTGGCAGATGATCTGGAACAGGGACACTCCCATGGAGTAGATCGGTGACATTCATGGGAAGGAAACAATGTCATCCTTCCTTCAGGGACAATACGGGGGCGGAGAACGACAAAAAAAGGATCTTTTTTTTTCTTTGACTTAGAACTTGATCTTCCTGAAGAGGAATCCCCCGAGAACCGTCATTACCAGGGCAAAACCCCCGATAACAATAAAACAGACGATTGGGCTGACCTGTGAGACCCCGGTCAGTCCAAAACGGATCCCTTCGACGCCGTAAGTCAGGGGATCCAGCAGGGTAACCGGTCCAAGCCATGACGGCAGTGAGCTGATGGGGAAGAGGGCTCCGGAGAGACCGAATATCGGAAAGACGACAAAGTTCATGATGAGCTGGAAACCGGTCATATCCTCCATCCGTGATGCAATGGCGATACCAAAAGCGGTGAATGATACGCCGATTAGCACCATGAACATGAATGCGATAAGAAAACCGGTCAGGCTCGAGATATGAAGCCCGATGAATACGGAGAGGACGAGAATCATGAAGCCCTGGAGGACGGCTGTCGTTGCCCCGCCGAGGGTCTGGCCAAGCATGATCTCCAGCCGGGAGACCGGCGCCACCAGCGTCTCTTTTAAAAATCCGAACTGCTTGTCCCATATGATCTGGATACCGGAGAAGACGGAGGTAAAGAGCACGCTCATCGCCACCATGCCCGGGATCAGGAACACGATGTAATTGCCGCCGAGCCCTGGTAACTGCACGACAGAGTTCAGGCCAAACCCCAGGAAGAGCAGGAAGAAAAGCGGCATACTGATACTGCCGATGATCCGGCTCTTTGACCGTATATAGCGTTTCATATTCCGGAGCCAGATGGTATAGATGATATCCATGGTTAATGCCTCACCATCCTCTGGTACATGCGCATGTTCGTCTTATGAGACGCCTCTTCCTCCCGGATGGTTTTTCCGGTGAATGAGAGGAACACGTCCTCAAGCGTAGGTTTGTGGATCGCAATGGACTCGATCGGGACCCGTTTTGTGTTGAGGAGCGTCACGATGGTGCTGATATGCTCTTCAGCGTTCTGCAGGCTGATGTTCACCTCATCATTATGTTTCTCAACCCGGGTGATCCAGGGTTCTGTCAGGGCGGCGAGCTATGGCTGACGGATCGGGAGATTTGATCGTCACGACATCTCCACCAATCCCGTCCTTGAGGTTCTTCGGGGTATCCAGGGCAATAATCTTTCCGTGATCGATGATGGCGATCCGGTTGCACAACCTGTCCGCCTCATCCATGTAATGCGTGGTGAGGATGATCGTAATCCCCTTCTCCTTTGCAAGGGTTGCGATATACTGCCAGAGGTGGTTGCGGGTCTGGGGATCGAGCCCAAGGGTGGGTTCGTCCAAAAATAGGACCGACGGGTGGTGCAAAAGACCACGGGCTATCTCAAGCCGCCGGCGCATCCCCCCGGAAAATGTTTTTACGATGTCATCTTTCCGGTCCTCGAGCTCAACCAGCTTCAGGAGCTCGGTGATCCTCTGCTTCCTGATGTCGGCGGGGATACGATACAGACGCCCGTGAAAGTCCATGTTCTCCCAGGCAGTCAGTTCTTCATCAAGGCTCTGGTCCTGGAAGACGATACCGATGGATTTTCGTACCCCGTCTTCATCCTTTTCAATATCAATGCCATTGATCGTCGCAGAGCCCGAGGTGGGCTTGAGCATGGTCGAGAGCATCGACAGTGTTGTTGTTTTCCCGGCACCGTTGGGGCCCAGCAGGCCGAAAATCTCTCCCTGATCGATATCAAAGGATATATTGTCGACGGCGACCAGGTCATTAAACCGCCGGGTTAAATTCTGGATATGTATTGCGACAGGCATATGGTATGGTCCTTTCCCGTACTGTCGGGCATTTCTTCCGGTAGCTTTGATGCCTGTTCTGTTAATACACTTCTCATCGTACCACAAAGAAATTAAAAACGGTCAGGTTGGAACATAAACAGTTAAAAGCACAGTAAAAAACCGATTTTTACTCATCGCCACCACCTGGCACCGGATGGATCGAAAAAGATTCCCGCTCCATGAAATACTCTCTCAGATCAGGAAAAAAAGGGCAGAATTATTTTTTTATGGCTTTTTTGATCTTTGCCATCAGGTCGGGAGGAACAGGATCGATGTTATGGGCACTTTTCGCATGTACCGCAATCTTCTTCAGCAGTTCTGCTTCTGTCGGGGCAGTCGCCTTGAATGTGCAATCCATCCCGATATCCTTGCAAACAAACGAGGGCATTGTGGTTCACCGGGACGGACATTTCCTTTCAGGATATTAATATTTTTTCGTGGATATCAGAATATGATGCATGAATGTAGTATCCGGGCTTTTGCCTTCAGTCAGTCAGGAACAATGACCGGGATTTCCCGGTAAATTCCCCTCCGGGAATCTGAGGCGATCCGGCCTGCCCGGATGCAGCGGACCTTCGAATTTTAAAAATATGTGGATCTTCCCTGATCCTTATCCCTTCGTCGTATTTCCGGTCCTTTTCACGATCTTTGCAAGTTCGAACCCTGCCATGCACGCCAGGGCGAACCCGGCAATAAGGAGAATTGTTTCGCCGGTAATATGGGTAATGCCGAAACGCTGTCCGATAGCAGGGACACCAAGCAGGAGTGCGAGAAATGCTGTTGCTCCCGCCGCCCACACGACCATCACCCGGTTTGAAAACACACCGATCCGGTAGAGCGGATCATGTGCAGAACGTGAGAAGAAGGCGAGCAGGATGTGCCCGATCATCCACGAGGAGAACGCTGCCGTCTGGGCAGACGCGAGGGGGATGCCTAAGGGAAACGATGTCCAGTACAGGACAAAGACCGCAACCCAGAGGGCAACCCCGCCCAGCGCAATACCTGCAATCATCGGGGTATTGAGAAACGGGATCTTCGGATCATGCGGCGGGCGTTGATCAATGGACGGCTCGGGGGGTTCTGCTACAAACGATGCGGAAGCCCCGAGGTCCATGAAGAGTTCGAGCAGGATGATCTGGATCGGTGAGAAGGGAAACGGGATACCCGCCACGAGCGATGCAGCGAAGACCGCAATCAGGGCGACTTTTACCGAGAGATAATACCTGACACCCTTGGAGAGATTGTCAAATATGCGCCTGCCTTCAAAAATGCCTCTGCCGATCGTGATGAAATTGTCATCGGCAATCACAATATCGGCGGCTTCCTTTGCGGCATCGGTACCTTTTGATCCCCATAGCGATCCCGATGTCTGCGCCTTTCAGGGCCAGTGAATCGTTCACCCCATCCCCGGTGACCGCCACGACCTCTCCCTTCTCCTGGAGAGTCTTGACAATCCGGTACTTATGCTGAGGGGTGGCCCGGGCAAACACCGAGACACTGTCCAGCTCAGTCCGGAGATCGGGATCGCTGAGTGCATCGAGATCTTTTCCTTCGATAACGCGGGCATCGGGAATCCCGACCTCACCGGCAATAGCGACCGCTGTCCGGGGATGGTCCCCTGTCACCATGATGATCCTGATGCCGGCATGCCGGGCCCGTCCTATGGTTTCCCTGACACCGGGACGGGGGGATCTTCAATTGCTATAAGCCCGTCGAGAATAAGGTCCTGTTCTAACGCCTCAAACTGAACCTCCCTCTCGGCAGGGTTTACCGCCCGATGTGCTACTGCAACCACCCGCTGCCCCCGGGCAGTCTCCTGTGCGAGCGCTGTCATGGCCTGGCTCGTGTCACCGGATACTCCGGCAAGCACCTCTTCAGGAGCACCCATCACTGATAGGACAAGGCTCCCGTCATGATCCCGGATGACTGCCCGGGTCTTTTTCCCCGTCTCGAACGAACGTTCCCGTTGTATCCTGCCTGAATCGGCGGGGATGTGCTGAATATCTGCAGCACTGATGATGGCGCGATCGGTGATCGAATCGGACAGGTCGGTCATCGCGGAACGGGCAGAACGCAGGACCAGGGCGGAGTCTCCTTCGGGAAAGACCGTGGCGACCCGCATCACACTTTCGGTCAGTGTTCCGGTCTTGTCGGTGACAATTACGGTGGCATTCCCCAGCGTCTCGGCCGCTTTTAATTTCTTGACAAGAAAGTTCTCTTTCGAGAGCATATATGCTCCAAGGCCAAGGTTCATCGTTATGATGATCGGGAGTTCCTCCGGGATGGTGGCAAATGCAAGCGCAAGGCCGGTGAGGAACATATCACGAAGCGGCTGTCCCTGCAGAAAGCCGATAAGGGGAATAATGATCGAGAAAAACAAGGCAACAAAGACCAGCGTCTTGACGAGCGCCTTCATGGCAAGCTGGAGGGGGGTCCTCGGCTGCCGGATCTCCTGTGCCTGTGCAGCAAGTTTCCCGAACCGGGTCGCTCCGCCGGTAAATGCGGCTTCCATTATCCCCTCTCCTGAGATCACGAGGGTACCTGCAGATACCTCATCGCCCGGCACCTTGTCACGAGGGAACGATTCCCCGGTCAGTGAAGATTCATCCACCTGGAGGCTGACGCCGGATACAACCCTCCCGTCCGCCGCAACCCGGGTCCCGGAAACAAAGACCAGGAGATCCCCCGGAACCACTTCCTCTGTAGCGACTTCCCGGATCATACCGTCGCGCAGTACCCGTGTTTTTGGCTCGGCAAGGTGTGCGAGCGCTAAGATGGCCTTTTTCGCCCGGTATTCATTGGCTATCTCTACGATGACAAGGGTCGCGATGATGGCGTACAGCGTAAGAGCGTCGCTGAGGTTACCCAGGATCGTATAAAATATCCCAACGGCAAGGAGAAGGAGAATCATGGGTTCTGTAATCTCTTCCTTCGCGATCCCGAGGAATGTGATCTCGTCCCGGGATGTTATCCGGTTCGGGCCGGACTTTCGGAGCTGTTCACGGGCTTCTTGTTCGGTCAGCCCTGTACGGTCACGGGTCGCGGGATCAGGATCCATGCAGGTGTATTGCATGGGATGGTAATTGAGAATTTCCGTATCTCCTGCCCGGGAAAGAACCCCCAGACCTGACCGGAAAACAAACCGGAACCGGGAGATAAAAATAAACTTTTTTCAGGATGATTGGTACTGAACACCGATCGCATATTCCCCGAACTGGCGCAGGTCATTTTTGAAAGGTCAGGAACGGTCTATTCAATGGTGCCCGGCCCGGTTCCCGTTATTACAGATTTTGTAATTGCCCAAAGAAATAATAAGCATTGAGATTTTTAAAGGATACCAACTATGCAAGGAAGATTGTCATGAAATACCTGTTATCCTTATCGTGTTTAATTCTCGCTCTGGGGGTAATTATTATGCCCGTTGTTGTGATAGGAGCGTCAGCCCAGGTTACCCCGGGTAACCCTGTGATCAATGCTACCGGCTCGGGGACAAATTCCGTGAAGGTCGCTGTTTCTCCCACCCGGTCACCTCCGCATCAATCCGGAGAGGTGGAGATGCCGATCACTCACCCCATGCAACCACTCCGTCATGAGACGACCGTCCCGCCAACCTTTTCACCCCCGGTAAGAACGCCGGAGACGACCAGGGCTACGCCAACTCCCACTATTCCCCGGACTACCCTCCCGACTCCTACACCCGTCCCTGGTACCCAACCCCAACAACAGTACCGGTAACCCCGACGATAACTTCCACGACGGTCCCGGTTACCCCGACCGTACCCCCGACAACAATCACGATCACACCGACGGTGACAATTCCCGTGGTTACGGTCACGGTGCTGGTATACCCCTCAGGTCCGGTCTATTTACCGACGTATTACTATCCTCCGGGATACACGTATCCTATAACTTCCTATTATCCTTCAGGTGCAATCACCGTTACTTCCAACCCCTCATCGGCAATGGTTATTCTCGATGGGTATAATACCGGGACAACTCCCTACATATTCACCGGCGTGACACCGGGATACCATACCGTCGAGGTTGATTATTCCGGGTATGAAGCCTATATCACCAATGTCTATGTCGATAATGGTGCGAGCATGGAGGTCGATGCGAACCTTGTTTCACTGGTGAACTATGGCTCGATGTTTATCGATTCGACACCCCGGGGTGCGGATGTGTATGTTGACGGAAATTATGAGGGAACTTCCCCGGTCACCGTCAGTTCACTGTCAGAGGGAGCACACCAGGTCGAACTCCATCTTGCCGGTTATGAGGTCATGACAACCACGGAAAACGTTGTGGCCGGCCAAGGAACCAATGTTAATCTGGTTATGAGTTCCTATTCGACATCATCCGGGTACGGCTCGATAGATATTACCTCAAATCTGCCGGGAGCGCTGGTCTATCTTGACGGGATTTACAAAGGATCCACGACATCCGGGAATATGTTTAATGTCATCTCAGTCAGTCCTGGATCCCACACGATACTCCTCCATAACCCGGGATACACGGATTTCACGCAAACGGTCGAAGTAACCAGCGGGCAGATCTCATCCGTCAACGCGGTATTTTCGCAGCCAACGGTTGTCACGCAGAGTACGGCCGTCTCTTCCGGGGGGGCAGGCTCAATCGTTGCTACCTCGACACCCGCCGGCGGACAGGTATATCTTGACAGCCAGTTCCGGGGTGTTGCCCCGGTCACGATTTATAATGTCGCCCCGGGAACACATATCATCAACATGAAGCTCCCCGGGTATAGCGACTGGTCGACATCGGTGAATGTTCCGGGAGGCCAGGTAACCCAGGTCCCCGCGGTGTTCCAGGCGGGAAGCGGTACCATTCCCGTTCCAACCCGGGCGGTACTTTCTCCCTTTGCGATCATCAGTGCGCTGGCAATTTGTACGGTTGCCGTGTCATTAAGGCCCCGAAAATAATCCGGGTACCATTATCCTATTTTTAAGAAAACTCCTCAACACTGCGATGACACCTGTCACGATTTCCTGGCGGAATTTTTTGTTCCATTTTTTGAAAGTCGGGCATATGCATAAATATCTCTGGAGAGAGCAGATTCCGACAGTATCAGGGTACATCTATGACAGACCGCCTGTTCCGGTATTATAGGGAGGACTTTGGGAAGGTTCCTGTCCGCGTCATCCACATGGACCTTATCTTCGATGTTTTTGATGATCACACATACGTCACCTCAGATATACGGGTTGAATCCAACGATCTCCCGCTTTCCGACCTGGCACTGAATGCAAAAAATCTTGAAATCCTTGCCGTCACGGTGTCCCGGTTATGACTGTTCATACGAGTACAGACAAAGCCGGAAGCATGCTGGTGATCCGGTTCGGCATACCGTTTCTCCCGTTCACGCAGTTCACGGTACATACGGAAACCATCTGCCGCCCCACGAAAAATCTTCTCGAAGGTCTCTACTATGATGAGACCCCGCCAGGTGCCCCTCCCCAGCAGATCACCCAGTGCCAGCAATGGGGGTTCCAAAGGCTGGTCCCCTGCATCGATGACATGACAGCCAAGTGCACCTATACCACCACAATCATTGCTGACGCACGGTACACCAACCTGATAACCAACGGGAATGTGGTTGTTCCGCTCCTGCCTGCCGTTGAGGGACGGGTAAAAATTACCTACGAGAACATGACCACTCCGATGGCCCCGTACCTGTTCTTTCTCGGGTGCGGGACGTATGCAACCTTCAGCAGGGAATGTGAATATGCAGACGGGCGGAAATGTTCTCTCGAGTTGCTGGTCCCTCCAGCGTCAGATCCGGAAATGGCGGAGGGTGCCCTGGAGATTCTCCATGATGCAGTCCTCTGGGTTCATCTCTTTACCGGCCCGACCGGTATAGCAGGCCAGAGGTCAGGGACCGGCTGTACCGGCTCGTGACCGGGTTGAACCAGGTCAAAAAAACCGACCCGGGCTCGTCGCGGGTTCCGGCAATCCGTTCAGAACTCAACACTCTCATCCGGCAGATCGTCCCCGGCTACGTGTACACGGGGACGACCTACCGGGAGATCGCGATGCAGAACTCGGATTTCGGGGGGATGGAAAATGTCGGGAATACCACGATTACGGCAAACCGCATCATGCCAAACCCTGCTATGACCGACCCCGCGTATGAATACCTGACCGGTGTAAAGGCCCATGAATTTTACCATAACCTCAATGGCTCGGAGGTGACCGGCTGGTCCCCGTTCGAGATCTGGCTCAATGAGGCGGTCACGGTCTTTGTCGAGGATCAATACCATGCCTTCCATTTCGGGGAAGATTATTCCCGGCTGAAGACCGTCCTCTCACTCCTCGCCCCGGGCGGCGGGACCCTCGAACTCGACAGCGGGGCTGCCTCCCTCCCTGTTGAACCCGACGGGTTTAACGACCCCAACGATCTTATCACCGATATCACCTACATGAAAGCGCCGGAATTTGTTAGGATGATCGAGGCCTTCATGGGAAAGGAGGCATTCGTCAGGGGGCTGGACCTGTACCACCGTAAGTACCGGCACGGAAACGCGACCCGCGACCAGTGGGTACAGGCGATGGAAGAGGTATCCGGACAAAATTTTACTCCCATGGCAGAGGGATGGCTCAGGCAGACCGGTTTTCCCACGCTCTCGGTGCAGGGATCCTACAACAGCGATCGCCGGATCCTGTCCCTGAACCTGCGGCAGTCCGGAGACGATCCGAAGAAACGCTGGATATTCCCCGTCAGGATCGCATTGGTATCCGCATCGGGAAGCGATATCACCGAAATTCTTCACCGGGTTGACAAGGAGGAGGAAACTCTCGAGCTCGCTGCTCCCGAACGTCCCGCATTCCTGTCGATAAACCGGGGATATTCATTCTACGGGAAAGTCGTGCACGAGGCGTCCCGGGCCGAGCTCTGTCTCCAGGCTGAACGGGACAAGGACCTTATCAACCGGTTCATCGCGTTCATGACCCTCATGGACCGGGAAAAACTGAAAATGCTGGAAGACCCGGGGCCATACCCGACCCGGAGTGTATCGATCTCTACTTCCGGTTTCTTTCGGACCGTGACCTCATGACGAGGGCGGGCGGGCAGTTTTTAACCATCTTCGAATCGGCACCCGGCAAAAAATATACCCACCATTACCAGGCGCTCTATGATGTCCGCGAGAGGATATTCCGATCGATCGCCACGAGGTATAAAAACGACCTGCTCAATCGTTACACCTCAGGTGAACTGCCCGGCCCCGTCACCGATACATTCGGGGAACGGGCCCGGGCCATTAAGGAACGCCAGGTAAGAAATACTGTTCTCGCAGTTCTCTCCCGTCTTGGTACGCCGGATATCCACCGGCTTATCAAAGACCAGTTCGACCATGCCTCATCCGCAACCGACAAACTGGTTGCATTCGGTCTGTATATGGACAGTTCGGCTACAGACCGGGCCGGCATGCTCTCTTCATTTGAACAGGAATCGGAGAAAAATCTGGTCAGCTGGGAAAATTTCCTTGGAGTTATCGCCGGTAACAGCAGTCCGGACGCCCTGGACCTCATCAGGCGGGTCGAGCGATCCTCTTCGTTCCGGATCGAACAGGCGAATGACCAGCGGGCGCTCTACGGAAGGTTTGCCCTGAACCGGAAGAAATCCCTCCAGACTGACCAGGGGAGGACTTTTCTTGACATGACCCTGCGTACCTTAGCGCCGATCAACGAATACAGCACGGTGGCGATGATGCGGATATTCGGCTCTCTCGATGCGATGGAAGATGCAGACCGGATCCCGCTTGTCGGGATCCTGGCGGGACTCCTCTCTGATCTTGTACCCGGAAAAGACACCGGCCGTCTACAATACGGCACGCCGCCTCCTGGCCGGGGCACCGGAGGCGGTCGGGATCTATGAACGAAAACAGGGTATTATTACAGGGCTCCGGTTATGATCTGATGAATTTTCCGGGCCGCAAGGTGACCGACAGATGAGGATGACATCGGGTGAAGAAAAAGGTTTTTTATATGAACAGAGGTGTAAAAAAAATGCACGAGGAGAACGAATCATGATCAAAGCATTACCGCTTAAAGATTACCGGGCTGTATACGAGCCCGGCCAGGTTGAATGTCCTACCACAGAGACGTTAAAACCCACAGAAGAGATCATCGGGCAGGACAGGGCACAGAAAGCGCTCCGGTTCGGTCTTGAGATCCCGGAAAGGGGGTTCAATATCTATGTTGCCGGGATGCCCGGAACCGGGAGGAGAACCGCAGTAAAGAAATTTCTTGACGAACTGGCAAAGACAAAACAAAAAGCCGATGACTGGGTCTATGTGAATAACTTTTCCAATCCGTACGAGCCTGTCGCGATCCGTCTCCCCCCGGGAATGAGCGGCCAGCTGAAGAAGGATATGGTTTCCTTTGTCGAGGAAGCACGGAGAGCACTCCCGCGGGCGTTTGAGAGTGACGATTACGCAACGAAACGCGAAGAGGCACTTGGGAAGCTCGACAAGGAACGGGAGACGATTGTCGGTCAGGTCAACGAGAGTGCGGCGAAACAGGGTTTTACGATCCAGATGGGACCTACCGGCCTCATGATTATCCCGGTGATCGACAATAAACCACTTACCCAGGAAGAGTTCGAAGCACTCCCGAAAGAGACCCAGGCCGGGATACTCCAGAGGAGAGATGCCCTCGATACCTCCCTGCGAAGCGGGTTTCGTCAGATACGGGAACTGGATGCAAAAGGAATGGAAGTGGTCACGAAACTCAACAGTGAGATCGCGCTCTATGCCATTGGTCATCTTCTCACCGGCCTGAAAGAAAAATACGGAAAGATACCCGATGTGCTCTCATATATTGACAGCATCCAGAAAGATATCCTCGATAACCTCGGCTCGTTCCTTGGATCTGCGCAACAACAACAACAACCGCAACCCCCGCCGGAGCAGGTCCCGCCCCAGTTCCAGCAATGGCTCGCAAAAGACCTTGCATTCAGGAAATACGAGGTTAATGTGGTGGTGGACAATGGAGGTCTTGCCGGTGCCCCGGTCGTGTTTGAAGAGATTCCCAGCTACCAGAATCTCCTGGGAAAGGCCGAAAAAGAGGTCCAGTTCGGCATTGTGACGACAGACTTCATGATGATCCGCCCGGGCTCGGTCCATAAAGCGAACGGCGGGTACCTGGTCATCCCGGTCCTGGACCTGTTCAGGTATCCCCTTGCCTGGGACGGGCTCAAATCTGCCCTCAAGACAGAAAAGGTGAGGGTCGAGGAGCCGGGCGAGCAGGCAGGGTTCATTGCGACAAGGGGGCTCAAACCGCAGCCAATTCCCCTCAACGTGAAGGTTATCCTCATCGGGACGCCGGATATCAACCAGATCCTGCACGAAGGAGATCCAGACTACCCGGATCTCTTCAAGGTGAGGGCGGATTTCGATACCGTCATGGACCGCAACGGCGAGAATACAAAGAGATATGCAGCTTTCATCTGTACCCTCTGTAAACGGTTCAATTTAAAACATCTCGATAATACCGCGGTCGCAAAAGTCGTGGAATACGGTTCCCGGGTGGCAGAAGACCAGAAGAAGCCTCTCTACGCGTTTTTCCGGTATCGCTGACCTTATCCGCGAGGCAAACTTTTACGCCATAGAGGAGAAGGCAGCGTATATAACCGTTAAGCATATCGAAAAGGCGGTCGAGGAAAAGATGTACCGTTCCAACCTGATCCAGCAGAAAATACAGGAGTTCATCGAACGGGGAGTATTCCTGATAGATACGGCCGGGAGCAAAGTCGGGCAGATTAACGGGCTTTCGGTCATGGAGATGGGCGATTTCGCTTTTGGCAGGCCATCCCGGGTGACCGCGACCGTTGCGGTTGGGCGGGACGGGATCGTCGATATCGAGCGTCAGGCAGAACTCGGAGGGCCCACGCACACGAAGGGTGTTCTTATCCTCGGCGGTTACCTGGCGAACAAGTATGCCCAGGACAAGCCCCTCTCTCTCACGGCAAAGCTCGTCTTCGAGCAGAGTTACGGAGGAGTGGACGGCGACAGTGCCTCGAGCACAGAACTGTATGCGATCCTTTCCGCTCTTTCGGGTCTGCCCATCCGGCAGTCTGTCGCAGTCACCGGATCGGTCAACCAGCGGGGGGAAGTGCAGGCAATCGGGGGGGTGAACGAGAAACTCGAAGGGTTCTTCGAAGTGTGCAAAGCAAAAGGCCTGACCGGAGAGCAGGGGGCCATGATCCCGGCAAGCAATGTACAGAACCTCATGCTCAAGGAAGAGATCCTCGAGGCGGCACAGGGAGGGAAGTTTACCATTTACCCGGCGGCCACTATCGATGAAGGAATCGAGTTCCTCACCGGTGTGCCTGCCGGGGAACGCCAGCCTGACGGATCATATAAGGAAGGGACGGTCAACTACCTGGTCAACCGGAGATTAGCGGAGATGGCAGAAACCGTCAGGAAGTTCCAGGTCCCGTCACGATAATTTTTCCCTGCCAAATCTCAAAAATTTCTTTAAAATTCAGCCGGTTTCAATCCTGTTTTTTCTCTTTTGTTGAAATAATAAACGCCGGTTCCTGGTCGCTAAAAAGAAAAAGTCCGTTATCGGTGCATCGGCCTTCAGACAGGACGGCTGATACTGCCGCTGATCATGGCAAATACCGGAACAGAGGGGAAGAAAGGTACTTTAAAACTCCGGCTCGCATCAGGCATCACTTCCTGAGTTTGAGCAACCTGATGCTGATGAAAAAGAAGGAATGGAGTGTCCCGGGATTATAAAGCGAGGCAAGCCAGTCCGGGTTTCCACGGTCCCATGGAATCAGGCTTATGAAACCTGCACAGCAGTATGGAACCCCTGAATATTCTGGGCGTGGAATTTTGGATACTACCTTTGGCAGGACACCCTGACGGGCTATCGCGAAGAGGGCCCGGATCCTGACAAGAGTATCACTTCAGGTTGAGTCAACAGGTTTTCTGAATCTCCCCTCTTTTAAAAAGAAGTATGGCAGGTCAGGCTGTCGTTGTACAGGATTACCAACTTACCGCCTGGCAATAACGAGATAATGATAGGGACCGGCATCCTGCACAGATTCAACGCGTAATCCGGCTGCTCCGATCATCGTCCGGGCCTTAGCGATCGAAAACCGTTTTTCCAACGGAGGGCCAAATACCATGGGCTGGTCTTTCCAGTCAAGATCCACCAGTCGTCCCCCGGGATGAAGCATCTTTCCTGCGTTGAGCAGTACCGGTTGCCGGGTCCCGGAAATCATGAAGGTCAATGCCGAAAAACACGACATCTGCGCACCCTTCACAAACAACCGTTGTTTCCGCCTCTCTGACTTCAATAACAAGGTTGTCCAGACCTTCCTGTGCTGCCCGTTTCCGGAGCCGTTCAACGGCATCGGCATCGATATCATTCGCATATACCTTCCCGGAGCGCCCGACTCTCCGGGCCGCCGGGAGGGCGAAGTACCCGTCACCACATCCCATATCAACGAATACCATTCCCGGCGTGATGCCGATCAACGTGAGAATCTCTTCGGGATCCTGCCATTGCCGTCGTTCCGGATCATCCGGACTGAATTGTCGTCTGCTCATCGGTAAACCTGCTTTTTCTGTATAGTTGGAGAACAGGACTATATAATGCTGGATTACGGAAATTATCCGGGTGCCAACGGAGATGCCGGTTCAGTAAGCATTCTCATGTCGGCCTGATCACCTGAATCCAATAAGGACGAATTTTTTACTGGCCATGACCAGACGGGAGTGAGGTTTCATGAGACTGCAGACAGGAAAAGATTCCCGGTTCTTGTAACGGATATGGCAATTGCGGGTCAATCCTGATTGCACCCAGCCGGGGCCGGGTCGGATACTTTCAGGGCACCAAGCGTGATACCCCTGACAAGGCTGGCCAGTTCATGGTCCGGGTGCAGCCGTAGGACTGCGTCAAAGCAGCAGAGGGCCTCTTCATACCTTCTCAGTCCGGCATAGGCAACCCCCTTATAATTCAGGGCATCGGTATTATCCGGTTGAATCTTCAGCGCCTGATCATAACACGCGATTGCCTCGTCATACTGCTGGAGATTGGAAAGATTTACTCCCTTATCATAAAACGCATCGGCGTTCCCGGGGTTTATACTGAGGACGGCATCGAAACAAACGATGGCCTCTTCATCCTCCTTCATCTCGGTAAGGGCGGCTCCTTTGTTCATAAGGGCCGGTTCATTCTTCAGATCGATCCGGATAACCTCGTCAAAACAGGCAATTGCCTCATCCGGTTTGTGTAATCTTGCCAGGGCAACGCCCCTGCTATACCATACGTCGACGTGATCCGGATTAATCCGGATGACCTGATCATAACAGAGCACCGCCTCATCGGTCTTTCCCAGGACTGCAAGGGAAACGCCTTTGTTATACCATGCATCGGCGTGATCCGGATTAATCCGGATGACCTGATCGTAACAGAACACCGCCTCACCGGTCTTTCCAAGGACCGCAAGGGAAATGCCTTTGTTATACCAGGCGTCGGCATTATCAGGGTTCAATCGGATAACCGTGTCGAAACATGCGACGGCATCTTCATACCTCTTCAGATCGGCAAGGGCGCTCCCCGTGTTGATCAGCGAGAGGGGGTGGTCCGGGTCGATCCTGAGGACCTGGGAATAACAGTGAATGGCTTCTTCATTCTTTTTTAAGGCCGCAAAGGCAACTCCCCTGTTGTTCAGGGCGTTTATTGCATCCGGACTAATCCGGAGGACCTCGTCATAGCACCCGATCGCTTCCTCATACTTTTTAAGACAGGCAAGGGTTAGGCCCTTATTATACCAGGCATCGGCATTATCAGGGTCGGTCCCGATGACCTCATCAAAACAGGCAATTGCTTCTTCGTATTTCTCCAGGCCGGTGAGGGCACCTCCCTTATTGGTCAGAACGAGTTCGTTGTCAGGATTGATTTTCAGCGCCCTGTCAAACAATATGACAGCCTCGTCTCTCTTTTTTAACAAAGCGAGGGCAACTCCGCTGTTGTTCAGGGCATTGACATTCTCCGGATTAAGGCTGAGGACCTGATCGTACAGCGCAACCGCCTCCTCGTACCGTCCTGCAGCCGCAACGGCAATCCCTTCGTTATTCAGGGCAGCCTCATCCGGCTCCTCCTTGAGACCCTCATCGCACAACAAAACCGGTTCCTGGTGCTCAGATCCGGAACGGGAAACTTCTTCTCCATTTCCGGTATCTGCCGAATCTTCCATGACCACCTCTCTGTGGAGGGAACCGGTATCTTCCCGGCCGGAACCAGCCCTGCCGGCATCATCACACATCGTCATCTCAGGTGACTCTGCTCCCACCTGCTCTTCCTCATACAGGGATGCAAAATCTTCAGTCTGCCCCCGACCAGGTATTTCTTCATTATACGATTTGTTTCCGGTTACCTCATGAAGAGATACAGGTTCTCCCTGCTCCGCACCTGCGCCGGCACCTTTTCGGCACTCCATAGTCGCCAGTATTGGTTCTCCTGCGAGTCCCTCCTCATACAGAGAATCGGTATCACCCTGATCGGATTCCGACCCGACAGATTCTCCGCGTCCCGGAGTTTCCGGGATTTCCGGTTCTGCGGGCACTTCCTCGAACAGGGATACATATTCTTCTTCCTGATCAGGAATCGCATGGTCTTTACGACTCTCTGCAGGTACCTGTTCTTCCCTGAACTCCCCCTCAGAAGGTGATGCCGTCTCTTCCTCCGTCCATATGCAGGCACCTTCCTCCTGACCCATGACTTTTGCCGGGTTCGATTCTCCCCCGAGTTCTTCCTCATAAAGAGAATCGGTCTCATACTGATCAGATCCAGCCCTGATCGAATCTTCGTGGCCGGGAATTTCAGGGGATTCTGGCTCCCCGGGCACTTCTTCGTACAGGGACACATATTCTTCCTCCTCCTCAGGAATTGCATGGTCTCCACAACCCGGATTATCTGCAGGTACCCTGTCCTTCCCTGAACTCCCCCTCAGAAGGTGATGCCGCCTCTTCCTCAGTCCATACACTGGCACCTTCTTCCTGATTCATGGCTTTTGCCGGGTTCGAATCTTCTCGAAGATCCTGTTCATGAAAAGGATCGGCATCTTCCTGATCCTGACCAGCCCCTGCAACCTCACTGCTCATGGCGTCAACATTATCCGGACTAATCCGGAGGATCTCATCAAGACAGGCAATCGCCTTGTCATGTTTTCCAAGCCGGGCAAGTGCACGTCCCTTATCGTACAAAACTTCGAAATTATCCGGATTAACCCGCCGGACTTCATCAAAAAAGGCGACCGCTTCGTCGTATTTTTCAAGGGCAGCACAGGCAATCCCCTTAGCATACAACGCATCGGGACTTTCCGGATTAACCAGGAGAATCTCATCGTAACATGCTATCGCCTCCTCGAAGTTTCCCCGTGCGGCAAGGACAACCCCTTTATTGAATAATGCACCTGCATTTCCTGGATTTATCCCGAGGCATTCATCGAAGCAGGCAATCGCTTCATCATGCTTACCCAGGAATGCCAGGGCACGGCCTTTGTTCACCAGGACCACGACATTCGATGGATTGATCTCCAGGGACCGGTTAAAATTCGATAACGCCTCCTCATACCTTCTCAGGGCAGCGAATGAGACTCCTTTATTGTATAAAGCTCCGGCGTTCGCAGGGTTGACTTTAAGGACTTCATCAAAACAGGCAATCGCCTCATAAAACATTTTCCGCCTGGCGAGATCGATGCCTTTATCAAACCAGTCACTTGCAATCATGAAGAGGAGACTCTCCTGTATCCCGGCCTAATTTCAATAGACTGTTATAACCACATAATACTGCTGATTAAGCCTGACTGGTTTTCAGGAAAATAAAAGGAGACGGAATAAAACAGTAGGGTACACGTTCGTCAGGGAATTGGACTCTAAGGGGTATGAACCTCTCCGGCACTATCAGGTACCGTAGCGGTATGCACTAAAATCGATCTGGCCCTTCACCGGCACAACCCCCCAGATATCCCCTTTGACCTTGCCCGCTATCCGGACAGAGATCTCGGGAGTTGTATCGCCGGGGACCTGGACGATGAGCGAGACAATGGCATGCATGCCTTTCCAGCCAGTTTCGCTATCGCGGGGAGGCATCGGCGGGAATATCTCAAATGATATTTCACGCTCGTTTTTACGCATACCTTCGTATTCAAGCACCTCATCTTTCGGTACAAGGAATCAGTACCCGTATTTTCTGTGGTACGTCACACACATTTTTTCTTCGGGTCCTACAAAAACCTCAAACTGTCGTTCCGGATCGTCTGGTACACATTCATTGTCCCCTGGGGCAGATGCATTGAACTCCAGCGACGGTGACAAAAAGATTCTGTCCCCGGCCCCTTCGACTATTCCTGCCATTATCTCCTTTTCTTTTGGGGAAAATGTGAGAATTTTACCCTGATGAAGAGAGACAAAGGAAACCGTCGCATTGATAAAACGGGTAGTTGAGGGATCATCGAGGTGTATATTCATATAAAAAATGACCGTATAAAAATCGTAAATACATCTTTTCCCCTCCGCAGGCATCCCTCCGGTTCTTTTAACTTCAGCCTCCGGAGTCCGGGTCGATAATCTTGTTATATACATCCTGCCATTTGGCCCGGGAACTCTCTCATCCCGACAGGTGTTCAGGGTCCTGAAAAATCGGGTACCGTACTCCTGACACATCTTTACCGGCGCCGGCAGATATGCTGCTGCCATCAATATCGCAGACGAGGTCGATATTCCGGAGGTTAATTCTCCTGCACCGGACTCTATCTGAACATCCTCGTCTGCCATTTCGGGCCCCATAATCACTTAAAATAGTGAAGATATAAAGAATTTGTTAAGGGCCCGTCTGGTCCGGGGGCGGATATCCTTAAGAACGGATAAAAAACCGGACACCGATCGTTAAAAAATTGTTTCAATAATCAGGTACGTTGTGCTGGAACTGACCTTCCGCAATTATTTCCCCGGTATGCTCCAGGAGACCTGCAAGGTACTCCTTCACCCACGATTCGTTTTCATATTCCTCGAACGGGCGGTACGACCCCTGCACGGAAGAGTTCTCTTTGTCAAAACGAAGCAGACCAATGGGAGAGCCACCATTTTTTACTAATCTGTTCAGGTCTTCAAGAGGATGACTGCTTGAACTGAAAGCAAATTTTGTCTCCTGCGGAAAACCGACCACGATTGCAACCAGCCAGGCATGTTTTGCCTCTTTTTTCATCTCTTGCACCAGATCGGCAGTTTTTCTCATTTTTCACTCAATAAGGGGATTGCAATTCATCACATAAATAATTCGTTAAAAAAATGTGATTCGATGGGAAGCGGACGGGAACCGATTTTTCGTGACGGTCCCCGTTGGATAATGCCAGAGCGTATCACGAAACGCTTTCCGTGGGAGGATGTCACCGGTACTGAACGCCGCGGCCAACACCCTATCCGGTCCTTACAGGGATCACCGGTAGACAACGTATTCCAGGCACAGTGCGGCGACGAGGAGGAATATGCCGACCAGGGCAACCGGCAGCGTGTAATTCCTTACAACCGTCCTGACATCATCCCCCGTTGTACGCTGGACAAGCCAGAAGTAGGGATCGGTCACGTAGGATACGATACATGATCCGGCACTGATCAGGAGAATAAGAGATACAGGGTGAACGGCGTTCACAACCGTCGAACCGGCAAGCACTTCTGCAGTTATGACAGCGGTCACGACCCGCGAACCCTGCGCAGTTTCGATCAGTGCGGCAAGGAGAAACGGGACGAGGATGATGGGAATGAAGTGGGTGAGCTCGCCGAGTGCTGCCTGGGCAAATCCGCTCTTGACGATGACAAAACCAAGCGCACCTGCCCCGCTGATGTCAAAGATGATCATCCCGGCGTGCCTGGCGCCCTGCAATAAACCTGAGGACCGGGCAGCTTGCGGCGCAAGCGCAAGGGCCGTGACCGCCCCGGTGAGCATGATAAAATTGATCATGCTCATCTGCGACAGATGGAAGACGAAGAACGCAACCGGGAGGGAGACCAGGATTGCGATGAACGGGATCCATGCCCGCCAGTGGACCGGACTGCCCGGAATTTCCGTGGCTTTCGGACTCTCGTCAGTATTTGAGGATACGTCGATGCTGTCTGCACCCCTGACGGGAGCACACCACCACCGGAAAAAAAGGAGGAGCCCCGCCAGTGCGGTAAGGGAAAGCGGGATGGATATGGCATCGTAGAGGAGCGGGCTCATCCCGAGGGAAAACGCATCGAAAAGAGGAATAACGACGGGTGTTGGGTAGACCAGTGCATACGAAATGATGCTGCCAACCGCTGCAAGGTACAGGAGCACCGAGCGTTTTCTGGGATCTTTTTCAAGGCTGTCAAGGATCGGGTTCAGCATGATATAGGCGGTGATGCAGCAGGTGATGGGTACTGCCAGGATATATCCCGATAGTCCTGCAATCTCCCGGGGATTCCGGACGCGTTGCCGGATATCCGCGACAATCTCTTCTATCTGGTGCTGCTCCTGAAGGAGTTTTGCGATCACCGCCCCGCAGAGAATGATGATCCCGAATGCCGAGAAGACCTTCCCGATGCCTGCAATGATCCCCAGCATCGTTGCATCCAGGGTGAGCCCTCCGAGAAGTCCGAAGAGGATCGAGCCTCCGATCAGCGTGAAAAAAGGGGAGATCCTGTACCGCACGCTGATCAGGGTAATGAGGGCGAGAGTGATGACGAACGCGGTGAGGAGATCCATCAATAGTATTTTTGCCTGCGGTTAAAAATTCACCGGCACCTATACGACAGGGTCATGCAAAAAAGGGTTACCCGATCCTCCGCACAAAAACGAGCAGGCCGAGCGACAGGAGAGCAGCGAGGACTTCAAACCCCGGGGTTTTAGCAGTTCTGGAGAGCCCGGTCGTATATTCGGCGGTCTGCCCGCCGCTGATCATGATGGTTGTTGCGAGATCCTGGAAACCGTCCATCTTCAGGATTATTGCATGGGTACCCGATGACAACCCGGGGATTGTTGCAGGTGTTATGCCCCTGAGAGCGCCATCGACATAAAGCTGTGCACCGGAAGGTGACGTGGTTACGGCAAGCGAACCGTATCCAACGGCAGGAGTTGCCGGAATCAGGGTCCCGCTGCCGGTGGGGCTGGCAGGGGTTGTTGTTGCGGTTGTCGGCGTGGGTATCGGTACAAGGGCGGCGGTAATTGTCTGGGCATCACCCATGACAACAACCGTACGTGAATAATCCTGGTACCCGTCCCGTCTGATTAACAGCAGGTGATTGCCGTTGGGAATCCCGTTGATACCGACCTGGGTCAGCCCCTTGTAGGCATTGTCAATATACACATCGGCACCGGTCGGAGTGGAGGCAACAGACAGCGTGCCGAAGGAGGGTGTTGGTGTCGGCGTGGGCAGCCCGATTAAATGATCGATTACAATAACAGAGTTGGGGATAGCATATCCACGGGAATCCAGTTCCTGCATCCTGACCAGAGTCTTATTTGCTCCCTGTGCCGAACCTGCAGGGACCTGTCCCGCAAGAGACGCAGTGACTATCACCTCGTCCTGGTTCTGGTATGCCAGCTCAAAGCCGCTGATGGTCAGAACGCGCCCTCCCGTAACAGGCCGTATATTTTTCACGCCATTGACCGCGATGGTGTATATCCACACCGGATCGGACAACTCGGTGACAAACTGCAGGTCATCATAGGAGGGAAAGGCAACCCCCGAAGCGGCATATACCGTATACGAGATGTTGACCGTATCACCGGGGTTCAGGGTTCCGGGCGGGCTGACGACGATTGAAGATACCGTGAAAGCTGATACTCCCGGGACCAGAACGACCAGCAGGCATACAAAGACCATAGAGGAAAAATTTCGCAGCTGTACCACCGGATTCACTCTGGATCGTTACGGGTATATTATCCTGCTGATCACCCGGAATCGGAAGCTGGCAGGAAGGGAGATGAGTGTCATCGCGGAATGAATAAAAAAGGGGGACCTGCCCGACCCTCCTTGCACCTTCAACCCCGGTTCCCTGTACCCGGTACAACCCGGAGTCAGAGGGGGAAATCTTCATATAGCAGAAACAGTCAAGAGAGGTGATCGATGCCAACGGATCCAAAGGAATCTATCACGAGTCTCTATACCCTCCTGGCAAAACTACCCCTCGAAGAATACCTGTGCTCGGAAAATTTCGCAGTATTTTGCCGTAGCCATAGTCTGTGCGATACCTGGAAGGAACACCTGGATAACGCCAGGGACCGCCCGGATTTATATGGAAATGAAAGTACGAAAAACGCGTTTATCCTGTTTTTTCACCACCTGCTCCAGACGAGGTCGCGTGAATTCATGGGGATACTGACCGCTTTTTTGCAGGATTTCCGGGAATGGTATGCATCTCCCCTGCCCTGTGCTGCCCTGCAAAAGGAGTGCATCCGGATGGGTTTTCCCAATACGCTGGTTGAGGAAGAATTTTTAAAAGTCCGGACCAGGGTGTAAAGCCGGAGAACATATCGTCACCCCACCTTCGGTAACAACCATGGTTCATATCATCGTCGCCGGGACAGTACACAGACCGCACGATGGGGGCCGAACCTGCCGCTGACTTCAATCGTTTTTAGATCATGGATAATAAATAACGGTGAGAACAGTTCCCGCAGTTCGGATTCGGACGAGAAATACAGGGTTGTACCGATCGGGGTGGTACGGAATTTCCCGGTACCGCCAAACTGAAGATCGGTCTCGGCAAAACTCACCGAGAGATACCATGCCCCGCTGGTAAGTATTTTCGAGACATTCTGCACATATTTTTCCCGGCTCTTCCGGGAAAATATGGTGGAGGAATTCCCAGTCAAATGCGAAATCGAAGCGGCCGGGTATCTCATGCAAATCACCGAGAAGATCGGCCGTGATGAACCTGCACATGACCTTATGCTTCCGTGCGTTTTCCGTTGCGATTGTGATGGCGGCAGGAGAACTGTCGACACCAGTTACGTCAAATCCGTGAACTGCCAGATAGACGGCATAGTTGCCGGCACCGCAGCCAAGGTCGATCGCCCGGCAGGGCTGCACCTTCCCGGTTTCCACCAGATCAACGAGTTGGTCCGGCGGAGTCTCGTTGTTCCAGGGAATCCTGTCCAGCGGAACATTCCGGTAAATTCTGTCAATATCAGCGTATTTCATTTCTTCTCTTTCCTGCTGGATAATCTGACAGGGAACGAATAATATTTCCTGCTGCTGCTGTATCGTTCAGGTAATGCATTTTCGGCTTAGGAGGAAAGAAATCTTCCTCATCACTCAATGCATTTATAGCAGGGCGGCAAAGTACCCCTGGAGAATGAGAAAAGATCCTTATAATGCCGGAACCGACGTGAGGGAACCAGGAATTTCGTGACCAGGTATCTTTTTTAAAGTGCTATCATGAGTGACGTTCTTATCCTCGCGGCATTTTTTTTATTTGTTCTCTTCTTTTTTTCTGGATGGCTGAGAAAGTACGCGGCTATTGGCGGATGGACACTTATCGTGATCAACCTTGTATCCGAAGTCCCGGCATACCTTAACGCAGACAACTTCCTCTACCCGGTGCTGGCGCTCCTTTCAATACCTTTCCTTATTATCACCGCCAGGGCTTTGCTCCACGACGATCCGGTCGCGATCCAGATCTCCCAGGCTGCGGCGGTCGCGACGATCATATACGTGCCATTTGCCTTCATCCCGTTGGTACGGGACACACTTATCCGGACCGTAGTGAACCAGGCATTCTGGATCATCCAGGCGCTCGGCCATCGCCCGCAGATGCCGGCCTGGAACATTATCGCAGAAAACGGTTTTGCCAACCAGATCGTCCTGGGATGCACGGGCATCACCGCTATCGCGATGCTGCTTGGCGCCGTAGCGGGAGTTCCGCACCTTTCGTACAGAAAGGGGATATCTGCATTCCTTATCATCGTGCCGCTGCTCTACCTGCTCAACCTTCTGCGTGTCGCCATCGTATTCATTGCAGTATCGGATGCATGGTTCCGCTCTTTTCCGGACCTCTCCCCGGACAGGGGCATCGGGGCCACAGACTTCTTCTGGGCGCACAATGTATTTGCAGAAGCGTTCGCGATCGTGGCTCTCCTCGCAATTATTATCGGGTTGTTCAGGTTGGTCCCGGGTCTCGCGGTCCTTGCACGGGACCTGGTGAATCTTTATACCGGCAGTATAACAGCATTTTTCAGACGGGGATCGATATAACGGGGTATGACGTGAGGGGCTTCCCCGCTCTCTGGTTGAGAGAAGGACTTGGAAGCTGACCTCTTTTCATCCTTCCTGCTTCCCGGAGAATTTTTCGGCTCTTCCCGAAAAGGCTGTGGACATGTACGTCCATCAATGCAGGGAAGACATTTTCCAGGCCGGGAAATCAATGACTGGAAGCCGCCTCATACGTAGCCAGCGCAGTAAGGGCAACTCCTTTGTTGAAAAGTGCGTCGGGGTTATCCGGATTGCGGTTGAGGACTGCATCAAAACAGGCGAGTGCTTCTGTATACCTCCGTAACCTGGCAAGAGCCCGGCCTTTGTTTACCATAACAAGAAGATCTTCCGGGTTGATTCTGAGCGATTGTTCGTAACAGAGAATCGCATCTTCATACTTCTCCAGGGCTACCAGGGCAACTCCTTTGTTATTCAGGGCATCAGAATTATCCGGGTTGAACTTCAGGGCTTCGTCGTAACAGGCGATTGATTCATCATACCTCTTCAGCTCGTCAAGAGCCACGCCTTTATTGTTCAGGGAATCAGCGTTATGGGGACTGTGAGAAAGGACCCCGTCGTAGCATGCAATAGCTTCATCGAATTTTCCCTGCCTGGCCAGGGCATGCCCCTTGTTATGGAGTGCACGCAGGTATGCCGGTTTTGCCTCAAGAATCCGATCAAAGCAGGTGATCGCCTCATCAAATGTGTCAAGTGCGGCAAGGGCGACTCCCAGGTTGTTCAGGGCGTCCACGTTCGCAGGATTCATGGTGAGAACGAGACGGTAACAGCCAACCGCCTCGGAATATCGCCCGAGATTTGCCAGGGTCACGCCCTTATTAAATAACACATCGGCATTATCCGGGTGGATGGAGAGGACCTTGTTAAAATAAATGATCGCCTCCTCGTATTGTTTCAGCTTGGCAAGGGCACCGCCCTTGTTGATCAGGACAAGCTCATGGTTTGGGTTCATCGCGAGAACCTTATCAAAGTACGTAATCGCTTTTTCATACTTTTTCATGGCAGCGTACGCGACTCCGAGATTATTCAGTGCATCGGCGTTATAGGGATTGATCTTGAGCGATTGCGTGTAGTAAATGGCTGCCTCTTCGTAGAGTTCCAGTCCCATGAGGGCAACACCCTTATTGTACAACGCATCGGCGTTCTTCGGGTTGAACTTGAGGATCTCGTCAAAACAGACTATAGCCTCATCAAATTTTCCCAGATTGGCAAGGGCTACACCTTTGTCGAACAATTCTTCAGTAAACATTACAAGAATTTCTCCCTTTTGTTCCCCGGACTTTTTTTTAACTACCCTTACTACAAAATAATTCTTCCGGTATATAAATAATGAGGCCCTGGAATGGATGAAATACCAGAGAAAATACATTTCTCAGATTTTTTTCCGCGTGTTTCAGATAAAAAAGGAAAAAATGCATGAAAAATGGATACTTTCACAAAATATGAACCTGGGGGGGAAATCGGAATAACACGGCACGTTCTTCTCACCCTCCCAGCTGTTGGTGGCAACCATCGCCAAAGAACCATAGACCGGCACGTTGGGGTTATGGGTACATAAACCGGCATGGCAGCCCGGATCAACGATCGTACAACAGACGATTGATCACCAACAGCACCTATTACACGACGTTCGGACTGGTACCCGGAGAGAGAGAGAATACGGGCATCGCAGCCCGGATCAACGATCGTAACAATAGACGATTGATCACCAACAGCACCGGCTACACGACGTTCGGGCTGGTGGTGCCCGGAGTGATAAATTCAGTCATTTTCAACCGGGTTTGTGGATTCTGCAATTATTCCGTTAACATATGGTCAATCCGGCAGATCGATCATGTTTTTATACCCCTTTCCTTCCACTGGAGCGGGGGTTTATATAGACCCCATTTGTTTCAGGACGGCTTCATATGCGTTTTTTAAAAACGCTCCATTTCACTGCCGGATCATGTTTCAGATGGCGGACACGAAATTATGCTGTATCCTTTCCGCGACAACGCCGGGAAAAAAGTCCCGGCGGCTCCGGAATAAAAATCAGTGAGATATCCGGGTTTTCTCCAGAGGAAAAAAAGGGGTCCCGGGTCCAGATTCCCTGAATCAGTGCCAGGATAGTTCCGGGTCCACGCCACACAAGGATCCTGAAGCGAGGCTAATGGTAAAAAATTAAACGCTCCGGCAGGTTACCCGATCTCGGTGCCGGGTATGGTGCCAGCCTCTTTCCCGGTGAAATAGCGGAACGAAGATACAACACGGGTGAACTCACTCAGCTCCTCAGGGTTGCTCCCCCTGGTGGTAAAGAATAGTATGCTGGCGTACCCCAGTTCGTTTGCACTGCTCTTCCGAATCACATAGGAAACATTTGTCGTACCTGCCAGCGACGACTCGAAGCGATCATAGGTGATGCCATGGATGACGACAGTGGTCTCCTCCGGTGTGGGGATCCAGGTCCGCCGGATTTCGTTCCGGTAACCCTGGTCCTCGTTGCGGGAAACAGTATAAGTCAGGATATAAAACCGGTTATTATCCAGAAGGTCGGTCCGGTAAACAAGACCTTCCGCCCCGAGAGGTCTCTGCACCTGGCGGGTGGAAGGCGACCAGTCTTCCGGTACATAAAATGCGATCCGGAGCGGAGTATCCTTATAGGGGATCATAGGCAGGAGTTCCCGGTCCATGGTTTCCACCGGGGTCGGAATGCCGCTCGTTCCGTTTCCATCCGGGGTCGGGGAGATGGCAGCCGATTGCGTCCGGGCGGGTCCCGTGCCGGCCTGGGTACACCCCATGACACCGGCCAGGATAATGGTGAAAAGGATGAGAACTGGATAATATTTCATCTAGGATCGTTTCGGGTGACAGGCACAATAGGTTTGTGCTCATTGCAGCTGGAACCGGTTGTGACGGTATGCGTCGAGCAAGTGGGCTCGTCAGAAGAGATTCTGGAGAGACTGGAGACTGTACTGGTTCCCGGCCTGACCAGGGAAATGCACTCTGCGCATCCAGCAGGAAAAACATTGGGAACAGGCCGGTGCAGGGTGACAAGAAACCTGGGATCTGTCAGCCGTTTACCATTTATTCGCGCGTGAGGAACTCTTGCTGCCCGATACCGGCCTGTTCAAGAACGGAAAGAAAGGTGCCGGCAGCAAACTCCTGGTGGCTCGGAACGGTCACGAGGCGCCGTTTCTCCTCATTCCAGAGATGGATATGACTGATATTCTTTTTCACCGGGCGGTAGCCGAACAGGACAAGTGTCCGGATTATGTCATGGGATGACAGAAGGGGAGGTCCCGACAAGATTATCCACCTCGATATCCAGATAGGTCAGCTTGTGCCCGGGCGGGTTCATTTCGACGAGGAGCTGGTAATGATCCGCGATGCCTTTTTTCAGGTTCTGGACCGCCTCGTTCTCCGTCAGGCCCTGGTCAGCAATTTTTGTCAGGAGATCCCGTGCGATGAAAAACCTCCCCTCCCGGTAGATTTCGACAAGAATCTTCATGGTCAAGCTGGATCTCTTCTTTCTCTCCTGATAATTATTTCTGAAGAGTACCTGGTTCAACGGTCACGCTGAAAAACAGAACCGGAAAAACGGAAGATCCGATCGGGGGTGTCCGGATTTTACTTGCCGATCGGAAATCTTCCTTACTTATTGCCTGATCGTATCGCTAATAAATTCTGGCACGGCACCGGTGCATTGCATCGGCATTCACCATCAGATGGACAAAATTTATCAACTCAAAATATAAGTATCAACTACCTGTCGCCTCATCATCGCGGTGTAAATCCCATGAACACTTCCGCTCTTTTTCCTCTCGTCATCGTATGCGTACTGGTAACGGGCTGTGTAATGGAACCAGACTATGGCAACCGTACGGGAAATGTATCCCCCACTCCCACTTCCGCGGCAACCCCTTCAGTCATTATGACAACGGTCCCCCTCCCCACCGTAACGAGTCCGCAGGGCACCCTGATCGTATCCGTTGGCGGCTGGCGGGGCGAATTCCCGGTCTCGGTCGATACCATGAGTGTGGGGGTGGTCTCAACCGACAACCCCCTGGTTCTCAGGATGGACGAGGGAAATCATACCGTCGAGCTCTGTTGCGGTATGCGATGTGAGCAGACCAGTGTCGATGTCAGATTCGGGAAACAACGGATCGTTGACTTTTCGGAACAGTTGCAACGGGATCTGCAGGTCATCGTTCCTACCGCGAGAATAACCGGATATCGCCCCGACGGCGATCAGATGGCCATTGATATCGAGTTCATCAACCCCATGCAGCAACCTCTCGTTATTTCTGCCGACATCAGCTGCGGATACTCCTATATAGAGAGCAGGGGGTATACCAGGATAACCTCGATCGTGCAAAGTCACCCGTCCGCAACCGTGGGTCCGTGCGATCGCCTGACGCAGACCCTGAAATTCACCTTAGGGAGCGGCTACGGATATGTGTATGATACTATCCCGACCATAACCAACATCGCATCGGTATGATCGTCAGCATGATACGGAAATCTCGTTCTGCGGCACATCTGATCAGGATATAAACATACCGCCTGGTTCTGAAAGATCAGTGGTTGGAAGAAAGGCCTGGAGTGTCACGGGTACCTGAATTGCCAGGTGCCCCGGTGCAGGTCTGGATCGCATCCGGACCGGAGTGACCGGGATGCAAAAGGAGATGCCCCTTCATCAAATCCCCGTGTCCCGGGCATACGAGCCGTAACGGTATTCCTGAAGGATCAGATACTCCTGGCTGATCCGGTTCATCCGCTTATACACGAACGGAGCAAAGGGAAATCCGGCAGGGAAGATCAGGACTCTTATCGTAGTCTGGATGCCTCCCCGCAGCAGCGGTCAGTTCCGTCAGAGGACAGCATCGGCGCGGATCTCAAGGGAATCGCTCCCTCTGCGCCAGTCAAGGAATTGCTGGACCCGGAAACAGATGAACCGGTCAAGCACCTCCTCATCGCTAGTATTGCACAGGCTATCGGTCATTACCGGATATTTTCCTTTTCACTCCTGTTTTATAATGGGGAAATGATGCTGGTTTGATCCTCAAACCTGTTGGGTGCACCCTTTTTTGTTGTGGTGGCAGGGTACCTGGCTGTGCAGAAGGGGGAGGCATACCGGTAAAAGGCAATCTTCGGGAATACCGCTCATCACGCACCGGTATTCTTCGTCATGCCAGGAACTTTCAATGGATCAGAGAGGAACGAAGGAAAGGTCCCACAGGTTCCTGTGCTCTTCAGGTTGTTTTAATCCATGCCGGTTGGTACGATGCGATACTTTATTCTCACCAGAGCAGAGTAGTCCGTAGTAACAGAGGAGAAGGTATGGATTTCCTGACGATTACTGTCATAATTCTCATCCTGGTAATTCTCGTTGCGCTCATCGCCTATAGCATCAGAATTGTCCGGCAATGGGAACGAGTTGTTGTGCTGTTCCTGGGAAGATTTGTAGGAATACGGGGGCCCGGGCTGGTCATTATCATCCCCTTCCTCAATACGATTCCGTACATCATTGATATGCGGGTGATCACGACCTCGTTCAATGCAGAACAGACTCTCACCAAAGATACAGTACCGGTGAATGTCGATGCCGTGCTTTTCTGGCAGGTAATCGACGTAACAAAAGCTGCGCTCGAGGTACAGATGTACAAGGATTCGGTGCTGCTGGCAGCACAGACCGCACTCCGGGACGTGATCGGCAAGACCATGCTTGCCGATATGCTCGCCGGTAGAGAGATTATTGACAGCGAACTCCAGAAAATAATCCAGCACAGGATTGACGGATGGGGGATCAAAGTCCTGTCAGTGGAGATCAGGGATGTGGTGATCCCGGTCGATCTCCAGAACGCCATGTCCATGCAGGCCCAGGCAGAACGGGAACGACAGGCCAGGGTAATACTCGGCGATTCCGAGCGGCAGATCGCAAAGAGTTTTGAGGACGCTGCAAAGACCTATGCGGGAAACCCCACGGCACTTCACCTGAGAGGGATGAATATGCTCTATGAAGGGCTCAAGACAAATAATTCCGTCCTGATACTCGTGCCCTCATCCGTCCTGAATACCATGAACCTGGGAGATACGACCGGGATCATCGCGCTCGCGCAGAACTTAAAGAAACAAAAAGAGGAGAGCCAGGACAACCCGTCACCATAATTCCTTTTTTTCTTCTCCACTACGATATCGTTACCATTGACTCACCCGGCCCCGCTGCCGTCCGAGGTGGTTGCTATAATCACCCGCTCGGTTCAATGGATGAACCCGGAACGACTGAATATTGTATAAGGGTGAACTTCCTCGTAGTGATAAGAGTTGGATTTATCAGGGTTTCTCAAGAGCCGGGAGACAAGGACGCAAGACACCACGTAAAAATTCATCTCCTTCATGCATATACCGCCGGTAAATCCAATTCCCTTTTTTCCCTCCTCCTCCTTTCGGTATAGGAACAGACCGGCGATGTTCTGATAAATCCGGTAGGGAGGCGATGAGTTCTCCCTGGTGTCTCAATGGGTCCAGGTGCCGTCTTCTTCTTCAAAGATTTTTCCTTGCGTCTGCTATGAAGGACAGCATTGTGTCAGATATAAAAACAGGATACGTGGTACCAATAAAAAATCAGGACGGGGCAGGCCCCGTGATCGCTTCCCAGTTTTTCCGGATTGCATACAGGAACGCCCCGAATCCAAGGCTGAAACTGATCACAAACGTGAAGATATTGATGATCGGGATGAGGAAGAGGACACAGAGCACCAGAAATCCGACGGTATAGAGTTGCCATTCCTTCCCGTTCCATTTCAGGTATCCGCTGATGACCCGCCCAAGGCCTGACGCGACAAAGAGGCTCGAAAGCGTAAGACCGATAAGGGTCATGCTCCCGAGAATCACTGCCAGCGGGAGGAGGATTACAGTGATGGCAAGAAGAATACATGCTATCATGATGATGATTATTGCGGCAAAGCCTATCCCAAACTTGAGAAGGGTACTGGTGCGGACCTCCTGCTCAACCTGGAGAAAGCGGGCCGGCATGATCCTGATAAGGAGCAGCCCGATAATGAACCAGCCGAGTGACAGTAGAACTGCCACGATGGAGAATAACCAGACCAGCGATTTTCCAACTCCCTGATCCTGTTTTACTTCATACCGTCCGGTATTTCCCGTATTTTCCACTGACTGGCTCTGGACCGACAATGTACCCAGCACCGTCCCGGCATTCCGGACCGACCCGGCGCTGATCATGGCATCTCTGCCAATGGTTGCCGATTTCCGTACGGTGACGGTGCCCCCCTGGAGCACCACATTTGTCGTTACATTGCCTGCAAGATCGATACTGCCACCGACAGCAACCACCTTGCCACCGACATCACCATTCATGATGATCGTCCCGCCCGCAGCGATCACGTCCCCCCTGACCGGTGCATTGATGGAAATTGTACCACCGGCCGCGGTAATACTCTGGACAGGAGCATTGACCTCGATCATGCCTCCTGTTACAAAAACATCATCATTGACAGGTTCAATGATGGTTACCGTATTCCCGGAATACGTGACAAGTGCAGATACACCTGCCGGAATTGCCAGCAGGGCAAGTACTACGATAATCAGGATCTTCTTCACGGGTTTCACCGGAAGGTAAATTTCATGAACTCCGATATTAAATGTGTGGTCCGGATAAAAAACGGGCACCAGGTTCCGTGCAGCCGCAAAACTCCTGTATGGAACGCGACGAAAGAAGGGAAGGAAAAGTTTCTATCACAACGCCTTTATCCTCCCGTGCACCTATCTCACTCCCGGAGGCAGATGATGGACAGATCACTGGAGTTCAGGACGGTAACGATTGAGAAGCCTGACGACGTGAATTTTATCCTCGGACAGGCTCATTTCATCAAAACGGTCGAGGATATCTACGAGGCGGTCTCAGGGTCGGTACCCCACGCGAAGTTCGGGCTGGCATTTTGCGAGTCCTCGGGCGACTGTCTGATCCGGATCGAGGGCAACGATGAGGAATTACAGGCAATGGCGCGGGACAATGCCCTTGCGATCGGCGCCGGGCACTCGTTTATCCTCTTCTTACGCGACTGTTTCCCCATCAATGTCCTGAATGCGGTGAAGAACCTCCAGGAGGTCTGCACCATCTATTGTGCGACGGCAAACCCCGCGGAGGTAATCATCGCCGAATCGGCACAGGGGCGGGGGATCCTTGGCGTGATCGATGGATTAACCCCGAAAGGTGTTGAAGGTTCCGAAGGCGTTGCCTGGCGGAGGGGACTCCTCCGGAAGTTCGGGTACAAGAGGGGGTAATCATATTCACGCAGCACATGTCCGGAGTAAGGCTGAAGAGGATACAGTAATTTCCGGAGCGGATTTTTGCATCGTAGCCTGCGGGTTATCTGTTCATCCGGCCCTGTCTACTGGACATGACCTCCTATGAGCCTTGTCACGGCGTTCATTGGCAGGCATGGCGCGGTCATGGGCGGGGATACCCGGGAGATCATCACGAGCGGGGACAGGGTAGCGACAGAAACTCTTGAACACGAACTTTACTGCGGACTGATACGTACCGATGAAGTATTACGGCAGCGGGCCGGAGAGCTCGGTATTTCACTGGTCATCCGGGACGATAAACGAAAAGTTACCCAGCGTGACGGGATTCTTGTCGGGGAGGTGAGCGAGACCAAGGCCGGGCTCACCAGGATAAGACGACTCTATGCAACGGCAGGGGAATATGCAATCGCCGAGATCACCGGCAGGTACTTTCCGGTTGACCGGAACAGGGAAGGCCACCAATTTCGTTGTCCTGGGAAACCCGGTAACCCGGGAGATCGCGAATTCCTGCATCCGGGAGAACGGGAAAAACTGCACCCTGCACGATGCGATCAAAATAATCATGCTCTCCATGGAGCGATCATCGAAGGCTTCTGCATCGGTGAGCGGGATGTACGACCTGATACAGACGCCTGTAAAGGTCAGTCTTTCAGAGATTATCGAACGGGACAGCAGGATGGAGCGTTAACCATCCCGGGACAGAAGGAAATATCCATAATCCCTGCGCTGCTCTCAGTAGTTAATGGTGCCCGACACAATCCCCTGCGAACTGATGAGCTGGAAGGATTTCACTGTTCTGGCGAGGACGCTCGCTCTCCGGATAAAACAATCCCGGTTCCGTCCCGACCTCGTGATCGCCATTGGCCGGGGCGGATATGTGCCTGCAAGGGTTGTATGCGACTTTCTGCTTCATGATATGCTGACCAGTATCAAGGTAGAGCACTGGGGAAGGGCCGCTGAGGAGAAAACTTCGGTGAACATCCGGTTTCCCCTTTCCGTTGACATCAGGGATGAAACTGTACTCGTTATCGATGATGTCACTGATACCGGCAAAACCATGGATATGGCCATTGCCTATCTCAGAAGCCTGAATCCACGGGAGATCAGGACCGCGGTTCTCCACCATAAGGTTTCCTCACCGTACCGTCCCGATTATTTTGGCCGGGAGGAGCAGGAATGGCGCTGGATCATTTACCCATGGGCAGTTCATGAGGATATTGTCGGGTTTGTCGAAAAGATCCTCTCCCGTGCACCAGTCGATGAAAAAGGTATTATGACGGCGCTCATGGAAAGGTACGAGCTCCACATGCCATTGTCCGATATCCGTGATGCGTTGGAGGATCTCCTGGACAGGGGACGGATCACCCGGTTCGGCAACATGTACAGGCTGACCTGAAATCCCGCATCCTAGGCTACCCGTTTCCCCCTCAGTACCAAAGCAAGCACCAGTCCGGCAATAAATCCGCCGATGTGTGCCATGTATGCGACACCACCGGTATCGGTTGAAACCACGATGGAGCCAATCCCGTTGAAGAACTGCAGGACGATCCAGAACCCAATCACGATCAGAGCGGGCATCCGGGCAACGCCATACCCGAGCAGGACCGTGACCTTTCTGTTGGGGAATAACAGAAGGTAGGCCCCGAGCACACCGGCGATTGCTCCCGAGGCTCCAAGGTTTGGCACGCCGATCCGATACTGAATGCCAGCTGGGCAAACGTCGCCGCGATCCCGCATACCAGGTAAAAGAGCAGATACGGGAGGTGCCCGAACCGGTCTTCCACATTATCCCCGAAGATCCACAGGTACAGCATATTCCCCCCGATATGGACCCACCCGGCATGCATAAACATCGAGGTGAAGATGGTGAGGAAATCCCGGCCAGGATCTGCGAGGAAGCGGGTGGGAACAAACGCCCACATCTCAATAAATGCATCGCCTCCGGCGAATTCTACAAGAAAAAAGAGCACATTGAGCGCAATCAGGGCATACGTAACGTAAGGGACAAGCCTTCTTCCGCTGTTGTCATCCCCGATAGGAAACATAAAGTACCCAGAATCCTGTTGGTAGCGGTTGTGTATTTATATACTTTCGTCTCCGGGGAAGAATGGAACCACCCATGGATCCCATTCCGTCCCTGGTCCGGTCCGGTGAGGACCAGTGGTGGTGCAGTCACCACCTTTCATAGCGCAGCCTTCAATGAGGAAAGGAAGGGCAGACGGGGATCTTCTGTCCGTGGAAACTTATATGATGACCCATCACGAGAGTAGTGAAAGAATAACACCACGTAGGAAGGCGCGCCGGAGATGAAACGAAACATCATCAGTATCAGTAAGGAGAAATGCACGGGGTGCGGGCAGTGTATTCCGGATTGTCCTGAAGGAGCACTGCAGCTCATTGACGGCAAGGCACGGCTGGTGAGCGACCTGTTCTGTGACGGGATTGGGGCATGTATGGGGACCTGCCCGGAGGGGGCTATCAGTATTACCGAACGAGAGGCCGGTGCATACGATGAGCAGGCAGTCATGGAAAATATTGTCCGGCAGGGCAAAATGGTCATCAAAGCACACCTGGAACACCTGCTCAGCCACGGGCAGCGGGACCTGTATAACCAGGCGATCGAGTACCTCATCGAACACACCATCATGATCCCCGACCACGACAACTCGGTATGCCTTACCCGTCTTGCCCTTTCCCGCGGGAATCCTTTTGCCGGGTGCCCGGGTGCTGCAGAACAGCGTATTGCCCGGCCTCCCGGTGCCGGGACCGCGGAAGCAACGGTATCAACGGGATCGGGACTGCGGCAATGGCCGGTCCAGCTGAGGCTCCAGAACCCCGCCGCCCCGTATTTTGACGATGCAGACCTGATCATCTCGGCAGACTGTGTCCCGTTTGCGTACGCGGACTTTCATAAGGATTTCCTGCGGGACAGGATCGTGCTCATCTTCTGCCCGAAACTGGACCGGGACATCGAAGAATATACGGAAAAACTCGCCGAGATCTTCTCCCGCCATACCATCCGGTCGATCACGGTGCTCCATATGGAAGTGCCGTGCTGCAGCGGTGTAACCCGGGTAGTTGATCAGGCGGTGGAGAGATCAGGTAAGAAAATCCCGGTTACTGACCGGACGATCACGATTCAGGGAAATATCCGATCAGGCTGATCGCCTTTTTTTCTTCACCTTACCCGCCACTTCGAGGTAGCAGCGATACCTGCAGGATCCCATGAGAGGGATGAGCAGTGTACTGCAGAGGGGTAGTCAGCACATAAATACCATAAGGTTGGATGGACAACGAATGACCGCGAAATACTGGATCCTCGTTGCATCAAAGGACCATGTGATGAGGGGTGTCTCGCTCGGGATTGCCCAGGCAGGGCACGGAAAACGTTCTGGGATAGCACGAATGCATTCGGGCGACATGGTGATCTATTATTCGCCAAAAGTCCGGTATGGAGGCGATGAAGTCCTCCATGCATTTACCGCTATCGGCGAGATCGCCGATGAAGAGATGTTCCAGGTGAAGGAAACCCCGGATTTCAAACCATTCCGGAGAAAGGTGCTCTATAAAACAACCGGGGAGGTCAGGATCGCACCGCTGATCCCGGATTTAACTTTTATCAGGAATAAACGATCCTGGGGATACCCTTTCCGGTCCGGCCTCTTCGAAATCGGGAAAGACGACTTTGATCGGATTTCGGCAAAGTTCCCCCCTGCATGAATGAAAAAATTAAAAAAAATGCCGAAGCAATAGTATAGTGGTTCTGTTTTTTCTCCACATTAGGATACTATAAAGAGTAACCCGCACTCCCCGGAGAATGAAGCGGCGCGGGAAAGGGTCACCCTGACCTCCCGACGCTTCCTTCCCCCGGTTTCTTCAAAAAATTCTTAAAACCCTGTAAAGCGGTTATTAGATCCGTGAATCCCCGGCGCCGGAACGGGAGGTAATCGATATCGCTTTCCCGGGTACATTGGAAAATAATTTTTCTGTATCCAAAAGTACTTCTGAAAAAAAAACAGCACCTTCAGTCTGAGTCAATGGTTTTTCACCGGGACTCCTCAGGACAGAAGAGGTAGTCCGGATTACACTTTCGCGGTCAGGTTATTCAAGGGCAAGTTTCAGGGCCACGCGAATATCGTCATCATTGAAGGGTTTGATAATAAAACCGTCCGGAGGCACCCGTTTCGCCCTTTCGAGATCTTCATCTCTTGAAGAGGCGGTGAGGAAGACGACCGGCAGCTGGTATTTCTTTTTAATCGCGAGGGCTGCATCGATCCCGTCGGTGTATCCCTTCAGGTCGATATCCATGAGGACAACATCCGGTTTCTTTTCCCGGCCAGCCTGATCGCATCCTCAGCCGTCGCTGCCTTCCCGCACACGGCATACCCAAGGTTACTAAGACGCCATTCGAGCACCTGCTGGATTATTTCATCATCTTCGACAATGAGGACATTCTTACCCATAAAAAAATCTCCTGGTATCGTAATCAAATGTATTCGGACAGTTCTATAAAAATGTACCGGGAGAAAAAAAACATTTCCCTCATCCGCATTTTTTATCAGGTGGGCAATGACTGAAAAAAAATTCATCCGGCAGAGGGCAAAAATCCTCACCTGGCTATCCAGACAGGATGCAGGAACGAGAGGCAGGGGCTTTCCCTGGCCGGTTCTGAAGATCACGCCTGACCTTCCGGCAACACCTGAACATCGATCGCTGACACTATACTGGCCGACTGTATGATTCCCCGTACCGGACTCGTCACGGCACCCTTTTTTACGGTGTTGAATGCCCCGAACCAAACCAATATATGTATCACCCGGGAATATGCAGATAATTCAGGAGAAGGAAGATTGAAAGCTATCAATATCATTGCAGGTCTCCTCGCAGGTTCGGTCCTTGCAAACATCATCCTGATCGCGGTCTTCATCCCTTCCCAGCAGGGCATGATATCCCAGCTGGTCGATAAGACAAACACCCTTGACATAGAGAATATGCAGCTGCAGACGCAACTCGACCAGCAGAACATTTCCCTGCAGAGTTATGCATCCCAGCTCAGTTTTTACCGTGTAACCCCGGCAGGATCCATTACCGGTCCCCCTGGTCAGGCTTCGTATATCACCGGTTATGCATCTATCCAGGCACCTGCGGTGACCCAGCAGGTCGTGCAGCAGAACACCAACGGGTTCATCACGCAGAGTCTTGTCCAGAACGGCTCGATGATGAATATCTCTGTTGAGATACGACCGGGTGAGGGGAGAGTTCTTGTCCAGACCACACCCCTGATGGGTATTGTATTCCAGGACGCGGCAAACACCGCTGTGTATGTTGCCCGGAACAAGACCGGCGAGGATCTCTCCGGGAGTGATGCGATCTTTTCCATCGCGGCAGAAAACGAGGTATCATCCGTAGACGGCCCGAGTGCCGGGGCACTGATGACGCTTGTCACCATCGCTGCACTGGAAAACCGGTCCATCGACCCGGCCATCACGCTAACCGGTACCATCGACCAGAACGGGCATGTCGGTGCAATTGGCGGGGTGATCGAGAAGGCGACGGCAGCAAAAGCAAGCGGAAAGACATTGTTCCTCCTCCCGAAAGAGAACAGCGTGATCGTCCAGTACACGAGGAAGGCAACAAATTACGGCGGGTTTACCCTTATCGAGCGGGTGCCGGAGCAGATCTCCACCCAGGATTACATCACGAAGAATATCGGGATCAATGTCACCTTTGTCGACAATATCGATGATGTTCTTGCGGCGGCGTTGAAATAACCCGGGACACCGGCCGTCAATTAATTTTTTCCGGGAGTCCGTTTCCTAAAATTTACAAAAAATTTTTTATTCCTCGTTAATATTACAGTAATGCCTGGCAGACCTCGTGGTGAAGGATTTTCTTCGTTACGTCCAATACCGGTTCCCCCGTTGACGATCGCGGGTCATGTAGCATGCGTCTCTGCTAACCATGCCCTGGAGAGGCCTTGGGGGCGGGGAAACCTTCGCGCTATATTCAAATTTTTATGTGCCTGTATGAACTTTACCATGCCCGGTTCATGAAGCCTGAAAAAAGGTTGTTTTATGATCGGGATGCGTGAACGATTGATCCTTAAGCCTTTCCAAAGCTCCGGGCTATGAACCAGATCCCGAGGAGGATCAGGAACCCGGCACCGATATAGGGCCAGAAATTCTGAGGTGCCCAGACGACACTGACTCCGAGGATGATAAAGAAGACACCGAGGAGCGCCGGCATCCAGCGGGACCCGTGGTGTATGCCGGGAGCATCAGCATCACCGGCAGGATGCTCCCGGGTTTTCAGGAATGCCGAACCGATGAAACCAACCCCGAGGCCAATCATCAGGCCCGGCGCCGGATACCCGGTAAGAAGGCCGATACCCAGGCCGATCAGCAACCCGGCGGGGACCAGCAGACCTCTCTGGTGACGGGTGCGGTACTCTTTTCCTTCTTCTGTTGTCATAGGCCGCTGGTTGCACCCCGGGGGCAATAAAGGTTTGGGGATTTTCTCTGGCAGATGCCGTGTTAAATTCGGTGAAAGAGGGACACAAGAGGGGCCGCAATTTAGTTCATTTCTTCAACCAAAATCCCTTTTTGGGGCTCGTTTAATGGTCATGAGGGGATAATGACAAAGCCGGACTGCTGCATAATGAGGTTAAAAAGGGATAATTAAATACCCTCTTTCAACCAACTATCTTCGGATAGTATCTGGTCTGATATATATGATGGGGAAAATGAAGGGTAAAAAACCACAGGACTACCGGAAATGGTTTGAATTGTTATCCCGGACAGTCGAAGAACTCAATAACTTTCCTCAAGGTGGCAATCTCTACACGTTCATCGCCGGTACCCTTAAACCGATCGCCCCGGAAGATACGGTCATTCTTGTCAATTCGTTTGATTACAGCACAAAGACCATCACCCAGCGTGCCGTTGAAGGGCTCGGGTCACGACTCACAGCTGTCGAAGCAATTCTGGGCCGCTCCCTGAACGGACTTGCATTGCCGGTACCTGACCAGGTACTTCCCGAAATGCTCACCGGCGATTGCTATGAGATCCCGGGAGGGTTAACGGGTTTATCCTTCGGGTTGCTTCCGTGCGAGACCTGCAAAAAAATTGAGACAATGCCTTTCTTCGGAAAGGTATACGGCGCCGGCATCAGCTGGAACGGAAGACTCAACGGTTCGGCAATATTTGTCCTTCCGCCAGGGACCGAACTTGAAAACCATGACCTTATAACATTTTTTATCCGTCAGGTCGCCGGGTTTTTGAGCCGGAGCGAAGCTGAAGTGGCATTGAAAGAGAGCGAAGAGAAATTTTCAGCGGCGTTCCATTCCAGTGCAGCACTGATGGCAATTTCAACAAAACATGATGGGAAATTCATTGATGTGAATGAGACGTTCTTGGAGGTGCTGGGGTTCTCCCGGGAAGAGGTTCTCGGAAAACATATAAGTGAGTTGGATCTTTTTGTAAACCCGTCCGACCGGTTGCTTGCCCTTCGCATGCTTGAAGAGATGGGGGAGGTAAGGAACCTGGAAGTCCCGGTTAACACAAAGGACGGATCTGTGCAGTACGGCTTGTTCTCCGCGCAGGATATCATGATCGGAAAAGTCCCCTGCCTGCTGACCACGATGGTGGATATCACCGAACAGAAAATACTCGAAAAGGAGATGGAGTTCCACGAGCAGGAAGTCATGCGATTCTCGCGATCGCTCGATATGGCCATACGGAAACTCAACCTGTTGTCCAGCATCACCCGGCACGACATCAACAACCAGCTGACGGTGCTGATGGGATATCTTGACATGCTTGGCATGAACCAGGCCGATACCTCACGTGATGAGTATGTCCGGAGGGCTGCAACCGCCGCACAGCGGATCTCCGTCATGATCCAGTTCACCAAGACCTACGAGAGCATCGGTGTCAAGGCTCCCGTCTGGCACGATATCCGGTCACTTGCCGATACCGCAGCGAAGGAGGCCCAGCTCGGCCGGGTCATACTGAAAAACGATCTGCCTGCAGGTGCGGCAATGTTTGCCGACCCTCTGATTGTCAAGGTGTTTTACAACCTGATGGATAACGCCGTGCGATACGGAGGAACAATCACAACCATCAGGCTCTCTGTTGACGCGGGCGACGGTTATCCTGTCATCGTGTGCGAGGATGATGGCAACGGCATTCCTGCAGAAGAGAAGGAGAAGATCTTCGAACGCGGGTACGGGAAGAATACCGGACTCGGGCTTTTCCTTGCCCGGGAAATACTGAGCATCACCGGTACCACCATCCGCGAAACGGGCACACCGGGGAAAGGGGCACGTTTTGTGATTGCCGTGCCGAAGGATGTATTCCGGGAGGGGGGGGCTCCCTAGATCCGATCGCGAAAAAGGTTTTTCTTTCTGGAGAGGGCGGGCGGATAACCGGTCTGGATACGAAAAATGGGCTGATCTCAGGGTCTTTTCATCCTGTTGATCTCATCAAAAAAATGATGGTTGTCCAGGAAATCCTTCACCGCATCGATACCCCGTTTAAGATAGAGAACGGCGACCAGCATCCCGAACCGGTCTGCCAGGATAACCGCTGGTGGCTGATCCCATGTCAGGTGTTTTCTCTCAATCGGACCCCAGAGGATGCAGTTCTGCAGATTGAGTTTGTTTTTGGCAAAATGCTGGAGATGTTCATCATTTCCGTACCACTGGCGGAGATCATCGATCTGCTGCGCCGTATACTGATCTTTCGTTGCGAAATTATCGATAATGACAAAATTCAGGATAACATCCCAGATGGTCCACGGGCTCGTATCCACAGGAATTTTTGTAAGGTATTCAAATCCCGCCGGTTCGTCGGGAAGCGCGTTACTGATTATCGCGCTGATGAGGCGCTCCTTATCCCTGACGGGATACCCGATGAGATATTATTCGACAGGGTACCATATTTTTGTCAGGCAGGCATCGTAATCTGCTGCATCTCCCCAGGATGATCCGTTTTAAAGGTCATACGAACCGCAACGGTATCGTTCAGGAAATAACATTTATCAGTTATCCCAAATTTTTTATACTTTTGGCAGGCTCAATAACCCTATGGTGCCGGTGGATTCAGACCCTCAGGACAATCCCGCAATGAATCACCTGAAGAAGGGTAGAGGAGCAAAAAACAAAAAACAACCTGCCACCAAAAAAAGAGTTGCAAAACCCTGTGCTCCGCGGCCTGAAAGACTCCCGGAAGAAGTACACTGTTCATATCCCGGGTGGGAGAAATTTCTTGACCGGTACCCCATGATTCACTCCCTGCAGCGGGAAGATTTCCCGGATTACGGGGTAAGTTTTGTCTACGTAGCACATTTTTACCGCACGAAAAATCATAGCAACGAAAGTTCCCTCTCCCAGGAAGAGTTTGAGCATTTTTTTAAGGATATCGGGTATGATTATGATTACTCGGGGAATTTTGAATCCCGTTGGTTTGAAGGAATTGGAGTAAAAGGGAATTGATTGGATTGTCCAGGCAGGAACAAGACATGCACGGGATACCCCGTTTTAATCTTCTGAATGCCCGTCTCACATCTTTGACTGGTCTTTTGGCTTTGCTGTGCTGCGGATACCCGCCCGTTTGGCACCAAGGCCGAGCATCGGGTCCCGCTTCTTCTGCCGGTGCTCTCCGGCCGGCTCCTCTGCCGGTGTTTTATCAAGGAAACATTCAACCGGATCCCGCCCGCCGGTACAGGTCCTGTCCTTAAACTCCCCGCACTCCTCGCAGGCCGGCACCTGGGTCGGCAGCAGCGTGGGGAAATGGTTCTTCCAGAGCGTAGCGTCGATCTTTCCTGTTTCGAGGAAACGCTGGATATGCCGTGCCGTATATTTCATACCGGAATATTGTGAGCGGAGGGATTTATAAGATGAGGATGGGGCGGAAGAAATGTGATCGATCTCTCAGAAAGAACAAGGCGGGAAGAATTTTCCCTGCTCTCCTCAGGTTTTATAAAATCAGTCACAGGTTCCCCAGTCTCTTGACATTTATATCGGTTTTCTGCCGGATTCATGCGGCGGGTTTTTTCCTGCCTTCGCTGAAACGGTATGACCCGGCGGGCACCAGCACTTCAAACCGTGCTCCTTTTCCAGGTTCCCCGCTCTCTTTCAGGGTTATACCGGTGACAGAACAGATCTCCCGGGCAAGGAACAGCCCGAGTCCGGTATGATTTCCGTATTCTTTGGAAAAAATTTTTTCTTTCTCGTCGGCAGGGATGCCCACCCCGTCGTCTTCCCAGAAAATGACCAGTCCTTCAGGAACCTCAAGCGCCGAAACGGTAATCGGTACCTGACCTTTTGTCCATGCCTGACCGCATTATCCAGGAGATTGTAAAAGACCTTACTGAGGATCGGATCTGCGAAGATCTCAACGTGAGGCAGCTCTGCCCGGAAGGACAGGGCCGGGGGGATCTGCAGCCGCGATATGAGCTGGTCCAGGGGATGCCACCTTGGTTCATGGGACCCAAGGTCCTGGTAGACCCGGGTGAACTCGATCTGATCCCTGATTGCCATCGCCGCTGAATCCAGTTTTGCAATATATCCTGCCAGGGATGGATCCGACGATGTTATTTTTATCTGCTCAAGGTTCCCGAGCAGGACAGAGACCTTGTTGAGGATATCGTGGCGGGTAATGCTGGAAAGGAGGTGGAGCTTCCGGTTGGCTTCCTTAAGTGTTTCTTTCGCAAGAGCCAGTTCGTTATACTTTCCCCGTAATTCCTCCTCGGTCCTGGTGAGCTGTTCACAGGCGGCTCGCAGTCTGGGTTTCCGAATTTTTGCGGTCGGTAATATCCAGGGCCGTGAACATGACCCCTGCGCCGATATCGGAGGGGTCAAGAGGCGTTGAGCTGAGCAGGATGTCACGAATGGTGCCGTCTTTGCGCATCCAGCGCGTCTCGACCGTCCCGGTACCCCGCTCCCGTATCATGGAATATTTTACGGTCCCGACGTACTCCGAATCTTCGTCAGTCGGGTAAAGGATTCGGGCATTTTTACCCAGCAGCTCCTCAACTGAATATCCGGTCATTTCACTGATACGTTCGTTCACGCGAATGAGGACCCGGTCTGACACCAGCCCGATCCCTACCGGTGCAGCCCGGAATATGCTGGCCAGGGACGCCTCGCTCTCCCGCAATGCCTCCTCTGCATGCTTCTCTTCGGTGACATCACGTCCAACCGACTGGTACTCGGTAAGGGATCCGTTCTCATCAAAAATTGCCCGGTCGCTCCAGCGCTGCCAGCGGACCTGGCCACCGGCAAGCAGGATCCGGTGGGTGATAACAGCGGCAGGGTGTTCTCGTGTCAGTGCTGCGAAATGCTCCCGGACCCGGCGTTGATCTCTTCCGGAATCGGGGGTATGAATTTTTTCCCGATGATCTCGTCGCGGGTTTTATTGAAGTACCGGCAATAAGCTTCGTTGGCAAAGACATGGGTTCCGTCAGGCAGGAATCTGGAGATGAATTCAGTCTGGTCTTCAACGACATTCCGGTACCGCTGTTCGCTCGCTTCGAGCTGTGTATTCTGAGTATTCAAGGCAGCTTCATTGGATTTTGCCTGTTCAAATGCCGCCTGGATCTGCTCGTATGCGGCCTGTAGTTCCTCCTCTTTTTTCCGGATCGATGTAACATCCTGGAGTGTCTCGACAGCCCCGGTAATTTTCCCGGAGGGATCCCGGAGGGGTGCAGCAGTGAAGAATAACCATGTCCCTCCTCTCATGGCAGGGAAGTAATCGGCTGCAACAAAATTATCGGTCATGACCGTGGATTTTGCCTGTTTTCCCGCATACCATCGGGTGATACCGTCGGTATTACCATCTACAATAAGATCGGCAAGACACGGGCGCTGCGAGGGATAAAACGCCTTCCAGTGATCTTTCGTACCCACGATGGCAGAGGCCGTAAGACCGCTGTATTCTTCAAGGGCCCGGTTCCAGAAAATGACGCGGTGACTGCTGTCGATGACAAACTCCGGGATGGGGGCACCCTGCACGAGGTCCTGCATGGTCTTTTGTGCAATCTTGATCTGGATGGCCTGCCGGATCTTATGAGTGAGTTCGGCAAACTGTGCTTTCGGGTCACCGCCTTTCTGGATATAAAAGTCAGCTCCGCTGTTGAGAGCCTCGATAACAACTTCTTCTCTGCCCTTACCGGTAAAAATAATAAAGGGAACAACACTTCCCCGGGAACGGACGGTCTTGAGAAAGGCAATCCCGTCCATGACCGGCATCTGGTAATCGGATATGATACAGTCGTACGAAGACCTGGTCAGGATATCAAGTGCTGCCGGGGCAGAAGTGACTGTATCGACCTGGAAATCACCGTTTCTTTCAAGAAAGATTTTGGCTAACTCAAGCAGCATCGGTTCGTCATCGACATACAGGACAGAGAACATAGGCGTCAGGTATTCCTGGTTTTTCTGTTCCAGACATTACTAGAGCGTAGTGCATGGATATATATTTCGTCCCGGGGAGGCGATGCCCCGCCACCGGAAAACCGGTATCCAGGTAGCACTCATCCGGTCATCTTCGGTCGTATCACATCATATCCGGTATGACGGAAAAAAAGTTCTGTATCACTGTTCTTTCCCGGTCCTGAATGAAGGAATTTTGTCGGCCGCGGCCATGAACCGCCCGGGGAGGAAATGACGCTATCCGGACACGAATGACCGGATTGAGGAGCAGGCCGTTTGCAGGCAAGTAACCATCTCCACCGCACCTCCCGCCGGTGCTTTCCTGCCAGTCCCGTTCCATTCCGTCGGTCCTTTAAGGATTAGCCGCTACAGATATCCGCCCCTTTCGCCTCTTCATCCTGAACAGTGTTCATGTGCCACCCCGTCCTGGCCCCTGCTCACCCTGGAATGCCCTGATTGCTGCGATAAAGGCAGGACCATATTTTTCCAGCTTATGGTCTCCCACACCTCCTATGATCCTGAAACTACTGCTGTCCCCGGGTTTTACACGGGCCATTTCCTTAAGACTGGTGTCATGAAATATGACATACGGGGGAACATGAGCCTGGTCCGCAAGGGATTTCCGGAGATTTTTGAGCTGTAAAAATAATTTCTCATCGAACGATGCCGTATCATCGCCCGTACGCACCGGTGACCTCTGAAGGTTACCTTCCGGGACCGGGAGCATGACCCGGTCCTGCCCGTTCAGCACGGTTATGCTCCTGGATGAAAGACAGATGACCGGGTATTTGTCACCCTCCCGTGAAAGGTAGTCCTGCCGTATCAGTTCATGGATCCAGATCCTGTACTGTTGTTTTGAATGCCCGGTACCGCTCCTGTAGGAAGGAAGCTTGTCCAGCTGATAACTCCTGATTTTGGCACTCTTTGCGCCGGTCAGGACATCCGTGATGAGTTCTATCCCGAAATGCGAGGGGAGCTCCCGGACACACCCGATGATCGTCCGTGCCGTCTCGGTGCTGTCGACCTGTTCCTGGGGATTGTCGCAGTTATCGCACGACCCGCAGTTCTTTTCGGGGTACTCCTCGCCAAAATAGTTGAGCAGGTATCTTCTTCGGCAGGTAGTGGATTCGCAGTAATCGGTCATATCCCGGAGTTTCCGGATTGCCATGGGATTATGCCGCTCATCGGATGCGTCGCTTTCCAGGAGTGCACGGACCCGGTTCACATCCGAACGACTGAAGAAAAGGAGACATTCTCCGGGTAAGCCATCCCGTCCGGCACGGCCGGTCTCCTGGTAATAGGATTCGATGCTCTTGGGGATGTCGTAGTGAATGACATACCGGATATCGGGTTTGTCGATGCCCATCCCAAAGGCGACCGTTGCGCAGATGATGTTCACATTGTCATGGATAAAATCGTCCTGGACCTTCTCCCGGACCGGTTTTGAAAGGCCGGCATGATAGGCAAGGGCGTTATACCCCCGTTTACGGAGATCTTCTGCCAGCTCCTCGGTCTCTTTCTTGCTCAGGCAGTACACGATGCCGGAATCATTCCGGTGCTGCCCGATATAGCCGGCCAGGGTCACCAGGGAATTTTTCTTCGGGATAACCCGGTACTGGAGATTCCGGCGGTTGAAGCTGCCGATATATTCGTAGGCGCCGGCAAGCCCCAGCTGCTGGCGGATATCCTTTCTTACCTGGGGGATGGCAGTGGCGGTCAGCGCGATGAGGGGGATATCCGGGAACTGCTTCTTCATGACGGCCAGCTGGCGATATTCCGGCCGGAAGTCATGGCCCCATTCCGATATGCAGTGAGCCTCATCGATAGCAATCAGGCGGACGTCCGCGCCTGCAAGGGAGTCAAGGAACCGGGGCTGAAGGCATCGTTCCGGGGAGACAAAGAGAAGACGGAGGTTGTTGTTTTTCAGCCCGGATTCGATCGCTGCCCGTTCCCGGTACTGGAGGGAACTGTTGTAGGCCGCTGCCGGGATGCCCCGTGCTGTGAGGTCATCCACCTGGTCCTTCATCAGGGAGATGAGAGGTGAGATCACCAGGGTAAGGCCACCAAGAGAGAGCGCCGGCAGCTGGTAACAGAGCGATTTGCCCCCGCCTGTTGCCATCACCGCGAGGACATCGTTTCCTTCAAGAACCGAGGTGATGATCTCCTTCTGGTGGGGCAAAAACGTGCGGTAGCCCCAGTATTTTTTTAGCAGCTCATCGATTGAATCCATGCGAATGCACCGGCGATGCAACGATAGTATGATGAGAGCTATGGAATGAATTCCTACAAGAACCCTTGGGATGGAAGGCGGATGTGTATCCCCTCAGAAAGGAAGATCCCTGCTGACCTGTTCTGTGCAAACCCATTTAGCAGGCGGATCTATTACCTGCTATCAGGTTCTCGTTCCGGGGGTTACGCGGGTATCCTGCCCGGTGGCCCATTTTGCAGCCCTGTTCACTCTCCTCGGATTATATAATGTCACCTTTGATCCGACGCTTGCCGGCGTTGTGAGCATCGTCCTTATCAGTCTGGGTTCGTTCTTCAGTTTTGGGTATTTCAGGATTTACGAGGCAGTTATTCACCGCTACCCCGAAGTGTTTATCTCGGACGATGAACGAAGAGATCACAAGGTGAAGATACACCCGCATTTCCGGGCACATTTTATTCCGGGAATTCTCTACATGATTAGTGTCCACCCTTCTGCTAAATGATTTCACGGTATATCTGACGCAGAGGCGATAGGGACAATCTTCTTCTTTCCCTTACTGAGCGGAGCCGGTCACCGAGACTGCAAATATGACCGTGATGCCAACAGCAAGGAGGAAACTGGCAAAGAATCCTGATGAGTACCCGGCCATGGTGATGATTATACCGGTGATGAGGGGACCCGTGGACTGGCCGATATCCATGATGGATGAGAGTGCTCCCATGGACGCCCCGATCTGCTCTTTTTTGGCAACATCTGCAACATACGCGCTGGTTGCTACCGTCGAAAGTGACATACCCATGCCGAATACCGCGCTGATGACAAGGAACAGGGAAAACGAGGATGTTAAGGGGATGACCGCGACAGAGCACCCGATGATGATGAGCCCCGCTGCAATCTGGAAGCGTTTGTCGACCCGGTCTGCGATCATGCCAAAAAACGGTTTGCTCGCCGCGATGATCAGGACCTGCACGGCAAATATGATGCCGGTCTGGAAGGCACCGATTCCCTGCGAGAACAGGAAAACCGGCAGGAATGTCTCAAATGCCCCGAACGCGAAATAGGTTGCCATGTCAACAACCGCGGTACCCCGCAGCCTCCGGTTTGATAAGAAGGTAACAAAACTCTCGCGGAAGACGGAAAACGGGAGGACGCTTACTGAATCTGAGTCGTCGGGGAACATCAGCGTCATGATGAATACCGGCACCGCTGCAAGAGCCGCTGCCAGGTACACCATCCTGAACGGGAAAAGTCCCGGGTACACCACAAAAAAGGAGATGAGGGCACCACCGATGAGCGGGGCAATTGATCGGCCGATCAGCGTTGCGGAGGAATACTGCCCGAGCATCTGGCCTTTGCTGTCGGGAAACCGCTCGGCGATTACTGCAGAGATGACCGGTCCCAGGATCGCTGTCGCCGTCCCGTGGAAGAACCTGACCGGGATTAACCAGAGGGGATCAGTGATAAGGAGATAGAGGAGAGGGGCAGTAAGAAATACGATACCGGACACGATGAGGAGCCGTTTTCTGCCGAGATGATCGGAGAGCACTCCCACCGGAAACGAAAACAGGATCCCGGCAAGGGGGGAGAATGCCGCGATAAGGCCGATTATCGTATCGTCTGCCCCTAGTGCCTGGGAAAAAAGTGGCAGGACAGGATTTTTCGATATCGTGGTTGAAAAGATAGCAAAAAACCCCAGCAGGAAAAGATAATACATTGTCCATCGTTCGGGATGGAGCCACCTGCCGGGTGAGTCTGTGTCCGACATGACGTATAAGGGGATTTGAGATAATCGGTCTTAACGATATCTTACGAGAGGATTATGGACATTACCGGTATTTTGCTATAAAATCCACCGGGAATTCTCTGGTGTATCAGAGAATCTGTACCGTTCGGAACCCTCCAGACTCCCCATAAAAAACACAACCAAATAACGAATGGAGAAGTATGGAAAAATATACTGAGGGTCCATTCGCCACAAATGTTACTTTTGTTTCAGGAAAGATACCGTAAACACCATTATTTTTGGATTGACAAAACGTCTTCGATCATATCTTTCATAGTGTGACGGGAATCACGAACACCCTGATTATAAAATTCCGGTGCCAGTTTTTCAATAATGAAGTCCAGTATCAGTTTCGCTTTCAGGTCACCGATCTCTTCGCCTCGTTCCTGGGAAAAATAAATCTTTATCGCAATGACCATATCTTCCCAACTCTCTTTGGTTATGATGATTTTATTGTCATTTTTCATACAATCAATCCTTTTTTTTTAAATAATACACAATAGACGGTGAATTATTTAAAAAAATAAACGCATACTATCTGAATCCTGCACGTTACCGGAAGCTGGAAGAGATATTCTGGGTACAACTTCAGATAACGACACATGCGTGCCCGATAATCCGATATTCATCCGTTAAATTCCCTTGTTTCAGATTTTGCAATACGTCGTAAGGTTTTTTACATATTTCGTTCATGTACCTCCTGCTCCGGCTGAGTATTAGAAAATCATTATAAATCATAATAATCCTGCCGGAGAGAGGAGTTGAACGTGTAATGGCTGATAATCTGAAAGTAAAGGCAAGCAAAGCCGTCGATGACGTCAAGGTAGCAGCACATGCGGTATATGATGACGCATCGGTCGCCGCCCATAACATAGCCAAAGGTGGCGGAAAGGAAGCCCAGAAAGGATCGGATGATATAAAAATTGGTGTCCATAAAGCGGTTTCTGACGCCAAAATTGCAGCACACGAGGCCGTATCAAAATTGAAGAAGAAGTAAAAGTGAGGTAAACAATGGCTGATCTCATTTATCTGGCGGTAGTTTTCCTTATCCTTGCTCTGGTTGCCTTCATACTGGGAGCACGCGGGATAGCCGGTTTCTCGATGGAAATCGCAAAATGGCTTGTGATAATCTTCGTGGTCGTTGCTATAGTCACGTTCCTGTTGTAGCGAGCTCTTCAGGGGGAAACAAAAAAAATAGTGCGATACCACGCAGGAAAAAATAGTGTATCACATGATACCAATTTTTCATCAGATTCGATCTCAAAACTATCCGACGTCCGGGGCAGGGTGTGTACATTCATTGGGATAAAAAATTGATTGTTATTTAAAAATGTAGTTGGATCGTCGGTAAAGCGGACAGGTCAGGCGACGGTGACCGGTCCCTGGCTTATTTCGTTGTATGCAATCACAAAGAACGCGGCAATCACTATCACGATCAGGAAGATTACAAGGATTGCAAGGATGACAGCAGGCACCGCACGTGCGGTTGTTATTTCCTGGAGTTCGCGTACCCCAAGGATCTCAAGAACAAGCGTCCAGATACCGGCAAGAAGCCCGATGAACGGGATCCAGCCAAAGAGCAACGAGGGGGTTGAGCCGAACGTGACGGCCTTAAGTGTCTGTACGTAGCCTTTCCGTCCTCCCAGAAGATAGACAAAAAGGTGAAGCCATGCAGCACCGATGAAGACCAGGATGAACTGCACGATGATCAATGCAAGGGCAACAAAGACCACACCGGCACCGGTAAACGCCGGGAGCGGGAGTCCTGCCCGGCCCAGGAGTCCCGAGACCGCCATCCGGATCGTTTGAGCATGGCAAGCATTACGACTGCCGTTAAAATGGCATTGATCACGAGGAGGACAAGGTAATACATGAAGGAATCCTCAAGACCCGTGTCCCTGACCGTACGGAATGTCTCTACCGGAGAGAGAAGAAGCCCCTTCATCAGCTCGAAATAATCCATACAAATCGGGATATTCTCACCGTCTGGCAATTTAAGTGTTTTGAACAAAAAGGATACATTCTGTCCTGCGGTGCGATACCGGGCATGTGTACCCCAATCTGCGCTACGACTGACAGATCGCCGACCGTGGTTCCCGACTCATATCTTGCTACCACAAAGGAACGACTGGTCCGACAGCACCTTGAGAAGTACACCTGCATCTTCTGCAATCGCAGGATGTACCGGGTCGCAACCGCATGTGCACAAAATGCGGGAGCAAAGGGGATAGTGACCGGTGAATCCCTTGGCCAGGTGGCGAGCCAGACCCTGGATAATCTTATGGTGCTCGACGATGCAGCGTCGATTCCTGTGTACCGTCCGCTGATCGGTTTTGACAAGGAAGAAATTGTCCGGATCGCCCGCGAGATCGGGACGTTTCCGGAATCGGTCTCTCCTGCATCGGGGTGCAGGGCGGTCCCCCACGGGCCGTCGACTGCGGCAAAACGGGAACGGATCCAAAAGATCGAAGCAGATCTCCTCCTCTCCGGGCTCCCCGGATAACCCACCGGATCGCTTGGCCTGCCGGCACTGTTTCAAAATATATTTCAAAATCTGGTTTATAGGGACATCTTTATTAAAATCTCCGGAATAATGCCCTGACGGACAAGGGATGACCGGCACAGATGATCCCTTGACATGCTGTTCCCGTTCCCTTGATGACCTTCACAGAGCCCGGGTTCAGGAAGACTGGCGTTTCATACTGCATCAGGGAGAACCAGGTGAGCCCGGTAAAACAGAAAATGAGGAGAAGAAAATATGGCACGATGGTATTACAAGTCGATCTTTGATGAGCTCGACGAAATGAGAAACTATATGGACTCGCTATTCAGCCAGATGTATGATTCCAACCCGATCGCATTGTTACCAGGTGCGGCTGAACCAGCCACGAAAATGCTGCCGGCTCTACAGGCCCGGCCGGGTGTTGATGTGGTCCAGAAGGGTGATGAGGTGGTCGTCACTGCAGATCTTGCGCCCGGGGTGACCAAAAAAGATGTCACGCTTGACCTGATCAATCCCCGGTCACTGGAAATTTCCTGGGAACGGAAGGAGGAGAAGAAAGAGGAGAAGGAGGGATACTTCCTCCGCGAACGACGATTTGGTTCCATGACGAGGGTCGTTCCCCTGCCGGTACCTGTAACCGAGGACAAGGCAACGGCGACCGTGAAGAATGGTGTGCTCGAGGTGAAGCTGAAGAAGACAGCAATGGAATCGAAGGGAAAAATTCTCATCGAGTAACGAGCTGGCCGGGAGTGATTATTGTCTTCACGGGAATGGTGCATAAAAATCAGCTTGGTTGTGAGATGATGCACCGTGGAAAGGATGTTGAATGCGAAAAATGAGGTACAACAATGGATACATTTGAAAAGATGATGAAGGATGTCAAAGGGATGTCTGCACATGATATGAGGATGGCGGAGAAAAAATACGAGGGCATGTGTGCCTGCCCGAACTGTCCGACCCACAACAAATGTGCAAAGAATGCTCAGGAATTGATCTTCTGTATTAAAGGGAAGAGCTTCATGTGCATCTCCGAGGATAAGGGCTGTATCTGCCCGTCCTGCCCGGTGACGACAGAGTTTGGATATAAGAACAAATTTTTCTGCCTGAAAGGTGCAGAAAAGGCCCAGCGTTACGAACATACCATATGGGGAGCAAAAATTCCCTGACCCGGAACCTTTTTTGTTGTACTCTGTATGGTATCTGAAAAAGTCTAGTGCTTTTCTTCAAGAAATTCCTTCAATGCCAGGGCGTTATTGTGTCCAGTATCGTGGGCCGCAAACAGGAAGGTCACAGCGTCATGGGCATCCATTACATCCCTGAACTCCTTGATGACCGCAGGCCGGGTCCGGATTTCCTCAAAGTACCCTTCGCCGGAATTCTTCCCACTTTTCCGGGTCATGACCAAACCATATGCGGAGAGGCGGGCTTGCCCCTGCCTCCTTTAACCACAGGTCCACCCTGGCACGTTCTTTTGAGACTCCCCTGGGCCAGAGACGCTCGACAAGGACCCGGTACCCGTCTCCCGGGTCGGGGGAATCATAGACCCGCTTCAGCCTGATTACCATAGATCTCCTCCCGGCAAGTCAGGTCCGACCCCCGGAAATTCTCATATCTGGTGCAAAAATACCTCATTTTTCCATCACGGTTCCAAAAAATTGTTCACCCGTCACCAGATTTCGCACCACGCTGCTCTCTCCCGTTAAGATAGTAGACAATAATTCCTATAACCAGAAATACGCAGGCGGTAATCACCGCATTGGCATTCAGGTAAAACGCAAGGACAATGCAGCTGATCATGGCAACAATCGGAGTATACGGGTACAACGGAACCCGGAAACTCCGCTGTGCATCGGGCATCAGCTTCCGGAGCCTGAGGAGGCTGAGGTTGATGAAAAAGAAGGTGAGGAGTGTCCCGAAGTTAAACAGGGAGGCGAGCCATTCCAGGTTGCCACCGGTGAGCAGGACAATCCCGCTGATGATGAGCCCGCATATCACGATGGTAAACGCCGGGACATTCTGGCGGGAAATTGTTGACAATACTTTGGGCAGGACGCCCTGGCGGGCCATCGCGAAGAGTGCCCGGGATCCGCCCATAATGGAGGCCATAATAACGGAGGTCGTGGCAAACAGTGCAGATATTGCCAGGAACTGCAGGATGAAGATATTATCTGTGACCGTTTTCAACGCAAATTCCAGCGGGGCGCCCGAGGTCCCGAGGAGTTTCCAGTTCACGATTCCCACGGCTACCACAGAAACTCCGACATAGATCAGGGTGCAGATCCCAAAGGCGAATAAAATTGCCCGGGGGACATTTTTTCCCGGATCCCGTATCTCCTCTGCCATGATGGCAATCGTGTTGAACCCGATAAAGGCAAAAAATATGATCGCCGCTCCCGACATGACCCCGGAAAATCCCTGGGGGAAGAAGGGGTGATAATTTGCATAGTTCCCGCCGGAGATCAGGGCTGTGGCACCTACGAGGATGAATACCAGCAACGCCAGAATTTTCAGGGCGACCAGGAGGTTATTGGCACCGCTGGCTTCCCGGATACCTCTGAGATTCAGCAGCATCAGGATCAGGGGCCACAGGGTACCGACAAGAACAATGGTGCCGGTCGTTGTCGGAATACCGACAAAATAGGTGAAATATGCTGCAAACCCGACACTGACAGCACTTGCACCGACGATATAATCAAAGGACTTCATCCAGCCCACGACAAAACCCGGGAATGCCCCGAATGCTTTCGTAGTGTAAATATAGCTCCCGCCCGATTCGTGAATGAAGGAGGAAAGTTCCGCGGTGGAAAGACCGGTGAGGAGGGCAACGAACCCGGCAATAATGAACGACAGGATGACCGCCGGCCCGGGAATGCCGGATGCAACGCCGATAAGGACAAAGATCCCTGTCCCGATTATTGCCCCGATCCCGATTCCCGCCGCTCCCCAGAAGCCTAACGTTCGGTGTAACTCAGCCATGGTATGCTCTCCACTACCGCCTGTTCACACGCGGTTCCGGACATATCCTCTCGGTCACTCATACATCGGTCCCGGTTCAGATTTCGGCGATGGCGGGGTATGATCCAGGACCATCTGTCCCATCCCCGGATTTCAGGAACGAGATACCAACGGCCCCCGGTACTCACGGCAAACCTGAACAACCTGATCAAGGTCACCGATCGAGAACCCTTCGAGAAACGGGAGAACCGCCGAGTTAACGTCTGCGCTGTCAGGAACCATTGCACATCTCCTTCTTACTCTTCCTGTCGACTGAAAAAGGTCCTGGTACGATTGTCCTGGACCCTGTAAACGGGTTATATAGAAAAAATAGGGTATATACAATCCTTTGAAAATCAATTTTTGAAACGATGGATCCGGGTACCGAAGTAACAGGCTGGGGAATCTGATGGAATTACCCCGGTGAACAGTCGTTCCTTGTTATAAAATCTGAAAGATGAGAATAACGCTAAATAAAGGATTCTCCGAATGGACTCGTATATGACAGATAGTACCGGGGCTGTTCATGACTGAAATGGATCTCTACGTGTGCCTGATCTGTGGCTATATCTATGATCCGGCCGTAGGGGATCCAAAGGGTGGAATTCCCCCTGGCGTTTCGTTTGTGGATCTGCCGAAAGACTGGGTCTGCCCGGAATGCGGGGCGGAAAAGGACCAGTTTGTGATAGTACAGGAATGATCCGGTTCATCCGTGCAAGTGATACCCTCCGCTATAAAGCCGGATAACGGATCCTGCTCCTGATGCTGGTTCCCCGTTTGTTCCTGTCAGCTGGCTCAAGGATCAGGTATGACCCAACGGTGTACTGGATTTCCGGTTATATCAGGATGGCAGAAGAGCTGGAAAACCAGGGTGTGCACCGGGCAGGGTACGTCCCGGAGAACCGGATTTTCCCGCACCCCAAATTCAGTCAGGGCGCCTGTTCCTGACACGGGCCGTCACTGAAGGGTGAGGAGTATCGCATTTACCGATACCGTCAGGAAATCCATAATCTTTAAATCATGGGGTAACTGAATCCAACAAACAACAAGGTCGCATCCCATGTCACCAAAACTTATGGAGTACTTCAACAAATCACCGAGGATCGGAACCCTCAGCACTGCCGACACGACGGGAAACGTCGATTCCGGTGTCTTCGGTTCGCCCCGTATGACTGATGAGAACACCGTCGTCATGGGGCTGGGAAAGAACCGGACGCTGGCCAATCTCCAGCAGAACCCTCACGCCATATTTATGATCATGGAGCCGTCAGCAGACTTCATGGACTGGAAGGGAATCCGGGTCTGCCTGAAGGTACAGAACATCGCGACAATCGGACCGGTGCTCGATACTTTCAGGTCCCGGATGGCGAAGGTCGCCGGGGAGGAAGCGGCAGAGATGATCCATGCTGCGGTAAGTTTCTCGGTCACGGAAGTCCGGCCCCTTGTGGACATGGGGCAGGGGTGGGAGAAATCGGTATAGGTCTCCTCATTCCCGCTCCACCCATCAGCCCCGAAAATACTACCCCCATCCCTGATTATGTCGACAGACAAGACTCATGATGAACACGGAAAATTAAAAACCAGGCCAGACAGCACTTTCTTGTATCCTGAATTCCTGAAGCCCGTTCCTGATTGCTGTGTGGTTGTCACCTGAGGGTGAGGAGTTTCGCATTGATGGACACAATGACCGTGCTCGCACTCATGAGGACCGCTCCTGCAGCCGGTGAGAGCAGGATACCGTAGCTGTACAGGATTCCTGCTGCAAGCGGGATTGCGAACGTATTGTATCCTGTCGCCCATAAGAGATTCTGGAACATCTTGGCATACGTCCTCTTCGAAAGCCCGATGATATCCGCCACATCCCGGGGATCATTCCGGACCAGGACGATATCGGCACTCTCCACCGCGACATCGGTACCGGCACCGATCGCGATCCCGACATCTGCCTGTACGAGTGCCGGCGCATCATTAATCCCGTCACCGACCATGGCGACGATATAGCGCTCCTGGACCTCTTGTATTTTGTCCGCCTTTTCGTGGGGCAGTACCCCGGCAAAGTATTCGTCAAGGCCGATCTCTCCGGCAACCCATTCCGCCACATACCGGTTGTCACCTGTCAGCATCATGCACCGGATGCCCATGGATTTCAGCCGGGTGACCGCCTCTTTTGACTCCTTCCTGATGATATCGGCAAGGGCAAGGACGCCAACCGGCTGGTTATTTTCGAGCAGGAAGACGACGGTCTTACCCTGGCGGGTGATCGCTTCGATGCGGGGGTCCGTTAAGGCCGATACGGTTTTCAGCGAGATATCCGGGGCTGACGACCTTCAGGTTTCGCCCGGCAATATTCGCCTCTACACCTTTTCCGATAATAGCATGGAAGGTTTCGAGCGGGTAGAGTCCAAGATTTCGATCCGCAGCACTCTTCACAATTCCCCGTGCTATCGGATGCTCTGAGTTAGTTTCCAGCGAGGCCGCCAGTTTCAGGACTTCATCCTCCATGAGACCCTGAAGGAGGAGTATGTCGGTAACGCCGAATTTTCCTTCGGTGAGCGTACCGGTCTTGTCAAAGATGATCGCCTGAAGATCTTTTGCTCGTTCGAATGCCTGCCTGTCCCTGATGAGCAGCCCGGATTTTGCCGCAAGGGCAGTTGATACCGCGACAACGAGCGGGACGGCAAGTCCGAGTGCATGGGGACAGGCAATGACCATGACTGTCGCGGCCCGCTCGATGGCAAAACCGGGTTCCTGCCCGAGCACCAGCCATGCAGCAAAGGTGATCACCCCGACACTGAGGGCAATAATGACAAGAATAAGTGCGGCCCGGTTGGCGAGATCCTGGGTCCGGGATTTACTCTCCTGCGCCTGCTGCACGAGCATAATTACCTGGTTCAGGTAGGTCTCCTTCCCGGTCTTTTTCACCTCGGCAACAACCGATCCCTCGCCGTTTATGGCACCGCCTGTGACCTGGTCGCCCGGATGCTTCGAGACCGGTTTTGATTCTCCGGTCAGCATCGCCTCGTTCATGCTGCTCGCACCTTCGACAATGACGCCGTCAACCGGTACCTTCTCTCCGGGTCTGATGAGGACCCGGTCACCGGGTTGCAGGTCCCCGGCCTTCACCGTAATGATGTCCTTTTCTTTGAGGAGGTGTGCGTCCTGCGGCATGATCTTTACCAGCTCTTCGAGAGCACGGGACGCACCGAGAACTGATTTCATCTCGATCCAGTGGCCCAGAAGCATGATATCGATCAGGGTCGCCAGCTCCCAGAAGAACCCCTCCCCTTCCAGGCCGAATACGACCGCTGTGCTGTAAAAATATGCGACGCTGATCGCCACCGCGATGAGGGTCATCATGCCCGGCTCGGTGCGCCATCATCTCGCGGAAAAATCCTTTGATGAACGGATATCCCCCGTAAAAATAAACGAGGGTGGCGAGCGCGAGGAGCACAAACATCGAACCGGGGAAATCAAAACGGAACCCAATGAAGTCCTGGATTGTCGCCGACAGGAACAGGATCGGGATCGTAAGAATGGTAGAAATAATAAACCGTTGTTTGAAATCTTCAGGATCGTGGGTATGGGATCCTGGACCCATCGGATGTGTACCGGGTTTTCCCCCGAGATGCATCGATCCGGGCTGATTACTGCCGTGGTGGTTTCTTCCTTTCGGCTCGTCTTTTTGAGGAATCGGATTCGTGCTCAGGTGATCCATCTAAGGTACGCCTCTTACTGGTCAGGGAATATAAAATAATATCCATAGCATCTCTTGTGGAAAAATTAGTGGAAAAGATATGCCAGCAATCGTAGAGATCCCATTTTCCCGTCATCGTTCTATGAATATTTTCTGGCAGGGGAGGTCATGGTGAAAGTCCTGTAACAAAGGCGGCCAGAGGCATGCTTCACCGTGTTTCACCACTGTACGGGACACGCAGGAAAGGAAGAGGAAAGGTGAATAATTTATCGGGAAAACGTATCAGAAAAAATAGATATTGACCGGCTGTGCGGAGATTAGGGCCGTTTTACCGGAACCGGCTGTCGCTTTCCCCGCCTGAGCGACGCTCCAATCCCGATGACACAGAATACGGTAAAGAGGACGAACGCGTAGTGCAGGCTGGCAACAAACCGGGGGAAGTACTCCGGGGTGATCTCGACCCGGCCGATCAGCAGGGAAAAGAGCATCATCGCCACCCCCATCGACAGCATCTGGCCGAGGAGCCGCATGGTCCCGTTCATGCCGGAGGCAACGCCGTAATACCGTTTTTCCACCGAGCTCATGATCGCGTTGGTGTTCGGCGAGGAGAACATCCCGAGGCCGGCACCGAGCACCACCAGGCAGACCAGCAGGTACCAGAGCGGGGTCGATTCGACCAGGAAGACCAGCAGGAAAAGGCCGAAGGCGGAAAACGCCATGCCGGTGGATGCGACGATCTGGGGATCAACCCGGTCAGAAAGCCGTCCGGCGAGCGGTGAGACAAGCGCCATTACCGCAGGCTGGACGATCAGGATCAGACCGGCCCCTTCCGGTGAGAAACCCTTGGTATACTGGAGGTCGAGGCTCAGAAGAAACGTGACGGCAAAGGTCGCGCTGTAGCTGATAAGGGCGGCAAGATTGGAAAACGCGAAGACCCTGTTATGCGTAAGGAGGCGCATATCGAGCACCGGGTGGGGAATTCGCATCTCGTATAAGGCAAAAAGGATGCCGATGACACCTCCTGCAGCGATGAGGACGATACCCGTGAGGGCCGGGACAAGGGAAAACCCGTACATCACACAGACCAGGGCACCCGCATAAATGACCGAGCCGGTGAGATCGAAGGGCTCGCCATCACACTCCGCCCATTCACCCTCCAGTTTCCAGAAGATGAGCAGGCATGCGATAATCCCGATGGGCACGTTGACGAAGAAGATACTTCGCCAGCCCAGGGTCTCGGTCAGCACACCCCCTAAAAACGGCCCGACCGTAAGCCCGAAGTACACGGCGGTGATGTAGATCCCGAGAGCCTTTCCCCGCTCTCCCGGCGGGAACACAGAGGTCAGGATGGCGATGCTGGTCCCGAAGATCATTGCCCCGCCGAACCCCTGGATGATCCGGACTACAATAAGCAGGGAGGTGGAAGGGACCATCGTCATGACCAGGGATGCGAGGGAGAAGATTGCGATACCATACAAAAAGATCCGCTTTCTTCCATAGATATCGGCAATCTTTCCGATGGGCACCAGAAAGAGGGCCGCGGCAAGGAGGTATGCGGTCGCGATCCACGAGAGCATAATCGCATCCATGTGGAACTCCGCTCCCATCGCCGGCAGGGCGATATTGACCGCCGAGCCGTCAAACGGGGTAATAAACCCGGCAAGGATGGCAATCAGCAGCACGATTCGTTTGCCGGCCAGGCTCACGGGTTTTGGAGGCGTGTGGCAGATGGCCGGCACTTCTGCGGTGGTTTCACGCGACGTGTCGGGGGACTCCATGGGGATCACATGAACAGGTTTTGTATCCTGGTACCATTTCGGTCAATAAAGTATTTTAAGACGGTGAATCGGCCCTCATCCGTACAGGCAAAGAGAAATCCCGGATCCGCCCCGCTACGTGAAGCCAGGTTTGCTGGCCGGGACAGCTGTCCGGTTCTCCCCGATATCAGGAAATTTTTTCCCGGGTCACTTCATCCAGCCCATCTGGACGTACCATTCATACTCATGCGCAAACCGGTCCTTATTGGACTTCACCAGCTGGCAGAAGTATTCCCGCCGCTGCCGGTGAACCTCGTCCTGGCCGGGGTACGTATGTTCACCGCGGATTGACTGGGCCAGTGTTCTTCCCAGCGCATGGGCCTCCTTTTCTGCTTTCCCGAGTGCGAAAGGATCCCGGCCGATGGCCACACCGATTCCTCCGACCGTAGTCACCCCGAGGGTGGTGAGGACTTTATTCATGTATCCCATCACCTCCTGCTCGCCACTTCCGCCGGCGGTACATACCGAACAGCCATACTTTCCTGTCAGCATCTGGCAGTGGATGGCGTCTGCCATACGGTCGAACATCGCCTTCATCGGGGCCGGCACGGAATCGATATAATTGGGGGCGCCGAGCACGATCCCGTCTGCATTCATCATCCGGTCAAAGAGGTCCGTGAAGTCATCGAGGAGGGTGCATTCACCCTTCGCATAGCAGGTGCCACAGGCGGTGCAATACTCAATGCGGAGGGTATAGAGATCCACCGACTCCGTTTCTGCACCTTCTTCCTCTGCACCTGCCAGTACCTCCTTCACCAGCCTGAGCGTGTTACTGTCCCTGCCCTTCGGGCTTGCATTTACGCCGATTACCTTCATACCAATCCTTCCTACCGGAGGGGAATCTGGTGAGCAACGAGATAAGGATAGTGGTGGACAGACAGGGACATTCCCGTGGCGATTTACCGGGAGACCGGGATTGAGGTGTGTGCTGCACGGCATGAAACCTCCTGAATCCGTAGATGCAGGAGAGCGGTCCAGGAGAGCGGTCATACGAAGGAAACAAGCAATTACCGCTGAACCTGGGCAGGGGTCACCTTCATAACCGACTAACCCATTCTTTCTTTTGAGAATTGGTACCGGAACATCGCGCCATGGACATTATCGAAGCGGATACTCTCAGCAAATCATTCGGGCCCGTCAAAGCAGTTGACACCGTCAGTATCGCCGTGAAAGAGGGGAGATCTTCGGGTTCCTTGGCCCGAACGGTGCCGGAAAGACCACCACCATCCGGATGCTGACCGGGGTGCTGACACCGGATACCGGTTCTGCCCGTATCTGCGGGATCGATATCCACAAAAACCCGCTCGAAGCCAAGATGAATATGGGCATCATCCCCGAGAACGGCACGGTCTACAGTGACCTGACCGCCGAACAGAACATCCTCTGGACGGCAAAATTCTATGGGATGGACGGTTTTTCCCGCAAAAGACGGGCAGATGAGATCCTGTCGTACCTGGGGCTCACCGAACGGAGAAATGACATCGTCCGAAATTTTTCCAAAGGAATGCGGCAGCGGATCAGCATCGCCTGTGCCATCGTCCCCTCACCGCCGGTATTGTTTCTTGACGAACCTACCGGTGGACTGGACGTGTTCAGCCGCCGGCTGGTCATCGATACGATCCGGAGGATGAATGACGAGGGCAGCACGGTCTTTCTTACCACCCACAATATCGAGGAGGCAAATGAGCTCTGTACCATCATCAGTGTCATCAACAAGGGAAAGATCATCGCGACCGACAGCCCGGAAAAACTCAAGAAGACCTTTGATACGGCGAACTATCTCGAGATCGCCTTCGAACAGCCCGTACAAAGAGAATGGTTTACCGGCGACGGGATCTCCCGGGTGGAACCCCACGGGGACAAGTGGCGGCTCTACACGGAGGATCCGGACCGGGCGGTAAAATACTGTGCGGCTGTTGCAGAACGGGAACACTTAAGAATCCTCTCCATCGCAACGTCGAACCCGACACTGGAAGAGGCGTTTGTCCAGCTGACATCAGGTGCATAATGGACCTCAGGATATTTGCCCGGAGCGTCCTGCTGGTCACCGAGAAAAATATGCGGATCTACTATTATAAGGGGGCGGTCGTGATCTTCGGGCTCCTCTTTCCTTTCATTATGTTCCTGACCTTTTTCATCGGGAGGAACCTCGATCTCGTGATGTTTTTCCCGGCATTTCTCGGCATGATGCTCTTTTTCTCCGCCTCATCGACCGGGCCGCTCATTACGCCGTGGGAAAAGCGGGAAAAGACCTACGAGCGCCTCCTGTCCCTCCCGGTGACGCTGGAGAGCATCATTCTCGGGGACATCCTCGCGGGGGCAATCTTCGGGGTCGTCATCACCACCATCGTCTGGAGTGCCGGATCGCTGATCCTCCACCTGCCCCTGGCGAATGCGGGACTGCTGGCGGTGACCCTGCTTCTCGGGGCGCTGACCTTTGCCGCGCTGGGGACGCTGCTCTCATCGCCGGCGATGAGCAATCCCTCCAACGTGATGATGCTCTCCAACCTGATCCGGCTCCCCCTGATATTTGTCAGCGGCATCTTCATCCCCCTGAGCCAGCTGGGGAGCTGGGAATGGATACTCACCTCGCTTTCCCCGCTCACCTATCTCGTCGACCTGTTTAACGGATCAATCAATGGCAATGCGGTCTACTCCCCGGTCCTCGATGTGCTTGTCCTTGGTATCGTAATCCTGGTGTTCATCGGGTGTGCCAAACTGATCCAGCAATATAACCTTTCGAAGGGAATTTAGCATTCCCTGAACTTTTTTTAATACCCATGACTGGGTTCATTCCTTCACGGTAATAATCCTGAAGATCCTTCCTTCCCTGAACAGGGAGATCTTTCCCCGCTCCGGGAGAGCACTATCCCCACAGCCGGTGTGTCCCGGGCGATCCCTGCCACTGATGCATGACGGGTACCAAGCCCCTTCGGGATCAAGGCCCGGCCGGTATCGATGGTGGTGTACCGCGTGTTTGATGAATCTCCATTCTTCAGCTCGCCTTTTCAATCTGAACATAGGGAAGGAATGTCAGCAGTTCAGATATGAGGGTGTCTATGCCGACACGTTCCATGAACCGGGCTGTCCGTTCACGGGGTTTTGCATTGTTCCGGTAAAATTCCGCAAGCCGTTGCGTGCAGTCCAGCGCTTCTGCTGCAGAAAGATTCCGTGCGATGATGTCCCCGAATCTCGGTCTTGTTCCTCCATTGCCACCAAATAAGACCGTCCAGCCTTTGTTTGTCCCCATGATCCCGATGTCGCGGGTATGGCTCTCTCCGCAGCAACGGGGACAGCCCGAGACCCCTATCTTGATTTTTGCCGGGAATGTCTGGTCCCTGAACTGCTCATCTGCCGCCCTGGCTAACGCAATCGAATCCTGGTTGCCAAAGCGGCACATATCGATACCCAGGCAGGCCTGAACGAACTTAACGCACGGCGCAGACTCGGGTTTCGCAAGCGGGCCCAGGTCGGTAATAACCTTCTTCACATCATCCGGCTCAAGGCCGGCCAGCACAATTCGCTGACCGCTGGTGATTTTAAGCATAGGCACACGGTATTTCCGGCCAACTCCTGCCACCTTCTCAAGATCTTCCGGTGTGACAATCCCTGACGGGATCCGGGTCACCACCGCATACGTCCTCCCGTCCCGCTGGAGGATTGCACCTTTCTGGTCTTCCATCGTTCTGCTCCTCACCGTGAAATTCTCCTTCCCTCATTTATTCCTTTCCTTGAGGGTATGTTTCACCATGCATGCCGCCCGGGTATGTTTCAGATGACTCCATTTCAGAGACATTTTTCGGGGGTATACAAAAAACCTGATGCCCGGGAAAGCCCGGGAAAAAAAAGAGTATTAAAGAGTATTTTTCATTCTCAGGTTTCGAAACAACTTTTGAAAGCTGACCGCAGGTATTAATAAAATCAATGCATCTGGGTGTATGCCCTCAGGAAGGACAATACCGGAGTGCAGCGGGGAATGCAATCAGTTCCCGGGTCTACACAGCCAATGACCCGGACACGATCAAGAAATTGCATTTGCCGGGCTGAACTGGGAACTAAGGTATATCTGCCCCTGGACCAATAAGACTGCAGATCTAAAAAGGCGTATGTTCTGTGGCCGAAAAAGATACGGGTTCAGGGTGCCGGTTCAGATTACCTGGTATACTTGCCGATACCCGGGCAATTCAACGGGAACCCAAACGGTAGGACCTGTGAATGACAAAGACGCCGGGATTCGGGAGCCGATGCATCCTGATGTAGTTCTTCCGGGGTAACCTTCCACGTCGTTTTTATTATTTTTTAGGGTAAAGTGTTATTTTAACCCCCAATTTTTTGAATGAAATCTTTCGATAATACCACTCGGATCAATCATTTTGACGCTCCTGGAAGCTTCGGCAATGCCTCCGCCCCCGCCGCTGTGGCGACCCCCACACAGCGATAGATCCGCATACAGTTTTCACAACACGAAAAAATATACCGGCAAAATCACTGTTACTTTTTTCATTTCAGTTTTGGTTATGAAAAATTTTCGAAAATATTGTCGTAGAAATTAAAAAATTTAGGGGCTGTATTAACACTTTACCCTTTTTTATTACCATGCCCTCAAGGTAAGGTTCGTTGATATGCACACTCATACTTCAACGCCTCGCCATCAAGGGCGTGATTTTTCCGTATGGAGCCTTTTCCGAAGATAGTATCGATCCACCGGTTAATGCCTTTTTCATGGACGGAAGTGCTTCACGTATTCTTCATCAGCGCTTTTCCTCGCAGGAGATTGTCTTGTCCGCGGGTCCCCCACAGCAGGAGCCGGTCTGTCCCCCGCAACCGCATTCGCCGCTGTCCATATCCTTTCCTCTCAATGCTGCATTGATCATTGCCCAGGCACACCCGACCCCGCTCTGCACCGCGATCGCCTGGACCGGGCAGTTAAGGGCGCACGCCCCGCACTCCATGCAGGCTGTCGGCAGGACCAGCTCTGCATGCTCCTGCCCTTCCGCAAAGACACCATGCGGGCAGACCTGGGTGCAGCGCCGGCAGTTGATGCAGCGTTCAGGGAAATACCGGAGCGTATTCTCCGTGTACGAGCCGTTCATCAGAGCACTCCCATGAGCCTGCCCACGCCGAGGGCAACGCCTGCAGTTACCCCGGCACCGGCCATGACCACCATGACCGGGACATACCGGAAGATTTCCCGTTTTACCCCCGACCGGGAGGTGTATGTGGTCGAACCGGTGAAGTTGAGGGCGAGGTACGCAGTGACCGCCGGGACCAGGAGGAGCGGCGTGATCGCGGCCAGCACCGCGGCCCAGCCGGGTAAAGCCGGAGCGGTGGAAAAAAGCCACGCGAAGGGGAGGGCGACAATGAAGCCGAGAATGAACCCCTTGGTAGAGAAGTCCCGGGTCGGAATAACCGGCAGGAACGCGGGAAAGAGCACGGTGCCGGCAAGGACTGCACTGATCGCCGCGAGCGCACTTACCGGGCCGGCCAGCAGGAACAGTGCGGCTGCGACCACGATGGTGGGCAGGGCGACAGCAACCACTTCAACGGGGGCGAGGATGAGCCGGTCCAGGAGCGGGAACTCCACCCTCCGCATCGCCGGTGTAGCCTTGCGGTTCGCCAGGTACTCCGGGAGGTCCCGGGCCCGGACCGGGCCATACTCAACCATGAAACCGGACTGCCGGAGGACCTCCGGCCAGGAGATCCCGGGGGCCCCGAGCTGGGGAACGATGATCTTCCGGTGACGGACGACCCTGTCGAGCGCGGCGAGCCGGATCTGCCGGACAAGTTCTTCTGTACCGAATGTCCCCTTTCCGGCCGCACACCAGACGTTGACCCCCCGGGTGTCAAGGACGAGGAGATACCCGTCGGTCCCTCTCAGGGCAGAACGGAGCGCATCGAAGCTCAGGGTGTAGTTCGCGGAGGCAAAGACCGGACTGTCAGGGCCGGGATTACCGAGGCGGTACAGTCCGGGAGGAACGATGCGGCCCATCCGGTTCACACCCCACCGGGCGAGGAAGTGGTCGAGGCGGTTGGCAACGCTCATGGTGCTGTCAGCGACCCGGACTGGTCCTGCCGGAACCACGGGTGCGGCGCAATTGCAGGACGGTGCCTGCGATGAGCACGAGCATGTCCCGGCGGTTCTGGGATCGTCCATCGTACCCGTCTCCCTTACTCCGCCTCGTTCATGAGCGGGCCGAGAATCCCTTTTATCATCCCGCTCAGGGAATCTGCCTTCATCAGGGCGAGGCAGCAGATCTTCCCCTCCCGCTCCCAGCTGATCAGGGCGAGCTTGTCACCGGTCCGGATACCGGCCTTTTCCCGGATATCCTTCGGAAGGACCATCTGCCCCCGGTCATCCACGCTCAGCACCGCTTCCACCTGGCAGCCGGAACCCGGCGTGCACCCGCAGGGGGATCCGGCGGGGGAACCGGTGTCTTTCGCACTTTTTTTTCCTGTCATGCCTGAATAGTATTGGTGAAACCGACTATTTATATTTTTCAGAAAAATCTGAAAAGATGGAAAATTGAGATAATACTAATTTATTCGGAGTAACTGTGAGAGACAAAGGTGGCCTCCTGGGCAGAAACTGATGGAAATAATCTGATACAGGGAGTATGGATAAAGTCTGGTGTTTCCTGACAGTGCAGGAATTTTCCCGGAAAAAACCAGACCCGGTTTGGTGGGAGATGCTTGCATTGAAACACATTCGTTACCCGTCATAGTTCACAACCACCGGAACTCCCCGGGAGAAAAATACGGTTCGCATCCCGGCCACCCGGTATAACATCAATCGCGTTGCCGGATCATGGCATGATGACCGGCAGATTTCTGCCTGTCACTTTTTTGCAGGCCAGCCGAAAATCCAGTCCCGGTAGTTTCATTTTTTGTAACTCGGGCATATTTTTTTAACGTATTTCGTCCATGAGGATAGTGACGATTGTGATGCCGGAGAAGACACTCAACGATCGGGGCAGTAAGGTAAACAACGGTATTATCACCGAGTATGTATCACCGATGGGTGGAAGCAAAACAATCGTGATTATTGATAGCGGACCGACAGGAATGAAGTTTATCTCTGTTGATCCAGGCCAGGTAAACCCCATGATAAAGAATTTTCCTGTGGGAAGCAGGGTGGCTTTTTACTGGTCGGAAAAGGATAATCACTATATCTTCGTGAAACCTGAAGCGACATAAACGGATTGTCCGAGTCCGTACCGATGCAGGAGATATGAAATGTTTTTTACCTTTTCATACTGACATTCTGTTTTGTCCTCAGATAGCGCGAAAATGCTTTTTTTACGATCTCTGAGAAGGTGGGGTAGGGGTATATTGTCTCGGCAATCTGCTTCACCGGTATATGGTCCTGCATCGCCATGGTCAGGTTCTGTATGTATTCCCCTGAACCAGTCCCGAGTGCATGTGCACCGACAATGCGGTCATCACCGGTGAGAATAATTTTTAGAAAAACATTTGTCGAATTTTCCGTCCTTAACCGACCAAACACGGTATCGAGGCGCAGGACATGGACATCCCCGAATTTTTCCCGGGCTTCATCTTCCGTAAAACCTACATGCGCAAGTTCCGGATCGGTAAAGATGACCCAGGGCATGACTCCATCGGAAATGGTCTTCTTCTCGCTTTTTACGATATTATTGACCGCAATGCCGGCATAAAAGGATGCTGCCTGCGTGAAAAGGTATTTTCCGATGACATCGCCGCATGCGTAAATGGTGTCGGTGGTTGTCATCAGCTCGTCATTGACGAGGATCCCTTCTTTTCCGTATGCAACTCCTGCATTTTCGAGAAGAAGGTCCTCGATGTTGGGCTTCCTGCCCGGTGGCTACCACGACTGCGTCCACCACCAGTTCCTGTTCCAATCCGTTTCTTGCGTAGCGGGCAATGATCCCTGAATTCTCCTGTTTAAATCCCAGAACGGTGCTGTTATCAAGGAAGTGTACACCGTCACCCTGGAGGATTTTTTTCATTTCTTCGGCGATGGCGGGATCTTCTTTCTGGAGTATTCTGTCCGACCGCATCGTTATATAGACGTCAGAGCCCAGTCGCCGGAGTGCCTGCCCGAGTTCGATCCCGATCGGACCGGCACCAAGGATGAGCGTTCTCCCCGGGAGGGTTGCCTGGTCCCAGAAATTTTTATTGGTAAGATACGGGATGTCCTCCAATCCATCTATCGGGGGAACCAGGGCAGAAGAGCCGGTACAGATGATGAAATACTTCGAAAACAGTTTATTGCCATTCACGGACAGGATATTTTTTGATACAAAGTGATTTTTCCCGATATAGACATCGATGCCCAGTTTTTGATAGGCCTCTGCGTTCTCATACTGCGTGATGGAATTAATAACACTCCGCACATGGCCCATCACCTTTCCCAGGTCGGGAGTACCGGCGTGACACACCGGGAGCCCATACTGTCCGGCATTCTTCATCGTGTAATAGAGGTTTGCAGAATGGAGAAAGGTCTTGCTCGGGATGCATCCTGAATGGAGACATTCTCCACCGAACAGGTCTCGTTCAATCAACGCAGTCCTGGCGCCCGACCGGTTTGCCGCTGAAGCGGCAACAAGACCGGCTGAACCTGCGCCGATGACACAGATGTCATACTCCTTCATAGTTCGTTCCTGCTGACTGGCGGTTAATCCCTGCCGGGGACGATCATGTTCCTCACACCCGATGGGCAATTTTTTTCTCCCTGAGTCAGCCACATGGATGTTTTCCCGGACGTGTGAACATCATAGCGGGAGTCATGATACAGATCTGCGCCCCGTGCCGGCTCGCGGGTACCATCGACGGTTTTGCCGCCTTTTCCCTGGGATTATCAGTCCTTGTGTTTTCTTTTCTCTTCGGGCAGAGTGAACCGGAATACTCCCGGGAGTCCATAAATATCTTACCCATTGTTGCAAAATCTGAAACAACGGGATATTTCAGCTTTCCGGAAAAAAATGTATTGGACATCACCCTTCATTTTCCGCAGGATCAGGTAACCGGAACCATTCCCAAATCTTTTTTCCTTCAGTCTCCCATGGTTACTGAAATGGCAACCCTCATGTTCCCTGTCTGGAAGGCACCTTCATGCTGAACAGCCCGGCCGGAGAAGTACCCTCATTGTTGGGGATGTCCCTGGAGAGAGGGAGGTGGGTGCTTATCGCATCAGGTCTGGTTATCAACCTCTGCCTCGGGACCACCTATGCGTGGAGTGTTTTTGTCAATCCCCTCATCGATTATTTCACCAATCTCGGTCAGACCGTCACAGCAAATGAAGTGCTGATGCCATTCTCCCTCATCCTCGCGGTCTTTGCGATTACGATGGCCCTGACCGGAAACCTTGTCGAGACCCATGGGCCATGGAAGGCGACGATAATCGGATGTATCCTGACCGGCCTTGGCTGGTTTCTCGCGTCAATGGTCACGTCCATGCCAATGCTTATCGTCGTGTACGGGGTGATCGGGGGTATTGGTATCGGGATAGCATACGGTGCAACCGTCGCCGTTGCGGCCCGGTGGTTCCCGGACCGGAGGGGGATCGCCGTCGGAATGACTGTGCTCGGAGTCGGGTTCTCGGCATTCATCACCGCAAACCTTGCCGGCTCTTTCATTGCGGCGTATGGTGTCATGAGCACATTCCGTATCTTCGGCCTCGGGATTATCATCCTCACCGTTCCCCTGGCACTCCCGCTCGCATTCCCGCCAGAGGGATGGAAACCTGCGGGCTGGAACCCTCCCGTACCCCCGGAGGGTGAGAAGGGGTGCTGTGAGTGCAGCCGTTCAGCGATGCTCAGGACCCCGGTATTCTACGGTCTCTGGACGTGTTACTTCATCGGGTGTATTGCGGGACTGATGGCGATTTCCATTGCCCAACCCGTCGGAACAGAACTGGTACACATCGGGACCGCCCTTGCCACAGCCCTCGTAGGATTCTTTGCAATCTTTAACGGGGGCGGGAGGCCGGTGTTCGGGTTCCTCACCGACCGGCTCACCCCGGGGAACACCGCCATGATATCGTTTGTACTGATTGGGCTTGCCTCCCTGGCTATGTGGCAGGTTCCGGTTGTCCCGGTCTATATCATTGCCTTTGCCGTGCTCTGGGGATGCTCCGGGGGCTGGCTTGCCATTGCGCCGACTGCCACGGCACGGTATTTCGGGACAGGTGATTATCCGAGGTGTTACGGCCTGGTATTCCTCGCCTTTGGTGCGGGGGCGATCGCCGGCCCGCAGCTGGCCGGGTTCATCAGGACCACGACCGGGAATTACCTTGGGGTGTTTCCCTGGGTGCTCGCTCTCGCCATCATCGGCTTTTTCATCGCGTTTATCTTCATGAGGCCCCCGCAACCAAAAACCTGATGAAACGAACGAAAACACCCGGATTACCTGCCTGGTCCGTTTGGTCAAAAAAGGAATTCCATCCCCATGCCGTTTCCTGGTTTACGGAACATGCATAGTCGCAAAAAGATGCGATGACAGTCCATCGCATTCCTTATCCGCGGGGTAATTTAATTTTTTTGGGTATCGTTCCAATTTATCGACTAATTTTATTAAAAGATATATATTTTTCTCAAAAATCGCTCTTGGGGGCTCCAGCACATCGTGCCTCCGCCCCCGCCGCTCGGGCATCCCCAAAATGTGATAGCCCCTTAGAAGGTTGATGAAATACCTCGAAAGAGGGGGTCAAGGGGGGCTCCCCTTGGGTTGCCTCCCCCTGGGGGAGAGAGGGGGTCACCTCATAGCTGCCGCAGATATTACCCTGATGACAGGAAAAAAGAATTTCTTCAAATCAAAAAACTAAACTTTTTTGTCGTTCAGTTCCGGGAACATTTTTTACGCGATTTTTCTCTCGTTATTTCTGTTCAATTTTGGTGGTTAAAATATGAATATACTTTTTTTTTACAAATTTTTAAAAAAGGTATACACTTTCAGGCACCTTCTCCGAAGCACCTACATATGCAGGGGGGAGAACGTATCAGGATTTCCTCTGTGCCTTCTTCCCCGCCCTCTTTTTTCCGATCCCGGTATCCCCGTTCTCCTGTTCCATCTCTGCCTTTGCCGCGAGCAGCGCCTCCTTCTGCTCCTTTGAGACTTTAGGGTACGCAAGCTTGAGATTGTCAAGGGTTTCGCAGATGGCGGAGACAACCGCAAGCCGGGTGAACCACTTGTGATCGGCAGGGACGATATACCATGGGGCACAGGCAGTGCTCGTATGGTTGAACATCTCCTCGGTACGCGGTCATGTAATCGTCCCAGCAGGCCCGTTCCCGGATATCTGCTGCCGAAAACTTCCAGTTCTTGTCCGGCTCCTCCACCCGTTTGATGAACCGTCGCTTCTGCTCTTCTTTTGAAACGTTCAAGAAGATCTTCAGGACGATAATACCGTTATCGGTCAGGTAACGCTCAAAGTTATTGATCTCCCTGAACCGCCGGGTCCAGATATCCGGGTCATTCAGGGAAGGGGGCAACTGCTGCCGGTCCAGGTATTCCGGGTGTACGCGGACAACAAGCACCTCCTCGTACCAGGAGCGGTTGAAGATCCCGATAGTTCCCCGGCGGGGAAGGGCCAGACAGTTCCGCCAGAGATAATCATGGTCGAGTTCCTCGGTACCGGGCACCTTGAAACTGGTCACCTGCACCCCCTGAGGGTTCACCCCCGACATGACATGCTTGATGGTACTGTCCTTCCCGGCCGCATCCAGGGCCTGGAAGATGATCAACAGGCCATAGGTATTCTGGGCATACAACGTGTCCTGCTGCTGTGCGAGCAGCTGGATACTGGTTGCCGTGAGTTCCTCCGCATCCTCCTTCGCCATGAAACTGTCAACACAACCGGGGTCATAGTCGCGCCGGAGATCGATCTTTTTACCCGGCGGCACCCTGAGCGATTCGAGGAGTTTTTTCATCGATGTGGTCAAACGGTATACCCTCCTTTGTGATTATTGTCCCTGGTATTAAAATCAATCCTGACCATGCCTGATCACTGGGGGCAGGGTCCGGGTATCTTCCCGGGTGACAGAAATTTCATATTTCACGGTTGAGGTCCGGGCACCGGAGATGTGTCCGGTGATGGGGCGATGAACCGGAAAGCAGGGTGCCGGGAATGATGTCCTAAGCACGGTAAAAAAGACAATCAGGATTAATTAGGTGCACCATTTATGATACCTTGTACATGTTCTCCTCCGGGCATCCCTATCTTCCGAAAAGTCCGGTCCTGATACTGACCCGTGATTCCGATAACCAGACGAGAGAGGGAGAGGGGGAAAAATTCCAGGAATCCAAAACGTTTTTCTCCTCGCTGGCGGGCGGGGATTCCCGGATGATCCTGGTGAAAGGCCGCAAAGCCGTCTTCCCGCATCTCAGGAACACTGCCATCCCCGGCGGTGGATACGGGGAGGAGCATTTCAATGGCCGGAACCTGAAAGAGGGAAAAGACTTTTTCGGGACCGATACCGATGCCCGGTACCTTGCAGCGGTGAATCGTTACCTGGGAGGTGTCTTCGGAGGGCTCGGGGATACCGGAAAAGAACGTATTGCGCACTCATTGCATCATATTCTGATTGTATCGGCGGCTTACGGGTTACTCAAACCGTTTGAGCCGATCCAGTATTGCAATTACCCGTCCGGTGATTCAACTGCAGCATATACCCTCTGGAACCAGGACGACAGGATAACAGGGTTGCTGGCAGATTATATCAGGACCTATGAGATCCGGCGCATCTTTGATTTCACCGGTTTCAGCCTGCCATTCCTTCACGGGATTTTCAGATGGGAACGCATAACGAACCTCCCCCGTATTGAGGTATTCCATGCCGGTCACCGCTGGGGCAGGGGCGACGATGCATTACCCTTTTTCGGGATTTTTCTCCGGGACACTCTCCTGCCCGCCCGGCCGACTGAACTCCTGGACCTGCACCCTGATACCTGGTACGACGATATCATATTCAGGCACGAATTACAGCAGGACGATGAGTTCTCCCGGCTCCTCAGCCAGGGCGAATCTGCGGGCGTTGAGTTCAAGTCCCGTGCATTATGGAGTCTCGATCCACCGGATCCCAATATCACAAAACCCCCCTCCCCCGAACATATCAGGTACGGGGCAGATGCGTCCACATTTATTATCGCGAAAACCATTGCCGGTTTCCTGAACACCAACGGGGGAGATCTTATCATCGGTCTTCCGGAAAGCGGGGAAGATCATGATGGAGATCCTGCTCCCGGCATTGAAGGTGATTACCGGCATATTCACGATACCGGGACAGGCGCGTACCAGGACATGATCACCGATTCAATTATCAGAAAATATTTCGATAGTGATTTTTTCAACAGGCAGAACAGTTACCTGTCAGTCACCTTCAGAAAAACAGGCGATAAGACATTGTGCCGGGTTACCATAAAAAAATCAGACCATCCCATTTTCCTTGATGCCGGGAACGAGATCTTATTTTTTGTCCGGACCGGGGCACAGACCCGTGAAATACGGAAGATGAACGAGATATACCGTTACACTTCCCAGCATTTTAACCAATAAATATTCCCTTGTTTTAGTCCTTATCCAGGAAAGGCATGAGGGGGATACGGGGGAACACCATCGTTCCTTTATAAAGAAAGGATCAGGAAGACCAATCCTTTTTCCGCTCACGTGTACAGAAACCTCACAACCCGCCTTCTCCTTATTTTTCCAGGAGTGAATCGCGAGATCGACTGCGGTCATGAGAAGAAGGAAGAGCACCAGGACTGTCAGGCGTCGATGCAATGCCCGGGATCCCGGGGAATCCTGTAATTCCCTCCGTTCAATGTTTTTTTCTCTTTGAATCCGGCTGATCTAATACCCCGAATATGTCTGCCGGACCTGTATCAGTGCCTCAAGTGCCTGGTTGTATCCACGGCGGAGTGCACCTTCCGATAATGCGGCAATCAGCTGATCGGTCAGGGCGAGATAGATGGATAAGAACGTCGTGTCCCGGTCCCATGCGTCGATAAGGTTATCCATCCGGTCACACAGTTTGATGAGGATTGCCTGGGGAGGAGCCCGGGAGATCCTGGTGAGGGTGTCTGCCTGTCTCTCTGATTTTCCCTGTATGGTGTCGTTCTTGGTGAGGGCCGAGACGATGGCAAAGATCTCGTCCCGCTCCTGCTGTGACAACTCGAGGTCCCGGAGCGTATCAAGTACGATACAGTCACCTTCATCGCAGTCCTCCATCACATCGTGAAGCCAGGCGGCAATGATGCCGATATGGTCACCCCCGAAGAACTTCACCCGCTCGGCAACTCTCCGGGGATGAGCGATAAACGGTGTCTTCCCATTATTCCGGACCTGCCCGTGGTGTGCCCGGGATGCTGCGTCGGCAGCAATCTGAATTGATCGTTGATGAGAGGGGGTCATGTATCAGCCATCGGTCCGTTCGTGCATTCCTGGTATGAATGTATGAGTTTTTCCTTTTTTAATGCTCCAGTCGTTCCATGTCACCGTTCACCGGATCTTCTCCCATCGATCTCTTCCGGTTCGATATCCGGTAGAGACTCACAGATCATGGTTGCACCCATGTCCATCCCTTCCCGGAAGCGCACCTCGCTCCAGCCATATTTAATATTCACGATCGTCCCCCGTCGTACCCCGGCAGCCTTCACCAGAATCCCGGCATTGTTCCGTGCGGCCATGACGGCCTTTCCGGGCATCTCCCTGTGCAGGCTCTCCTTGTCCCTGACATCAAACGATATCTTCATCTCCGACTGGCTCATGCTGACGGCGAGATAATCGATGATCCTCCCCGGTTCCTTTTTATCGAACGGGAGTTCAAGGCGCAGGTCGTGCCTGCAGACAAAGCCAGGAAAGATCCTCCCCTTCTCTTTTTAATCGAACCGGGAGTCGCTGGGTGATGGAGAAGTCCGTGGTCTTCAGTGTCTTCCGGTCGGTAGGGGATTTTTCGAGTTCATCCCACAGGGTCTCAACACGGGTGTTCACCTGTCTGACGCTGTGAATCATATTTCATATTCTGTCCCGGAATAACGAAGGAAAGTATCGCCGTGTCGGGATCTTTTGAGACCGTTGCATGACCCTGGACGCGGACTATTCTGGGTTGCATGTGGTACCATGAATGAGTGTTCGAATGACTAGTAACTGAAAATAATTCGGTTATAGCGGGGAATGGAAAATCAGGGAACACTATTTCCTGAAACCAAAGACTTAATGTAATTCGCAAAGAACGGCTGTTCTGAATACTCATGGTCCAGATTTTCAGATGACTGGCGTTCAACCGCATTCACAGATATCAATGGTTCAGAGAGCCTATGGTGTATGAATCCTCAATTCAATGAAGGAAAAAAATGAAGAAAGGAACATTTTCTCATTCCCGGAGTGCTGCGTATGCGGGATAAAAGATTTGTTGCAGAACACCGGGGCGGACCCCTGAAAAAGGAACAGCACATTCAGTTAATTACCTGGGCATACACCTGTGCGGAGCACGTGCTGCATCTCTCTGGTGAACCACCCGATGAAAGACTGAAAAATGCCCTGTTGATCGCCAGGGAATGGGCACAGGGAAACGCTTCAACAGGTGAGGCGATGAAGGCTTCAGTAGCCGCACATGCTGTGGCGCGGGAATCTTCTTCTCCTCTATCAACAGCAGTCGCCCGTTCCGTCGGGCAGGCCGTGGCAACTGCTCATATGGCCGACCATTCACTGGGAGCGGCGTGGTATGCCCTGAAGGCCGTGAAAAATGCTGGGGCATCAAACGATGCAGAACGAAGATGGCAGGATGACCAGTTGCCGTCAGAGATCAGGGAGCTTGTCCTGACTGCAAGGAAAAGCAGGAAAATTTAGGAGGATTTTCTTTGCATTGATGAAAAAAAGAGATTTTACGTCCCTGTCCCCGTAATAATCCGATACCCTGCCAGGCTTCTCCGTTAATAACCCGCACCAGGACCAGCCCTGTGCATTCGTATAATCCAAAAAGCCGGTTTCTGGTACCAGCCGACCGGGAATACTCATGAAATGAACGGGAACTATTCATCCAAATAAAAAGAACAAATACAGGTTAAAAAATACTATGGATAAAACATTTTTTTTTACTGTTTTTGAAGGATTGCCCCGGCAGGGACCGGGATCGGATCAGTGTACAGCCCGGGCGTTCACCCTCATCCCGCACCTCCCCCGGCATACCCGCATTCTCGATATAGGATGTGGGTCAGGCATGCCGACCCTCACCCTTGCGAAGCTCTGCCCGGATGCTGCGATAACTGCCTGTGACATCTACCAGCCGTTTCTTGATGATCTCCAGGGACGGGCAAAAAAAGAGGGGCTGGATACCCGGATAAAAAAAGTGTGCGCCTCCATGGACAACCTCCCGTTTCCGGCGGGATCCGTTGATCTCATCTGGGCCGAGGGATCTGCTTTTATCATGGGTTTTAAGGAGGCCCTTCATTCCTGGAAGCGATTCCTTACACCGAAAGGGTATATGGCCATTTCAGAGTGTGTCTGGTTTACCGATACGCCAACAGACCAGTGCAGGGACTATTTTACCGCACGCTATCCCGCGATGATGCACGAACGGGATGCAATGACGGTAATCCGGGACGCCGGGTATTCGATACTCGGCACATTCCGGCTCCCTGACGCCGCATGGTGGGATCCGTATTACACTCCTTTATCCCGGAAACTGGAAATCCTGGGTCAGCAGTACCAGGACGACCAGGAAGTGCAGGCACTTCTCAGCTCTTTTGCTGAAGAAATACGCATCTTCCGGGACCATTCACGCGAATACGGGTATTCCTTTTTTGTTATCAGAAAAAAGGGGTGAATAGAGTATCGTCGGCGGAACTGGAGAGGTAACCGGGCTCATCGCGGGTCCCGGCAATCCGTGCCGACGGGTCAACCTCAGTTGTATAATAAAAAAAGAACGAGGATGCCAGGGATTGTTCCGGAGGAGGCGACAGCCAGTGTTCCGGATTATCTTACCGGGACTGAGGGGCAGTTTTTTCTTTGATCCCATCCACCCGCCTTTTATTTCGTTGCCACGAGCACCTTGAACCATTCAAACCCCTTCACCGGGCTGACTTCCACCTTCTTAAACCCGGCATCCCTGCAGAGTTCTGCCCACTGGCCAAACCCGATGCAGTATTCACCGTCGTTCAGGATATGCTTCTTTCCATTGTCATACATCCTTACGAACGCCGGTATGCCTCCCTCTTCCATGGCAAGCGCAAATTCTTTGGTAAGGTACCTCAGGATTCTCATCAACCGTTTCGGGTCATCCGGGTTTCCCGTCGTATCCATATCGATCTCCCCGATCACGAATCTCCCGCCATCGTTCAGGTAGTCATACACCTTCCCGATAACCGGTTCTTTCACCTTCACGTGATGCAGCGCAACCGTCGATGCCACGATATCAAACTGGTGAGACGCGAAATCCATTTCCTCCGCTGATTTTTGGATGCAATGGATGTTCCCGGTCAGGTTGCATGTCTCGATCTTTTCCTGGAATATCCTGAGCATCCCGGCCGAGCTGTCGATTGCCGTGATGGTGCACTCTGTTTTGGCGAGGAATTTCAGTGACAGCAGTCCTGTTCCACAGCCGATATCAAGGACCCGGTCATGTCTTTGGATCCCCGATCGCTGAACGACCAGGTCAAGCAATGAATGATGTCTTTTTACTTTTCCCAGAGTGGTATCATATTCGTTTGCCCACTCCTGGAACCATTCACGATTATCCCGGGTGACCTGGTTCATCGTTGTTCCTTTCATGGTAAGTACGGTATAGTGCGTTCAGGGTTTTCATTCCTCGTATCCTGCGTTCACACCCAGCCGCCTGGCACCTGATTTTTTTGACTCTCTTACCATACCTGCGCATTTTTCCACAGGAAATAAGTCGGTCAAAGCGCTGCCTGACGTCTGACACGCCCCATTTTCGCAGAGGTTAACTTCCGGTGGAACTCCGGGATCCCTCATTAATCTGGTGCTATCATGGTACGGACCAGGCACTATTGACAGAGAATTATCAACCAGGTTCCAGTCCTGGGCGATCCCAAGTGCAGGATTGATTTCATCTGAGATTCAAAATTTAAATTTTGCCAAAAAGAATTTATTTTCAGAGAGGGGTGTAGCAGTCTGTCTGATGTGGTGAAAGAAACTCATTGGACGGGAGTTTATCATGGCACCAGAAGGAAAAATGGGAATGGAGCACGGGATGGGAGGAGAACAGGGTATGGACCACATGAAAATGATGTGGGAAAAACTCGACGAAAAGACCAAGAAGATGGTTATGTCGCGGATGCTTGAGGAGAAAATTATGATGAAGGAAGGATGGATCAAGCACCTGCAGCACAAGATCGACACCATGAAGATGATCAAGGCCGCAATGGACAAGATGTAAATTCTTTTTTTTCTCAGCGATCTTTACGTCCATCTTTTCACCCTGCTGTTTCTCACGCAATCGATGTCCGGTAAAAAAGGCTTGATATCCACAACCGGCGTCCCGTCAAGCGCATCAAGCCCCCGGACCCGCAGGATATTTCCATCACGTTGTATCAAATCAACGACAGAGAAAGCTAACCGGGTTTTGGGCGATCGGGCAAGCGTGTGGCAAATACCCCGTGCCCAATCTTCTCGTGCGGAGGCATTGCCCTGAGCACCGTCCGGTCAGCCTGGTCGAACCATAACAGGACGAAAAGGTGTTACCTTTCCTCGATGTCATCAAGACCGGAGAGGTACTTCTCGTTGATGTCAATATCCGAAATGGTGTCTGATACCCTCCCCTGCCGGGGTGGGTCCTTTTTTTCCCTGTTCGGGGACCTTACCTGTCCAATCGGCTGGATTTCAAAGTTCATGTTTTCCTCCGCCAAAACGGGAGTATCGTAGCGTTCCCGGGGCCATATGTGCCTTTCACACCCATACACCTGTATTTATCATGAATATGCAATCCATGAGCGGTCCTCAGGATCTGAATACCTTTTCTTATCCCCGGTTGAACACTCTCTATCACGCAGGGCAACGCGGTGACTCTGACATGGTACAATTTTCCTTCTCTCCGGCAGGATACGCCCTCCTTGCTGCCACGTTATTCGGGATAAGTACCCCGCTCTCGAAGATACTGGTCGGGAACATCTCACCGGTTTTCCTCGTCTCCTTCATGTACCTTGGCACCGCACTCGGGATGTTCCTTCTCGGGATGGTAAAATCACGGTATAGTCCCCGGTCTGGCGAAGCAGGGATCCAGAGGAATGACATCCCCTGGCTTACGCTGGCAATTCTTGCCGGGGGTGTCATCGCCCCGATCCTGCTGATGTCCAGCCTGGAGATCACCCCGGCGGCAACAGCATCCCTGCTCCTGAACTTTGAGGGAGTTGCCACGATGCTCATCGCGTTTGCAGTGTTCCGTGAGCAGGCAGGGAAACGGATCTGGATGGCACTCGGTATCATCACGCTTGCAAGTATCCTGTTGTCATGGAATCCTACCGCTGCTTTCGGATTATCGGCAGGTGCGTTTGGAATACTCCTTGCCTGTGTTTTCTGGGGCATCGACAACAACGCCACACGCATTATCTCGGGAAAAGATCCGTTCACCATCGTTACGGTAAAGGGTTTTTTTGCAGGGAGTATTGCCCTGGTGCTTGCGTTCCTCGGACACACCACCCTTCCGGAACTATCCCTTATAGTGGCTGCAATGCTCCTGGGGTTTTTCTGTTATGGGTTCAGTATGGTGTTATTCATCCGTGCACTGCGGGATCTTGGTGCAGCAAGGACGGGTGCATACTTCAGCGTCGCACCCTTTGTCGGTGCGGCCCTTTCACTTGTCCTGTTCCGGGAGTTTCCGGACCTGTTTATAATGATTGCATTCGGGCTGATGCTGGCAGGGGCCCTGGTTCTTGCGACGGAGCGACATACACACCAGCACCATCATATCCCGATAGAGCATGAGCACCTTCATCATCACCCCGATGAACACCACCGGCATGGCCATGAGGGAGAAGGTGCCGGGGACCACTCACATCCCCACGTCCACGAACCTCTGGACCACGACCACCCGCACACGCCGGATATCCATCACCGGCATGAACGATAGATCCATTGACGGCCAATATCGTTTGTGCGAATCCTGTGCCTGGCAGTCAGTTTTTTATAGTTGATGATTTAAGGTCTTCGTGGTACCCCGGCCAGGTCCCCGGATGATGACAGGAACTGGTGCCGGGTGAAAAAGAACAGAGGAAAGGACCAATGGAAAGGAGGATAGAAAAATGGTGTCAGTGAACTGGGGTGCGATGGGACTGGGAGCAGTAATAGCATTTCTGATCGGCTGGTTCATCTTCGGTCTGCTGGGTGCGGTAATACTGGCCATCATTGCGATGGTAATACTGGGGATCATGAAATTTTAGGTAATGATTGTATGGCTGCCCGGTTCGCCTGAATCATACGGTGATTCGCCCGTACCTGCCGGAGTTCCTGAGCACTATCAGGAACAGAGAAAATCCTGTTTTTTTCATTGCGACACATTTCCGGACACCGGTCAAAGATATTCCTGGAGGTGCAGGGGACAACCGTGAATATACCATTAAAACTCCTTGTTTCTCCCAGAAACAGCCGTTTCTTTAGTATTTTTTACAATAACGTTTCAAATTCTGGTTTTCAGGAAACTGCCTATAAACCCTGTGCTCATATTCTGTGCCAGGTACATTCACCATGTCTTCATCAAAGAGCACGTTAACCCGTATCGATTCAGGGACCACCCGGCCGCCACAATTCCCCCGGGCCTTAAGCAGACCCCTGGGTGCAGGAGACTTTCTTTTCCCGCTTTCGACGAACACGGCAAACCACGGGATACGGGACCGGTTCAACGAACACTACCAGTCGGGCGGTTTCGACATCAGCCTTGAGGGGTTCTCTGAACTCAGGGTTTTTTATGAATTCCTGGCACTCCATGTCCAGCCGAGCCGGATCTGCGACGTCCAGTGCATGAGGCTCTGGAGTGAATGGGTCCGGACCTTCCAGCGCCGGACAAACGATTTCCCGAAACAGGTCCTTGAAAAAGAATTTCGCAGTGCCGTCAGGGATATATTCGGAGTAACGGTTGCCAGGGACGGTTCACGGGGCACCGTCTATCCCGGCCTGCGGTTCGTTCCGTAATTGTTCAATAAAAAAAACAATCAGGACCTTTTTGAAGGTACCGGTTGCAGCCCAGGGAGACCCCCCTGACTTTATCACAGGTGGGATGCCATCGAACGGCTGACAAATGAGAGGATAACCGGGTCTGGAAAAAACCGGAACGGAGAACCGGAACGAGTTAACCGTTGATTTTCCAGCCCAGGCCCTGACTGTGCTGCGGTGAGGGGAAGGGAAGAACCGGAACAGCACCAGACCGCTCCTCACGACCTGATGGTGTATACGATCTTCCCATCCCTGAATAGTGAGATCATGCCCCCGCTCTGGGAGACGACGATCCCGATGGATGTGGTAACCCGGGTGATGGCGGCTATGGACAGGTGCCGTGAACCCATCCCCCCGGGAAGGTCCACCTTACTCAGGTCAACCGTGATGCACCTCCCCGCCGCCTCGACTACCCCGGTACCCGAGATGAGGAATGCCCCGTCCAGCTGGGCAAACTCCTTGATGGTTCCCTGGATGCCGGCATCGGTTATCTGCCGTTCGGCCTCCTGGTGACCATGGAACGGGTTTAAGACAAACTGTTTTGAATAGCGCAGGACGTTCTGGGTGTCCCCGACAACAAAGGCCGTCCCAATCGCCTGTCCCTCCCGCCCCTCCCGGGCAATTTCCTGGGCGACCCTGATGACCGAGTCAAGGACATCCGGGACTACGCCAGTCCCGGAACAGATCGTTTTCAGTTCTTCCGGAGAAGGGCGGTTTTCCCGCATAGGACCAGACCTTGCCGGAAATGCCTTCGGGATACCCGGTGCCGCGACGGGGTCCCTCGTGCGCCGGGTGATCAGGACGACGGCCACGATGACCGCACCGCCGATTGCCATGGCAATGATGATAAATGCCGTCAGGTCATTCGGTGGCGGAGGCGACGTGTCCGGTCCGGGAGGCACGGGAGTCTCGTTTCTCATATCCAGCATAATTTTCCTGGTGGCTGACTGCCCGTCAGACTGCTTTCCCGTGACGCTCACGGTGAAGATACCGGCAGCGGCGTAGCGGTGGGTCGCCGGGAGATCGGCAGATGTGGTAATGTTTCCGTCATTCCAGTCGACCCTCACCGATTCGATGGTGACACCCGGCGATCCCGGGTTGAGGTTCCCGTTCAGGGTAACATTCATCCTGTTCGTCACCGGCTCGAGGAGGGTCAGGACCGGCGGCTGTATCACCATGACCGGTCCTCCGGTTTCACCCGGGAACGGAGGACTGGTTGTTACCGGAACCTCGGGAATGAGCGGGTTTCCCATGGAAATCTTCGTAGTCTGGGTGACTTTCTGTCCGTCGGACTGCAGGGCGGTGATCGAAAAGGTGTAAACCCCGGGACTGCTGTATAGGTGCGAGTCCGGGAACGTATGGTACGCCGGCTCCTGGTCGTCACCCCAGTCCCAGAGAAGGCTTTCAATGGTCACGTTCGCCGACCCGGGATCGACAAAACCGTAGATGGTACAGGTCAGGTTTTCAGAGATCTGCGGTGGATCGAAGATAAGGTACGGGGGAGGATTGACGGCATTGGCCAGGTTCTCCCGGACTACGAAAACAGGTGGGAGAGGTGTTGTTGGTACGGTGGTGACATTCGATAGCGGGCCTGTCGTGTTCGCGGGGACCGGGAAAACGGTGGGAACCGCTGCCCGGCAGGCTGGTACCATCCGGTTGCATCCCGGCGCCGGGTGTAGTATTTTCCAGAGCTGCGCAGGTCACGCCCGGCAGTGCGAGGATGATGATGCATACAACAGCGACGATCAGCAGAAATCCGGAGGCTGTATTGTGTTCCTGACGCATTGAGAAACCGTTCTTTTGTTCACTAGAAATATCGTTATTATTGCTCTTAAATACGGTTGTTTCTTTTTCCACGCGTGAAGGAGGAAATGCAAAACCGTGAACTACACCATACATTCCTGGCTTTCTACCCGAGAGAAAAGACTCCTGTATCTCACTCACATCGTACACCGTTCCACTCCCGCCTGATCCTTCACTCGAATCCGGGCAGAAATCGCGAGCCTCACATTCGTCAAGACATACCGTTTATCGAACCGAATGCGTCAGCACAATTTAACTCCTGACGGAGATCCGGCTCCTCTCTCCATGGAGCGTGTGGCAGTATTTCCAGATCCACGACAATCATATCATTGAGATCCCGTGCGACGGACAGCCGGAGTTGCAGGCTGGAAAGGCACCGGGTGAGGAATGAACTCTCATCGGGCGGGTTGAGAGTATTACCTGAAACTATCGGGATCAGCCACGGGTGCTGAAATCACCTCTCTTTTGGTAGAGCATCGACGGAGAGATCCTTCCTTTGGACAGACGCACTCCTCATGATCCGGAAAATGCCCAAAATGGCAATCAGGACTCAAAATGGGCGTATTTTTCTCAGATCCGGATTTTCATGACCGGCCTGAATGGGGCGTTTTTGTGATCATTTTTCCGGATTTCTTGTTTTTAGGCGCAGAATCAGGAATAATCGATTTTAACGGTGGAAAAACCGGCCTTTTTAAACCTGTCTGGCTGGCGGATCTCTGTGGAGACCAATTATACTCCCGGATAGCGAGGGGGCACCAGATTTGTAAATGGTGTTTTTAAGAAGGATCGGGGATAGTCCACCCCGGCTTTCACGGTTTTTTATTCGGTTCCCTACATCCCCTTCATCATATTCCGTTTCTGGATGACCCGTGCTGCAAGGATAAACCCGGCCAAGAGGGCGATGAGTACACCGCAGTCAACAACCGGAGAAAATACGGATGTCCCGGACATGGCCGCATTGAACAGGTCGGCAAGGTAGGTGAGGGGTGAACAGTACGCGAGAGTGAGCCCCCAGCCCTGCATCTGCGAAAGCGGGACAAATATCCCGGAGATGAAGATGAGCGGGAACCGGATCAGGTTGGAGAAGATCATCACGTTGGGCGGGTTGTCGGATCCCGGCGATACGATCAGGACCCCCAGCGCGGAACACGAGAGCGTGCCGATGACGAACGCGAGGAGCAAATAACCCCGGGCTCGTGACGGCAACCGGGATGAACAGGGAACTCGCCAGCCATATAACCAGGGAGATCCCCATCCCGAAGATCGCACCCGCTGCCACATCGCCGAGGATGATGCTGTCCTGGGTTACCGGGTACGAGAGGAGCCGTTCATAGGTCTTATCCCGCTTCTCCCACGGCGTGATCAGCGGGCCTACCGATGACGCGGTGAAGAACAGCATCATCCCGAGAAAGGCCGGGAAGAAGGTGGCCAGGTCAAGGTGGCGGCCGACAAAGAACGCAAGGAACATGAAGAGCGGGAAGAGGAGCCCGAACATCAGGACGGGCGGCTTGGTATAATACAGCCTCATGTTCTTTTCGGTAATGACGACGATGCCCCGGAGGAACAACGGGATCTCCATCAGGCACACCCCGTGATCTGCACAAATGCCTCTTCGAGGCTCGGGCCGGATGTCGTGAGGGAGGTGATGCCCAGGGACTCGCGTTCGGCACGCCCGACCAGGTATTTCAGCACCTGGTCCGGGTTGTCGGTATAGAGCCGCCACTTGTCACCGCACGGTTCTGCCCGGAGGATCCCCTCTGCCGCAAACAGGTCCCGGGTCACGGGGCGGTCAAACGAGACCTCGACCGACTGCGTCGTATCAAACATCTTTTTGAGCCGCTCGGGACTGTCCTGTGCAACGATCTTCCCCTTGTTGATAATACAGACCGTCTGGCAGAGCGTGTTTGCCTCCTCGATGTTATGGGTGGTCAGGAAGATCGTGCTGCCCTGCTCGTTCATCCGGCGGATCGTCTCGAGCACCAGCCTGCGGCTCTGCACGTCAAGCCCGCTGGTCGGTTCATCGAGGACCAGGACACGGGGGCGGTGGATGATGGCACACGCGATACTCACCCGCTGCTTCATACCCTTGGAGAAGGTCCCGGACCGTGTTTTTCCGTTTTTCGCCCAGCCCCAGTCTGCGACAGGAGCTCATCAATCCTTTTCTCACGGAGTGCCCGGCTCATCCCGTACATCTTCCCGCTCAGGTGCAGGTTCTGCTCCGCGGAGAGGTCGGCATAGACCGTGCTGTTCTCCGGAATGACCCCCATCTGCATCTTGGCATCGAGCGGGTGGCGGTGGATATCGATGCCATTGATACGGACGGTCCCGGCATCCGGTGTGAGGACACCGGTCAGCAGGCGGATCGTCGTGGTCTTTCCTGCCCCGTTGGGACCGAGGAACCCGAAGATCTCCCCTTCCGGGACCGTAAGACTGACATCGTTCACGGCGGTTACGGGGCCGAAGCGTTTGACCAGGTGTTCGACGTGGAGGGCATTCATGGTTTAGTTCACGGTTTTCAGAGCAGTTATTTTCTTGTTGATATTATCAATCCGGTCCTGAAGGATTTTTTTATGTTCCTCAAGTCTCTGTATTCCATCATCAATGGGAAGATCGACCGGACAGGCGCATCCACAATCGCAACCGCACAGGGTTCTCACCTGCAATACCTGTTTTCCTGTTGACGTATGACACATGGAGGTTCACTCCCTGTCGTTTGTATGAAAAGTCACTATTAATTGGATAGTATTAATAGTGTCAAGTTTATAGTTTTTAAGTGACTATGAAAAAGGATAGCAATCCCATCTGCCTGTGCCCCCTTGAAGGGATCATCAATGTCATTGCAAAGAAATGGGCCATCCTGGTTATCAGCATCATCGGTCACCATGAGAAGATACGGTTCAGTGATATTATGCAGAGGCTTGACGGGATCAGCCCCAAGACCCTTGCGGATGTGTTAAAAAATCTCAGGAAAGAAAACCTGATCCACCGGGAATCATTTTCTGAGATCCCGCCACGGGTGGAATATTCCCTCACCGAAGACGGGAAACAGCTTTGTGAGGCCGTGCTCCCCCTGATCCAGTGGGCGGAGAAACGGGATACTATCGATAAACACCGGTGCCAGGGAAACTGCCACGATGACACTGTTTCCTCAACAAAGATAGTAAAATCCGGATTACCCTGAATTTTTTTCAATCCATTCCTGGTGTGCCGGGCACAGTACCATCCGGATTTCCCGCGGGTATCACATTCACGTTTTCCGCCCTCCGGTAGAGGGAGTATGGTGGTTATTTGTCGGGAGGATGAAAACCCCCACCATTCCCGATACTTTCATGACTCTCCTTCCCCTCCCACCCGGTATACGGTGTCCCCAGATTCAGCACCGCATATTCATCGCCGGAAATCGGGTAAATAAGCCAGTTTAATGTGATTAAAAAGGATAAAAAGCGTTAAAAATCGTTTGATTAAAATAAATATTTTTATATAGTAAAAAATAGAGTTGATAGATTACTGGCATGGATTATTCCATTGTCCAAATAGTGGTGGTTCTATGTGCATTGGACAGGAACATGAAGAAGCGTTCACGGGTCTTGAAGCCGCGATTGTGCTGATTGCATTTGTCGTCGTCGCAGCGGTGTTCTCCTATGTTGTTCTTGGGGCGGGGTTCTTTACGACCCAGAAAGCCCAGGAGACAATATACCGGGGTGTTGAACAATCAACAACCAACATCCAGCTGGTCGGTAATGTGTACGGATTATCTTCCGAGACGTCGGAAGGAATTGACCAGATCCGGTTCACCATCGGTCTCGTGCCGGGAACCCCGTATATTGATCTCGAAAAGATGAATATCATCGTCTCGACCCCGACATATGGTCCAAAGACCCTGGTATGGACAAATGCAAGTTCGTCAACGGAAAACACCAACTTTATTGCATTGAAAAACGGGGCCGGTACCTCTCAACCGACGATGTCATCAGGCGACCAGACGGAAATCCAGTTTAATATAACCGCAGTCCCCCGGGACACGAAAATAAATCTCGAAATTCATCCAGGCCTCGGAGACTTCCTATCCGTTCTCGAAAACAACACCGTCCATCATTTCACCCTGTAATCTCATAAACTGATTTTTGCGGAGTTGGAAAAAATGGAGGGTATACCATGCGGGAGAAATATTGAAAGCCGTAATTTCAGCAGCGTGAACAGAGCACCGGAGAAAAATTCCGTAACTGGCGAGACTTCGATGTTGAAACACCTGCCCGGGAAATTCCTGAAGATAGAAAGTGTCTCTGTCGCTGTTGTCATTGCACGGGACGGGTTTATCAGAGAGGGTGCTGTCCCGGGTGCTGTCGATAGGGAAGCTCCCGGGGCTATGGCCTCCACCGGGCCGGGTACTTCAGAGGCGATGGGTACATCGCCCGGGAAGGGGGACCTGTACCAGATGCTCATTGAACGGGAAAACGGCCCGATCCTCCTCTCGCCCCTCTCGCCTGATGAATTGATTGCGATTGTAGCAGACAGCTCCCCTTATACCGGCAGAATCCGTGATGACCTGAAGAAGAACAGGGAACGGATCATTGCTGCGCTCTGATACCCTGCAACGCGATTATCATTTTTCCGGGACCCGGCATTTCCCCCCGGACCTGCCGGATAACCGCTCCAGGTGCCGGGTCCCTTTATGTTTCACTGAATGAAGGTCAGCCCTTTCACGGCACCGGCCAGTCGCTTCCCGATCTCGTCCCAGTTCACGATGTTCCAGAATGCATCGACATACTTCGCACGGTCATTCCGGTAGTCGAGGTAGTATGCATGCTCCCAGGCATCCAGGACCATGAGAATCGCTAAACTCGGGAACACATTCGTGTTGTGTTTCTCGACCTGCATGATGAGCGGCCTTCCTGTCCTGTTGCAGTAAGCGAGTGCAGCCCAGCCCGAGCCCTCCACGCTCGTTGCCGCCGTGGAAAACTCCTTCCTGAAGCGGTCAAACCCGCCAAACTCCTCATCAATGGCTTTTGCCAGCTCACCTTTGGGGAGTCCGCCCCCGCCGTTCCCTGCCGGGGCCAGGTTCTGCCAGAACAGGGTGTGGAGCCGGATCCCGCCGAGCTGGAACGACATTTCCTTTGCCGTCGCCCTGACATCAAAATCTGTCTTGTCCTTCCGTGACCTGTCGAATTTCTCCAATATCGCATTTGCCCCGTTCACGTATGCCTGGTGGTGCTTCGTGTGATGAAGGATCAGCTGTTCTTCCGAGATGTACGGTGCAAGTGCCTTGTACTCATAGGGCAGTGCCCTCAGCGTGTAGAACTTATCCATGGGTTAGTACTCCAATCCAAAGGAGGTGGCGTTATTACTATTTGATTTATTGGATGGATGGAGAGGGATACGGCATGATATTCCTTTTGAATCTATTTTTTTTTACCACAGAAGTTTTGAAGAGATATCAGAATATCACCGCTGATTCCCTTCACACAACACTGTGTGCAGCCGCAAGCGGATGCCGCTGATTCTGCCCGCTCCTCATATACCAAGATGAAAATACCTGTCGCTCTGTACCGGGCAGGGGTGATCGCTCCGTGTTCGTGTTCGCTGTTCCGCAGAGACAGGGAAGAATATGTCCACCGCATCAGGCCCGACTCTTTCGCCAAAGCATAATCAGAGGTTTATGACCCCCGGCCAGTGCTGAAATTACCCTGGATTATTACAAAAAATGATTCAGAAATTGAAGATACCGGATACGTTTATCTTGTTTCATACAGAGGTTGTCAACGGGTCAGAATACCTGGGAGGGGTGGAACGTCAGCTCTGGAAAACAACATGTGTACCTCATGTAACCGGGTCGACACGGTAAACAGGATCGACACAATGCCACGCCTGCGATGCAACTGGGTGGATCTCCCCGACGGGGATGGAGATGTACCACCGGCATCTGCACGTATACCTCTGAAGTTTACAACCTATCGAATAACCCCGTCGATCAGGACAACTGAAAATACGGGCATACCGGGAACCCACCGGTAGGCGGATATATCAATCCTTTTTAATGATTTTTTGCCTGCTATCGGGTAAATACATGGCAACCCAAAAAACCAGGGCCAGACTGCGTGTTTCAAATTATGAGGATTATCACAATACCTATATAAAATGCCGCCCATACTACGTCAGGTTCGCAGGGTATGGTCCTCAGGAGGTTTTCGGATTGCACGCGGTGTCTCTACCTTACTGAATGTGATGCTCATTTTTCAAAAGGTACGCACCGGCACCGGGAGGGACCTGATTCCTGTGAACTTGTTGTTAACCCGGGTTTGCGGGATTCTTATACAGACATTCATCCCTGATCCGTGGCAGAAGAACAGGTCGATGGAACGCGGCGATGCCGGTCCTGTGCTCCCAAATACCTGCACCGCCGTCAATGAAGGCTGTCAGTACCGGCACCTATTTAGTGTGAGATAACCGATTTTTCACCAGATGTTTGCTGAACATGTCATCTTCAACCTTGCCCTTGCAGTTGTCCTGACATCTTTTGTTCAACGGGAGTATGCCGGGTGGGGCACCCTGATCATCGTGATAAGCGGGTGCGTCCCGGATATTGATGGGATCATCGATCTCCTGCAGAATCATCTTGTGTACATTACGGGGCAGCTGCTGCCACGGATGACTGAACATTCGCGGGATTTCCACAACCTCGGGGCCCTTGTGGTCTACGCGGTCCTGGCCGGTATTACCCTTATGTATCTGTTCAGGCTGAAGTTTTCGTCGGTCGCTTTCTTTGCCGGAATCGGGTTCGGCGCCCACCTTTTCGAGGATGCTCTCGTATACAACCCGTCATCGGCGATATTCTGGCCGATCTCTTCGGTCCCGGCAGGAATTGGCATATTTCCGGATTACTCGCGGAATTTCCTGGGTATTGCCAATACGGAGGTCCTTTTGATCGGCATGGTGCTGCTGAGCGGTGTAGTCATATCAAACCTTATGATAAGGAAAACCGCCTGGGATGAGATCGACAGGTCGCCGGCCCGGGTGTATAACCTTCTCATGAGTTGCCTTACCGGTGCATGAGAAAGCGGTCCGGAGGATCTCCGCGATCAAGCGGAGAATAAGCAGGGGGAAATGCATTCCCTCAGTGCTTTTCAACCATTTTTACAGGAACCTCTTTTCCCGGGATCCATGATAATCCGCGCCCGGACCTGTGGATCATGGGATGTCCGGCCAGGTGTCTCCGTGCGGTCTGATTCCATGACCTTTTGTCCACACCGCGTGTGGTTCTGAAAAACTCATCCGGACCTGTTCTGCGTGGACGGGATTCCTGACTCCTGAGGTCCCTTCCACCGTATGAACCGCTGGTACAGGTGTTCAAAAGAATCAGATTTCAGGTAGGCATTGACGATCAGGACAACGTATCCCGACCCTATGGTATTGAATACCATATCAAAAAATGAGTCGGCCGGGTTGACAAAATACGTCGTCCCGGTCGATAAATCGATAAATAATTCCTCGTATTCCCATGATAACCCCAGCAGCATCACGCCGAGGAAAATCCCGCAGCAGATCCAGAGGCGACCCGGATACTTCCTGAAAATTCCCCCGGTGACCAGGATAATGACAAAGATCAGCCAGGCGATTGCAATTGATGCTACGAGGTGAGCGATTTTATCGTATATCGGATAGAGTGAGAAATAGAGCCCGAACGCCCCCCCTGCCGTATGCAGGATAAGCGCGAGCGTGATCAACAATTTCATCGGCCAGGGAAGGCGTATACCGGTCAGCCGTTCTGCCGCTGCCGGTAATACTGCGACGGCAAGGGCAACAAACGCCCAATGTGCACGAAAGAAATCATGCCGGATAAAAACTGCTGCGATCCCGATGAGGAATAACACTGCCAGCGAGGTATAGTATACAGCGTTCCCGTATCTCCACGCGAGCAGGGCATCGGTCAGGGTATGGTTGTCAGCGATGATCATCATCCCGGTTCATGAGTGTCAGCTCCCCGGTATCCGGGCGGGTAAGAAAACGCCAGGAAAAAAATCCCCATGCAGGCGTACGTAGTTTCCTCCGCGTGTACGTTCTTACCGCCCGGAAAAAAGAGTATCCCCTCAAAGTAGAGCTCTTCATCGGCGGCAGTCCTGTTGTTGATTAGCGTCGTAAAAGGATATAAATGTGCATAGCCGGACGCGTTCCGGTACAAGCCGGATTTGAATAGTATGTTCCTGAAAGCAGTGGTTCACCCCTGGACCGGCACGGTAAAAAAAGCTGCAGTCAATGCAAAATGAGGAACATCACGATTGCGATTCCCACCCCGGCAATGACCACCCAGAGAATTTCGGCACCCAGAAGGAGCGAGAAAAATGCCCCGGCTGCGAGAAGAGCGGGAAACCATGACCATTGAACCGCAAGCGCCAGCCTGATGGTCACGCTCAGGAGCAGCCCCACAAACGAGAACAGGATGCCCTGGAACATTTTCTGGTACAGCTGCGAACCACGCAGCCGGTCATAATAGGGCACCGTCCCGACCACACATAAAAAAGAGGGGGTGAATATCCCAATCGTTGCGACGACCCCGCCCCAGAACCCGTAGGCAAGGAACCCGACAAACGTTGCGGTAATCACGATCGGCCCCGGGGTCACCTGCCCGAGTGCAAGCCCGTTGATGAATGTTGCACTGTCCATCCACGAATGCACAACGACAACCTCATGGAACATCAGCGGGAGTGCGGCAAATCCCCCGCCGAATGCGAACAGGTCGATGCCTGCCATCGTGGCGGCGATGTCATAGAGTCCTGGCTGCAGGAAATAGAGGAGGACAAAAAAGGCGGCTGCCAGGGCAAGCATGATCAGAAATGATCGTTCCGGGCGCGGGAGGGTTGCCACAGGAGTGTCCTGTTTCTTGCCCGTGGCGGGAAGAAGCATGATACCGAGCAGGGCCGCAAGGATAATGACGATAATGGGGCTCACCCCCGCGAAGAAGAGCACCGCCGCGATCCCGGCAATGAGGAGATGGGTCCCGTGCTTCAGGGATGTCCTCCCGAATGAGACCGTCGCGTACGCAACCAGCGCTACAACGATTGCCTGTAAAGCAAGGAATAATGCCATCACCGGGGGAAGCGCTGAGGTTGAAACATAGAGTGCCGAGACTATCATCATCAGGATGAATGCAGGAAGACCAAAGCCCACGAATGCTGCAAGTGCACCTGCCGTGCCCCGGATACGAAGACCCACATAGGCGGTAACCTGCATCGCCGTCGCACCGGGAATGGCCTGGCAGAGTGCGACACCTTCGTCAAAGATGGCACTGTCAACCCAGCCCTTCTGCCCGACCGCCATCTTCCGTATGTAGGTAACCATGGCCGGGCCGCCGAATGCCGTGAGCCCGAGCCGGAAGAACGCGAAAAAGACGGAAGCAAGCGACGGGTGCGGTAATTCGGATGAAGCGGGTTGTTCAGCCATATACAGGTGAATTATTGAATGTGCTGGGAAAATAATGATCTTGTTCCCATTTTACCCGATAACCAGAATTGCCTCTCAGGGACATCACCGGCGAACTAAGACAAATATTTATGCCAGAATCCCTATTAGCGGATAATCAGTTGATCCAGGGAGGAATGACGTATTATTGAGAACAGGGTGGAAACAAAACGTGAGTATGACCTCATCGTGATCGGCACGGGAAACGCCGGGCATGGCGATGTCGTTCGAGGCACGATACGCAGGATGAAAGGTCGCGATCACCGACGAACTGCCCTATGGCGGGACCTGTGCGGTGAAGGGGTGTATCCCGATTCCTCGCCCACGAGAAGAGCCGGGTGCTGAAGGACACGATCGGGAGAAAAGCGCTCGATGTCTTTAACGATGTGCACCTCCAGACGGGACTGGAAATAAAAGCGCTCGAACTTCCGCTTACCCTCCTGGAGCGTCAGCTTGCCCTGTTTGACAAAAAAATTGCGGAAGCAGAGCAGCAGAGGATACATGCGCAGGATATCCTCACCGGGGACCGGAAGCGGATTCACGAACAGCTGGAAACCTCTGTCAAAAATCTTCGTACTCCCGTCCGCGAGCAGCTCACATCGATTGCCGACACCGCGATCGCAGCATCGCCTCACAACCCGGAACAAGCGGCGAAACAGGCAGTGGCAGAGGCCATCCCCGCATGGTTCGAGCATGAACTCGGGACTCTTTCAGCACACATGGATGGAGAGATAACCGCACGCCTGAAGAATCATGAGCAGCGTGCTGATGAGCTGATCGAATCCATCAGGAAAGCAGCATCAGAACTCTTTGATGTGCCGTATCATGCCCCGAATAGAGAAAGGGTGTATACTTTGGAAAGAAAGCCGTTCTGGGTTGAGCATGCCTGGGAAAGTGCCTTCAGCCCGGTCTCTTCCGAGGTCATCGAACGTATCCTGCCCGGAACCATACGGGGGGGCCGGGCACGGGAACGGCTGAAAAAACAGATTGACACGCTGGTGGTACGCAATCTTGAAAACCTCCGGTGGGAAACCCTGCAGAATATCGATATGGCATTCCGGCAGTTCAGCACCGATCTCGACACCAGTCTCGCCCTGACCATTGAAGCCACTCACGGGGCGGTCCGTTCTGCCCTTGCGCAGCGGAAACAGCAGGGGGAGAGCGTTGTCGATCGCCTTGTGGACCTGAAGAACGTGTCGACAGGAATCCAGGGCGTGATTGGGCGGTTTGAGACGGTGTATTACCGCGGTGATGAGAACAATGCGATGTAATGATACCAAACCGTGCCCCGGTTGCGGGCACTTTCTTGTCGATTCAGAAAAGATCCGGTATAGTGGAAGGAACGATTACCGGAGCGATCCGTTTGTTATGTGTCCCGAATGCGGATGGAAACGCCACTGCACCCAAAATGAAGAGATCCTTTTTAACTATCATATATGGTGATACACCTGCCGAGGATAGTCGCAGTCCCGGCATCGGGCGGAATGACCCCGTTCAGCATTCGGGTAGTCGTGGTCTTGCCTGCCCCGTTCGGACCGAGGAAGCCGAAGATCTCGCCTTTCTGGACATCGAACGAGATATGGTCTACAGCGATGCTGTTACCAAAAACTTTTGTTAAATCTGAAGTATGAATTACAGTGGACATAGGATTCTCATTTCCTCACACGTCTTCGCGGACACCGAGAAGGACCATCCGCTGGTTGCTTCGGATCCTCCGGTTCTCATCCTTTTTTACGGAAACCATATGGAGGGGTTTGACAGGATGTTCAACGGTTCCCGCTGTGATAGTTCCCTCTCCTTGCAGAAAAACAAACACAACCGCATACGGTTCCGGATGAGGCGGGATAACCTGCTCTGCTTCAAGGCAGACGATCACTATGTTCGAACCTGCAGTTTTCATCAGGTCTTTTTTTAACCGGGCCGGTGGCGGAGAATTCTGCGGCATCGAGAAGATTTACTGCGGTCATCGTGTCACCAGATAGTTATCCATGACTCTGAATCAGCTTGAAGATAGAGCTGAATCGCAAAAACCCAAAGGACGACCCCGAAACCCGCCTTGATATACGTGCCGGGGATCTTCACCATGCTCCGTGCTCCAATCGTTGCGCCGATAAAGACAGCGACCACCGTGCCGAGGATCAGGGAGATATCAAAACCTCCACTCGTCAGATGTCCGAATACACCGAACAGGGATGAGAAGATGACCACAAAACTAACCACGCCTGCAGAATTCTTGGTGGGGTAACGGCAAAGGAATATCAGGAACGGCACGATAAGGATCCCACCCCCGACACCAAGAAGGCCGGAGACGATGCCGACAAAAAAACTGAAGACAATGATGAGGGCATACATCCTTTTCGAGAATTTCACCGGGCACGTGCCCTCAGGTGATGACTTCTCCCAGTACGTATAAACCATCCGGCCCCCCGCACCGATGAGGAAGATGACAAACAACCACATCAGCATGACGGGGTTAATGTACGCAGCCAAAACTCCGCCAAGGAATGCGCCAAGACAGATGCCCGGAACAAACCAGAGCCCGAACCGGATATCAACGAGGTTCGAGCGATAATAGACAATAGATGCGGACAGCGCCGTGACGAGATTGAGTATAAGCGATGTCGAGATCGAAGTCAACGCCGCGTACCCGAGCAGGAAGAGAATCGGGGTGTAGAGCGATCCGCCTCCCTGACCGAACATCGAAAAAATAATGGAGACGACGAAGACGGCAGCGATGGCGATCAGGAGGGTGCTGTCCATTGTTCACCGGATTACTGCATCCCTTTCATGACGTTCACCCAAGTCTGATCGTATCCCGAACAGGGGATACACTCGGGCTTGCCGTCCACCATCCGCACGTAGCGCTCGAAGATATATTCACCACATTTACTGCACTTTGTTTTATTAAACGAGCCTTTCGGGCGACTGAAGGTGAAGTCCGGCAGTATCGTGACCGTGAACATCTCGGCCTCGGTTGCTGTCAGGACCATATCCACCACCTTATTCACCACGTCTGCCGGGACCTGCGAGGGCTCGATCCCTTTCTTCCGGTATACGAAGAATTCCTGCTTGCCGAGTGCGTCCTGGAACTCCGATTTCAGGTACACGCGGACCGCTCCCTTCCCCGGGACGACAAGGAGACAGGCAACCTTTCCGTAGTTAAGTCGCTCCATCATGAGTTTCCCGTACGTGCATCCGGTGACGGCCATGAACCCGTCTATCATGCAGGTCTGCGGGTGCCCGACACCCATCTCCGAGAGGCCGAATGCCCCATGATCCCCGATATGCGACACACCCAGTTCCCGCATCGCGACCTGTCCCATCCGGTATCCTATCGGCATGAACGGGCAGATGTGCCCGTGAAAGTCCCAGACTCCCTGAGGTATTTCAACTTTTTCTGAATTTGTCATATGCGATCATCATCACGGGTTATATAAATAATTGATGGAAACGGCAGTGTTTACGGCCGTCTTTCATAGGCAGGTTTTTCTCGGGATATTATTTTATGGGGGGATGTCCTTTCCTGATTGTAGTCATCTGGCTTAACTCACCGGGGACCGACATGCGGGACAAACACGGAGCATCGATCCATCTGGATATTCCCTTTTACCGGCAGCATTATGACTTCACGTGCGGCCCGGCCTCGTTACTGATGGCCATGAAGTATCTGGAACCGGGATCTACACGTCGGAAAAAATCTGGAGGTCGATATCTGGAGAGAAGGAAACCTTGTTACCGTCCTCGGAACGAGCAGGTTTGGCCTGGCGTATTCTGCAGTTGTCCGTGGATTTTCTGCACGGGTTACCAGCAATACCAGCGGACTGGATTTTGTGGATACATTCGATCCACCACTCAGTGAAACAGACATGCAGCTGCTCAGGGACCTGTATCACGAACGAAGAGCCCGGTGCAGAAAACTGGGTGTCCGGGAACGACTGGAGACCATCACCGGAGAAAATTATTCGCAGAGTTCTTTTTTCGAATCATGTTCCATTGATCGTCACAAATTCCCTGTTTTTCAGCAAAGAAGACCTCCCTCACTGGGTTACTGTGACCGGTATTGATGATAAATTTCTGTACTTCAACAACCCTTCTGATGGGAGGCCCAGAAAGAGAAGAATCGGCCTGTCCATTCTTGAGGAATTTATCGGATACCGTGGCGCCCAGTCGATTGTTGAAGTCTGGAAAGAATAACCCCTCAGGGGTTAACCGGATACCGGTTGACGGGAAAGAAATGGTGAATCATTAAATATTTTCGAAGATTCTCAGAACGGTAATATCCCTGGCATATAAATAATAATGATGTAGTAAACTCCGACTATCAGGAAAACCATCGCCACCACTCTTCGTATTACGATCTCAGCAGAACCAATTTTCTGAACAATGCCGCTATACTTCCCAATTCCTTTCACAAGAAGATATGAGATTACGATGACCGGTAACCCCGTGGCAAGCGCGAAGATAGCGGGGATGATTACCGGATCACCGGCGCCAAGGGCAAGTGGGATAAGCATGGCAAAGAAGAGCACGGCAGAGAATGGACAGAAAGAGAGTGCGAAGACCACCCCGAGCATGAACGCACCCAGGTATCCTTTTTCAGCAAGCCTTCCGGAAATACCTGACGTGAACCCGGAGAGCCAGTCACCACCGGGCAGCCGGTCGAAATGAAAGATATCGAGAAGATACATTCCGCACAGCACAAGGAACGGTCCGAGCAACCGCTCTCCGTAATGCTGGAGCCCCAGTGCAATGGACTGGATATTCATTCCAAAGAAAACGATGACCCATGCAATGGCGATATACGCCGCCATCCGGCCGATCGTGTACACAGACCCGGCAAGAAGCGTGTGCCGGCTGTTGTCAATCCTCTTCGAGATATAAGCGATGGCGGTGATGTTGGTTGCCAGCGGGCAGGGGCTGATCGCAGTCATCAGCCCGAGAAAAAAAGCGGCGATAATCGGGGACCGGGCTATTGCCCATAGTCCCGAGGAATTGCTGGAAATCCATTTCAGGAGAGATCCCCGTTCAGGCGTCTGGTGATAACACCCGCAAGATATGCCTTGTATCTCTCTTTATCATCAGTCAGGGACCAGACATCGAGGTCCTGAAGCCGGTGAACTCCATTGGCATCGTATGACGTGATCCATAGCGAGGATCCAGTTATTCCGTAGCTGGAAATAATATCCCTGTTCGCCGGGTCGTCGAAGTTAATATGATGAAACGATACTTTTCCCGACGACAGTTCCAAGGGGAAATATTCATTTACCGTTTCTTCGGCCAAATCGCCGACCGCTATGCAGGTTACACATTGCTGGTCGCCATGGAAGTGGATGACCTCAACCCGCCCGATGGTGCTGTTGGAAATTTTTGCTGGTTGAACAGCCGGATTTGCCGATGGATGTGGGGATGAGTCGGCACACCCTGCGGTAACGATGAAGATCGCAATGAGACATGCCACGATGAGACCATAGGAAAAAGTCACGAACGTCTTCTCCACTCGTTCAGTCCTTATGCGTTCCGTGCACATTAACGCCCTGCTTCCCTGATCGGTGATACTGTAGATGATCCAGTTGCCGTGGTATTCCCCCACAACCAGACCGCTCTCTTTCAAAATATTCAGGTGATAGGAGAGTTTCGAGCCGGCGAGGTTCGTGAACCGTTTGATAACACACACGCACAGCGGCTGGTCTTTTATAAGGTAAAGAATCGTGAGCCGCAGCGGATCGGAGAGCGCATGATACGTTTTACTTTTCTCAACAAGTTCTTCATGGGGAGGAATGCTTTTGGCAAGACCTTCAAACCCTCCCCGCTTTTCGAGATCTTCCCGAATTTGTTCGGGGAGTTCCATCTCCGTATCTCCATAGTCACCGGTATTCATTTCACAACAGGTTTTTTTTGCAGCTGGCATTTCAAAAATATGTGAAATGAGTAGGAATAAATACTTTGTCAGTCAACCTTGAATTCAATTAAAATTGAAATATCTTTCACGCGAGGGAATCTGCAAAAATCAGGTGTTTCATGGGAAACGATCACATACCTTGCTGTGCTGCCGATGCACTCCGGCGTATCAAGCAACTGAACATCAATGGGATCCCGACCGGGCTCTGCATGCTGGATGAGTGTATCGCCGAAGTGAACAACAGGATCTGACAATGATACGGAGATCCGGGCTGCACTTCTGAAACGGGTGAAGGTGTACAATTACATTCCCCCGAATGTTGAGGAGGAGTATGCCCGTGCGATCCTTGAAGAGTTCCATAAATCACCGCAAACAAAGATTACCCTCCTGTGTGACAGAATGACAAAAATCGAAATTCTCGGAACCGGCTGTGCAAAGTGCAAGCGTCTCTTTGCCAATGCCGAACAGGCAGTTAAGGAACTGAAGATCACGGCAGAGGTTGTCAAAGTGGAAGACCTTGCCGAAATTATCGGACGGGGTGTCATGCTCCCGCCGGCTCTTTTCATCAACGGTGAAGTGCGGGCGGAAGGGCGGATACCGGATGTGAATGAGATCAAGAAAATGTTGATGGAGTGAAAACAATGACAGAAAAACCTACATGTTCATGCGGACAAACGAACCGAAACGAATTATTTTCCCCTGCGCAGGGCAGGCAAACGTCGGACAACTGACCAATCTTGCGGCTCTCCAGCTGACCGAGGAAGGGTACGGGAATATTGCCTGTGCCTCGCTCCTTGCAATTGGTGCTGAAAGCCTTGTCGCCAACGCAATGAACGCTGATGAAGTTGTCATCCTTGATGGCTGCCCGATGCTCTGCGCGAAGAAGATTGCCGGTGCGCAGGGTATTCCCGCTGGACAGCACCTTGTCATGACTGAACTTGGTATTACCAAAGGACCTTCAAAATCCTACACGGATGACGACATCGAGAAGATTGTTGCTGCATGCTGGAAAGGCGAAGGCCGGAAGAAGGATGCCGCGACACCGGGCAAAAAGGCCGGTGGGAAAGACAGCGGGTGTGGCTGCGGGTGCGGCGGGACCTGCTGATTTCCAGTTTTACATTACGGGGCGACGAAAACGACTGAAGAAGAACGATATGCGTGCCTGGGCAGAAGAGTACGCAAAAAAGAACGGCTGGGTGTTGAACCCGGACAAGAAGATATTGGATACGGTAATCCGTGGGCTGGTCCGCAACCGGAAGAAGTTCGGGGAGCAGTACTGCCCATGCCGGCTTCGGTCCGGGGACAAGGAGAAAGACCGGGCAATCATCTGCCCGTGCATATACCACAGGGACGAGATCGCGAAGGACGGGCACTGCCATTGCCAGCTCTATTACCGGAAGGATACCGCAGAACCGGTGAAAGGAGGAGAAGAGAGTGACGTTCGCTCTGGTCACCTGTTCAGGTATCTCCAACACCGGGAAACTTACCACCCAGGCTGCCCTCACGCTTCTCCAGCGAATGCCGGGACGGTATATCTGGATGCATGCCAGGCAATCCGCTGCAACGCTGGAAGCAGAGATCGGGGACGCGGAACAGGTGATTGTCATCGATGGATGTACAGACTGCTGTGCGAAGAAGAAACTCTCCGCTTCCTGCCTCGCCCCCATCGTCATATTATTGCAACTGAACTCGGTATTGAGAAGAACGGGATGGCGGAAGTGCAGTACGATGAGATCGAGAAAGTGGTCCAGGCGGTCATGAACAACGGGAACGAACGATTATGATGAGTCCACGGTATAAGCGCCGGGAAATTGAATGGAAACATTTCGATGTCGGTGGCGCTACCTGCGTGCGATGCGGAAGTACTGGCGATGCGCTCAATACCGTGATAGAAGAACTCCGGCGTGAGTTTGCTCCTGCAGGAGTAAAGATAAACCTGACAGAAACCCTTCTCGACAAAACACGAATCGCGGAATCAAACGAGATCCGGATGAACGGGATGTTGCTCGAAGACCTTCTTGCGGCCGGGGTGGTCTCGACCGATTGTCCATCCTGCGGCACACTTGCCGGGGAAAGCACCTGCTGCCGGGCTATCGAGATCGGTGACGAACAGTACGAGACTATACCGCCAGAGATGATCAAAAAAGCAGCGTACCTTGCATTGGGAGTGCCGGTATGAAAATCGGTATTGTCAGTGACGGAAAATTTGGCGACCGTGCATACGATGTGATCCGGGAAAAGTTCCCTACAGAATGGATCATGGCACCGTTCCCGCAGAGCATGATCGCAGATGATCTCGAACTCTCTCTTCCGGAATGCGACCTCTACATTTCCTATGTCCGCCACCCGGATGTCGCGCTCGCAATCATCGAAAAGCAGAAGCCCGTGATCCTCGGGGATCAGTTTCGGCCCCGGGTTCCTCCGACAGGCAAAGGCAATCAATGAAAATATTATTGCACCAGTGACGATGTGCTCACTGGAGGACAATACCTGGGTACCGGAAATCAACGAGTTCGCAAAAGTGTTCGGGAGACCGGTGTTCGATGTGGATGTGCAGGAAGACGGCACCATCAACAGCATCCAGGTAATCCGGGGCTCTCCCTGCGGTTCGACCGTTGCGGCAAGCGCGGAACTCCCTGGCACGCAGCTGAATCCTGAACAACTCCGGCACTACGGTCTGCGGATCTGCCACTTCTGCCGGGCCCCCCGCTTCGGAAAAACCTGCGATAAGGAACTATCAGGGTTGCTCCATATACGGGATCTCCTGAATGCTGTCAGCAAAACATCCCCCGTGGCAAGTGCACGGTTGAAGACCTTTACCGACGAGATGGAGAAAATTATCGATCAGAAAATAAGCAGAGGATAACAACAATGCAGGACTATTTACAACTCTTCGCCGACTGGCTGACATACTCGATCCTCGGACTGGTGCAGGGCACTCCCCTTGCATCATCCGTGAACTTCTTCATTTACGACTCGATCAAGGTCACGCTGATGCTCGCGGTGATCGTGTTCGCGGTTGGCATCGTCCGGACGTACATCACCCCCCAGCGGGTGAAGAAATGGGTGGCGGGACGAACCGAAGGGGTCGGCAATGTGGTAGCAGCGGTCCTGGGTATCCCCACGCCGTTCTGCTCCTGCTCGGCAGTGCCGCTCTTCATCGGTTTTGTTGAGAGCGGTGTTCCGCTCGGTATCACGTTCTCGTTTCTGATCGCATCGCCGCTTATTAATGAGGTTGCTGCGGCCATGCTGCTTGCGATGTTCGGCTGGCAGATTGCGCTCATCTACATCGTCTCAGGTCTCATCATCGCAATTGTTGCCGGTATCATCATCGGACGTCTCCATCTCGAAAGCGAGGTCGAGGAATTCGTGTACAAATGCAAACTGCACGACCAGGCCGAAAAGCCAATGACATGGAAGGACCGGATAGATTTCGGCATCAGCGAATCGAAGAGCATCACGCTGACGGTGCTGCCCTACGTCCTCATCGGTATTGGCATCGGTGCGGTCATACATGGTTATGCCCCGGCAGATTTCCTTGCCAACATTGCCGGCCCGGACAACCCACTTGCCGTCCCCATTGCAGTACTGATCGGAATCCCGCTCTACTCGAATGCAGCGGGCATGATACCCATTATGGAAGTCCTCACCTCAAAGGGTATGGCGATGGGTACAGCACTTGCGTTCATGATGGCGGTCATCGGGCTCTCGCTGCCGGAGATGATCATCCTGAGAAAAGTGATCAAGATCAAACTGCTGGTTTTCTTTGCAGGGATCCTCTTCGTTGCGTTCACCATGACCGGATATTTGTTTAATGCTATACTTGGATAATCAAAAAATAATGCGGTGAAAGTGATATGGAAACAACGAAGCAACTCTCATTTCTTGACCGTTATCTGACCCTCTGGATCTTCCTAGCCATGGCAGTTGGTATCGGTATCGGATACTTCTTACCTGCAGTACCTGCACTGATAACCGGCCTCTCGGTCGGGACCACATCAATCCCTATCGCAATCGGGCTCATTCTGATGATGTATCCCCCTCTGGCAAAAGTCAGGTATGAGGAGCTGGGCAATGTTCTCAAAGAAAAGAAGATACTCGGGCTCGCGTTTGTCCTGAACTGGATTATTGCTCCTGTCGTTATGTTCGCCCTCGCGATCTTATTCCTTCGCGACCAGCCGATGTTCATGTACGGCCTGATCCTTGTCGGGATTGCCCCGTGCATTGCAATGGTTATCGTCTGGAATGAGCTTGCCGGTGGTCATTGCGAATATTGTGCGGCAATTGTGGGGCTTAATTCAATATTTCAGGTGCTTTTTTATGCACTCTATGCCTGGTTCTTCATCACTTTTCTCCCCGTATTTCTGGGTATTGCAAGTGGCGCCGCAGTCCCGGTCACCATGGCTGATATCGCAGTTACCGTATTCATCTACCTCGGGATACCCTTCCTTGCCGGAGTGATCACCAGATTCACCCTCATCCGGATAAAATCAAAGAAATGGTATGAACAGACTTTTATCCCTAAGATCTCTCCAATTACCCTCATCGCACTGCTCTTCACCATCATAGTAATGTTCTCCCTGAAAGGAGAGGTACATTATCAATGTCCCGTTGGATGTCGTCCGGATTGCGATCCCGTTGCTCTTCTATTTCGTCATCATGTTCTTTGTCAGCTTCTGGATATGCTGGAAACTCAAGGTGGACTATCCGCGATCGGCAACCCTTTCGTTCACGGCCGCATCCAACAACTTTGAACTTGCGATCGCGGTTGCCATTGCCATCTTTGGGATTGCATCGCCGGCGGCTTTCGCCACCGTTATCGGACCGCTTGTTGAGGTGCCGGTGCTGATCGGGCTGGTGAACGTCTCGCTCTGGATCAAGGAAAAATGGTATGGAGGAAAAAGTGATGCAGCGTGCAGCCCTTCGCTGCGGTAAAAAGAGACTGGTGTTGTCATGAAAAAGAAGATCCTGTTCATCTGCACGCACAACTCCGCCCGTTCCCAGATGGCAGAGGGATACATGAAGGCAAAGTACGGTGACCGCTACGAAGTATTCAGTGGCGGAACTGAACCCGGCCGCGTCCATCCGATGGCGATCAAAGTGATGAAGGAGATCGGGATTGATATTTCCGGGAATCGGTCCAAACTCATTGATGATCTCTTCGGGAAAGGAATCGAAACGGTTGTCACCGTCTGCGATTCTGCACAGAAAGCCTGCCCGTTCTTCCCGGGCGCTCAGGATGTCATTCACCAGAGTTTCCCGGACCCCTCGGCATTCAAAGGATCCGATGAGGAAGTTCGGGCAGGGTTCCGGCAGGTGAGGGACGAGATCATACAGTGGATTGACAGGACATTCGGACCGGAGCATCCCTGATAGTGATGAAAACGTCCAATTCCGCAGAAAAGACCGAAACCGTTCAGACAGGAGATCAGCCTTGGGGGGATCCTGGACCTCCGAAGCATTGCACTCTTGCTCATCCTTAAATATTGGATAACACCATGCAACGTATCGAATTATGAATAAAGGAACTATGTGAGGTAAAATCATGGCAGAAGAAAAGAAAAAGAAAGGATTTTTCTCGGCGATTAAGGAATCGATGGACAAGAGTGGCGGCTGCTGTGGCTCCGGGGGAACCTGCGGTGCAGCTCCCGATACCGCTGCGGAAAAGAAGAAGACCCCGTCTAAAAAGTGAACTGAGCAGTGAGATTGCCTGGTCGTTGCTCATCCGGGAGCGATCGGAAAATCCAAGTTGAGTGATTTGAGGTGACCGTATCTATGGATAATGATCAACCAGAAACATCCGGATTCCAGGATGTTCTGGTGTTTGGACTTGTACCGATTATCGTCTTAATTCTCATCATCGCCAGCTGGACCCTCTCGTTCTTCGAGCTGGTACCATTCTATGTGAGTGGAGTAATTGCGCTCGTAGCTACTCTCTTTGGAGGATACACACGTTTTGTCTCGGGATTCCGGGATATGTATCACCGGAAGATCACGGTCAACGTCTTTGTCACCGTTGCCCTTATCGCGACGATGGCAGTCGGTCAGTTCCTGTCAGCAGCACTGATCGTATTTATCATGGCCGTTGTGGGTGCATTCGAGTCCTATACACTCGACAAAACAAAGAAAAATATCCGGAGCCTGCTGAATTTTGCCCCGAAGATGGCAAATGTGCGTCGTGGTACCGAAGAGGTCACCATTCCGGCTGCAGAGGTTCAGGTCGGGGATATCGTTATTATCAAACCCGGGGAGAGGATCCCGGTGGATGGTGTCGTTGTTACCGGATCCAGCAGCGTAAACCAGGCCCCCATAACCGGGGAATCGATCCCGGTCGAGAAGATCCCCGGCAATGAAGTATTCAGCGCGACCATGAATGAGACCGGACACCTTGAGATCCGGACGACACGCGTCGGTGAAGACACCACTCTTGCCCGGATCGTTCACCTTGTCGAAGGTGCACAGGGAACAAGGGCCCCGATCCAGGGAATTGCCGACCGGTTCACAACCTGGTTCCTCCCGGTAGTCCTGGTCATCGCGGTGATTGGGTATCTCCTGTCTGGAAAAGTTCTGGTCTTTGTCTCCATCCTCCTGGTTGCATGCCCCTGTGCGTTCGCGATCGCCACCCCGACTGCAGTAACTGCCGGGATCTCAAACCTGGCCCGGCGGGGTGTCCTGATCAAGGGAGGGAGTTTTCTCGAGCTTTCCGGAAAACTTGACACGCTACTGGTAGACAAGACCGGGACATTTACTCTTGGCAAGGCCAAGGTTGTAGAAGTCGTTGCCCGCCCCGGATATCAGGAAACGGATGTGGTCCTTCTCGCAGCGACCGCTGAAAAATTCTCGGAACATCCCCTTGCCCGGGCTATTCTCGCAGCCGCCGCTGACCGGAACATTGTCGTCCCGGACCCAGACGAATTCAAAAGTGAAACCGGTATGGGTATCACCGCCCGGTCAAATGAAAACAATCTGATTATTGGTAAACCTGAATTCCTCACCTTGAAAGGTGTGCCTCTCGAAGAAGAAGTCCCCGGACATCATCACTCAGCAGATGGATAAGGGAAGGACGGTCATCATGGTAACCCGCGATAATACGGTTATAGGACTGATCGCTATTGCGGATGAGATCCGCCCGGGAACTACGGAGGCCGTTGCTGCCCTGAGGAAGATGGGGTCGAAGAACATCGTTATGCTTACCGGGGATAATGCGATGGTTGCAAAAGCGGTAAGCGAAGCTATTGGCATTGATGGATACCAGGCAAACCTTCTCCCGGAGCAGAAACTCGAAGCGGTAAAGGAATTCCAGCAGAAAGGGCAGATTGTTGGAATGATTGGCGATGGTATCAATGACGCTCCCGCCCTTGCAAAGGCTGACGTTGGTATTGCGATGGGAGCAACGGGTACTGATGTGGCGATTGAGACTGCCGATATCACGCTCATGAAGGACGATCTCTGGCAGTTCGTGGACTTTGTCTGGATGTCCCAGAAAGTCATCCGGCGGATCAAGATCAATATCGGGCTCTCCATGGTGTACAACGCTATCGGACTTTTGCTTGGTGTCCAGGCACTGCTCTCGCCGATAACTGCTACCATCTATCAGGAGGCGGGATGTATTTCAGTTGTGCTGAGTTCGACGCTCCTCTTGTGGGCTAAACCGGGGTATAGTCACCCGATAGAAAAGACGTAATCACGGAGAATTACGGTGAGAGAGTGGAATAGTAAACGCTGGAAATCTTCGACCCATCAGTTCCTGTCGGATGAATAATTATTTTTACCTGTTTTTCCTTACCGCAAAAGAGGACAAGGTAATACTTTGCCCAAAAAGAACAGACAACTCATTTGATCCAATGACCCAATCTGGCTGGTTGCCGGCTGCCTCGGTAGGCAAAGGCAACCTGATCCTCCAGGACCCCGGAAACATACGTACACATATATCGATCGGAAATATGGCTTATCCGGTACCGGTTTCGGAGCAGCTTCCCGTGCCTCGCGTTTCAATAATCTGCGTTCCTGCACGGTGCAGCAGGGGCATCAAAAAAACAAAGACCCGGCACAACACAGGTCATCATCATGAATCCCGGACCGCAGGAAATACAACCTCCTCTCATCTACCTCAACAACGCGGCGACGACCTGGCCAAAACCGGCTGAGGTGCTCGGGGAGGTCGCCCGATGCCTGCGCCAGCCGCTCCACGAACCGGGAAGGACCACGGGCAATGGATCGATGGATTATCCTTCGGCAGCACGGGAGGCCCTTGCCGCGTTTTTCCATGCCGGTCCTCCCGAACACTTCATCTTTACCCAGAACGCCACCGACTCACTGAACCTGCTGGTCCACGGGTTTGCGAAAAAAATGGGAACGCCGTTCCATGCCATCACCACCGAGCTCGAGCACAACTCGGTGCTCCGCCCGCTCACGGCGCTGGAGCAGGATGGGGTGATCCGCCTCTCGGTTGTACCGTTCAGCGGCACCCGCGTGAACCTTGCTGCGATAAAGAAGGCCATCTGCGACGATACGCGTCTCGTGGTCATGACGCACGGCAGTAATGTGCTCGGCTCCGTGCAGGATATCAAACCCATCGCGGAATATCTCCAGGCCAATGATATCTTCTTCATCGTGGACGGTGCCCAGACCGCCGGCCACATCCCGGTCGATCTCTCGGATATCCCGGTCGGTGCGTTCGTGTTTACCGGGCACAAGGCACTCTTCGGCATCCCCGGCATCGGCGGATTCTTCATCGCCTGATCCGGCTGCAGTCGCCATCACCCGGCAGGGAGGCACGGGTACGGATTCGCGGACACTCACCCATCCCGCTGAGATGCCGATGCGGTTCGAGGCAGGGACCCACAACTATCCCGGCATTGCATCGCTTTACGCCGGGATACGGTTCATCACCGCGACCGGCCTGGAAACCATTGAAAAGAAGAATACGGACCTTACCCGCTCGTTCATCCGCGAACTGAAAACCATCCAGGGCATCACCATTTATAACGAACATCCCGACCTTCCGGTCGTGGCGTTCGACATCGCCGGCATCGACAACCACGAGGCGGGGTTCATCCTTGCCCGGGCCTACAATGTCATCACGAGGACCGGCCTCCACTGTGCCCCGCTCGTCCATGAACGTATTGACGGCGGGAACGGGTGTATCCGGGCAAGTTTCTCGTATTTCAATACCCGTGATGAATGCACAGCAGCAGCAGAGGCGATCCGTGAGGTGGCAGAGAGTGCGGATACTCAAATCGGTCCAGACTAAGGTCTGCGTCGACGGCTCGCTCATGAAGGAGTACGTGCTCGACGAACCGCTCACTGAAACCTTCCTGAAATTCCTGGAAAACTTCGGCACGGTCCGGTCCCTTGAGCAGCTCAGGAAACCCTACTTCTCGTTTGAAAAGGAACTGTTCATCTCCATCAAGGGTTTTACCGGGGACTGTACGGTCGAGGTACGGTACACAAAAGAGTTCCAGGACCTGGTGGCGGACTATTTTCATCTCCTGCTCTACTATTATGACCAGGGCGACCGGGGGATTTCAGCACTGAAAGGGCAGGAGGAGTCCATCCGGAAAAAGATGAAGATCCGGATGGGATGATCCTGTCGCTTATACCCCCATCCCCACGATTGCCTGTACAATCTGCCGGGCAGTCACCGGATCGATGATCCGTGCCAGGACCAGCCCGCCCATCGCAATGAACACTGACCAGAACACCTTCCTGACCTGCTCATTCTTCCCGAATGCATCAATGATAGCCTCCGCATCCACCTTCATGCCCCGCTGGATCACCTTCGGCAGGAACACAAAGAGCGGCAGGAACAGCACCGCAGCCCCGATGAATGCGAGGGTGATCTCCGCTCTGCCCGCAAGGAAGATCCCGAGCGGGACCGCAAACAGCGCCGGCCATCATCGCGGCCATCCCGACCTCACCGAACCAGAAGTAATGCCGCTTCTCCGCATAGTTCAATCGTTCGGTTTCCGTCAGCACGGAGAGATCGAAGATCCCGAGACGCATTCAGCATCCCGTACCAGACCGCATGCGTCTCTTCCGGGTCAGCAACGAAACCGAGGAACAGCACCGCAACCGGCAGGATGAGAAGAAAAAGGGGAAGACGGGCCAGCACAACGATGAGCCCGAGCAGGATCCCGCTCCCGCAGATGGCGCACCGGGTCTGCAGCTCGTTCTCAAACATCTGTCGTCTCCCCGCAATCCAGGATCTCAAACACCGGGCTCGTGTACCCGCCATGCTCCGGGCTGAAATCCCGGACCCGGCCCATCTGTGCAAACTTCCGGCGGGCGGTCCGGACCTGCACGGTATGCATACCCGGGTGCCCGGGGATAAACCAGCCGGCCATCCGTGTCATGCATCTCACCGTACGGCGGGATATCGAACCAGTCCGGCCAGAACCGGACCCCCCGGGGGATATCGGTTCCCCGCCGCAGGTCCTGCAGCCGGAGGGGCGAGAGGTTGTCGTAGATCACATCGATGATCAGGTTCTCATCGCCGGTTTCGCTGTCCAGGTCAAGGATATAGAAGACCGGATTACGGCGCACCTCATCGGCCGTAAGCGGGGTTTCGGGACCGAGCGGCTCAAACCCGCCGGATTTTCCCCGGAAAATACCGATCACCCCGGCAACTGGCCCGGGGTATCCGTTCAGCTTCCATGCCGGTTCTCCTTATAGGCATCGTGTTCGGCCCGCAGTTTCTTGAACTCCTCGACGATCTCATCATAGGTGCCGATCTTCTGGTAGATGGCAAACAGCAGGGGATAGAGCGGGAGCACCGCTCCCAGTACAACACCCAAAATTTCGGTTTCCATACCGGTCCTCCTCACCGCGACGATCTGACCGGAAAAAGAGGGGGCCATGGGGGCTCCTCCCTTCCGGGCCGTTTCGTCCGGTCCCGTTACGCGAGGGCCGGGACGGTGTCCGCCCAGGTCTCCACTGCGGTCCGGATTGCCTCGTCCGAGTAGGAGGTGAGCGACACCCGGTCACGGCTGAAGGTCACGTTGTACAGTTCGCCGTTCGCGTCGTGGCACCGGAGGGTTGCGGTGAAGGCATCGGTCCCCGCATCGTGGAGGGCTGTACCGCCGTGTGCCGTGCTGACCGCTGCGGCCGCCAGCACCGCGGTCACGCCGGCGGTGAACCCCGCGAGGGTATTGAACCGGTGCGAACCGGTACCGACGTTCTTTGCATTGGTGTCCTCATACGCGATCCGTGCGGAGTAGGATTCCCGGGTCTTCTCTACCGGGGCATGGTTTGTCCCGGCGGTCATATACGATACACAGGCAAACGGGTTGTCGGTAATGACCGACTGGACGATCGTGTTGAAGGCCGCCACGTCTGCAATAGGGTTCGCCAGCGTGCGAACCGCATTTTTGCTCTGGGAATTCTGTACGAAATCTGCCATAGTTTTTACTCCATTTTTTGTTGTTTTTTTGGTTTTTTGTCGCGGGGCCCTTTGACATACTCATATGGGCTGTATGAGGACAAGGGCTTTTATTGTGAAATGGAATTTCCGGGAAACGGGGGACGCTGGTGAGGATTTTGAGGAAACGGGGCGATATGCAGCGGGGAATGGAAGGAACATATATGTTCCTTGTGCTTGAGAAGGGCAGATAGCACGAGAAGGACCGGAACGTGAAGGCTCGTAAATCCTTCAGCATGTGATCGAACGGTGATGCAATAGCGGTAAAGATCCAGCATCCTTTCGTTCATGACCGCCTGCTAAATTGTGCTGGAATGTCAATCATATACATATCGCCAAGATTAGAAACTTGTACATCAATCTCAGAATTATGTGAAGGTGAATGTGTGACACGGGCACAGAAAGGAGAGATAGCAACCAAGAGAGTTGCCCTGACACCGGGCACGCGGGCAACGCTTTCCCGGCTGCGAAAACCAGGCCAGACATTTGATGATACAATAGCCGGTTTGATCATGGATCACCAGCGATTGCAGCTCGATCAGCTGATCTTGATGACATTGATGTAACCGAAAAGACGGTACCGTGCGAACGGGCAAAAAACAAGGGAGGCAAAACGAGTTGCCACAGCACTTCAATGGCTAATTCTTAAATACAATCGTTCGTAATAATGAACATATGTTCAGAAAATTGAACATTCTTGTAACCCCCTCCTTTCATACCCTGACATTCCTTGGCCGGCATTACCGTGAAAGCTATTATGTGAGGGAACTTGCAAAGACCCTGTCCATCGGAATCGGTTCTGCAAGTATTCAGCTTCCGGGAATTGTGTGAATCGGGTCTCATCACCAGCGAGCAGAAAGGCAGGACGCTCCTCTATCGTGCGAATATCTCCGACCCCCTTGTCCGTGAAACCAAGATTCTTGCATCACTGCTTGAACTATCTCCGCTTATCGCCGCTTTGAAACCGTATGTCTCGCGAATGATCCTCTTTGGCAGCTGTGCATCCGGGGAGGATTCAAGTGAAAGTGATATTGATCTTTTTATTGAAACTGCTGACCGTCCTGAGGTTTACCACCGGATCTCACAGAATGAAAAAAATCTTTCCCGTAAACTTTCCCCGATTATCGTCCTACCGGAGGAATCAGCCCAGCTCAGGACTCGTGACCGCCCACTCTACGAAAGAATAAGCCAGGGGAGGATACTATCCGGTGAGCACCTGTGAGATACCGTTTTGAAGAATGTCTCGAACGGGGTAAAATCGTCGCAATCCGTGTCGATCCGGAACTTATCCAAAAGGAACTTCACGAAGCAGCAGCAGACCTTGCCGCAGCTGAACGATCTCTTGCGGATCATAATGAGAAATGGGCAATCATCCAGGCATAGTACTCACAGTTCCATTCACTCCGGTCAAAGGTATTGGGAAAGGGATACCGGGAGAAAAGCCACCGATGTCTCAAGTATGCGGTAGAAGCATTGCTGATTGACGAGGGAATTCTGGATCCAAAAATTCTTGAGCATTTTTCATTCGCCATGGATCTTCGTGAAGGTGCGGATTATGGGTGTATCTATACCGTGGATTCAGACTCGAATTGTGGTTGCGTCGGCCAGAGAGATATTTGAGACAATCACGAAATGAAATTCAATCACTGCATACCGCGGGACAGAGGCTCATCCTCTTCCCCTCATCAAGCGGGGCAAAGATCGTGCACCGCATCGCCAAGGATAATATTCATCGAACCGAATGTGTCCGCTCTATTTAACTCCTGACGGTGCCTGTTGTTTACAACAATGATCAGGGAATTCTTCATAAACCTCGTACACCGGGCAAAGAAGGCGGCACATGCCATCAGGGCACAGTTCAATGCCCTGTCTCACCGGCTTCTGCCGTCAGTCCCCCGGGAGAAATTCTCTCTACCGGCAATCTCACCTGAAGCCGGCACGGCGATGAACCTGGGCAAGCGTTACCGGCTAACCAGCGACCATTCTCCCGTCTTTTCCCTCTTCACGTTTTTTCCAGATCGGCAGTAAACGCCGGTTTACCAATAGTCTTCGGTTTGTGTACCAGACAGGTCACCTGCCGTTACCACGGACGGCCTGACCCTGAAAGATACCCGGCCAGGAATCTCTCCGCTCACTCCGGAAAAACCGGCGTTGTCATCTCATCGAAGAGGAGCGTACGCTCCCGAAGCATTCGCCCAGATCAATGAAAACCATTTCACCCGTGATCACTCATGAAAGGAACCATCCAGGAATCATCTACAACAGGATCTGCAAAGATCCATGCACAGCACACAAAGAACACATATACCCATACGCCACGCGAGGAAGCCAGGACAGATTCAGGAACAGTCAGGAAGGACACGACTAGCGTACAGGACAAAAACCCTCATCCCGGTTCACGGGAGTGGTCCTGATGCCCCGGCGACCGGCAAAGATCCAGCGTGACATCCCCCTCTGCCTCATCCCGTGTATGGTGAAGCGGGGTGTCAGGATCCATGGTGAGAGACTGAAGAGAGTGATCGTGTGGGAGTCACGGAGCCACTTCTATAACATCAGCATCCGTACGAAGCCCATCAGGAAGGAGCGAAGAGGCGGGATTGCCCGATGCGGGGAAGGGGAACCTGTCGAACCGGATCCTCAGGACACGAGACCGGGGGATAGCAACGGGAGTGAACCGGAATGACGAGGGGACCCCAGCCGCTCATGGCTATCCGCGATGCACAGGAGATTGCGAGTCGCCGGGGAGTGGTGCTGGATAAACCGGCCCTGAAGGCTTCCCACTATGATTTCATCCTCCTTACATCTGCCAGTACGATATTTGTCCGGATCAAGCGGATACGCACGCACGTCAGCAACCCGCAGGAGATCGCGATGATGTTCTGGGAGGAGGTCCTGCAGATCCGGAGGATACCGAAGACCGCTGTTATATCCCGGGAGATCTGGGTACTCTCTCCCTGGAACATGTGGCAGTATTTCCAGATCCTCGATGACCGGATTGTTGAGATCCGGTGCGACGGGCAGCCGGTCCTCCACGAGGAGAAGGTACCGGATAATACCTGGTCTTCCCACCCGATTGGAATGATTTGAAACTCTGGGGACCAGTCACCAGGTATTAACCATACTCCCCCTTTTTCGGACCTCCGACGGTGAGATCTCCTTTTTTGACCTGCGAACTACCCATGTACCGAAAAATGCCCGGAATGGCAATCGGGGCTCAAAATGGGCGTATATTATTTTGAACCGGTCTTTTCTGACCGGCCTGAATGGAGCGGTTTCAGGTATTTTTTTCCGGATTTCTGTGTATTGGATTTATAATGGGAAATAGCCGATTTTACGGGCAGGAAAACCGGCCTGTTTAAACCTGTTTGGCTGGAGGATCTCTTTGTCAACCAGACCTGCCTGTTTCGCATAGAGGGCGAGGATTCCCGTGAAGGCGATAGTGATCTTTTTATTGAGACCCGGGATCGTCCTCAGCTTGCCGCTTTCTTCACGAGAGCGGCTATCTTCGCCTCTTCGGCGGCAGTCACCTTTTTCAGCGCGAACGCGGTCGGCCACATGTTACCTTCGTCGAGGTTCGCCTCGTGCATGAAGCCGAACGTCGCGTACCTCGTCTTGAATTTCTGCATGCTCTGGAAGAAGCAGACTATCCTGCCGTCCCTGGCATACGCGGGCATCCCGTACCAGAGCCTCGGCGAGAGGACCGGCGCATTGGCTTTGATGATCTCATGGAGCCGCTCGCCTATGACGCGGTCCGGTTCCGGCATCTCGGCTATCTTCGCGAGTACGGCGCTTTCCCCGTCCGCCGTGTCCGCGTGCGGGTCAGGATTTTGTTGACCGGGGGTTGCTGGTTTCGTTGTTTTTTTCATACGTTACCTCTTTTTAGTATTTTTCGCGGTATGTCCGCTGAGAGAATATGCTGATGATTCTTCCAAAACGTTAAAAAGGTAATGGTGTTTCTCCCTGTGCCTGAATACCGTATGTCGTCTGGACGTTCCTTTCGGATCTCCTGAGGACACTAAGAAACCGCTGTCATATCCCGGGAGATCCGGGTACTCTCTCCATTGAAAACGTGGCAGTTTTTCCCCGGTTTCTGCCTGACCGGAGTGTGGAGGCATGGTGCGACGGCCGGGCGGTCCTCCGGGGGACACGTACTCAAGGTCTTCCCGCCCTGAACCATAAGCATGATCTGAAAATGCTGGGACCGGCCACCGGTATAAAAAATCCTCCCCTTTCTTACAGACCTCCGACGGTGAGATCTCCTTTTTGGACATGCAAACGTTCCATGATCCAAATATTGCCCGGAATGGGAATCATGGCTCAAAATGGTCGTATTTTGTTTTGGGCCGCTCTTTCCTGGCCGGCCTGAATGGGGCGGTTTTGATCATATTTTTCCTGATTCCTGTTTATGGAGCGCAGAACCGGGAATAACCGGTTTTAACGGCAGGAAAACCGGCCTGTTTAAACCTGTTTGGCTGGCAGATCCCTTTTCCGGATGGGCTGGTCATGGGAGAGAAAAAAGGGAGTTTTGGGTGGGGTTTTCTGTACGGAGGTATCAATTCGTTGATTTTTTACTTGTCTCTGTACGGGATTGGGCGGAGCACGGTAAGGAGACATCATGCCCCGGCTCTTGAACGTTGATCAGGTCATGTTCTCCACAGGTACCTGATTTTCACCGGGCCATGCTCTCATTATCCCGGTTACGAATTGTACCGATACGTACCGCATGAATGAAGGGGATGATGCCCGGGAAGGATATTAATCTCTCCTTATGATATCCTGTGGTGTGAACCTGTCATGAAAACACCCAGGGATGATACTCAGAGCGTGGATGATACTGAAGAAAACCTGCAGCAGTGTATGTGTACACTGTGTCCGACATTCAGGGAGAACAAGCTAGAAGACTATCCTCCCGGTGCACTCTTCTGTGCCCGTGGAAAATCAGGGGTTCTTTCAAAAGTTAAAATTGCCAAATGCTTTTGCCTGGGGTGTGATATATTTATTAAACACCGGCTCGTCATTGACCGCCTCTGTGTTAACCAATAAAAGTATCCTTTTTTTCCGGATTCGGCCGGCCTGAAGTGTGTTCACGAGTTCGTGTTACAAAAAAAATCAGAAATACATCATACAAACCGGTAAAAATCATCAACGTCGACTTTTGCTAGTCTGAGCACTCCTTTGAGTGTTCCAGGTTTCAACTCGTCATGATCAGGAACTACCGTGCCAACTTTTCCTTCTCCGGTCATTTTAGATAGCCGCACATGGCTCCCTGATCTTCCTGAAATTGAAAAACCAAATTTGTTGCACAAAATTTTGATAGTGAAATCCCCGGATACAGGTTTATGATGTGGCAACCGATGACACCTCAAAGGTTGTCAGGATTGCCCTTTTCTTTTTCGTTAAAGGAAATTCTTCGAGGTATAATTCAGTTGCTTCTTTAAGGTTGCTGACCGCTTCTTCGACGGTACTACCCTGGCTGACCGTACCTACTTCGGGGCATTCTGCCACGTATATGTCGTCCTCATTGTGAAGCACAGCCGTAAACGTTGACATGAAATTCTCCTGAATCTTATTGGATGGTTCTATCCTAAAATCTTTTGTTAACGGTAAAAAGGGGCAATCGTTCGACATGATCGGGTTGTTATTGTTTTGATGATGGTAGGTTCTTCTCTATTTCTTCCAACCACGGTACATCGCCCCGCATTTTCCGTCATTCCATCGCCCGCACGCAGGGCCGGCACACGGCACCAGGGCGAAATTATGCTCTTTGCCCGATCCCGGTCCGGCTTCATCAGTTCCTGCAGGGAATTGTGTTTCGTGCACCAGAGTTTTTCCATGACAGGAAACTGCAGGTATCAGGTATGGTACTTGTGGTGTGCAGGGTGCGAAATTGAAATCAGCGCAGCCTGGACCTTTTTATCAACCGGACATCTGCCTACCTGGTGGTTAGACACACATAAGGGAAATCCCGATTCCGGGTGACTGCATTTTACACTATCGAACCCTTCTCCCCATTTTTCTCCACCGGTATCTACCTGTGCGTATTCACATCCGGGGTCCTGGGGAAGTTTATGGTTCGAAAAATGCACGAACTCCATAACGACTCTTTATACTGGCTGAAAAAGGAAGACCCGATGAAAGTTGTAGGAAAGTTCGGATCTTCTCATCTGTTATGAAATATAAAATAGGATAAATCTATCGAAATTAACGTCGCAAAAATTAAACCGATTGCCTTATCGTATCCAGCATGGAATTTCTTTTCCACAAAATCTCTGTCAAAGGAGTGGGGGGAGACCCGCCAGGTTGTGCATGGTGCACACGGATCTTCCCTGAGTAATTATCCAGATATTTTACAAGGTAAAATCCGGCGAGGTGACCGGTGCATAGCGATGTGAGGAGTGGAACGATACAGGTCCATTTCTCAAAATGTGTAATTCGGGAGTAACGATAAATATTCAATGAGCAATACAAACGCATCCCATTACTACTGGTTGTGGGAAAAGGATGTGAGATATGCGTTTCATTGCACTGGTGAATTTCAAAAAAAAGCCCAAGGACTTTGTTCCTGAGAACATAAAAATGATTGAAGCGGAATCAAAAAAAGGAATTAAATGGCTGAGTATAGACTGGACGCTTGGCAGGTACGATGCTGTGGCGATCTTTGAAGCCCCGAATGAAAAAGAAGCACTGCAAATGGCTATCCGGCGGGCAGACTTCCTGGATATAGAAACCATGATTGCCATCCCGGCGGAAGAAGCGAGAAAACTTATTTAGATACTTATTGTAATCCTTTTTTTCCCGGTGTTACCTGAGGAAACGATACGCTCAGACAAACCGTGATGCACCGCCAACCGCTTCCCTGATCGATCGACCGCAGACGCAACAGAACCGGTTGACCAGACCTGCCTGCTGATAGCGAGAGGTTCTGGAGAACGTGATTTTTGGGATTGATGGCAGGAACGAAAAAGAGGAATAATCAACGTTATGGAAAAACCCCGTAGATCTCTCCACGGCTCTTTACCCGGTAGAATATGATCGTGTTATCTGATGTGATCTTACACCCGATGCGGTATTGCCCGGTTCGGATGCGATAATAATTTTCAGAACCTCTCATTGTGTGGATATCAAAATCCCTGAACAGGTTATCTGATGCGGGAATCTCGTCAAAGACCAGTCGCTCAATCCGGGCACGATACCGTTTTGGAAGTGCAGCAAGGATCTTAAGAAAGATCTTCTTATATCCGTATCCGTCATCTCAGCCATTTTTCAATGAACGGTAGTGCTTTTTTGCTTCATGAACAGAGAGGGTCTCGTCACCTTCTGCTTCTTCCATGAATTGTGCAAGTCCATTGTCTTCGATGATGGATTCCCTGCGGTTGAAGGTTTCCAGGTCGACAATCACCGCCTGCTTCTGGTTTTTTGCATCAGTGATATATTTCCGGGGTATTGCGGTCATGGGGTATCATTCCATGGTTATGCGGGAGAGTATAAAGGAACTCCGGGCAGACATCTGCATGGGCTTCCATTCCCCGTTCCGGAAGAATTTTCAGCACAATCCGGGAAAAAGCAGCAGTGTGGTGTCAGGTATTCCCTTCCGTTCCTGGCCTGGCTGTCTTTTATGTGGTCCTTCGTTTTCTGGTAGTTTTTTTTTCAGAAGTTTTCAGATTTTCCTTTTCAGAGAGAATAGTTATGATTCCCTGCTTAAGAACCGGTAAATCGACCCTGATTGTTTCAAACACTGCTTCATAATCCACACCGAAATAGTGGTGCATGATCTTATCCCGCATTCCCGCAATCGCCTTCCAGGGGAGATCCGGGAACTCCTTTCGCAATTGAGGGGATATATTCTTCGCCGCTTCACCGATAATGGTGAGCATCCTCTCGATACCGGCGCGTTCAAGCGGGTGATCCTTAAGATCAGGTGCAGAAGCAATTCCCTGAGAGAAATTTTCAATATGCACAATTGCATCAAGCATATGATGGAGGTATGCCAGGTCTTCTGGTTTCATCCGAAGATCACCAGTTCATCACGGTGAATCGTGCCGGCGATATAGGGACTGACAGCCTTCTCGGTCACGAGATCGACGTTCATATGGATGGATTTCCTGATCTCGTCCTCGATCTGCACGAGCTGGATCAGGCTTTTCGGGCAAGCAAACCTGACAAGGATGTCAATATCACTGCGGTCACCGGCTTCTCCCCGTGCATAGGAACCAAAGATGGCGATCCGCTCGGCACCGTGCCGGGTCAGGATTGTTACAATAGTCTCCCGGACCTTCTTCTTCAGTGTTCGCCCTGCCATCTCCGCGTGTGTCCTCCCGTGCCGTTTCTGATCAGTATTATCCGTTCCCCGTCATCATCTTTTTGCCGGAAAGAGTGAAATACAGCCGATCATACTGCCAGATACTGGAAAGATTAAGAACACAGGATCTTTTCCAGCATGAACGACGGCAAGCGGGATGCCGGGTCCAGGTGGTATCCATACCCTTTTTTTATACCCATCGCCAAACAACTGGTACCGGAGGAAATCACCCTTGGCAACGCAGGTTATCGTGCAGCGGAAGAGGAAAAGTCCGGGATTCCGGAAATTACGGGATGCATTACCGGCGATCCGAACCGAGTACATAATCCCGTGCAGTGGCTGATGGAGGTGACGATGGATGGAAGCAAAGACGCTGAATGAGATCAGGATCAAGGGGTTCCGGGTTCTCGTGAAGAATCTTGGGCCAGCCGATGCAATCCGGTTCATCCGAGAGCTACACCCACGGCAGCGGGGATTATACCAAAGAGCGCAGGCAGTGGCTTGACAAGGATTTCGATACGGTAATGGCCGACATAAAAGAGCGCCGGAAAAAGAACATCACGAAGTAAAAATCGCTCGTCTGAATACTTCTCCAGATCTCCGACGGGGGGATCAACTTTTTGGACATGCCCTCTCCCCATGTACCAAATAATGCCCGGAATGGCAATCGGGGCTCAATTCGGGCATATTCGATTTTCGGCCAGTCCCGGGTAACCGGTCTTATTGGGCCACTTTTGACTCCATATTTTCGGATCGTAAATATTCGGGCCTGGAATACAAAATCGCCGATTTTGCGGGGAGGAAAACCGGTCTTATTATTCCCTTTTGGCTGGCGAAACTCCTTTCAGGCCAGACATACCTCAACGAGCGAAGACCGGGAAATGATGTTGTAAGGGATGTGGGATCGACCGTCCCCGGTCTTTCTCCGGCCGGCTATTCAGTTTATGCATTCCCGGGAAAACACTATGATACAGAAACAAAAAGGAGACCCTGGCATGACGAAACCAGACGATGCAGCAGCACGGTTCAAAGAAGGTTTTTCCTGTTCCCAGGCAGTCGTATCCAGCTTTGCCGGCGACCTGGGGCTCGGCAACGACACCGCATATAAAATCCCGTGCGGTTTTGGTGCAGGGATTGCGAGGACCGGGAACACCTGCGGGGCGGTGGCTGGAGCGGTCATGGTCATCGGGCTGAAATACGGGAAGGCGCAAGGGCCGGGGATGATGCAGCAAAGGAGAGGACCTATGCCCTGGTGCAGGAGTTCATAACGGCATTCAGGGCAAAGAACGGATCGATTAACTGCACGGAACTCCTCGGGTATGACCTGCGGGATCCCGGGCAGCGTGCATCGGCTCATGCAAAAGGGGCGGTGACAATGAAATGCCCGGGGTTTACCCGGGATGCTGTGGAGATATTGGAAAAAATGATATGACGCACCAGGCGTACCCGCTGCTCGCGAAGGTGAAGTGCGAGGGGACTCAAAGATGCTCCTGAAAATGGAGGATGGGAAAATGGCCTGTTTTTGCGATGCCGGTGTTCATGAATCCGGTCTGAGAGGGTGCCGGGAGATACATTCATTTCGGGGTTGAATCTCCTCATTTTGGGCTCAAATTGGCAAAGATATTAACGGGATTTTTTTCAGGATTTCAGGATCTTTTCGATTACCGACCGGAACCGGGGAAGGACAATAGTAACTGTCTTCCACACAAGTTCATAATCAATGGAGAAGTAGGCATGGGTGAGTTTGTCCCGCATTCCGGCAATCTGCCGCCAGGGTATCTCCGGGTATGAACTGGTGAGTGTATCCGGGAGCAGCTTTACCGCTTCGCCGATCACCAGGAAATTATAGGTAACAGCATTCACGGTTTTTTCATCGGCAGTAAATGATGTAAAGTTCATTCCCCTGGTGAATGAGTCGATCCGATCAAGGGCCACGAGAATATCTTTCAGGAGCAGGTGTTCATCCCTCATATGAACACGACATCCCGCATAACAGCATCCCGCATTTCGCGGCGGAGCCCCCCTTTGGAAACCAGATCGATTTTCATGCCGAAACTTTCTTCCAGGAATTGCCAGAGGCCGATATAGGTAAGGAGATCCGCATGAGACCCGAACTCGACCAGGAGATCGATATCGCTTCCGGCATCATGCTCTTCCCGTGCAACCGAACCGAAGATACCGATCTCCCGTACATCATAGCGGGTGGCAAGCTCTCCTTTGAGACTTTTCAGCCGTGCCATGACTTCCTGACGCGATGCCATACTCTCTTATCAAACGGTGGAGCGGGATGAGGGATAAGGGTTTTGCCAAAATCAGAAAAGGTTGTATCTACACTAAAAAGGCCAGGAGGAATCCATCAGGAATACAATGAAGACCCGGATGGATCCGGGGCCGGGTACATTTACTCCATCAAAGCGGAAGATATGCATGGAGCCATCACATAGATTGAACAGGCATGTCAGATCTCACCGTTGAGAAGATTATCGAAATCCACGATGAGATTATCACACTCTATGATGGTGCACGGGGTATTCTTTCAGAAGCAACACTTCATTTCATGGTCTTTCGTGCAAACCGGATGGAGGACCCCTTTACCCGGGCAGCAACCATCCTTCATGCCATCGGTACACAACACCCGTTTATGGATGGAAACAAGCGGACAGCGCTTATCGTGGCAGAAAATGTTCTCGGTCAGTCGGGTTTTTTTATTGCAGCTGATGATGATTCTCTGGTAAAATTCATGCTGGATGTTGCATCATACAGAGTATGAGCCTGATGAGATCGAGCAGTGGCTGCGAATGCATTCTGAAGCACAATAAAAAAAGATCAGAGTTTGCTTAATTTTCTGAGCGCTTTGTCATGACGCTCTGTGGATTTTATAAGAATGCTCCGCTCGGCCTGATTGAGTCCTTCTCCCCGTGTTGAGCGGTCCTTTTTTTCGGTTGCAGCAGATGGAGGTTTGGTTGCCATACAATTCCACTTGAATGCTATACGTACTATTTTCGCGGCAGTGATGATTAGGTTTCTGTTGTAGCAACCCTGTGACACCTCAAAGGTTGTCAGGATCGCCCTTTTTTTCGTTAAAGGAAATTCCCCAGGGTAACGTTCGGATGCTTCCTTAAGGTTACCGCCGCATCTTCAACGGTACTTCCCTGGCTGACCGGACCTGCTTTCAGGGCATTCTGCCACGTACATCTCATCCTCTTTGTGAGGCGTAGTGGTAAACGTTGATGTGAAATTCTCCTGAATCTTATGGGATTGCGAGGACCGGGAACACCTGCGGGGCGGTGGCGGGTGCGGTCATGGTCATCGGGCTGAAATACGGGAAGGCAAGGGCCGGGGATGATGCCGCAAAGGAGAGGACCTATGCCCTGGTGCAGGAGTTCATCACGGCATTCAGGGCAAAGAATGGATCGATCAACTGCACGGAACTCCTCGGGTATGACCTGCGGGATCCCGGCAGCGTACATCGGCTCATGCAAAGGGGCGGTGGCAATGAAATGCCCGGGGTTTACCCGGGATGCGGTGGAGATTCTGGAAAAGATGATTGATCATGACCCGCAAAGGGCAGATGAGGGCACGGAAAATATCGAAACAAAGTCCGAGATTCCCTCGCGATAAGAACTGGCTGCCTGGAGGGGATTTGTTCCTACCATCGTTTTCCTCTACAATAATTCTCATATTTAAGAGAGAATATAATTCGTAAAACCAAAGACTTAACGGCATTCGCAATGAATTGCTGATTTGATAACAAATGGCAAAATTTTTAGATGGTTCCGGTGTTAATCGGCACTGACTGAAATAATTAAGAATTCTGATCAGGAATTGTGCATAATATCGCCATATCTGAAAATTCCCATTCAGACGAAAAATTATCTGAAGAAGCATCGATAACAAGAATTTACCTGTTACAATCATATATCGATCGGATTTTAAATTAAGCGATGAGGATCTCACATTTTTCAACGACTTGAAAAACTTAGAACTGCTTCACTGCGAAAACCTCCATTCAAAATGTTATATTAATGAAAAAGAGGGTTTGATCACATCGATGAACCTTCATGAACACTCACAAACCCATAACTGGGAAATGGGAATTCGGTTCTCAAAGCTGGCAGACCCGGAAATTTATGAGGATGTCATAAAAGAACTCGGGCACCTCGGATCCCAGACAAAATCATATGTCCCGATTAAGACTGTTGCTGAAACCAAGCACCAGTACAAGGCAGAATCTTCCCGGAAACCGATGAAAAGAACCGTTTTTAAGCCAACGGAATCTCCCAATAAAAGCACGATCCTTAAAATTCTTGATATCGTTACCGGAGAAGCTGCTTACTGCATTCGGTGTGGGAACGGATTGAAGGTATTCGATCTGCAAAAACCTTATTGTGATAAATGCAATGCAGTTGGGCGAGATACAAGAATCCAAAATATAAGGAAAAGTTTTGCCACGCATGTGGACTTGAAACAAAGCCTTCGACATCATTTGAGAAACCGGTTTTAGTCATTGTTTTACCAAATTGTACAAGAAAAAATGATTATTTTACGAACCGATTTGCATGGTCAGGGTCTGACGCTCATCGGGGCTCCGCCCCTTGCCGCGTGGGCTAGCCCCACATCCATCATCGACAAATAGAAAAGAGCAAGAGCATTGACCGATATCTGTTCACTATGGAATCGTTTGATCTCCAGAATTTCAAAACGATCAACACGATTATTGAGCGGGACAGCAAGGACACAACGTACAAATATGCTCTCCTCCGCGGAGCAGTTGAAATTTCCCAGGAATACCAGCACCTTAAACGCGAGAGAGGCAACAGGATTGAATTCCCCCTGGGACTTCTCATTGAGAAATGGCTGCTGTACTATTATCCGTTCATTGAGAGCGATATTCCCCAGAAATCCGGAGAGGATAAGGAGGCTGCAAAACAGATCTCCTTCCGCAGGACGTTTAAGAAAATTACTGATTTTTATTCAGGGAATGGAAAGTTTTCAGAATTTTATAAAGATTACACCAAAGGATCAATCCCGGTTCGATTGTCCCGGAGTTCCGTTCACTCGTCCGGGAAATCAGAAATACTATTACAAAATATCCCATGAAACACCTTGGATACTCTGCGACAAAGGAATACTATTCTGTTTTCGATTTTGATCGCCAGTTTGCGATGCCTCCGGGAAATTTTCCTGTTGAACGGGATTACCTGATCCGGAACCTGGGAACGTATTCCCTGTCCAGAGAATTTGATACGATATTTGAGATCCTGGGTTCCTTTATTTCCGGTGAGGATGCGGTTCTTTTCCAGTGGGCAGAGTTTACCCGATCAGCAAGTAACGGAAATGTCAGCCTGGCTGGTGCTCTTGAAAAACTACGGACCTAGCCGATAACAGAGCGGGATATAATCCCGGCCCGATCATTTTATGATAATCTTTTAAGAGAGCAATCGGTTCTTGAATGCGTCTGGTCCGGCAAGCCGGTAACGAGGGATTCCCTCCATATCGATCACCTCATCCCCTTCTCGGTCCTGAGGAATAACGACCTGTGGAACCTGATGCCGGTAACGAACCAGGTAAACATGGATAAGCGGGATAAGATTCCCTCACCGGAATTTATCGAACAACGAAAATCTGCTCTCAAACACTACTGGAACCTGCTCCAGAAAGAACATCCCCGGAAATTTGATCGTGAACTCGCAATCTCTCTTACCGGAGTCATCGACCCGGCATCAGACTGGCAGGAAATTGCCGTTCAGAAGTTGATAGAGAAATGCAGATATTATATTGAGGTCCGGGGGTTCGATGCATGGAGCCTGTGAAATGCCCGTTCTGCAATCCCTGTCGCTGATGAGATCGTAGCGAAGAACGATCTCTGCTATGCCCGCTGGGACCGCTACCCGGTCAGCAAGGGGCACATGCTCGTGATCCCGTTCCGGCATACTCCTGATTTTTTCTCGAGGAGAGTTGATGAGAGAGACGGTATTTGCATTGATCGGTCAGTGAAATGTGATATTTCCCAGAATATCCTTGGTGACTGTTTAATTCAGTCAATCTCACGAATAACAAGTAGAATGACTTTATCATATCTCGAATGGACTGAACGGCTTTCACTTTATTTTTTTAATGAGGAAAAGCGTGATACTGAAGTCATTTTATATGCTGATAAGCAAATTATTGAAAAAATCTGAAGCCCTAATTTTAAGATGGATGATTTTCTTATCGAAATAAAAAAATGGCAGGGGTACCTCCCCATTCGGAAAATTTTTGTCAACGGGCACTCAGCACGTTTAAAAAATGGAAGGAAAAAAATACCCCGTTTTCCTTTCCACCATATTTTGCGTATTTGATATTTTTTGTTTATGTATCAACAACAGATGATCCAACGGGGTCTGACTCGTATCACCGGAAATTAAACTCAATTCTGGGTCAGGGATATAGAGATACAAGTCCCCAGCCTTCTTTTTATGAGATGTGGAGACTATGGCATGAATCTCGAAGAATGGACAGACAAAACCGCGACCTTAGGCCATTATTCAGTATGGTTCCCATGGCCATCATGACCATATTGGAATTCCATTATCTCAATCATTAATTTCTAACGACGAGAAATCAAAACTTCCCTGTATTTTTTATAAGGCGAAATTATCCCCAGATAGATTAATCTCGGAGGAAGCATTACGGCAGCGTTTAGTAATTAATGGTGAGAGTGGGAAATACCGATTAAGTTCCTCATTGATCCGATTTCTTAAAGAGAACCAGCCCTCTGGAAATGTCAGTGAAGAGAAAAAAAGCAAATATTCAGGATGTTTTTAAAGTATATTTATAACGAACTTGCTAATTGGGATGGTCAAAGACTGTGACAGCGAGGATCCTACTCAAAGTAAAGGTCTCAATGTCCATGCGAATATTTGTTTGAATATTAAACGGATGGGATCAAGTACAGGAGTCCGGATAAAATTGCCAAATGGAAATTCATTTTTTACGTTCCGGATCTAGAGAGATTGAAGCAGAAAATGGGGGTCAAAGGTTTAAGATGGTGTGTAATGAAAGCAGTCAAAAAGCAATACAT
>CAWHIE010000005.1:0-257867 GCA_963829335.1 uncultured Methanoregulaceae archaeon
TTGTGTAAACCAAATTAAAGAAGAGTTTAGTTTGCTTTCCAGCGTGGCACTCTTAAAACCAAATAAGGAAGTTCTTCACTCTCGTTTTCTAAAATATTATTTAGCAAGTCCTGTAGGTTTTTCGATGATTGTTGGTCAAATGACGGAGTTGCGATAAAACGTATTATTCTTGAAAAAATTAAAAAATCACCAATTATTCTGCCATCTTTACCCGAACAACAAATTATTGTATCTGAAATTGAACGGAGACTTTCAATTGCAGACGAAGTAGAAACTACCATCGAAACCAGCCTCCGCCAAGCCGAAACCCTCCGCCAGAGCATCCTGAAGCGGGCTTTCGAAGGCAAACTCGTACCCCAGGATCCAAACGATGAGCCCGCCTCGATATTATTAGAGCGAATCAAAGCCGAGAAAGCCCGGCACGCGGCCGAAGTAAAGAAAGGCAAGACCCTTCAACCCAAATCACCAAAGAGGAAGATCAAGAATGCCAACTGAATCATCTGCTATCGTCCAGAAACTCTGGAACTACTGCAACGTCCTCCGCGATGACGGCGTGAGCTATGGGGACTACGTGGAACAGCTCACCTACCTCGTCTTCCTCAAGATGGCGGATGAGCAGACCAAGCCTCCGTTCAACAAGCCCTCGACCATCCCCAAGGGCTTTGACTGGCAGAGCCTCGTGGAGAAGGACGGCGTCGAACTGGAAGTCCATTACCGGGCGGTGCTGGAGAAACTCGGGAAAGAGAAAGGGATGATTGGCGTCATCTTCCGGAAGTCCCAGAACAGGATCCAGGACCCGGCAAAACTCAAACGGCTGCTCACGCTCATCGGCGGCGAGACATGGCTCGGGATGGATATCGATGTCAAAGGCGAGATCTACGAAGGGCTCCTCCAGAAGAACGCGGAGGATGTGAAGAGCGGAGCCGGCCAGTACTTCACGCCCCGGGGACTCATCAAAGCCATTGTCGAGGTCATGAGGCCTAAGGCCGGCATAACGATCTTCGACCCGGCATGCGGAACCGGGGGCTTCCTGCTCGTTGCCCATGATTACATCGCGAAGACGAATCCCAAGCTCAACAAGGAGCAGAAGCAGTTCCTTCAGCTGAAGACCGTCAGGGGCAAGGATATCGTTGACAGCGTGGCCCGTCTCTGTGCCATGAATCTCTATCTGCACGGGATCGGGGGCGAGGACAGCCCGATTGATGTAGGGGATGCCCTTGTTTCGGAGCCGTCAGAGCACTTCGATATGGTGCTGACCAATCCGCCGTTCGGGAAGAAGAGCAGCGTCACGGTGAGCAACGGTGACGGGGGGAGTAACAAGGAGTCCCTGGTCTATGAACGCCCGGATTTCTGGGCCACCACGTCCAACAAGCAGCTTAACTTTCTCCAGCATGTCCGATCACTGCTCAAGATCCACGGTACGGCGGCGATTGTCGTCCCGGATAATGTCCTCTTTGAAGGCGGGGCGGGGAGACCGTACGCAGACGGTTGTTACAGGAATGTAATGTCCATACACTCCTGCGGCTGCCCACCGGGGTCTTCTATGCGCAGGGCGTGAAGGCAAACGTCCTCTTCTTCGATAAAAAGCCTGCCGCCAGGACGCCGTGGACGGATACCCTCTGGATTGATGATCTGCGGACCAACATGCACTTTACGCTCAAGACAAATCCGCTGAAATACGAGGATTTACAGGATTTCATCACGTGTTACAACGCCTCAAATAAGTTAGAGCGGAAAGAGTCCGAGCGGTTCCATGGTTTCACGTTCGATAAGCTGATGGAGCGGGACAAGGTCAACCTCGACATCTTCTGGCTGCGGGACGAGAGTCTTGAGGACTCGGATAATTTGCCGGATCCTGATGTGATCGCTCTGGAGATCGCGGAGAACCTTGAGGATGCACTGGAGCAGTTCAGCGGGATTGTGGGGAGTCTGAAAGCAATAGGTTAAATAATGACCTATTTCTCTATCATTTTCCATAATTTAAACATACTTGTAATTTTGGCTATCATCCTTCTTCTAGTGGGTTTTTTAATTGTATTAGCGTTTTTTTTAATTTTAGAGGGCATAATTTTGCCTTTCGGTTATTATTATTTTATAGGGAAGAGGGAATTTATGCAAATATTTCTAATAATGAATCAATTGATCATACCGCAATTATTGTGATCGAGTATTCAGGAAGATATATTTACAAAAAATTTTTCGTTTATTCCAGTGGTGTGGAATTACTTACTAACGGGTTGAAGGAACTCGGTGAAAATTATATGATTTATCCTTGTTCTACACCTTCACGATTTTTAGAGATCATCAATAAAGAGACTGCCAAAAGGATTTGGATTATTGGACATGGCGTTAAACATGGAGTAAGTTTTGGAAAAATGATTCTCTATTATTGTGAGGTTGCAGAAAACTATAGAAATTCAGGTCATTCGACAAAAGAATATGTGAAACAGACTTCATTGCAACGGATACGGGGGTAAATCATTAATTGACTATATTTGCGATAACAAGGAAAATTCTTTTGTCACAGATGATATTCGTGGATGGGATGAAAATCGAAAATATATCAAAGACACTCTTGAAAAAATGAAAAAGGAGAAGTTGAAAAAGACATAATTTGAGAAGGACCAGCCGGATTTCATAAATAACCACCAAAATATCTGTAGCGACCAGGAACTGTTTACCCTCAAATCATCTATGGATAATCACAATGCCGTACAGAATTCTGCACCCTACTGTTGGCGAAGATATGGCGGCTAGGATACGCCCGCACCCGACCGTAGGCATTTTTTCATAACTCCCTGACAGTAGCAATTTTTGCCACTAACTTTTAGTAAGGAACATTTGTGTACCTTCCGGAAACCAATAAAATCGTCCGGAATAGTCCGAATATCTCTGTATTATCGTTAGTTTCCTTAATTTTTTATTTTATAATAAAAGCCCATATCCTTTCGCGAGTCATGCTGGTATGTCAAAGGGGCCCCGGCGACAACAATGAACGAGAGAACATGAATGAAAAAAGAGAACGAAGAGAGGAATGAAACATGAAAGTACAACCTGAAAACAATGTTGAGAACCGGGAGCCGGGCCCGGCAGGATCCAGTGATCAGGGAACCGGACAGAATTCCGCGGATTCAGGAGACGTCAGGACATCGAAACGCACGAAGACCGCCCCGCCCCTTGTCGAGCGGGTGACGGCCCTGAGAGGACAGGGTATTGCAGCCCTACGGAACCAAAGAGCACACTCCGTCGCCAGACCCAGGCGGACATCTATAATCAGGGATGCCGAGATCCCGTATCTGAAGTTCGAGGCGGCTGCCCGCAACCTTGTGTGCTGCTCTGATGGAACGACAGGACCGGATGAACGAGGAGATCTTCAACAAGCTTAATGATCTTCGGTTACCGGGTTGAGGATCTCGAAGAGGACCGTGCCGGCTGCAGGAGACACCCCATGACCCGGGGACGAGGCCGGTCAATGCAATTAGTGAAGCTGTGGTGCTTGCCGGCGGCGCGGGAGCGTGGAGCAGGTAACCAGTAAACGGGACTGTGCGTTCGATTTCATTATCATCGAACCGGACCGGAACGTGTTTGTGAAAGTGAAACGTTCGCAGACATCGTTCACGCATGTTCTGGAGATCCTGCACCACTACCAGCGAGAGATCGCGAGCCTTTACCAGATCACCTTGACAAACGTGACTGCCCGGGAATTCTGGGTTCGGTCTCCCAAAGGGACATGGCAGTTCTTCCTGATCCGTCACGATTCCGTCCTGGAGATCCGGGCCGATGGCATTGTATACCCCCTGTGAATCTCTCCCCGTGAGGGTGGTGAACCTGTCCGGGACTCCTTCGGACGGTACAGATAACCCCGTAACTCCGTCGGAGGATAGGGAGTAACCCCCTTTTTTGCATCCTTCCCGGGAGGGTATCTCTGGAGGGTCAATCCGGGCCATTTCCGGGCTCCATTTACCCTTTTTGATGATGTTTTTTGAGATATACATGCAAAAAACCGTACACTTTTACACACTTTTTCAAATACACGTTATTTCCTCAGGAATCAAGGCAAACGGGGCACTATCCTTCGAATCTATAAAACCCTAATGTACGCTAATGGGAGGCAAAACGAGAGGTGGTTGGATGGTAGCACGGTCAAAGCGAAAGGAAGGGCAGGGATGGGCATGCAAAAGGATGTCCCAAATCCGCCCTCGGACAAGGTTTAAGAAGGAACCGGCATGGGGCATTTTTATGACTGCCTTATGATTACGAGGTTAAACGCAGGAAATAGTGATCCCTTTTTGCACCTTTCCCGGGAGTGTATCTCTGGAGGGTCAATCCGGGCCATTTTCGGGCTCCATTTACCCTTTTTGATGATGTTTTTTGTTATATACCTCCAAAAACCAGTACACTTTTACACACTTTTTCAAAATACGCCATTTCCTTGGGAACCAAGGCAAACGGGGCACTATCCTTCGAATTATAAAACGCTAATATACGCTAATGGGAGGCAAAACGAGAGGTGGCTGGATGGTAACACGGTCGCGGGCAAAGGAAAGGCGAGTAATGGGGGTGCAAAAGGGTGTTCCCGAAACTGACCTTCAGCTTACCCTCGCATTCCCCGGTGCAGGACTGCTGGCCTGCGTGATCATCCCCGGGATGCTGGTCATCGGGGACCGGGTGCCTGACCATATCGGTGAAAGCGGACAACAGGATAAAAAAGTATAATGAATGGGGGGATGTCCCCCCATTTTCCCTGCTATTCTGATCAAATGTTCAGTCCTTGTGCAACGCGTTTGCCAGGCTCTGCGTCCGCTTTCCTGAGGTTCTCCACCATTGAAGACGTGTTATGCTACGATCTGGCGAGATCGAAGCGATCAAGGTTCATCACTTTGGTCCAGGCTGCCACGAAGTCCTGGACAAACTTCTCCTTCGCATCCGCGCTTCCGTAGACCTCGGCCAGGGCCCGGAGCTGGGCGTTCGAACCGAAGATGAGATCGACACGCGTGCCGGTCCACCTGGCTTCGCCGGTCCTGCGGTCGCGCCCTTCAAATATGTCCTTGGTCATCCGATACCGCCTTCCACTCCGTGCCCATGTCGAGCAGGTTCACGAAGAAGTCGTTGGTGAGCGCTTCCGGCTTCCGGGTAAATACTCCGTGCCGGGTCTGTCCGAAGTTGGTGTTCAGCACCCGCATGCCGCCCACGAGCACCGTCATTTCGGGTGCGGTCAGGGTCAGCAATTGCGCCTTGTCGACCAGCAACTCCTCGGCCGAGACGGCGTAGCGGGTCTTCTGGTAGTTGCGGAAGCCGTCCGCCTTCGGCTCGAGCACGGCAAATGATGCCACATCGGTCATTTCCGGTTCGGCGTCCATGCGGCCCGGCGTGAAGGGAACCGTCACCTCGTGACCAGCCTTCTTCGCAGCCTGCTCGACGCCGGCACAACCGGCCAGGACAATCAGGTCAGCCAGCGATACCTTCTTGCCGCCCGACTTGCGCTCTGTTGAACGCGCTCTGGATGCCCTCCAGCGTCCTGAGCACCTTCGCCAGCCGGGCCGGCTGGTTGACTTCCCAGTCCTTCTGGGGTGCGAGGCGGATGCGGGCACCGTTGGCACCGCCGCGCTTGTCGGAGCCACGGAAGGTGGATGCCGATGCCCAGGCGGTCGAAACCAGCTCCGGTACAGACAGGCCGGAAGAGAGGATCCTGCTCTTGAGGGAGGCGATGTCCTTTGCGTCAATCAGCGGGTGATTGACGGCAGGAATCGGGTCCTGCCAGATGAGCTCTTCGGCAGGTACCTCCGGGCCGAGATAGCGTGCACGTGGGCCCATGTCGCGGTGGGTCAGCTTGAACCACGCCCGGGCGAACGCGTCCGCGAGCTGGTCCGGGTGCTCGTAGAACCGCCGTGAAATTGTTTCGTAGACAGGGTCGAACCGTAAAGAGAGGTCCGTGGTCAGCATGGAAGGTGCACGACGCTTTGACGGGTCGTGGGCATCCGGCACCGTGCCGGCGCCTGCGTCGCCTTTCGGCTTCCACTGGTGCGCACCGGCCGGGCTCTTCGTCAGTTCCCATTCGTTACTGAACAGGATCCGGAAGAAGTTGTTGCTCCACTTCGTCGGCGTGGTGGTCCAGGTGACCTCCAGGCCGCTGCCGATCGTGTCACCGCCTTTGCCGGTGCCGAAGCTGCTCTTCCAGCCGAGGCCCTGCTCCTCGATGCCCGCAGCTTCGGGTTCAGGACCCACATGGGACGCAGGGCCGGCACCGTGGGTTTTGCCGAATGAGTGGCCACCGGCGATGAGCGCAACCGTCTCTTCGTCGTTCATGGCCATGCGGGCGAACGTCTCGCGGATATCCGTGGCCGCCGCGATCGGATCCGGGTTGCCGTTCGGGCCTTCCGGATTGACGTAGATCAGCCCCATCTGCACGGCAGCGAGCGGGTTTTCGAGGTTCCGGTTGCCGGAGTAGCGTTTGTCATCCAGCCACGTGTTCTCAGAACCCCAGTAGACGTCTTCTTCCGGCTCCCAGACATCCTCACGACCGCCCGCGAAGCCGAATGTCCTGAATCCCATCGACTCCAGGGCGACGTTGCCGGCAAGAATCATGAGGTCGCCCCATGAGATTTTCCTGCCATACTTCTGCTTGATCGGCCAGAGCAGCCGGCGCGCCTTGTCGAGGTTCACGTTGTCGGGCCAGCTGTTGAGGGGCGGGAAGCGCTGCTGGGCGGCACCGGCGCCGCCGCGACCGTCACCGGTGCGGTACGTGCCGGCGCTGTGCCATGCCATGCGGATGAACAAGGGCCCGTAGTGGCCGAAGTCCGCCGGCCACCAGTCCTTCGAATCGGTCATCAGCGCCTGCAGATCCTTCTTCACGGCCCCCAGGTCAAGGCTCTTGAATTCTTCGGCATAGTTGAAATCCTTACCCATGGGGTTTGACAAGGGCGAGTGCTGGTGAAGAACCTTCAGGTTCACCTGGTTCGGCCACCAGTCCCGGTTGGACCTGCCCTGGCCGGTTGCCTGTTTGTTTACCCCGCCCGTTACCGGGCGATTGCTGTCGTCAGTCATAACACTACTTCCTATCGTTGGATGATTTTATCCACTGTGGAGCTTTGAATATTCCTTTGCCCGCCTGGCGAACTGTTCTCTCAGCAGCGGCTATGGTTAAGGGATTCGAGCAGGGAGACCCCAACACCGCCGTCTGCTGCACGACCGGTGTCTTCTTTTCAGGGTCCTGGAGGAATTGTGCTTTCGTACAGGGTGCCATACTTTTGAAGACCTGGAAATACCCGTAAGTTCCGGCACCTTTTGCGTGCACTACGCGTGATGGGATCCGCTCCCGGTTGAAATGGGCCAGCTTTGCGATCAGGTGAACATCCTGCAGGAGGGCGGACCCGCGTTGTCCGGCAGTGAGGGAGTTCTGGTTATCGGCAACCGGAATCCCCTGGGTTGTCGCAAGGGTCTTTTTCGCCACAATAGATCAAAGGTAGAATTGCCACCGTCGTATTTAATACGATTGGATCCAGGCAGAACACAGAGCGGTAATACTCAAAGAGAGAATCGGAGGCTCGAACGGGGCTTATTTCACCCGATCTCAGCAACGTACCAGGGAGGTGAATGCACCTCTGACTAATCTAACCGAATGGTTGTCCGGGTAAAAATGTCCTGAATCACAACAACGATTAACCTTGAACAATATCATGTAAAAATAGTATGAACAATTATTCCGGAATAATCCTTGCTTTCCTTGTTACCGTGGTTATTTTTACCACTGGCTGCATAAATCAGCCGGCTCCTGGAGTATCCGTTCCGGCTGCAACCACCACAACCCCGATGCCGATAACTACCAGTCCATCAGTGACAACCTCTACGATAATTCCCCCAACAGTTCCCACGGTTGCTACAACAACAGTTGTCGTTCCAGTAACGACACAAGTCCCGGAAGCAGATCCAACCGATATGTCTGCAATAACATTCGAAACGTATTACGACAACGATTTCAGCGTTGAATACCCGTCCACCTGGACAATAGATACCCTGATGAATATTCCCTACCCTGTCGGCCCATTTTATGTATACAACGATCCGCGTTTCAATCCCCAGTACCGGGTTGTCACGTTCACCAGCCCGGATCATACCAAAAAATTTGTCGCACTTACGCAGGATTTTGAACGGGCCGGGACATTCACCCTCAACCCCACCATTGAATGGGCCAGGCAGATGTTCCAGAGAGATTACCCGGATTTATCCGCGTCGAACTATCTGGGAGAGCTACAAATATTTTTCAATCGGAACCGCAATGGCATCCTCCTATGATGTCACGTTACCTGAGGGGACACAGTACTACCCATCGGCATACGCCATAGAAACCATTGTTTCCCAGCTCCATGCACACAATTTCGGGTTTTTCACCGATACCGCTGATTTTAACAAATACCGCAACCTGAAGGAAATAATGATCGGATCGGTAAAAACGCCTGATTCCGAAATACATTATGTCTCTACCGTCGGTAATAGTACAACAATCATATAATTCTGGCTTTTTTCCCGGTTCTCATCCCTGTCGGCAGGCAAAATCTCCCCCCACCCCCAAACTGGCAGGAGGTATTTTTATGACTGTCTTGTGAACCTGATGTAAAACGCCGGAAATAGTGATCCCTTAGTGCATCCTTCCCGGGAATGTATCTCTGAAGGGTCAATCCAGGGCATTTTCGGGCTCTGTTTACCCTTTTTCATGATTTTTCTTGAGATATGCATGCAAAACCCAGTACACTTTTACGCACTTTTTCAAAATACGCTATTTCCTTGGGGATCAGGGCAAACGGGGCAATATTCTCCGGGTTATAAAACCCTAACAGACCTTATTGTGAGGCAACACGTAGGGTGGCCCGATGGTAGCACGGTCGTTGGCAAAGGAAAGGCATGAGCGGGGGTGCAAAAGGGTGTTCCGAATCTGCTCTCGGACACGTCTTTTGAACGGGATCCGGCTGAAGTGCTGTTCCCTCTGGTCCGGGTAAAAATGTCCCACATCACAACAACGATTAACCTTGAAACAATATCATGTAAAATACCATGAGAAATTATTCCGGGATCTTCCTTGCTTCTCTTTTTATTGCGGCCATTTTTGCAGCTGGCTGTACGAATCAGACGGCGCCCGGGGCACCTGTTCCGGTACCGCCCCTCACCACCCCGGTTCTGGCACAGACCAGCCTGCCGGTGATAACAACCACGGCAATCCCGACACTAGATTCCACGGTCGCAACGACCCTGATAGTTACTGCCACACCTGCCGTTCCGGCAACGACGCCGCTCCCTCCGGCAGATCCGACCGATGTGTCCAGAATAAACTTCTCCTCTTATTCAGACAGCGATTTCAGCGTTGAGTATCCCTCCACCTGGACACCTGCAACATCGATCTCTACTCCCTACCCGGTCGGCCCGTTTTATCTGTACGACGACCCGCGTCTTACTCCACCGTATCGTGTAGTTACGATCACCAGTCCTGACAACACCAAAAAATTCGTATCACTCACGCAGGACTTTGAACAGGCCGGTTATTTCAGTCTCAATCCTACCATCGAATGGTGCAAGGCGATGTTCCAGAGAGACTACCGGGATTTATCGGCGGCGAATTACCTTGGCAACTTTAAATATTTTTCAACCGGGACCGCGATGGCATCAACCTATGATGTCACCTTACCTGAAGGGACAGGATACTACCCGTCGGCATACACCATAAAAGCCGTCGTTACCCAGCGCCACGCATTTTATTTTGGATTTTTTACCGATACAAAAAATTTCGGCACGTACCGTAACCTGAAAGACATCATGATCTCATCGGTAAAAACAACGGATACCCTGTAACAGGGATATCTCTTTTTTTCGTCGCTACGATCAACAACCCTGCATCAGCCTGTCTCTTTTGAGATCCTGGCCACCGGGAAAAAAGGGAGAGGTCTATTTATCTCACCCGGCAGAATAATCCGGTCAATGGATTATCTCTACACGCTCCTGAAGTTCATTATCGGGGGAAGCATAGTTGTCGGGGTGACCCTGCTTGCCGAGCATGTAGATCCACGGTATGGCGGCATAGTGGCTGCGGCGCCGATGATCACGACACTTGCGTTCCTCTTCACGTATTCCGAGGCCGGGCGGGAGACGACCCGGCAACTGGTCATTGCGACATTCTGGTTTGTGATCCCCACCATGCTGTTCCTTCTGGCTTTTTATTTCCTGATATCACGATTCAGTCTCCTTGTGACCCTTGGCGGAGCATATGGGATCTGGATCGGTGCCACCCTCCTCGTGAACCGGATTATTACCAGTATGTAATGGGAATCCCTCAGAACGATGTTTCGATTTTCAGCTGATTTTGTTGTATCAACAAGAAGTATTCAGACGGCCGGTATTTTTTCCCTGGAATTTTCAAAGGGGAAGACCAGGCACGGGTGTTTTAATTATGAGGAGTTTATACCTGCATCTCGCGGTTGACCTATGAACATAAAGTCTTGGGTGATACTCGGTATCCCTAACCCGGGCAATCACTTTTCTTTTTCCAGGGCCGCCTTCATGGGGTTCCAGTAATAGTCATTCCATCCCTGGCTGATCTCATCATACTGGTCATCGGGAACCCCTGCCTGGATAAAGGAGAGTTTCGTCCCGGAAGATACCTGGGATAAGGTGATGGTCAGCGTTGAATAATGATCCCCGGGCCAGTCGCTTGCACGCCAGGTCTGGACAATTTTTTTGTCCTGTACGAGTTCCTTGTTGGTGCCGGTTGAATACCCGTCATTGGTCACAAACGTACCCCCTGCCTCCCTGCTGATCCGTGCGGAGCCCCCGGTAAAAAGGGCGTGTTTTTTCTCATCCATCAGCATTTCATACACGTCATGGACACTCGCGTGAAACGAGACAGTCTGGTGAATGGTCCTGGTCTTCATACAGGTACCTCATATGCATGTTCCGGGATATAAAAGGTAAAAATCCGGCGGGCAGAATATCCTTAAGGCCAATCCGGGAAGTATCTCCCGTTGGGACACAGGCAGGTCTTAGGATTTTATCTGCATGTCAGCACCGTTCCGGCTGCCGGGTTCTAATGATGGGTTCGGATCTTCAGTTCATCTCCAAAAAGACTCCAGCCGGGATACACCCTGGATGTGGGATGATTCAGATCCGGATTCTTACCTCCAGGAGGGGGTTTCAGGCACCTCCGAAAAAATGACCCCTTATTGAGATTACGACGTCAAGAAAAATTTAAACTATCTTACCATCGGAAAACATTTTTTATATCGTTTTTTTCCACCTCGTAATAGGGGACCAGGCGGGGATTGAAACTCGAATAAAACCGTGCAAGATGAGGGACGTTCCCGGACATGAGGTTATGCTGGTGATATCCCCGGTCCTGAAGATCCAGGAACATCTCAAAGTGAAGATGTGAATTTACCCCGGTTTCTTTATACCGGGGGTTGTTTGCACCATCCCATCCCTGGACCATTCGGGTATCTGGTACGCAGAACGCAGCCGCAGACTGCCTCACCCGACGAAGTTTCTGCAATCCACATCTCACCACGATTGGTATGGTGAAGGATCTCCATAAGTGCAAAAAGTAACTCTTTCTGATAGGGTACCTTCATATCCTGTTTTTCCCAGGTTGATTTTGTCAGTTGCCAGTATAATTCCGGGTTGTATTCTTTTTTTACGGTCATTCCGAAGTTCCGGGATTTCCTGATACTTTGCCTGACACTGTGGGATACCTGTGAAAAAATATCGCCCTCAAGCGACAGGACATAGGTATACCGTACCCTCTCCTTCCAGCCCTGCCAGGTAAAGGGACGAACATCGGGAAGACCGGGGCTGTTGGTTAAATGAATGGAAAAGAGGTTTAACTCCCGGACCTTTTCAAGGATTAACGAGATTATCTGGTATTTTTTTGTCTCGTCTGCCCGAATATCCTTACTCTTCCGGGGAGAAAAGACAATCCCTCCATAGGGGGATAAGCGTACATCGGTCATCCCGCGCTTGTAAACGTGGAATATTTCATTTATATAAAAAAAACATCCCCCTGTCAAATCAGAATTATCGAATACTCCAATAATTACATAATGCAGGTTGAGAAAATGCGCAACGGTGGCAATCCATTTTGATGTATGAAAAATAGTTCCCTGATCTGACTGATCCACGAACTGATCCCATTGATCATATTCGTCCGAGGTGAGAAACCGTGCTTCAGGTTTTGCCATGCTTTTTCACTATTCATTCCCACGAGATAGTTCGGAATTTTCACATGCCATGTTTGCCTGATTTCGTAAGATCAATGTATAAAAACCCTCCCCGCATGCCTTACCATTTTTTTCGACAATTTCAAACCCGAGTTTACGGTGTGCATCCAGTGACCTGACATTATCTCTCCGGATACATGCTTTAACTGATTGAACAGTATTGTTGCGTAATTCTTTCAAACCTTCCGCATATATCAAGGAAAAAATTTCTTTGCCCCGGAACTGTGGATCCACACCTCCGGAAAAACCTGTCGCCTCTAAAACGGGATGTAAACCATCAAATCGTATATGGACATAGAATGCGACATAGGCAACAATAATTTCATCAACTTCATAGACATAAAAAATATTCCTGAAAAGTTTTGAGTATTTGATTAATGAGTCAAAATAATCCGGTTTAAAACATTTTTGATAGAGTTCAGAAATTCTGGGGATGTCATTGTCATTAATTCTTCGGATGGTTATTGATGTATGAGAAAATTTTTTAACTGCAATACTTCCTGAATAATCCAGTATATCTCTATAAAAATCACGAAGTAAATTTTTTATGTATTCAATTTTTTTTTCAGACATAAGAACCGTTTACATCCGGAATTTTATTTACCTGCTCATGGGTGAATCCATCATAACATTTCAAAAATAACGTGCAGACATCTGGTGTGTTTCCTGATATAAGCTTTGATTTGGTGTAATTCCGTCACAAGGAGTTATTACAGCAAAGATTCGGGATTTTCTGGAGCCTGAAATAGTACAAGGTGCTCCGTGATTGCCGTTCCCGGATCATACAACTCTTCCGGCCCTCATCCATTGATTATTACCGGCCGATCCTGCGATACATCCAAATATTTACCCTCTGAAAGTAGTTCACTGTATGAAAATTCCCCTTCTCATCGTCTGCGCTCTGATCCTTTTAATTCTGGTAACCGGGTGTACCAATCATCCTTCTCCTCCCGGCAATCCCGTCATGGTAACACAGCCAGCTCCCGACACGACTGTCATGGTGACTCAACCTTCCACAACCGGCACTCCAATCACTGACGTAACAACCAACCCGGTGACTGCAACCCCGATCTCGGCATTTCCCGGTTCTGGATTTACCCCGCTGATAACGGTTACCGGCCAGTCAGGGAAGACCTCAGATACCTTCTCTGTCCCGGGAGGTTATTGGGAGCTCTGGTATACAGCAGAACCGCTTACCTCAGGAGGGCAGGATTCGGTCTCATCTTCAGGGTCGAACTCTGCGGTTTTCCCGTTTCTCCAGATCCTGGTTATGGATAAAACAAATTCCGACCGGCTTGTGGCATCTGTGGAACCTCCGGGCGGACTCGACAAAAACTTATGGCAGAAATCAGGGATCGATCCACGGCCCTGGAAACAGAAATTCTACGAGGGAAATAAAGAATATTATTTCGTGATTACGGCAAAACACCTGACCTCCTATACCATTGAAGCCCGGGTTCCCAAGAGTAGCTGATAATGCCTATACACCATCCGTATTACCAACAAGTATGCTGTATTTTAAGAGTCGCACCATCATTTTATTCAAGACAGCGGGATAAACAGCCTTTGAAGGATATCAAAATACATGTCGTGATTTCAAATTACTGGCTTTTTTTAATCCATTACTTCGGATATTACCGGTACTACAGAACATGCAGAATTACCCGGAAAACGAAAACAAAGACTTTTCCTATTTAAAATATTTGCATGGCATTCCCCCCTCGCAGATATGCAGTGCACTTATATTATGCAAATTAATATAAATCAGCAAAAATTATTCTAAATTAGTCACGGAAGATTGAGAGGATGAACCGTGGCATGGAGGGAATTATGGAAGCGATGGCACCACACAATGTAATGGAGTCAGACTATCTTGTCAGACAGGCGCAGGAAAAAGCGATGGCGGGAGATCATTTTACCGCGGTAAGCTATCTTAAACGGGCAATCGATACGTATCCCAAGAATGCACGTGCCCTTACCTTACTGGGGAATTGCCAGGACTGCCTCGATAATGTAAAACACGCGATCGAATCCTACGACAAGGCACTTCAGATCGATCCCGGCGATGCAGAGACCTGGTTCAACAAAGGGATGAGTCTGAAGAAGCTCGGGCAGATTAATGAAGCAACCCAATGTTTTGAAAAATGTATGAACCTGAACTTTGGATAAGATACCTATCACTATTTTCTCCGTTTTACCATTAACCGGCACCTGTGTGTGGTATTGAGGGGACACCTTCACAGCGGATTTTGAAAAAGTTCCGCGATCCACGTTCACCCGTATGAGCCGTTGCCATTCCAGCAATTGGCATGACCGGTGGGCATCTTATCCAGTACCGAGGCTATACTACTTCCGGGAAATAGTACCCTGCTTTAGAGTCAAAGGGTTTCAGGCCCGGACCGCTGGCGATGTGTGAATTTATACCCTGTGGTTCTTAATGTTTTTCAGGTTTATCATGTGGTCATTATAGTGCAGGGATATCGGGTTCGATTGTCCATTCAAAGCAACAGGAACAACCGGACAGGAAATAATGAAGCAATTTATTGATCACGCAGAGAATGCACATAACATGTCGGTATTATCTGCGGATGTGATGTACCGGATACAAAAAGCGATAACAAAATAATTCACGAACTTTTACGCTGGTCATCCCTCCGGAATTCTATGTCCCGTATGTAAAAAAAATGTTCTCCACTACCACTTTCACCCCCCTCAGGCCTGAGCCTTATCTCCCCGGCTGAGGTAGTGATCCGGTGCTATGTTGATCGAACTCCGCAAGGGAATGACGCTGTACCCGGGCACCTTCAACGCGGTGATCGCACCCGAGAGGGTGATGGTCTCAGCACTCAACACCAACACGGATCTCCAGCGTTTCCTCTTCCTGTACGTGAGCGGCAACTATTCGCGCCTCCTCTCTTCGATCAACCGCTCGTCCAAAAACTTTGAGGTCCGCAGGGCATTCACGGCACACCAGCTCTTCACCATCCTGAAAGATGCGAGCCATACGGTTCTGCTCCTTGAGCACGACCCGACCCTCTTTGATGGCGCAGAGGAGATGATGCCGCAGATTGCGGGAATGCTCAGGGACATCGGCCGCGAATCGCTCGTTATCCTGTACGCTCCTTCTGTCGACCGCTCGTTCTCGGTGCTGATGCGACAGGCCGGTCACATCATCGAGATCGCGACGGCTGATGACCTGGTCGGGACGACCCTGCACCGCACTCCCGTTCCAACCGTTTCAGGGAAAACCTCCCGTATGCGCAGCGGACGCTGGAGGTGTCGTGATGGGAAGGAGTTTCGAGAGCGTCCGCCAGGGAGTGAAGAGCATTGCTGACCGCTGGGCCCGGTCATCGCGGGCCCTGAAAAAGGAGGACCAGCAGTACGGGAACCGGCTGGTGGTACTTGCAAAGATGCATTCGAGCGAAGCGTTCGTTGGCTGCGATGATCCGCTCGAGGCTGCGGTCTTCTCAGTGCTTGTCGAGATGATGAAACGCCAGGACGGGATCGAATCGCATCCGGGAAAAGACGGGGAGCATTGATGTGAAGTATCGGAACGATGGCAGTGATCGCTGAACACACAAAATAATCTTTTCTTTGCCTCTCCCACTGGATATCAATGACGAGAAAACCGACAACATCCTCAGATCAGCAGCCGGGAGATCAGGACCGGAGATCCGGACAGTGAATGCATCGGTATCCATACCTCCCATGCAGCGACAGGATTATATCATCTGACCAGATATCTTCCGTACCTGTCCGTACCTGGATTCCACCCGGTAGTGCCGGGGGTCTGCAGGTTGACTGCGAGGATAGAATGCCAGAAATCATACGAATCACTACCCGCGGAGCGGTTGCACTTATCACCCTCCTGGTTTTCTTCTCCGGGACCATTGCAGCGGGCCAGACGCAGGCCTACCTGGGAAGTGTCGTGACGCTATCAGGGTATTCGTATACCGGCACAACCGTGTATCTCTTCCTGACCGGACCAAATCTCCCGTCAAATGGCGTCGCGCTCGATAACATCAACCGCCTGGCGGACCAGGGTGGGACGACGCAGGTTGATGTGGACGGGAACGGTCACTGGGTCTACCAATGGAATACCGGTGCACCGGGTCTCGATGCCGGCATTTATACCGTCTGGGTCGCCGATGGCCCGGCCGACGTTTCCCACCTCTCCGGAGTCGATTACAGCACCATCTCCATCATCCTTTCAGAGCCATTCATCACAGCCGGGACCAGCGGGGGGTCCGTCCCGACCTCCGCACCTCCCCAGCCCGGTTCGATGAACCTGAGTTCAACTCCGGTGGGGGCATCGGTTGTCGTCAACACCGTGTATAAGGGAATGACTCCGCTGACCGTTAACAGCCTCGAACCCGGTATCTATAACGTAACGTTCTCCCGGTTCGGGTACGCAAAATTGTCTACGCCGGTGACCGTTGAGGCAGGAAGCGTCTCGGAGGTCAACGCGACACTGGTTCCGCTGACCGGTTCACTGGTTGTCAACACAACGCCGGCCGGCGCCCACTCACGCTTGACGGTTCGCCTGCCGGTATCTCCCCGGCAACGCTCCCGGATCTCCGGCAGGGGAATCATACACTCAACGTCACAAAAGAGGGATTTGTCGCGCAGGTCCTGCCCGTGCTGATCACCGCCGATCAGACCACAACCATAGATGTCGTGCTGGTCCCGGCCGGTATGTTTGGTGGTAGTGGGGTACGGGTAGCCGGATTCCTTCCTTCAACCGCCGCAGCCGGTCTTCTCGTGGCGCTGCTGGTTGCCATGAAACGTTCACGGAAATAAAAAAAAACGCCATCCCTTCACCGGACCGGGGAATCTCATGGCCGGTCATTTTTTCCCTGCAAACGCGCTGATAAAAAGAAATTTCCGGGAGGCATCTTTCGCCGGGCGGTTCAGGTCCGGTGCAGCTGGTGCCGGGGTCGTGATCTCGTGGTATTCACATGTCAACCAGGATCTTCAACCCATCTACCTTCACCGGGAAGGTCTTGAGATCATGCGTTTTGATGAGAGCCTCCAGTTCTGCGACACGGATCGCCATTTTCAGGAGTGCCGGTGGCAGCGTATCTATACCTTCTACAGTGGCCTGGACCGGACCGGGGATCATTTTTCCGGTGGTGACATCAAACCGGGAATAGTGGAGAGGGCAGGTAACGATCTTCCCGTTGAGAACTCCCCGTGCAAGCGGCGCATTCATATGGCCGCACCGTTCGCTCACCGCGTAGAGTGTTCCCCCGACGTTGGCAAGAAGAATCTCTTTTCCTTTGATGTCAACAGCCTTCAGGGTGCCTTCCGGCATGTCGTATATCAGTGCTGCCTCAACGAAACTCATTCGAATTCCTCCTGTGTGATTTCCTTTGTATGAGAAGTGGTTGTATCAACGATATTCATATAAAATAGTTCCTTTCCCGCAAACCACATCCTGCATATATAAAGGAGGACAGCGGTCGAGGGGAAATAACGGTTACCAGGTTCCTCTATCATAGGCGATAAATAGGAGCCTGTGCTTCAGGATTATACTGGTGATGGCATGCCGGAACTGAGTATCGATAAAACCAGAACCGCACTGGTAGTCATAGACCTGCAGAAGGGAATTACGGCACAGATAACAAAACCCTATCCTGCGCACAATGTTATAAAAAATGCCGCGGACCTGGTGCATGCATTCAGGAAAAATGGTATGCCGGTATTCCTTGTGCATGTCATACTAACGAAAGAGACGATGATCAGGGTCAACAGTGACCAGACCCTCTCCCGGCCTGTTCCTCAGCCCCCGGACTGGTCCGAGTTCGTTCCGGAAATTACCCCGACCCCGTCCGATGTGGTAATCTCCAAGAAGCAGTGGGGAGCATTTTATGGTACCGATCTCGAACTCCAGCTGCGGCGGCGCGGGATGGATACCATTGTGCTCTGCGGGATTTCAACGGACTTTGGTGTCGAGAGCACGGCGCGGTTTGCCTATGAGTACGGCTTCCAGCAGGTCTTTGCCGAGGACGCAATGGCCTCCCAGTCTGATGAACAGCACAACGCCGCGGTCAACTTCATATTCAAACGAATGGGCAGGGTGAGAAAAACGGATGAAATTCTCAAGGCTCTCGAATAATTCCCCAGGATCACCTCCCCCATGAGATCTGGAGGTATACCTGCGGTTATATTCTAACCTCCGGGTTTTCAGATACACATAAGAAAATATCCCGGCTCTATCTAATCCCAGCACCTCCATCATCGTAGCCTGCACCTCCATTGAACGTCTGGAACAACTCCGTCCACGGGTCGTGGTTGATACTGTCACGAATGCTGGAAACCTTGTCAGATGGTGAAAAAAAGTGAAATTAATGGTATGGTGGCTGAGGGTACTGGTCTGTATCATGCCTGAACTGAAGAGGCTCTGTCTGAGCCTGTTACACACTTACAGAAATACGGACATTTCCATTCCCTGCTGTGGTGTTCCCTGAGGTGAGTATCCTGCCATTGTTGAGGATCTCTACGAAGAGGGTCTGCTTGACGGAATCATCGAGCTTGGTAATTGAGGCCTGAACGGTTCCCGTTGCGTTTACTACAGGATAATACCGATCACCGGAACTTGTTACCGCCTGGAGAGCAGTTGGCATACCATATGTCCCTTTAAAACTGCCGAGATACCTGACATGCACATAAACGCCTTCTGCAGGTACGGTAGGAACCGGAGTAATTTTTACCGTCAGGGTTGGAGTTGCTGTCAAGGTTGCCTGAGTTGCCGGTGCGGTCTGGGTTGGCGTCAGGACGCTCGCGGGAGTCGTGTTCGTACAACCACTCATCAGTAAAAATCCGAGTATCAGGATTGTGAAGAATCCTGTAATCTGCCAGTTTTTCATAGTCTTTCGTTTCATCCGGGCGAGGATAAACTTTCTTGTCAATTTGTTATATTTCTGGATTGTGAAACAGAAACTGGTAACGATTGTTTAATAATTCGGGAAAGATCATTTTTCCGGAAACAGGAAAGGGAGATATATTAATTGATGCCTGCAAGACCTCTTTATTATGAGAAGAGGTACAAGTAAAATGGTGTCTGATTTTTTCGAGAATCATCTCATATTTGTGACAACAATGATCATGATGGTAAATCTCAGATGAACGAAAAGAAGGGAAGATCGAATGAAAATTACAACGCTTTTTATCCTCGTTATTGCAGGTTGTATTCTGGTGGCGGGATGTGTAGTTCAGACGAAAAATACGACACCGAATGCCACAACAGTCAATCCTGAGAATACTTTCATTCCGTTCTCGGATACGACTACTCTGTCTCCTCTATCCAATGGATCCGAAATATCAAATGAATCAACTATATCCATTATTCCGAATACAACCGTAAAACCGGGATTGAATGGCTCATTAAGGGTATCCATTGGTGCCCTTGATACTATTCTTCCGGTCTCTGTTGACAATAAAAGCCGTGGCAATGTGACAAAAGTCAAACCCCTGGAACTGATGTTGCCTGAAGGGAACCATACCGTTGCAGTCTGTTGCGGCATGCTGTGTGAACAAGAGAATGTTACCATCAGATTCGGAAAACAACAGACAATTGACTTTTCAGAACGAATAAAAAAGACCTGTGAATTTTTTGAACCTACAGCGCGAATAGTTGGATATTCACCGAATGGAGATATGATGAGTGTTGAGGTGGAATTCATAAACCCCACCGCGCAAATTGTTACAATATCAGCAGAAATCACCATAGGATATTCCTATATTGACGACAGAAGTAACAATCGGGAAGGAAATTTTGCAACCGGTCAATTAACTTCAACATTGAATCCGAGCGATCGCATAACACGAATACTGAATCTCTATTTGTATTCCAGTGGTTCCAGTTATTCGTACGAAATACCCGTTATAACTCATGTATCAACAAAATAGTTTTTTTTGGATATCCATAATGCAGACGCATGTATCACGGGAAGTCTTTGCCGATTCGCATCCGGTAGGGATCGGTTACCTTGCATATTCCGGGACTCATTTTCGAAAAAAAAGCACAATTATTCTGGAAAGAACAGTTTCCGGGTTCTAGAACCAGCTCTCCAGCGTCTTCTGCCCGGCCTTCACGCAGAAATTTTCCATCGCCTTTTCAACTCGTTCCTCAGAAAAGTCATAATCCCCGCAGAGCATCTTCTTGATGCCGGCAATGTCAGGATGACTCCATGCAAGGGTATATTCGTCCGTCACATCCGGGTGAAGGAAGATATCAATAACGGGCGCAGGATCAAAGTCCGGTAATTTCTCCTGGATCTTTGCCGCAAACTCCCCCCGCTGCACGATCCTGAGGCCCGGTCTTTGCGCCGATCCCCTCGACGCCCGGGTTGAAGTCCGTCCCGATGAGGATCCCGATCTCGATCAGCTGTTCGCGGGTCAGCCTGAGCCCGTCGAGCACCTCCGCGAGGATGAGCCGTTCAGGGTTCACGGTGACCTGCCGTCCCCGGATTTTCCGCTTGCCGCTGACCGTAAGGTTCCGGACAAGGGTGGGGGCGCCAAAGAGGAGGGTATCGTAGTCCTGCGATACCACATATCGCGCCTCCCCTTTCGCCACCATGTACGATGCCTGGGCTTCTCCTTCTCCCGGCGCCTGGATGGTCGGGAGGCCCATGAGCCGGAGCAGTTCCTTTGATGTCTCGATAATGGTGGTATCGACCCTCGATGACGAACGGGCCTGCTTGTACGCCTCAGCCTCATCGCCCCGCTCGATCGCCTCTTTCCATTTCTCGCCGGCCTCGGCCCGGATTTTCCGGCGCCCGTCAACGGTTTCCTGCTTGAGGGCGGCGGGTTTCCCGTCAAAGACAAAGACTGGTTTTATCCCCTTCTCCATGAAGTTCGAGACCCGGAAGAGGATCCCGGAAAGGTGTGAGGTGACCCGTCCGCGCTTGTCCATGAGGGGCGTGCCGTCCGGCTGCCGGATGATGGAGAGGAACTGGTAGAGCGCGTTATTTGCATCGACAGCGGCGATGCCAGGCAGCGACTCCCACGTCACCGCTCTCTTGTAATCCAGGAGAATATCCCGTAAGGCGACGCCCATAATCGTTCACGCACGTGAAAAAATATCAGCGGTACATGCGCTTGGAATATTCGCCGACCAGCTCATCAAGGTGAGCGATCGCCATATCGTATTTGTCCGCCATGCGGGTGGAGGTCTCCTCAAGGTTGTTGCGTAATATCCGCTCGCGGATAACGATGCTCCTTTCCAGGTGGCGCATCTTGACCTGGAGCGAGAGGAAGAGTCCGCCCAGCGAGAGCATCATGAGACCTGCAGCGATCGCGATGGTCAGGTCCTGCCAGAACCGGTTGATGAGGACGAGAGTGGAGACGATCATAACGACGGTAAGCAGGATATCGAATAAGTACTCACGAATGTCCATGCTTTTAGATAGATGAGAGCACAGTAATTAATCTAACTACATACTGGAGACCGCATTATGGATATAAAACGTATAATTCCTTTCCTGGTGATGCCTCTCCTGCTCCTTGCCGTGGAGATCGGGGCAGTCCTGCTCTCCCTTCCTGTGCAGGCGGCAGGAATCACCGCATTTCAGGATCCAACATCCCTGGAAAATCCTTTCATCTTTATTCTGATCCTGCTGGTCTTCACCGGCTTCCTGCTGCTGCTGATAAAATTTAACTTAAAAAAGGTGATGGCGGCAATCATCGCGATCTCTATTTTCCTCACCTTCGGCTATATCTTTGCGGCACTCGTTCCTGTGGCACTGGGAACGAGCGATCTGGCTGCGATCGTCATCCTCCTCCTCTCTGTCCTGGCCATGGTTCTCCTGTATAAATACCCGGAATGGTATGTGATCGATACCCTGGGTATCCTGATCGGGGCCGGCGTGGCATCAATCTTCGGGGTCTCACTCGATATCCTGCCCGTCGTCGTCCTCCTTGTCCTTCTCGCCGTATACGATGCGATCTCGGTCTACAAGACAAAACACATGATCACCCTTGCCGAGGGAGTGATCGATCTGAAAACCCCGATTCTCTTTGTTATCCCCAAGCGGCGTGACTACTCCTTCATCCGGGACGGGATAGGGAAACTGGAGGAAGGTGGGGAACGGGCGGCATTCATCATCGGCATGGGGGACCTGATCATGCCGTCCATCCTCGTGGTCTCCGCAAATGTTTTTATAAAAGGCTGGCGGCTCTTCGGGGTTATCAATCTCCCGTCACTGGGAGCGATCCTGGGCTCCCTTGCCGGGCTTGCAGTCCTGCTCTCCTATGTTGCATCAGGAAAACCCCAGGCCGGACTGCCGCCCCTGAACGGCTGCACTATCCTGGGTTTTCTTGTGGGCTGGGGGCTGGCCGGTTTTTCGTAACCGCCGGTTTATGGACAAGGATCGCCGCAAGGACCTCTTCAACTCCCTCTCTTTTTCCTGTCGACATGGTAAGATATCCTTCTGCGACCTGAAGATCCGATTTATTTGCCACGACCACAAGCGGCACATCTATCATTCCCTTTACTTCCTCGAGCAGGTTGAGCTGGACCTCCATCGGGTACCCGCAGTGTTCTGACGGGTCGAGGATGAAAAGGATAATGTCGGCGACGTTCATCATCGCGGAGAGTGCCTGCTTCTCAATCGCATTCCGCTCTTCTGCCGGGCGATCGAGAATTCCCGGTGTATCAACAAACTGGATCCGTTCCCGCCCCAGCTGCCGGTGTCCTACAATGATGCCTTTTGTGGTGAACGGGTACGATGCCACTTCGGGAACAGCAGAGGAGACCTGCCGGATGAAGGAAGATTTGCCGACATTGGGGTATCCGGCAATGACTATCGTGCATGCATCATCGACATGGGGGAGTTTCCTCAGGACATTCCGGACCTCGTTTAAGAAAATAAGGTCCTTGTCGATCTGGTGCACCATGGAGGCCAGCCGGGCTACTGTCTGTTTGCGCACCACGGTCGTATCGTCCGATTTCCGGGTGCGCACGGCAAGCTGGTTCCCTACCATCTTGGTGTGTTTTGCCGCCCAGCCGACAGCACCCAGCGACTGTTTTATCCGGTCCATGCCAAAGAGGATGTCAGCCATCTCCCGGTAAAACCGGGGGATCTGGTCGAATTCAGGAAATCCGCGGATAATATAGACCAGCCGATCATGGACTGCGGCGCCAACCGCTCTCACGAACTCCTCGTTGGCGCGATCTTTATTGGTCTTCTCCTTCATCTTCTTTGCCGCACGGCGGAAGCTCCGGTCAAGGATCTCATCTGCGGTCGGCACGGTAGGTATATTTTCGAACTCCACAAATCTCCAACCTTTTTATATAATGGAGAGTTATACGGTTTATCGTTATGGACCTGTCGCTGATCCAGAAAGATATCCTCATCACCCTCATTACCCTGTATCACAAGCATTCCCATTCCATAAAAGGCGAGGATATCGCCGACATGATCCAGCGGAACCCGGGAACCGTCCGCAACCAGATGCAGGCTCTCAAGGCAATAGGACTCGTAGATGGGGTTCCCGGCCCGAAAGGTGGCTATATCCCTACTGCACTTGCCTACAAGGAACTCAACCTGAACATCTCGGGGGGAGATTACGATGTCAGCATCAGCAGGGACGGGGAAATTGTCTCCGGAGCCACCGTGCAGGAAATCGATTTTACCACCCTGTGTCACCCGGATATCTGCCATGCGGTGATAAAACTTTTCGGCAGTCCCCGGCTCTTCGAGATCGGCGACCAGATCACGATCGGTCCCACACCGGTCAACAAACTCCTGGTCCGCGGGGAGGTGTTCGGAAAGGATGAATCCAAGCAGCTGCTCCTGATCGCAACCTCGGAGATGATCTCCCTTCCCAAGAAATCAATTAAGGCCTATATGAGCTCCCCGCTCAAGACCCTGAAAAGTTCAGATACCCTCCATAATGCACTTGTCCTTTTCAACAGGGATCACATTCACGGAGCCCCCGTTGTCGACGAAGGGAAACTTGCCGGGATCATCACCATCAGCGATATCGCGAAAGCAGTGGAACGGGAGCTGCCCTTGGCAACAAAAGTTTCTGCAGTTATGACCACGGATGTTGTTGAAGTCCCGTCGGACACCAAACTTTTTGAGGTGATCCGCAGGTTCAAGGAACTGGAGATTGGACGCCTTATCGTCGTGGATGACGGGAAGCCGGTAGGGATTCTTACCCAGTCGGATATTATCAAGGTATTCCCCTCTTTGTGAATGCCGGATCGGTAACTATTTTGAGCTGAATTGCCTACGAGAGGATGGAGTATTATGACCGAACTATCGCAGGCAGCAGTCGAACGTATCATGAAGAACGCCGGTGCCGGCCGGATCAGTTCCGACGCAACGGAATCCCTGGCACTCCTGATGGAAGAGTACGGGACATTCATCACCCGGGAAGCAAAAAAGATGTCAGACCACGCAGGAAGAAAGACGCTGCGGGGATCTGACATCCATATTGCGGCTGAAATCTTCAAAATGGATTAATCTACCGAAAAACTCTTTTTCCGTGCCTTTTAGAACACTTTAAATATTTATAGGAGTCATAATTTTTTCATGACTCGTGTATTCGCCCGAAGCCTTTCAAGAAAAAAGATCATGAGCAATGATGGGAAGCTCATCGGAACCCTCAAAAATATCAGAGTGGATTTTGATTCCGGCCAGGTCCAGGCGATGATCGTTCACCCGGATCAGACCTTTGTCACGGACGGTTATACGATGGAAGACGATAAACTTCTGGTCATTCCGTTTGAATCGGTAAAAGATATCAAGGATTATATCGTCGTTGACCGCTATCTTGCCCGGAAATAGGAAAAATACCGGGTAACTGCTTCAACAAATCCGTTTCCATACTCTTTTTCTGCAATAAATTCAGCTGCTGCCTTTGTGTCCGGATGGGCATTTGCCACGGTGACCCCGACACCCGCCTTCCTGAGCATCTGAATATCATTCACCGAGTCACCGATGGCAAGAAAATCCGATGGCCGCAGGCCCATCTCCTGTGCAAGTGCTTCCAGTGCAGTTCCTTTATCGATGCCCGGTGACTGCAGGTGGATTGCGTACCCGGTATCGATCACCTGCACCGGGTGATCTTTGAGGACCTTCTCCACCTCAGTTGCCGGGAACGGTCCGGGCAAATGCAAGATCGGTGAAACGGTACGTGGGGCTGAGGAGCACGATCTCCTTACCCCGGTCCCGGTAATATGCCTGGACTGCTTCCAGTGCTTTTTTGCAGATGGTTTGATCTCCTCTGAGGTGGAGGGTGCCAGCAAATCCAATTCTGAACACCCCCCCGTTCTCGGCGATAAAAGTTCCTTTTGTCCCTATCACCCGGCACAGGCCGTCCATGAAGCAGGAAGTATTCCCGCTTGCGAGGACTACCTCCACTCCCTGATCGGCGAGTGATCTTATAATCTCGATCGCCCCGGTGTTTATCCGGCGGGATGGATCCGTGATCGTCCCGTCAATATCGGTAAGGAGTGCCTTCAGCACGATTTAAGACCTGCTTCTTCTACCATGAACGGTGCTTCACCTTCGGGAAGATTGGGGCTGTCTACGAGGCGTGCGATGCGCTTGCCGCCCTTGCTTTTGCGCAGGTAAAGCCGGAAGGTCGCCGTATGCCCGACAATGTTACCCCCGATGGGTTTTGTCGGATCACCGAAGAAGACTGCCGGGTTGGACATGACCTGGTTGGTCACCAGTGCGACCGCATTGTGTTCGTCAATGAGCTTGAAGAGCTCGTGCATGTGCCGGTTCAGCTTCTGCTGGCGTGCCGCAAGGGTCCCCCGCCCGGCATATTCGGCCCTGAAGTGGGCGGTGAGCGAATCGATGATGAAGAGTTTGACCGGGCGCTCGCTGTCTTTCAGTTCCGCAGCAAGATCCCGCGAGTTGTCCACGAGAAGCATCTGGTGATCTGATGTATGTGCCCGTGCGATATGGATATTGTTCAGGAATTCCTGAGGGTCCGCATTATCTATCCCGAGCCCATTCACCATCTGCTCAATACGCTCTGGGCGGAAGGTATTCTCGGTATCGATATAAATGGCGCTGCCGTTAAGTCCGCCCTGATCTTCGGGAAGCTGGACATTAACCGCCATCTGGTGGACGATCTGGCTCTTACCGGAACCGAACTCACCATACATCTCGGTGATGGCCTGGGTTTCCAGTCCTCCTCCCAGCAGGGCATCAAGTTCGGGAACGCGGAATGACAGTTTCCTGATATCCTTTCTCGCTTCGAAGATGTCTTTTCCGGTCTTGAACCCGCCAATATCCGCGGCTTCACGTGCAGCCTTGATGATCTTTTTGGCGGTTGATTCGGAAATCTCCGAAATTTCGGAGAGCTCTGCCGGCGATGCTGTCGCAATACTCTCTACAGAGAGGTACCCCGCTTCACGGAGTTTTTCTGCGGTGCTCGGGCCAACGCCCGGTAAATCTTCAATCTCTAAAGGTCCTTGGGCCATCTCTTGCACATCTCCTATGGCACATCAAAGATGTTAACCATGGACTTATATGCTCTCGGACTGCGCGGAGCGAAAGTGTGACTCATTCATTCAGTTCTTTCATAAATTCCCGGATCTCCAGAAGCAGGGTTTCCGGGCTGAGTTCAACGGGCTGGACGTGCTCAGGGATGATCCGGCTGCCCGAAAGAACACCGGTTACCCGCATCTCAGCGCCGTGCGGGAGATCCCCCTCGATAAGATATCGTTCAGTGCCATTATCGATAAAGGTGCACCCCGGTCCGGCAATGATCGTTCCTTCAAAAACGACCGGTACCGGCTCTCTTCGGGGAACGCGAAATGAGCTCCCTCTCCCGGCACCCAGCTCAATCCCCCCGAAACGGCCGGGTTTTGCTGTCGCGTGGTAGACCTCAACCTGATCACCGGGCCTGACCGGGATGAGGGCTTTTTCCCCCCAGAGGACAACTTTCAGCTCGTCTTTCCCGTCACTCACGACGATATTTCTCACCCAGGATCCGGACCCGTCCCGGCCTGTGAATGACCGTGGTTCCTTTACCTCTTTTACGTCTGCCTGTATCGAGTAGATCCCTTCTTCTCCCACAGAACCGAGGGGGATGAACGGTACCGTGATCACCTGGTCGGTGATCGCGACCGAACTCTTCTCGTCGAGACTGTAGCCTCTTCCCGCGCTGCGCCGGTCGGGTTTTGCACCGCTGATATGGACTGAAGTACCCGGGAGGATATCTGCCACCAGGTCAGGGGCCCACACGACCACCCGTGCAGTTCCCCGGGCATCCCCGACAATAATTTCCTGCATCTCACCTGTCGTACCGTCTTTGCGGCTGAAGGTCCGGGGCTCTTCCTGTGCAATCAGCATGACATCGAGATCCACCGGTTCTTCTGAAAGGCCTTCCCCGGCCGTTCCGTTTTTCGGGATAGCGCAGGTAATCTCACAACCGGCCTTGCGCAGGGCCAGAGCGTAGATCTCGGTCGTGCTCCTGCCCGGGTGGCGCCCGATCACCTCCAGCACATCGCCGATGGCGATATCCCCTGCAGCCCCTGCTTTCTCATCCCAGAGCACAACCCGGGTGGTTCCGGTCTCGTCTGCCAGCAGCAGGGTGGCTACCCAGCCCTTTTCCCCGTCTTTCCGGTCAAATTCCTTCGGCTCCGTCTTGTCGATCACCTTCCCGAAGAAAGAAAAAAGACTGGATTTTCCGCCCAGACCCCGTATCTTCACATGCCGGCGGCCAAGCTCGCCGATGACGAGCATGGCGGCTGTCGGCTCGTCAACGAGATCACCGCACTCTTCGATCTTCGCCTCTACACGCCGCTCGAACTCCTCTTTCGGGATGAGGTCGTCAACGAGCGCGTAGTGGAACAGCACAGGTATCTCCTTACCGTTGCCAGGGAGGACACTGCATCGTGGCGGTAATGTCCCCGACCGTCTCGCCCCTGCGCATCAGCGATACCCGGGAGCCCTGTATCAGGACCTCCGGGCAGCGTGGGCGGCAGTTATACTGCGAGGACATGGCAAACCCGTAGGCCCCGGCATCAAGGACAGCGATGATATCACCGGCGAGCGATCTGCGGGAGCCTGCGGTCTGCCGCAACGATATCTCCCGTCTCGCAGATGGGACCGGTGACCGTGTAGTCCGTGGTGAGGGGGGCGTCCGCCTTGTTGGCAACGATGACCTCGTGATAGGCATCATACATCGCCGGGCGGATGAGCAGGTTGAAGCCGGCATCCACATTGGCAAATTTTTTGTGCGCTGATTTTGTCGAGTTGACCCGTGTCAGGAGCACGGTTGAGTCGGCAACGAGCGAACGCCCGGGTTCGACCCAGAGTTCCGGTGTGATCCCGCAGGCCTCAACGCCGGCCCTGAAGACCGGGAGGACCTTTTTCGCATAGTCTTCCGGCGTTGGAGCAGGATCGGTGTCATGGTGGTAGGGGATCCCGAGTCCTCCCCCGAGATCGATGAACTCCAGTTTCACGCCCATCACGGTGAGTTCCTGTGCGATCCGCACCATCACCTCGGCTGCCCTGACAAAAGGTTCGATATCGAGGATCTGCGAACCGATGTGGCAGTGTATCCCGACCGGTTGTATGTTGTTGCACGAGAGAGCTTCCCGGTAGGCAGCCGGGATCTCCTTGTGGGGGATGCCAAACTTGCTGGTCGCAAGGCCGGTCGCGATCTTCGGGTGAGTGGGCACATCAAGGGCCGGGTTTACCCGGAATCGCAATTTTTATCCTTTTTCCTGCTGCCTGTGCGGCGGCATCGAGCTGGTGAAGTTCGTCGAGCGAATCTACCGATACCTTGACCCCCTTCTCTACGGCAAGTTTCAGGTCCTCAGGTGTCTTGGAACTCCCGTTGAAGAGGAGCTTTTCCGGTGCCATGCCGGCATCGAGCGCGAGATGGAGTTCCCCGGATGAGAAGACATCTGCACCTGCGCCTTCCCGGGCGAGTGCCCGCATTACGGCAAGGTTACCATTGGCTTTCGCTGCAAAGAGGACCTGCACCTTCGGGTACCGGGCAGAAAGGGCCTTTTTGTAGCTCTCGGTACTGTTCGACGATCCGGTCCTCGCTGGTCACGTACAGGGGTGTCCCGTACTGCTGTGCGAGACCGACACAGTCCTGCCCGTTGATGTGCAGGTGACCGTTTTGTATCGTGAGGTGGTGAGGGAGTTTCACAGGTCAAGCCTCCGCATCCGTTCGAGTGCTTCCTGTATCCGTGCGACGGTACGGGTGAGGGCAAACCTCACGTATCCTTCCCCGCTTGAGCCAAAGCCGATGCCCGGGGTGGCAACGATACCGGCCTCATTCAGGAGCCGTGCAGAAAATGCCATGCAGTCCTGTACCGGGAGCCAGACGTAGAAGGTTGCTCTGGGTAGGGGCACATCAAAGCCGAGATCCCGCAACCCGGAGACGAGAACATTCCGGCGTTCCTGGTAGACCGAGCAGGCATCTTTCACGCAGTCCTGAGGTCCAGAGAGGGCGGTGATCGCTGCCTGCTGGACCGCATTGAAGACCCCGGAGTCCACGTTTGTCTTGACCCGCCCGAGCCCGGCAAGTATCTCTGCATTGCCAACCGCCATACCGATCCGCCAGCCGGTCATATTGTAGGTCTTGGAGAGCGAGTGCATCTCGATGCCGATCTCATCCGCTCCTGGTGTCTGCAGGAATGACGGGGCACGATACCCATCATAGGCGATCTCGGAGTACGCATTATCCGAGACCACGACGATATGATGCTCCCGTGCAAAGTCAACCACCTCGCGGTAGAATCCGTCCGGGGCGACTGCGGCGGTCGGGTTGTTCGGGTAGTTGATGAACATCAGTTTCGCTGCCCGAGCGATCTTCGCGGGGATGTCCTCAAGCACCGGAACAAAATTATTTTCCCTTGTCAGCGGCATCTCGTGCACGATCCCCTCGGCAAAGAGGGTGCCGGTGCGGTATACCGGATAGCCCGGGCTCGGGGCGAGGTACATAATCGCCCGGGTTGACAAAGGCCTCCGCGATATGCGCTATGCCATCCTTGGAACCCATGAGGGCGATGACCTCTTTCCCCGGATCGAGCGAAACACCGAACCGCGTTTTATACCAGTCAGCAACGGCACTCCTGGTACGCAGGCATCCCGGCATAAGAAGGGTAATGGTGGTTCTCCGGGTTCCGTGCCGCTTCGCAGAGCGATGCAACGATATGCTGCGGCGTGGGAAGGTCCGGATCCCCGACCCCGAGATCGATGATATCAACACCTTTTTTTAGTTGTTCCGCTTTCATCTCGTCGATCCGGGCAAAAAGGTACGGCGGGAGATTGCTCATGCGTGATGCGTACATAGCTACTACCAGTTGGTGTCAGGATTTATTGTAATTAACGCTGCCGCCGGAAATCTGTTCTTATGATACAGGGAGGAATGATTATGCTTATTAGCTGTGAACAAGGAAATGACCCCTATGGAGACGGAGAAAGAAATAAATCAGATAAAATGGTTCTTCGCACGAACTGAAAGAATAACCAGCGGGCAGGACGGGAATCTATGAGCCGGCCCGGGGAAATTATCGTGGTCCTCTCCACGGTGTCTCCGGACAAATCCGAATCACTGGCAAAGAATCTTCTCGATTCGCGGGTCGTCGCCTGCGTTAGTGTGATGCCGGTGCGTTCATACTATCGCTGGAAAGTAGAGTCCTGTGATGAACCGGAACACCTGCTTATCGCAAAAACCACGAGAGAAAAAACAGAAGAGGTCATCACGGCAATAAAAAGTCTGCACCCTTACGAGGTGCCGGAGATTATTGTACTTCCCGTCACGGCCGGGTATCTTCCCTACCTTGAGTGGGTGAAGCAGGAGACGCTTTGAGAGCAGGGATACAGGAAGGCATACCACCGTGGACAAAGTGGTCGGTCATGCAGGTCTGAACGAAATCGATCTCTCCCGCTGCGTAATCGGGTGTACGGGAAGACAACCTGCCGGTATGGTTAAAAAGAATGCGAATGCAGGAATTCCTGTAGTAATTTCCCGCGCTGTTTCGACGGACAAGGGGATCGCAACAGCAGATGCAGCCGGTATTACCCTCATCTGTTTTTCCCGGGGTGACCGTTTTACCATCTACACGCACATGGAACGCATCGTGGGTGTATCGGGCATATAATGCACAAGATTATTGCCTGTGGCCGAAAATAATGGATGTAGTATTAACGGCAGGAACTGGTCAGTGTGTCAGGTGAACCAACAACTTCTTTGGGAACGGCGCTCCTCGTGCTCGGGTGTCCTCAGGTGCCGGTGCAGACGAGCATTGCGTTATATCTGATCAACCGGCTCAAAAAAGCAGGATTTGTTCCGGTAGTCGCCGGCAACAAATCGGCAAATACGCTTCTTATTATTGCGGATCCCGACCGTCACTACCTGGGAGAGGTAATGGATCTTGACCGGGCGGTGGCGATGATCACCGAGAAGAAACGGGACTTTGACCGCTGTTTTGTTTTTATCCACAACGATGCCGGGATCAGCTATGCAGCGACCATGGGTGCCATTTCGAAGGCGAAGCTCTTCACGCTTATTTACGGGGAGCATTACGATGATCTGGTGAAGCAGATCGACTTTCCCTGTACCATCATCGCGGCAAAAGCCGTGCATAACCCTATGCCGCTAAAAAAAGCAATCGATGAGGTGACACCATGGGCGGCTGTGTAGAGGCGATGAATTATGAAATTCTCATGCGGGACGCCTCGTTCAAGGAGTGCAGGGACTATATCAGACAGAATTTTAAGGAGTATATCGATGTCCAGCCGGGGTTCAAGATCTTTGACGTTCACCTGATTGGCGTCCCTCCCATTGCGATAGGGCTTGATGCGGATTTTATCGTCTTCCCCTATACAAAACCCTGCCATGGCACATTTCTCCTGAGGGTCGAGGACACAGCAGAAGCTGCCCGTTTACGCTCGCTGAAAAAATGAGATCGTGAGGCGGGTTTCACCATATTTTCCTGCTTATCTGCCGGTAACGCCAGAAAATGAAGCGATTCCTGCGGCCGATCCTGTACATAACCGGGCAGTTCCTGCGACATTTTCGTATCCACTACCGGCACCTGCATGACATAGTATTTTGAGCAGTGACGGACGAATCATTACACTGCCAGAAGAGGTGTGCAATGTCCGGCAAGGGAAAAGTACTCTTCATGGATGATGAGCAGATCATCCTCGATATGACCCGTGAAATATTGAAATTTCTCGATTATGACGTCATGTTTGCCAAAGAAGGCAGGGAGGCGATCGATCTCTACAAAAAAGAGATGGCGGCGGGAGTTCCTTTTGATGTCGTCATTCTTGATCTTTCCGTCCGGTCCGGGCTTGGCGGAAAGGAGACCATCGAGGAGCTCAGGATGATCGATCCCCAGGTAAAATCCGTAATATCAAGCGGATTCATGGACGATCCCGTAGTCCGGGATTTCTCGAGCCATGGTTTTGATAAACGACTGATCAAACCCTACAAAATTCCGGATCTGAAGAACATCCTTGAACAGCTGATAAAAAAAACTGTTATATAAGAACCAGGAAAATTATTCTGATGCTTTTTTTCCGGGTCGCGGCGGTCATTGAACCCGTCCATGCCTCGTTCTCCAGGACAGGAAAATCAGCTGATTAACGTCTGGCATTTTTCTCACCATATTCAAACACCTGCTGAGTCCATGGATCCGGATCTTTCCACTTGTTGCACGCCGGCTGAATCAGTACCATGCCAACGTATTTACACGTTCAGAATTATCAGAACATACAGGAGGCCTTCATGAAAAACGTATCTGTCCTGATTGGCGGAAGAGCTGGCGACGGTATCAACAGTGCAGGAGCGCTGGTCGCCCAGCTGCTCAATCATTGTGGTTACCATATCTACCTGTATTTCGACTATCCCTCTCTCATCCGTGGCGGGCATAATTTTGCCATCATACGTGGTTCGGAGCAGGATATCGGGACCTGCTGGAGAACCCTCGACTTTCTGCTGGCGATCAACCGTGAGACGGTGGAGGCGCATAAGGACCGGTGTACCCGCGATACTGCCATCATATTCAATGCAGACCAGGTGAAATCCGCCGGCCAGGGTATTCCGGTGAAAGATATCCTGACAGGCGAAAATGCCCCGGCGATCATGGGGAACTCGGCAATCATCGGGGGGTTTGCAAAATCTGCAGGGATTGAATGGGATATCGTTGAGGAGGTCTTCAGGGGTCACATCCCCAAAGGAGTCGACATGAACCTGAAGGTGGCACGGAAAGCGTACGACCAGCTGGAGACCGTGCATCCGATCAGCAGGGTGACAAACCCTCCCGCTGCGCTCCTCACGGGTAACGAGGCGATCGGGCTCGGAATGGTAAACGGTGGTCTTGATGTCTATGTCTCCTATCCCATGACACCATCATCAAGCCTCCTCCATTTCCTGGCCGAACACCAGGAGAAGCTTGGCATCACCGTCGTGCACCCGGAGAGTGAGATCGCCGTGATCCTGATGGCGCTCGGGTTTGCCTATGCCGGAAAACGATCGGCGGTCGGCACATCGGGAGGCGGGTTCTGCCTGATGACGGAGGGACTGTCCCTTGCCGGTATGGCAGAATTGCCGGTCACACTCCTCGTGTCCCAGCGTACCGGCCCCTCGACCGGGCTGCCCACGTATACCGGCCAGTCAGACCTCCATTTCGTCCTTCATGCCGGGCAGGGAGAATACCCGCGGCTTGTCGTCGCCCCCGGGGATGCAGCAGAGGCTCTCTACTGGTCTGAGGTTGCCATGCATATGGCCTGGAAGTTCCAGATCCCCGCATTCATTCTCTCCGACAAAACCCTTTCCGAGGGGACGTACAGTGTCGACCCCGCTGCGATTCCCGAAGTGATCAGCGGGGACTCACCACGGTGGACAGGAACTGCCCCGTATCTCAGATACGCGGGTGCGCCGGATGGTGTCTCGCCACTTGCGTTTCCCGGAATGAAGGATGCGGTGATCAAGGTGAACAGTTATGCACATAATGAGGCGGGCATCACCATCGAAGATGCACCCATGGTCGGGCAGATGGCAAAGAAACGTCTCCTCAAGGGCGAGATGCTGGCAAAGGAGATGCAGGAATATCCCGGTATAACGGTATCCGGGTACCGGATGCGGCCACTGCGCTCCTCTGCTGGGGGTCCACAAAAGGGGTCTGCAACGAAATTGCCGCCCTTCTCGGGCTGCGGGTTGTCCGGCCGGTGATACTCTCACCGTTCCCGGCAGAACAGCTGAAAAAAGCATTGACCGGCGTGACAAAGGTAATCTCCGTTGAGGAGAATGCGATGGCGCAACTTGCGGTACTCGCGGAGCATCACGGGGTTATGCCTGGTAAAAATATCCTGCAGTTTGACGGACGGCCATTCCTTCCTGATGACCTGCTGGTGAGGGTACAGGAGATAATTATATGACCGGACGACAGATCATCACCGATGCCCAGAATACCTGGTGCCCCGGGTGTGGGAATTTCTCGATCCAGCATACCCTGAAAAATATCCTCTCCGAAATGGAGCAGGAGGGGAAGTCGCTCGATGATGTCGTCCTGGTGACCGGTATCGGCTGCCATGCAAAAATCGGCGATTATCTCAATATCAACAGTTTTTACTCGATTCACGGGCAGAGCGATCCCGGTGGCAACCGCCATCAAGCTTGCCAACCCCCGTCTGACTGTGATCTGCTGTACCGGTGACGGGGACTCGTATGCTGAAGGGCTCGACCACCTGATCTTTGCCGCCAAACGCAATATTGACATCACAGTCATCATCCACAACAACCGGGTGTACGGCCTCACAACCGGGCAATATACCCCCACATCACCGCTTGGCTTCAGGGGAAAGTCCACCCCTTCAGGCACGGCAGAATATCCCTTCAACCCGGTCGAGCTGATGCTGGCGAGCGGGGCAAGCTATGTCGCACGCGGGTATACGAAAAATATGGATCAGCTGAAGAATCTGCTCAAGGAGGGCATCGCCCACAAGGGATTTGCATTCATCGACGTTCTCCAGATCTGTGCCACGTTCTTCCCTGCTGCCGATTATTACACCCCGCGGGTATACGAACTTGCAGACCATGATCGGAGCAGCTTTGAATCCGCCTGCTCGAAGGCCCGGGAATGGGACTATAACAGTGACTCCCGTATAGCGCTCGGCACATTCTTCCAGCGTTCGCTCCCCACCTTTAACGATACCCTTGCTGTTCACAGCAGGGAACAGAACGATCGCCGGCAGGCAGTCCGGGACCTTCTACTGACGATGTCATGATGGATAGTATCATTCTTTTTGTCCGGACGGAGATTTTGTAGTAAGAACATGGCGATACAATTTTTAGTCAGGATACCCTCCTCCCCCAAAGTGCATCACGACCGGCCACCCTGCTCCCCCTTCAGGTGACTCTGCTATGGCGGCGCAATTTCCTGAACTGAATCGGGCAACGATCCGGCTGCTGGTGATTCCCTTTGCGGTCTATGCCGCATGGCTGCTTGAGATCTTCCTGCTTGAAGGGAGCCTGCATCTCTTTGAACGGTTTGATCCTCCTCTCCTCTTTCTGTATACCCTCGTCTCCTGCATTCTTACCGGCACTGTCGTGCCCCTCTTCTGCATACGGACAGCATTCGTCTCCGGCGCGGTCAACATGTTCCAGATCGGGTTCCGCTCCTTCCGGCGAACCGTCATGGCATGTTCCCTGACCGGCATCATCTGCTACGCGGGCGTCATCTTCCTGAACCCCTTCGGGACGGACCGGGTCGCGTTTGCAGACGCCTTTCTGCTCCTCCTGCCGGGTGCCATTGCATCCGTGATGATATGCTGGGTTCTTGTGGGGACACATGTGCAGGCATATGTCCGCAGCGGCGGGGTGGCAGTCTCGGTATCCGTCGGGATCATGGTGACCGCGGCGCTCTTTGGCCTGACAATCTTTGCCTATTTTCCCGATGCCTTCCGGCAGGACCTCTTCTTCTCCTCCCTTTTTGTCGGGATCGTTACGGCGGTCTTCTTCTTTGCCGTCAGGGATGTCTATGCAACGAGCATCGTGGTAGGGGTATGCAGTGTTTTTACCTTTGCTGATCGCATCTCCCCGCTATACCTGAACAACGCATCTGTATACATCTGGATCAATGCCGTTCTTGCGGTCAGCGTCCTTGCCGGTATCCACCGGTATTTTTCCCGGAATTATGTGACCCTTGAGATACCCCCGAAGTGATTCTGACGCCATGCTTCCGGAAAGTGCCCGACCTGTCCCGGTTAACCTCCGTATAGTGGTCATGACATTTTTTCTGACGTACCGGACGTGGATTCCGGAGCCAGTCAGGACCAAAACCCGGTCTGAACTTCTGTGAACACTTTCTTCAGGATAATAAATCTTATACACCCCTGCGTCGAAAGATACCACTATGCATGAAGATCTTCGGTATGGAATTCTTATCAGCCTCATCCTGGTTTTCGGCGTGCTCATTGCAGGGTGCTCGGATCAGTCCCCCGCACCGGCGACTCCAGTTCCCACAACCGCGGCACCGGTAAAGTACGTTGCAGGGGATATTATCTCTCTTACGTCCTCGACCTCGGATCAGGCATTATTTGTTATCACCGGATACGACAAGCCAACGGATCAGTACACAAGGCAGTTAATTTATAAAAATTCGGATGGTTCCTGGGGACATTTTGAGACAAATAAGTCGGAAAAAGTGCCACGAACGCTTGTCGAAAGCGTTTATCCGGTGAAGATAGCCCACGTGCAGCTCTCTGCAATACCTATTGTCACGGCAACGGTACCGGTAACGGTAACCGTAACGTCATCAGGAAATGCCCCGGTCGTATCGGGTATTTCCCCGTCCTATGGGGGCAGCGATGCTGCAGTGAGCGCGACCATCACAGGGAGCAACTTCCAGCGTGGGGCACAGGCAAAGTTGACGCGGGCCGGAATCGCTGGCATCTCTGCATCGATGGTAACCGTATCTTCGTCGACAGAAATTGACTGTACCTTCATCTTATCCAAGGCAGAGAAAGGGAACTATAACCTCGTAGTCACTAATCCCGACGGACGGTCCAGTACTCTCGTGGGTGTATTCACCATCGGAGACGCACCACCCGTAATTGGAGGCGTCAGCCCCAGCGTGGGTGCGCTGAATGAAACCCTTGCGATGACCATTAACGGCCAGAACTTCAAACCGGCGGTGAAGGTCTCGTTTGTGAAAAGCTCGACAGAGATCATTTGCACCAGCCCCGTATCTTCGGATACGACAACGGTTCTCTGCAATCTCGATCTCAGCATGGGCAATGGTGCGTCCCTGGGTGACTGGGAGGTATCGGTCCTCAATATCGATGGTCAGCAGAAAGGTACCTGGAACCAGAAATTCCGCGTGACGAATTCAACCTGATCCCTTCCATACTTTTTTTTAGCGAAGGTAATTTCCTGATCCCGTAAAAGTTTCCGGATACTTCCCTGTACGAGATCCGGATCAATGTATTCCGGACGTTGTAGTTTTCTATCGTGTTAATGGAAACTGTATCATTCTGACTCTCATTTTATGATTCAGGTTCGGGAAAAATGCGTCTGCATAAAAAGTTTCGCCACCCCAAATCATCGAAAATTAATTAAGGAATTTCGATGAGGGAACGGAACTCTACATCTTTTACGATGAATGCCTCCACCTTCGATGGGGAGCTCCGCTTCGGATCAGTGACCGACAGTCTTTTTAAACAACCCGTCCCGCCGTGCCTCGGCGGGGCCATGATGGGAACACTCCCTGTCACTCTGGTAATTTGTGGAGATCGATATTTATGAGTGGACGGTTTTAAGATCCTGACTTTCCCGATGGGACCAGGCTCTGACAGTACCCGGCATCACAAACTATTAACGTACCGGATCGAAAAAAGGGGTAATAATGGCTGAACTGGTGGTATCTCCACTCATAATAACCTACGTGATCCTGCCGTTCCTGATCTTCTGCGCCCGCATCTGTGACGTGAGTCTCGGAACGATACGGGTAATCTTCATCTCCAAGGGCATCAAGTATATCGCCCCCGTCATCGGTTTTTTCGAGGTGATCATCTGGCTCCTTGCGATCGGCCAGGTGATGAACAACCTGACGAATGCCGTGGCATATATCGCGTACGGGGCCGGGTTTGCTTCAGGAACATTCATTGGTATGGTGATCGAGGAAAAGATATCGCTCGGGCTTACCAGTGTCCGGATTATCACCAAAAAAGATCCGGCAGAACTCATACAGTTTCTCCGGGCTCATGATTACGGGGTGACGAGTATTGACGGGGAGGGTGCAACAGGCAAGGTGAAGATGATCTTCACCATCATCAAGCGGCAGGATCTTACCCATGTCGTGAGTATCATCAAACAGTTTCACCCGACTGCCTTTTATTCCGTCGACGATGTAAAATCTGTCTCTGAGGGCGTTTTTCCTGAAAAAAGAATGCGTGGTACCGGCGCCTTTTCGTGGATAGACTCCCTCCGTTTTTACCGGAAAGGAAAATAAACAGGTGTAAATTGACCTTTCCGGCAGGTATCTGGGGAACTTTTGCAATCCAATAATTTTTTATGCCAGTCCCTTCTAAACAACTAGCAGGAGAAAAATGGCCGGAAAAAAAATTATCAATTTCGTTTTAGCAATTGGAATATGCCTGCTTGCAGGCTATTTAGCGTCATATTACACGACTCCTGAAATACCTACCTGGTATGCCGGCCTGAACAAACCAGATCTCACCCCCCCGTCATGGGTTTTTGGGCCGGTCTGGACGGTGCTTTATATTCTTATGGGGTTCTCCCTTTACCTCATAATCCAGTCCGGGTTAAAAAATATTGAAGTTAAAGTGGGCCTTGCCTTATTTGGTCTCCAGCTCATACTGAATGTCGGATGGTCTTTTTTCTTTTTCGGCCAGCACTCAACATTCTGGGGTCTCCTGGCGATCGTTCTTCTCTGGGCTGTTCTGCTTTGCACTATTATCCAGGTATTCAGGATTTCCTTTACTGCTGCATTGCTGCTCCTCCCGGTTCTTGTCTGGATAACCTTTGCCGGAGTCCTCAACTATCAGATAATGATACTGAATCCCATCAGTTTTGGTATTAACTTTTAAAAAACGGCTTTTTTTCAGGATCCTTCGAAACCCATATCTTCTTTTTGTCCAAGAGTGACGATGTGATACGGAGGTCATATGCCAATCCAGCGTATCCATGCAGAAAATTTCAAGAGTTTTTCCGAGATTGATATTGAGTTATCCCGGTTCCAGGTGGTGATCGGATCCAACGCGGCGGGAAAATCCAATTTCATCAGCATCTTCAGGTTCCTGCGGGACATTACAAAAAACGGGGTTGTCAATGCGATTGCCATGCAGGGAGGGGCCGAATATCTCCAGAATACGATTATCGGGACATCCCGCGACCTCGTGATCCGGGTCGATTATATCCCTGAACAAAAAGTGGAAATCCTCGAGCAGGAGTGCAGAGAAACACCGCTTCTTGCCATACAGTCATGCCAGTCCACCTACGAGTTTGCCATCAGGTTTGACAGCAACGGAGACGGATTCTCCGTCACAAGAGACCGTCTTAGTATCGGCTGCGAAGTGATGTCCTGTGACCCGGATGGTAGACGGATGAGCAGGAAAGAGAAGATCGGCCGGGGCGAGATACAGGTGACGAACGATGGGGGTAACCTGACGTATGCAGTAAATCTTCCTGAAGGATTTGCCCTGACCGAACAGGAACTCATCCCGATCTATTTCCGCGGGAAACACGTGCCGGGAAAGACCCTGCTCCTTGAAACTCCCTATGCATACCCGCTGCCCCACGTGGAAAAATTCTTTGACCGTATCGCCATCTACGATATCGATCCGAAATTGTTAAAAAAAGGAGTGGCAATTACCGGGAAACGGGACCTCGAGGAGGATGCGGGGAACCTTGCGCTCGTCCTGAAGAATATTATCGGGGACCCGGAAAAAAAGAGGAAATTTTCAAACCTGCTGCGGGATGTACTGCCATTCGTCGATGACTTCTCGGTGAAAAAGTTCATGGACATCTCCCTGATCCTCACTCTCCGCGAACGATATGCAAAAAATCATGATCTGCCTTCCACGTCTCTTTCTGATGGCACGATGACGATCTTTGCCCTCATCATCGCCCTCTATTTTGAAGACAAGCCGTTCATCATTATCGAAGAACCAGTTATTCACATTCACCCGTTTCTTGTCGGCCGTGTCATCACCATGATGAAAGAGTCCTCCTCAGGAAAGCAGATCATGATCACCACCCATAGTACCGAGGTTGTGAAACATGCAGCGATCGAAGATCTCCTCCTCGTCTCGCGCGACACCGAAGGGTTCTCCGTCGTTTCCCGCCCGGCTGACAAAGAGGAGGTCAGGACATTTCTCGAAAACGAGATCGGGATCGAGGAACTCTATATCCAGAACCTCCTGGGACTGTAACGATGAAAAAACGTCTTTTTATCCTGGTCGAAGGAGAGGATGATATCCGGTTTTTCGGGCGTATTGTCAAGCCGCTCCTTGTTTCACGCTACGATTCGGTGGAACTTATCCCGTATGCAAGCATCAGGCGCGTAAAAGTGAACAATTTTTTAAAGAGCGTCAGGCTGATGAAGAACGATTATATCTTCGTCGCGGATATCGATACGGAACGATCCTGTACGGGACAAAAAACAGATCCTCTATTACCATTTCAATAATATCGATGGGAAGAGTATCATCGTGGTAATCAAAGAGATCGAGAGCTGGTATTATGCCGGTCTTTCCCGCGAATCCGCCCTGGCCCTCGGGGTACCCGATCTCGCTTCAACAGATGCGCTCATTAAGGAAGATTTCAATCATCTCATCCCCCGGAAGTATGATTCACGGATCGATTTTATGTTCGAGATCCTCAAGTATTTCTCCCTGGAATCGGCACGGACGAAAAATAATTCGTTCCGGTTCTTTGTGGATCGGTATCAACTGGCAGATCCGGTCCACGATCGGGCGTATAACCAATCATAACCGGTATTTTGGTATGCTGTACCGAAATGATTAATGCACATCTCACGCAAGGTTGTTGCAAATGCCGGCACCTGCCATCCGACAGGATCACGTACCTCTGCCCGGTGGTTGACTGTGCCGGATCGGTGATGTATCAAAAAGAATTTCTATGAAGGAGTGACTGGAGGCATTATGGTTTCACGAGAAATTGTTCCCGGGATTTTCTGGGTCGGGGCGATCGATTTTGACCGCAGGATCTTTGACGAGCTGATCCCGCTTCCGAATGGGACGAGTTATAATTCCTACCTGATCCATGGGAACGAGAAGACGGCATTGATCGATACGGTCGACCCCACCAAAGAGTATGACCTTATCTCGAATATCGTCAAGCTGAATGTAGATCGTATCGATTATGTGATCGTTAATCATGCCGAACAGGACCACTCCGGGTCCATCCCCATAATCCTGGAGTTCTTCCCGGAAGCGGTCGTAGTGACGAACGAGAAGTGTAAAGATCTTCTCTTAACCCATCTTCATCTGCCGGAGAACAGGATCCGGGTCATTAAGGACAAAGAGACCCTTTCGCTTGGCAACCGCACGCTTGAATTTTTCCTCACTCCATGGACGCACTGGCCTGAAACCCAGATCACCTACCTGCGTGAGGATAAGATACTCTTTCCCTGCGATCTCTTCGGATCGCATACCGGGACGAGCGATCTCTACGTGACCGATGAGGCAGAGATCTATCGTTCCGCGAAGCGATATTATGCCGAGATCATGATGCCGTTCCGGAACAGTATCAAAGGATACGTGGAGATGGTAAAAGCGCTCCCCCTTGAGATGATTGCACCGAGTCACGGACCCATCTACCGGCGTCCTGCGTTCATTCTCGATGCGTACGCCGACTGGGTATCGGACAGTGTGAAGAACGAGGTCGTGATCGCCTATGTCTCAATGCATGGGAGTACCCAGAAGATGGTGGAGCATCTCACCGGGGCACTGATCAGCCGCGGGATTACTGTGAAACCTTTTAACCTGACCCATACGGATATCGGTGAGCTCGCGCTGGCGCTTGTCGACACGGCGACCGTGGTGATGGCGACACCCACCGTCCTCTTTGGCCCCCATCCCCAGGTCGTGTATGCCACGTACCTGGCAAACATACTCAAACCCAAAGTCCGGTTCGCTTCGGTCATTGGATCCTACGGCTGGGGAGGACAGGCGCCTGAGACGATTGTAAAAATGCTCACCCATGTCAAGGTCGAGCTCATCGAGCCTGTCATGGTCAAGGGTCTCCCGGACGAAAATACCTTTAAGGCGCTCGACAGGATGGCAGATACCATCGAACAGAAGCACAAAGGAATTGCCACACTCTGAAAACGACTCCCGGCCCCCAATCCATTAACCACCTTCTCAGCACTTTTTTCATCGCAGGCAAACACTAATAGAGAACCAGCGGTAACCCTTAAGCGATGCACCGCCTCGAGCATCTCTCCACGATTATTGCGGATCTCGGGGATATTTTTGCATTTATTGCCCCCGTTACTGCTCTGCCCATCATCGTTGCAATAATCTTTTCCGAGTGGGATATGCTCCTTCCCATGGCGGCAGTCCCGGTAACGTTCTTCCTTCTGGGTATGGTATTAAGGATGCTTCCCCGCAGCAACCGGGGAGTGAGGCTCTCTTCCGCCATGTGTTCGGTGGCACTTTTCTGGCTGACCTGTGCGATGGTGAGCGGCATCCCGTTCATGATCGGGCTGCACATGGGATTTGCCGATGCCTTCTTTGAAGGGATGGCCGGTTGGACGGGTACGGCATTTTCGATGATCCCCTCCCTGGACACCGCCCCCCACGTGCTCCTTTTCTGGCGATCCTATATGCAATGGATCGGGGGTATCGGTATCGTTGCCGTTATGATCGCCCTGGCAAGCAGTACCGGGCTTTTCAGCGCAAAAATCTCCCGGACCGAGGGAAGGGATGAACCGCTGATGCCCACGGTCATTGCGACGGGGAGAGCGCTCTGGAGGATATACGCAGTGCTCACATTTGTTGCCATCAGCCTGATCCTCTTCACCGGCCTCTCCTTGTGGGAATCGGTCAACCTTGCCCTGGCCGCAGTATCAACGGGAGGGTTCACCATCCACGAAGGAGGAATCCTTTTCTACAACAGCATCGTCCTTGAACTCCTCCTGATCCCGATCATGATCGCCGGTGCACTGCCGTTCAAGCTCTATTATCTCATCGCTGAGAACCGGCGGTTAAGCCTTTTCGGGGACGAACAGGTCAAGCTGTTTTTCCTCTTTGCCGGTATCGGGGTGGCAGTGGTGACCTACGACCTGATATTTTTTGGAAACTTTCCGTTCTTCACCGCACTCCACCAGGGTCTTTTCATGACCGTCTCGACCCTGACGACCACCGGATTCCAGACCATAAACCTGCGATCCCTGGCGAGCGTTACCCTGCTGTTTTTAACCCTGATAACCTTCATTGGCGGTGCATCCGGCAGTACCGCCGGGGGGATCAAACTGAACCGTGTGGCGCTTGCCTTCCGGGCGCTGCTCTGGTGGTTCCGTCGGCTCTTTGTGAGTGGCAAGGTGCTCCTGCCCTTCAGGATCGAAGGAAGAGTAATACCCCGGGCCACTGCCGAGCTTGAAGCGGCAAAGAATATGCTGGTCATTATTCTCTCGGTTGTCACCATTTTTATCGCTACCCTGGCGGTGCTGCAGTTCCACCTGACAACCTACTCCCTCACCGATATATTCTTTGAAGTGGTATCGGCCTTCTCTTCCTGCGGCGTCAGTACCGGGTATGTATCCCCGGATATGCCGATCATCTCCAAGTGGATCTTTATCATGGTGATGTGGATAGGGCGGCTTGAGGTCATCCCGGTCGTTATGCTTGTCATGGCATTGTTCGGAAGATCCGATTGAAGCACACATTTCGGGAAAAGGAATTATTAACTCAATTTTACTTTTCTTAACATCAGCAGATCTAATATAAATTGCCGTCCCATAGTACGCTCATGAAACAGATCGCCCTGTACGGCAAGGGGGGCATCGGGAAATCCACCACATCGGCCAACCTGTCAGCCGCCCTTTCTCTCCAGGGCCTGGACATCCTCCAGATCGGGTGCGATCCCAAACGCGACAGCACAAGGATGCTGATGCACGGGAGTTTTATCCCGACGGTCATGGACCTGGTCCGTGTACGGGGCGAGGCGGCACTCACGTTATCGGACATAGTTTACTCAGGATTTAACGGAGTACGATGTGTCGAGGCAGGAGGACCGGAACCCGGTGTCGGGTGTGCCGGCAGGGGGATTATCGCAACCTTCCAGCTCCTCGAGAAATTCGGGGCACTCACCGGAGATGTCATCGTCTACGACGTGCTGGGGGATGTGGTATGTGGCGGATTTGCGATGCCGATGCGGGAGGGGTACGCACAGGATATCTACCTTGTCACCTCGGGCGAGCTGATGTCCCTCTATGCGGCGAATAACATCTGTAAAGCGATAAAGCGTCTGTCATCAAGAATAAAGAGCACCTGCCGGCTTGCCGGCGTGATCTGCAATGCAAAGGACCAGCTCAGGGAAGAGGAGCTGGTCGGTGAATTTGCACGGCGGGTGAACAGCTCCCTCATCCAGTATATCCCCCGCGATCGTGTTGTGCAGCTTGCGGAACTCAACCGGAAGACCGTCCTCGAGTACGATCCGGGCTCTGCACAGGCAGAACGGTACCGGTCCCTCGCATCACGGATTATGGAAAATACCCGGTTTACCATCCCGACCCCCCTTGAAATCGATGATCTCGAATCCCTTGCCCTTGAATTTATCTAGGTCTGGCGGATGCACGCTCACCGGGGCACTCTCGGTGACCACCCAGGTCCGGGACGCCATTACGGTTGTCCACGGACCAAAAGGATGCACCCATCATAACTTCTCTCTTCTGCATGCAACCGGACTGGACAATGATCGGGTCCTCCTTCCGGATATGATCTCAACCGGGCTTGAGGAGAACGACATTATCTTTGGGGGAGAGGAGGCGCTCAAACGGACTCTTGATGCGGTTGAACAGGATCATACCGGTGCGGTTTTTGTGCTTTCCACCTGCCTTGTCGATACCATCGGCGATGATGTTGCCGCGGTCTGTCATGGGAGCTATAGGTTCCCCGTAATCCCGATTCCCACCGCGGGATTTCTCGGGGGTTCGTTCCAGAACGGGGTGAACAACGCGCTCAATGCCATCGCCGATGCCACGAAACCCTGTGCGAGGAGCTGGTCCGTGAATATTATCGGTGAAAAAAATCTCGAATATGAAGTCGAAGAAAACTACGCGGAAGTCAGCCGGCTCCTTGAAGCGCTCGGGATACCGGTCAGTGTGCGTTTTGTCCGTAACTGCTCCCTTGACGACATATCCCGGCTCGGGGCGGCGCGACTTAATGTTCTCCGTGACGAAGAGGTGCGTGTGGTCGGAGAACGCCTGCAGGAACGATGGGGGACTCCGTTCATACCATCATTTCCGGTCGGATTTGACGGTACGATCCGTTTCCTTGCATCAGTTGCAGAAAGTTTTGGTGTGAAATGCAGGCAGGCTGTCCGCAGGGAACGAGCCCTCCAAAACGAGATACTCATAGAATTTGAAGATCTTTCTGGTACATCCATCGCGTTCGATCCTATCGGGATGACTTCTGACACCTCCCGGATCGCCCGAGAAGTTGCAGAAGGGATCGCTGTCACGATTGCGTCCGATGGCTGCAGGGTGCCGGTTCCGTTGTCACCTCCGGTCGGAACGAACGGGATCCGGCATATGCTTCACCGCTGGAGGCGGGCAATACATGCCTGAGTGTGAAAACCCCCTCTGGCCGTGTGCGATGACGGGCGCGTGCGCATGTCTCGCGGGTTTTGATGGTATCACGGTCGTAATCCATGGTTCAAGCGGATGCTATTATTATCCCGCCACCCTTCTTCATGCACCCCTCCATGGCACCTTCATCCTGGAAAATGAGGTGATCTTCGGGTCCGAGCAACGACTCCACGAAGTTCTTGACGGGCTCACCGGGTACGGGAAGAAGATTGCAGTCGTGATGACCTGTGTCCCGGCGATACTTGGCGAGGACATCCGGTCGATGCTCAGGGACTACGATGTAATCCTCGTTGACAGTCCGGGATTTTCCGGTGATGTGGAGACCGGGTACAAAAAGGCGCTTTCGGTCCTTGCACCTTCCGTTGATCCGGACAGACCGGGAATAAATATCGACGGGGCATGCCTTTTCGATCCGTTCTCCACTGGCAATGTGAGAGAAATTACCCGCATGCTCAATGATGCTTCAGTACCTGTCGGTACAGTTTTTTGTTCTGACCGGCTTGAACAGGTGAAGCATGCCGCTCCCTATACTATCGGGACAAACGAAGATTTTCCCAGCGGTGTCGGTGAGCGGTTGGGCGGCACGCTGGGGTTTGCGGAAATCAGATCAACCTTTGCCCGGATCGCCTCATTCTTTCCGGATGCAGATCCAGGACCGGTCATGGAGGAGATAGAACGGGAAGACGAACGGATTGTCCAGGCATGTGATAAATTTCTGAGCAGGTTCGACCCCCCGCACGCGGTGATATGCAGTGGTTTTTCCTACGCAGGATTCGCTGCTGATACTCTCAGGCATTACCTTGATGCTGATATCCGGTATATCGGTTCCCGCAACGAACCCGGGGCAACTTCGTTTCCTGCCGGCCGTGTCCAGGGGTTCAACCGGGTAAAGGAGCTTATCCGTCATTATAATCCCGATCTCGTTATCGGGTCCTCGTTTGAACGTTCTGTGGTTCCCGAACGGGCATTTGTCGGACTTACCCCACCGCTCAGGGGGACGGTAAAGCTGGCCCCCCATCCGGTGGCAGGAATAAGTGGGACCCTCACCTTCGTTGAGCATATCCTGAATGCATGCATGGACCGGAGGAAATAATTACGACTGGTTCCCGCCGTTTTTTCGGATACCTATGTCCGACCCTTTTGTCCCGTCTATCACTTTCACCCCGCGCAGGCTGATAGGTTATATACCCTTTCGTATAACGCCATACTAACGACAAAGGGTGGTCGGATTGATGGAAAAGGCGGGATATCTGCAGAAGACAGGATACAAGGCGTTCGATAACGAAGGCAGGCTGCATGATGTGATCGAACTGCATATCCTCTCCATACGATTTGCCATCCGGCGTTCTGACCTGGCAAATGCGATCTCCGGTCATGTGCTGGTACAGGTCGAGGAACTAACCCATAACTGGAATTATTATCTTGGGGCAACCAGCGGCCTTGCCCAGGTATCGGTATCCGGCAAAGCCCTGAATATCGATATTTTCAACGAGGGTAGTTTCACGGTATCCCTGCGTGCCCTTGGCAGCGTGATGTATGGGAAAGAACGGTATGCCTTCATCATGAAAATACCGGAGCAGGTTTCTCAATCACAGAAGATGCGCAGGGTCACCCTGGATCAAAAGCGCATATCAGCGACCGTATAAGGTTTTTCACGTACTGGATCAGAACGCATCGTACAACATTAATAGTCCTGCAACAGATGATCTTTACATACATCTGGGGTCTCATTTTTTTACCTGGAGACGCCTTTTTCAGCAACCCGCAACGGGGAGGGCAATCACGGAAGAGATGGAGAATTTTTACCAGGATCTTGTCGAGCATCAGCAGGATCCCGTCGTCAGGTTCAGTCTTGAAGGGCGGCTTCTTTTTGTAAACTCCGCGTATTCCACCACCATCGGTAAACCAAAGGAAGAGCTGATCGGCAGTGTCTTCATGCCGGTGACCGGTGAACGGTATTCCGATGTAATTGCGACCCAGATGGTCAAACTCTTCCGTCCGCCGTTCTTCTGTATTTTCGAGCAATGGATTCAGACACCAAAAGGCAGACGCTGCATCAGCTGGGCTGCAAAATCCATTGTCGGGGAAGGAAATTCAGTCCAGTCAATCGTTGCCACCGGCCGTGATATCACCAGGACTCGGCATGAACTGAAGGCAATCAGGAAGAAAGATGAAGAACTGATGCTGGTAGTCGAAAGCGGGCAACCGATGTATTATTCGCACTCGCCGGAACATGTCCTGATGTATGTGAGCCCGCGTATCCGCATGCTCCTCGGATGCCCCCAGCACTCGGGAAAGCGTGCATGGACCGATTACCTTACCGATAGTCCTGTCAATGCTGCGGGTCTTGAACGGACGATCCGGGCAATTACTACGGGAAGGCGTGAGCCCCCGTACCGGCTCGAGATGGTGACATCGAACGGTGATATCATCAGGTTTGAGGTGAACGAGATCCCGGTGGTGAAGAACGGCAAGACGGTCGCTCTTGTCGGTTCGATGGTCGATGTCACCGAACGGATACAGGTGGAGGAAGGTCTTGCCGAGGCAGAATTCCTCATCAAAGATCTCAAGGGCGGCAGCAGAAGAACGGCAGGGGTCGCCACTCCAGCGCGGGCAAAAGGACCATTCGATTATTTCCGGGGCCTTTTCTCGCGTGAAAGTACGGAGAACGAGGACAAATAATTTTCTCGAAGTACCGAAAAAACTGGTGCACAAAGAAATTCTGTTAGTGTCTGTCTTATTGTCTGTAATGTCAAGAGGTCATGGGGGTGATTCGCCCCTTCATTTCTCCTTTTTGGGAGATACTATTTTCAGCAGGAAACGACAATTCCCTCCCGATGGCAGGAAGTAAGAGGACCGGGTCGGATGAAAACCTGATGAGCGATCTTACCAGGGTCCGGTTTACCAATCTTGATAAAATACTGTACCCCCTCATGTCAGTTACCAAAAAAGAAATCATCACATATTACATCCGCATGGCTCCGTTTATGCTTCCCTTTTTGTCAGACCGGGCGATTACCATGCACCGCTACCCGGGAGGGATCGGTGGTGAGGATTTTTATGAGAAAGATGCGCCGCAGGGAACCCCCGGTTTTGTTACTATTTTTACCCATTATTCAGAGACTGCCGATCGCGATGTGAATTTCGTCGTGTGTAATAATCTCGATACGCTCATCTGGCTTGCAAACCTGGCCTCCCTGGAACTCCACATTACCCTCTCAAAGACCGCGTCCTATGAATCACCGGATCTTCTCTTCTTCGATATCGATCCGGAACCCCCACTCGGGTTTGATGATGTGATCGAGGTCTCTCTGATAGTCAGAAAACGTCTTGAAGATGCCGGCCTGGTGGCGTTTGCCAAAACTTCCGGGAAGAAGGGACTCCATATCGTTGTTCCTCTCAGCGCCGGACACCGGTTTGGTGATGTCCGGGAGTTTGCACACCGAATAGGAAGGGAGATCGCAAAAGATACCGCACGGGTGGTTTCCGAATTTCCCCGGTCCCGGGATCCGGGGACCATTTTTATTGACTATCTCCAGAACGCTCAGGGTAAGACGATGGTGGCTCCTTACAGCCTCCGGGGGACGTCGACCGCTACCGTATCCATGCCGCTTCGGTGGAATGAACTTAAACGCGGGGTACGGGCCGAAGATTTTAATATAAAGACAGTGATTTCAAAAAAAGAAGAACCCTGGAGGGGTATCTTTGACACCAGGCAGAAGATCGGCTAATCCTTCAAAAAATGTACCCGGAGACAAGGCAAAGTCAAGATCAGGGAGTGTAACCACGAGCGCAGAAAAACCGGCAGTAGTGGCAGGGGAAATATCGGCGAAAGATTCCGGGAAACAGGTTAAAGCAGCAGCCCCGGTAGTCCCGCATCCCGGAGGAAGGAGCGAACCCGGGAAGGCGGGACGACCTTTCTGGAGCGGAAGTATTACTATCGGGCTGGTCAATGTTCCGGTCAGGCTCCATACAATGGTCAGGGACCGGTCGGTCTCGTTCAGGCTTCTTCATAAAGCGGACGGGCAGCCCCTCCGGTATGACCGCGTCTGTACGAAAGACGACCGGGTAATCCCCTGGGCAGAAACGGTCAAGGGATACGAGGTACGGAAGGGTGAGTTCCTGGTCTTCGAGCCTGAAGAGCTGAAGGCGATCATGCCTGAATCCAACCGGAAGATCAGGATCGAGAAATTTGTCTTCTACCTCTCCCTGGATCCGGTCTATTTTGATACATCCTATTTCCTGACCCCCGACCGGAGCGAGGAGGCGTACAGCCTTCTTGTGACTGCGCTCCAGGACCTCGGCAGGGCAGCGATTGGGACCATCACGCTCAGGACCAAGGAGTACCCTGTCGTTGTACACGCATATGGCGGGTGGCTCGTGCTGACTACGCTCCGGTATGCTGATGAGGTCACCCTGCCCCAGGCATTCGAAACACTGACCGATCTTCCGGCTCCCAAGGAAGCCGAGCTCTACGCTGGCGAAACGGATTATCACCGACCTTTCCGGGGACTTTTCCATGTCCGATTACCATGACCGGTACCGGGAAGCGGTGATGAGTCTCATCGAAAAGAAGCTCAAGGGTGAAAAGGTGGTGTATGTTGAACCTCATCCGGAGGAGGCAAAAGAACTGATGCAGGCACTCAAAGAGACCCTCTCGACCCTCTCGGCGAAATGACGACAACGGATTCCGGATACCTATGAAATCCCGATACGAGCCGATGCTTTCGCGATCGGCAAACGGCCCGTTCAATGGCGATGCATGGGATTTTGAGATCAAGTGGGACGGCGTCCGGGCAATCGCGTATGTTGACGACAATCTCTCTCTCAGGAGCAGGAATGACCGGGAACTGTCCGGACAGTTTCCGGAACTTGCCGAGCTCCTGAACCTCGCACCCCATACGGTGCTTGATGGGGAGATTGTGGTGATGAGCGGGGGGAGACCGGACATCCAGGCCCTGCTGCCGCGGTTGCAGGCTGGGACGGGAAGTCCCGCTCCCGTCAGGGTAAAAAATCCTGTCACCTATATCGTCTTCGACATTCTCGAAAAAGATGCCAAACCCCTGCTGGATCTCCCGTTCAGCGGGCGGAGGAAGATCCTAGAGAATTCCGTCAGGGAAGGCCCCCATGTCATCCTCTCGGTCCCTGTCGAGGCCAGAGGTGAGGAATACTATAGAGCGGCAATCGCAAAAGGGCTCGAGGGGGTCATGGCAAAACGTCGTGACAGCCCCTACGAGCCCGGCCTGCGGAGCGGTGCCTGGCTCAAAATAAAGGCGGAGAGAACCTGTGACTGCGTTATCAGCCGGGTATACTCCGGGTCAGGGCGGTCGCGGCTCCACGTTTGGCGCCCTTATCCTCGGTCTGTATGAACAGGTACTCAGTGACAGTCCTCCGCTGAAACGGAGGGTCTCTTCTTTGAAGTCAGCCTCTCCAGCCTCCACTCCGACCGGGGATAACGCCCGGAAGCTCGTGTACATCGGTAAAGTTGGAACCGGTTTCTCCGATCGGGACCTGGCTGATCTTCAGGAAACCTTCTCGCCCCTGAAGACGGACGCCCCGCAACTGGAAGGTGTTGAACTGTCAGAACCGGTGATCTGGGTGGCACCGGTTCTTGTCTGTGAGGTGGCGTACCAGATGGTAACCCGGGACAAAAAACTGCGAATACCCCGGTTTATCCGGATGCGCCCTGACCGGAGGCCGGAAGAATGTTCCACCGATCAGCTGAAGGAAATTCGCATCGCTTCTCCCCTTGCAGATTCGGATGCTGGGAACACGGATCATCCAGAGGCTGGCGGGAAAATCCCGCGGAAAGGTCGTGTTCAGAAGACAGAACCGGCACACGGGGATCAACCGGAACTCTCAAAAGAACCGGCACTGGATGAGTATAAAAAGAAACGGGATTTTTCCGTGACCGGCGAACCGGAAGGAGGGACAACCTCTCAGGTCGGGGGAAATTATTTTGTCATCCAGGAACATCATGCACGCCGGCTCCATTTCGACCTCCGGCTAGAGAGGGACGGCGCACTGAAGAGCTGGGCCGTGCCAAAAGGTATGCCGGAAGTCCCCGGCGAAAAACACCTTGCGGTCGCGGTGGAAGATCATCCCCTTGACTACGGGCATTTCGAAGGGACTATACCCGAAGGCCAGTATGGGGCCGGTACCGTCTCGATCTGGGATAACGGCACCTATGACACGAAACACTGGGATCCCGATAAAATCGAGATCACCTTCCATGGGCAGCGCATGAACGGTCCCTACGTCCTGGTGAGGTTCAAACGTGCCGGGAAGGATGAATGGCTGGTTTTCAGAGCGGGAGGATGAGAGTTACCCCTCTTCTGATCTTCACCCGGGATCAGGCCGCGCTCGCTATGGAGAAATAATTTTTTTCACTCTGGTCCGGAAAACTCAGGTACTATTCCATCATTGACAACCCGAGCACCATACGTCCTTCAGATTGGGACTATCTTTAATTTTTTATAGTTACTCTCCCAAGTGTGGCGTTGTGAGTATCATGCCGTACAAAGCTATCGGGGATTTACCCGACTCGATCCGGAATCACCTACCCGAACATGCACAGGAAATCTATCTTGAGGCATTTAACAATGCATGGGAAGAATATTCAGACCCGAAAAAAAGGAGAGGTGCCGAATCCCTGGAAGTGGTTACGCATAAGGTTGCATGGGCTGCGGTGAAAAAGCTGTATGAAAAGGATGAAAAAACCGGGGTCTGGAAGCGGAAATAAAAATTGCACTTTTTTATGAAAATCCAAAAGGAATCGTCTGCTTTCATAGTTCTCCCGGGTTTAACTGAGAGATAAAAATAAGGGTGTCAGAATTACATGGCTATTTCGGCCTTTTTGATCCTGATGGCTTACATTCCTTCTCTCGAAAAATTTTCTGGCAGTGTACTGCATTTGATTCAACAGCCTGCAGGTTACCTGTCGGGAAGATTGCCAATCCGGATTAGCCGGAAAACCGGTAAAACAACTGTCAGGTGGACAATTCAGGGGCGGTGGCACAATCTATAAACCCTTTTTTCACCATGGTTTTGTAGTGGCTATGCCATCATTCTACCATCCCGAAATTGAAACCCTGGACCGGAGCAGCCTCGATGCACTGATCGATGAACGGGTGCGTTATACGATCCGGTACGCGTATGAACATTCAGCCTTCTACCGGCACTGGTTCAAAGAGAATGGGATTAATCCGGATGAAATCCGGTACATGAGGACCTCCTGTCACTTCCCGTCATTTCCGGAAGAACTATTCGCGAACACCAGCCGCCGGGCACTCCTGATTTCCAGTTCCTTTCCACCGACTGGAAGAATGTTTTTACCATCCAGGAAACGAGTGGGACGAGCGGGACACCTAAAAGTTTCTTTCTCACGTGGGATGACTGGAAGCGCTACGCCGAAAAATATGCCCGGAGTTTTGTATCACAGGGGTTTGGCCCTGAGGATCGCGTTGTTGTCTGTGCATCGTACGGCATGAATGTAGGGGCCAATACCATGACACTTGCAGCCCAGCGGCTGGGGATGACCATCATCCCTTTCGGGAAATGCGACTTCTCATCGCGGGTTATCACCAGTTACCGTCCTACAGCAATCATCGGGAGCGTATTCAAACTCCTGCGGCTTTACCGGCGGCTGGAACACGAGGGGATCCGGCCAAAAGAGAGCTCTGTTATCCGGCTCGTCGCAGGAGGTGAAAGTTTTGCCGATGAGTCCCGCGCGTACCTTGCAGAAACCTGGGGGTGCCCGGTGTTCAATACGTACGGGAGCACAGAAGGGACGATGTGCGGGGAATGCACGGAGTTGGCCGGGCTCCATGTTCCCGAAGATCTCGTTCACCTCGATATCTACGATCCGGAGATGAAAACGTTCGTGTATGATGGCAACTGCGGGCGTGCGGTTCTTACCACCCTCCTGCCGGAAGGTTCAAAGTCGGGCACCCTCCTCCTCAATTATGACACCGAGGATGTCACTACGGTTGTATCCCGGTTGCCGTGTGCCTGCGGCAGAACTCACATGCGGATTGTCAACCCCCAGAGGGAGTCTGAGACAATCCATATGTTCGGGATCCCGATAAACCGCGTTGACGTTGAGTCGGGGGTTTTCCAGTATGACAACATGCAGTTCCTCAACGGTGAATACGAGGCTTTTGTATCTGAGGATACCTCCCGGAATGAGATTACACTGCAGGTGAGCATGGAATCCTATGATGTGGATCCCGTCAACCGGCGGCTCATTGAAGAGCGTTTTGTCGAACGCCTCCTGAAACACCGGCGCGAGCTCGCGCAGCGGTATACGGACCACCAGTTCTCAATTATCCTTGATTTTGTCGGCGAGGGGCAACTCGGGCTGCACAAACTCAAAGGAAGGCCGAAACGCCTGGTTGACCGCCGTGTACCATGAGAAGAAAGTCCGCACTGAATTTTCCCTGTCCGTGAAGCATCCCGGCTGGAATATTATACAATTTCCGGTGAAAGCCGGTTGGCGATGATGACTGCCTCACCCGCATCTCCCGCATACGCATCAGCTCCGATCTGTTTCCAGAGTTCGGGGACAAGGGTAAACGGGTAACCGCCAACAATTATTTTTACATCCCTTGTCTTCGGATCTGCCCGCAGGGAACGGACAAAGTAATGGACGACAGGAATGTGGGAAGCCATGGTCGAGGATACAGCGACAACACCGGCATTCCGGTCCTCTACTGCCTGAAGCATACTTTGTGCAGGAGTATTCCCCCCGATAAAATAGGTGTCCCAGCCGTCAAGTTCAAAAAAGTCGGCCACCATCCGGATCCCAACATCATGGAGTTCATCCGAGACACAACCGGCAACGATGACCTTCCCTTTCCGCCGGGTTAAACTTCCGGAGGAGAGGATCTGCTGGTGTAACCGGGAGATACATACCAGGGTCGATGCGGTCACGTAATGCTCCTGCGCAATGCTGAGGTGGCGGATCTGCCAGAGCCTGCCGGTTTCCCGCAATACCGGCTGAAAAACCTGGAGATACATATCCTGCACCGGGACGCCTGATGCAACTGCCTGTGCGATAAAGGTCCATGCTTTTTCGCGGTCAGCAGCGACCAGGGCTTCCAGGCAGGATTGTGCAACAGCATGCCAGGGATTTTCCCAGGTAATGTACCAGGGGGGTTCCCGTGGAACATCTTTTAGTACGGCAATACCTTTTTTTATGATACTATCCGCTTCAGCACGGAAATCCAGCGGGAGTTCCTTTGTGAGAACATCGTTCAAAGAGACAAGTGTTGAAGGCAGGTAATCCATGGGAAGATGCCGGGACATGAGAATGACCTGCGCCCAGCGTATATAATCAATAAAAAGTGCCGGGTTATAGATCGCAAGGGATTCCTGGAGATTTGTGATGTGATATTTGAAATCCTCCAGAGCGGATGCTTTCTGGCGTGCGCTGAAATTTGAGATGACCTTTTTGTGCTTTTCCTGGTAGTGCCGGTAGGCTTCAGCTGCAAGATATTCCCTGTCAAGACTGACCGGATGATAAGGTGGAACGGTATCCTGCTCCATTACGGTGTGAACCTCCCGTATTCAGATAAGGAGTTCAACGAAAGCAGATATTATCTTTGCCTTCACTTTTTGACAATTGCGACCAAGACACTATCCAGACCTGCACCAGAAGCCTCTGAATCTGAAAAACCCTGCTTACCCTTTTCTCACACAATCGGCAATATACGAGCCGGCCTGAGAGGTGCCGGATGTGCCGTCCATATCCTTTGTCACCACGCCATCCCGTATACTCTTCTCGATGGCGGTAACAACCGATGCGGCAGCCTCGTGCTCTCCCAGATGATCGAGCAGGAGCGAGCCCGCCCAGATGGTGGCGATCGGGTTTGCCACATCCATTCCCTTGTACTTTGGCGCAGAGCCATGAATGGGCTCAAACATCGAGGTGCCCTTCGGGTTGATGTTGCCGCCGGGAGCAAGCCCCAGTCCTCCCTGGATCATGGCGCCGAGATCGGTGATGATGTCGCCGAACATATTGGGCGTGACCACAACATCGAACCATTCCGGGTTTTTGACAAACCACATGGTGATCGCATCGACAAAATTGAACTCGGTCGTGACATCCGGATAGGACGTTGCCGTCTCGGTAAAGACATCCCTCCACAGCCCGTACACATCAGAAAGTACATTTGCCTTGTCGACCGAGGTCAGCTCTTCTTCCGGCTCCGGGCGAGGTCAAATGCATACTCCTGGACCCGGCGCGTCCCCTCCCGGGTGACGACGCCGATCTGGTAGGCGATCTCTTCGGCATCGCTCTCGACGTCCAGACCGAACTTCGCGTAATAGAGCTCGCGGGCAATCGTGAGGTTGATCTTCTGGTGTTTTTTAAATCTCGAGCCGATCCCCACATAAAAGTCCTCGGTGTTTTCCCGCACCACGACAAAGTCGATGTCGGCCGGTGTCTTGCCGGCGAGCGGGGTTTCCACTCCTTCGAGAAGTCTGATCGGGCGGAGGTTGACGTACTGGTCGAAATAGAACCGGAGTGCAAGGAGGATGCCCTTTTCCAGTATCCCCGGTTTTACCCGTTCATCCCCGATAGCGCCGAAGTAGATCGCTTTGAACTCCGAAAGTCCGGCAAGATCGTCCTCGGTCAGCAGGACCCCGGTTGAAAGGTACCGGTCGGCACCGATATCAAAGTCGGTCCACCCGATATCAAAACCAAACCGTTCACCTGCTGCATCAAGTAACTTTTTTGCCCTCATGGATAATTTCGGGGCCGATCCCATCCCCGCCTATCGCAGCGATCCTGTACATACCGGCACATCCTTCAGGTTCTTTGCATATTCAACAAGTCCGCCGGCCTTCACAATGCCCTGCATGAACTCCGGCACCGGCTCGATCGTATATCGCTTTCCCTCTGCCTCGATATAACCCGCTTTTACGTTGACCTTCACAGGAGCACCATCAGGGATCTGATCACTATCGTGACAGACCAGCGGCAACACCCCCACGTTAATCGCATTCCGGAAGAAGATCCGTGCAAAGGACTGTGCGACGACAACCTTCACCCCGGCCCCGATGAGGGCAAGGGGGGCATGTTCGCGTGAAGACCCGCAACCGAAATTACGCCCCGCAACAATGATATCGCCCGCGTTGACCTTCCGGGAAAATTCGTCCCGTATCCCTTCGAATGCATGGCGGGCAAGTTCCTTCGGGTCATAGATGGTGAGGAACCTGCCGGGGATGATCGCATCGGTATCGATATTATCGCCGAATTTCCAGGTTCTCATCGTCACACCTCCCGCGGATCGGTTATCACACCGCGAATCGCGCTTGCCGCAGCAGTTGCCGGTGAGCAGAGATAGACCAATCCTTCCGCACTCCCCTGCCGCCCCCGGAAGTTACGGTTCGACGTCGAGAGGGACACCTCACCGGGGGCCAGCAGGCCGAATGCCCCGCCCATGCAGGGTCCGCAGCAGGGGGCTTCCACCAGCGCACCCGCCCGGACAAACTTCCCGATAAGCCCGGCCTTCAGAGTCTTCAGGTACTCGTCCCGGGAGGCCGGGATCACGATGACCCGGACCTTCGGGCTGAACTTTTTCTTCCCCAGCACCTCTGCTGCCTCCTCAAAATCCTCAAACCGCCCGTTGGTGCACGAACCGATGAATACCTGATCGATATGGGTACCGGCAACCCTGCTCACCGGAACTCCTGTGTCGACGTTATGAGGGACCGCTACCTGAGGCTCAAGGTCCGAGACAGAATAGGACCGGTTTTCGGAATAGGCCGCGTCCGGGTCGCTCTCCAGGGGGAAGGGTTTCATGGTCCTTCGCTTCTTCATATACTCCCAGGTGATGGTGTCAGGTGCGACAATACCTGCCTTGGCACCCATCTCGATTGCCATGTTGCAGCAGGTCATCCGTCCTGCCATATCCAGTTTTGTGATGGTTTTTCCGGTAAATTCAATGGCCTTATAGGTAGCCCCGTCAGCACCGATGTCAGCGGCGATAGCAAGGATCAGGTCCTTTGCCCCGACCCGTTTTGGGAATTTTCCGGATACTTCTGCCCGGATTGTCTCCGGTATCCTGAAGTACAGGGCACCGAACTTCAGGACAAAACCCATATCGGTTGAACCGATGCCGGTGGCAAATGCCCCGACCGCCCCATACATGCAGGTATGGGAATCTGCACCAACGACGATTTCTCCCGGCGCAGCCCGTCCCTTCTCGAGAACGACCTGGTGACAGACCCCTTCGTTTATGTCGTAATTGTGGATCTGCTGTTCTGCGGCGAATGTACGCATGTAGACATGGAGTTCCGCAGCGGGAATGGAGTCGGCCGGGATCTGGTGGTCAAAGAGCATGATGACCCTTTCGGGGTCAAAAACATGAGAACCCCCCATTTCGTAGAACTTCCGGATGGCAAGAGGGCCGGTAATATCGTGGATCATTGCCCCATCTACCGGGGCCATGACCACTTCGCCTGCCCGTATATCCCTGCCGCATTTCCGTGAAAAAATTTTTTCTACGATTGTTGCTCCCATGCTGAATCGGCGTACTATTGGCGCTCAATTATATTGTAGTTTGGGGAGGTACGATGTAATAACCGATAACTGCGACTCTTTTCGCAGTCAAAGCAAGCTTTAACTTTTTCCAGAATGAGATTATGCGATAATTATGATACGAAAACTCAACATTTTCATCATCGCCCTCGTCATTGTTACGATGGCATTGATCGGTTGTGCAGCCGCGGCGACCACCGATACGGCTAATAGTAATGTAATCTCTGTCAGTGGAAGTGGTTCTGTGACCGGGACACCGGATCGTGCCCAACTTACATTTGGCGTCCAGACGGAAAACGCAAACGTAAAAACTGCGCAGTCGGACAACGCAGTGCGGATGAATTCTGTTATAGATGCACTGGTTGCTGCCGGGATCCCCAAAGACCAGATGAAAACGACGGGATACACGATTTACCCGGTATACCAGGATTCAACCGGATTATTGAACCCGGCGATCAAGAGTTACCAGGTCAGCAACACCCTCCAGGTTACCCTTAAGGATGTCAACCAGACGGGAAATGTCATCGATACTGCGGTGACGGCCGGGGTGAATAATGTCAACTCGATCCAGTTCATGCTCTCCGACGAACAGGCACAGTCCCTTCGTTCACAAGCCCTGAAAAACGCCGTGACCCTAGCCCGGTCGGATGCAAATGTCGTTGCAGCTGCACTGGGAGTCAATATTACCGGAGTACAAAGTGCAGATATCACCCAGGGATATACGCCCATAGTGTATGATAATTACCAGGCAGGGGCAGCGACAGTAAAATCGATAGCTCCGACTCCTGTCCAGCCGGGTGATATCACTGTTACCGCCCAGGTAGCCATCACCTACTCGATCCGGTAATCTGACCGGAGCATCCATTCACAACTTTTTTACATTTGCAGTGTGTGATCTTCCTTAAACCACACAACCGGGTCCGGCTCTGCCGGACATAATATCCTGTGATAGTGAAATTTCGAATACCAGAAATCTGCGGATACAATAGGATGAATCTGATATGGAGCGAAATATCGGTTTTAAAGAGCGAAGGTATATTGAGGAATTAAGAATTCTCACAAAATCTACGGCGCTCGACTGTGTTATCGATGACCGGTTCGACCGGGTGATCTATGTCATACGGCCGGGTGACATGGGTCTGGCGATAGGGAAAAAAGGAGAAAATATCAAACGGCTCCAGAATGTGCTGGGTAAACGGATCGAGATGGTGGAGTATGCTGAAGCACCTGATGAATTTATGGTTAACATCTTCAAACCCGCAGAGGTGGTGAGAATAGACCGGGGTCAGGAAAACGGGCCGGTGAATGTGTTCGTGAAACAGAGAAGCGATCTCGGTATCGCGATCGGAAAGGCGGGCTGCAACATTGAAAAAGCGCGCATCCTCACAAAAAGATTCTTCGGGTTTGATATAGGGGAAGTCCTACTCGGAGAAGAGGGTGCATGAAGGGCAGCATTGATCCGGCGATCATTGCCGAGATCTGGTCGGTTATAGAGGAACGGGCAGAGAAACCCTCACAGGAATCCTACACCAGTCGCCTGCTTGCAGATGCCAAGGGTATCGACAAGGTTCTCGAAAAGGTTGGTGAAGAGGCGACAGAGTTCATCATCGCTGCTAAAAACGGCGTGAAGGGACGCACCGTCGAAGAGGCATCCGATCTTATCTTTCACCTTCTCGTTGCATTGCGGGCCGCAGACATCGACCTGGCCGATGTGATGCTTGAGCTTAAACAGCGGCGGAGATAACCCGTTATTTCATTTTTTCAGGAACGTTGACAGGTCCGTCATGGGTGGGAGGTCTTCAGTTTTCTGTCCAGCTGATGCCAGGACATTTTCATCGACAAAGATCGGGACACCAGCACGAAGTGCAAGCGCGATTCCGTCACTGGGCCGGCAGTCAATATGCTCCTCGTGGTTACCGGTGGAAAGCGTGAGCTGTGCATAATAGACCCCTCCCTCAATGTTATCGATCTGCAGGGAACGGAGGGTGATGGAAAATTTATTGAGCAGATCAAGGAAGAGATCGTGGGTAAAAGGCCTGGCCGGTACTTCCCTGTTCAGTGCGCTGTTGATGGATACCGCTTCCCAGAGCCCGATGAAGACGGGCAGGCTGTACAGGCTCCCGTTCGTAAGGAGCACTAGAGGGATGGTAGTTTCATTGTTCATGGCGACAAAGACGCCTTTGACTTCACACTTGACCTGGGGCATAGATCTGTATCGTACTTAGTGGTATCACCTTAAGATTTAATGTCAGTCTCATCGGGGCTTTCCCTGAACCGTGCTTCACGACGGACGATAATGAGGCTTGACAGGATACCCAGTGCGATATTGAAGTAGTAAAGGACTATCCGCCAGATGACGACAAAGATCCCCACGATCGATGCCGGGATGAACAGGGCATACATGGATGTTGCACCGACTTCGGCGATACCCGAGCTTCCCGGGGTAAGCGGGAGCATCATTAGGATGGCGAGGATGAGCTGGATCACAAAAGACTCTAAAATAAGGGGCGGCTGCCCGAGACCCAGAAGGATAAGCGAGGCGGTTACAATCTCGGAGACCCAGTAGAGAAGGGTAAACAGCATCCCCCACATCAGACCTCCTTTGGCGCTTCTCACGAACTTGATGACGGCGGTGTTGAAATTATCGATCTCTACATCCGCCCGACGGACAAATTTCTCTACCTTTGCGCTTTCCCACGTGCGGGTGAAGAAACGTGCGATGCGGTTGACCACTCTTTTCACCACATCCGGTCGTTTGACCGCGAGATAGAAGAGGAAGAGACATCCCACAACAAAGATCCAGGTGATATAGACCATCAACTCCGAGATCGCCCCAAGACTTTTCCACTGGTCTGTCAGGACGATCATGGCAAACGCAGCAAGGGCGGCCAGGGCAATACCATCCAGTACCCGTTCCATGATGACGACTGCTGTAGCATCCCCTATGGGGACATTTGCCCGGTAGAGTTCGTGCACCCGCACCGGCTCTCCGCCAGCTTGTGCCGGGGTGATCGCGGCGGCCAGCAGATTGGCAAAAACAAGGTTCAGGCTGTAGGTAAAGCCAATCGGGTAGCCGAGAGAACCGGACATCTTCTTGACACGCATTGCCCAGAAGCACATCGTGAGTATGTGTGTCAGGAACGCCAGGAGAAGGAAGATTGGGTTGATCTCCTTCAGGTACCTGACGGTATTTTCGTTGATGGTAAGATACAGAATTATGATCAGGACGAGGAGGGAAAATCCGACGGAAATATAAAGCCATTTTATCTGCGATTTTTCCATTAAACTCCCTCCCTCATCTCCATATTTTGTATGCCGGGTATCTTTACAAATTATTGGACATAGTATAAACCTTTTTATGAGATAATCTCATTTTCAGGTAGTTTATTTTCATCCGGGCATCCTGGCCCGCCCGATCAGACGCAGAAGATATCACGATTTGAGGTAATCCGGAAGAGACCGGCGGCAACTCCTGCATCGAGCCAGCCATGTCCGTAACTGAAACAGGCAAGAGCTTCTTCCTGTGCACCGGATTCCAGGAGATGGTGCCCGTGCCGGTCATAAATCCCTGCGGTAAAGAGGACCCGCAGGGCAAAATCATAAAGTATTGTTGCAGGATCCGGGGCACATACAACCGAGGACCGGGCAGTGTCCAGCAGCCGTCCATAGCGGTCCGACTTTTCTTCAAGTTTTGCCCTGAAGGGTAGGGGGAATAGTTCGGGTCGGCCAGTAAAAGGGCATACGGCGACCCCCGTGACGGCAAACAACCCTGAGGCAAGACCGAAATGCAGCCAGCCAAACCCATAATAAAATGCCGCATGGGCATTGACGGGATCGCCGGATACCAGAAACATGTTCCCGTCGCTCTCGTAGGCTCGGGCCATGCCCAGGACCGAAACGGCGATGCTGTTGACCGGCGTATCCTCCGGTGCGGAGATCTGCGTCATGGAAAGCGTTGCGGTAAAAAGGCACCGGCAGTCTGCAATTTTCATAAGCCGGCAAACATCTCCAGGTACGAGCGCTCCATGTCATGCAGTTCTGCGGGGACGATCAGGATATGAAGGGGTGGGCCAAAGTCCACCGGTTTCAGGGCCCCGGCCGTTCCTGCCCTCACCATAGGATCATCCGATCCGGCGCGTGCTATACCGACATAGAGAGGGATGGACACCTTTTTTTCGACTGCCATCCCTTCAAGAAGCGCAATGGCTTCGTGTATGGTCATATACCGTTCACCCTGGATATCGAGATATACCAGCGTGTGTAACCGCAGGGACAGGTTCAGGGTGATGACGTCAATGGATGTTGTCGGGAACCAGTTTTTCTGCGGGAAGGGGATCGAACAGGACTTCCCGAAACGGTAGTTCTGGAGTCCGGAGAGGCCGCAGACCGCACTGGAGATCGAGGCGGCATGGATGATCGAGGTACTGATCCCCCGTGCAGCCGCACGCATCCGCAGATCTGCATGTGTCGTCGAGACCATCGGGTCACCGGCGCAGAGAAATACCACGCGGTCGGTCTTTGCCCTGACGAGAAGTTCATCGGGGTCCTGCTCAACATTCTCACGACCGAGCAGGTGCAGGGGTTTACCGTAGCATCTCTCCAGGTCCAGGTACGATGCACCCATCAGCCGGGATGTGTAAATATCCAGGAAAATATGGTCCGCGTTCCGGATACATGCCAGTCCCTTCACCGAGATATCATTCGCATCGTAGAGCCCGAGGCCGACAAATGTCAGCATCGTATCGCCCGGTCTTCGGCACGGAACTCAGGTAACATGAAACATCCAACGGCCCCGTCATGGGGAGGAACTCTGTGAAGCTGGCCGCAGTGAGATTATTCACACGGATGCGGTGCAACAACCGGGTAGACGGTATTGATTGATCATTTCATGAGAATGTTAATAATGACTCCTGTCAGCATACCCAGAAAGAGTGAATATACTGACGTGAGGATAGCAATTCTTGCCCCGAGCTGTTTATACAGGACCGCAATGGTTGATATACACGGGATAAAAAGGATGCTGACGATCGCAAACGTGTATAACTGAACCGGGGTCATGACCGATCCCAGGTTTGCAGTACCGGAAAGCACCGCGAGGGTCTCAAACGCGAGCTCTTTCCGGAAAACGCCAAAAAGCAGAGCTGTCGAGGCGTACGCGGGAAGCCCAAGCAGGGTAACCGTGATCGGTGCGACCAGGGACTGGAATATATCGATTACTCCAAAGTACTGGAAAAGCCCGAGAAAGACACTCGTAACGATCAGGAGAGGCATGGCGATGAACAGAAATTCCTTAATTCGCAGCCACGATTTCTGGAGGACGAGTTTTAACCGGGGTTTCCTGAGTGAAGGCATCTCAACGATCATGCCGAATTGTTCCCCGGTGTCAGGCGCGACATGACGATGGCGGTGATGATGATCAGGATGAAAACAATGAGGTAAATGGAAAATGCCCAGATGATGCCGACAAATGCGGCGACGATTCCGGCGATGACCACGGTCCGTGCGGAACAGGGTACGAGGGTGATAAGAAACGCGGCGATCGTCTTTTCACGGCGGGTCTTTAAGATCCGGAGGCTCATCACCGCGGGTACCGTGCATCCAAAACCGATGACCATGGGGATGAGTGCTTCCCCGTGAAGACCCAGCCGGTGCATTGATCTATCGGCAAGAAATGCGGCACGGGTCATATACCCGGTATCTTCGAGGAAAGAAAGACCGAGGTAAAAAGTAAAAACGAACGGGAAGGCGATCCCGAGCCCCGCTTCGACGGCGACAAGGACCGAGTAACCGATCCGTTCGACAAGCGGGTGCAGTCCGAGGGTCGCAAACGGGGTGAGGATTAATTCCGTGAATCCCCCGACTATCCAGCTCTCCATCCACGATCCGATGACAAAGACCGAGAGCAACAGGGAAAAAAGGATCAGGCAGAGGATCGGAATCCCCGGGAATGCACGGGTAAGGATCCTGTCGAGATCAAATCTCTTCCTCTCCGGACCCTGGTTCACCACTTCTGCTGCAACTCCCTGCGCAAAATTGTGCCGGTTTGTTGCGATGATCTGTCCCACGGACATCCGGTGACGTTGTTCTATCTCGGTTGCGATAGAAGCTGCCGCATCCCGAAGTGTGATATTATCCCCGGCACCCTGAAGAGCGAGGAGGTTCTTCTGACGCTGCGTGCCCATCGTCTTTTCGAGGGACCTCAATGCTGCTTCTATGTGATGATCATACGGTATGCGAAGCACCGGTGGCGGTGCCGCTTTGAGTGCGAGCGGGAGAATGCGATCGATATTTTTTCCCAGTACAGCCTGCTGTCGGAAGTACCGGACACCCGAAGATTTTCCCAAGCCGGTCGGTGTCGATGAAGAGGCCCTGCCTCTCTGCATCATCGATCATGTTCACGACTATGATCATCGGCATCCCGTATTCTGCAATCTGGGTCAGAAGGTACAGGTTCCGTTCGAGTCTGGTCGCATCGATTACAGCGATGAGGCTGTCAGCGCCATCTTTCTCTAAAAAACGCCGGACGAGGACCTCCTCATCAGACTCTCCATCAAGGCTGTAAATGCCGGGAAGATCGACAAGTTCTATCTTCTCGTTCTTGTAGCAGACATTCCCGCACTCGAGCCCAATCGCAGAACCGGGATACTTATTAACCTCGACGCCAAGACCGGTGAGCTGGTTGAAGATCAGGGATTTTCCTGCACCAGGATTGCCGATGAGCACGATCTTCATGTCATCCGCTCCACGCAGATCGCTGAAGCGACCTCCGGGCTCAGTGCTACATCACAATCTTTTACCTGCACGACGATCGACTGGTTCCTGAGTTTTCGCTTGATCGTCACCAGCTGACCCGGAACAACTCCGAGATCCAGGAGGCGTTTGGCGCATCCGCGCCCACGAATATCCCGTACTACGAGGCGTTCCCCTTCCTCGAAATCCACGAGGGACCGGGCACACCCGGGGGTCGTCAGGCTGCAGGCCCCGGCCTGAACAGGATGCCCGGTTTGTTTGACTCCCGGACGGGGACTGCTGGAGCGGTGATCGGAGGTAATCGCCCAGCCGGTTGATCGTCTCGTCAGATACCGCGTGTTCGATCTTGCATGCCTCGTCCGAGGCTGATGACTGGTCCATTCCAAGGATCTCGCTCAGGAAACACTGCAGGGTCTCATGTCGTTTTATGATCTGCTTTCCTGTCGCGATACCCTGATCGGTAAGTATGATGCTGCCATCTCTGCCAAGGGAGACATCTCCGAGTTGAACCAGCTCATCCACATCTGTGCGCACGTTTCCCTGATCGATGTGCAGGGCCGTACCAGGTCCGGCACAGCAGGGGGATGGGAATACCGTCCGTTATGTATACAGATGGCTTCGAGGTAATCTTCCCGCAGCGAGGTTCGCATATTCTCTATCCGGTATATCTGGTATCCTGACAACTATATTGATTTGGTCGGCATGACATCTCGCAAAAACGACGATAATCTTGGTTGAATCCCTGTCCTGAGCAGCAGCAGGTTTCATGTGGTGTAAAAACAAATGGGAAGACCTTAACAAACTAACCGAACAATTTATACATAGATTAATTCGAATCTTTGGGATAGCCATGATTTACTGGCTCTACGAGTACCTGCTGAAGCGGCAGATTACCTACGTGCCCGGGCATATATGTTTCATGATCAGCGGGCAGGACATGGCAGAAGCACCTGGGAATCTTGCCCTCATTACATCCTGGTGCAACGAGCTGTCGGAATTTGTCATAAAGCGCAATCCGTCAGCAGGGACGGCGATCCGGGGTCTTACCTTCCATATCAGCACGCCCGTCCCGGAAGATTTGAACCGGTACCTTCCCGAGGTGAGGAAAATTGGCATGATCTCCCACCTTATCCTCCACATCGGAGATCACGAGGAAACCGCCGGGAAGGGTATGGATGTTGTCGTCGCAATCGGAAACAGCGGGAGAGAGGAGATTACTGCATGTATCCGAAGGATGGCAGAGGACCATATCAGCTCCCGAAAACGTCAATGAAAAAACGCTTGAATCTTACCTCACCTTCCAGTATACTCCCGATGTGGTGATCAAGAGCGGGGGGGATCACCTCACAGATTTTCTCATCTGGCAGTCGGTATATTCCGAACTCTTCTTCTCTGACGTTAACTGGAAATATGTGAGAAAAGTGGATTTTTTACGGGTGATTCGGGATTACCAGTCACGCGTACGGCGTTTCGGGAAATAACGGAATCATCCAAGCCGTACATTGATCCAGCACGCTGTCCCGTCTATGGTTTTTTCCACGATGGCAAACTTGTTTTTGAGTACGGTTGCAAACACCTTCCGGTCAGGAACCGGTGCACTTCGATGATCCCGGCACCATCGGGTAAAGGCGAGGTACATGTCTTCCTTTGAGATTACTGCTTCGTCTGCATCGACACGGGTGATCATGGTTGACACGAATTTTTTAAGATCCTCATCCTTTCCCCTCTTTTTGGATTCTCCCGGTTTTCCCCGTCCCTTTTGAGGAGCCCGGGAACCGGATAATCTGGGGGAATAACTGTTTGCTGCCCGGAACCGTTACTGCCGGTACCGGTTCCGGCGGCAGCTGCCGTTTCGCCTTCCTTACTTTTGTAGCGGCCGCCGGGTCATCGGCATTGATCACCGGGTGAAGAACGGGGGACCGTAACCGTACCTTCGTTCCGTCTCGTGCACCGGCGGTGGCTGACGCGTCGATCGCCGTGTCCAGCCGGGGCAGGTCAGCGAACGGTTGTTGCCGGTAGTCAATTCCCACCAGCTCTGCAAGCCTCCGGTTCAGTTCGTCGCTGATATCCAGGCCCATTTCAGCGGCTTTCAGTAGGATATCAGATCGTACAACGACTGATGCCTGTCTCCATGGGCCGTCCGGATCCGTTTTAACCGACATACCTTTTCACCTGTTGATCTGACCGTGAAGAGAAATATAGTATACGATCTTTTGTCCGTGATTATGTTCGATTCAGGATCCTTTCGTATCGGCGCGCTGGTCGTAGATCCTGATAGCCCGCAGAAGGTCAATTTTCCTGAAAAGCGGCCAGCAAGGGGCACAGAAGTATACCGCTGATTCGTGCCCGTTTGCGAGCCACGGGAGAAAGTTCGAGGTGCGGTATTCGTTACCCGTCCTGATTATCAGATCGACCGGTGGGATCCCCTTCCCTTCGTGCAGGTGCTGCTCAACCATCTGGACATCAATTGACTCCGGGTTCAGTCCACCTTTCGCCACTGCAGTAAGGATGTCACGGGCAGCAAGCACGATCTCGTTCCTCCCACCATACGCAAGCGCGATGTTGAGGTGAAACCCTTCATGATTCCGGGTTGCGCTCTCCGCCTTATCCACTGCTTCCCGAAGGTCATCAGGAAGCATCGAGCGGTCACCGACCATCTGAACCCGGATTTTATATTTCTGCACCCGTTCATCATGGAGTATGTCAAGGAATTTTTCTTTGAACAGGGCGAAGAGGTCCTCGACCTCATCTTTGTTCCGGGAAAAATTTTCTGTCGAGAACGTATAGAGGGTGATATGCCGGATACCCAGTTCGTGTGCCCAGTCGAGCATCTCCTCGGTTTTGTCGGCTCCTGCACGGTGCCCCCGCGGTGTATCGATCCCCAGCATCTTTGCATAACGCCGGTTGCCATCCTGGATGATGGCGATATGGTTAGGTACCCGCCGGCACTGCATCCGGAGATACCGCTCGTACAGAGGGTCGATCACCGGTCGAAGGATCATAGCGGTGTCACCTCAACGATCATCCCACCATTCGGGTATCGTTCCACCACGTATTTTTTCCCGGGCAGTTCATCGGCATTTTTTTCCAGCAGCCACCATGCCATCTCGATCCGGTCATGAACGACCTCAAAACTCCCCGGTTCGAGCAGTTGTTCACAGCACCCGGCACAGAGGTCATGCTGCTGAAGTGACGGCTCGAGCACGCCATAGACGATGGTCCCATCCGGTGTGATCTCGTCAAACGGGCGGGCAGTATTCTCTGCAATCCGCTTCAGTCTTTCACGCAGCTGCACGGAGTCCTTAAAAGCAGAGGAGCACCAGTGCACCTTTTCATGCCGGCATAGTTCGTCTGCCCATTCGCGGGCACCCTGGATTGCATTATGCAGATCATCGACAGGTTCATACCCCCTGCTGCGCATTCCGTACGCATTGGAATCGCCCCATTCGAGTTCATTTATGTTCAGAAAGTCCAGGTACTGAAGTGCAGGAACGAGCAGTTCGAGGCCGCGCAGGGCAGGGACCTCGATCCCGATGGTATACCCCATCTCTTTTGCTCGTTTTGCCGACCGGACATAATCCGAGTCGAGGATGGTATCCCAGCATTCACGGGGCGGGTGGAGCCGGATCTCATCGACGAGCCCATTCATCCGGGACAGCTCGGTATCGGTGGGAGCTTTTCCGGTGTAGAGATGAATATGGTGACCCGGGCCGAAATGATCCCTGAGCAACCGGCAGTAGTCGGTCACCTTGTCGAGACAGAGGAGCGGTTCTCCGCCCGTGATGCCGGTACCGAGGGCACTCATATTTTCGGCCTCCTCGATGATTTGGGCCGGGACATCGACCGGGTGTTCATTTGCCCAGACGGTATCGGTCCCTTTCCGCTCACTGGACAGCGGGCAGTACCAGCAGGAGCGGTTGCATCGCCCCGTAACAAAGAGCACCATCTTTGCGCCCTGGTGACAGAGAATACATCCTTGCGAAAGTGACACGTCGGCTCCATGACCGGATACGAGACCTGATTCCGGGATCAGTTCTTATTTTTTCGTGACCAAAGCACAAAACCCTTGTGTACGTAGCAGAGGATATGTGGGATTTGGGCTGAAAAATCACCCGTAGACTACGTTGTACAGAAGTTAGCAGGTTCTCCGTTCATCAGGATTTATCGCAGTGATATGAGTATTCCGGCTCACCAGCAGGTTGTACGCATCATGCTCACGGTTATACCTCACCAGAACATTCCGCAGTTCAAGAAGTGATCCATAGGGCGACGAGGTAATCGGGTCATTTTCCGGGGTGATATGATAGGAAGGCAGCATTGCATACACCGGTGTCTTTGCCGTGCCGTCACACAGTTTAAACACATGAGATCGGTTGTCCCCAAGTTCGCCAGACATCTTTATGCCCGCGACGTTGACCCGTTTACCGATATGCAGGTGCAGTTTTGATAACCGGAGGAACCGGGATCCGTCAGACAGATGGTACGATTCACGTTTCAGTGCATCCCTGCGCAGGATAGCGTAACTATACTTGATATCGGTATTTACGTACCGGTAGGAATCCTCACAGTGGGCGAGTGTCTCCATCAGGCGGGGCAGCCTGATCGCCGGCGCAGTCTCGAAACTCCAGCAGCGAGGGGCCATGCATGTCGAACCCCAGATAAATGAACAGGGGGCATAGATGGAGAGTCCTTTCTTCTGCAGCTCAACGGTAAGGGAGCGCATCCTGGTCGCGTTCTCCTCGTCAGCAGGCTCGACAATCACTATTGAACCGTCAGGCGCGAGCCGTTCTGAGAGCCGGGTAACGATATCGGCCCGGACGTCCGTGGTGACATCGGGAAGCTCGTTGAGAACATTGGAGAATATCAGCAGGTCGACCCTATCCGGAAGTGCCGCAGGGTCGATTGTCATAATATCGGTTTTAACGGGAGGTTTGAGGGAAACCCTTCCTCCCCGGGGGACAAAGGCATTGCGCAGGTAAGTAAACGCCTCGATATGTTCCTCAGATTTCTCGAGAGACCAGAGGGTTGCACGGGCATCATCCAGCCGGGAATAGAAATCTGCAATGGCGAGCGGGACAACCCCGGGCCCTGTCCCGGCATCAAGGATGGTCATCGATTTTTTCAGCAGCCCCTCGCGGGCGAGCATCATGAGCAGGTATTCTGTCTGCATAACATAGACCGGGAAGTGGTAGGCAAGATAGCCGATCACGCTGTAGGCTTTCGTGTAGCGTAACGACCGTTTGTGTGCCGGTTTCCAGTAATCATCTTTCTGGGCTACAATCGCCCGGCGGAGTCGTTCGATGGTGACCGGATCGTCCCACGGCTTTCCTGTTTTCCGGGAAATATACTCCTCAATACTCTTCGCAAGGAGGTCAGGAATACTTCGTGCGGTAAAGAACGCATCCTGCCGTTTTCGCTCTTCGGGGTTCATGACATAAGGCTGCGCTGGGAGGATCCGGGTGATCTCAACATCCCCCTTTATTTTTTTTGCCATGAGGCCAAGAGCGGGAAGCCGGGGTGAAAGGACGCTTAAGATTTCGGGTACGGTCAGGGGATCATCGAGGCAGGGGATAACTTCTGACAGGAAAAATGCCGGTTTTGAAGCGGCAATATATTTTATTGTCGAAATAAGTTGTTTTTCTGCCATGGGTTGCCGGTTACTTGGCGATGAGCGATATTACATCTTTGTATGGTGCAGAAAACCCGTGAAAAAAAAGACGCTCCCGAAATGACCCTCCATAAGCCGCTCTCAGTCTGTACACCGGGTTTATAATCGCCCGGGATATATCTTTCCGTATGACCAGCACGGGAGCCGGAACGATCGACTGCGAGGATCTCGCCAGGTCCTTCCGCTCACACGCTATCGAAAAGTTAGCGGTCACCTGCATCCGTGCATGTTCCGTGGTTGTACACGGCATTGACTTCATCGATTCGTTACAGAACCCGGCTGTAGTCGTCCCGTCACCGATTGTCCTCCTTCCTTCTCATCTGCTGCAGGTAAAGATGTTGGAGCCGCTCTCCACTTTTTTTACACATAGCACCGCAACCCGGTCACCACTCCGTTACACTGCCTGCCTCATACCCTGTCCGAACTACGGAAAACCAGACGGTGAACAGATCCCACATGCTTGATCGTTGTCCGGGTTCGATAAACCTCAGGACCCCAACCCTCACGATAAAAAAGTGCCCGCAATGCGGTGATGAGGTCGAGATATTTTCCAACGACGTCTCGGTGAAATGCAGCAGATGCGGTTTTGAGGTCTTTAACGATATCATGTCCTGTATCCAGTGGTGCAAATATGCCAGGGAATGTGTTGGAGAAGCGACGTATAACAAACTGGTCGGGGGGAGAAAAACCCCGCCGGGACAATAAAGGTCAGAGGGCGAGCATGCGTTCAATCGCTTTCCGGGCGCGATCCGCGATCTTTTCCGGAACCGTGATCCGGGGATGCAGCGAGACGAGTGCATCAAGGACTTTTTTCAGGTCCGTCTTCTTCATATTCCTGCAGACGGCTGACTGAGATAAGGGATAACACTTCTTGGCCGGGCACTCCCGGGCGAGACGGTGGAGGATGCCGATTTCTGTGCCGATGATAAACTCCCCCGCTGCGTCGTGGCAGACAGAGCGGATAATACCCGAAGTGCTCGCGACCTGATCGGCGAGATCGATCACTTCCGGACGGCACTCCGGGTGTACAAGGATACAGCTCCGGGATGAAGTACCTGTGCCTTCCGGACGTCATCCGGGGTGATCCGGTCATGGACAATACAGAATCCTTCCCATGGCAGGATCTCTTTTCTGGTAAAACGCTGGACATAACTTCCCAGGTTCCGGTCAGGAACAAAGATTACGCGGTCTTCTGCCAGCGAATTTACCACCTTCACCGCATTTGATGAAGTACAGCAGATATCACTCTCTGCTTTCACTTCGGCGGTTGTATTCACGTAGCAGACCACAGGAGTCCGGGTACCGGGATTTTATAAGTTTTAATTCGTCGGCAGTGATCATCTCCGCCATCGGGCAGCAGGCATCCTGCGCTGGCAGCAGCACCAGTTTTTCCGGGGAGATGATGGCGGCAGTTTCTGCCATGAAATCCACCCCGCAGAATACAATAACGTCACCGTCCATGGTGGCAGCTGCCCGGGAGAGTTCAAGGAAATCACCGGTCAGATCGGCGATATCCTGTACCTCGGCGGGCTGGTAATTATGCGCAAGAATGATCGCCCGTCGTTCATCCTTCAGACCGGAGAATTTCTTCATGGATTGACACAACAGCCTGCACCTGCACACTTCCGTACTTGTATGGGTTCAGTCTGCCTATGAACTCTACGGGTGGTGCGGAATTTGTATCCTGGATCTTTCAAAAGACACACCTGGATAGTGCATGCTGTTCCTGAACGGGATGTTTAAGAAACCTGCCCACGAACCTATCTGTCAGTGTATGAAACTTATCCTTGCTGACCGGGATGAACGGATCCTTGAGCACAGCCCGGCTCTGGTCGAACAGATTTTGCTGGAAGCGGGCATCAATCCCCTTGAAGTGATGGTGACCCGGAACGGAAAGCTGATATCCGAGGATACGGTAGTCGGGGATGAGGATGTGATCCGTGTGATCCGGATAGCGCACGGGGGCTGACCAGTGAACCTGAATGATCCCGGGGTCCGGTTTGTTCCCGGTGCACAGAACCTGCGGTCGTATACCAACGGAATCCCGGTCGTCACTTCTGCAGCGTTCATTTCGCAGCGGATATTGAATCGCGCGTCGCAGATACGATTAAACACCGCCGGATGATCATCCCCGGGGATCGGGTAGCGGTTGCTCTCAGTGGGGGAAAGGACAGCACAGCACTCCTCCTGGTCATCGTCAGCCTCCTCCCCGCCTGGCAGGACGTGAAGTTCATCGCCATAACGATAGATGAAGGGATAACCGGTTACCGCGAGGCGACGATAGAGGCAGCAGAACAACTCACCTGTCGTCTTGGTATCGAACACCACTGCATTTCATTTCCCGGACCTGTTCGGGGATTCACTTGACGTTATCCTGAAAGGCAGGGAAACCCAGGCATGCAGTATCTGCGGCATCCTCCGAAGAAAGGCTCTGGTCGTCGGAGCCCGCCAGGTGGGTGCAACGAAGCTCGCCACCGGCCATAACCTTGATGACGAGGCACAATCGGTCCTGATGAACGTGCTCAGGGGCGACCTGCCCCGCCTTATCCGGAATTCCGGCGCGGACTCATCCGGGAAGTTTATTCCCCGGATTAAACCGCTCTCTCGGGTCCCGGAAAAAGAGATTGCCGCGTACCTTGTGCTGAAGAATGCATGGAACGAACTGCCGGAGTGCCCGTATACACGGTATGCATTACGGCGGGAGGTCAGGTCGATGCTCTCGGATTTTGAATATAAGCATCCCGGTACGATGCTCAACCTGATGGCGAGCAAGGAAAAGATCGAGCAGTCCTGTACGTTCACGGCGCTCTCTCCCCTTCGATCCTGCCGGACCTGTGGCGATCCCTCGAGCGGCGACCTCTGCCAGGTCTGCTCCCTTCTGCAGTCACAGGAGAGATGACGTATCGGAAATCGATCCTGTTCCGGAAATCCGTTCCGGGTGGGAATAAATATTCATCTTCCCGGCACGGGCAAAACCGACGATCGTGAGCCCGGTTTTCTCGGCAATCTCGACCGAGAGCGTTGTTGTTGCGCTGCGCGAGATGATCACCGGGATATTTGCAATGAGGCACTTGCGCACCATTTCCGACGAGATCCTTCCCGATGAGACGACAAACGTGCGGGAAAGATCGGTACCGGCGCGAAGCCCGAAGCCGATCACCCGGTCAACTGCGTTATGCCTGCCGATATCTTCAGACACTGAAAGGACGGTATCATTATCGAGAAGGGCGACAACGTGGATTCCGCCGGTAATCCTGTGGAGATCCGATGCCAGGGCAATTCTGACCGATTCCTCGATTTTCCGGGCGGTGATCGTAAGATCAGATCGTATTACCGGGAGTTTCCCGGCATCGATGAAGGAGACACTTCCTCCGCATCCGGAGAGGATCGTCTTTTTGGGGCCAAGCACTTTGAACAGGTTTTTCGTGATAACACTGATCCGGTTTTTTTCGATCCGGATGGATTCGATCTCATCAACCCCCTTGATGATCTGCTCCGTGAAGAGGTAGCCGGTTACAAATTCCTCGAGCTGAACCGGGCTCATCATCGCGGTCATTGCGTGCCTGCCGTTAACAAAAAGGGCGATGGGAACTTCTTCAACGACTTCGTGAAGTTCTTCCCTGAACCCATCGCCATCGACCTTTATACAGGGCATCTTCCGGAACATTTCCTGATTGGTATACGTCATTACCTTCGTCCTCACCGTCAATCAGCCGGTAGTGATCTCATTAATCATACCTACAGCACCTCGTCCATGCTCCCGCTCCGGTAGCCTTCAAGGTCAAGAGTGATATAAGCAATACCGATTGATTTGAATTTCTTTACCAGTGCCTGCCGGATATCCAGTATTCTTCCCATATCCTGATTATGTACTTCTATCCGGGCACTATTGCCCTGCAGACGCACCCTGAGCTGACCGAACCCCATGTTCGTGAGAAACGCCTCCGCCTCTTCAATTTTGCGGAGTTTTCCGCTGGTGATCTCCTCACCGTAGGGGATGCGGGAAGAAAGGCAGGCAGCCGATGGCTTCTGCCATACGCTGAGCCCGAGATCCCGGGCGAGATCCCGGATATCCTGTTTGGTTATATCAGCCTCAATAAACGGGTGGATGATTCCCTCTTCGGTGGAAGCGGCAAGTCCGGGGCGGTGTTCACTCATGTCCGAGACATTTATGCCGTCAGCGATGCAGGCAAGACCAAGTTCTTCTGCCCGCCGCTTCAGATACCCTGCCGAGATCTTTTTGCAGAAGTAACACCGGTTCACCGGATTATTCCGGAATTCCTCATGCTCCAACAGAGGCACAGGGATGCTATCCAGATCGAGACCGAGCTCATCGGCAATCTGGTATGCCTCCACCCGTGCAGCACTCGGTACAACCGGGCTGTCAAGAAAAATGCAGCGACTCTTATCACGCAGGACATCACGGGAGATTGCCGCGAGGAGGGTACTGTCGACCCCTCCGGAAAATGCGACCAGCATTGAACCACGTTTCCTGATATTTTCCTCAAGGATCCGCCGTTTATCTTTCAGTATCATCTGGACTCCGGAACCATACAAAAAATGATCAGTTGGATTAATTCAATGTTTTTACGTTCAGGAGCCGCATCGTCCCGGCGGTGAATCAGGAGAGCTCGCGCACGGACCTTCATTATCCTCGCGCAACTGGCGGCAGATATCACAGGTCCGCTTTACAAGATTGATCTGTTTGCCGTCTTTCAGATCCTGCGCAAGAAGCCCGATTGTTCTCTTCACATCGTCTTCAAATTCAATCCGGTACCCTCGTTTTCCGGACAAATACTGAGATACTGCAGACGGGGCAATCTCCAGCATACGCGCCGCTTCCACCTGGGATACTCCGCACCGTACAAGCTCGACAGCAATTGCTGCACGGATCGCAGGCAGGACATCCCAGACAATCTTCTGACAGGGAGCTTCCATCACATCACAGCATTTAAGTTATTACAATCGTGACATAATATATTGCATTCACAATTGTGAATTTATCCCACCCTGTCACACCGGCTCCCGCCGGGTAATGGAGTTTGGGTAACAATAAAGACAACGTGACCAGCAATCCTTAGACTGGAATAATTAAAGATATGTTCAGGCAGCACAGACTACATCGTATATCAGCATCACAGTCAGGTACCCGGTAAGATCATGGAAGAAAAACGCATAGTCTATATGGATCATTCCGCCACCACCTACACCAGAAAGGAGGTTCTGGAGGCAATGATTCCCTATTACAGCGAGCACTTCGGGAACCCTTCATCGATCTACAGCATAGCGGAAGATTCGAAGAAAGCAATCGATACCGCCCGTGTACAGGTTGCAAAGGCGATTGGCGCGGATACGGACGAGATCTATTTTACTTCAGGAGGGAGCGAATCCGACAACTGGGCAATTAAGGGCGTGGCTTCTGCCAACCGGAAAAAGGGTAATCATATCATCACTTCCGCCATTGAACACCACGCTGTTCTTCATACGTGTGAATACCTGGAAAGGGAAGGATTTGCCGTTACCTATCTCCCGGTGGACAGGTATGGGATGATTGATCCCGTGGATCTCGAAAAGGCCATCACGAACGAGACGATCCTCATCTCAATCATGTTTGCCAACAACGAGATCGGGACGATTGAACCCATCGCCGAGCTGGGAGCCATTGCACGCAGCCATAAGATCTATTTTCACACGGACGCCGTTCAGGTTATCGGTAATGTGCAGGTGGATGTAAAGGCACAGAATATCGACATGCTCTCGCTCTCCGCCCACAAATTCTACGGGCCGAAAGGGGTCGGTGCATTGTATATCAAAAAAGGCGTGAAGATCGACAACCTGATCCACGGGGGAGGACAGGAAAGGAAACGGCGGGCCGGGACAGAAAATATTGCGGGGATAGTCGGTCTCGGCTGCGCCATCGAACATGCAACCGCAGATATTGGGGGGCACAACCTGCGCATCCGGGGTATGAGGGACCGGCTCCTGCAGGGCATCCTCGCAAAGATCCCGGCCGCCCGACTCAATGGTCATCCCGAAAAACGGCTGCCGGGGAATATCAACGTCAGTTTTGAATTCATTGAGGGGGAGTCCATGCTCCTGTGGCTTGACGATGAAGGCATTTGCGTCTCGACCGGCAGCGCCTGCACCTCCGGATCGCTGGAACCCTCCCATGTCCTGCTCGCCACGGGGCTTCCCGTGGAAATATCCCATGGTTCACTGAGGCTGACCCTTGGGGACATCAACACCGAGCAGGATGTGGATTTCGTCCTTGAGATATTACCAAAGGTAGTATCCCGCCTGAGAGATATGTCTCCCTTATACCGGAAGAGCGGAACGGAGGGAGGATGCGATGTATAGTGAGAAGGTCATGGATCATTTCAAGAACCCGCGCAATGTCGGCGAGATAGAAAATCCTGACGGGGTGGGGGAGGTCGGGAACCCGGTCTGCGGGGATATTATGAAGATATTTTTAAGAATCGAGAATAATATCATCACCGATGCGAAGTTCAAGACCTTTGGCTGCGGGGCAGCGATCGCTTCCAGCAGCATGGCAACTGAACTCATCAGAGGAAAGACCCTTGAAGAGGCCTGGGAAGTATCCAACAAAGCAGTGGCAGAGGCTCTCGAAGGGCTGCCCCCGATAAAGATGCACTGCTCCGTGCTTGCTGAGGAAGGAATCCACAATGCAATCAATGATTACCGGAAGAAACAGGGGCTTGAACCCTGGGTCGAGAGAAATCCCCACTCTCGCGACCACGGCGAAGACCTTACCAGTGATCATTAGCCGGACCTGAACAGGAGAAATTTTTGGTGAATATGTTATCAGAACGCGAACGCGAACGATACAAGCGGCAGATGATGCTCTTTGGGGATGAGGGGCAGGAGCGGCTGAAAAAAGCCCATATCTTCATCGCCGGAGCGGGTGGGCTTGGTTCACCGGTTTCCGTTTATCTTGCAGTTGCCGGGATCGGAACGCTTACGGTTGTTGACCGGGATGTCGTTGACCTCTCCAACCTCAACCGCCAGATCCTCCATTATGACCGCGATACCGGGAGGAAAAAAACAGTATCTGCGGAGGAGAAACTCCGTGCGATCAACCCGGATATAACGGTCAGGGTTATCGATACTACGATTGAAGAACAAAATGCGGAAGCACTAGTGGGCAACGCTGATGGGATCGTCGATGCGATGGATAATTACCCTACCCGGTATCTGCTCAATGAAACCGCCCTGAGGAAAAAAATCCCCCTCTTCCACGGGGCTGTCTGCGGGTTTTTCGGGCAGGCAACCACCATTATTCCGGGACAGACCGCTTGTCTTGCGTGCATGTTCCCCAAAGCCCCTCCAAAGGAGATGTTCCCCGTTGTTGGTGTGACGCCGGGCTTAATCGGTATGGTGCAGGCGACCGAGGTCCTGAAATATCTCCTGAAAAACGGAGAACTCCTGACCAACAGGCTTTTCATCTGGGATGGGATGCAGGCGCACGCCGAAGAGATCTGCATGGAAAGGAATCCCCGCTGCACTGCGTGCGGTGCCTCGTGTGGGAAACCAGGTGATAAAAAATGAAAGTCAGGGTACGTTTTTTTGCCAGGTTCAGGGAACTTCTCGGGAACGAGATTGTTGCTGAGGTTGCGGAAGGGACAACCATTCCCGACCTGATACACCAGATCGCCCTGGAGAATCGTGAAGGGCACAATGCAATCTTCGATGAACACGGTCACTTCCGCGAGTACGTTATCCTGATGCGGAACGCCCGGCGGGTCGACATCACGGACGCGGCAATGCAGATCGTTGCCGATGGTGATGATATTGCAGTATTCCCACCGGTTGCGGGTGGCTGATTTTTAAAAAATGGTTGCAGTATGATCGCTATCCAGACCGAAGATGTCGACATCGGCAGGTTGATCCATGAGGCAAAACAGCGAGGTACAGGGGCAATTGTGGTCTTTGACGGGATTGTCCGCGACGACGACATCCGCGAGATGGAGCTTGAAGCCTACGAAGAGGTTGCACTCCGTGAACTCGAAAAGATTGCCCGGGACGCGACTGAACAGTTCAGTCTCCAGCATGTCGATATCATTCATCGGACAGGACGCCTTGCCGTCGGGGAGAATATCCTGATTATTGTTGTTGGAGCCGGGCACCGGGAAGAAGCATATGGCGGATCACGGTTTATTATTGAGGCGATCAAGGCCGGTGTCCCGATCTGGAAGAAAGAGCTGACTAAGAACGGAGGACGGTGGGTGGCGGGCGAGCATGGGCATGGCTCGGGAAAATTACGGTGAAAATGACGGAGAACAGAAAAATCATGCGATGAGGAACTCCATACTACTCATAGTGGCTAAAAGGTAACTTCCTCTTTTCCCAAAAGAGGGTGGAGCTCATGGCGTTCCCCTGGCCCCCCCATTCAAATATTCCTGTTCTATAAAGGAACTTCACGTTCGCCTTTTTGCCGGAATCACTTGTTTGCGGTACTACAGCGTGAGACAAAGGCCAAACGATCACTCATTCCAAAAAAAAAATTAAAATCAATTTTCCAATAATTTCTCGGGGACAAAAAATGTTCCTTTTAATTTTTCACTTCAGCTGAAATCCGGGTAAGATCCAACTGCCCGAGCCGACGGCACGCCTCCACCAGCGTCTCATCTTTCTTCGAGAATGTAAAGCGGAGCATGTTCTGTCCTCCGGTATGATAAAATGAGGTGCCAGGAACTGCAGCAACACCAATTTTCCTGGCGAGGAAACGTGAGAAATCAGTATCTGTCATACCCGATCCGGAAATATCCGTGAAGATGTAGTACGCCCCTTCGGGTACCTGGCAGCTGAACCCCGCCTGCCGCAGTCCCTCAAGGAGAATCTTTCTTTTCCGGTCGTACATGGCTGCCAGATCCTGGTAGTAGCGCTCTGGTAAACCGAGGGCAGAAACACAGGCCTGCTGTAGCGGCGCCGGTGCTCCGACCGTCAGGAAATCGTGGATCTTCCGGATTCGCTCGGTTATCCCGGCACAGGCAAGGGCATACCCTACACGCCACCCGGTTACGCTGTAGGTCTTGGAGAAACTGCCGATGGTGATGGTCCTGTCCTGCATCCCATCAAGGGACCCGATTGAAACATGTTTTTTCCCGTCATAGAGAATATGTTCATAGATCTCGTCGGTGATCGCAACTGTATTATGCTCGGTACAAAGGTCAGCAATGAACCGAAGTTCTTCTTTCGAAAAGACCTTACCGGTTGGATTATTGGGGGTATTCAGGATGATCGCCCGGGTCTTTCCGGTGAATCCTGACTTCCATGCTTCTTCATCGATGGAGAAATCATCCAGCAGCGGCACGAAACGTGGTACCGCTCCGGAGATCTGCGCATCGGGCCCATAATTCTCGTAGAATGGTTCCGGCACAACCACCTCATCGCCCGGCTGGATAACGGCAAGCATGGATGATATCATTGCTTCAGTCGAACCACAGGTAACGGTAATCTCAGATTCCGGGTTAAAAAGCATCCCGTTATACTTTTTCACCTTATCCGCCAATGCTTCCCGGAGATTTCGGGCGCCCCACGTGATGGCATACTGGTTAATGTCATCAAGCACGGCTTCGCATGCAGCAGTTTTGAGTTCAGCCGGACAAGGAAAATCGGGGAAACCCTGGGCAAGGTTAATCGCATTATACTGCAGGGATAATCGGGTCATCTCCCGGATTACCGATTCGGTGAACTGATCGGCCCGGGATGAATGGGTGGAAAAAAAACCTTCCCGGGCATATGCCGCTGGTGATCTGCCCGAGCTGGCCTTCTCTGGATTCATCATATCAGTAGTTGGTGTAAAAAGAAATATAATAAGAGGATGAGGTTTCCGTTCCTCACCGAGATTGGTTTTTTAGTTCGCGTTCTCTCGTTCTGCAGAAAAAATTACCTGGTCATCGATTAAGTTTCAACGATATGTATCAGGTTTTCCATCACTGCATCGACTGCCTTCCATGTCGGTGAACCCGTGTGCTGCATGATGAACGGCTTCCCCTCATCCCCGGCCTTCACCATCTCGGGGTCAAGGGGAATGCCGCCAAGGTACGGTACACCCAGATCCTCTGCTGCTTTCTTTCCCCCACCCTTGCTGAACAGGTCGATTTCCTGGTGGCAATGAGGGCAGATCATTCCGCTCATGTTCTCGATCACGCCGAGCACCGGGATATCGAGTTGTTCGATAAACTTTGCCGCCTTAATCGCATCCATGACCGCGACATCCTGAGGTGTCGTAACAATGACCGCTCCCCGCACATTGGGCGCAAGCTGGGCAATCGTAAGCGCCTCGTCGCCCGTGCCGGGCGGGAGGTCGACGACCAGATAATCAAGCGAACCCCAGTTAACATCGGTCAGGAACTGCCGGATTGCGCCCATTTTCATCGGCCCCCGCCAAACCACCGGGGTGCTGGTGTCCGGGAGAAGGAATGCCATCGACATGACTCCAAGGTTCCCGGCTACATGGACCGGTTCTATGGCATGGGGGAGAAGCGCAGGACGCTGTTCTTCGATGCCTAGCATTTTGGGAATATTCGGTCCGTGGAAGTCAAGGTCCAGCAATCCGACGTTCTTTCCGTGGTTGGCAAGTGCAAACGCGAGGTTCACGGAAACAGTCGATTTGCCTACCCCGCCTTTTCCGCTCAACACGAGGATAACGTGTTTCACATCGATCTTTGCTTTCTGAGGCAGTCCTTTGGGGGCGCTCTGCTGATGTGCGGACGGGCAGGTGGCACAATCTTCTTTGCATGTTGTGTCATCGCATGCCCGTTCTGTCGTTTTGTCGTTTGCTGTCATGGTGATATAGTGTCTCCGTTACATGTGGGTTGGAACTATTTCCTCTCAGGGTCAACCCGCGCTCTCTTCTTCGGCGACCTGCTCGAGGATCTCACGGTAGTTTCCGACACCGGTTATCGCCCCCCCAGAATCAGGTCAGGACGGCCGCAGGTATTCGCCCGAAATCCATCTCGTGCGAGACCACAATAAATGTTTCGTCCCTGCTCCGCTGGGCGTGCAGAATAGATTGCAAAACCTCCGCTTCGTGATGGATCCGTGGTACTGTCAGATAGGGAGGATCACACGACAGGGGCTCGCGGATGAGTATCGGTGTGAGCGGCATCCTCAAGGATCTTCGCTATGAATAATTACACAAATGCGCACAAAAAGATTTAGGTCATTAACAAAAAATCTGGCTGTTAAACGGGGGCAGTTTCAGGTATACAACCAGGTAGACAGATTGAGCATGTTCTACGTGCGGGTCTGTTGCAAAACGGGATAAACTCCCTCAGAAGTCAGGGACGGCATGAATGGCGCGAGACAGAACTCGTGTCCGGCAAAAAGAACCTTTATTGATCATTCGGATTTCGTGAAAAATCAGGGATAATGTAAATGCTGGATCTTTTTCATCAAAGACACAATAAGACTGTCTTTTATAGGTCGTACGGTCGGTCTGATTCACAGCAGTGGACTAGTGTGGCGAGTGTCCTGACTTCCCTGATAAAAAAGGAATTGTCCGAAAGGAGCGAACCGACAGCAGGCTCCCGGTGAATAACCTCGTGATCGAAGGGTAACAGGATCAAACCGGAGAATTCTCCAGGATCTCCCATTCTCTGGTATATCGTGTGAACATCGGTCCGTTCATCTGTCCTGTTTACTGCGAGGATAATGGAGTTGATCCCAAGCTGGCGTGCAAGTCCTGCGGACCCCTTAGCCACGGAAAGTGCATTATAGGAAGGGTCAGCCACGACCAGTGCACAGGAGAACCCATCTGCGACCGCCCTCCCGAAATGCTCCATACCCGCCGGGGTGTCCAGCAGGACAACCTCGTCAGGCAGAAGACGTATATGACGAAATATCGCGGCAAGGAGCGTATACTCCGGGCAGAGACAACCTCCTCCTGCCTGGGCAACACCCCCCATCACGAGGAGCCGGAGGTTTTCAGCAACAGGGACCGAGAACCTGTCGATGACGTCACTGACTTCCGGATTAAGCGTGATGAGCCCGCCCGGGGATATCCCAGGGCCGGCGCCGGTCTTCTCCCGAAGATACTCAATACTCCGGGATACCGGCACAATCTTCTCTGCCTCCTCCGGCAGAATTCCCAGGGTCACCGCAAGGTTCTGTTGGGGATCGCCGTCGACAACGAGAACACGGAATCCTTCTTGTGCGAAAAGATGGGCGAGGAGCGCGGTGATCGTGGTCTTACCGACTCCTCCTTTTCCGGTGATAACGACCCGTATGCCTTTTCCCCCGCTCCTGCTCATTGGATCTTTGCCATGATCACTCCCTGTTCCCCCCCGGAGATTCATATCCCAAGCTCGATCCGCTTCCGTTCGATATGGTCCGAGATGAGGTACAGACGCCTTTACCGGGTCCGGTTCTACCGAGAAGCTTGCATTTACCACGCCTTTTAAGCCTTCAGTCAGGAGAGATACCACGGGAGGGCTGCCGGAGATGTGGGGCATCACGCCGAGCACCGTGTATACGCCCGATGCAACGAAATACGCCCCGATCGAAACGGCTTTCTGCGAATACCATTCCGGTGCGGCGCCGGCAAGGGGAAGTTTGTGGATCGGGACGTTTAGTGCGTTTCCGAGTTCTGCAGCAAGTACAAGAATCCGCGAGTTATCCACACAGGATCCCATGTGAAGTACCGGCGGAATTTCCAGAGACTCGCAGACCGCCCGCAGGTCATCACCCGCGAGTGCAGCCGCTTCCGGCTGGAGGAGTCCGGCTTTTCCCGACGCGATTGCGGCACAGCCTGTCTCAACACAGAGAATGTTTTTCTTTATCAGCTCCTTTGCAAGCGTCACGTGCCCATAATCATGCTTGATATGCGGATTGTTGCACCCGACAATACCGACAGCTCCCCGGATTTTACCGGCGGCGATTACGTCGATGAGCGGCTTGAATGAGCCACCGAGTGCTTTCTTGATCGCCTCATTGGAGAATCCGGACATTACCGGTACCGGCTTTCCTGGGATCATGACTCGTTTCGGGTTCCGGTTCTTGAAATTCTCGACTGCCATCCTGACGATTGCTTTTGCGGTGAGGTAGCCGGTCTCAGGGTGGAAATCAAAAAAGTACGACCCCGGAATGGTGGCCTTGGAACTCGTCGATATGATAAGTGTGTGGAAGCAGCTTGCAGTTCTCGGCAGAGATGGGAAGATACACTGGTAATCAATGATCATCGCTTCGAGGGCGCCGGTGGTGATGACGAGCTCCTGGTTCAGGTGATTGCCGGACATAGGAATTCCTTTGCGCATCAGCAACTCGCTTCCCGTGCAGCAGAGTCCGACAAGATTGATCCCTTTAGCGCCGTATTTCTTCGCCAGCGCCAGTAACTCCGGATCGGTTGTTGCTTTTACTACCATCTCGGAAAGCACCGGGTTATGCCCGTGAACCGCCACATTTACCTGGTCTTCTTTCAGTACGGCGAGGTTGATACGAGACTTCACAGGGAAAGGAGTACCGAAAAGTACATCGGAGATATCGGTGCCCATCATCGATCCGCCCCATCCGTCAGAAAGGCTGCAGCGAAGGCCCTGCAGCAGCATGCCGGTGTAATCTGCACCGACTCCCATCTGGACCCGGTGCATTGAGTCCACCACTTCGCGGTCGATTCCCCGCGGGGCGATTCCGGCGTTATCCCAGACATCCCTGGTTGTTTTTGGGGCACGGCGGAGGAACTGGAGGGTGTTTTTTAATATCCCGTACTCTTCGAGCATGGACCGGCCAAGTTCTGCAGCAAGCCTCTCTGAGCTTTTGCCATCCACAGAAATGCCAAATTCCAGAGAGATCTTCCTGAGTTTCTCCGGGTCGGCAATACCGTAATCTTTCGTCTTTCCGGTCCCGACAAGATAGAGGGTCTCGACGATATCGCGGCCGTGATCCGAGTGGGCTGCTGCGCCGGTCGCGATGGTATCAAGCAGGTTGCGGGCAACAATCAGGTCTGCATCGGCACCGCAGACACCACGAATCCGATGGGGTGGGATGATACGGCACGGACCCATGGTGCACCGGGCACAGGAGAGTCCGGATTCACAGTACTTACAGGAAGGCTGCTGCATCTCAAACCGGTCCCAGACGGTCTCGATGCCCTCCCGCATCGTCATCGCAATAAGGGGTTTGGCGTTCTCATCTGTCGTCCTTTCTTCTTTTTTCTGCTCGATCAGGGCAGGATTCAGGAGGGCCATCCGGGCACGGTCAAGCTCGCAAACTTCAAGCCTTCCCTGGATAAGGATAGGTTTTGGTTCATCCGTCATCAGGCGTCAGTCCATTCATTCGATAGTGGGTAATATTCCAAGGAAGTATATACCCCTTTGTTTCGATACAATGGATTCCGGATCCGACAGTAAATTGCCAGAAAGGAAAAATTTCTAATTAATGTGTTTTTCATGTTCTATCAGAAAAGGAATTGACAGGAGGAGGAGGAGCCATGAACTTCCGAACATACCCCTCCGGGAGCATGGGTTTGACATCCCGGGTACCAGATCCAGGCAGAGAAAGGATCACGCCAGACCGAGCTCCTTCAGTTTTTCCGGGGTCGGTACACCCTCTTTATTCCACCCCCTCTGGGCGTAATACTGGTCGAGGAGGGGTTCGCGTTTCCAGACCCTGCCTTTGGGTTCTCCCTCCTTGAGCGGTTCTTTGAGGAGTCGTGCGGGGAGTGTGTCATCGGCTTTCGTGTATCCCTCCTTCATGTTGAAGAGTTTCTGCACGTTCCAGATCCGTTCGCCGATCTTCATGATCTCCTTTTCGCCGACAGGCATCCCGGTTACTGCAGCGGTGAGTGCGGCGTAGTCAGGGGCACCCATCGGTGCGAGTGAAGTGAAGAGGCAGATTCCTGCTGCATCGATCGCAGCAGTCAGGTCCTGGAAGGCCTTGGTCATCGATGCCTTTCCGTCATCGGTGAACGGATCCATTTTTACCGGAAGCCCGATGACCTCCGGTGAGATCATGTACCCGTTGATATGATCACCGCCACGGACACCGGTGGCGAAACTCAGTCCCTGTCCCTGCAACCCCCGCGGATCGTAGGCGGCCAGCTCGAGCTTCTTGACGCTCATCGAGAGCTCAGGGTGCCCGTACTTCATGGAAAACCGGTACGACCCGTCAGCCATTTCCTTGCCGATTCCCTCCCGATATCCCATCTTCCGCACCAGCTCGGTCATGGCAGCACCGTCACCCCAGGAAATCTTCTCTTTGATGAACCCCCTTTGGGAAAGTTCCATGGCACAGGCGATGGTGACACCGGCGGAGATCGCATCGAGACCGAGATCGTTGCAGAAGTTGTTGGCCCTGGTCACCCATCCAAGGTCATCGATGCCACAGTCAGCTCCGAATGCCCACGCATTCTCATACTCAGGTCCCTCTCCTTCCTTGTCATCGATCTTCGTGCCACGCCCGCACGCGACAAAGCAGCCATAACAGGGTTTCTTCCTTACGAGCGTGGTCTTAGCCATCGTCTCTCCGCCGACATTGTCCGCCGTGGGGAAGTAGGCGCTCTGGTGGTTCCGTGTCGGGAGGATATAATTATTATTGATGAGGTTCATCAGGACATCAGTACCGTACGCCGAGAGGCTCTGACTGGTTACCTGCCCGGCCTGGATCTTTTTTCTCGCCGATTCGACAGCCTCCTTGAATTTTACGGGATCTGCGGGAAGAATCTTTCCCGCACCCCGGACCGCAACTGCTTTTAAGTTCTTTGAACCCATGACCGCACCAAGCCCGCCTCTCCCTGCCGCACGGAACTGGTCGCTCATGACGCAGGCAATCAGGCTCAGTCTCTCACCGGCCGGACCAATGCAGGCAATACGGATGTAGATATCACCGAGATCTTTCTGGATCCCTGCAGTCGTCTCCAGAACCGTCTTCCCCCAGTATGGTGAAGCGTCCCGGATCTCCGCCATGCCGTTGTTGAGCCAGAGAAATACAGGCTTTTTTGCCTTTCCGCTCACCACAACCGCGTCGAACCCGGCAATCTTCATTTCATGACCGAAGAACGCCCCGCTGTCAGACGAACAGAGGGTGTTGTTCAGCGGGGATTTCGAAACCACCTGGTGCCGCCCCCCCAGGGGGACCCCGGTCCCCGTCAGAGGACCAGTGGCAAATACGATCACGTTCTTTTCGCCCAGTGGGTCAGCTTTCGGGGGAACCAGATCGCTCACCAGTTTCACACCAAACCCCCGGCCGCCCAGGTACTGCCTCTTCAGTTCCGCCGGCAAGGCCTTTTTCTCTACCGAACCCTTCGTAAGATCAACATACAATATTGAACCTGCATATCCGTCCATGGTATATCCTCTCCCGTGGTGCTTATTCCCGTCCTGCGCTCTTTTGCCTTCGGACATCATCGTAAGGCACTGGTTCTGGAAGCAACGGTAAAATTCCGGTGCCACAGCGCGGGACGAAAACGCCCGGTATGCGACCATACCGCCTCAACAGTAATAAACTTACCCTGACAGAACACGTCAGAGATATTTAACCGGTACGGTTTGGTAAGCTAATGTAATGTCTGAATCCGGGCCAGCCGGGGAACCGGGATCATTTCCATCACGGAATTCTCCTGAGCAGGAGGAACAGGGAATATCGTCCTTTGTCGGTCTTTCCGGCACAAATCGCACCGGATGATGGATGACACCATACCTGACCCGGGGAACCTGCGTGTTCATCGCAGAGAGGAGTTTAGGGCGATGCCATCGTTTTTATAAGACCCTCTCCAGATTGGAACACAGATCAGTCCTTTCAGGATTATCATGGCTGTCATGACCCGAACGCTGTCCCATAGCCAATATCCCTCCTCCACTTTTTTTAACTGCGATAAAGGAGTTTTCGTTGAAATGCTCGGTGTATTTTTTGATGCTCCTGAAGTTTTAAGAAGGGTATGCTCCTATTGTTTCCCATAGGCACCCTTTGTCCGAGGGTGCCGGGAGACGACAAATGCAGGAGACAATCAAAAAGATGATCGCGGAGGCAATGACAGCCCATCGTGCCGACGTGAACCAGATTAAGAAGAAACGTGGGCAGGCTTTCGTTATCGATGACACGAAGGCATATATCGACGCAGTCAAGGGAATGAAATCCATCGCCTGACTATACATGAGGAAATTTCATGAAAGTTGTCGCGTTTAACGGGAGCCCGAGGAAAAACGGGAATACCGGCATCCTGATCCGGTATGCCCTCCGTGAACTGAAGAATGAGGGGATCGATACTGAGCTGGTACAGCTGGCTGGCAAAAAGATCCGGGGTTGTACAGCATGCATGAAATGTTTTGAGAACCGGGATAGACGGTGCGTCATAGACAATGATATCGTCAACACCTGCATCGAAAAAATGATCGGTGCCGATGGTATCATCCTGGGTTCCCCGGTTTATTTCACCGATGTGACCGCGGAGATGAAAGCGCTTATCGACAGGGCAGGTTTTGTCTCGATGGCAAACGGGGGCCTCTACCGGCGTAAAGTCGGAGCTGTGGTTATTGCCCTGCGAAGAGCTGGAGCTATGCACACCGCAGATACCCTATTGCATTTCCTGCTAGCGGGGGATATGATCCTTACCGGTTTTCCCGGAATTGGCATGGGAAGTGCGATTGGAGATGTCGAACAGGATCGTGAGGGTGTTGAACGGATGATGGCAATCGGGAAAAATATGGCCTGGCTGCTGAAGGCGGTGGAGCAGGCGCAGAGAACCGGCACCTGATTCCCCGAAGAAACTGCTGTTTCGGGATTACCCGGATTATGTCGTTTTTTTGATTCCCGAATATTCAGTCTGCATTATGTGACTCCACGTTTTCGTAAAAAAAAAGAGATTGTTACCTTTTCAGGTACCTTTTTATTGTTTTCGGATTTACTATGCACAGTAATCAAGGAGAATGTAAGTGAAAGTGATTATTGACCGTATGACGTGCGTGAGCTGCGGTTCATGCTGGGAAGCATGTCCGGGGTTGTTTGAGGAAGATCCGGATGACTCATTCAGCCGGATAATTGAAAAATACCGGATCAACGGCAATATCGCCGAGGGGACACCCTCAGATGATCTTACTGCCTGTGCGCAGGAAGCAGCAGACCTCTGCCCGGTACAGATTATCAGTATCCGGGAATAGGCTCTGTAGAAATCCTTTTTTGAAAATTTGATGCCCCCCTTGCGCCATCCCTGCCCCCCGTCGGGGGCGGGGGCGCATACGATTCCTCTGTATTACCGAGAAATCCCGATCTGGGTAATACAGCATTATCGCGACTGGGGCGCCACAGCGGCGGGGCGAAGCCCCTGGAGCGTCATCAGGAAGGAGGTTTTCTCCAGAGCCCGGGAATAAGCTATTCTTCTCAGAACCGCGCAATTCTGGTTCCGGACTGAATCCCGATTTTCATTTTTTCCATTCGATCAAATGATTCTGTTTTTTACGTATCCGGGCAGAACTATTTTCGATCCCTGCATACCTTTATTCATTTAATCAGATGACTAGGAATAAACCTGCACATGTTTCGCAGGAAAAGTGGTGCATGCCATGTTCGAATATTTCACCCAGCCGATCTGGTCGCCCTATGTTGCCGGAGCCGGCATCGGTATTTTGAGTTGTCTTGCGTTCCTGCTCTCGGACCGTCCAATCGGGTGTTCCACAGCTTTTGTCAAGGCACGGGGACTGATTGGAAAGGTGATTAATCCTGAAGAGACTGCAAAGAAGGAATATTATCGTGAAATTATCCCGCAGATCGACTGGGCTTTCATGATCATACCCGGTATTATTATCGGGGCATTCATCTCTGCCCTCCTCTCCGGGCAGTTTCACATCTTCTGGGTACCCGGCCGGTGGGGCGATGCATTCGGGTATAACCCGGTAATCCGCATCATCGCCGCCCTCGGAGGTGGAATCCTGCTCGGCCTTGGTGCACGCTGGGCAGGCGGGTGCACGAGCGGTCATGGGATCAACGGGTCGATCCAGCTCTCACTTGCCAGTATCATCACTGCGTGTTGTTTCTTTATCGGAGGGATTGCGACCGCCTTGTTTATCTTCCGGGTCATAGCGGCGTGAGGCAGGGATGATGCTCGTCAGACTCCATACAAACAGGAATGCACAGATCGTGCTCGGGCTCCTCTTCGGGATAGCGTTTGGTTTTCTTCTCCAGAAGGGGGGTGTCACCAGTTATAATGTGATCACCGGACAGCTCCTGCTCACTGACTTTACTGTCCTGAAATTGATGCTGTCGGCAGTAATCGTCGGGATGATCGGGTTTCACCTGCTTAAACACGTCGGCTACGTGCAGTCACATGCGGCAGAAGGATCGTTCGGCTCAAATGTAATCGGCGGACTTATATTCGGGGTCGGTTTTGCCCTGCTTGGCTATTGCCCGGGAACTGTTGCCGGAGCGGTCGGGACAGGCGCACTCGATGCTCTTGCCGGCGGGATGGTCGGTCTGGTGATCGGGGCAGGTTTTTTTGCGGAACTCTATCCTGTACTCAGGAAGCGTGTACTCATGTGGGGCCCGTTCCCCGCGGTCACCGTCCCGGAGTTCCTGAAGCTGAACCTGTGGATCGTTATCGTCCTGATGGAAGCATGCATGATCGGGTTCCTGGTTCTGCTCGAGTCTTTCGGGTTATGAAAATACGGGATATCACTATTCTTTTTCATTGGGCGGTAAAACCCTGGTGGTTCAACGTTCCTTATCGAAAGATAAGGCTGTATTGAATTTTGGTGGTACGGTCACTAGGTTTAAATAAATCCCGCCATCATGGACTACTTGTAAAGTCCTGAGGTACACCGGACTACGAGGTTATTTGTATATGACACCTGATTTGAAAATTCCGATCAATTATGTCGAGGCATCTGAGACTCTTAAAAAATATTTAAAGCTCACCGGATCTCCCGTAGCATTCAGGTTTGCAACGAAGAAGGAAGATATTCCCGCGGGAATGCAGGAACTTGACAGGACAATCCGGCACTGCGCCATGGTCGGTCTGGCCCGGAAAGAAGGGAAGATCTTTTATTCTCCCTCCGCCAGGCATGAATGTAATGGCGGTGCATGGGCGCTGGGCCTCCGGGAGATCACCGAGAGCCTGAAGAACGGTGATTTTTACTTCAAACTGGGAAAATTCGAAAGTTCTGCCGCCTGTAAGCGCACCATCGACAGGGTTCCGCACCTTGGCACCAATGAGACCTTTGCCACGCTGTATGCACCACTTGAAAAGACACCATTTGACCCGCAGGTTATCCTGATTGTCGCAAATGCCTGGAGCATGTTAAAACTCGCCCAAAGCAGCCTTTTCCGGATGGGTGGGAGGATAAACGCGGAGTTCGCCGGCATCCAGTCGGTATGCTCCGATGCATGTGCCCAGACCTACCTGAACGGGCAGGTGAACTTCTCTCTCGGGTGCGATGGTTCCCGCAAGTTTTCCGGCATCGAGGACGGTGAGATGGTGATAGGGATCCCGGCGGAATTGCTCCCCGAAATTACCGAATCGTTAAAAGTGGTGGCCGCCGCGCCGGGTTCAAAACCTGGTTCGAAATGACTCAACTCTAAGATCTGGTGGTGACGGGATCCTCACTCTTTTTTCTATGATCCTGCATCATTAACAACCCCCAATTCTTTCCTCTATGAAATAAAAACGAGCCTGCTTATCAACCAGTATTCTTCCCTGTAACTCTTTTTCCGAGAAGAATATAAAAATATAATCCTGATTTGTCCTCCGATATAAAAAAAAGGCAAAATCTGAAGATATTATAATTGATTCTTTTGACCTTTATTGGACTTTGAATATAGGGTTAGGGAAAAAAAAGTTTTTTTTTTACAGAAGTCTTGAACCCGCTGTTGGTCCTGGTTTACACTCGAACACTTCAGTAATTTTGACTATCACGAGTGAGCGTGCCGGTACACCGGGTATTTCGCATTGACTATTGCTTTCATCTCATCATATTCCTTACCACTTGTCTTGATAGCGGCGACTCCTTTCACCTGGTAACAACCTTTGATTTCAGGTCCCCAGATAAAGAACGCGATCTTGGGATTTACCCGCAGGTTAGAAAGTGTCTTGTTCATGAAATTGTCTACAAACCAGACCGTATCATCACCTACAAGCCATGACATCCCAAGAGGAATAACATTCGGAGTGCCATCTTTTGACGCAGTGGCAACGGGGAGAATTTTCATTTTCTCCTTCATTTTCTCAAATGCCTCTTTCATTTCAGCAGTTAATTTCACCATGGTGCTTCACCAATCCTTACAGGATTCCTTTTGTATATACTTTAGTATAAAAATTCATTGGTAATTTATTTCTATCCTAATGTCCATGAATGAGCCGGGATCGTGTTCCCCATCGTTTCTCTTATCTCCTGAACGCACAATAAATATGTGTGATGCGCAAACCACCGGTCAAAAAGATCCTTTACTGGTGTGAAGACTGCAATGTCCCGCTGATTGCGAAAAGCTGTGCGTGCGGGAGGGAGGGGAAAAAGATTGAGCTCCTCCAGCCTTTTGATGTCCGCCCCGCGCTTGCAGCAGATACAGCGCTTATCAAAAAACTCGTTGCAGAGCGTTTCGGAACAATTCCGCTCGCAAAAATCCTTCTCCTGAATAAAACCGGTGGTGTTGATCGTGCCGACCTCGTGATCATGTATGGGGAGCGCTTCGGCTGGCTTACCTTCGATCCGGTATCAAGAAAGTTCAGCCTCGATATTGCGCCCGAGGCTCTCCCGTACATCCTTTCGCACGTGAAGCAGGGGATCGTCGATCTCGATCTCCAGACCGATGCCCGGAGAGTAGCAAGGTCGGATCGGCGGCAAAAAAATTCCCCTCACGAGTCCTGCCCCTGAAGGAACGGTGATTGTAAAGTACAAAAACCGGTTCGGGACGGTGTGGTAAAAGAGGGGTCTATCCGGGTGAAAGAGCTTATTTCCGTTATGCCCCGAACCCCCAAAAATCCCGGTTGGGATGTTGCCGTCGAACAGAACCGGTATCACCTGAAAAATCTCGAACGGAATGCGATCCGCAGCATCAGACAGCATATCCATGACCGCCCGACCGCAAATGTTTCGTTCTCCGGTGGCAAGGACAGCACCGCAGTCCTCCATCTTGCACGAAAGGCCGGCGTGACGAATGCGTTCTTTATCGATACCGGCATAGAATTTCCTGAAACGGTGGAGTTTGTCCGATCCCAGGGAGTCGAGATCATCCGGAAAGGAGGAGACTTCTGGCAGGCGGTTGAGAAGGCCAGGCCCGCCGGGAAAGGATCACCGCTGGTGCTGTAAACTCTTAAAACTGCATCCGCTCAAGCTCTATCTCTCCGGTGTTGGTCCCTGTGTTACGATTCAGGGAAACCGCTGGTATGAATCATGGAACCGGGCCGATCTTGACGAGACGAGCCAGAACCCGGCCAACCCGCTCCACTTAATATCTCACCGATACGGAACTGGCGGGCACTTGAGGTTTTCCTCTACCTCTGGTGGCAGAAGGCGGAAATCAATCCGCTGTATGATAAGGGGCTCGAGCGTATCGGGTGCTTCCTCTGTCCTGCCATGCTTGAAAGCGAGTACGAGGAACTCCGGATAATCCTGCCCGAATATGCCCGGCGCTGGGATGCGTTCCTTGAGAAGTGGGCAGATAAAAAAGGGCTCCCGGAGCATTCTGTTCATGGGGTTTATGGCGATGGCATGCCCTTCCCCCGAAGATGCGGGAATTGTGCAGATCGAAGGGCATTCCCGTCAATGATGATTATACCCTGAAGGCGGCGGCGATACGGGTAAAACAGGTGACAGTTGAAACCATGGCAAAAAAAACGATGGAGACGTTCAGGGAAAGACAGGCTCGGAACCGGGTTTGCTGTTGACGAGATACGAAAGGATTTCCCGATCCTCGGGGATATCATCTATCTCGACAATGCAGCAACGAGCTTTCGCCCGAACCGGTGATTGAAGCAATGGTCGATTTCGAGCACCAGTACCGTGCAAACGTGGGACGGGGTGTCCACCGTTTCACCCGGATTGCATCGCAGCGTTACTGGCATGCCCACGAAAAAGTGGCGCAATTCATTGGCGGAAGCAACGGAACAACGGTTTTTACCAAAAATACCACCGAAGCGATCAACATGGTGGCGCAGGGTCTTTCCTGGAAATCCGGCGATCGCGTGATCACGACCATTCTCGAGCACCACTCAAACCTGTTACCCTGGAGAAATCTTGACAGGCAGGGAGTCGGGCTCGATGTAATCGGTATCCATGCTGATTATTCTCTCGATCTCGCTGCTCTTGGAACGGGCGATCACCCCTTCAACCCGCCTCGTCACTGTCACTCATGCATCCAATGTGATCGGTGTGGTGACCCCGGTTTTGGACATAGCAGAGATCTGCCATGACCATGGTGTTCTCCTGCTCGTTGATGGTGCACAGACCGTGCCCCATATGCCCGTTGATGTTGCCCGTCTCGGCTGTGACTTTTTTGCCTTCTCCGGCCATAAGATGCTCGGCCCAACCGGCACCGGTGTCCTCTGGATGAAGGAGCCGGTGCTTGAACCGGCTCAATTCGGGGGCGGGATGGTCGAGGTCGTAACCAAAAAAGGTATCACCCTGGCCGAGGGGTACCAGAAATACGAAGCAGGAACTCCCAATATCGGCGGAGGAATCGGCCTCGGTACCGCTGTGGAGTATCTTGAAAAGACAGGCATGGAAACGATAAGGTATTATGAAGAAGCGCTCACGAAGCGGTTAATCGACGGATTGGTACCGATAAAGGGAATACACGTATTCGCACCTGGTCTGCATGTCCCCCGGATTGGCGTTGTTTCGTTCACGCTGGACGGGTACCACCCGCATGAAGTCGCCCAGCAGCTGGATGAGGACGGCTGATATCATGGTGCCGATCCGGCCACCATTGCTGCCAGCCGCTCATGGAATATCTCGGTTTGCCTGAAGGGACCGTTCGCGCCAGTCTTGCATTGTATACCACTGAACACGAGATTGACATGCTCATTGCGACGCTGAAAGAACTTGCGGGCTGACGCAGAACAAGACGGCAGATCATGAGTGGAATATCATGCCAATCTCTGCATCCCACAGGCACGATTACATGATTCCTCTCTCAATATCCCCATGAATCCTGCTACTCGGTACGAAAAATGAAAGATGGAGAATTATCGATGAAAAATACCCTGTTCTCTGAAATATTTGCCGAAGTTCGCAAGAAGCACCCGCTGGTCCACCATATCACCAACTATGTCACTGTCAACGATTGTGCCAATATCACGATCTCCGCAGGGGCTTCACCGGTTATGGCTGATGCTCCTGAAGAGGTCTGCGAGATGGCCGGTATTGCCAGTGCCCTGGTCCTTAATATCGGCACGCTCACCAAAGTCCAGGTAGAATCCATGATCCTTGCGGGAGGAATGGCAAACGATCGGCAGATACCTGTTGTCCTTGATCCCGTTGGCGCTGGTGCGACCCGGTTCAGGACAAGGACTGCCCTGCGCCTGATGGATGAGGTGAAGATCACAATACTCAAAGGAAACGCCGGGGAGATCGGGGTTCTTGCCGGCGCAGAAGCAGGCGTACGGGGAGTGGATTCCTGCGGGATGATCGGCGATCCGGCAACGATTGCCACGAAAATTAGCAGATGCATCGGGTATCACCGTTGTCGTAAGCGGGGCAACTGACATCGTGACCGATGGCAAACGGGTGCTGCTTGTCGGAAATGGCCATCCCCTGATGGGAAGCATTTCCGGTACCGGCTGCATGGCCGCATCCCTGACCGGGGCATTTGCCGCAGTATCTGATGATCCCGTCATCGCATCAGCCGCAGCACTCGCAACCTTCGGAGTTGCCGGGGAGAAAGCGGCCGCATATGCCGATGGCCCGTATTCCTTCAGGACGGCATTATTCGATGAACTGGCGGCCCTCACCCCGGAAGAACTTGAGTCCTGTGCCAGGGTAAGGACCCAATAAATTCTCATGTCATGAATCTCGAACTGTATGTTATTACTGACGAAGAGGTCGGGGGCGGGTTGTCCCATGCAGAGATTGCACAGCAGGCCATTGCCGGCGGGGCAGACGTTATCCAGTTACGGGACAAAACATGCGGGTCCCGGGAACTCTTACGGATCGGCTGCATCATCAGGGAAATCACCGGAAAAACCGGGACCCTGTTCATCGTAAATGATCGACTCGATGTGGCGCTTGCCTGCGGCGCAGATGGTGTTCATCTCGGTCAGGATGATATTAGTGCTGGTGTTGCCCGGCAGCTCACGCCACCCGGGTTCATTATCGGGGTGTCGGTGGGAACCCTTGAGGAAGCGATACAGGCTGACCGGGAAGGAGCAGACTATCTCGCCCTCAGTCCGGTATTTCCGACCGCATCGAAAAATGATGCAGGGCCCGGACATGGTCTTGAGGTGTTGTGGGAGATCCGAAGGAACGTTTCCATCCCTGTCATTGCGGTCGGAGGGATCACCACGGGAAATGTGCATGATGTTATCGTAGCGGGGGCGGAAGGGATCGCGGTGATCTCTGCTGTTGTCGGAAGTCCGGATATCATGGCAGCGGCGAGGGAACTTAAGAAGATGGTCCGGATGAGCAAAACGAAGATGAGACAATTATGAACCATTCAGCCTTTTGTGAAGCCCTGCCACGAGGGTAGTTCCCCGATTTGTAAGACGATTGAATTTCTTATTTCTATTTTTTGTTCTATTTTCATTGGAAAAAACGATCTTCATAATGGTTTTCTGGTCAGCCTTTTCGCGGACCGGATGGCATAAAGTAAGGGGTGAAAACAGCATGGTTCAATGGGCATGAGAGGCCATCTCATGACATGCATTCCTTTCGTATTCTGGCAAACAAATCTATAACTGGGTTTATTCTTATTTAAACAGAAAATGATGGTTTAACGTAGGTTTCCAGATAGCCGGAGGTTCCCGGATAAGCAACAGAGCCTGATTTTCACATTTTTTCTTGAAGGATTATCCCTCACGCACATGAAACTTAAAAAAAAACTGTTCAGTGTTACCAGCCGATCACCAGAGGAATATTCCTGCCTCTTCATGTCAACAACGACGGATTCCTGGCAATGAAACCTGCCATAGAAAAAAGAATGCCTTCCGTTGTGGATATAATGAACAGGATTCCAAACGGGAACAGTCTTTGTTCCACCCGGACCAGGTTGTCATAACCTGGCCGGGTAGTATCTTTTATTGCACCATATCTGTTGGCCATTCGATAAAAAATCAGAGCCGGGTATAGGTCACCACGACCGAATCGATCAGGTCCACTTCATCCGTCCTGACGGGGATATAACTTGTCAGGATCACCGGTTCATCGATGACCAGCTGTCGGGTGATCGGGAACTGTGCCACAATCTCCCCGTCTGACCAGACATTCTGCGTTATCGTATAATTCGCAGGGTTGTAATTCGTGGGATCAAGGACTACCCGTACCTCTACAAAGTTCCAGGTGGGTTCTGCGGTGACTGAACCCTGGCATGCGGTGATTATTTTAAGGGGAGTATTCTCGGCGTTTCCCTGCGTATATCTCCGGAGGAAGGACCAATACTCGTCTTCAGAGATGGTTGAAAGTTTTGGTACAATCTGTTGGATACCGTAGCCGGTCCCATTTTTTGTGAAGGGGAAAGCGCTCCCCATCAGGCAGTTGGGAAGCGGGTTGTCAAAGGTCCGTTTCCGGACATCAAGATACTCAAGATACGGGTTATCGGATGCGATCCGCGTGGTCGCCACGGTTGTGATCGTACCTTCGGAAGGATTGGGGGGCAACGAAGTGACATTCGGGAGCGGCTCGGGAGTTACCGCTGTGATTACCGGAACAACTCCTGAGGGACTTACGGGCACTGGATTTTTCGGGGTCTGGGCACCTGGTGATACAGGACCGGTGCACCCTGCAGCCAGAATAATCCCAGCGAATAAAAGAATTAGGAGGAGGGTACTTTTCTTCACCATTACCGGTTACCCTGCAGTGACCCAAATACTCTGTGGTCACTGATGAATCAGGAATCGTTCATGCACATGAAGACTTGTAATCCACGATTAAAGACGCGCAGTTTTCATCGGAAATGAAATTTCTGGTGGGATGCGAGGCCCTCCTCCGTTCATCTGTATCCTGCTTTAATTCCGTGTAGTTTCTGTTTCAGTGAAATAAAGTCCGGGCGACGAACAATATTGACCTTCCTGCCCTATTATTCTTCTTTAATCAGCTCTTCACCCGTTCGGGCGCAATGCGACTGTCTGGCAAACGCTGTTAGGATACAGTCCCATTAAAAGGTAATGATGCCATCGGGCTTGAAAAGGTTTTACACCAAATCCAGAGAGCATCATCTACCGGGCAAGTGTGGCCGACCCTAAGGTTTTCCTATTTAAAACATTTGCACGGCGTTCTTTCTTCCGAATATGCCATGCAATTATATTTTGCAAATTAATATAAATAAATAAAAATTATTCTGGTTTAGTCACAGAAGGTGGCTTGGAGGACAAAAAATGCAAATGATTCAAATAATGCAGGAACAGGACCTGGTGAAAGAAGGAAATATCAGTGATAGTCTGGGTCGGTATGAAGAAGCGATAGCTGCCTATGATATGGCACTTCAGATTGATCCCACTGATGCAGATGTATGGTTCGATAAAGCAACGACACTTAAAAAAATGGGAAAACTCACTGAATCAGCGAAATGTGTTGAAAAATCAATAGATCTGTACTGCGGCAGATAAGATAACTCTCTTTTTTAACAACCAAAAATGTTAGGTGCGTTTCATCACGGCAAGCGACTTGATTTGAGTTTGGGAATAATTAATTGAAGGTAAAAAAGACGGTTGCTATGGGGATTGTATATCGATGGTCCAGGGACCGCGTACCGTTACATCAATATAATAGGTTCCCGGATCCAGAGATTTGGAGGTGCTCCCACCCCATGGTCCGATCTCGTCTGCAAGGAGATAGATTAGATTACCCTGATCGTCTTTCAATCCAACGATAAAATTACTATTACCGGAATTGGTCATAGTGAAAATCCGTATACCATATCCTGTCATGGTCAATTTCCGCACATCATTGCCATTACCGGTTAACTGGGTGATTTGTGGAGTGGGTAAGGACATTGGTGTTCGTAAAGTTGATGCGGGAACAGGAACTGCTGTAGTGATCGTCACATAAACGATCTGCGGAGTAGGCGTGATAACAGGTGAGCTGGATGGTGCGATGCACCCCATTGCTACTATTGCAAATAGGAACCCTGTGAAGAGAATCACATATCGCATGATAATCCCTTCCATCAAGCCGGGCAATAACCTTTCCTTATCAGTCATTCTTTAATGGGCCGATCGCAAAATGAGGCTGAATTTGATAATTATTTACGACGATTGATGAGAAATTATGATGAAATGGCATTGTAAAAAAAAGACCTTTCAACAATCAATAATGGGGAATTGAACCCGGTTAATTTTAAGCCGCCGGAGGGACTTGAACCCTCGACCTGCTGATTACGAATCAGCCGCTATACCGCTAAGCCACGGCGGCGCGATACCTCACAATATCGACCCGTATTATAATAAAATATATGTTTTATGAATACCCGCTCAGCGTGGTGACCTTTTCGGCACCGTGCGCATCTTTCGGGGGTGAGATTGTCCCGAATTTTGACTCGTAATCAGCGACCGTCTTTGTCAGCACGGCGAGAAGGTTTTTTGCATGTGCAGGAGTTATGGAGACGATCGCCTTTGCCCTCGCCTGGTTTACCTGGGGCAACTGGTGAAGAAACATGAAGGTAAACTCATCATCCTTATATGCGATCTGGATCATGTTGCTGTAAACCGGATCGAGAGTCGGGGGAATATTGACGGATATTTCCTGTCCAGTCATGATATCAGGTTAGTCTTAGACCTATGAAATACATTGGTTATTGGCTACACATACTACGAAGAGTATCCGAGGAGCGGCGTGTGATTCAATAAGTATAATCCTTCCGGTTCCCTAACGGATGTACGAGGAATTATCCTGGCGGAGCAGAAACAACCTGTCACAATTTCAGAACTGGTGCGGGTGCATTCCTGCCCGGTCAGGTATTATTACGAAAGAAACGACCCAATCGTTGAATCCGACCGGTACGCGATCTGCAAACAACTCTCCTATCACCTTGGCAATCCTCTCGATCCTGACGTTATATGGGATGAGGTGCTCGCCGTCAGACCAGGAATCGATGCGGATATGCGATCGTTTCTCGATACTTGCATTACTGCCTGCAACAAAAATACCTGGAGATCAGCAGCCCATAACGATGTGAATGTGCATTCAGATAAGCATGGAATTGTCGGTATGGTGGATCGTCTTGCGACGGACGGTAACTATTCTATCATTCGTGCCTCCGGTGCGATGCCATTTGGAACCTATTCATCAGACCGGTTGCGGATTTCATGCATTGCACTCTGCCTTGAAGAGATGACCGGGAACGAGGTTACTGGTGGGACATGTGGAATATATTCCCGACGGAGTGTCGCGATTCCATACAGTCCAGCCCCGGGACCGGAGGCAGGTGATTGCCACCCTGCACAAGATCCATTCCATCCGTCAGGGGGACCTTCCCCGGCACCCGTTCAATGCACCCTGCAACCGTTGCCGGTACCGGGAGAAATGCGAAAACAGTGGGGGACACCGGCTCAGCGACCTCCTGTAAGAGGCAAACAGTGTACCCTAACGTACATCAAAAGTGAATAAAAAATGATATAACGCTTCTTCATTGCATCGCTTATCACCGTCAGGGGGAACATACAACGAAGGAATGAACAAGACTTCAAATCAGTGTCAGCCGGAATCAAGACGTACCGTCATTAAACACTCTGTTCAACTCCCGATCTGCGAGATTCCGGGCAAAAAAGGATCTTCGATTCAGTTACTCCTGTTTCTTCCCGCATGACAAGCAGCATCCGTGTTGGACATCGATTGGCCCCCCGCAAAACCTGCACATCCAGCGTTCCCGCTCAATCATAACAAATCGGCAGATGCCGTGCGGCTTTATTAGGTGAAGGTTCTCAATCATGCTCATTTTCCGGTGGTAACTTTTGAAGGGCTACGAACCCGTGATCACGCACCGGCCACCGTGCAGCTTCCTGAAAAGTATTGGTTCATCCCGTTTTGAGAGTTTTTTCCTCTCGGAAAGAACACAAGGTTGAAATCTGGTGGCAGCACCGGTGTCTGGTAACGACGGGATATGCAGATCCCGCAGGCAGGTTCCATATGTTTTTAAATCAGATTACTGCTCAAGCAAGGTGCGCGAAACGATATACTCCCCTCGCGCTTCCCGGGTAGTCCCTACTATAAGCCATTTTTCATCCCCGTGCTGCTCGCAGATCCCGCACGCCTCGATCGTCTCTCCTTCAAGTGCCTGACCACTATACGTATGGGTGAAGGAGAGAACCCGGCTCACCGATTCGTGCTCCACATCGTATAGTGCCGGACTATCGAAAGCAAGAGATGCATCAGTTACCTTCGCCTCGATCAGTGTCCTGCCCATCACCGTCCCTCGCCCGTTCGGAGCACTGTCGATATTATCGTATGACCGGGTATAGAGGATATCGAAATAGGTCCCCTCAATCTGCCCCCGGTTCCATTTCCGAAGCTCATGAAGGACAAACTGATCGTACGGGATCTCCGGCTTACGTTTTTCATAGACCTTATGCCACATTTCGGGAGAGAGTGCATCCATGGTACCTTCCAGGATCCCCCGCCTGACCTTATCCTGCGCGGCAAACCAGTGTTTGCCGTAGACAACCATGTCAATATCGGAAGCCTCGTTTTCCAGCCCGCAGAGAAGCGATCCGGTACACCCAATAGCACCTGCGGGGAGCCGGAAGAGATCGAGAAGTCTCCGGACCTGCGGGTGATTATGAGCGATGTGCGAAATCTCCCTCTCCGGCTTCAGGATTCTCGTCACATCCTGGATCGGGATACGCTGAACGAGGTCTGAATACTGTGGCTTATGATGTGCGATAAACGCAAAGGCCTCTTCAAAATCGTATTTCCGGTATCGGATGCCGGAAGAGTTTACCCGTTCACCGTCGGGATCGGGAACATACCGGAGAACGCAGCCAACCTTCTCACGGTTATCGTACGTCGAGACTGCGTAGATCCAGCCATCAAGGTCCTCAACAAAATCACGAAGGCGGACGGGCAGCATCATACTCTCAGAGTCTTTTAAGGAATGCTTCGACCGCTTCAGCCTGCGCACCTTTGCGGAGAACTATCTTATTTTTTAAATCGACAACCGTGCTGGGCGTTCCCGAAAGCCGCCCCCCGTCGATGAAAAGTTCACGTGATATCGTGCATTCTTCCGGGGTCTGCGGCTCTCTCGCCCCATGAAGGTTGGCACTTGTTGCGGTAATCGGGGCATCGAACCGTTCGATGATCTGCAGGGCAATCTCGTGGGAAGGTATCCTGATGCCAATCATACCGGTGCCTCCCGTAAGGATATCAGGTATAACACTTTTTGCAGCAAGAATGATGGTAACCGGAACCGGGAAGAAATGCCTCAATAAACTCCCCCATCCAGGGCTCTATATGGGCAACAGCGCCAAGCATGTCAAAATCAGAGACTGCGATGGAAACAGGCATTCCCAGCGGACGCTCCTTTGCTTCGTAGACTTTCAGGATTGCCTCGTCAGAAAATGCATCGGCACCCAGTCCGTAGACCGTTTCCGTGGGATAAATGATCGTCCCGTCATGCATCAGTACTGAAACAGCTTTATCAATGATATCCATCAGAACTCACGCCCGCGGACCCGGTTGATATCAAAGACTGCTTTGCTGCTGATGTGCATCACGGCAAAAACTCCGGCCTGGATAGGATCGGTCACCACAAGATCGGCATGGTCAGGTACTGTTCCGGCCATCTTGAGTGCGATGACTGGAATCCCTGCCTCCCGTACCCGGTCGACTGCTTTGGAGATCTCTCCTCCCATAATGGAACCGGCAAGAACAAGGATAGAAGCCCGGGGAAGTCTTGCGACCGCATCAACGGCGAGGGCAAGCGTTCTCTCACCGACAAGCGGAATTGTATCTACCGAAATTCGCTCCCCTCTGATGTTATGGCGGTCTGCCTCGTTTACTGCACCGAGCGCCACCTGTGCCACCTGCGCCCCGCCACCGATGATGATGACCCGCGATCCGAAGATATGACCGAATGGCTGGTAGGCCCGTACATCCCGTATTGAATGGATCTGACAAAGATCTGCGATCAGTCAGCTCGCGGCTCCCTCCCTCGTTAAAATCGTACTCAAAATAGAGTTCTGCCATGCCGCAAAAGGGGCCTGAGTCGAACACTTCCTGGTTGATCATGACGATGTTTGCTTCATGCTCGGCAACTACCGTCGCTATGTCCCTCAGGACACCTTTACGGTTCTCCGCAATAATCCGTATCGCACAGCGTTCGGGTTCCATCTCCATAAAACCGATGCGATAACCGGGGATCGAACCCGGGTTAGAAGCTTGGGAAGCTCCTGTCCTACCGCTAGACTATTATCGCCCTGTTATTCTTATGTTCTCTAATATTGCGTGATTTTAAAGATAAATATAGTGTATTCCGCAACTATTACGTTTCACAGGTGTCAAGAGGGAATACCTTTCAAAAACACGATAAAAGAAAAGTCACCGGAAAAATCTGAAACAACTTATTGCGGACTCGGTTGTCTTCAGACTCGCCTCTCGTTGAGAGATTTTACATCGACAGGTAAAACGACTACAGAAATCCATCCGATCTTTCTCATGAACGTTCGATATTCTTAAGAAATACCCGGCAGCATATGTACATTATATTTATGCCGGTATTCCATCACGTTGATACTTATTGTGGCGCTACCGGTGTGTGTACAATCTGAAGAGAATAAACCGGAGAAATCCCAATGACAATGCGAAAATATTTCATATACCTGATCGTGGCACTGGGCCTCATGGTATTAATACCGCCCCTGCAGGCTGCCTCCGATGACAATACTGTGGATGTAATTTATCAGAATTCGTTTAGTTCAGATCCCCACTGGATAACCAATAATCCGTCAACCAATTACTGGGATCCAAACCTGGGGGTATATCACTTCTCTGTTGAGCCGAGCACGGGTGGTTATGCGTATACAGATAGCAATTACGAAAGAGGTCCTTTTATTCTTGATTATGATATCCTCCTCACCGAGCTTGACGATGGTGCGACATTCAGGTTCGGGCTGACAGGGAACGAGATGGATCCTTCAAAAGGGGCGAATGTTCTGACACAGTTCACCAATGGGAAGTTCGGCAGGATCATGTGGCTCCATCTGGTGACACCCGGTAATAAATTAATGGAGATAAACAGCCAGTCCGGAGACACATTGTCGAGCGGACCATCGGCCTACAGCGGACCCACGGTAAAGTATGAGCTGAACAAAACGTACCATGTTACGGTAAATTACGACGACGATCATAAGATTCTCAGCATCAGGGTCAACGAAAAATTAACCGGAAAGGAGATCTGGGGCTATTTCATGAACACCGGCGAGAGCCTCCATGGAATGAACCGATTATTCATTGGTTCCAAGGGTGATTATGGTGCGATGAATGTGTATGCACTGGGATATATCGATAATGTCCGGCTCTCGATCCCGGCAACAGAAACTCCTGCCCCGACCGGGCAGGTGACAACTGTCACCTCGGTTACGACCAAGAACCCGACCCCGAAACCGACCGGCAGTATACCTACACCCTATCCTACCACTACACCGCAGTCGCCTGAACCAGGTATTCTTGCTCTGGCAGCAGTCGGAATTTTTGGTATCTTCGGTGTTATGGACAGGATACGAAAAAATTAATCCGAACCTTTTTTTAATCCTGGAAATTAACCCACAGGGTTAATTTTACCATAAAATTATAAAAAGAGATTCAGCACCGGTTACACAGGTATTCGACCGTGAGCCGGGTCTGGCGCATATCCCCGCGAATGGTCTTCTTCCCTCCGCGGAAGAATATTTTTTTGCAGGTTATACAGCGCTTGGGTTTGATTGTATCCCAGGCATTCATAGGGATTTCAAGCCGGAAATCTGTTCCCGTCCATTCCTCGGGAGGTTTCTCTGCGTTCTGTTCATAGGCAGAAACAAACTCCATGATCTGATGGGGAGGCACTCCAAGGTCAACAAATTTCTTAAAAACGAAATAGTTGAAGATGAGCCACGAGAGATCCGATCGATCAAGAATCCCTTCATATTCCCCGAAGGTTTCATCAAAATCCTCGAGCGAACACCCGCAGAGCGGGCATTTTCCTGCAACGAGTTCGTCAAGAAAAACCTCTTCCTGGCACCCCGGACAGGTTGTGTGAGGGGATTGCATACGTGATGTCATTGTTTCTCCGGTGCGAATTGATCCTGATAATAATGATAGATTGATTCAAAAACCGTTGCGGGATGAATAAGTCGGATTTAGTATTGATCGGGTCTGCACATATAGGTATCATCAGTGCATATGCCTGCCGATAAAAGGTTTCACACCGGGGCAAAAATCAGCTGGTGGGGAGGTCTTCCTGTTCCATAACGAGTGATCCGAAGATCACTTTTTCCAACACCTGCGCAACGTACTTGATATGCATTGCCTTCTCCAGATCCTCATTCCGGTGAATATCTGCATAGAGCTGAAGCCGCAGGAGTGAGAATCGGAACTTGTCAAGAGTGTCGTCATCAAGTTTCATTGCTTCCCGGTAGACCGGTTCAAGAAGATCGGGAAATGCCAGCGGATTTTCAAGACAGGCAATCACCCCGGTATAAACGGGGAGTTGCGTTTCTTTCCCGGATAAAATCCGCAGGTAGTCCATTGGTTATCCCTCGACGATTTTGATGAGTGCTTCCATCACGTTGTCCACGCTCGCCCAGGTGGCATTATTACCTCGCCGCATGATGAACGGGCGCCCCTCGTCTCCTGCTTTGCGCATATCGATATCAAGCGGAATTGAACCAAGGAACGGAACACTGAGCTCTTCAGCTATCTTCTTACCGCCTCCCTTACCAAAAAGATCGATCTCTTCTCCACAGTGGGGACAGACCATTCCGCTCATGTTTTCGATAATACCCAGGACAGGAATCTCAAGTTTCTGGATAAATTTTACCGATTTCCGTGCATCCAGTGTGGCAACATCCTGGGGGGTTGTAACGATCACCGCGCCACTGAGATTGGGAGCGATCTGGGCGATGGTGAGAGCTTCATCACCGGTTCCCGGGGGAAGATCGACAATAAGATAATCGAGGGTGCCCCAGTTCACTTCTCTGAGAAACTGTTGTATCGCGGCCATCTTCATCGGCCCACGCCAGATTATCGGTGTGCTCGTATCGGGCAGGAGGAACGCCATAGACATGACCGAGAGTTTACCGGTAACATGAACAGGTTCGATCAGCTCATCCATTACGGTGAGTTTATGGTCCTCGATACCCAGCATCTTGGGGATATTTGGGCCATGCATATCGAGGTCCAGCAACCCGACCCTGAAGCCATGGTTTGAAAGGGAATACGCAAGGTTCACAGAAACGGTGGATTTGCCAACACCGCCTTTCCCCGAGAGAACCATGATAACGTGCCTGACCTTAACATCTGCTTTCATGGGGAGATTTTGCCCGCCGTGTGCTGACGACTCACAGGTGGATGCGGTCGGGCAGGTGGAACACTCTTTTTTGCATTCCTCATCACTCGCATTGTTCCGGGGATCTTCTTTTGTCATGGATACCTCTTTTAAAAACCTGTATGTTGTATTCTCATCAGTTGTTCCTCGCATGCCATAAAGATGTGGAGATGACTGCAAAAATGTGTTCAGATCATTGTAGAATCCCTATCTCAGGAACATGTTTTGATGTCAAACAGAGGAGTTCCCTCCAGCGCATTCATTCGTTCTACGATCCATTTGTTCCAAGTCCAGGTACAGGATCTGGCAAAGCCAAATCCCGATCGGCTCAGGTCAGTAGTGGATCGGTGGCAAACACGTCGTTCCTGCAAGCAGGGATCATATGGGGATTGCCGTGGGACCATCCCTATTGCCCGGTAACACCCTGGAGCACATTGAGAGACCCTGATCTATCCGATCTCTGTAATCCTTCGGAACTAATGAGGAATTTTGCGCTGCAGGCATACCCTCAATGGTCCAATCCGCTTCAGAATCTTCCATGCCGCAGGGTATTTTCATGAATCTGATCAGAAATGTATTATAGCAAGGGAAAAAATGTTGCTTCCATCGTCGGCCATATTACATCTGGCACCGCCTCTTCGTTCTCACGTTCCCCGTTCTATAAACTGCTGATAAGGAAGTGAGCAACGACAGGTTAATATTCTCCTTCCTCACGGTGGTAGTCATGGAAAACCTCATTGTCTCGCTTGACTTTCTTGAGTTCCCGTTAACGTACACCTGTGATGGGGGGAACTATTCCCCGCGTCTCGTGCTCAAGGGTTTACGGGCCGCATCGGTTGCCGTTATGGTATTCAATCCATTCGAGAAATCCTGCTGTTCATTCACCCCCTGGATTATCTGGAATATTCCTCCACTACAGGTAATCCCTGCCGGAATCCCACGGGAAGGCATGGTTACTACCCCGATAACTGCGGTGCAGGGAGTCACTGATTATGGGACCATCGGTTATACCGGTCCCTGCCCGCCTCGCGGCCAGATGATCCGGTACCAGTTCAAGGTGTACGGACTCGATACGATGATCGCCCTTGACCCCGGTTCCGACAAACACCAGCTCATAAGTTCTATGAAAGGGCATGTACTCCAGTTTGCGGAAACTGTTGCCATCTGTACGCGATGATCAAGGTGATGCATTACTTTTATTATGGAACCCGCACATCATCCCACTACAGGAGGCTGAAAACCCCATGGAAGAACTTAAGGTAAAAATTTCTGTAAAAATTCTCCCCAATGACTATACCTGCGACGGCCAGGATATTTCGCCGGAGATCGATGTCGGGGACGTGAACACGAAGATCGCACGATCCCTTGCAATTATCGTAAACGATCCCGATGCTCCGGGCGGCGGAGGTTTTGTCCACTGGATTGCATGGAATATGGAACTGGTCAGGATGATCCCGGAAAAAATTCCCCGGGCACCTGTCGTTACCTTTCCGATCAAAGCAGTGCAGGGAAAAAACAGTTTTGGAAAAATCGGGTATAATGGTCCGTGTCCACCCCCGGGGCAGACACACCGGTATTTCTTCAAGGTCTATGGCCTGGACACCGATCTTTCCCTTATCGCTGGTGCCACTAAGGATCAGCTTGTCAAGGCGATGGAAGGGCATGTTGTCCAGTATGGTGAGACGTTTGTAACATACGGCCGATAAGGTACAGTCACCTTTTTTGTGTTGCCCTCGCTGCGAACTTTTTCCCTCAGGATAATTTTGTCTTGGTGGTCTTTTTTAAAAAGACTACTTCTGGTTTTTGGAGATTTTCTGTCTTACATCACTTTTAAAAGGTTCAAATGCAGAATTGAGGTGCAGTATGAGTAAACCGGATAGGGAACGGACTCTCGAACGGGGACTTGAATCTTCCATCCTCGCCAATACCGCCAGAAGGGAATCCATCTTCTCCCCTCTGGCCTCAATCAGTACCGATGCCGTGAGGCGGCACAACAGAAAACCCGAGGATATCCGGACACCTTATTCCCGCGATACGGACCGGATCATCCATACGCGGGCATACACCCGGTACATTGACAAAACCCAGGTTTTTTCCCTTGTGGAAAACGACCACATTACCCACCGTGTAATTCATGTTCAGCTCGTCTCCAAAATTGCGCGGACGATCGGGCGATGTCTCCGGCTCAACGAAGATCTCATAGAAGCGATAGCACTCGGTCATGATATCGGGCATATCCCGTACGGCCATTTCGGGGAGAACTGCCTGTCCAGCCTCTGCGAACAGTATGGTATCGGGAAATTTTTCCATAATGTCCAGAGTGTCCAGTTCCTCGATAAGATCGAAGATTGCGATCTCACGATGCAGGTGCTCGATGGAATCCTAAGTCATAACGGGGAAGCCGATGATGTAAAAATCTCGCCGGAATCCTGCCGGAACTGGCTGGAGTTTGATAAGAAAATCCAGGATAATGCGGATGGGAGACGAACAATGGCACCGATGACGCTGGAAGGCTGCGTCGTTAAATTCGCCGATACGATCGCTTATATCGGGAGAGACCTGCAGGACGCACGGGAGATAGGGCTGATTGATGCATCAGTCAGCCCTCCTCCCGAGTGCAGGGAAGTTCTTGGTGACACTAACCAGGAAATCATCAATACCCTGATTTACGATCTTCTCAGGGAAAGTGATACAGAAGATTCAGGCTATATCTCGTACAGCCATGATGTCGAAGCAGCCCTGATCAAACTGCGGACATTTTCCCGTATTCATATTTACGAGAATCGTAAACTCACATCAGAACGGGAAAAGGTGAAACAGATGTACTCAACCCTCTTTGTGACCTGCCTTGACGATCTTGAACACGAGGTTAAAGACGCAAAGATTTTCACCGATTTCATCGGTACAAACTGGATCAGCAGGAACTATCTTCAGTCAGCGACATTTGCCGAGCTGACCCGTGATTTTATTGCCGGTATGACAGATCGGTACTTTGCAAAGCGTTACGAGGAATGTGTGATTCCGCGCAAAATTGAGGGTAAATTTTCTTAAACGTGAGACAACACGGGCTTTTAGTCATACTTCCCCTTAGGTCTGGCCCAGCCGCTAAACCCGCAATATATACATCCGACTCCTTCGCAATGCCGGCACTTCTGTTTGGGTGCAGCAACAAGCACCGTGCCGGTCTTGTTGCAATATAAACACCCAAGTCCCTCGCAGTGAGCACATACCGCGGGTTCGTAGGTACAATTATCATTTTGTGGCATGAAATCATCTTTTTTTTCTCTGTTTACCCTGAAACGAGAGAAATAACCGCCTCATTTCTCATCCTCATCGAGGTATGCGCGGAGATCAGCAAGCAGTTCCCCTGCCGTCTGGTAGCGTTGTGACGGATCTTTTTTAAGGCACCGTAAGATAATTTTCTCCACTGCTGAGGCATCAGCATTAAATTCAGACGGGGGAATCGGCTGCTCCCGCAGGATCGCATTTCCTACTTCAATAATACTCTCGCCGCCAAAGGGAACCGAGCCGGTTACCAGTTCGTAAAAAACAACTCCCAGCTGGTAGATGTCTGTCCGTTCATCAGTTCTCCCGTACTCGGTGGGTGAGACCTGTTCGGGAGCGGCATATGCCAGGGAAAATCCTGCGATGCTGGACTTCTTTAATTCTGTGGTGAGGATTTTGCTCATCCCCCAGTCGGTGATCTTGGGGACGAACTCCTCGTTGAGGAGGATATTATGGGGCTTTATGTCCCGATGGATAAACCCATGCGAATGAGCGTACCAGAGCCCGTCTGCAATACCGCTGACAATATGAACGGCCTTCCAGATGGGCACGGGTTTCTCGATTGTCTCCAGTGCTTTTGGCACATATTCCATCTCAACGTAGGGAACCGGGAGTATATTGACCGCTGTCACCTCTACGATGTTGGGGTGGCGGAGAGTCTCCCATGCGGCAATCTCGTTTAAAAAGGATTTCCCGGTCATCTCATCAAAACTGATTGGGATCTTGACGGCAACCTGTATATCATCAGTCCTCCGGCGGGCTGAGAAAACCCACGCGATTCCGCCACGACCGATATATTTGATCCCGGTATATTTGCTCTCCAGTTCTTTGGGGAAGTAGGTGAGCTGATCTCCTGCTGATCCGAATGGCTTGGATAAAACCGGGCTTTGTGCGCCTGAACCAGGCATTATATCAGCAGTTATAACACGGGTATTCGGAGGACCGGAGGTCTTCTGACGGTTGAGTCCTTCTTCACTCTGTGAGGTATTCTCGTGGACGGTCTCGTTTTGTTTGAGCAGCCTGAATATGATCAAAACCACAACGCCTGCGATTAGCAGTACAACGAGTTCGAACATCAGGACACCTGTAGGTTGTCCGACTGGTGTTTTTTCAGAAGATAGGGATGTAGGTGAAGGGGATGTCAGGTTCACTTCGGCTGAAGTAGCCGTCGGTTGCTCTGTCGGTGACAATACCCCTCCGGCCGTTGGTACCGGCAATGGCTTCTGGGTAAGTATCGCACCCTCGACCGGTGTGATATCGTGGTAATATTGTTTGGGATCCATCAGCGGAAAAGCATCGACGATGTTCTGATTGGACGCAATGATTGCTTTCGGGTTTGCACCGATCATAATACCGTACGGCACATCCCCAATTCCATCACCATTGATGTCCCTTCCCTGGTAATCGCCCCAGTAATTGCCCATGTAGTTCTCTCCATTGAGGCCAAGATGGGTGTACCTAAACGGAACCGGAGAAGACCAGACCGAAGTTGCACTCTTGGAATAGACATTCTGGGCGTTGTCGAAATTGTTCCGGTAAACGAAGTTGGACAACGAGAAATCATCAAGCGCGATACCGACGGTATTTTTTACCAGGATATTCTCTTCGATAAGATTATCGTTCGATGCCTCAAGTGCAATTCCCGCCTGGCTGCTGCTGGTGATTGTATTGCCATAAACGGTATTCTTCATTGCTGACTGGAGGTAGATTCCCCTAGCCGTGTTCAGAAATGTATTTTGCTCAATGGTATTGTTACTGGACGAGATACGGAGACCATTGAACATTGAACTGTTCCGTATGGCAAATCCCTGAACCGTACACCCATCGACCCGGACTTCAATCGCGTTCCCTTTTCCTTCAGTATCTATGACCGGCATCCCGCCTCCGCTGTCAATACCGACAAGAGCGATTTGTTTATCGATCTGGATTTCCTCATTGTAGATTCCGCTGTTCACGGTAATGGTGTCTCCAGGAAAAGCCCAGTCAATTGCGGCCTGGATACTGGTAAATTCGGCACCTGATGGAGCTACAGTAAGGTCCGCGGCATATGCTACGGGTATACCTGTGATACACAGGAGAACAAGGATACTAAGTGAACAAACAATCTGGTGGGTTGGGATCATAGTTATAGGTGAAAGAACTTTTTTCTGGTCTTATAGTATCATGACCCGCTGATCTCTTTTACACCATATACTATGGGGCGAGGAGGTATAATTCCCTACCCTTGTGGTATAATCATAAGAAGTTTGACTCCCGAAATCCCTTTCGCAAGCTCGATGAGATCTCCATCGTGGATCATAATTTTTGTATTTTTTTCAATCCGGTTATGGTTGATCCTGGTGCCCCCCGTACTTCCGCTATCCTCAATATACCAGTTATCATGTTCATGGATGAACCTCCCGTGTGGCTTTGAGATACGGGTAACCGCAGTATAGCCTTCAGAGAGGATGATATCATCATCATGAGTGATCCCGGTCCGTTTCTCAGGATCGATTCTCCCTATGTGGATCTGATCCTTTTTGAGCAAGAATACCTTCCCGTCATCAGGGCCTCCCAATACCATTGCAGTGGGGATATTTCCCAGAATCTCTTTTGAAAGAGTATTTTTTACCTTATCGAGGCGGTGAGAGATTTCAGTTCCGACGATCTGAACCTGCGTATTGGAAAAAAGGCCAAGATTCCGTATGATAGACTTCAAGGCCGCCGTGCACAATTGAATATTCCCATACCGGGTGGATGCCTTTGGATGTTGGGGCCCCGAGGCCTGCCTCTTTTTTGATAACCCCGATACTCAGGAGCTTATCCAGATGTTTTTTTGTATTCTCATAGCTGGTTTCTATCTCATTTGAGATTGCCCGGGCATCTTTTGGCTTTTTTTCGATAAATTTCAATATCCTGAGACGTGCGCTGCTTGAGAGCACATCGAGATATTCCGAGAGTTCTTCCAGCGAATCTGCATCTTCACGAATAATAATTGTCGGAGACTTGTCTGCTGAATTCATAACGGTTCTCCATAACTGGTTCTCATATTCCTCCCATCACCCTCTGATATCCAATTATTAAGGGCATGACGGTTTATATGTAGGATCAATCTCTTTCGTTCATTGATCTAACTCGCAGGTTCAATATATCAACTTTCATGATTTGAGGAATATATGTGCATCTGATAATATTGTATAGTGTATGGTGATACACAATGGATTTTCGGTGTGTCACCGACCCATCGAATGCACAGTAGAGCCTAAAACACACTAAAAAATCAAAACCCCGTACTTCCGGACATCATGGAACGTTTGCACAAAATCTCACTCCAGAGAAGGGGGATCGAGCCCCCATGCAATCATACATCAAAAGCCAATCATAATTTTTTTACGACCTGATTTTAGTGCTGATAATAAAATTCAAGAATTTTTCCTGTCCGGCAATCCACCCAACCGGTCCCGGGCATTGGCCATTCCTGTGAGCGGATGATGTCATCATCAAACTGAACTTTCCAGGCAGTTGAGATACTGCCAGGTCGGGGGATAACCCCCGGGGGATGCATGTCCTTCCACCGGATTTCTGCTGATATGATCTTAAGACCGGATGCTGATGCCGGAAATATCTCCTGCGCTTTTTGCTGGATGGAAAAAATTGCCTCATACTTTTTCACAATGGGATCGACTGCTACAGAAAATGCATTGTCCGGAGCAGTACCAGCGGCGGTTATATTCTGTGATTTCTCCCGTCACTGAATCAACTGATATGGTAAATCCGTCGTAATCGCAGGGAAAATTCTGGACGATTCTGTTATAAACGAAAACATAGTTCCCGGCACCTGCCTCCCCGGGAAATCCTAACGGTTCGTACCGTCCCGCACTCATGTTGACGGGAAGCGGGGCACCATTGCGTTCGATGATATAGTGATCAGCAGTTTTTTGGGCGGTAGTTATATCCAGCGAGGGTTCTGCCGGCCTGCCCAATCTCGATATACTGCGGGAGAATGATGCGAGCTGTCCGGTATCCGGGTCCAGGGATCCGGAAATAAAGGTCGCATTGTCCTGGTAAACAGTAAAGATCCATGCTCGGACTGAATCAGGACTATTATCGTAACTGATCCTGATCTTGTCCGTACCGGGGATAGAAAACACTTCCCGTACGAGATCTTTTGCTCGTCCGGCAGAGATTCCTGCATATTCCTGTCCAGGAATATAGGGATCACCGCTCATGGCATCAATAAAAACTGGAAATCCGGGATCCGCCGTGGAGGACTCGACCTGTTTGATCCTGAACTCGTAGATACTGCTGTTTGCGTACAGATCGGTGAGGTTTACGCTAAGAAGAGTGTATGCAATTTCCGGATAGTCCTCACGCAACGATACAATTGCGTCATCCAATGAAAGCATGCCGGTGAGGGACTGCGCGGGTATGCCTGTCCCGATGATGAAGGTGGGGGTGACGACAGCCGTCATATCCTTGGTCAGCGGGGTCAGTGAAGTGGCCGGTGAAGCCACGGGTAACGTTTCCCGTGAGGGTTCAGGTGTTTCGGGAGGAAAGGTCGGATTCTGATTCAATGGGTTTACCAGTGCTCCGCTCAGTAAACCATAGACAACTGCCGCGACAGCGACGACTGCGCACATGACCGCGATTTTTTTGATGAGGCGCCGCCGTTTCTTTGCTTCAATCTGCTGTTTGAACCTTTCCGGCAAATATGCGCCGCCGGAGTTCCTGGGACCCTTGTTCACGTCAACTGCCTCGGATGATTACCTAATTATTATACTGTTTACCAGTAAAAAAGGAACGGAGTATTCCTGAGAGACAATGCACCAGGAAGGATCTATCCGGTCAACCGGATTCTATTTTCGCATGACTACAAAGCGGGTCACAGGTAAATAATTCGGATCAACCAAATCCCTGGAATTTCTCACATTTCATGCTAATATGCCCTTCCGACAAGCGTTGCTTTTCCCGGCTTCCCGCATATGATGCAGGAACCGTTTGTCTCCTTAATATATTGCGAACGCACGTCGGTGCCAAGAATACTCGCGTTCGTCGCTGTTTCAATCATGTCACCGCATTCCTTCTCCCCGCACCATTGTATGACGGCGACCTGACCGGCATCGAGAGTTGTGATGAGAAGTTCCTGTGAGTCGACTGTACAGAGGTGAGACACAGTGTGTTCTTCTGCCCGTATACGCAGAGCATGGGTAATATCTCCCAGCACGTGGATCATATCTTCCGCTGCAGAAGCAAGACAGATGGTATCTTTTCCTCCTGTACGTTTTACCGCCATAGCTCTTCCTGCATCAAGATCACGGGGGCCGAGTTCAATGCGGAGCGGGACTCCCCGGATCTCCCACCAGTAGTATTTTGCACCGGGACGCATATCTCGGGTGTCGAGTTTCACCCGGAAACCGGCGGCAGTGAGTGCTGTTGTCAGTTGTTGCGCCGCGGCCATCACATCCTCATGACGTTTTCCGATAGTGATCGGGACAATTACTGCCTGGATTGTGGCAACGGCCGGGGGGAGGATAAGACCTTTGTCGTCGCCATGAATGCTGATAAGGGCTGCAATCGATCGCTCTGAAATACCGTAACAGGTCTGCTGCGCGAGGTTCTGCACCCCGTTTTTGTCCTCATACGTGATATTAAACGTCCGGGAAAAATGATCGCCAAGGTGATGCACGGTCCCGATTTGGAGCGTTTTACCGTTTGGCATTATTGCATCCACGGCGATAGTAAAATCGGCGCCGGGAAACTTGTCCCAGTCCGGACGTTTCGAGATGAGTGTCGGGATACACAGTCCGTCATAGAATTCCCGGTAAAGTCGCAGTGCTTCCTCGACCTGTTCATTCGCCTCCTCCCATGTTGCATGAACGGTATGAGCTTCCTGGAAGGAGGTGATCTCCCGGAGGCGGATGAGCGGACGGGTCTGTTTGGTTTCGTACCGGAATGTGTTAACGATCTGATAATATCTGATGGGAAGATCAGCGTGTGAGCGGATCCAGAGGGCATACATAGGATAGATAGCTGTCTCACTGGTCGGGCGCAATGCCAGTTTCACATCGAGCGGGGTTGTCCCGCCATGCGTCACCCAGTATACCTCGTCTTCAAATCCTTTGATGTGCTCTGCCTCTTTCATGAACTCCTGCTCAGGTATCAGGAGAGGGAAGAGTGTTTCCTGATGGTCGCGGTCAAGAAGATCACGGAGTCTCTGGTAGACATACCTTCGTATCGCAAATCCGTAGGGATACCAGACGTATAATCCCTTGACCGGATAGCGGACGTCCATAATCTCAGCCCGCCACAAAATGTCGTTATACCAGGCAGAAAAATCTTCTTTTAACGGCAGGGTGCCCGCATCTTCATCCATGAACCAGATCCTCTAAACTACTAAATGTATGATAATTGGCGTAATAAAAGCCTCGACAAATGCGGCAATTACGACGAGGGGCACTACATAAAGGATAAACAGGCGGCCAAATCCCCCTGCATCCCCTGCCGCATCTCCCCCGTGATACCATTCAGCGATAAGGGACTGGGCAAGGAGGATGCCGAGAGCGCCGGACAGGATGAAGGCTGGGATTTCAAAGATGCCGTGGGGAAGGATTGCTGCAGCGACAAAAGCGACGGAATGATCCTGGTGCACGATCTCCATAATGGAACCGATTAAAATGCCATTCAGGCTGAGAACAAATATCGTGAGAATGCCAAACGACGCACCACCCAACAATAACAGGACGCAGGCCTCAAGATTATTGATAAAGAGTCTGAAAAATATTTCAGGAGTTTCTTTTCCCGTAATCTGACCGGCGACCTCTTTTTCAAAAAGTTTCATCAGATCTTCTCCGATTTGCGGGTTCTGCATCGTACCAACCCATCCAACCGTGATCGTTGCAAAAAAAAGGAGCAGCGTGATAATTATCGCATTGGTCAGCGGTGCATCAGACATAAAGCACCATCCGGGTCATGTCACGGATCCCTGGTGCCAGCCCGACTACTATCATTGCGAGGAGGACCAGGTGCCAGAATGCGGGATTTGCCTCCCTGCGATACGTTTCCATGATATAGACCGCCGGGAAGAGTACGGCCAGTTTTAAGGGGAACATCACAAAACCCGTATGAGTCCAGTCAATAAGGGCTGATCCCACCACATGTTGTTCAATGTATTGTACCGATGGATGCAGGTCAATACCGAAACTTGTTGCACTTGCATCCAGGAGCTGGCCGAAAAGGAGTGATATGTAGAGCGGATCGGTTACGTACTTCCAGCGCAACCCGTACCGCATGCAGGCAAAGACCAGCACGGTAGCCACCGTCGCTATCAGCAGGATAACCGTCAGTACGAAGAGATCGATCCGGGTATGCGCCATTCCCCATCCGATGAGCACCAGTGCCACGCAGAATATCGAGAAAATTCCTGTCCCGGCGTACACTCTGAGGTAACTGCCGGTCAACCCTTGACCCTCCAGATAGTGTGAAAGGATGAGAATACCCACCGTATAAAAAAATATCAGGAAATAAATAAAGGGAGTGACGATCAGGAACTGAAGATCCGACTGAATCATATCAGCATCCTGGACAACCCGGAGCATACCCCCGAAAATAATATAGGGAAGGGTAGCCAGCACGAATGGACCATCAAGGGGGAATCCTGATTTTTTAAACCAGCGGTAAATGAGGTAAACTGCGACGATGAGGATGAGTGCATAGGTGATGGTTTCTACGGCATTATAGGGTTGCTCGTATCGTATGGGATCGATGTAGTATTTGTATATGAAATCACTAATCATCCATGATAAGAATGAGTGCGGACGCAATAAAATTACTCAAACCGAAGGTTTTTGACAAGTCCAAATGGATGCAGCTGCCCAGGGATGTTGTTATAGGCCACGACGTATTCGGGCAGATCCCGTCGGTCTGTGAAGATCTTAAACTCGGTTCATCTGCGCTCCTGATATCCGGAAAAGGTACTATGGGTTTTGCCGGGAATAACGTCCGGAAGGTTCTGGAGACTTCATGTACGGTAAAGCCATTCCTTGCAGAAGAGATCAGTATCGCCGTAATAAAAAAAGCACAAAAAGCCGCAGCAGGACTGGATTTTGTAATAGGAGTTGGTGGCGGGCGGGTGATCGATACCGCGAAGATTGTTTCCTACAATCTCGACTTGCAGTTTATATCCATTCCGACAGCAGCATCACATGATGGTATTGCCTCGTCCCGTGCTTCGGTCCCAACAGTTGAAGGACATGCATCGCTGGATGCCCAGCCGCCTATTGCAATTGTGGCTGACACGGGAATCATCGCTTCCGCCCCACACCGTCTCCTTGCTGCCGGATGTGCGGATGTGATCTCGAACTATACTGCGATACTTGACTGGGAGCTTGCCCACAGGGTCAAGGGAGAGCCGATGAGCGAATATGCAATTGCGTTGTCGAAGATGACCGCTGAGATCCTGATGAAAAACGCCCATCTGATCAAACCGAACCAGGAGCAGTCTGCGTGGTTCGTAATAAAAGCGCTTGTGTCCAGCGGGGTCGCTATGAGCATTGCGGGATCCTCCCGCCCTGCCAGCGGTGGCGAGCATAAGTTCTCCCATGCCCTTGACAGGCTGGCTCCCGGGAAAGCACTCCACGGCGAGAGTTGCGGGATCGGGACTATCATTTCCATGTACCTTCATGGCGGGGACTGGAGAGGTATCCGGAGCTCGCTGAAAAGCATCGGGGCTCCCGTAACGCCTGGCGAACTCGGTATCGACGATGCAATTGCCGTTGAGGCTCTCCTTATGGCAAAAACTATCCGTCCGGAGCGCTTCACAATATTCGATATGGGGTTAACGCGGGAATCTGCTCAGAATCTCGTGCAGATGCTCTACCTGGAATGAGAAGTGATTGGATGGCTGACGCAAAAACCAAAGTAACCCTTGTCGGCACGGTGCTGGCAAAACAGGGTACAGAGTTTATTTATGAAGGTGAGACTGCCGAATGCGACTCCTGTAAGGTGAAGAAGGCCTGCAACAATCTCCAGATTGGCAGGAAATATCGCATTGTATCAGTACGATCAACTCACCATGAATGTACAATCCATCTCAATGGTGCTACTGCAGTAGAGGTGATGGAAGCGCCGATCACGGCGCTCATTAATGCGGATATGGCAATTGTTAATTCAAAGATAAAGATGGATCTTTCCTGCAACAAGATTGACTGCCGGAGTTACTCTCTCTGTCGCCCTGATGGAGTCACTGATGGTGAAAAGTATATTGTCACTGATGTGCTCGGCAACGCGTCGGATATCTGTGCAAAAGGGCGGGCGCTGAAACTGGTTGACATAAAGCCCGCATAATTTTTCGTTAAAACAATAAAATCAATGAAAAACCCTTTTTTTTCTTTTTCTTGAGGAAGAAAATCCTTTTTTGTTCCAAGGAGGGCTCAAACGGCAATTGCATCTGCATGGACAAACCGGTGAATATGAAACCCTCAAAATTCTAAAAAATTCGTTATTATTCCCTATTCTTCGGATAGAGGCAGGCCGACAGTCATATGTTTTTCGCCCAGAAATCCATGCGAGTATTAATTAGATCGAGGATCCAGACTCTCTGCCAGAGATGACGGATAGCACAATGAGTATTCAACCCAGTCTGTATAATAAAATTCAGGAACAGGTCTATACCCTGCTTGAATCCCCGGCGAATCATAATAGAGTCAGGGAATTCATTATTTTTTTTATTCGCTGCAGTAATCGTCATCAATGTCGTCGTGGTTGCGCTCGAAACAAAATATGATCTTTTCATTGAATTCCAATCCTATTTCTCTGCAATAGACTTGTTTACGGTCATCGTTTTCTCCATCGAATATGCCCTCCGCTTCCTGGTCTGCGTCAGGGATCCCTGCTATTCTTCTCAGGTGAAAGGACGACTCCGGTATGCGGTATACCCCTTGGCTCTTGTTGATCTGATCGCAATTACCCCGTTTTATCTCCCATTGTTCGCCCCGATAAAATTTTGCCTGCTCAGGTTACTGCGGTTATTGAGAATCTTCATGGTTCTCAAACTTGGCAGGTACTCAAGCGCATTTGACACTTTTGCTAATTCCTGAAATACAAAAAAGAGGAGCTTATTATTACCTTAATCATGGCGATAATCAATCCTGGCACCGGCATCGAGTGCATTGTATGTTTGTTGAACGCGAGTTTCAGCCTGAAAAATTTGCCAGCATCCCGGATGCGATGTGGTAGGCAGTTGTGACTCTTGCCATGGTGGGGTACAGTGACGTCTACCCGAATATGCCCTTGGGCAAGTTTATCAGTGAGCCTGTAGCACTTTCGGCGATCGGATTGTTCGCGCTTCCTGCAGGAATCCTTGCAGCCGGTTTTGCAGAGAGCATCCAGAAAAGACGTACCGACAACACCGGCCAAACCATTGTCGGCCCTCAACGCGGAACTGATTTCGATATTCAGGCTGGCACATCGCTACGTGATTCAAAAAAAACCAGTGAAAATGAGGCTTCTGAAAAGAGTTATGATCCTGAAGCCCGTGTTAAATGAACCTCAACCGGTGTTCAAAATAATCGACGTATTTACGTGGAATACGCTGCACAATCCCAGAGACATTCCGCAAGGTGCAGGATTTTTTCGAAGTTTTCGAGTTCCATTCTCCATCGTTCAGGAATAGCATCAATTCCCCAGTAGGCGCCGGCAAGTGCCCCGCAGCACGCACCTACCGAATCGGCATCACCTCCGAGATTGATCGCAGCGAGGATAGCTCCTTCAAATGTCCTGGCATGCATGAAACTGACAAGAGCTGCATGTGAGCAAAGCACCGCATCAAGAGATGGGTAATCGAGTATAGTTCTCATAACTGCCGAGCACTGCAAGCACTTCATCATGGGTGCAAAGCGAACGGGCGTGCCGGTATGCTGTTTGACGAGGAACACCCCGGCACATATCGCTCACCATGACGTTCAACCATGCAGAACAGTGGGCAGCGACCGGATCAAAATGAGTAATCCTCGAACACACGAGACTAATCTCATACACGGCAGATGGCGGGTAGAAGATCCCGAGCGGAAATCCACGAATGACACTCCCATTGCTGCGGCTGCCGTGCTGCCGTTTATGCACGAGCCATGCTGCGCGGTGCGGCAGGGTACCGGATCTGACCAGCTCGAAAAATGCAGAAGAGGTTGGACCGTACCATTCCGAATTCTGTTCATAGCTGGAAATCAAACGCGATAAAAGGTCTTTTTGATTAAATCCCCCGCAGGAGACCAACGATTCCGCGACCGCAAGTGCCTGTAATGTATCATCGGTAATCTGACCCTTTTTCCGGAAATGCAGCCCCCCGGGAAGCATTTCGGTCACCCAAACCCTTGGCTGGGCAGATCCTTCAAGGGGCGCACCCATTGCATCCCCAATTGCCAGCGCAACGAGCGATCCTGGTGCCCGCAGGTTTCCTGATATAAATATCACCAAAAAGGTATATGTGCATCACAAGAAAAAGAATCAGCTTGGAGAAGGTGATAGTGTGCAAAAGGAAGAATTGCTGCATTTACACATGTTGATGATTCACATCAAGAAATACTATGAAGGCGTCACCAGTGAAGAAATTGGAACAGACCGATATAATTCTCTAGAAATTTCCCCGGTTCACATTCACAAGGATAAGAAAGCCCACAAAGATGCTCTTCTCACCCTCGGTGATGAGATCGTTACCCATATTCACGGGCACCGTTTGCCTGTAGTGAACTATTCTTCAGACACTGCATCCACGAAAGTTGCAGCCGAACATTAATTGTCATGGATGAGGCGCTGGCATTCCGGGAGATGATCTCCCGTATCCTCACCCTTCAGCCTGGCGACGCAGCGATCGTTGCAGTGAAGATCGATATCTGCCGAAAATACGGCCTACCGGTCGTTCCCAAAAACTCCGCAATCCTTGCGGTTGCATCGGTCAGTGATCGGGAGATTCTCAGGAAGATCCTACTCGTGAAGCCGACCAGGACGCTGTCAGGGGTTGCACCGGTTGCAGTGATGACCTCACCGGCACCCTGTCCTCACGGCAAATGTCTGCCCTGTCCGGGCGGTCCCGATCACCCGTTCAAATCCCCCCAGAGTTACACCGGAGAAGAACCCGCGGCGCTTCGGGCGAGGGAACATGATTATAACCCGTTTGCCCAGGTGCATGCCAGGCTCGAGCAGTTTGAACTCTTGGGACATCGCGTGGATAAGGTGGAGCTTATCGTGATGGGCGGCACGATAACCGCACGAACACCCGAGTACCAGGAGGAGTTTGTTTCACGCTGCGTTGAAGCGATGAACACCTACCCGGGAGGTGCGACAGCAATTGAGCCGCAGGATGTTGAAAACGTCCAGGCAGATAATGAGACATCAGCTGATCCGATGTGTCGCGATCACGTTTGAAACCCGTCCCGACTGGTGTCAGCGTGAACACGTTGACCGGATGCTGCGTCTCGGGGTTACAAAAGTCGAACTCGGTGTTCAACACGTTGATGATACCATCCTTGCATACAACCGGCGCGGGTGTAGCGTAGCTGACACAGTTGCAGCAAACACACTGCTCCGTGATGCTGGCATGAAGGTGGGTTTTCATATGATGCCAAATCTCCCCGGTTCAACTATTGAGACGGATAAGAAAATGTTTGACACGCTTTTTTCCGATCCCCGTTTTATGCCGGATTTTCTTAAGATTTACCCTACCCTCGTCACCCCGGGATCCGAGATCGAAGACCACTGGAAGTGTGGTCTGTATTTACCCTACAGCGAAGAGGATATGATCGATCTTGTCGCCTACGCAAAGTCGCGGATCCCGGAATACACGCGGCTCCAGCGGGTCCAGCGTGACATTCCGGCAAAACTGATCGTTGCCGGCTCACGACACTCGAACTTCCGGGAGCTTGCCCAGAACCGGTGAAAGGCGACCGGCAGGAGCTGCCGCTGTATCCGTTGCCGGGAGATCGGGAGACTCCCTTCTCTTGCTGAATCAGAGATCCGTGTTCTTAAGTATGCCTGCTGTGACGGACTCGAGCACTTTATATCTGCGGTATCGAATGATTCGTTAATCGGGTTCACACGGCTCCGGTTTCCATCGGGGGCTTATGATCCTGTACTTGAAAATACTGCTCTTATGCGTGAACTCCACGTCTATGGCAGCCTTGTCCCTGTGGGGAAAGGCGCCGATGCCGATGAATGGCAGCATCGGAATTTTGGCAGGATACTCATCGCCCGGGCTGAAGAGATTGCATCGGATACAGGGTTCAATTCGCTCGCTATAATGAGTGGGATCGGTGTCCGGCCCTATTACCGGAGACAGGGCTATGAACGTAAAGGTCCTTACATGATCAGGGAGCTGCCATGAACCCGGCGACGACTGAATTCCTCCGACAGCGGTTTACGGATTATTATAAGAAAACCGGCCTTGTAGCACCCTCCTCACTTGAACAACGGGAATGGGGTTTTGTTCTTTTCAATCCCCATTCTGATGGAATGCGGATGCGCAGGCATATCGGTTTTTCGGGCCGTGACGAATTATTCCAGTATATCAAGAACCTCATTCCCCAGCATGTATACTATTCGACAGCCTACTACGAGAAACCGGACGCCGGAACGATGGCGGATAAGGGTTGGTGCGGGGCCGACCTGATCTTCGATCTCGATGCCGATCATATCATGCGGGGTCCCTACGACCAGATGCTTGCACGGGTTAAAGCAGAGACCGGGAAACTAATTGCAATACTTACTGACGAATTTGGCATGGATTCAAAGACCATCGAACTCGTCTTTTCCGGCGGCCGGGGCTACCATGTCCATGTAAAGGATATCGCGTTTCGCGGATGGGGAAGTTCAGAACGGAGAGAGCTGATCGATTATGTCTGCGGTATCGGGATTGACCCTGCCGCGATGCTGACAGGGAAAAAAATTCCTACTCAGGGCTGGCAGGTACGGTTCCGCGAAGCACTCCTTGAATATCTCCGCTGGTTAGGTGTCCTGACTGAAGAGGAGGCAATGGCGCATCTCACAGCGATTGAGGGGATCGGCAAAGAATCTGCCGCTGCTTTTCTGAAAAAACGCGAAGAGATCGCTGGAGAAATTGAACACCATCCGACGAATATGATCATAAAAAACCGCGTTATGAATGCAATCCTCACTCAGCAGGACGGGGAATTCAGAAAACGTCTTCTCTCCCGTGCGGCTCTTGCCGACGAGCCTGTCACAACGGACACAAAACGTCTTATCCGGATGCCTACATCTCTTCACGGGGGGAGCGGAATGAGGGTACAACCTCTTGAACTTCGTGACCTCTCCGATTTCGACCCGCTCGTGGATGCCGTAGTCTTCTCCCTGCGGGATGTCCGGGTTGATATTAGCCATCCCCTTACACTCCCCATGCTCGGAAGTACTTATGAACTCCAAAAAGGCATCATTACAGTACCGGAAGCGGTAGCAGTATTCCTTTGCTGCCGTGGTATGGCAGAAATTACCTGAGGGGATATGGGGCCACGGGGGCTTGATGATCTGCGCAGCATCCTGCTATCAGAGCGGGAGACGGGAAGACTTACAGCAGTCGCCCCGGATCTTTTTGATCGCGGGCATGCGGAACTGGCCACTCTTATCACCAAGGTTTATGAATTTGAAGATCCGCTCTCAGAAGAAGCCCGTTCTCTTATAGAAGAGACTCTCGCAATAAAGGAGACATTGCAGGAGCTCTTTGCATTACGAGCACGCAAAATTATCGCTCTGACCATTTTGCATGCCGAAGGCAATTATTACGACCGTGAAGAAGTGAAGCGGATGATTCCGGTCGAGAAAGAGATGTTTGATATAACCACTGCCGGTATTGAACGCTGCAAGGGTATTCTGCTCCACAACGTTCCCCATCGCCAGAAAACTGCTGTACTGTCGGAGGTAGAGGAGAATGGTGAACCCGATCAGGAACCGGTCGAAGATCACCCTGAGATTTATGGACTTCATGCAACACCAGAACCCAAAATACCTCTCCTGCCCCCTTATGCACTTGTCCGTGTCCTCGAGGACATGGAATCTTTTATGGGGCTTGATGGGAGGATTTATACTCTCTCAAAAGGAGATATAGTGACGCTTCCTGAACGGAATGCGGCGGTCCTGAGTGAACGCAACATAGTCTTAAATATCAATCTTTGCAAATAGTAATGGTATTCTATATCCAGATTATCGGTGAAAATTTTATGAAAATGCCAGCGAAATTCAACACCTATTGCCCGCATTGCCGGAATCATCAGATGCATGAGGTCGAGAGGGTAAAGAAAGGCAAGACAACCGGCCTCCACTGGATCGACCGCCAGAAGGCCCGCAGAGGAAAAGTAGGCAATATGGGGAAATTTTCAAAAGTTCCCGGTGGCGACAAACCGACCAAAAAAATTAACGTGCGGTACCGTTGTATCACCTGCGGGAAAGCACACCTGAGAAAGGGTTACCGGGTCGCAAAGTTTGAACTGACGGAGTGAGCGCATAATGGTACGTGAGATTCGGGAAAATCGTAGTAAATTTTTTAAAGTAAAGTGTCCTGACTGTGAGAACGAGCAGACGGTATTTGAAAAAGCGAGTACTGTCGTGAAGTGTGTTGTCTGCGGACACGATCTTGCACTTCCCACCGGCGGAAAAGCAAGTATTAAGGCTGAAATTATTTCAGAGCTCAAGTGATTCTTTCCATGCTTGACAGAGAATGGCCGCAGGAATCGGAACTTGTTGTCTGCACCGTACAGAATGTCAAAGATTTCGTAGCGTTTGTATCTCTGGACGAATATGGCGGCCGTCAAGGCCTCATCCCTATCTCTGAAATTGCGACCGGGTGGATCAAGTATATCCGTGATCATATTCGCGAAGGTCAGAAGATCGTCTGCAAAGTTCTCAATGTCGATAAGAGTCGCGGGCACATCGACCTTTCACTAAAAGACGTCAATGAACACCAGCGACGTGAGAAGATACGTGAGTGGAAGAACGAGAGCAAAGCCCGGAAGTGGCTGGGTTTTGTCGCAGAACAGACCGGCGAATCCGCTTCTGCTCTGGAGGATCTGATCTTTAAAAAGTACGGGGCTTTTCATCCGGTTTTTGAAGATCTTGTTATTGAAAGCGAATCGACGCTCAAAAAACTTGACCTTTCCAAAAAAGTTGCTGACACGCTCCTCCATGTGGCACAGGAAAATGTGAAAGTACCCCGTGTCGAAGTAACCGGCCATCTTGTGCTCACCAGCACCCTGCCAGATGGAATATCGGTAATCAAAAAAGCACTGAAAAGTGCCGAGCCAAAAATAGCCGGCGTCGATATCGAGCTTCTCTATCTTGGTGCTCCGATGTACAGGATCAAAGTGACCGCCCCTGATTATAAGAAAGCGGAGAAAGCGATCGAGAAGGCGGCAAATGCGGCAATCGCAGTCATGGAAAAATCAGGCGGCGAAGGCAAACTTGTCAAGAAACCGAAGTCCGGGAAGAGTCAATGAGCGGTCGCATTCGTCACTGCACAACAGATCATACCTATACCCTTTCTGTAACGTGCCCTGTCTGCGGCAAACCGACGACTATTGCCCATCCGGCACGTTTTTCTATCGAAGATAGGTACGGGAGATACCGGAGAATGGCAAAAAATGATTGACGAGATCTCTGTACGGTATTTCGATAATTTCAGGGAATCACCTCCCGTTAATCCCGTCCTTATAGAAGGACTCCCGGGAATCGGGCAGGTAGGCAAACTCGTCGCCGAGTACATGATTCATGTCCTGGGTGCCACGAAAATAGGGGAGATCCATTCAATCTATTTTCCTCCCCAGGTAATTCTTGAAGAAAATGGTCTTGCCCGTCTGGTACGAAACGAACTCTATTGTTACCGGGGGGAAGGAAAGGATCTTGTATTTATCGTCGGAGATCACCAGAGCACTTCAAACGAAGGTCACTACCTCCTTGCGGACAGGTATTGTGCTATCGCCGAAGAGCTGCATGTGCAGCGCATTTATACTCTTGGTGGTTTCGGTGTCGGGCATCTTGTTCACGAACCCCGGGTATTGGGAGCGGTAAATCGTATAGATCTCCGTTCCGAGCTGGAGGCTGCGGGGGTACTATTCGACAGGGATGAACCGGGTGGCGGGATCATCGGCGCAGCCGGGCTTATGCTGGGGCTGTCAGCCCTCCGGCATATCGATGCGGTATGCCTGATGGGCGAAACGAGCGGATACCTGGTCGACCCGATGAGCGCGGCCAACGTGCTCGCCATACTTTCAAAACTGATCGAAGTCCCGGTCGATCTCACACGCCTCAATGATCGTGCCTCTGAGATGGAGCGAGCAATCGATGGACTGGTCGAAGGCAACAGGATGCAAAAGGACGAAGAACTGAGCTATATCGGGTAATTATGCTCGTAAATGCCGACCTGCATATACATTCCCCGTTTTCCATGGCCGTGTCGGGAGCGATGCAACCGGAGAACCTGCTGGCTGCATGTACTACAAAAGGTATCAACGCGCTGGGCAGCGGTGATGCCCTTCATCCGGGATGGCAGCAAAGATGGAAACCTTTTTTGGAAAATGATGCCGGGATCATCGTGATCCCCTCAGGAGAAATCGAAGATGAGCGTCGGGTGCACCATCTGATCCTCGCAGAGGACTTCTCTCAGTTCGATCAGATCCGGGAGCTCTTCAAAGGAACGTGTAAAAGCTTCGAAACAAATGGCAGACCTCATATCCACCTGAGCGGCAATGCGATCGCAACGGCAGTTCACGATGCCGGGGGACGATCGGCCCGGCACATGCATTTACCCCATGGACGGCGATGTATGCGTATTTTGACCGTGTGGCCGAATGTTATGGCAGCGAATCCATTGATTTTCTGGAACTCGGTCTCTCGGCCGACAGTTCGTATGGTGCGGCTATCCCGGATCTCACCGATGTACCGTTCCTCTCAAACTCGGATGCACACAGTCCCCAGCCTGAGAAGATCGGTCGCGAATTCAATATTCTCCCGATCAAAAAACCGACAGTAAAAAGTGTGCTGGAAAGCGTGAAGAGCGGTAACATCAGGATGAACGCGGGTTTTTTTCCAGAGGAAGGGAAATATAACCGTACTGCCTGCGTCCGCTGTTATACCCGGTATTCTCTGGAAGATGCTGTCCAGAATCAATGGCGCTGCCCATCAGATGGTGGTCTCATCAAAAAGGGTGTATCTGACCGTGCTCGGGAACTTTCGTGTGGGGGGGTTCCCAATAAACGCCCTCCTTATCTTCATATTATTCCTCTCGGTCAGATCATCCAGACGATCGAGGGCGCTTCATCGCCGCACACAAAGAAATGTCAGGCGATATACGATTTATGTATCAGTACTTTTGGCAATGAGATTGAAGTGCTTGTCAACGCTCCTCTCCGTGATATCCATACTGTTAATTCCCGGGTAGCAGAGGCGATCGAAAACCTCCGGACAGGCCGGGTCATCCTTCATGCGGGAGGTGGTGGTAAATACGGTACATTCTCTTTCTTGTGAAACTGTCTTTTTTCAGGTATTCTGTCTTCTCTATCGTAAATATTAATGAAACAGGAAGACTAACATGATCAAACAATGCTCAAAGTACATCGGGATATCTGTGGATATTGCGGATGTTGTGTATCAGTCTGCCCGGAAGGTGCTCTTGAACTGATTGATGCGTACCTCTGCATAGAGAAGAGTTGCACAAGCTGCGGGATCTGTGCAAAAGTATGCCCTCTGGGCGCTCTGGAGGTCGTGCATGAAAAATAATTATGACGTACTGGTCATCGGGGGGGGGCCGGCAGGGGCAATAGCAGCAAAGACCGCCGTGGAAAAAGGACTCTCTGCATGCATCGTTGAGAAACGCCCGGCGATCGGTGCACCCATCCGCTGCGCCGAAGGTATAGGTAAGGAAGCCCTCTGCGAGTTTATCGATCCGGATCCCTGCTGGATCTCTGCCGAAATGACCGGTGCGGGGATCGTCGCTCCCGATGGTTTTTTAATGGAGCTTGAATCCAAATTTGCGGGAAATAAGGTTGGCTATATTCTCGATCGCAAATTTTTTGATCGGGAGCTTGTATGGAGAGCGGCTGAAGCAGGAGCGGATGTAGCTGTCAAGAGTCGCGCATCAGCACCGATTATGGAAAATGGCTGTGTGAAGGGCGCAAAAATTGAGTGCTGCGGTACAGTAACGATGGTTACAGCGAGTGTTGTCATTGCTGCAGATGGCGTTGAATCCAAATTTTCCCGGTGGTGTGGAATCGACACCACCGTACCCGTCCGCGAGATCATGAGTTCCGTCCAATACCTGATGGCTGATATTGATATCAATCCTCATATTACGGTCTTTTACCTGGGCAACGAGGTTGCACCTGAAGGCTACCTCTGGGTCTTTCCGAAAGGTGAACGTTGTGCAAATGTCGGGATAGGTATTTCCGGGAAAAAGAGCGGAGAGGGACACCGGGCAAAAGACTATCTTGACCGGTTTGTTCAAAAGACATTCCCCAACGGTAAGCCGATCGAATACATTGCGGGTGGAGTATCTGTCTGTCGTCCGCTGAACTGCACGGTAGCAGACGGGTTGATAATTGCGGGGGACGCTGCCCGTGTCGTCGATCCACTCACCGGGGGTGGGATCTACAATGGAATGTTTACTGGGAGATTAGCTGCGGAAGTTGCCGATGAATGTATCAGGATGTGCGACGTTTCCAAAACAGCACTCATGAAGTATGACCAAACCTGGCGGGCATCAAAGATGGGAAAAGCCATAGAGCGCAATTACCATATCAAAGAGTATCTCATCAGACAACCAGATTCGAAACTGAATGAGATTATCCATTCGGTTTCAAAGCTGAATCTCAAAGATTTCAGCACGTTATCCCTGATAAAAGAGATTATACGGGTTAACCCAAAGCTGATGCTCGAGCTGGGGACGCTTGCAGCATCAATCCGCTGATTTTTTGAGTTGTTTATTGAGGAGGCGGAGGCAGTCATCTTCTGCCTCTTTTTTCGTAAAGACCGTGAAGATATCATTCGGCTGGATCTTAACATTACCGCTGGGAATGATCAGCTCGCCACCGGATCTGCGGATTGCGATGAACACGAAATCTTTTACTTTGAGCTCACGGATTTCGTGCCCGACAATAGGTGCACCCTGTTCGGCCACTATCTCAAAGATGGTTCCCCCGGGAATCGAGGCAAGCTGCTGGAGCTGGGGATTCTGGGTCCAGTAATAGAGGCGTGACGCAACAAGTTCATCGGGATTCTCGCTGATCCTGACCCCAACCTCCTTAAAAAAATCTGAGTGAGAGGACTGGTTAACGATTGAAACGACATTGGGGACCCGGAACTTTTTTGCGAGCCAGCAGGTCATAAGGTTTACCGAATCATCGCTTGTTGTAGCGATTAGGGCATCAGCGCGGTCGATCCCGGCCTCCTCAAGTGTAGTCTTGTCAGTCGCGTTGCCGGTTACTGCCAGTACATCGTAGTGTTCAAGAACTTCGCTGCACCTGGCTTCATCCTGGTCGATGACGACCACATTGTTTGCGTGTTCGATTGCCTGTTTTGCCAGATTCCTTCCGATGCCCCCAAGCCCCACGATGATAATATACATGACTACCGGTTACCATCATCGACATTGAAATAATTTGCGCATCAACCTGTGTATGTGATCTGCGGAGTGGACGAAGCGGGGAAGGGATCCGTTCTTGGGCCGCTGGTGATTGCTGCGGTGGGGGTATCTTCAGAGGATGTTTTTTCTGATGTCGCAGTGAAAGACTCTAAACTGCTCTCCCCGGCAGTGCGGGAAGATCTCTATTCTGTCATAAGAAAGCGGTTCAGGATAGCAACCGTGCGAATTGACGCGCACGAGATCGATGAGATCCGAAGGCAGATGACCATGAACTCCTGTATTGCCCGGGCACATGCACAGGTCATTGGCAGGCTCTCCCCCACCCAAGCCTTCGTCGATGCCTGCGATGTAAATGCTTTCCGGTACGCGGAAATGGTTAAGTCCCATCTTGAATGCAGTTGCGAGATCATTTCTGAACATCACGCCGATGAGACCTTCAAAGTAGTGTCCGCTGCCAGCATTGTCGCAAAAGTTATCCGTGACCGTGCGATAGTGACGCTTTCAAAAAAATATGGGGCAATCGGCAGCGGGTATCCTTCGGATCCGGTAACCATTGCATTCCTTTCCTCATACATCGATGAATACAAAAGCCCTCCCCCCATCGCAAGGAAGAGCTGGAAGACAGTCACTTTCATGATCGGGAAAAAAGAACAGAGTCATCTCTCGGAATTTTTCTGATTTTTTTATCTTTCCCGACGGAATGGTCCGGGCTATTGTTTTATGTTGCCTGCAATGCAATAAATTACGAATGGACTGGATCCCCCTGATCATTTTTCTGATCGCCTTCTACGCAGCAGTAGCGTACTATATCTATTCCCGGAAACTCTGGGAGAATCATATCACGTTCTATGGCCCGATTATGGCGATAAAAACGAGCCGTATAGGATTTTTTGACAAATTTGCGGTATTCCGCAGGTTTTTCCGGATCTATGGGTCTGCAGGAGTCATCGCTGTAATCATAGTATCGGTTTTCATCACTGTCATGCTTTTTGTCTCGGTTCGGTACACCCTGTTGGTTCAGCCGGAACCCACCGGGATCTACAAACCGCAGAACATCCTTCTCCTGCCTGGTATTAACGAGTATGTCCCGTCCACCCTCGCGGTCTGGCTCGCATTTATCATCACCATCGGTGTACATGAATTCGGTCACGCGATCCTCTGCCGTGTCGAGAATATCAAGGTTAAGACGATGGGGGCGCTCATTGCAGTTATCCCCATCGGTTTTTTTGTTGAGCCGGATGAAGAAGAGCTTGAAAATACGAAAGGAATGGCTAAAATCCGGATGTTCGGCGCAGGGATCACGAACAACCTTGTTGTAGGTTTCTCCTGTTTTGTACTTCTCATTCTGTGTATGGGGCTGGTTATGCCGGTCAGCCTGCCGATCATTCATGGGATCTACAAGGATTATCCTGCAGATCGGGCAGGCATCCCTCCCGGATCGATAGTTACCGCAATAAATGGAGTTCCGATTAGCAGCCGGGCTGATGTTTCAGTCATCCTTAATGCAACAAAACCCGGTGATTCACTGGTTCTCACCGCCCGATATGATACAGATGTGAGGGATTACCCGCTCACTCTTACTGCCTGGCCTGCGGACGTTCCTGGCAGGACCAGTGGGTTTATGGGGGTAGAGTATTATGATGGCACGGCGGTCATGGCGGTTGTCGGAGGGCTGCTCTCACCTATAGGATTCTTCCAGTTCCTGATCATCCCATTTGCCAATGATACCGGTGTACAGTTCCTCCGTATTCTTGCATTCGATACTCCTGACACGACCTACTATACGGTCCCGTTCCAGGGTTTCTGGGGTGTTATACACCTACTCTTCTGGTGTGCCTGGATCAATCTTAACGTCGGTATTTTTAATGCGATCCCGATGATCCCGCTCGATGGCGGTTATATTTTTAAAGAGGGACTAGACCGTCTTCTCGACAGGCGCGGTCTTATAAAATATTCTGGATATGTCAGTAGTGCTCTCAGCTTCCTCATCCTGATAGTACTGGTATCTTTGATCACGCTGCCGTACCTGTTGCATATCTGATATGCACATGTAGCCATTCCGGAAGATCTACCATATTTTACGCTGTATCATGGTCAGGTGGTGATAGAAACCAGAGTCTACCGGTTTAATCCGTGACGCCACATCTTTGAGCGGGACTGTGCCGATCTGTGAACCCTGCAGAGTAACCATGCAGCCGACGTTTCCTGCAAGGATCTGCTCCACTGCCGATATCCCGAACCGGGTAGCTAGAACACGATCTGATGCCGTTGGAGTGCCGCCACGCTGGACATGGCCAAGGACCGTTACGCGGGTCTCAATACCAAGCCGGTGTTCGAGTTCCTTTCCGAGTAGGTTCCCTACCCCCACAAATTTCTCGTGGCCGCACTCATCTCGGATACATTCCGGAACTTCAATTTCTGCGATATCCTCATGATGGGTTCCTTCGGCAATCACCACAATTGAAAATTTTTTTCCTGCTTTATACCGGGCATCAAGATCCCGGCAGATTTCATCAATCGTGAAACGTATCTCTGGGATGAGGATCATATCTCCCCCACCGGCAATACCTGAAATCAGGGCGATCCAACCGGCGTTGCGTCCCATAACTTCAACAACCATAATCCGGTGATGGGACTCTGCCGTGGTGTGGAGACGGTCTATCGCTTCCATAACCACAGATATCGCTGTATCAAAACCTACGGCTGAATCAGTACCGAAAATATCATTATCGATTGTCTTGGGTATGCCTACGACCGGTACCCCTTTTTCTGAGACTTCATGCGCCGCAGAAAGTGTCCCGTTTCCTCCTATTACCACGAGTGCACCGATATTATTTATTTGAATATTTTTTTTGATCTTCTCCAGATCAGCGGGGTCTTTCAGCGGATCTGTCCGTGATGTACCCTAGAATGGTTCCCCCCCAGGAGACGATGCCGGAGACAGAGGACCGCTCAGTGGCTGCAGGTCACCATCGATAAGCCCCTTCCAGCCGTTACGAATGCCGAGCGTTTCCTGGTTATACTGTAACCCTGTGAGCACGACAGCCCGTACTGCCGCATTGAGTCCGGGGCAGTCCCCTCCACCCGTCATAACGGCTATCTTTTTCATACAGCATTTCCTTTGGTCATAGTGTCCCATTGTGTCCGTTTTTTCTAATGTGAAAATCTTCACGATAACCGATAAGTCCCCACCGGACAAATCAGTGTGGGCATTTTTATCATCACTGATCCATTTAATTGTATCTTCATTTAGACAGAATGATTCAGGCAGCCTCAATATCCTTTGAGAGTCTTACTGTCTCATCTCTATGAAGATCCGGCGGTGTATAATTCGCCAGCAGAGAATGAGTTGGACAATCTCACCTGCCGTGACGTAATTCCGGTGCTGGAAGAGTGAGATGGGATGGACCCGTGTCTGGTGTTCAATACTGCGTTCAAGTTTTTTCACTACATGTTCGCTGAGTTCTCCGTCAATGATCAGTTTTCCCATCCTGTGCCCGCTCAGTTCACTCGTCAGGAACTTGAGAGAAAACTCTCTTTCTGAAAGTGACAGAATTGAATAAAGATCTAATGATAGATCAATATTTTCGATGGTGTGTTTCATCCTGGTCTGAGAAAGGGTTATCCGATAGACATTGCGTTCCTCCCCCAGGTAGCGCCCATATTCCGAATAGTCAATTCCGATGACAGCATCGGCATACTCCTTCTGTGGTGCGATATAGCGTTCGTATTCAGGTTCCCTCTCGGAAATCTCCTCAATGACAGCATCGCGGGAATAGCCACGCATCCTGACATCGCGACGAATCTTCCAGTCAGATTTTACTTCTTTTGCGGGATCCACAAAGAGGGTGAAATCGAGATATTTCCGCAACCGGGGGGTAAACATCGTGTGGAGGCCTTCGAGGATGAGGATTTTATGGGGATGAAATATCACCGGCGGGTCAAAAGTTCCAGTTGTATGATTATAGACCGGTTTTTCGACAGATACGCCGCGTTTGAGTAATGCGAGATCATGTTCGAGTTGATCGATCCGGTTTGCCCGCGGATTAAGTGGTGTCATGCCCTGTTCTTTACGCCTTTCCCGGTCAAGACTATGATAATCATCCAGGGTAATAGTAGATACCAGATCACTTCCAAATATGCTCCGTATTCCCTCAGTAAACGTGGTTTTACCCGACCCACTATCCCCCGCAACCCCAAGGGTAAAAATATATGGCGATGCGGCGATGGTATCTTTAAAATTCGGATGATTCATTTCTTATTCCGGTATGGTCGTGGATCAGGTAAAAACCATCCTGCATTTGAATTCAAAAAAACGTTAAAAAGGGGAACGTGGAAGCGGTTATATTACTCTGACTCTGGAGTTTTTACTATGGGATCCCCCTTCTCCTTCTCAATCGGAATCCTCCTTTTGCTGGTATCTTTCAGTTCGTCTTCAGAAACTTTGGGGACAGCATCCTGAATCTCTTTTAAAATTGCATCTATTGCCTCGCGTTTAGGGATGTCACCAAGGATACTCTCATCCATAATCGGGCGTTCTCCCGCCTCTTCCGGTGTCTCATCCCCGGCGCCAAGGAATTTTGCACCCTGCCGGATCAGCTGAGAAATCTCGAACGGGAAGATAATTTTTGTTGCCTGTCCGGCTGCCATTATCTTTAATGCGTCAAGGGACAGGACAGTGATCGCTTTTTTGTCAAGCGGTGCAGCCCCTACAGAAAGGATGCGAAGACCCTGTGCTTCACCCTGTGCCTGCAGGATTCTGGAGAGGCGTTCCCCTTCAGCTCGGAGGACTTTACTCTGCCGCTCGCCTTCCGCTTCGAGGATCATACTCTGGCGGAGGCCTTCTGCCTTAAGGATGGCCGATCGCTTTTCGCCGTCAGCCCTCAGGATGGCAGCCCGCCGGGCACGCTCGGCAGCTGTCTGTTCTGTCATCGCATTTTTGACAGCTCCAATCGGGTCCACTTCTTTGATCTCGACCCGCTCTACCTTGACACCCCATTGGTCAGTTTCCCGATCAAGGATGTCGCGGAGTTTTGTATTGATCACGTCCCGGTTGTAAAGGACCTCGTCCAGCTCCATATCCCCGATGATCCCGCGGAGGCTTGTCTGGGCAAGGGCGACGGTAGCCATCCGGTAGTTTGCGACCTCGAAATACGCCTTTTCCGGGTCAATCACCCTGATGTAGATGATCGCATCAACGTTTGTCGGCGAATTGTCCTTCGTGATCACCTCCTGGCTGGGGATTTCAATTACCGTTGTACGCAGGTCGAGTTTGATCGCCTCGCTTACAAACGGCACGATCCACCGGAACCCGGGGTTCATCCGGCCGACATATTGTCCAAGACGTATCTGGAGTCCCTGCTCATACGGCTGGATAATCACGACCCCCCTTGCAAAAATCGCCACGATAACCAGGATCAGAAAAATTGCGATAAGTGTTTCAATAAATGCCATGTTATTTCATCTCTTCCACGACAATATGGACACCTTGGGAATCAATAACCCTTACTTTCTTTCCCGGGGTGATTTCAGAACCTGTGGAGCGGGCGCTCCATTCAGTACTTGCAATAAATACTTTACCGGCGAGAGTATTTGGATCCACGGTTGTTTTCACCCGGCCTTCCATGCCTATCAGGGAGTCCCGGCTGATGGTGGTCGGGCTTTCGTTGGGTGTGATCTTCCCGTACATCCAGATGGTGAATCCTGCTGCACCCAGTGCAATTACTACCCCGATAATGACACCCCAGCCAGAGTTAAAGATATCAATTCCCAGCAGGAGAAGTATTCCAAGAAATATCATCACCGTTGCAGGTACAGTTGCGAAAAAACCCGGTGTATGAACCTCGACAAGGAGAAGGACGGCGCCAATTACAATAAGGAGCCATCCGAGGGCGATTCCTTCCAGGAGTACCATGATCAATGATCGGATTAGACGGATAAAATCCTATGGGATCTGTTGTCTTTTTATGAATTGCTCATGAACTTGAATCTTTTTGAGTACCATTCGGATTGGCTTAACAAAACAGTCTCCCTTTTCTTCCTCATCTTTATCCTCTGAGGTTATGGAGCAACACAACAAAAATGCTGAACCCTCTCTATAAGGATCAGGTCTCCCGGATATGATGAAGAATTACCCTTTCCTACATTGCGTTAGGCTGCCATCGCCTACAAGTAATTCAACGGCAGATTAGCGACAAAAACCTTAAAAAACCATCTTGTCCTGCCAGGACTCCGGGAGATCAGGTTTAGCCTTGAAAAAATACCTCATTTCCCGGAATAGCATCCTGGCACCACCGGATACTTTTTCAGGTTTGGAGCACTCGGGTCCCCATAGCCGCCGCCAAGGTGATACCTACGACTGAAGCATGGCAATTTTTGAACCCACCGGTACACCCAGCTCATCAGCAACAGGTTTGCATTTTGCCGCAAGAAGATATGCAACCGGAGGCAGGTTATCCATTTCTGAAAGGGATTCAAAATTTGCCATCCCTTTTGCGATGATAATAGTGCACCGTGAAATCGCGAACCGGAGATCGTCAGGAATATCTTCCATGCATATCCCAATCTCAGCGCCGCCACCCGTAGTTGTAAGTTTGTCTGCAAGGGTATCAAGCCCCAGGTCCCATGCATCCTGTAACGTTGCGTCATTGAGTATGGGGGCTTCTTTGACTGCAAGGGTTACATGGGAACCACGCTCTTTAAGGTACTTGATGAGAAGTCGATCGAGCACGATTTCACCGCAATTATCGCTCAGATACACGACATGGGAACAGAGCGGGGCGATTTCGTCCGTATGATCGACGGTGAGACCCCTTTTAAATTCCCTCCTGAAAAATGCGGAAAAATTTTCTTCAACTTTGTGTCCCTTCACCCCATAATCAAATGTGTTACCTATCACTGACGCAAGGACATAATCGCGAAATGTGAGTAAATCATCACGGATCTCATTGCCGACGCCGGTCGCCTGGAGGTTTCCCTGTCGCTTGAGTTCTGCAAAAGGATCGTTATTTTTCAGAAGTTCATAGGCCCGACGATGAATTCTGCTCGCAATCCGTGGATGGGAAAGGGGTTCAAAACAAATCTCATCCAATACTCTTCGGCAACTGCTTATCGTTGTTTCTGTAAGAGAAGGGTTTGCATTGCAGAGCGTACATTCAAGGTTCACACGAGAGAGTAAACATTTGATACATTCCTCAGAGATCTTCATGTCATATCCGGAAAAAACAAAACACCAGAAATGGGGCCACTGAGATTTGAACTCAGGTCAGAAGACCCCCAGTCTCCTAGGATGGCCAGGCTACCCTATGGCCCCGCTCTCTTACTATAGGATCATTTCATTTATTTATCTTGTTATAAAAAATTGCAAAAAATTATCAATACCCAAAAGTGGAGGTGCAATTTCATGTCCGGATAAATCCAGTCTCTTCCAGGAAAATTTCTTCTTTTGGCATTTTTATCCAGATTTTATCTTTCCTTCTCTTAAACAGACGCAAAAAAAAAGATATGTATATATGTTCCAATCAGATATTATGAATTATAAGGGTACAGCGGCAGGTGTCGGATGTTAAAAGAGAAAATTTCTGAATTTATTGATACGATTCGATCCAATGAAGATGCCACGTCGTGTGCACTTATTTCCCGGGACGGGATGGTAGCGGGAAAATATTTCGACCGCGATCTCAATGAACCATGGTCAGGTGCTCTTCTGGCATCTTTACTATCGTCCGCTGAGTCGGTTGGAGGTATAATCAAGATGAAATCTCTGGAATCGATAGCAATGCGTACGCAGGACATCTCCCTTATGATAGCAGGTGCCGGGGAAAATTTTCTCATTTCAGCAATTATCAATGACCGAACGGATCTGTCAAAACTCCATGGCCAGATGCTTGCGATAGCCGGGACAATAGGGGAGTCGATGTGATGTATACTATTCTTGTAGTTGACGACAGTCCGTTCATCGTCGACGTATTTGTTACTATGCTGGAGCGGGGAGGTTACCGGACCGTTGCGGCCTACGGCGGTGAGGAATGTATTGAGATCCTAAAAACGGTGACTCCCGATCTGATCCTGCTGGATATTATGATGGAACCGGTTGACGGTTGGGAAACTCTCGAGAGGATTAAGGAAAATCCCAAGACAAAGGAGATCCCGGTACTCATGCTCACCGCCAAGCAGCTTACTCCAACAGAAGCGCAGGAATATGGGATTTACATCGAAGATTATGTATTGAAACCAATTACTCACCGTGAACTCTATGATGCAATCGAGCATGTTCTCAAGCGGCAGCAGTCAATAAAATCTGATATTGATCTGGCAAAACAATCAGGGTTTGATGCAGAGATTATCGCTGAGTATGCACGCCTGAGTAAAAGTATTGATGTAAACAAACGGCTTATGAAGATTCTCGAAACTACTTATAACTTCGACGACGCAAAAGTAAGGGTCAGCGAGGAGATCTCGAATGCTATTAAGGGTATGGAGATGAATATAAAGTTCCAGGAAGATCGCCTCCGGGAGATCAAAGGGAACCTGACAGGAACCACCCCGACCTGATGGCCCTCTGGTCTGTTGGATAAATTTTTTTAAATACCTGAGAATAATTGGGATACCGGAATGTATTTATTCAAGTGGATCAGTTCCACGATTTTGTTGGCAAAGAGAGGATAATTTTCTCTCCTTTCTGGAAATTCAATAATCAGTAACCTAATGAAGAACTTCGAAAAGATTTTTCGGTAATGATAATTCCTTTTTGAACACCCCCATAACTAAGCCCCATCGGTCAGGAGTTAAAAAAAATGTGAAAATCTGAAGAAATTGTCCGGTTTTCTGGTAAGGAGAATATCTTTATATAGTTTTTTGGCATTGTTATAATGCTGTACATCTTAGTCTGTATTGGGTTCGTAGCTCAGTTCGGTAGAGCGCCTGGCTTTTAACCAGGTGGTCGGGGGTTCAAATCCCTCCGGGCCCGTTACCACGAGAAATCGTGGGTTTTTTGCGGTGATGTATCTGAAAGGAAATCTATTCATCTGTGAGGGGGTTTTTCATTGAGCACCAAACTGAATGTGTTGAAGCACGTGATGGTGCCAGACCATAACATCATGAGTGAGGAGGAGGTATCTGCGCTCCTCTCCCACTACAACATAACTACGGATCAATTGCCTAAAATTTTCCATGACGATCCAGCGGTCAAGACGATTGGCGCAAACGTGGACGATGTTATACGAATTGTCCGGATGAGTCATACAGCTGGCAGGGCTGAAGCATATCGTCTCGTAATCAAGAGACCGAAAAAATAATTTTTGGGGTGGTCAGTCTGATCGACAGAAGTATTTTATCGAAGGCGTATTTTTCACGGGAGCATGTTGCGCGCCACCAACTTGATTCCTTCAATTATTTCTTGAAACACAATCTTCAGAAAGTGGTTAATGAACAGAAGGTTATCGAGACAGATATCGAGAACCGGGGGAAGAACAACGAACCAGTATGGGTGGAATTGGGTTCGATTACTGTCAAACGACCTCTTGTGAGGGAAGCTGACGGATCGCAGGGAGAACTCTATCCCTGCGAGGCACGATTGCGGAATCTTACCTATGCGGCGCCTATCCAGTTAGGGCTTACCCTTGTGCATGGTGAAGAGCGACAGGAGCCGATAATCACAACCATTGGGCAGTTACCCATCATGGTGGGATCGCTTGCCTGTAACCTGTTTGGAATGGACGACGCGCAACGCGTCTCTCACGGTGAGGATGCGTTTGATCCGGGCGGATATTTCATTGTCAATGGTACTGAACGGGTTCTTATGACACTCGAGGATCTTGCTTCCAACAAGATCATGACCGAATTTACAGAGCGATACAACGAACGTATTTATGTTGCAAAAGTCTTTTCCCAGTTCCGCGGGTATCGTGCACTGGTGGTCGTCGAACGCAATAAAAAGAACCTGCTCGAAGTCTCGTTCCCGTCAGTTGCCGGGCATCTCAAGTTTGTCGATCTGATGCGTGCACTCGGGATGACAAATGATCAGGAGGTCGTGAACGCAGTTTCTCCGGATGAGGATATCCTCACATTCATGATGCAGAATCTGGAAGAGAGTGAATGTGATTCGGTTGATGGGGGTATCATGTATGTGGGTAAGAAGCTTGCCCCCAACCAGACAAAAGATTATCAGCGGAAGCGGGCTGAGTTCGTTCTGGACAACTATCTCCTGCCGCACCTCAACTATTCGATGCCTGCAAACCTGAAAGAAGGAGATGAAGGGTACCAGGAAGCTGTCCTGTCAGTACGACTTGCGAAGGGGCATTTCCTCGGCCGGATGGCCGAAGCCTGTTTCGATCTCGTCCTGAACAAACGCAGGATTGATGACAAGGATCACTATTCCAATAAGCGACTCAAACTTGCCGGGGATCTTATGGAGGATCTCTTCCGTATTTCGTTAAACCGGCTTACCCGTGATATCAAATACCAGCTTGAACGAGCCAGTATGCGTCACCGTGACCTGTCGATTGCAACTGCCGTGCGTGCAGATGTGCTCACGGAGAGACTCTTACATCCGCTCGCGACCGGTAACTGGGTCGGCGGCAGAACTGGTGTGTCCCAGTTGCTCGATCGTGTAGATCATATGGCGGTACTCTCTCATCTTCGTCGAGTTATTTCCCCGCTCTCACGTTCCCAGCCTCATTTTGAGGCCCGTGACCTTCACCCGACCCAATGGGGTCGGATCTGTCCGAGCGAGACACCCGAGGGTCCGAATTGTGGTCTGGTCAAGAACTTTGCCCAGATGGTGGAGATCTCCAAGGGTGTAGATGATGAAGCCGAAGTTATGCGGCTCCTGTATAGTCTTGGCGTCGAGCAGATCCGGGGTGAAGCCCGATGAAGAAATCCCGTGTATTTGTGGATGGGGCACTTATCGGACTTGACGATGATGCGAAAGCTCTTGTAGCCAGTATACGGTCCATGCGACGGCAGGGTGCCATCTCATCAGAAGTTAATGTATCACATAAGGAATATAACGGGGATGTTGTGATCCTCACAGACCGGGGCCGTGCCCGCCGCCCTCTTATTGTCCTGAAAAATGGTGTACCGCTCATCACCAGCGAGGATCTGGCAAAACTGACAAAAAAAGAGGTCGATATGAACTCTTTTGTCCAGCGGGGGCTGATTGAGTTTATTGATGCCGAAGAAGAGGAAGATCTCCTCGTAGCAATGAACCCGGAGGATATCACTCCCGATCATACCCATCTTGAGATCGACCCGTCATTAATTCTGGGAATCGGTGCTGCACACGTGCCGTTCCCGGAACATAACGCAAGTCCGCGTGTCACGATGGGTGCAGGGATGGTCAAGCAGGCTCTTGGGTTTGGTGCAGCCAATATGAAACTGCGCCCGGATACCCGTGGTCACCTGCTTCATTATGTGCAAAAACCCCTTACCCACACCCAGACCTCTGAATTGATTGGTTCTGACGATCGTCCAGCCGGGCAGAATTTTGTCGTTGCTATCCTATCCTATGAGGGATACAACATTGAAGATGCACTCATCTTCAACAAAGCTTCAATAGAACGCGGCCTCGGACGCTCCCATTTCTTCCGGACCTACGAAGGAGAAGAACGCCGTTACCCGGGTGGCCAGATTGACAGGATTGAAGTTCCCGAAGAGGATGTTGCCGGTGCACATGGTGCCGATTCTTATAAGAACCTCGATGAGGACGGTGTGATTAATCCTGAAACTGTTGTTGGAGAAAAAGATGTATTGATAGGTAAGACCTCTCCGCCGCGTTTCCTGGAAGAACCATCAGGAGAACTCATTGCGGTTGAGAAACGCCGCGACACGTCGGTCACGATGCGCAGTAATGAGCATGGGATTGTTGATACCGTGATCATTACGGAAGGGGAGAACAGTTCCCGTCTCGTTAAGGTACGGACCCGTGACCTCCGCATCCCCGAAGTTGGAGATAAATTTGCATCCCGGCACGGCCAGAAGGGCGTCGTCGGGTTAATAACCCACCAGGAAGATATGCCATTCACCGAGAGCGGTCTCTGTCCGGATCTCGTTATCAATCCTCATGCGATCCCCAGCCGCATGACTGTTGGGCACATGCTGGAAATGATCGGCGGTAAAGTCGGGGCTCTCGAAGGGCGCCGTATCAATGGCACTGCATTCCGCGGTGAGAGTGAAGCTGACATCCGTTCGTCTTTAAAGAAACTGGGTTTCTCCCATAACGGACGTGAAATTATGTATGATGGCCTTACCGGCAAGCAATTCAAGGCCGATGTGTACGTGGGTGTCATCTATTACCAGAAGCTCTATCACATGGTCTCTTCGAAGATGCATGCACGTTCACGCGGACCGGTTCAGGTGCTCACCCGTCAGCCCACAGAAGGCAGGGCGCGTGAAGGAGGGCTCCGGTTTGGTGAGATGGAGCGGGATGTCATGATCGGCCATGGTGCTGCAATGGCGCTCAAAGAGCGTTTACTTGACGAATCCGATAAGGTTCAGGAATATGTGTGTGCTCACTGCGGTATGGTCGCGATGCTGGACCGTAAACGCAATATGACCCGCTGCCTTGCCTGCGGAAATGAGACAGATATCTATTCTGTCGAGATGAGTTACGCGTTTAAACTCCTGCTGGATGAGATGAAGAGTATGGGGATCGCCCCAAGATTAAGACTTCAAGACGTGGTCTGAAGAGGTGCACCATGCCAAGCCCAAAACGAATTGGACAGATTGAATTCGGATTATTATCCCCAAAAGAAATCCGCGAGATGAGTGTCAGGAAGATCATCTGGGCGGATACCTACGATGATGACGGGTTCCCGTACCCGCAGGGTCTGATGGACCTGAACCTTGGTGTCATTGATCCCGGCCTCAGGTGCAAGACCTGCGACCAGAAAGCAAGCGAATGTCCCGGGCATTTCGGCCATATTGAACTCGCAAAACCAGTAATCCATGTCGGCTACACACGGCTTATCCGGAAACTGCTTCGCGTAACCTGTCGTTCATGTGGACGTGTTTTACTGAGCCCTGACGAGATCGAAAAGGTTGTTGGAACAGAAGATGATCAGACCGGCGACCTGCTCTCTGAAAAGGATGTGAAAAAAGAGCGAATCTGCCCCCATTGCGGTGACCAGCAGACTCAAAATAAACTTCGAGAAACCAACGACGTTTTCCGAGGTTATGGTGGAAGGCGGTAAGAAAGTTGAGCATAAACTCACTCCTGCTGACATACGTGCACGCATGGAAAAGATCCCTAATGAGGATCTGACCCCTCTCGGGATCAATCCTGATGTCGCCCGACCTGAGTGGACGATCCTCACGGTCCTGCCTGTCCCGCCGGTCACGATGCGTCCGTCGATTATTCTCGAGAACGGACAGCGTTCGGAGGACGATCTCACGCACAAACTCGTGGACATCATCCGTATCAACCAGAGGTTTAAGGAAAACCAGGATGCGGGAGCGCCCCAGTTGATCATCGAAGATCTCTGGGAACTCTTACAGTACCATGTCACTACCTACCTTGACAATGAAGTGGCGGGCTGTCCCCCTGCGCGCCACCGCAGTGGCAGGCCCTTAAAGACTCTTTCCCAGCGCCTGAAAGGCAAGGATGGGCGGTTCCGTGGGTCTCTCTCCGGGAAGCGGGTGAATTTTTCATCACGTACCGTGATCTCACCTGACCCGAATCTCTCGGTCTCACAGGTTGGTGTCCCGCGTGCTGTTGCAAACGAGATGACCATTCCGGTCCGGGTTACCATTCATAATATTGAGGAACTCAAACAGATCGTGCGAAACGGGCCTGTTCGTCCCGATGTCAATGCTCCCTGTGGTGCCAATTACGTGATCCGGCCTGACAACCGGAAACTCCGGCTCGCCGATGGCAATCTTGATACCGTGGCTGACCTGATCGAGCCCGGCTATACGGTAGAACGGCAGCTCCGTGACGGGGATGTCGTACTCTTCAACCGTCAGCCGTCGCTGCACCGTATGAGCATCATGGCCCACCGGGTCAAAGTCATGGAAGGAAGGACGTTCCGGCTTAACCCGGCCGTCTGTCCACCGTATAACGCGGATTTTGATGGCGATGAAATGAATATGCACGTGCCGCAGACAGAGGAAGCACGGGCCGAAGCAACTATCCTTCTCTCTGTCCACGAAAATATCCTTTCACCGAGGTTCGGCGGACCGATCATTGGCGGTATTCATGACCATGTATCCGGTATATTCATGCTTACGCATCTTGTCCGCTGGTTTACCAAGGAAGAGGCTCTTTACATGCTCCGGTATGCACACGTGGAGCGTATGCCCCCTGCCGGCAAGGAAGAGGGAGGCATCCAGGACCTGGAGCAACAAACAGATCTTTTCCACGATCCTGCCCGACCAGCTGAATATGGTCTTCCGTGCAAGTTCGTGCCAGAACTGTGACATCTGTAAAAAGGAGTTGTGCGAGCGGGATGCGTATGTCCGGATCATCGATGGTATCCTGGAAGTAGGTACCATCGATAAGAAGGCAATTGGTGCATTTGATGGCCAGATTGTTAACCGTATCATTCGTCACTATGGTATGCGCCGTGCGGCAGATTTCATCGACGATCTCACGAAACTCTCGATCCGCGCGATCATGTTTGACGGTTTCTCGTTTGGTATCGATGACGAAGACCTGTCCAAGACCGAATATGGCCAGATCGATGAGGTACTGAAGAGTGCGGCGACTGATGTCACACGACGTATCAAAATATATGAAGACGGGCAGCTTGAACCGATGCCTGGACGTACTGTTGAAGAGACTCTCGAGATGCAGATAATGCAGGTGCTGGGAAAGGCCCGTGACCAGACCGGTCAGATTGCGGGGCGGCACCTTGGCCTTGGCAACAGCGCTGTCGTGATGGCAGTATCCGGTGCTAGGGGGTCGATGCTGAATCTTACGCAGATGGCAGGCTGTATCGGGCAGCAGTCCGTTCGTGGTGAGCGAATCGTCCGAGGCTACGATGACCGCACGCTTCCACACTTCAAGAAAGGGGATCGCGGCTCTGATGCCCACGGGTTCATCGCCCATAGTTACAAGGGCGGGCTTAACCCGACTGAGTTCTTCTTCCATGCAATTGGTGGACGTGAAGGGCTTGTGGATACTGCAGTCCGTACTTCACAGAGCGGGTACCTGCAGCGAAGAATGATCAATGCACTGCAGGATCTCAAAGTCGCCTATGATGGTACGGTAAGATCGACCGGGGGAAGGATCATCCAGTTCCAGTATGGGGAAGATAGTACAGATCCTACCAAGAGTGCGTTTGGTGACCCGGTCGATGTTAAGGGAATTGTTGAAAGTATTCTCAAGGAGGAGGTCTGATGGCGCTTGCAGAAAAATTCGACAAGAAGATAGAGGCAGCAGACCTCCCGAAGAAGACCAAGGATCAGTTGCACAAATTTCTCGACAACAAAGAGATAACGGATTCCCAGTTCCGCCAGATCCTCGAACGGGTGCTCAAAGAATATCTGTCAACACGAATTGAGGCGTGCGAGGCTGTAGGTGTAATTGCCGCTCAGTCGATCGGTGAACCGGGTACTCAGATGACCATGCGTACATTCCATTATGCCGGTGTAGCCGAAATTAACGTTACACTCGGTCTCCCCCGGCTCATTGAGATTATGGATGCAAGGAAAGAGCCCAGTACCCCGACCATGACCGTTTATCTGGAGGAAGAATACTGCAATGACCGTGACCGGGCACGTGAGGTCAGCTGGCAGATTGAAGCCGCACCACTCCATGAATTCGGGGATATCACCACCGACATGGAAAATATGCATGTGATCGTGCACCTCAACACGAAGGTCTGTGATAAGCGGAAGATCTCGCCTGCGGTCATCATGGAAACAGCCCCGAGAAAGATCCGCGACCGTCGGCATTACCGTGACTTTGAACATGATATCAATGAAGAGACGGCGACCATCATCTTTACACCAAAAAACAAGGAAAGTTACCAGAACCTCTTCCAGCTCGCCGAACATGTAAGAAACGTCATCGTGCAGGGTATTGATGATATCCTGCGTGTTGTCGTCAGAAAAGAGACCGGGGAGTATATACTTTATACTGAAGGTTCCAACATAAAAGATGTATTTGATGTCGTTGGGGTGGATACTACAAGGACACGTACCAACAACATCAGTGAAATTGCGTCAGTGCTCGGTATCGAGGCAGCGCGGAATGCCATCATCCATGAAGCAGTATCCACGCTTAATGAGCAGGGTATTCTCGTTGATGTCCGCCACATCATGCTCGTTTCCGACATGATGTGTATGGAAGGCGAAGTCAAACAGATCGGACGGCATGGTATTGCCGGTGAGAAAGAAAGTGTTCTCTCACGGGCTGCGTTTGAAGTCACGGTGAATCACCTTCTTGATGCTGCCGTGGCAAACGAGATCGATGAACTGAGCGGTGTCACCGAGAATGTCATTGTCGGCCAGCCCATCCTGCTCGGTACCGGTGATGTGAAACTCATCGCCGTCAGACAACACGATAATTAGAACATAAAACCTGAAAAACCAGAGGAATTGTATATGGATTTTAATGCTTCACTCAGAAGAGCCATCAAAACAGGAAACGTAATTCTTGGCCAGAACAACACGGAAAAATGTATAAAAGAGGGCAAAGCCCAGATGATCGTCGTTGCGGGCAATTGCCCGGCGACCTTCAAATCCAAACTTGCGGGCTATGAGAATCTTTTTATTCATACCTTTGAGGGTTCAAGCGTTGCACTCGGCAAGGCATGCGGTAAACCCTTCATGGTAAGCACCCTTGCGATTGTTACCCCGGGCGAATCCGACATTCTCTCGATTAAGAGGGTATGATATGGTTGAAGTTAAACTGACTGAAGACTGTATGCGTCTAATCTCACAGTTCGAGAGCCTTACCGGTGCAGGGAGCCGCGACTGTGTTGTTGATGAGCGTAATGCACGCCTGATCTTTGTAATAAATCCGGGTGATATGGGATTAGCTATCGGGAAGAAGGGGGCCTCAATCAAAAAAGCTTCAGAAGTAATGGGTAAAAAGATTGAGGTTGTTGAATACAGCAGTAACCCCGAACAGTTTATCAAAAACTGTTTTTTACCGGCTCAGGTGACCTCAATTTTATTTGAGGGTGAACCTGACGAGCAGACGGTCCAGGTTGAGGTCCGGGATGAAGACCGTGGCATTGCGATCGGCAAGGACGGGAAGAATATTTTCAAAGCAAAAAAACTCGCACAGCGTCAGCACAACATCATGGATGTCCAGATTCTCCAAAAACCTCTCGACATGAGCGGTACAGAACCATCAGCCGAGTAAAATTTTTCTTATCTTCTTTTTGGTTATATTATTGTTGTTCCTGCGTTAAAATCACGATTTTATAGTGGATCAAATCTTCTTTTATAATCTTATGTTTTACATCACGGAACTACTGCAGATTTGCAATGCCTGATTGCTTACTGAAATCTGGCAAGGGTAATCCAGACTCTCACGGGCTTGGGGGGATTCGAACCCCCGACATCCGGGTTAGAAGCCCGGCGCTATGTCCGAGCTAAGCCACAAGCCCAACTGACGCCAATAACATTCGCGCTGCGGGATAATTAATCTGTGTTACAGCGTTTCTTTGAAGGTAGTTGTGGCAATAAAAAATGTAACAAAATATATCTGATACCTGCTGCAAGTTCTATTCACTGGATCCGGTTAAGAAGAGTGAATAATGGAGATAAAAATGAATCTTCTGGTTATGCTTCTGACTGTAGTGCTGCTGCTTACGTCTGTTGTTTCGGCCGCTGGTACCATTGCAGTGAGTCTGTACCATCAGGAGCAGCAGTCTGGCTTGACGGTACAAATTCAGGCACTACCACGCCAACAACCATCCAGAGTGTCACAAGCGGAAACCATATTGTCGGGCTGAAGCTTACCGGCTACCAGGATTATGCCCAAAGTGTGACAGTTATTGATAATGCAACGATTACGATCTCTGCCAGTCTGATCGCCCTTGCAACAACGACAGCCGAGATAACAAACGGCAGTATAAAGATAGAATCAAATCCTTCGAATTCGGCAGTGTTTTTAAATACTGAGTACCAGGGAAAAACACCTCTGACACTCTACAATATCACTCATGGCACTTACCGGGTTCTCGTCCAAAAGATCGGTTACCAGGACTGGTCAGACCGTATTTCTGTAACCGCCGGCGTGCGAACGGATGTATATGCTGCACTTGACGCTGAGGCAACTGACACGACGGTCATGACTACGCCACCTATAATTACCACGGTAAAAACCACGATCTCCAGAACATCCACCGCAAAAGTTCCAACGCCCTGGCCGAGCGGCACACCGACTCCTGCATCCCCCACGAGTGCGCCGGCAGTTATCGTGGCAGTTGGTTTTGGGCTTGTGGTGCTCAGGAAATAAAAATACTCCTTACGGATAAAGGAAAACGTGAAAGATTTTTGTGTAAATCCGTACTGTATGCCCGAAAAGAATTACTCTTCCGGGAAATCCCGAATTTCAAAAAATAGCGGGAAAAAATGAAGATTATCCCGCATGATAACAGGATGATTTGAGCACTTCCACGGTTGTCGGCCCGAATATTCCCTCGCGATAGACCTGTTTGACAACCGATGATGCGCAATACTTCACCTGGATGCGGGCAGACATCCGCTCCCTTTCCTCATAATATAGTCCATGCGAGAACTCAACCATCCGTTTCATCGAAACCGAAGTAGCAACCACGATGACACAAATTCCATGGTCTCCCGGATCAAGATCCTCTTGATCAACTGAGGTCATGAAGATGTGGGAATCAGGGCCTGGTTTTACGCCGGCAATACTTACGATATTGTGCATGCTCTGCAGTTCGATTGTGCGGGGTTTTCCTGCCTTTAGTTCCTTAATTACCTCTGGTGAAATTCCGGTTAATGCAGCACATTTCATCATCATCACCCATACATAGGAAGATCTTTCCTCGGTGACTGTTCTGCGGATTGCTGGACTTCGTCAGATATTTTTTGCATGCTCTGTTCGATCTCTACTGCCTGTTCGATCAAGGGCTGGACATCGAGTCCGAGATTATACATCTTGTTGAGCACCTCAATGGTCGCAGCCGATGACCGTGGGTCAGGTGCATTGATGGTCTCACCGAGAAGGCCATATCCGGGGATACCGCGAATCCTACATTCCGTCAGAATACTGGACGCAATGCCGGAGATGCTGCCGATCGGGAGGATCTGGGTGTGCTCCTGGATCCTCTTGAGCGCTTCAGCAGTAGTCGCGACGCCGAAGACCCGTTTCTCCGGTTCGTTCGTGATGATGCCGGCGATTGTCAGCACTTCTTTTGGTTTAAAAGGCGCCAGCCAGTCGAGGAGACCGTTCGCAATCTCATAGCAGATCATCGGGTGTATGGGGATATCTGCGACGATTGCAGCGACATCATTTTTTATATATATCCTGACAGGGTCATTGATTACCCCCTTGTTCATCATTGCGAGGGGAGGGAAAAACTTAGAGGTCATCGTGCCTATCAGCTCAAATTCGAGCTGTTCGACCATATACTGAAGAGCAATCGTTCCCACGAGGCCGCTACCTGGAAATCCCATAAGAACCGCAGGTACTGTTACCGGGAAGTGGTTTTGAGAATATGGTTAGTTCTTTTTTCGGTTTTATTTCAACCATATCATTGTGTACCGTTTCAAGCCGGGTAAGAATTTTTTCGCAACATTCTGGAGAATCAGCCGTCATTAGATTAACATACACCCACTACTAAAAAAGTATTATGCAAGAATATCCCATCAAAAGAGGATTGACAAAGGATCTTGATGCACGCATTGTTACGGAACTGAAGAATTCTTTCGGCGTAGAACCAGAAAAGACTCCAAAAGGGTACCGCGTCAGAACAGGCGCACTCATCCGGCTCGATGTAATGATTGGGACTGACGGTAAATCTGTTGTAATTGACACAGAATCTGATCTCAACGCCAGTGACGCGGTCATTCTTGATACGAACAAAAAATACCGGAAATATCTTGATGCTGTAACAGGATTCTCTACAAAAGAGCGGGTCAAACGGTCAAAAAGCGTCGAGTGATATCAGGAATATCTGCAATCGAGAGAATGCCAGACGTATGGGGTACTTTGATTGAGATCGTGCATGCAGGAAAGAAAGAAATAGTTGTAAAAAATACACAAAGAAGATTTTCATTCACCTCTTTGCCGAAATACGCCGTCAAATGGTGAGAAAAAGGCTTGACTTCAGAATTTCAGACTAAATTTTTCGTTTATTTTTTAGTCTGAGCCAAAAGTTATTACTCATAGTCTGCTTTCAGGACCGGAGATACTTCCAATTCTTTATCTCACACGACCTGCCTTTCATGTGCAAATGAGATCATTACGGGATTTTCTGCCGGATCATCAGCCCGGTCGTATATCGAGACCGGGAATAGCATTGGCGGTGAGGATAACTTCAGGAACGTTTTCAACTGATAAGATTCCTGCCATTTCCCGATCTTTTCCCGGAAAAAGTTTTCACGCAGTGTTCCATCGAGAAGTCCACAAAAAATTTAAGAATTTCCTTTACCCTCTTATATATTGCATCATTAGGTAAGTCTCTTTACAATCAGGAGCAAACCTGCCACTGCGACCGGGACAAGAAACGAATCGAATGCCGATTTTGGGGTTCCTGTAGTCCCCGGAAATGTGGTTACTCTGGTAGTTGGAGGAAGTATTGCCGGGGTTGTTGTTACCGATGTCGTCTTCTTCACTGTATATTGGGGAGTAGGAGTAAACGTTATTTCTGAGGATATTCCGGGTTCTCCCAATAAGTCATAACCATGCAGAGCGATTTGATCCGCGACGACTACATGCTTTCCATCTCCGCTCACGGCAACTGACCGTTGCGGGATAATACTCTCCATCCTTGTTTTGGTAAGCAGGTTGCCGTAACGATCCAGGATATACAAATTCCCATCAAGTGCACCTGCGGCGATAATGGATCCATCGCGGGAAACTCCAACACCGTTAATCCACGATCCTGCAGGATATGTCCACGATACCGTGCCATTTCCATCCAGAACCCAGACATTTCCATCCTGACTGCCCAGAACTATAATGGAGCAGTCCTCCGAGCATGCCATATCGATGATGGCCTCCCGTGTAATATCCTTCATCCAGTTTAAAACCCCTCTTTTCGTATGGGAAGAGACCCGGTTTTCTCCAGAAGTGATAATGGTGGAACTATCAGCGGAAATGGCAATGAACGAATCAATGCTGCCTGATTTGTTATCTGACCAGATTGGGGTCATGTCCGGTTTAAGATATTTCAGCCCCACTACTGTTGTAACAACGACAAAACGTTGGGAAGGAGAAATTGCAATCTGTTTTACCTGATCGCTCCGATTCAACCCCCAGCTTTCGCCATTCCCTGTCCAAGAATGAATATCGCCCCGGTCGTCAGCGGAAACGATCAAGGAACCATTGGTGGAGATGGCAACCGCACGGATGGGGGTACCCATACCCCGGACCCAGTACAATGTGCCGTTTCTTTCAAGTACCTGAACCAGTTCTCCCGCGGCAGATACCACATAATTTCCATCTGAGCTCATGGTGGCAACGGTTCCGGCCCTCCCCCCCCATCGGATGGCACCATCCCAGGAGCGTACAAACATCTGGTTACCTCCGGCATAGACGGTAGATCCATCAGAAGAGAACATCACATCGGTAAATGTACCTTCAGCAAGCGGAGACTCCTCCCAGACGTGTCCCAGACCTGCTGCTGTAGCGGTACCAATGATACTGATCGTGAGAAGAAATGCAGTTGTCACCAGATAATTCCAGGATTGTTTTCTCATGTATTTTCCTGAGAACAGAGTGCTATTGTTCGGTATAATTTGTTTGTGGATCAAAGAACAACAGAAACCGGTTTTCTCTCATCCGATCGAAAAATTCAGTTGTCACGGTTAGTGCGTTGCGTTACTGCATTGCATGAATTAATAACGATATGACCTGAATTCAACAGCAGAGGAGTGCAGCAATCATGCCATCAATACTATGCAAAGATATCGGAATGGATTGTCCTTTTGAAGCGAAGGGAACAACCAACAACGAGCTCATGAGAAAATTTATCGACTATGCTGAATCCGCCCATAAAATGCAGGTGCTGCCCGGCGGATATCATATTTAAAGTACAAAAATGCAATGAAAAAATAATCCCTTTTATTTTCAGAGTATTTACCTGCATTTTTTTCCAATCGATGCAGAATTATTTTCACATGTGTTTTGGTACGTCCCTCATCCTTTGACAAAGGAAAAGCCCCTCAAATCTTATCCTTTTTATTATCTTAGTGAGATTGCACTTATGGAGAAATTATTGCATCTTCCAGGTGTTACGGAGTATGCGGAGATGTTATCACCAGTAATGTCGTGGTAATTTACCCGTATCGAGCACCGGAAAAATGAGGGGAAATAATTCAAGGGAGGTTATTCAATGATGATTGCCGGTTTGAACGGTAATGCGGTGGCAGCCTTCGCGTGTTCGCTCGACTCTGCATCGGTAATATGGACAGGTATATTAAACTCTTTTTCCAGAAATCCCTTTGCTGCTTCAAAGACTGCCACCTCATTAACACGCTCTCGCGTGAGAGGTTCGACTACCTGAGGCGGCAGGCGATGGATAAGTGTCGTACATTGTTTCGCAGCGTCAGTGGCTTCTTTACCGCGTTTGCGCATCGCATCGTCTTTCATAATCTCCCTGAACACTCTGTTCCTGTCATCTGCTTTGGCGATGGTGAGGAAAATTTCATGTTTCCAGGCAGGAGCAAGCGATATGGTAATCGATTTCGGCGTGATCTGGATAAGTTTTATAATAGACTCTATATCCTCGACTGTGCGGGCGAGAAGTTCTTCGGCAAGTTCTATCCGGGTATTGACCAGTTTTTTCTCTGCAACCGGCCACGGGGCAAAGGATACGAGCCCCTCACCCGCGAGTTGTTTCCAGAGATGCTCTCCGGTGAACGGGATGAACGGGGCAAGGAGGCGGACCCAGGTTGAACAAAGTGTGTGCAACTCCCTGCTACCATCGCAATCCTCGGGCAGACGGCGGCGATACCATTTAAGATCGGTCTCGATACCGAAATACGCTTCCTGCAATGCCTGACGGGTCTGAAAATTGGCAAGTGCGGCCGTCGTGCGTTCAATGTGAGACTGGAGACGGCTGATCAGCCAGCGATCGATATCATACGGCTCACCGTTTGCATCTTTTATTTCAAACACGGTATTATAAAAACGTTCAATCTGTTTTTTTGTTGAAATAACCAGCTCATTTCTCCAGTCAAAGTCCTGCCAGGGTTCTGCACTTCCCATCAGGAACATACGGACCGTATCGGCGCCAAATTCGCTTACAGCATCCTCAAGCAGGAAAACATTGCCTTTTGACGATGACATCTTTGCCCCATTGAGAAGTCCCATCCCGAACACGACCATACCAAGGGGGAGTTTATCCTTCGGAAATATCGTGACATGGTGGAAGAGCTGGAACGTAAGATGGTTGGAGATGAGGTCTTTTGCCGAGAACCGGTAATTGTACGGGTACCAGAATAAAAACTCTTTTCTCATCGCTTCCAGTTTCTTCCTTTCAGGCAGGTCAGGAGACTCCTTCCCAAGGAAGATGTAATCGAAAACTTCCGGCGTGAGAAGCCCGGGTTCGATCTCTTTTATTCTGTGGGCGATGGTGTAGTACGCCATATAAATAGTTGAATCCGAAAGCGGTTCGATCAATTGTGTGGTGTCCCATGGAAACCGGGTACCAAGACCAACACGCCGGGTGCAGGCCCAGTCTTTAAGCCAGTCAACGGTCCGGTCGAATTCAAGCCGAACTTCCGGGGGTACCAAGGCCATATCACCAAGGTGATCACTGACCTGTCTCTTCCATTCAGGGTCGCTGTATTTTAAGAACCACTGGTCGTGCAGAATCTTGACCCTTACCTTGTTACCACAGCGGCAGACAACAGGTCGGGTATCAAACTCGTACATGATCTTCGAATTATACCGCTCAACCATGAGTGCTGCTACCTCGTCACGCGCCACCCGGACTGGTTTGCCGCCATACTTATCGAAAAGTTTACCCTTGGAAAATTCAGCAGAATAAATCTCCTGCGTAATTGTATCCATTCGACTGTCCATCTGGGAAGTGATGCCCATCCTCTCAACTGCATCCTGAGCAGGGATCTCACCATAACCCTCGACTTTAATCAGCGGGATGGGTTTAATTGTTGTATATCTCCCGGCGTGCTGCAGGTCCCGAAGTGCAATATAATCAAAAGGAGCGTGGGCGGGCACACTCATTACCAGTCCGCTGCCGACGTCAGGATCGACAAATTCAGCCGGGAGAACGGGGACCTCACCGCAAAGAGGGTGGCTGACTATCTTACCAATCAGGTCCCGGCCGCCGATTTCACCTTGTATCTCTATCGTATGATCCTGCAGAGCAAGCTTTCTGCAGCATCCGGAGAAACGATCCAGAGAGTACCGTCCACCAGCGCCCTAACATAGGTAATATCCGGGTTTGCCCAGAGGTTGGTGACACCGTAGATCGTTTCAGGGCGAAGTGTAGCCGTGGGAATATATGCATCGCCGCACCGGAACATAACAAGAGTGAATTTGATCACTTCTGCCTTATCCCCTTCAAGCAGGTCGTGATCTCCTACAGGATTATCATCTACCGTACAGTAACGGACCGGATGGGCGCCTTTGATGACATGTCCTGCTTCATAGAGGTGTTTCCATTGCCACTCGATGAACTTGCTGTAGGTCGGATCAACGGTTGTGAACCTGCGTCGCCAGTCGATCGAGATTCCGCATGCAGTCATTACTCTCTGGTATTCGCTTGCGAAGTGGCGGACGATGGTCAGCGGATCGGTAAATTCATCAAGGATATTCTGGGGGACTTTGTAGAGATCGCGGTAGAGGTGGATGGTCTTTGGATCTTTCTTTGCAATGCGTTTTGAAATACCGATAACTGGTGCACCCGTAACATGAAATGCCATCGGATAAAGAACCTGTTTTCCCCGCATCCGCCAGAACCGTGCAATAACATCCGGAACGATGTAGGTCCTGCCGTGCCCTACGTGCATCGCACCGCTTGGATAAGGGTAGGCGACGGTCAGATAAAATTTTTCGAGCTTCGATGGGTTGGATTCAAAAGCATGCGTCCACTGTTCCTGTGCCTCTTCTTCAAATCTGCCCAGATCAAATTCGTTCAATACATTTCACCTTCGTTTGTATAAAAAAATCATAATTTCAGGGTTATACCGGTCGTAACTTGATTATTTCGCTGTTCTGATAGCGTCGGATCATTTCCTGCGCGATACTCGAGTTCTTGGCAAGATGAATCTCTCCTATCTCATTAACGGTGGCAGTAAAAAGGTATTCCTTGCCTGCAAATACGTCCACGATTTTACCACTTTGTTCAGGTGCTATTATAGTAAGCTGCTTCTTGTCCGTTTGTATTTTAATGCCGCTTCCAAGATTGTACTCCACATCACTCTTCTGCGTTTGCACCTGCTGGCGGTCAAATTCAGACCGGGGTTTGATGTCGATTCCAATACCTATCTTGTTGACGATACCGGAGATGTTCTTACCTCCTTTACCGATTGCGGCAGGTACATCTTTATCATCGATATATACGACAGACTTTTGTATCACTCATCATCTGGACATCAACAAAACCTTCAGTATAGCGGCCGATCTCGCGCTGGATATCTTTTTCCATGAGTTTCCAGCCGGGACGATCTTCATTCTCCTTTGCAGGATTCATCTCAGGTAAGGGGACCGGAGCACGTATAGTGCCGACTGGTGTTACGGAAGCACCGATATTCTGGACCAGGGGGGAGGCTTTTCTGGATGCAGCAGAAACTGCTGTCATCGGCATGACGATAGTCTCACCATCATAACGGAAGACATCGATGACCAGCTCGCCAGTCTCGTGATCTGATACAATTGTTACCGGTCGGACATGCATCTCGTTAGCCATCCCTTGGGGAACCTTGATGGTGAAATCAACATCGTAAACCTTTGTGATCACGCCCTGACGTACAAAGATAATTGTATTGATTATCTGTGAGAGTACCGAAAAATCGACCCTATCAGAGAAGCGCTGGATTGCATCCTGCACACCATTTGCATGGATAACACCAACCATGCCAAGGCCTGCAAGCCTCATATCAGCAAAGACATTGAAATCCTCATTCTTACGAAGTTCGTCAAATACGACAAAATCCGGCCTGACCAGCAAGAGTATATCAGCGGTGTTGGACATGCTCCCTTCAAGTACCGTATACTGGGTAATCTGGTCCGGTACCTGAAGTTCGCGGGGTGCCTCCATGGTTTTGACTACAAAACCACTTTCGGAAAGGTACGTTGCAACACTTTGTGCGAGAGTAGTTTTTCCCGACCCTGGAGATCCCACAATGATTAACCCACGCTTCTCGCTCGTGATTCTCTTTGTAATGAGGTCTGCCTTCGCATAATCTTTGAGTGTTACATCTACAATCGGTCGGACTGCGGTGATCTCCATACCGTCTGAGAACGGGCGACGCGCAATCGCGATCCGCATTGAGCCGATCTGCACCACCGTTATTCCCCGCTTCTCGACTTCGATGAAGCCGTCAGGATCCCGTTTTGCTCTCTCGAGAATTTCCTGTGCAAGGGCACGGAGACTCATATTCGCTGGTCGGCTGTTCGCGTATCTTCACCAGCTTCATGTCACTGATTGTCCCCTTCTTGGCGCTCGGGCAGACCCTTTCCTTGAGATACACCGCGATTGTATGTTCGTCAAAGAACTGATCGATGCCCAGTGGTACGAAATCGCTTACCTGAGGTTTCAGATAAATAACATCCAGCCCTTTCGCGCGGGCCACTTCGGCCTGCACGAAATCGCTGGTGATGAAACGGGCGGAATTCTCGATCGCAATATTGCGTATCATCGCATCAATCTCGCCACCACTCGCAAGTTTAACCTGTTCAAGGGATGGGCGGACACCTGAGAATTTGAGCTCTATCGTTTTTTCTTCTGCCATCCTGCTGAGCTGTTGAAGTTCGTTCAGGCCAGAAAAACCTATTTCACGTCCGTTGTTTGCCTGGGCTTCAAGTTCTGCAATCACTGCTTCAGGAACGATTATTGTTGAACCTTTGTATTCACCGGCTTTTATCATCGAAGTTATGCGGCCATCGATAAGGACGCTTGTATCTGGTACCAGTATCATAAAATATTCACTCCCTATAGTGTCTTATGGTATGCTCTTGTATGCTATGCTATTCTCTTGGATTTGTCAGGGATCGCGGATGCTCGCTCCCTCACCGGCACAAACGCTCCGTACAAGCCGTTCCCGCCGTTATCTGGTTCAACGACCGGATGATCGTTGATACGGTAGATATTACCCCGCAGGGTTAATAAGGGGTTCGGGATGAGGAGGAACATTTTATAGCTGTTAATTTTTTACATAATTAAAAATCGGAAAGTTGCGGTATTTTTTTGTTTTTTTGTTTTTTTGTTTTTTGTAAAAAAACAATAATATGAGTTCTGATTAAAATAGTAATGTTTATTAATTATTAAATAATTAAATGCAATTATGAGAACGACCTTCCCTCCTCCCGCAATAATCCCGGTGATCCTTTTGATCACTCTTGGATTCTTACTATTTGTCAGCCCCCCATCTGGTGAGAAAACAATACAACAAAATGGTGGTAGCGGAAGCGATTCGTGTGTATTACAGGATTCTGTGGAAAGATTCCAGGCATCTGACAGCGCAGGGCTCAATTTCAATCTGAATGAAAACGGCCAAATTGACTTGAATGACGTTGCAGTATATAGCGGACTTATATCGAAAATATCGGTCAGTCCAACTATTGTAACCTATGATTATAATCATGATGGAATTGTGGATGTCAAGAAAACTGTTCTGTTTTTCAATATTGGTTGATCCTTTTTTCTCTCCCACCTCATAATTTGTCACCGGAGCATCTTTGGCACCTGTGACTATCTCTTACCGATAAAATTATCCGGGATGTGGCCGGGGTTCAACTTCATTTAATTATACTCTCGCATACTCTTGGCGATCCTCATATCCTAAAAAAAACCGATTTTAATGGGATAAACACTGAGGATTCCTTTGTTCTGTTGAGTTCTAAATGTTTACACGATTATATCAAGAAAGAATCTATCAGAGAAATAATAGTGAAAAACGAGAATAATCTGGAATCTTTCTGTGAAGAATTACTGCAAGCGGCACTTTCTGCTCAACGTAATGACGCCTTTACAGCCATTTCGATCCATAGGAAGTGATGACTGCTTTCCTGTCCGCTCCGATAAAGAAAATTCAACCTGCCTCTCCCAAATTTTCCTCCTCTTCCCGGAATACAAAGTAGGAATAGGCTACGGTGAATACTGCAACAACCAGGACCGGGAGGATGATCAACCAGATTGCGAAATCCTGGAAAAATAATCCCCCTAATGAGATAATACCGGCAATTTTGAAGAGTTTCCCGCCGACTGCATGTGTCTTCTTCCAGACGGCCTTACTGCCTCAGTGTCCACGGCGTTCGGATTCCTACGAACCAGTTCTGTTCCGCGTGTTCGAGGAGGAATCCGATATAGATGAACAATATTCCGAAAAGGAGGGGAAAAGTACGATTCGGACTGATCTGGTACCCGATGCTCCAAAGGATAATCTGGATCTGTATAGCCAGAAGATAGAGAACGAACAGGAGAACGAATCCCTCATAATAGTTCCTGAACTTCTCGTAATTCTTTTTGAGGGGGTCGATGAAGGGAATACCTGCAAACAGGGCAACGCACGCGATCATAATAAGGGGGATGAGACCAATTCCCCAGAACTTCGACATGTATCCGTCAGCCTGGCCGGCAGCATTCCAGTGTGATACAACTGGATCCGGGAGAATAGGATAGAAGAAAATTGTTATCACGAACGTTGAAATAAGTACCTGTAATAATTGCGAGCCGGATGAGTTTCATGCACCGTTATTATTCACAATAGTGTAATAAGGAATCTTAATTGCAATTGCCATTATCCCATTGCACGTTCCTCCCAATTGCAGTGATAAGTGATCTTTATAATCTGCAGGGATTTCGGTATCTGGTTTAGGTGCTGATTCATATGTACTAAATCATCTTTATGGTCGGATCCGAGCAATGCTCAGGAATTGCTTTGCTAATCTGTGAAAAAAACCGGAGCACATTCCTTTATCTGAAAAACCCCAATCTGTGTTATCAGAGATGGAATAACCTGATGAACGTGACTATCGATCGCATGGCATGTGTCAGCTGCGGGGCATGCTGGAATATCTGCCCGGAACTTTTTGACCAGAATCATTGTGATTCCTTCTCGGAAATTATCGAGTGTCACCGGTTCAATGGTGACCGGGCAGAGGGGATCGTTCTGGACTGCCTCTGTTGTTGTGCTCAGGAAGCAGCGGATCTCTGCCCCGTACACATCATCAGGATTTGTTAGGATCCATATGTGTATTATTTGGGCTGACGCCGAAATAAAAAAAAATTTCGGTAAAAGCCCAAAAAAAGAGATTGCGAAATTTCATGAATAAAGGAATTATGAATCAGTTCCCGGCTTTCCGTATATTTTTTCCGGGTCAAACACTTTTGTCCCCACCACCTTGCCTGCAAGCGTCCGGTAAAAACAGGAAGCGTATCCCGTATGACAGGCTGCTCCCTTCTGCTCTACTTTGTATAGCAGGCAGTCATCATCGCAGTCGGTAAGAATTGTTACAACTTTCTGGAAATGCCCGCTTTCCTCCCCCTTTTTCCAGAGTTTCTTTCTGCTCCGGCTGTAGTAATGGGCAAGTCCTGTTTCCTGTGTGAGCCGGATCGCTTCATCGTTTGCATATGCCATCATCAATACTTCACCGCTCATCGCATCCTGAACGATGACGGGAATAAGTCTATCTACAAATTTCAGGCTAACCATGTTATATCCCTGTCGCGACGATTTTCATAATTGCAAAGAGTATATCTCCAAAAACCAGTGCTGTAATCAGGCCTGCGGTTATGGGAATAATGAAGGGTACCGCATACGAGATCCATACGGTACCGGCTTTTCTGTACATCTCCATTTCCGTAAGGAATTCTTGCGGGTGTTCCCGAAGGTCTTTTGTATATACTCTTTCTTCACCAGAATACATGCGCCTGATGGAATCCCAAAAACCGATAAATTTTCGGCTGACCTCCCCTTTTCTCTCCTCGAAATCCTCCATAACAAAGCCCCAGGCATTCTGGATCCCGTCTCCCTTGACCGGGAATCCAAAAAACATATACATCAGGGGTGCCCTGTTCCCCCGGATTATATTGATGATAAATATGCCGAGCGGCGCCGCCAGGTTAAGGAGCAGTGCATTGATGAGTACGGAGAAAGACAAAAAGCCCAGCGGGGGGATGCCCAGAAATGGGATGAATGGAAACGTGGGGATACAAAATGAAATGAATATAAGTGCCCATGCATCTGCACCACCGAACAGGTGCATCCGTGCAAATGCATAAAATACTCCGCTGAACACTGAAAGGAGGAGGATTACGAGGGCTGGAGAGCCCCAGCCTCCTGGGCTGAAAAGCATAATCATCGACGTAATTGAAAAAATCATAATAATCAGAATAAATACCACCGGTTGATCACTTCCTGGATATTTGAATCCACCTTCCTTTTTTTCCGTCTTGTTCTCTCTTCCGGGAGGCCTTTGTATTCACTATACGAAATATAGGTTAGAATTCCCGCAAACATGAAATACCAGGGAATGAGCTGAATATTTAATGAGGGTGTGAAAACGAACCATGAAAGAGCCGGAAGGATCAGAACAAGGGAAAGATAATAAAAAATCCTCGACTTCTTGTAATACCCGGTAAGACCGGGGGAATCAGTTCTTCCCCGGCTGTCCAGATAATCAGCGTAGAGAAAACACACAACAACGGCAATATAACCGGTGATAAGGCTGATATCTGCAGTTGTCTGCCAGAGGAGATAACTTGTAGAGACAACGCCAATTCCCAACATTGGTAACCAGTGGATAAACGGGACACGGCGATATCTGATATCGAGAAAGGAGGCATATATCAGGGTTATAAGAACAGCCACCGCCGAGATTGCCATCGGGTAGAGTATTTCCATAATTCCGATATATCATTTTTTTATAAACACTTATGTATGGCGATAAGGAACCGTGAGCTGACAATTGATTCCGCAAATGTCAAATATACCTGTTACAAATATCTCAACCATATAGATACAGAAAAACGATTAACGATCCTCTCCGCAACGGGATTTTTTCGATGAGATGAATTCTGATGAAAATACAGGACCTGATAAAAAATATCCACAAGGGCGCAAAGCATCTAGGGACCTTTACGCTCCATGATCTGTTTCAGTTTGCCTCATCACGCTACTTCAATGGGATTGCGATCGCAAAAGAGAACTCCCGGGAATACTATCTTGCGTTTCTCAATGGCGAAGCTGAAGGTGCTATCTACATAGATGAGAAGGGACCCGTGCTCAGCGATAAGGCAGCAAGGTTAATTTCTGGAGCAGAAAAATTTGATTTCTATGAACTGACACCGGATATTGTTGAGACAATCGTGATGAGGTGTCGGATTTTTGAAAAAACGCACCTCAAAAAGAGTATCCCCAATGTAATACACGACCTGCTGGAAAATATTATCAAGGGTTCAAGATATACGGGAACCTTTAGTATCCATGAACTGTTCCAGTATACCTCATTACAGAATTTCATCGGAATAGCAGCAGCAAAAGAGAATGAACGGGAATACTATCTTGCTTTCATTAATGGTGAAGCCGAAGGTGCTATTTATATTGACGAAAAAGGCTCGCTATACAGCGATAAAGCTGTAATAATGATAACGGGCCACGAAAAATTCGAATTGTACAATGTAAAGCCGGATGTTGTCGATGCAGTAGTCATGGGGTCCCGGATTTTCGAGAAAAAACACTTAAAAAAGAGTATACCTTCTTTGATACCGGAAATCGGTAAGAGAAGTGAGGGAATGGGTGTGCTCAGGCTTTCGATCCTGAAGGATACAATTCCTCAAAATGGTGTCAGCGTATCAATTCGAAGTGAAGGCAAAATTCTGGGAAATGATATTACTACCGATGAAGGAAATGCCAGTTTTAAATTGACGCATGGAAAATATGATTGTATCGTTATGGAACGTTCGCAGAAGATCACTACGTTTCACATAACTTTTAATGAGTCGAATTCTACCATCAACCTGGATCTTAACGCACATATTATTCTGAAGATCTAATGCAGAAATTGTCAATTCTTCATCTGAATGATTGTTGATGCTATAATCGTTTTCCGAATAACAGAAACGAAATACTTTAATTGGATTATAACAGAATTTTCGTCCATGAAAATAGGGCGGGATGACTTTGAGGCTCTCATTAAAGGGGAAAAAAATATCACTCCATATATTGAGATGGACCCTGGTGCCGGTACTTACTCTGTATTCGGGGTAAAAACTGCAAGCAATCCCAGTTATCTAATAAGAGCTATCTATGAGATGTATGAGACGAATCTTGACAGGAAACTTGCTGTACAGGCTGTTCGCAAACTTTTTCATTCCGTTGGGATGGGCGCCGGAGGACTCAATAACCTGTTGAAAAAGTCCGGAGTGAATATCACTCCCGCAGAATTTCTCATGCTTGTTTTTAAGCTCCAGCACCAGCAGGGATGGGGTGCTCCGTTCGAGCTGGTTGAATCCGGCCAATACCGTATTGTGCTCCGGACAAGGCATACCTTCGAGTCTGAAGTTATCAAGGACTGGAAGATGCCCGTCTGCGGCATCCACCAAGGGTGGATAGAGGGGGTCCTGATCGCTGTAACGGGTAAAAACTGGTTCTGCATTGAGACACGATGCCGGGCAAACGGTGACGATGTCTGTGAATTTGTTGCCGATCAAAGAGAATCCAGCTGGAAGTGGAAGGCAGAAGCAATTGTTAAAGGCGATTCTGCCATCACCGAATATATCGAACACAAACCCCTCCAGGGTACGATCAAGCTTATTGATGATCCTGTCGTTATGATGCCCCGTTTCATCTTCTCTTCCATGATGAATTCACTGAAAAAGACCATGGGTGAGATGCCGGCTGGAGGAGTAAATTACCGGGCGTATATGGATATGGGCAAGGAAACCGTCGAACATTATAAGAAAATGGGTATAACAAAACCAAACCTCCTTTCTGATATGGCGTTCGCATTCTATTCACAGATGGGATGGTTTAAAATCAACCAGATGCAATGGGATGAGGTAAAGAAGGAAAAAACTATCACTCTTGAACATACCGTTGAGTCTGAGGCTTTCGGGACGACCGGCAAAAACGTATGCTTCTGTACTGGCCGGCCTCCTCGCCGGGATCGTAGAAGGATCCTTTGGGATAAAAGTCCAGGGTCGTGAAATCAGGTGCCGCTCAAAAGGTGACGAACATTGTGTATTTACTATAACCAATAAAATCTGATAATTTTTCTGTTATCAGAATTGTTATTCTCGTACTTACATGCGTTCCTTTTCTTGTGACACCATCAGGTATATCGCAGAGAATCCCGATAAACGTACGGGCTGGCGATTATCAAATTGTGGTGTGAATAATCGGGATATCCGGTCTTCAGGAGATAGAAACTAAAAAAAAAGAGAGAGACTGCCCGATCTTAAAATCCGGTCATGTCTCCGATTTTTTTACAAAGAGTGCTTTGGTAAATCTCTCGATGAATCCTTCTTTCTTTTGCATCTCACCTTCATCCTTGTAAGCAACTCCGGTAATATCCGAAGCGATACGCCGGATTGCTTTTGAAGCGGGCGATGTCGGGAACTTGATCACAATGGGGGTTCTTGATGAGGCTGCGCGACGCACATTGGGATCTTCTGGAATTATCCCGATCACCTTTACCCCGAGCACCTTCTCCATTTTTTTGATCATGACATCCGTTTTGTCCTGACCTACACGGTTGATGATTGAACCGAGTACGTGGCCTCCGACAAGTTCAGTCAGGATCCTCGTTTTTAGGGCATCCACTATGGAGGAAAGTTCAGGATTCACGACAAGAATCACTTCATCCGCAACCGCAAGGGGAACGATTCCATCTTTGCTAATGCCGGCAGGAGCATCAATCAATAAATAGTCACAACGTTTGACAATCTCGTTCATGACATCACGCAGTTTCTCTGGATCTGCCTGCTGGAATCCCTGGAGAGATATTCCAGCGGGTATTACCTTAAGACCTGCAGGACACTCATAAATCGCGTCATCGATCTTACCCTTGCCGGCAAGAATTTCATGAAGGGTGACTGGCGCATCCTGCAGGCCGAGAAGAAGACCGACATTGGCCATACCGATATCAGCATCCATAAGGAAGGTCTCTTTACCAAGCTGAGCAAGCATCGTTCCGAGGTTAACAGAAACGGTGGTCTTCCCGGTACCACCTTTTCCGGAAGCGATTGTGTATACCTTGACCATTGAACACCCTGTTGTGTGATTATTTCTATTTGATTTATATAAGATTACCCAATTTTTCCCGGTATCGATTAATTCGTGTTAAAATTATATAATGAGGTGGGCAGTGAACATTTTTCACCCCATAAGATCAAGCATAATTCACGGAGAGGCCGGGATTGCGCATGATAAAATTATTGAAAATTTTCTATCATCGGCTGTTCATTACTATTCAACGCTCGGTCAGATGTTCAAGGCGGAGTTGTTTTATCAACGATTTGCATTCTCCTCGGATTTTGCTGGTCATGATATCTACGTCCATGGTTTCTAAGGTATCAATATCACTTTCAAAACTCTTCGAATCTGCATCCGTTGAGGACTCAGTTTCGTCTTCCCGTCTCTTTGTTTCACCGGTACCTGGTGAAAATACGGGCGATTGCTTATGAACTGCCGAAGAGTGGATGTAAGGTGCAGGTGGAGGTGATTTGGTTGGTAATATTTTTTGTGATGGTTCTGGTATACTCAGGGTTTCAAATGTGACCGCCGGGTGTGCAACAGTTATTTCCGGAATATGCGGTTTCTGAAGACTTTTTCACCGGCGGAGCCATTGGTAGTTCGAGCGATACCTGAGGGGATTTTTTTACTTGTAGTATATGATCCATCTTTGATGAGAAAGGTGGAGATTGTTCCGGCTTTCCTTTTCCGATACGGCAGGATTTATTGAATTCGAGCGACAGTTCAATTTGTGTATCATCCAATGCAGATACTGATGTATCCACTTTCTCACTGAAAATTTTCTCAAATTCAATCCAGGCGGGGTCGCCAGCAACGTTTTGGAACTCCGCAAGAATACGTTTACCGGTTTTAAACACGAGTGATCCATTTGCTGATCCAAAAGAAATGGTGCAGATCCCGCTGAATTTCATTGACTGGAGTTCCTCAAGAATTCCCCCAAGTTTTGTGTCCTTTTTTATGTAGCGGAATGTGCCCCTCGGGAGTTGCATTATGTTGTATTGTTACGATTTCCTACTATATAGTTTCGTTTTAATCGGACGATGGAAGTGCGCGCTTTTGGATATTCTTATAATCAGGATCTGGAAACGGTCTTGCAACAGATTAAGAATAATCTATTAATTTTCAATATCAGTTTGCTCGTCTTATCCGGAAGCGAATAAAAAGACCAACCTTTTAATAGAAAAAAAACAAGAGTGAATCATTTATATGGGGGCAAAGATATGTTAAAGCCATTATTGGAGGAATTTCTAAAAGTGGAGGGGGTATCTGCTGCGGTCGTGGTAGGAAGGGACGGATTTGTTATTGAAAGTGCCGTTTCCGGCAAAGTGGATATCGAAGCACTGGGTGCAATGGCTTCAACAGGTCTTGGTACTTCGGAAGCGATGGGAAATACCTTGGGAAAGGGAGAACTTTCACAAATGCTTGTCGAACTTGAAAAAGGTCCAATCATACTCTCACCCCTTTCCGGTGATGAGCTGATTGCTATCGTTGCAGACACGACGGCCAATATTGGACGAATCAGGTATGAATTAAAAAAGAACAAGGTCCGGCTTATTGCTGCCCTCTGATTTCCGCCTCTTATTTTATGAGATTACCCGCAGGAATTGTTGAAGAATCTGTCACAAATCCTCAGATGGATGGATTGCTCCAGTATCTGACAACATTCCGAGGATTGCTCGAGATCAAAACTGCATCGGGGCATGGTTTTATTCTTAATGATTTTGGGAAACTGGTTGGAGCATATTTTAAGAATAATGATGCGATCTTTCGCGGAAAATCTGCCCTTTATCATATTACTATGGAATCCACGGAATCAACCGATGTTCCGGAGACGTTCAATCTGAGGAAATATTCTGAGACAGAATTCTCCCGTGCAGTTCAGATCTCCCATGAAGAGGGATTGTTTATCGGGACACTTGCATTTCCGGAAGTTAAAGAAACCCATTCAGAAAAATGCGGAATCCCGGAATTGCCCCTTCGTCTGGAAAGGAAGACATTAAAAAAGATTAAAAATCTTACCGGAGTCATTGCAGTTTCTGCATTTTTTGAAGGATTCCCTATTCAGTGCATTGGTGATGCAGATTTTGAACATGTAGCGGCATCTGCAGAAGATCTTATGCGGGCAGGTGCAAAAATTGCAAAAGATCTGAAAATCGGTTCACTTGATCAGTTGATACTTGAAACTGATGAGAATAAATTTATTATTGCACCGTGCGGGGATCTCTTCGTATGCATTTATACCACTGCTGACGCACATCTCGGTCTTATCCGGGTAGTTCTCAAAAGTGTCCAATCAGAGACTTTCAGTAAATTAATTTTGGAATACTGAAAAAATTATCCTTGTAAATAATTTTTATTTATAATAAAACGACCACATTGTTCATTATTAAAATAGCAAAATCATAAATATAAAGAAAAGCAATAGTCAAAAGTATCTAATAAAAAATGAAAAAATCATTTAATATAAAAAGAGATGTAGATCTACAACAAGGTCAAAAAAGGGTGTCTGGATTGAACAAAGAAGACGATGATTCACTGGATGATGTAAATTCCCTGATCAGGATGATTAAAGGAACCAAAAAAGATGAGGAAGCACAGAAACCAAAAGAGACTGCAGCCACGTTCCGCTCTCATCCGGCCAATGAACCTGCATCCGGCATTGGAGATTTCACCGCTCTCCAGAAAAAAATGAGCCTGCCAGATGAAGAAGAACTTCCACCGACCACTCCACCGACTCCTGATAATCGAGCAGCAGTGAATCAGGCTCAGGTTTCACAAAACAACTCCCGAAAGGATCAGAAGGAAAATGAGATTGAAATAATTGATGAAGATCCAAAGGCTGCTCTGAGACCAAAATCCATAAAAACATCCAGTTCATCGCCAGAAATCGAATTGGTTACTGATGCCGATAAAAAAATTGTCAACGTCGACCAGATCTCAGATTTCTCCGGCCTTATCCTTCCCAAAGGGGTATCCTTCAAAATTGACGAACTGAAATTGCATGGACGTATCAGTGCATTTGAAGGGACGGGAACACTGCCTCCTGACTTTGATGAGATCTGGAAGAAAAATTTCTCAACAGCAGGTTTTAAAGACCTCGACATTGATGCCGATATCGGACTGGAAAAGATAAAACCCAAAATCGAATCCAAAAAACCCTGGTTTACCTCTCTATTCAAGGCTATTCATACCACTCTTGAGGAATATGACCCCAAAAAACATGGTACTCTTGTCGACATTTCCTTTAAACCTTCACCAGGAATTGAGGAGGTGGAGATCTATCCGGTAAATCCTCCATATGCGTACATACAGATCATATATGATCACGCTACCCATGAATACACATATTCGGTGCTTGAACCCCTCCTTACCGATCCGGAGAAGGAACTATTGAAGGAGCTGAAGGAACGACTATTTGAGACGCTCGATATCAATACAAAAGACATCTCCAAGGAGGAAGCCGGGATAAAACTCCGGGCTGCGGCAACCGATATTATCCTTGACTTCGGTATAAAACTTACACCTGTCCAGCGTGAAGTTATCCTCTATAACATGCATAAAGATTTCCTCGGGGATGGACTTATCGATGCGATAATGCATGATAAATATATCGAGGATATCTCGTGTGACGGAGTCCATACTTCTCTCTTTGTTTATCACGCAAACTACGAGTCGATGAAAACCACTCTTTCATATACGAGTGCTGAAGAACTTGACTCATTTGTAACGAAGCTTGCGCAGCGTTCGGGCAAATACATCTCAATATCACAACCAATTCTCGATTCAACCATGCAGGATGGTTCCCGTATCCAGATGACCCTGGGTCAGGAAGTGACCGCTCACGGGTCTACCTTCACCATCCGTAAATTTAAAGATGAGCCAATAACGCCTACTGATCTCATTGAATGGCGAACATTCGCCCCTCTTTCGATTGCTTATATATGGCTGTGTGTTGAGAATGGGAAATCTGCAATTTTTGCCCGGTGGAACCGCATCCGGGAAAACTACGTCCCTGAATGCAGTCTCGTTATTCATACCACCGTTATCCAAGATAGTATCTCTTGAAGATACCCGTGAACTGAAGTTGCCTCATCCGAACTGGATCCCAAGCGTCACCCGTGACTCATTTGACACTTCGGGAAGAGGTGAGATCAATATGTATGAGCTCCTGCGGGCTGCGATGCGACAGCGTCCGGAATATATCCTTGTAGGAGAAGTCCGTGGCAAGGAATGTCAGACTCTCTTCCAGGCAATGAGCACCGGGCATACCACCTATTCCACCATCCACGCAGATTCCGTGGCAAGTGTTGTCCATCGTATTGAAAACCCGCCAATGGATGTCCCGCGAAACATGCTTTCCGCACTTGATTTCGTCTGTATTCAGGTGCAGGGACGAGTTGGTGGCAAACGCATCAGACGAAGCAAACAGATTGTTGAGATTCTGGATATTGATCCGAGAACAAACGAGCTTATCACCAATGAGGTCTTCAAGTGGCGGTCAGCGACCGATGAGATCACCTACTCGGGAAAATCTTACCTTCTCGAAGAGATCATGGAGGCAAAGGGGTGGAGCGAGAACAGGATGCGCGAAGAGTTGAAACGCCGTCAGGAAGTGCTGGAGTGGATGAGGATTAAAAAGATCAGGCATTACAAAGATGTGGCAAAAATTCTCATCTCCTATCACCGTGATCCCGAAGCGGTTATCGAAAAGGTGAGGAAGGACCTCTATGAATAGTTTTGAGCGTTTTTGTTTCAATCTCCTTGGAAAAAAGATGAAAGCAAAAAGGGACGATTACGTGACGCTGAGAAATGATATTTTGTCAGCCCGTTTCAAAACGCCTTTTGAAGTCTATCTCTCTACCGCATATGTCAGTTCAATCATCGTCGGGCTGTCAGCTGCAGCAGTAATTGGGGTTGTCAGCTGGATCTTTCAGCTCCCCACGCTCGTCAAGTATAATGGGGAAGTTCCCGGAATACTTGTTGGACTTTCAGCGTATAGCCTCGTAATAGGAACCATCTTCATTACCATCTTTTCCCTCCTGGTTTTCGGGGGCCTCACCTATCTTGTATTCATGCTGTATCCCGGTCTTGAAGCGGGGAACCGGCGGAGGAATATTGATGCGAGCCTGCCGTACGCCATAAACTATATTACATCGATGTCTACAGCCGGTATCACCCCCGCAGAGGTCTTCCGGCTTCTCGGCAGTAGTACAATATATGGCCAAAGTGCAGTGGAAGCACGGTACATCTCGCGGGAGATTGATATTTTCGGAAGAGACTTAATCGATTCTCTCCGGCTCGTTTCAGCAAGTACCCCAAGCAGACGCATGAAAGAATTTTTACAGGGCACTATGGCAAGTGTTTCGAGCGGAGGAAATATTACTGAATATTTCAGGACAAAAGCCGAGCAATATGCGCTGGAAAACCGGCAGACCCAGAAAATGTTTCTTGAGACTCTTGCACTCGTCTCTGAGTCCTACGTGACAGCCATGGTTGCAGGAACGCTATTTTTAATCATTCTCCAATCAATCATGTCGGTGCTTTCCGGCGATAACAAGCCAATGTTTCTCTATGCAATCATCTATATCATGATTCCCCTTGGGAGCGTTATGTTCGTAATAATGATCAGTTCTATGACACCGGAGTCCTGAAATGGGAGTCAAAGATCACTTCAAAAATCTGGTCAACCGGGGAGTCGAAACCCCCCCTCTGCTCAAATCCGCAGAATTAAGTTCTGTTGAAGCAGATATCGATGAGATCACCAGTGGTTTGGAGCATGAGCGGAGTACCCGGGAAGGAATGGGAAAATTCCTGAAACATCCCTTTAAGGTGCTGACCGAAGAACCCGTTAACATCCTTATTGTCAGTGTTCCCCTCGCCCTTATCGTCTTCATTGGCGGTTTCATTTCTATGGTGGCGTCGTACGGAATCCAGGTTCTGTTCACTTCGACGGTTATTGATGATTTTATTGTTTTTGCAGTCCTGATTGCAGTTGTTCCGGTGGCTTTCCTAGATTTTAAAGAGCAATGGCGAATTAAAAGTCTGGAGAACGCCCTGCCGAATTTCTTCCGAGATCTTGCAGGTATGAATGACTCCGGTATGACCCTGCCCAATGCTGTGCATATCGTTGCCAGTGCAGAGTATTCAACTCTCACGCCACACATCAGAAAGCTCGATCAGGATATGTCCTGGGGTTCCGGATTCGTTGAATCGATGTACCGGTTTGGTAAAGATCTGGGCACTCCACTTGCTGACCGAAGCGTCGACCTGATCGCGAAAGCAAGTAAAGCCGGCGGGGATATCAGCGAGGTGCTCCGCGCAGCGGCTAAAGATACTTTCGAAGTGGTAAATCTCGCCCAGGAACGTAGCAACAATATGTTGATCTATGTGATCATAGTCCTCGTTTCATTTGCTGTATTTCTGTTTGTTATTGCAATTCTTGTCTCTACATTTTTAACTACTATGGCCACTGCAGGCGCTTCTGCAGCTTCATCCGGAGCACGGGGATTTATAGGTCAGATAGATCTTTTCGGGTACAAACGACTCTTTTCGCATGCGGCTTTGCTTCAGGGGTTCTTCTCCGGACTTGTAGCCGGCCAGATGGGTGAAGGCCGGCTCATTGCAGGCTTAAAATATTCTGCGATTATGCTGTTCATTTCCTGGATCACCTTCAGATTCTTCATCTGATCTTTTTTTATCTTTTTTCTGTCAAGTCAGACAGGATTAAAATGGAATTTTCTGTCTTCTCTGGTGAATTTGGGAAGAGGAGATCATTCCTCAACAAGTAATTATTCTTGACCGAATTACCAGGATAAAATTATAGAAAAATAAAAAATCTACGTTATAATAAAATTGTTCTTCAGTGTGAGAAATCAGAAAATAATATTATTTCAGGAAATGTTTTCTGTGCTGTAACCCTTCAGCGAGAGCAGTTCCTTGACTCTGTCACGATGATTACCCTGTAATTCTATGGTGTTTCCTTTAACTGTACCGCCGCAGGCCAGTTTACTTTTCATGTATTTTGAAAGATCTTCCAGATCGATATCAGTTGGATCAAGCCCTTCGATAACCGTTACTTCTTTTCCGTATCGGCGTTTGTTTACCTTGACATTGATCCTCTGCTGTTCTTTTGCTACCTCTTCACAGATACACAGTTCTTTAGGTAGTCCACACGTCGGGCAAATCCCACCAATCATTACATGTATTTTTAAGGTTCACGTTATTTATTACCTTGCATTGCCCGAAGTATTACGGATTATTCGAATTAATAAGGATTTTTTTTCTTCAAGCGGAAAATGCATCCAAGCATAAGTAACAGAGAATCTGTTTTTTATGATCTGAACGTCCACCTTGTAACACTGGAATGTCCCTTTTTATCGTTGGTTCAGCGTCCCATGTTGGGAAGAGCGTAACCGTCGCGGCCATCTGTCGATGCCTTCTCCGGCGCGGGATCGGGGTTGCTCCGTTTAAATCCCAGAATATGAGCCTGAATTCGTACGTTACCAGGGACGGGGGGGAGATTGGTATGGCTCAGGCGATGCAGGCAGCCGCAGCCAAGGTAGTTCCGGAAACCGATATGAATCCTATCCTTCTCAAACCAAAGGGTGAGTGTATGTCTCAGGTTGTGCTGAACGGGCATCCTTACAAGGACGTACATATCAGTGACTATTACAAAGAAACCCCGGAACTTCTTAAAAAAGCGCTTGAATCGTTTGAGCGGCTGAAATCTACCTATGGTCATGTAATTGTGGAAGGCGCCGGGGGAGCTGCAGAACTGAACCTCTATGATCGGGACATCGCAAATACCCAGCTTGCAAAAGTCCTCCGCATACCCATGATCCTCGTCGCCGATATTGAGCGGGGCGGGGTATTTGCCCAGATTTATGGGACCATCGAACTCCTCCCCTCCGATATCCGACCTCTTGTAAGGGGTATCATCATAAACAAATTCCGGGGAGATCCGGTAATTTTCCTTCCGGGTATTAAAAAAATTGAGCAACTTACCGGAATTCCCGTTCTGGGAATCGTTCCTTATTTCAGCATCCCACTGCCAAGTGAGGATTCCCTTTCGATTGGAGATAAAAAAACAAAAAAGGCTCCGGTAAGGATTGCCGTGATCCGGCTCCCGAAAATTTCCAACTTCACGGACTTTGAGCTTCTCGAGCAGCATGCCGGGGTGGATTATGTTTTACCCGGTGTATCCGCTTGACCGGGTATGACTGCGTCATCATACCAGGAACCAAAAATACTATTGAAGATCTGGCCACGATCTTCCGAACAGGAACCGATCGGGAAATATATTCAGCGAGGGAAGCGGGAATTCCCATCATCGGGATTTGCGGGGGTTACCAGATGCTTGGTAAAAAACTCGTTGATACGGGATTTGAGTCCTCAGCAGGTATTTATGAAGGTCTTGGGATTACTGGACTGTATTACCCGATTTGAATCCTATGAAAAAAATACCTGTCAGGTCAGGCGGACTGCATGTGTAGTTCCCCCGATCCTCTCAGCGATGGGAGAGGTCAGCGGCTATGAAATTCATATGGGAGTAACCGAGACGGGCAACAACCGTGAGGCACTTGAAGGGGAAGGGAGAGTGAGTGATGACGGGCTGGTCTTTGGTACGTATCTTCACGGGCTTTTTTTAAACCCGTCAGCAGTAAATGCACTGCTCTCTTACCTGTATGCAAAGAAAGGATTATCTTTCACATCAATATTGGCAGGAGATTCGGATCCCTACGATGAACTTGCGGATCTTTTTGAAGAATACGTCGATATGGACACAATAGAAAAATTACTGATTTCATGATCAGTAACTTTTCAGGTCATCGACAAATCGTAAATTATTATCCAATGAGGCTGGTGATGCTGTGGAAGCCTTCTCCCTGACGATCGGCACAGCGTACCGCTTCAGCCTGTGCAAGATCGACCTTATCCGTCACCCGGCATTTCGTACAGTAGGCAAGAGACGGGGACTTTACAAAAGAACCCTTGATTCTGAATTCCCGGCAGTGGATGCAGAGTCCACAATGTCCGAGCGGCTCTTTCTTTCCGGGAAGACATTGGACATTCCCTTTTATTACGGGTATAATCCTTGAATCATCATCAGTCATTTACACCAGATCTCTTCTGTATATTTTCCTTTTCCCCTAATTATACCAATTCATACAAGAGCATGGTTTATCCACGTTGCGACATGACTCAAAAAAGGTAACTCTGAGAATACATAATAATCGCACCACCCGTCCCCAACAAAGAGGGGTACTTCTCCTTATGAGACAGGTCATTTTCATCGAAGAAAGATATCTGTCACCAGGCCCGATTATACTGAATTTTTAAAAATAAATCATTCATTAAAATACAATGGCCCGGAAAAGCGTGTATGCACTATAATTAACATGATCCAGAACTAATTTTGTGCTATGAAGGTGTGCATAATGTGCGGTGGGGAAGGGACCCGGCTCCGTCCTCTCACGTTCGAACGGCCTAAACCCTGTATCCCTATAGTAAACCGTCCCTCCATCCAGCACCTGGTCTCACATCTCTCAAACATGGGATTTCGGGAGGTGGTCCTCACTTTAGGTTATATGGGGAATTCGATTGAGGAAGCACTCGGCGATGGCTCCCTTTTTGGTGTCGAAATCACCTATGTGCATGAGAAAACCAAACTTGGGACAGCCGGCAGCGTAAAAAACGCCCAGAGGTATCTTGACGGACAGGATTTTCTGGTTGTAGGCGGGGACCATGTTACCGATCTGAACGTCCTTGAGTTCTACCGTGTACACCAGAAAGAGAAAGCCACCACAACCATCGGGCTGATTTCTATTGATGATCCCGGTGAATATGGGATTGCCGAGATCGATGTGAGTTATGAGATAAAACGCTTCAAGGAGAAACCATCGCCAGGTGAGATTTTCTCAAATCTTGCAAGCACGGGTATGTATGTCTGCAGCCCGGAAATTTTTGACGCTATCCCACAGGGTACGAAATACGATTTCGCCCGCGATCTCTTTCCCCGGATGATGGAAGAAGAATATGTATTGAAAGGCTGGCTTGCCCGTGGCAACTGGACCGATGTGGGAAGTCCACACTCGCTTCGTCAGGCTGAACGCTGGAAGCTGCAGGATATTTCCTTTACTGATATCATCGGCAACCTGTCCATGCATGGGGCACAAATCCAGGGGCCGGTCCAGTTGGGTGATTCGATCACCCTTGGCAAGAACACCAAGGTTATCGGACCGGTTGCCATTGGTCCGGGAACAACTATCGGCGACAATGTCCTGATTGGGCCGTACACAAGTATTGGGGACAAATGTATCCTCAGGAATAATGTGAAGGTATTTTCTTCATCTCTCTACAATCGGGTTGTCGTCGGTGCGAACACCACGATATCAGGCTCGATAATGGACAACGATACCCATATCGGGGAACACTGCAGTATTGAAAACGATACGGTGATAGGCCCCCGGGTGGTCCTGCGTGATCGGGTTATCGTTCACTCAAAGACCCGTCTGTGGCCTGAAGTGATTGTGGCTGATGGAACGGTAGTCAAAGAACATGTCCTGAATGAAAAATTCGATCTTCGGTATGATGGTTCCTGAGTATTTTGCTGTCCTATCACGAAATCATTTCACAAAAATATTCAATACTGTGAGCAAGCCCACCCTCCGGGGGTCGCTCGGCCGCCTCGTCGGGACCTCGCTGGGCAAGAATTGTTGTTTCAACACTTTAATTTTCACGGGAGGTCAAGGGGGCGCACCCCTTGGGCTGCCTCCCCTCTGGGGGAGAGTGGGGGTCTCCCTCGTAAATCGGAAAAATTTGAGGCACCAGATAGGATTTTACCCAGTAGCAACTGAGTGAAATGAATTCGGAATATCACACCTGAGTATTTTGAATATGTGAAACAAATGACAATTCTCCCTGCACGAAAAAGAGCCGCACACGAGGTGATTCATGAGTTGAATTGCGGCAGGGCGAAAAGCGGATTCTTCCAGCAAGTAAAGGAATTCAGCCTCTTTTTACCAGGCGGTGAGTAATTGCAACAAGCGGGTGTCGGGCGTAATCAAGTATCTGAACATCATCGAGCGTTTTTAAATTCATGGCATGGGCTGTCCGCTCCATGCCCAGTTCAATATCTTCCTTTATCTCGATGATATAGGCGTCAAGTGCCGTGATGCCGAGCTTTTTTGCTGCAATAGCCCGATGATGCCCGTCAACGAGGATGGTCCTTCCGGGACGCTTTACAACAATAATCGGCTCAGCGAGACCCTTTTTGATTTCGTACATCCGCCCTTCCAGTTCATCTTCGTAGACCTTTGACTGGGTAGGAAGAAGATCTTTTACCGGTACCGTCCCCCGCCCCAGTTCAGGATCGACCCCATAGAGTTTCTTTAACGTAGTGATAAAATTAAAAACTTTTTCCGGAGAAACATGCTCTATCTGTGAGCGGATCACATCTGAATTGGAAATAATTCCAAGCAGTCGGTTTTTCTCGTCAACAACCGGTAGTTTCTGGATTCCGCTCCGGAAGATCACACGGGCTGCGTCATTGATATCCATATCCGGATCGGCCACTATCAGATTGTTGGACATTACCTGGACGATGGGAGTTGTCAACTGAACAAAAAGAAGATCCCTTGCAGAAATATACCCGGCCACCTTCTCACCATCGACAACCGGGAAGCCGTCGTGATGGGTCTTTTGAATATTTTCTATAACATCTTTAACGGTCCCGTGCAAATCAACACTGACGACGTCATAGGTCATGTAGTCCCTGACCTTTTTTTTATCCATCCATAGACCTTTTAGTGAAAAGAATACTAAAAGTCATCGGAAAGCAGGGGGAGAATTGAAGGTATTTTTCTTTATCCGCGATTATGTGTGGCTGATTTTCAGGTTACTGCTTCCAAAATATATTCTTCTCCTTATAATCCGGGCTGCGATCGGTAAACAGATTTATTCCTTACTCCCAGGACTATTTCCCGGTTTTCCTGGCCGAAGCGACAGGGTAATACATTTCTCTCCTTTTCCAAGAGGCAGGTCTTTCGCAGGCGATTAACCTGTTCCGAATGAATATGTGTTTTGATTCATCGTGTCATCCGAAAGAATAGCACGAGGTTAGTATTTATTATCGTTAAAATTTATAGTATAAGAGCCGTGAGCGGAATAGTATATGATGACTGGATGATGATGAATTAAGGAGGAAAAAAAAGCATGGGCGAGAGGAAAAAGAAGGAAGCATCGACAAAACTATGGCAAAAGATCCTTATCGTGGGTGCCTGTGTTCTTTTTGTCGTGCTTATGATCGTGTCAGGTATGGGCTCTGGTTGGTTAAGCATATTTACTGTCGTTAAACCGGGCGATACTGTTGTAATAGATTATACACTCCTGAATGCAGAGGGAAATCCTATCCTGACGACCGACCAGCAGTTATATATGAAGGACGCAACGACAAACAGGGGACTTGTCTTTTCAAAACAGATAAGTATCTCCGCCAACCAGACCCTGGCCAAATCGCTCTATCCGGTGCAGATTTATACAACTGCCAGCGGATGGACGAACCAGTTTGCAATTTTCTCACCGGAATATAACGCGATCAGCACAAGCCTTGTCGGGATGAAAATCAACGAACAGAAAAGGATCAGCATACCTTCCGGAAATTCCATGACCCAGAACTGGTCTGCGGATCAACTCATGCTCAACAAAGTGAATATAAGTGATATTAATGTAGGGGATGTTCTGGCAATGGGTGTTTCAGATAATCCTGACGTGGAAGTGACCAACACTTCAGCGATTACGTATATCCGTACCGGGGAAGTAATTCAGAAGACTCAGTCGGGTGTTATTGTTGATTTTGGTTATCCGGCTGCTGACATCCGGATTGTATCAATAAACAAGCGTTAAATATCCCCGCAAACTCTTTTTATTTCGCCTTCCATTGATGTTTCATGGCAGTGCGTGTGATCTGTTTTTACCAGCCGGGGTGTATGGGGTGTATGGAGCAGACCCCCATCAATGCAGAAGTCGCAAAATCCCTCAACATACCAATTGAGGAGATCGACGCGACAAAAAATCCACACTACATCAGTGAGTTTCAGCTGAAAGTAACCCCCACGATAGTAATCCTTAAGGATGGAATACTCCAGCAGCGTTTTGAAGGAGTTGTTCATACAGAGCAACTCACGGCTGAAATTAAAAAATATCTATAAACGGCAGCCGTAGATCCGTTTGATCCGGTGGGCAACAGTTTTCCAGCCCTCTTTTCTCATCAGCGGGCCATCGCGCAACTTAAGGTGCGACACTTTGAATCTTTTTCCTGATGCGACATACATCTCACCCACCACAAACGGCTGCTCCCCGTCACATTCCATATAAACCGGCGCGGTTTTCCTGCCATCATGGATAGAGATCTTTACAACTACCTGTTCGATTGTACGGGTCCATAGCGCTGTAATATCTGTAGCCTTTGCCCGGTTGACCCGTTTCTCGCCGCTTTCAATGGAAGTGACCTCGACGCCAAATGCCTCTTCACCGCATTCTGCCACAAGATGGTCACCCACACTGCACTCGTCATCTTCTGCAAGCTCAATCCCACAGACCAGCGATGTCCCTTCTTTTGAGACAATTGCCTTGACCAGGACAGACTGGGGTTCGGTTTCCTTTTTTATACGCTGGTAATGACCGCAGGTGGTGCAGCGGACAAGAAGATCGCGTGATTCAGTGACCGTTTCGTGTTCGGTCTCGTCATTGCACTCAGGGCAGTGGACGGTGATAAACATTGAATATGCATGGCAACCCTTACATGATAAAGTATGGAGGCTCAGGACATTGTGTACTGCCGGGGGCACCCACTCGTCCTTGGCAGTCATCCGACAACGTTTGAAATAACCCGGGAGGACTACCTGACGAAAAAAGGCAACTGTATCATCGGTGTCGCGGGTGACAAAGGCTGCAGTGAGTTGTCAACCGAATTCAAACACGTGCTTGCCCATGATGATGCTATTCTGCTCACCAGGCTACACTGTGGGGGTGTAACGGTAGAAGTGAGGTCACGAGGATCTTCGTTGATGACCCTTGATCATCCGACTGATATGGTCTGGAGACGGAGTTCCTTTGTTTGTGGGCGGACAATCGGCATCATGACCGACTATGTGGCAGCAACACTGCCCATCCCGCTTATTATGAACCTTATTGAAGGAAAAGATATGATTGCTTCCCTGACCGCTATACGTCCCGGGAAAGGGTTGTAATCTTTATTTCTGCCTCGTTAAGAATTGCTTCGCACTGTTTCACCAGGGCTGCCCCCTGCTCGTAGAGCCGGATACTCTCGTCGAGGCGGGTGTTTCCGTCATCAATTTTTTCAATAATTTTTTTCAACTGCTCAACTTTGGTTTCGTAGGTTTCATCCATGTTCCACACGCTCCACGGTCATGTCACTTCTCCCGTCATAAAATCTGATGTTTATCTTGTCTCCTTTGTCGATACCAGAGATACTTTTTACTATCTGACCCGCCTTCTCAGCTACACAATACCCTCGTGAGAGTACCGCAAGAGGATTTCCTCCCTCAAGAGATGTTCTCATTCCGGCAAGGAGAAGGCGCTCGCGCTCAAGATGGGTGGTAAATGCCCGTTCGAGCCGATCAGATATATCTGCGATATTCTGTTTTCTCTCTTCCAGTTTCCTGGCAAATCTCTGGGGACGGAGACGATCCCGAAGATCAACGAGATCCTCTTTTTCCTCTGCAATCCGCGTCCGCATGACCGAACTCATCATATTTTTCAGATCTCTTAGTCCTGCAATCAAAATTTTACGGTCCGGGACAACAAGTTCTGCTGCGGCGGAGGGTGTCGCAGCACGCACGTCGGCAGCAAGATCACTCAGGGTAATATCCACCTCATGCCCGATTGCACTCACCACCGGGACCGGGCAGGAGACAATTGCGCGCACAACGTCCGGATGGTTGAAGGGGAACAGATCTTCAAAACTTCCCCCCCCACGGGCTACGATGATAACGTCCACCAGTCCCGCGAGGCAGGAGATGGCACAGGCAATCTCCCGGTGTGCTCCCTCGCCCTGTACTGCGGTAGGTGAAATGATAATCTCCAGGGGATAACGTCGCTCAACGACAGTTCTGATATCGTGGATTACAGCACCCGTCTGAGATGTCACCACCCCGATTTTTGACGGGAACAACGGAAGAGCGCGTTTACGATCCGGGGTGAAACAACCCTCTGCTGCCAGCTCCTTTTTCCACTGCTCGATGAGCAGGAATTTTTCGCCGATACCAGCTTTTTTTATTCGGGTAACCTGTAACTGGTATGACCCGTGAGGGGCATAGACCCTGACCGTCCCGGATACTACGACCTCCATACCCTCGGCGGGATCAAATGACAGATTTTCTGCGTCGGATCGCCACATCACGCATTTGATGACTGCGGCGGTATTCCCCCCGCCTTTTTCCGAAAGAGAGAAGTAGCGATGCCCCCGTGCGTGGTGAGTATAGTTGGTTATTTCTCCCCTCACCAGAATGTCCCGGAGAAGATCATTGTCAAGGAGTCCTTCAATAATCGCTGACAGCTCGGAGACCCGGTAGGGTGCGTCGTTATCAATCACAGAAACATCAGGGCGGTTGAACCAGTCCATCAACAATTATTAGGCTAAAACCTCATATGAAGTAGTACTACCATGGTATCTTTTTCCGTCGCAAGTATGTTTTTCCATGAGTACACCATCAAAGAAATATTCTCTTTTGTTTCCCGCACCGGGTTGAATGCAATGGAGTTCTGGCTGGAGACGCCGAATTTCTGGCTTCGTGACCTCCCGGTGAATGAAGTAATAGCGAGCAGGAACGAGCATCCTGAACTTGCCACCCTGACGGTCCATGCACCCATCCTGGACCTGAACCCCTGCTCCATCAATCCTGATGTGGCCCGGGTATCTGTAGAATATTCCGTAAGAGCCGTCACTATAGCCGGGCAGCTGGGTGCACATATCCTGACGGTTCACCCGGGTCGCAGAACGGCAAAACGGCCCCCCAGTCCGGCGGACTTCAAACGATTCGATCACTTTGTCTCCACGATGCGCGAGGTGGCGACCGGTAATTCGATCAAAATCGGGATGGAAAATATGGAACCGATCGTCAATTCGCTTCTCTGTACGCCGGAACGTATGCGTTCCCTGCTTGATGAAGAACCGTGGTTGTTCTTCACGCTCGATGTTGCGCATGCTCTGGCAAAATCAGGAGATGAACCTGTCCGGTATATCGAACTCTGTTCAGATAGACTGATCAATGTTCACCTCAGCCGGTTTTATAACGGAAAAGCCCACTACCCCCTTGACCGGGATACATCCATGGCGACCGTCATGGAATCTCTGAAAGAAAACCATTTCGAAGGAAGCCTTACTCTCGAGATCGAGGATCTGAACCTTCAGCGTCCCCTGACCTATGAAGAAAAGATCGCACTGCTTGCGAGGGATTGTGCCTTTATGCGGGAATGTATGGACTAAAGCGCTGGTTTTATTTAATTCCCTTCCGAATAAGGTAGTGTATTTTTATTTATGATTCAGAATAATCCGGCTGCACCGGTATGGCGTGAAATGCAATGATCCAGGACGTTATCGAAATCCTGCTCTTCATCCTGTGTATCCTTCTTTCGGCGTTTTTTTCGAGTTCGGAAGTTGCTCTTATCTCCATCACCCGTGCAAAGGCAAGGACACTTGTCAATGAAGGTAAGTCCGGTTCAAAGGCTGTTGCAGCACTAAAAGAATCTCCCGAGCATCTCCTCATTACCATCCTTATCGGGAATAATATCGTCAACATTGCAGCTGCATCAATCGCAACCGCCGTCGCGATACAATTATTTGGCGATATTGGTATCGGGATAGCGACCGGGTTTGTGGTCATTGTCCTCCTCATTTTTGGAGAGATTGGCCCCAAGATTTATGCCGCCCGGGCGTCGGAATCGTTTGCACTCACGGTTGCACCGGTAATCCTGTTCCTGTCCCGTATTTTTACCCCCATAATCTGGCTTGTCGAACGGGTCAGTCCGAGGTTTGGTATGGGTAAGGAGACTGCTGAACCGGCAGTGACCGAAGAGGAGATTAAGGAATGGATCGATGTCGGCAAGGAAGATGGCACCATCGAACAGGGAGAGCAGGACATGCTCTATTCGGTGCTGGAATTTGCTGACACCACCGCACGGGAAATCATGACCCCAAGGGTTGATGTAATTCTTATGGAGGATACGGTAAGCTTTGAAGAAGCCATACGGATCTTCAATGAGACAGGTTTTTCCCGTATTCCGGTATACCACGATCAGATTGACAACATAACCGGGATTCTGAATGTAAAGGATGTCTTCTCCGCGATGGTCTCGCATCGTAAAGATTCGACGATAAAGGTGGTCATGTATGATCCGATGTTTGTCCCGGAAACCAAAAAAATTGATGATTTGTTAAAGGAACTCCAGGTACACCGGGTCCAGATGGCGATTGTCATTGATGAGTACAGTAGTTTTGTCGGAATTGTCACCGTTGAAGATATCCTTGAGGAGATCGTTGGAGATATCCTGGACGAATATGATAAAGAGGAACCAGAGATCCAGAATATTTCCGAAGGTGTATTTGCCGTTGATGCCCAGATGTGGGTGGACGACATCAACGAGAGCCTGGGGATTAACCTCCCGACAGATGAATCCTATGAAACCGTTGGCGGCCTCATCATTGACCGTCTGGGACACATCCCCCTGCATCCCGGGGAAAAAACAGAGATAGACGATGAAAAGATTACCCTTGTGGTGATGCAGATGCATGGACGGCGCATCGTGAAAGTCAAAATAGTAATCCATTCCTCAAAAGAGGAACAGAGTCAATAAAAAAATTCAGGTTTATTCTTAAACAGGGGGAATAATGAAAAAACGCATCGCGGTGCTGGCTTCAGGCAGGGGCTCAAATTTTCAGGCGGTAATCGAGGCGATCCAACGGGGAAAAATCCCGGCAACCTGCGTTGCTCTTATCACCGACAATCCCGAGGCATATGCGATTGAAAGAGCTAAAAAAGCAAAGATCCCGGTAAGGATCATTGATTATTCATTGTATTCTTCACGTGAGATGTATGAATGCGCCCTCCTTACCGCAATGCAGCAGGTTGATGCGGATCTCTTCGTGCTCGCAGGTTACATGCGAATCCTCGGCACCAGCATAGTCCGCTTGTTTTCTGGAAAAATGATGAACATCCACCCGGCTCTCCTGCCCAGCTTTACCGGGCTGCATGCCCAGCGACAGGCATTGGAACATGGCGTGAAGGTATCCGGCTGCACCGTTCATTTTGTTGACGAAAGTCTCGATTGCGGCCCGATTATTCTCCAGCACTGTGTCGCCGTCCAGGATGGGGATAATGAAGATTTACTTGCCGAGCGGATTCTGAAACACGAACATGAATGTCTTCCCGAAGCTATCCGGCTTTTCTGTGAGGGAAGGCTGGTGACAAACGGAAGAACGGTCAGAATCATCTGATTTTTTCTTTCGTCCGACTTTTTTCATAGAGATAAAAAAATTCCCTGTTCCTTTTATATTCCCTACGCTGATAGATTACCAGTCAAGGAGTAGTTAACGAGACGATGAAGGAGAAATCTCGCAACCCTGCGACCAAAAGGATCGCCCGGGAGCGTATCGAGGTTCTGTTTGAACAGGCCCGGAAGGAATTTTGTGCTCATCCCGAACGAAGCAATCGTTATGTCGATATCGCACGAAGGATTTCTATGCGCCTGAGGATCCGGATTGATCGGGATCTCCGTCGCCAGTACTGTCATCACTGTTATTCATTTCTTGTGCCAGGAAGGAATATGCGGGTGCGGGTACACCGGGGCAACGTGATCGTTACCTGTCGTTGCTGCAATAAAAAGACCCGTTACCGTCTGGTGAGGATGCGTGACCATGAAAGCTGACCGATCGATGCAAGATCTCAAACCGACCGTATGGATCGGTAAACAGGGCTGTACCGAAACCATGATCGATGAGATCGTGGAACAACTCAGGAAACGCCCGATGATCAAAGTAAAATGGCTCCAGAATATAGAAATTGACCCGGAAAATGTGGCCTCCCGGGCTCATGCCATGCTCGTTGAAGTGCGTGGAAGGACGATGGTGCTTGGAGAAAAAAAGAAAACGGTCAAAAAATAACCAGCATTTCTCTTCCGGTATGGCGGAGAACCGCTGCCAGAAACGTATAAAAACCTTATCCACGAATATGTATAGACTGTTAGAAAAAAAATGAACAGTGAGGTCCCTAAATGACAACGGTATTCGATGCCTCGGCTGACCATCTTATCAGAAAGGTCGCAGAGGAGCTCAGGAAACGGAAGGAAATTACTCCGCCTGCATGGGCTTCCTTTGCAAAGACCGGGGCACATAAAGAGATGCCGCCTGAAGATCCGGACTGGTGGTTTGTCCGTGTGGCGGCAGTGTTGAGGCGCGTCTATGTCGATGGCCCGCTGGGTGTCGAGAGGATGCGGAGTTTTTACGGCGGGAAAAAGAACCGTGGTTCAAAACCAAATGCGTTCAGGAAAGGCAGTGGATCTATCCTTCGCAAATCCCTCCAGCAGCTGGAGGCTGCAGGACTCGTCATTCATGACAAGACCGGTCGTAAAGTATCACCTGCCGGAATGGCATTTCTTGATAACATGGCACATGAAGTCAAGCTTAACCCTCCGGCACCGGTACCCAGGCGCCTAAAGGCAACAGCTGAACCCGAACCCAAGAAGGCTGAAGGGAAGAAGTCCGACTCCAAGAAGGAGAAGGGTGAGAAAGTCAGCGGTGTCAAGGGAGAAAAGACCGAAAAGACCGAAAAGGCTGAGAAGACCGAAAAGAAACCGTCAGCAAAGAAAGCTGAAGGTAAGAAACCAGAAAAATCTGAAGCACCTCAGTGAGGCAAACGCATGGGAGACGACGAGCTCAGTGAACTCCGCAAACGCAGGATGGCGCAGTTGCAGCAGCAGGCTGGCGATCAACAGGCAATGCAGGCAGAGCTCGAACGCCAGGAGCGGATGAAGTCTCAGGTGCAGATGGTGTTAATGTCGATACTCGAGCCCGATGCCCGGGAGCGGCTGAATACCATCAAACTGACGAAACCGGATTTTGCAAGTGCTGTCGAACAACAGCTCATTCAGCTTGCGCAAAGCGGGCGTCTCAAAAATAAGATCACGGATTCGCAACTCAAGGACCTGCTCAGGCAGCTTGCGCCAAAGAAACGTGATTATTCAATTACGCGAAGGTAATGAAAGCAGGAGTGCTCTACAGCGGCGGAAAGGACAGTTCCCTTGCAGCCATAATGCTGGGTACGTATTACGAGGTTGAACTCAATGTGTTTCTATTCAACCCGTCCCGCCAGGTCCCATCGGTGGATGCTGCGGCACAAGTGCTGGGGTTTCCTTTAATAAAGAGAGTATTCAGGAAAGGATTGCTGGACGAGATGGTGGATCTGGTGAATGCATGCGGGTATCCGAATGATGCAATCAATATAGTTCATCAGATCGCTGTTGAAACTCTTTCCGCTGAATACAAGATCGTAGGTGATGGCACACGGTTTAATGACCGTGTGCCAATGCTTTCGAGAGCAGAAGTCCAGAGTCTTGGCAACCGGACCGGGTGTTCGTAACGTACGACCGCTCCTTGGGTATGTCAAGCCCGAAGTTGACCGGCTGGTCGACCGTTTCCTCGTGGTAAAATATGGAGAGACGGGAACCATCAGTAATGGTGATTATGAGACCGAGATCAGGGAAGCAGTATCCGCTCGCGGTATCAATCCTTTATCCCTTTTTCCGGCTCATCATGACCAGTCGCTGGTTGTGGGTATGAAGCATAATAGTATCAGGTGATGGAACATGAGCAAATTAAGCAAAGGCAGAAAAATACGTCTGGCAAAGGCATGCGATCAGAACCGTCGCGTGCCTCAGTGGGTAATGGTACGAACCAAACGTTCTGTGGTTGCGCACCCGAAACGACGCAACTGGCGAAAGAGTACGCTGAAGGTGTAAGATAATGGCAGAAAAGATGCAGGAGCATATCTATATAATCCCCTTACGGGATGCCAGGAGGATGCCCCGCTGGAAGCGGAGCAACGGCGCCATAAAAGACATCAGGAATTACCTTGCAAAGCATATGAAGAGCGACGAGGTAAAGCTCGATCAGGGTATCAACGAAAAGGTGTGGAGCCGGGGCAGTTCAAAGCCGCCGTCAAAAATCCGGGTTCGCGCCATGAAGATGGAGGACGGGCAGGTTCAGGCCGAACTTGCACCGGAATCGTAAGATGGAACGCACGATCACGCTTGCCCGGCGATCCAAACATCGGGGTTTTTTCCCGGGTACTCGGTAATATTGCCATAATACCTCCGGACGCCCCGGAGGAGTATAAACAGGCACTTACCAAAGCACTCAGCGTCGAGCTTATAGAAACGACGATCCAAGGAAGTCCCATCATCGGCTCTCTCGTAGCCGGCAATAACCGGGGAATTATCATGAGCGGGCTTGCGACAGAAGATGAGATCGCGATGCTCGAAGCATACAGAAAAGTGCTGCTCCTCAAGGAGTCGATGAATGCAGCAGGCAATGTGATCATGGTAAACGACACCTTTGCCGCAGTCCATGAAGACATGCCTTCAGACCTTGCGAAGGAGATCGGTGAATTTCTGGAAGTGGAGGTGATCCACCTTACCCTTGGCGGTGTGAAAACCGTCGGAATGGCTGGTGTCGCCACGAACAAAGGTATTATCGTGCACCCCCGGGCGACCGCACACCAGATTGCACGACTCGAAGAAGTCGCCAAGATCCCTGTTGGGACAGGTACGGTCAACATGGGCAGCGGTCTTGTAGGTACCGGTCTTCTGGTTAATGAGACCGGCTACATTGCGGGAAATGCCACAAGCGGGTTTGAACTAGGGCGGATAGAAGACATATTTGGATTTCTGGAGTAAGTATGATGGAGAATCAGAAGTTTGAGGTTAAAGGTACATTCAGGATGGGTGAAGACTGGATGCCCTATACGAAAGTGATCGAGGCACCCAATGAGAAGCAGGCGCAGGAGCGAACATTTGCCGTCATCGGCAGCAAACATAACCTGAAGAGACGATATATCAAGATTGATGCAGTCAGCCCGGTGAAGGCTGAGTAATTTTTTATTCTCTCTTTTATAGCGGGGGACCAGGCCTTTCCTTCGATTGACGGACCAGGAACCGGATTGAAAAGGACCCGTCGTCAATTGCCGGAACCGGGGCACTGAGGAGTGTTGAGTTGAAGAAGGGTCGGATTGTGATGGTGTCCAAGGTATCCCTGCTTTACTCCTATCCCCGGGCTTTCTCCTTCATGTCCCGGGCAAACGCTTCTGCATTCCTGAGGTTTTCGGCATCAGGTTTTCCCTTGTTAAGACCACCGAAATATTTTAAGAAACTGTTCGTGTTCCACCCCGCACACCCGAATTCACCGATGACCGTGTACCCTTTTCCCTTCAGTTTTTCCCGGATTTGCCGGTGATTCTTTTCGATGAAATCCCTGTTTGCAATGAAGGCCGGGGCCCCGTAGGTCGAGAAGAGGAATACTTTTCTATTGTTCACCGGCGGCAGCCGGTCGGCAAGGTCAAGAACGGAAGAACCGAATGTCGCGCTATAGATCCCTGAGCCGATGCCGACCAAGTCTGTACTCCCGGATCATGTCAGGATTAACCTGCTGTGGCGTTTTTACCGGTGCACCAAGTACGTGTGCAACAACGTTTGCAATCTTTTCAGTATTCTTGTGATGATAGGAGAACACGACCACGAGGGGTTTTACCGGCAGTGTATCCTTTGACTCATTTCCTTTTGTTTCCATTTTTTTCACCTTTCCTTTTTAATCTCCTCACATCCATGGATTCTTCCTGTCCCGGCTATAAAAATTCCGGTTATCATAAATATTGCAAAAAAATCCTTACAGAAAGACTTTTTTTTCCTCATGAAATTGGATTTATCTTTTAATATTTTATAATTTGATAATTACAATTCAATGGAATTGGAATGTCACAGGAATACTCCTGCGCTGTTACGGTGTCTCTTAAGAATTCCCGTGAGATCATAGGAGCACTGGGGCGATCGCAAGGGTCGCAAGGTTAAGTAATCCACGACGACGGCAGTTGGAACAGCGAATTCAAAGGTCACAGTAAAAGATATTGTTTCAGGCCCATATTGGCCAGAGTGAAGCATCCCCGGGCGAACGGAAAGTAAAACGGTTTTCCGGGAGTTGACGAGAATCATAGATCATCTTTATGTTTTATTCGAAGTTTTTACGGCCTGGTACAACGATACAGGGATATTTTAAGAAGAAAAAAGCTAAATAGAATCAGCAAATGGCGTAGCGAGGTGATTGTATACCAACGAGTAAGAAACAATTGGTGAAGCTGAACCAGGTGAAGAAGGCCAAGGCAGAAGAGCTCTCGAAGCAGGCTGCTGCCGGTAGCCAAGAGGCCAAGAAGAAGCTCGAAAAGCTCGAGAAAAAGCTCAAGTGAGCCGCCTGGAATCTACCTCGCATATTTTTTTTGGGTTTCCGCAGCTTTCACTTATGTCTTTTGGTAGAGGCATCCTTATACGAAATTACCTTTACTCGATTTTAAGCACCACACACTAAAATTGGAGTTCCTTTATTCCTTCATAATTCGGGTAGAAGTGCTCAAATTCTACTCCTTCTTTGAACCCACGTAGTAGTAGATTATTCCCGGAGACTATGCAATTTTTCTCGGGGATAATAAGTTCCGGCTTCCTCCATGCCGGCCTCATGGTGGTGCGGACCCGTCCTCTCGCTGTTTGGCGGACCCGGAATCGGAGCGGGTACCGAGGTCGTCGTGAATTTCTGGTCCTAGGGCACTGAGACGTGGGTACGCCTCATAAAATCAAACAATGAGATTCCTGCTCATTTTTTAATACAGGTTGCACTATATCATCCTAAAATAAGCCTGGAGAATCACGTCATGAAAGAATTGAAAGAACAATTTAAAACCATAGATGAATACATCAGGACTTTTCCGGAGGAGGTCCAAATAGAACTTGAAAAAATGAAGAAGACCATTCATGAAGCTGCTCCTGAAGCAACTGAGGCGATCAGATATCAGATGCCCACGTTCAGGCTTCATGGCAAAAATCTTGTACACTTCGCCGCATTCAAAAATCATATAGGGTTTTATCCAATTCCTTCTGGAATTGAAGCATTTAAAAAGGAGTTATCAATTTACAAACAGGGGAAGGGTTCTGTTCAATTCCCGCTGGACAATCCTGTTCCCTATGAACTTGTGAAAAAGATCGTAAAGTTCAGGGTAGCTGAAAATATGAAAGAAAGCAAAAGTGGGTACTGAAAAGGGTGTCGTTGAAAAATGTTAAATAAACAACCTTTAGGTATTATTCTCGGGATTTTGTCTAATAAGTAGTTTAAAGTTCCTGAAATATTCCGGACCGGGAATTTATCTGCTGAACCAGTTGACCGGTTTGTGGAGGAATGCCAACTGCGTCTGTTTCAGACGCGAGATGGTGCGGACCCGTCCTCTCTTTGGATTGACGGACCCGGAAGCGGATTGGTACCGAGGCCGTCGTCAATTGTTGGAGTTTAGGGCACTGAGGAGCGCGGCGTGAAAGAGGGGTTTGAGATGTCGATGAAAAAGAGAAATTACCTGAAAACAAGATTTCATTCACGTGATTTTTCTGATTTAAGATCATCAAGGTATTTTTCCAGCATCGGAAATGTTGCTTGACTTTTGTCGAAAGTCCTTGTTATTGACGATAAACCTGCGATTGCCGGCTCACGGAGAATTGGGTGCTCTTTTCCTAACCTATATAGTGCAGATTGAGTGGCTTCCCGGGTAGCTATCCATTATGGAGGAATTAAAATTGATGTCTGTAGACCCACCAGTTGTCGTCGTCTTTACGATAATCCGTCGCGACCTTAAGATTGTTGTCTTAGCCCAACAACGTTACCGTCAGCGTCCTTGACCTGAGCTATTAACAAACCACCCCCTACCTCCTTAACATCCTGTACAACTTCAGCACCGACTTCAATCATTGCCTGAAGACTGCTTTTGATATCCTTTACATCAGTATAAGCAATAGGACCCACCTTAGAGTTAGGGTCTAATCCGACTTCTTGATTGCCAACCTTATAACCTACATAGTAGGCGCTGTCGACATACGGTTCAGCGCCGAGAAACCTGCCATAAAATGCTTTAGCTTTTTCTCTATCCTGAACCGGATAAACGATCAGTTTAATGTTTTGTGCCATACTATGCCTCCTGACCGCATTACATCCCAAGGAATTTTAGCACACCATAGACCAGGAAAGCGGGCCAGACGAGCGCTTTAAGGAATCCCAGCACTCCAGCCGTCAGACTTGTGGCAGTAGTGAGGTAATATACCAGGGCACCGATGAAGCCCAATCCGTAAAAGGCGCCTCCGGATCCATGGCAGTACGCATGCTTTTTCATTCCCCAATGTGACCAGCACGGATTTTTCGTGCATTGCCCGGATGTTTCGTTCTCCATATGACTGAACTCATGATTCTAACTATATAATTCTTTTTTTTCAGGAAAAAATCTCAAGGCGGTCATTGACCGGCGGACGACAAGGATAACCGCACCGGTCCTGAAAGCGTCCTTAGACAATGTTCACATTGATACCGCCGGTCGATCTGCACCTTCGGGAGCCTGAAAATCATGATCCAAAACAGGGTTTCCATCATCACGACCGTGTTACCCCCAGCTATGCCTGAGTTTTGCCTCCCATTAGCGTGCATTGGCGTTTTACAGTGCCGAGCAAAACGCTCCGTTTGGCGTAAATCGCATGTATACCGCATATTTGAAAAAAGTGTGTAAAAGTGTACGATTGTTTGCTGATATATGGCAAAAAAACTCCCATAAAGGGTAAACGGAGGCTGAATCGGGGAGATCCAGGTGTATCTTTCCGGAGGGCTTTTCAGACCCAATCTATGATCCTGTCCCTGATTAATCTGGCATTTTCACTGACCCCACTTCCTCAGGTCATCATCGACTCCCATTGCATCTTCCACAAGTCTCATAATGATGTATTTATGCTCATGAATGACATACATATCAGGAGAAAGATTTATCTAAATTTACTCTTGTGAGGGTGATGGATTTTGGCGGATACCAGGCAACAGATGGACCAGAATGAGCTGATGACGCTCCAGCATTACATGAAAGAATACGGGCAGCAGGCCGAGATTTTTGTCGGGCAGCTGGAGATGCTGGAGAACGGGAGGATGGAGGCGTTTGCAGCTATAGAAACGCTTGAGGCAATGGTCGCAGCAGATGATGGGATCGTTCTGCTCCAGATCGGCGGGGGGGCAAGCGTCAGGGTGAAGGTTCTCGAACCTGACAAAATACTCCTGAGTATCGGCGCTGAAGTGGTTGTGGAGCGATCAAACAAAGATGCAATCGAATTTCTAAAAGAACGCATTATGGAGATGGAGGCCTCGCAGAAGAAGGTTACCGAGACGCTCGACCGTTTGCGTTCACAGATGAATGAGATCAATAAGAGACTTGAATCCGGGTACCAGCAGGCCGTCGCAGCAGACCAGGATCAGGAGTAACGGGGCCTTTTCTCGCATGTTCGGAGGACTCAAAGAGAAGCTGCAGGCGGCACGTGACCGGCTGGGTAACAGCATCCAGGGAGCTGCAACAGCTCCAGGTACCGGTAACGCGGATACGGCACCTGATGCGGAAGCAAAAAAAACAATTTCTCCTGCTGCGCCGACATTTGCTGACAAGGTTAAAGTTCTGGTTCTCGATCGGGAACTGATCGTTTCTGAAAAAGATATTTCAGATGCACTCTCTGAACTTGAGATGACACTTCTCGAGAGTGATGTGGCCCTGCCGGTCTGTGATGCGATTATCGCCCATGTCCGGACAGGCCTGATCGGAAAACACCGGAAGATCGGCCAGTCCGTTGATGCACTCGTAGTCGGTGCACTGAAGAGTGCATTGCTCAAGGTCCTGGGTAATGGATTTGATCTGGTGGAATACATTAAGACCCACGACCGGCCCGTAAAGATCCTTTTTACCGGTGTCAATGGTACAGGTAAAACAACAACCGTTGCAAAAATCGGGGCATACTTAAAAAAACAGGGATATACGGTCGTGATCGGTGGGGGGGATACGTACCGGGCCGGGGCGCTGGAACAGATTGGCGTTCACGCAGAACGTATCGGAATAAAACTTATTCAGCACCAGGAAGGTGCCGATCCTTCCGCGGTCCTTTTTGATGCGGTCCAGTATGCCGTTTCGCATAAGATTGACGTCGTTCTTGCTGATACTGCAGGAAGATTCCATACCAAATCCAACCTGATGAACCAGCTTGAAAAGATCCGGCGCGTCATGAAACCCGATCTCGTGATCTATGTCGATGAAGCGGTTGCAGGTAATGATGCAGTAATTCGGGCCGCTGAATTTGACCGGACGGTCGGTGCCGATGCAATAGTGCTCACCAAGGCGGATATGGATTCCCGCGGCGGGGCAGCGATCTCGATCGCCCACACCATCGGAAAACCGCTTATGTTCCTTGGCACCGGTCAGCGTTATGAAGATATCATACCCTTTGAGCCGGCACAGATTGTCGATGAACTCCTGGGAAGTGACCGCTGATGCTTGACAATCTCTCAACTTCTCTGAAAGACGCATTGAAGAAGCTTGCCGGAAAATCGGTCATTGATCGTGCGGCAGTCGATGATCTGGTTAAGGATCTCCAGAGGGCACTGATATCCTCAGATGTGAATGTAAAGCTCGTCATGGAGCTGAGCAAAGCGATTCGTACCCGGTCGCTCGATGAACAACTCCCGAAAGGAACTAATGTACGGGAGCATGTATTACGGATCGTTTACCAGGAGCTTGTCCGCCTTGTCTGGGCAACTACTGACGTAAAACTCGAGCCCCAGATAATCCTGATGGCAGGACTCCAGGGAAGCGGCAAGACCACAACAACTGCAAAGCTTGCCCGCTACTTCCAGAAAAAGGGGATGAAAGCCGGAGTGATCTGTGCAGACACATTCAGGCCGGGTGCATATGATCAGCTCGCCACCCTTTGTGCGAAGATCAATATCCCCTGCTTTGGTAACCCGCAGGAAAAAGATGCTCTTAAGATTACCCGGGAAGGGCTCGCGACACCTGAAGGATCTTGAAACGGTTATTGTTGATACCCAGGGCAGGCATGCGCTCGAAGCCGATCTCATACAGGAGATAATCGAGCTGAACGATCTCACAAAAGCAACCCATCGCTGGCTCGTTATCGATGCCGCTCTCGGGCAGCAGGCAAGTGAGCAGGCGCGGCGATTCCACGAAGCGATCAGCATCGACGGGGTCATCATCACCAAGATGGACGGGACAGCAAAAGGGGGCGGGGCACTTTCTGCGGTGGCTGAGACCAAAAGCGGAATTGTTTTTATCGGAAGCGGGGAGACCATCGAGGATCTCGAACGTTTCGATCCCGACGGCTTCATCTCCCGTCTTCTTGGTATGGGGGATCTGAAAGCGCTTCTTGAGAAGGCTGGAGAGGCCATCAAACCAGATGATATCGATGTCAATGCGATGATGAAAGGGAAGTTCACCCTCCGTGACATGTACAAACAGACTCGAGGCACTCAATAAGATGGGCCCCCTCAAACAGATCATGGGGATGCTCCCTATCGGTAATATGGAACTTCCCGAAGGAGTTTATGATGTCACCAGCACCAAAATGGTGAGGTACCGTATCATTATGGACTCGATGACTCCGTCTGAACTCGATGATCCCTCATTGATCAACAGTTCACGCATGCAGAGAATTGCCCGGGGAGCGGGAGCAACTCCGGATGAAGTCCGGGAACTCCTCAAGTATTTCAAAATGATGCAGCGCACGCTGAAAGGCTTACGGGGCGGCGGAGGAAAATTCAATATGCAGCGCCTGATGAAGCGCTTCTCAGGATCGCAGTGATGACAGCATTTGCCGTCATCGGGCATCTGGCCCGTTCAGACGGGGCTTTTTCCCTCAATGACCTGCCAGGCGAGCGGCGGACGCATGGACATTCTCTGCCCGGTGCTTAAATGCCTCCCTTTTCCTCTCGCATGATATACGCCGGGATATAGAATGTTATCTGGTTCTCTGCGGGGAACCGGTACCCCCGAAAACTGTCAGGTTTTCCGGAAACCTGGTACGTTCCCTCTCACCGGATGAACGGAGTGCAGGTGCACTGATCAAAAAAGCACTGGATATTCCCGTAGGGAGTGAATTTCGTGATGCACTCCCGGAGTATCTGTACGGAAAGGGGGACTGGCGCAGCTGATGTCAGAGCATGCATTTGCTGTTCTCGATGAGAAAGGGATCGATATGAGGAATGCGGGAACAACGCCCGATGCATTCCTGCTCTCGGATCACCTGAATTTTACCGATGACGAGGAATTGCTGGTTAAACAGTGTCCGCGGTATTCAGTTGGTCCCGCGTGTATCCATGCCGATCATGCAATTACTATCGTACACAATGAACTGGACAGGAGAAGATGCGGATGGAAATAGACCAGCAGGCAAAATCGATCCTTACCTATGGGGATTGCTGCGACCACTGCCTTGGGCGGTTCTTTGGCAAACGCTCTCACGGACTTTCGGATGATGAACGCGGGCGCAGCCTTAAGATTGCACTTGCACTTGCGGATAATATTCCGTACACGAAGTTCAGCAGCACCTGCTGGATCTGTGGCAATTTCTTTGACACGATTCCCGAGTGGGTAGATCGCGTGGTCGCAGCAGCAGAGGGCATCGAATTTTCAACCTTCCTGATTGGGTGCAGGGTCCCGCCACTCATCGCCGAGAATGAGGAAATGGTCTGGAGTGATCTGTCACTGAGCGAACCGGAACCATTCAAATCAGAAGTGAACCGTGAGGTCGGTAAAGCGGTTTCTGCACGAATCGGGAAGACCGTGGAATTCAAAAAACCCGACATCGTATTCATTCTCGATCTATCATCAGCCCGTGTTGAGGTGCAGATTAATTCCGTCTTTTTTTATGGAAGGTACCTGAAGTTTGAGCGCGGTATCCCGCAGACCCACTGGGACTGCCGTGCATGCAAGGGTGCGGGCTGTGAGAAATGCAATTTTACCGGCGCACAGTACCTGGATTCGGTGGAGGAGCTCATCGGGAGACCGGTCATACTCGCATTCGATGCGCAGAATGCGGTCCTTCATGGTGCGGGAAGGGAGGATATCGATGCACGGATGATTGGGACGGGAAGACCATTTATCCTCGAAGTGGTTGAACCGAGGAGACGTTCTCTTGATCTTGCCGAACTCGAAAAAGAGATCAACCGGGTTGCAGGAGGGCGGGTTTCGGTATCGCTCAAGCGCTGGAGTGATCGTCCGGAAGTGGAAACCCTTAAATCAAACAAAGCGCATAAAAAATACAGGATCCTGGTCGAGGTTGAAGGTGCATTATCAGCGGATATGTTCGCAAATGCCCTGAAAACCTTACAGGGCGCCACAATATACCAGCGCACACCCGAAAGGGTCGCTCACCGGAGAGCTGATAAAGTCCGTGAGCGAATCGTCCTCGATATTGAGTATGTAGGGGAACAAGACGGCAAATTTGTTGTCGACGTTCTTGGAGAAGCCGGTCTCTACATCAAAGAACTCGTATCGGGAGACGGTGGAAGAACCCATCCGAGTCTAGCCGAGATCCTGAACAGATCGGTGCACGTATTCAGCCTCGATGTCGTGCAGGTAGAAGGAGCAAAGGAGGGAGATTAGATAATGGCACATCACAATGGACCAAGAAAGAAAACACGATATAAGTTCAAGAAGGATCTGAGAGAACGCGGGCTTCCGCCCGTGACCTGCGTCATCCAGAAATTCGAGATCGGCGACAGGGTGCACATTGTCTGTAATCCCACGATCCAGAAGGGGATGCCTCACCGCCGCTTCCATGGGCTGACCGGAACTGTCCTCGGGCAGCGTGGGCGAGCCTGGATGCTTACCATCCGCGACGGCAATGCCGATAAGATCGTCATTGCGCGACCACAACATCTAAAAGCACAAAAGTAAATTCTCTGTGAGGTGACTGGCATGAAAGTGAAGGGTATCATTAGCGAAGAGAGGGTTACGCTTCCCGGAGATGCGTGGGGTCCTGTTGGGAGTGGAATCTGAACGGATTGCAGCAGAAAAAGAGATGTCCTATGAGTTCCGGCGCAGTATCGAACATGCCAATCAGCTTAGCAAAGACCTCTCCGGAAAAAGCAAACGCACTGGTAGCTGAACTCCTGAAAATGGAAAAGATGAAACCGGATATCGCCTTCAGGATTGCAAATATTATGCCAAAAACCCGTGATGAAGTGCGTGCGATCTTTGCAAAGGAACGGTATACCCTGTCTCCGGAAGAACTCGATAAAATTATTGAACAGGTAATGGCACACTTCTGAGGTGTGACACATGAAGGCGGAAAAAAAAGAGGTTAATGCGATAGTACTGGATGTGTTAATAAAAGGGCATCCTGATGATCCTCGCCCCCCTTTTAAAAGAGAACCGATTGTTCAGGCAATGGGACTTGAACAGTTCAAACTTCTGGAGCTTGTACCAAAGAACAACGTGCCGATCCAGCTCCATGATAAAGTCTATATTGGTGACGCTGAACGGGATAAGATTGAACGGGTAAAGCGCCGGATTGGGTTCAATGATCTGACCCAGACTGCCCGGGGCGAACTGCCGTTCGTCATTGAGAAACTGGTGAAGGAACGGGAACAGGATTTCGTTGCTTTCTTCAACAAAGCAATCTCGATTACACCAAAACTCCACATGTTGCACCTGCTCCCGGGAATCGGTAAGAAGCTGATGTGGGAGATTTTAGAGGAGCGCAACAAAAAACCATTCGTGAGCTTTGCTGATATTTCCGGCAGGATTAAATCCATCCCGCACCCGGAGAAGATGATTCAGTTACGGATCATGGAAGAACTCCAGGATCCCGATGTCAAGTATCACGTATTTACCTCAAAATGAAAGCGTACCGCGATCAGCATTTCCTTATCGATCCGTATGCGGTGGAACGCATCGCGAACCTTGCCGAAGTAAAAGGGACCCTGGTTCTTGAGGTCGGTCCGGGGAACGGGGTTCTCACCCGTGCGCTGCTTGATCGTGGTGCATTGGTACGGGCAGTGGAACTTGATAGATCGCTTTGCGAGAACCTTCATGATCTTTTTTCTGGAGAGATCGCCCAGGGAAGACTCACGGTGCAGCAGGGTGATGCTTCGCGGTGTGAACTTCCCCCGTTTGAGGTGGTTGTATCAAACCTCCCGTATTCCGTTTCATCAAAGATTACCTTCCGTCTTCTTGATATCGGTTTTAAGGAGGCCGTGCTGATGTACCAGAGCGAGTTTGCGGATCGGATGGTTGCTCTCCCGGGGACCAAAGAGTGCGGGCGACTCTCGATAATGGTGCAGACGTATGCAGCTGTACGGACATGTTTCAAACTTCCGCCTTCCTGCTTCTCACCGAAACCCCAGGTTCACTCAACGGTGGTGAAGATGATCCCCCGTGAGCCGATATTTCCCATTCATAACCGGGGCTTGTATGCAGATGTGGTCCGGGCACTTTTCTCTCACCGCCGCAAGACGGTGAGGAACTGCCTGAAAGGGTCGGTCGGCAGTATGCTCGAACGGACCTGGGTGGACCGGGTTATTGCAGCCCTCCCTGAGGAGATCCTCAGGAGCAGACCGGAGGAATTATACCTTGAGGATTTCGCAACGATCAGCAATGTGGCATGACTCACGATCGTTTTCGATTTAAACCGCCAGGAATTTTCGGTGCATTAAGGATTTACCACATCTTATGTCTGCATTTCCCGTTGACCGTCCGATTCCGCCCGGGTCTCTTGAAATGGGGTTATATCCTGCACAATTCCATTGATGAAGATAAGGTTCTTCTGCTGGTCGAATTCCGCGAGCGCTGTCACACTTACCGTGACCGGTGTATTGTCCCGTCGTTTAAGGTGAAGAATCCGGTTTTTCACAAACCCGCTTTTCTGTAACTCATCGATCAACTCCAGCCTTCCATTCGGCTTTGAGAAGATTTCCATGACGTTAACCTCACCGAGATCCTGCATGGATTTATACCCGAGAATATCCAGAAGTGCCGTGTTTCCCCAGACAAATCTGCCTCCGGGTTCAGCAGTGCTTCGGTATATGCCTACATTGAGGTCTTCGACAAGGGTGCGGTACCGATCCTCATATTCACGTACATGCTTCTCGCGTTTCTCGTTCCTCATATTCTCAGAGCAGACTGGCTGAATCATATCTTGAGGATTTCGAACTATCAGCAACGTGGCATAAAGAGAAAATATTGTTTTGGAACAATTATAATCTAACTTTCACTACTTTTTTCCTTAAATTTGCTTACAGTCTTCATCAATTTCATACCTGTGGTCCACGAAAGTTCTTCCCCGCTGAATTCACATCTGTATAATCCTTGAAGGTTGGAAGGCACTGCTATAGTTTTGTCCCATATTAATACCACTTTTTTATCATAAAGGACAAATGCAGCCCCAATTTCAATCAATACGTTCTGGTTTATTCCATGTGTTCTATCTGTTCTCGTCTCATGTTCATCAGTTGTCACACATATTACTGCTGCGCTACATTTTCTCATCGCGAATACCTTTTCTTTACAGTATTGCTGGAGATTCTCTTCTTCAGCATTTCATAGTCATATTGAATTCAATTATCTATTTTTAATTTGTTCAACGATTTCTTATTATTGCTATGCGAATAATATCCGTTTTTTGAGCCTGGATCTATTTTAATTTCTCAAGTTTTGTTCTGCTTTTATTTGAGTTTCTAAAGTTTTTTCAGTTACTTTTTTTACATCTTTGAAGGGAGTTGATGATTCTCTGGAGATTCTGTATTATTTTGATCGACGTATCTGATATCTGTTGAATCTACATCACATATGGAGATCCAGAATATCCTAATATACTGCAAACCTCCGTTAGCAAAAAAATTTTATAAATCCGTTGACCTTCACTCATAATCCAAACTCTCTTTAGTATTTTTTAGAATTTTCTTTAATTTTTCTGATTAAAGTGATAAAACCTTTTTGAAATTCGATTTATATCTTTTATATATGATTCTTCTTTCCATATCCTAGTATTTACTATCGAACCCAGCGTCATTTCAATATATTCATATTTTTCCGTTCATTAGTTAAACCATATTTAAACGATGACTAGTAGTCTGTACTTGAGCTTCCGTTTTTCATTTCGCTAGCATACCGTTTCATCGCTTTCCACTTATTTTCTTGATCGCTTTACACGTTACTACTCTCTATTATCTTAGTCGGGATCTTTTCTACCTTTTCTTGACATTTTCTAATTTTTTTTTTTATTTCTTTATTTCTCTCTTTTCTCTAGCTCTCTTTGCAATCTCTTTATCAGATCATATTCACATTTTATATATATCTATTTATATTCTCTTTTTATTATGAATTTTTTTTATTCATATATCTCTTGAATTTACATCACTTATGCAATTCAGCATATCGTCTTTTTGAAATCATCACATGAATCTTGATAACGACGGGCTCTTATTTATCTATTTTTCCCATCTTCATTTATTTTATCTTTGATTCGATTTACTTTCTCTCTTCTTCGATATATCTTTTTACCTCTTTTTTTACTTCTTTCCTTCAATCGTGCTGCTCTGAAATGGGGTTATATCCTGCACAATTCCATTGATGAAGATAAGGTTCTTCTGCTGGTCGAATTCTGCGAGCGCTGTCACACTTACCGTTACTGGTGTGTTGTCCCGTCGTTTCAGGTGAAGGATCCGGTTTTTCACAAACCCGCTTTTCTGTAATTCATCGATCAACTCCAGCCTTCCATTCGGCTTTGAGAAGATTTCCATGACATTAACTTCACCGAGATCCTGCATGGATTTATACCCAAGAATATCCAGAAGCGCCGTATTCCCCCAGACAAATCTGCCTCCGGGTTCAGCAGTGCTCCGGTATATGCCTACATTGAGGTCTTCGACAAGGGTGCGGTACCGGTCCTGATATTCACGCAGATGCTTCTCGCGCTTTTCCGTGGTGATGTCCCGAACGATAGACGACACGCCGACTATATGATTATTCTCCCCCCTGATCGGACAGATGGTCATCAGGGTATTCATCGTTGAACCATCCTTGCGTATCATGTTCATGTCATACCTCCGGATACACTGTCCCTGCCTGAGCCGGGCGAGAAACATATCAAAAACCCCTTGAAGATCCGGGGAAACGAGGCTGTGGAACTGCTTTTTGAGTATTTCTTCTTCAGTGTATCCGAAAGAGGCTCAGGCCGCCGGTTCGAGCTGACCAAGCCACCATCCGTTGTCATGCCAATAATGGCCTCTCCTGATGACTGGACCAACCCCCGGTATTTCGCCTCGCTGATCTCCAGCATCTCCTGGAATTTTTTCTGGGTTGTTGTATCCTCTATAATTGTACGTATAGCCATCGCTTCCGTTCTCAAAGACGGTGGGTACCTGTTTTAACCGGAAATGCCGCAATTCTCCTCGCACAATGCTTGAGAAAACAGTACTATCCCCGGTTTTTGACTGGGTTTTGTGCTCCTGCAGACTACTCCAGAGATTATGGATAAACGGATTATCAATCTCCTGAACACGCAGACCGGTCAAAGCCTCACGTTTCATGTTAAGCAATGCCGGGACATGTTCATTCACCTGCAGAATTTTACCATCGGAATCGACCACGATCACAAGGTCAGAAGAAAATTCCAGCATGGTTGAGATGGGCACCCTTGAGTCAGGAAATATACTTTTCCCGGACCAATTTCCTCCATCTCTACCTGGCCGGAGATGAGGAGTATCTCAAGATATTTTGCAACCATATTCCGGTTCAGCCTTCAGATGTGAAGAGAGATCCGAGATGGTCATTCCTCTCGGGCGCCATTTGAGGACCTGCTTGATCCGTGTGATCTTTTCCTGATCGAGATATCCCATATGGGGTGATTGGACATAAAAGATAATAAATAAAATCTTTTCTTATCATGGATCAGATTATATGTCCATCTCCATCAGGATAATGGCTACCGTACAGTTTTTTGTTTAGATTCATATCTGCATGGCAGATGTGGTGGCATATTCCTAAGGCATAAATGCAGCGCAAATTTTGATTATCCTAAAAAATCACTCACAATTATTCCAGTTTGGAGGGAGGTCGAATTACATGGAGTTTACTCATGATGAAGAGGCATGTAAACGCAGTCCGGATACTGAAAAATCTCTTGAGGCACTTGAAAAATTTACTCTGCCGATTATTGAACATTTCATCAATGCCCTTAACCATGAGGACAAATGGGTGCGGTATCTTGCGGCAGAAGCCCTCGGCAACCTGGGGGATCTACGGGCAGTCGCACATTTAACCATGCTCCGGTCTGATACAGATCCGGATCTGCGATTCGTTTCTGATCAGTCCCTGAACAAGATTGCCTACGTACGGGAAATATTACATGATTCGAGAAAAATGGGATGCGACACCTGCCTTATCCGGTATATCGCGGAGGAAGTACTTGATCAGCGGAACCGCCCATGCTCAGCATAAAAAGACCTCGAATCTGGTTGAAAAAAGGACATTATAGTTCCACCAAATGTCACGGACTAATGGAGTTTCCTTTGAATACAGCGAGAAAGATTTCAAAGAAAATTATAAAGAAAAATGGAGAGGATGATTGTGGGAAGGAATAGCAATAAACCGGTTCCTCTGGAAATACAGGCTCTGAACCGGCAGGCAATGGAGATATCAAGCCATGGCGATTATCCAGGTGCATTAAAACTGTTTTCCAGATTGTATTTATCGCCCCCCACTTTGCAAAGGCACAGTATGAAATGGGCAGATGCCTCGAATGTCTCGGGCGATACAAAGAGGCAGTCGAAAGATATGACACGGCATTACGATTGGATTCACTCTTGTTCGGGGTCGACCTGTAACGGATACACACTGATAATTTATCTAAACGGTAAGGAAGTATTGATATTTAATTATCCGGTTATTTTTTTGATCCAGTTTGATATTCCCGGCCCCGGGAAGGACGTTTTTTCGTCAATATCGATTGAATTGCGTTTTTTTCAATCCAGTTGCCATGAAATCCTTAAAACCCAAGGATAATACGGTCGGTGACAGTTCCCGAAAGTCCTGGGTGTTTTTTGATAAAGTATACATTCAATGATTTAAACTACCGGTGAGTTTATACGATTAGTAGTATCTCATAAGAATTGAAGACAGAATATCCATTCCTGATACGAGTTTCTTTCATGCCTTACGATCCCACCCAGGTCTACCAGCCCGAAGCCGACACGTACTTTTTACTGGACGCTGCATTAGCGGAGGTGAAACCCGGTGACCGGGTTCTTGAAGTAGGGACCGGTTCGGGGATTATTGGTGCTGAGGCTCGGAGGGGTTACCGGCGTGGTCGCAACTGATATCAACCCTCATGCAGTGTTCTGTGCCCAAAAAAAAGGGATTGAAGTAGTACAAAACGATCTGTTTTCCGGTATCCGAGGCACTTTTGATCTTATCCTGTTCAACCCCCCCTATCTTCCAACACTTCCGGAGGACAGGATTGATGACTGGCTCGAGTATGCCCTTGACGGTGGGATGAGCGGACGTGAAGTGATTATTCGGTTTGCCGAAGATGCAGGCAGAGTCCTTGCCCCCGGCGGGAGGATCTTGTTGCTCATCTCCTCGCTTACCGGACTTCCGGAAGTCGCGATCTTCTTTTCCGGAAGGGTTTTGTATCAGAGATTATTGTGAAAAAGAAGATCGAGGATGAAGATCTCTATGTCCTTCGGATAATGAGAAGGGCGTAGAGAGATGGCCGAGAATCTTCAGGGATTGGTACCGAACAGATTCAGATTATCAACCGTCTCCGCATCAGATTGATTGAGATAATACAGAATAGAGCGGTCACAATCAGAATCCAGATAAGGTGGAGCACGAGTATCCCTGATAATGCGGGCAACGTGAGCATGCGCATGATGGCGACCAGATGGGTCAGCGGGAGCAGGGCCAGCGCAATGTACTGAAAAAGTACTGGCAGCAGGGTAATCGGGAAAAAGGTCCCGGAGAAGAGTGCCATCGGCGTGATGAAAAGGAACGAGGGATAGTTCAGGGTGTCGATGCTTGGGGTGATTGCGGTGAAGCACATCGCGATCCGGCAAACATCAGCCCACCAAGAAACGCAAGCGGGATGGCGAGGAGCGACAGAGGTAAGGAGATGACCCCGAATGCCACGAGCACCGGGAGCATGATAATCACATACACATGGTACGGGTTGCCCCCCAGAGAAGTTCTCCTGCGATGACGTCCTCGATCGAGAGCGGGGTTGCAATCATCGCATCGAAACTCTTCTGGTAATACATCCTGACATAGGATCCGTAGGTGCACTCGAAGAATGCCGAGTTCATGACCGCCATAGCAAGGATCGCAGGGGCGATGAAATTTACGTACGGGATACCCGCAGATCTCCTTGACATACGATCCAATGCCAAGACCAATGGCAAAGAGGTACAGGAGCGCCTCGATCAAGGGCGGGAAAAAGTTCACCTTCCAGGTCTTGAAAAAGACCTCGAGGTTCCGGTACCAGACCTTCCATGCCCGCCGGGTAATTGTGGGTATTGACCAGAATTGCTGCATGAGTCACTCCCGGAGTTTCCTCCCGGTCAGTTTGAGGAATACATCTTCAAGGGTCGCCGGGCGGGTCAGCACTTTCTTGGGCTGGCAATTATCGAAGCAGGATCCGGGCGACATCGCGGGACGATTCGGTTGCGATCTGGATGGTATCCCCGAATAACTTCAAAGGGAATATTTAGCCCGCTGCAAGACAGGCGACGCACCTCTTCGGTGCTGTTCAACTTCAACGATCTCATCTCCCACATATTCTTTCACGAGATCTGCCGGTGAACCCTCAACAAGGATCTTCCCATTGTCCATGATCACGAGCCGGTCACAGAGACGGGCAGCTTCGTCAAGATAATGCGTGGTAAGACAATCGTGTTTCCCTGTGACTGCAGGCAATTTCAGTCTCTCCCAGATCAGGTGGCGGGCCTGGGGGTCGAGCCCGATCGTCGGCTCATCAAGAACGAGCAGGTCAGGGTTGTTGACAAGTGCCCGGGCAAGGAATAAGTCGCCGTTTCATCCCCCCTGAAAGTTTTTCGATGTTCACATCCCGTTTTTCCTCTAACTGGACAAACTCCAGGAGTTCCTCGGCCTTCTTGTGGGCAACATCGGGTGGAATGTCAAAATACCGTGAATAGGTAAAAAGGTTGCCATAGCAGGTGAAATCAGGATCGAGATTTGTCTCCTGCGGGACGACACCAATGCGCTGTTTTATCTCTGCAGGGGATTTATCCGGGTCCAGGCCAAAGACCCGCAGAGTCCCTGAAGTCCGTGGTGAGACGCAGGCGATTATTTTCATGGTCGAGGTCTTACCTGCCCCATTCGGGCCCAGAAACCCGAATACTTCCCCTTTTTTTACCGCAAAGGTGATACCATTTACTGCAGTTACGTTACCAAATGTTTTTTTCAGGGCTGTTGCTTCAATAATATCAGGAATCGGGTCACCACCTGAATCAGTGGTTCGGTGTTCATCCATAAAAATCCCGCCCCCTGTTGCAGCGCGAAATAAGGAGAGATATCGTCGGTTATCGGCTGGAAACCGGAACCATACTTTAAGTTTTTTGGTTTACAGCAATGATTATCGGTTTTTTCTGCCAGATGTTTGAATTATTTTTGATGCAGAACTTGTGCATGAAAATCCAGTAATAAATATCACTTCAGTTTCCTCAGAGCCTTTTCTGCGGCTTCTCGAACTTCGGAGAAAGAGTCATGTTAAGATCGTTCAACGGACCTATCGCCCGGCGGTCACCCAGTTTGCCCAGGACTTCTGCAGCGCCAATTCTGATAATTACCTCTTTGTCTGAAAGGCAGCGGATCAACGGGTCAACGGTGTCACGGTCTCTGATTTTTCCATCGCAGAGATGGCAGCAACACGTACATACAGATCAGAATCCCCGAGTGCCGTTATCAATCCGGGAATAGCAGAGGAATCCCCCAGCCTTCCTAATGCCTGTCGATCTCGCTGCGAACCCCCGGGATGCGGATCTGCGAGTGCCTCCGTAAGGGGGGCGATGGCCAGAAGGTTCCCTGATTTCCCCATCAGTAGTGCTGCATTCCTGCGTTTTTTTATGGTAATGCCATGGATCTCGGTCATAAGGCGGTTGATGTCGGTCATATGACATAAAATTCATTTTTCACATTCGCCACCGCTCTCGTCCGCAGTAATAACCTTCTGTGCATCTTCCGGAGAGAGACGATCATCGATAAGCTGGGTGAATGCCTGAATATCCTCTCCCGGAAGACAGCCCAGGCTTTCCTCACCTTTGTGGATCAAGTCGATGATGTACCTGATTCTTCATCGGAAAGTCTGCCGATTCTCCGGATAAAATCATCTGTGTCCTCAGAAAAATGGTTGGAAACCGGAGGAGGATCGAGTGAAACATATGCCCCGATCCTGAACAGGTAAGTTCTCCACATTCCGGTGCAAGTTTTTTTAATATTCCGATGTCTTTTTCAGAAAGGTCACGGGGCATGAACATGTATCCTCCTCAGAGTATCTCATAATCCTGTATGTACATGGAGTACCAACTCAGTGTTAGCGATATGGTGAGGATTCTACCTGAATGGTCTATATTCCCGGTGGTGGACATACGCAGTCCCTACAGTTTGCGTATCCTGTTTTTCCTGAGAAATCGGTTGGTTCATTAAAAAAAAAAAGAAAAAAATCAAAAGTATTTACCGAACCAGTTCCTGATACCCGCAAGAACGCCCCGGAACTCTGTGATTTCTGTGTTTTTTTGTTTTGTGGGGGTGAGGGACGGAGATCGTTCGTTTCGGGCCGGGGCTTCCCGTGCGGGTATGTCCCGAAGAGTTCCCTTTGGCTCATCATCCGAAGGTTCGAAACCCCAGGCAAATCCGATCTTATAGGCATTCTCGTTCTGGCGAATCCAGTTGGCGGCGTTCATGTAACCCCGATCCTGTGCCTTTTTGATCGTATCCTGGTGGTCTGGGTGAAATGAATTTCGCGCTGGAGCGCGATTAATTCCTCGTATACCTTCCCGGGGACTTTGATCTTCTCTCTGCTCATAACTCCTCATATACGGTTATGAAAGATGCGATATTAAAGGCTTCTCTTGGGAAAAACGTTAAGACAATGGGCTGATCGGGCATCTTTTGCGAACAGAGATCTAAACAGAAGCCTGGAGATAAATTACTATGGGATTCCGATAGCTCTCTGAATCTCATATCCGTGTCCTGTTGATAAAAATGATGGCAGGGAGATTCTCACATCAAATTACCGCTTGAAACGAAAACTCATTGAGTTCTTAATCTATCGGGTTTTTCCGAACTATACATCACTATCAAAACTATCTGTTTCCATGAACATCAGGAACTTATCATATGGTATCGTGGGATGTAGGGACCGGAATTTCTATTGTTGTTATAGCGATTGTTGCAGTGAGTATTCTTTACGCTTGTATTCGTTGGTGGAGATGGTTTCAACATTAAATCTCTTCTGAGGGAAATAAAATAATTCATCGCCCGAAAGATTCGAAAAAATGCAGAACGTAAAGGTAATCCTGTGATTTTTGTCGGGTGATAGAAAATACTTATTATTACCTGTTTCTGTTGTATTGTCCGCTTCTCTATCCTCAAACGGAAAAGAGGCTGTCCCGGGGAAAACTCCCAGCGATGTGCCTCCTGTGAGATAGGCGACCATGGTAATTTCCCACCGAAATCGTCAGTCAGGTTGATGGAGGATTTTTCATTTCAGCAAATCCACAGACGGTGGAAGATTTTAAACAACTGAAATTAAAAACAACTCTCAAACTGGAAATCTCAAAAAGAAAGTGCTGCTATGGGGATTCGAACCCCAGTCGCGAGCGTGAGAGGCTCGCATGATTGGCCGGACTACACTATAGCAGCAATTGCTCAATAACGTGGGCGATAATTTTACTTAAAGTTTTTTACAGGTATACCCTGGTTGATGATGAGAGGGGTATTTGTTGCCTGGTTGCCTTTAATTCCATAGTATATTTTTCTTTTTTTTCCAGGTACTGTTTAAACATCTGACCTACGGAATAATCGCCGTCCCTGCTAACCGGTTGTAATTCAGGTGTCTTTGCCGGAGGGTGTCTTCTTTTCCCGATGTTGACGATGAAAAATCATACAGGGTTTTGACTCCACATGGTCCAGGTCAATTCGGCTGCCAATCCCGACAAGCAACTATATCTCGGACATGCGGCGATTAATATAGGAATGAGTAGTCTTGAAGAACAGATTCAGGAGCTGAGGCAGAGCTACCAAGACTCCGTATAACAAGGCTACTTCCAAACACATCGGGCGGATAAAGGCAAAGATCGCACGACTGCGCGATGAAGCAGTCAGCCGTGCGATGAAATCCAGCGGGGGAGCAGAAGGCTTCTCGGTTAAGAAATCGGGAGATGCAACCGCGGTCCTTGTCGGGTTCCCTTCAACCGGTAAAAGTACTCTCCTCAATAAACTGACCGGTACAGACAGTGCGGTGGCTGCGTACGAGTTCACCACTCTCACTGTCGTCCCCGGGGCTCTCGAGCATAAGGGTGCAAAGATCCAGCTTCTCGATATCCCGGGACTGATTGCCGGGGCTGCCATGGGAAAGGGAGGGGCAAGGAAGTCATCGGTGTCGTCCGTGGAGCGGATATCATCATCATTCTCGTGGATGTCTTCAACGAGCGGCACTTCGATGTGCTGATAAAAGAACTTCATGATGCGGGGATACGGATTAACGTTCCGAAACCGGATATCACGATAAAAAAGTCTTCACAGGGCGGGGTCCGCCTTCATGCGGTCGGTACGCTCAACCTCGATATCGATGAAGTCCGGTCTATCCTGTCTGAAAGTAAGATGATGAATGCAGATGTACTTGTCCGGGGTGGTGCAACGCAGGACGACCTGATTGATGCCATACAGGGAAACCGCGTGTACGTACCGGCGTTTATTGCGGTGAACAAGGTCGATCTCGTCGACAAGGAAAGATATCTTGAGATCGAGCACGATATTTCTGAACGATTCGGCAGCCCCCCTCTTATGATCTCGGCCTCTCCCGGTTATCATCTGGAAGAGGTCAAGGATGCGATCTATGATTGCCTTGGTTTCATCAGGGTCTACTTGAAGCCCCATGGCGGCGATGCTGATTTGGAGGAACCACTCATTGTCAGAACGGGAAGTACGGTTCAGGATGTCTGTATAAAACTCCACCGTGACTTCGTTTACCGGTTCCGGTATGCACGGGTATGGGGAAAGTCGGTCAAACACCCGGGTCAGAGAGTGGGATTGCCCCACAAACTCATTGATGGGGATCTGCTCACGATCATCGTAGAGCACTGATGGCACTCAGGATTACTGACAGGGGCGCCTCTGTTTTAATGCCGTATCCCGAGAAATGCGTCCGTGTTGCGGGATATCCTGAATCTATGATACGCCCGATAACCGTGTCGATAGGGGGTGGTGAACAGCGGGTAATTTTGGCAAACTGGTGGTAGTCATAATAACCCGATGTTGGCAACTCTTCCAGGCAGAGATCGATCAACTTTGCCAGCTCTTTTCTCGAACCAAGTACCATCGCATCCATGTGGTGCCGCATCTGATCAGGGTCTCTTTATGCTGAATGCTGCCAAGCCAGAGCGGTCCAATAGGATTAAGGGGTTCGTTACAACAGGGGCAGGAGACTTCTTTCGGAAACATTGCCCGATGTTCGGTGCGATAAGGACACCCCGGACACTGGAGGATATACCCGATCCGTGCCAGAGTCTCATCAGCAGCACGGGCACCGCAAAGCAACCGGAGATGGAGCCGGACAAAATGTTCCCTGGTATAACAGAAGATCGGTTCAATCCCGCGATCGTATTTAATCGTCTCCCGGACGACAAATCCGAGCAGGATTCGCAGCCCCACCTCTCCGTGATATTCAGTATTCATCGGCTGCGCAAAGTACCGGCGCCTGCCAGCCTTCAGATGAGCTCCGCATAAAGGGGCGGTATCTGTAGCGGTTACAAAAAGGAACCGCCGGGTTCCCCTCACTGCTGCATCTATGTTCATCGCCGGAGTTCCGAACGGATCGAGGTCCACAGCATCGAAGGATCTTTCTGAAAGCAGGGCGTTCGCATCCCGTTGTACAATTTCCACCGGCAGATTCGCCCGGCAGGCATTATGCGCGATCAGTTCGATTCCCTGCGGGTCGCGGTCGTTAATGGTAACGGGAATTCTGCACTCATTTGCAACCCTGAGACCCCGGACTCCTGAGGCACCCATTGCATCGAGGTAATCCGACGGCTTGAGTATCGAAACAAGCAGGATCGTGGCATCACGGTTCAGCTCCATCGCCGGTTGAAGAAGATGGGGGCGCTCCCGGGAGGAAACTGAGCCGCCGCATCCTGTACTGGGACAAAAAAAGGTAGTTTTTCCTTCCGTTGTCCCGATTAAATCCATTGCGAGAGTATTGTTGCAGCGCGCAAAACTTATACATATTCCTCCACAATGGATATGGGCAGGGCGAGTGGCTTAGCCCGGACATAGCGTCAGCCTCCTAAGCTGAATGCCGGGGGTTCAAATCCCCCCTCGCCCGTTGTACATGAAGAAGAAGGCCCTTATTCTGGTGCATTTTAATACGTAATCAGTCAGATTTGATATCTGATGAGGTTTGCAGGTTTTTTTACCATCACCCGCCCGGTAAATTCTTTCGTTCCCGGTTTTGCGGCAATAGTCGCTTACCTTATTGATACCGGTACGGTAATTCCCCAGACAATTCTCCTCTTTTTTGTCGTAGCCTTCATCACGGCCGCCGGGAATGTTATCAACGATTTTTTCGATACAAAAATCGATGCCATAAACCGTCCCGATCGTCCTATTCCCTCAGGAGCAGTTTCCCGGTCAGCTGCCCGTGGGTTTGCAGTCACCCTGTTCCTTGCAGGAGTTCTTGTGAGCCTTTTTACGAATTCTCTCTGTATCGGGATTGCGGTGGTGAACTCGCTTATCCTTCTTGCGTATGCAGGAAAACTTAAACGCACCCCGTTCCTTGGTAATATTACGGTGGCCTACCTTTCGGCAAGTATCTTTTTATTCGGTTCAGCGCTGAACGGATGGAACGGGCTTGTTCATATCATTCCGATCGCTGCTATCACCTTCTTTGCAATGATATCCCGGGAACTGGTGAAGGATGCCGAAGATGTTGAAGGCGACAGAGCAGGAGAGGCAGATACCCTGCCAATCCGTATCGGCATTAAAAAAACGTCACAGCTTGCTCTTATCTTCGCCATACCTGCTGTCGCGGCAAGTTTCATTCCTTATTTCTGGTGGGGCTGGGGTACAGGGTATCTTGTTGGCATCCTTATCGTCGACATCATCATTATCGTTGCAACACTACGCGGTCTGGGGTGTACAACCCCGTCATGCATGAAGGCTTCGATGGCATCGTCCCTCCTGAAAGTCGGAATGTTCGCGTCGCTGGTTGTGTTTGTACTATCCGCAGTTTTTTACCGTTTGGTATAGTAAGAACAACCGGTCAAGCAACAAGTATATCCCCTGATCATTCCTCATTTACCCTGAGGAAGGCATGCCGACAGTCATCCGGAATGGCGATACATTCTACGCAGAAAAAGGGGCGTATTTCGAAGGAAATGTAAAGATAGACGGGAATTTCATCGTTCCTGCACGCACTCATTTCTGGGGACGACTTACAGTGACGGGAACCCTTGAACTGGGTCCGGGCTCCAGCGTCGCGCTTGATGTGAACTGCTGGAATGCGGTCATCGGGCGCCAGTCCAGAATCAAAGGAACACTGGTGGCTCATGGAGATGTCACAATCCTGGATAATGCCGTTGTACATGCTGTTTCAGCAGGGGGGAAGGTCATCCTGCGTACCGGTGTCCATGTTGGAGATGTAACAAGCAAAGATACCATCATTATCCATGGCAGGATCAAGAGCGGGAAATTACTGGGCAAAAACATGAAGGTCCTCGGGGAGTAATTTCGGATCGACGCCGAGGATCGCCACTTCGTAAATATCCGCCCAGTTCACCAGTGTTTCGACACAACCTTCTTTCATCGTAACAACCCCCATTGCGACGAGACCTATCTTGTCTGCCATATCGATTCCTTCTTTCACCTCAGACAGGCAGCCAACACCAATTATTGCTTTCGGGTGATATTTCTTCACCATCCGCTTGATAAAGGAAGAGCCCGGGACAATAAAGATCCGGTAACCCAGTTTTTCAAGCATAATCCGGGCCTCACCAACGGTACACTGTCCGCAGTTACGACACTTCAGCCCTTCCGGTGTGAGGTGTACCGGGCATTTTGAGGAGCGCAGGCACTGGGGCATGAAGACAGCCCGTTCAGAAACCGGAATGCGCTCGAATTCTGTAATATTCATCGCATTGTGGAGTTTTATAAAAAATGCGAGCATTTCGCGCTCTTCAAGACCAAGGAGCCGGAAGAACGCTTTCATTAACCCTTCAAAAAATACGAGACCCGGACCTGACAAGTGTAGGAAAATAAAGCCTGCCTTTCCTGATGGAATAAATGGAGATGACGACGAGAATAAAAGCCGTGAGCAGGGCTCCAGAATGATAATGACCGCGGCTTCCCCAATCAGATACATCAGGTCATTCCAGGCAATAAAATCAAGACTCATTTCCGTGAAGGTATGCTATTGAGGACTATTTTATGCTCTTCAAGGATAAGATTGAGTCGATGTCAACGGGCGGGTGCAAAACCCCGTGTTCAGTGATGATCGCAGTGACAAGACTCACGGGAGTTGCGTCAAAGGCATAATTTTTTACCCTGGCGGCATCCGGAACAACACAAAGGTTACCCATTTTCGTTAGTTCCTCTCTGCTACGCTCTTCGATGATTACATCCTGTTCCTTTTTTTCCGTATCAAATGTTGAGAGCGGTGCAGCCACATAGAAGGGGATTTTATGATGACGGGCGCAGACCGCATGCATATAGGTACCGATCTTGTTAAAAACAACGTCGCTGGTAATCCGATCCGCTCCCACCGGTACAGCGTCTATGGTATTTTTGCGCATCAGGTGCGCCGCTGCAGAATCGGTAATCACCGTCACCTCAATTTCGTCCCGCACCAGTTCCCAGGCGGTAAGCCGGGCCCCCTGAAGCAACGGGCGTGTTTCACACGCGTATACCTGAATTTCTTTACCGTTATCGATCGCAGACCGGATCACTCCCAGTGCTGTACCCCACGAAGAACAGGCAAGTGATCCGGCATTGCAATGCGTTAAAACCGTGCATTTTTCAGGAAGCAGGTCAGCACCATGTTCACCTATCGCATGGCAGCATGCCGTATCTTCACGGGCAATGGTTTCTGCCTCTTCAAGTGCAATCGAGCATGATGAAGTCATATCATCTGCCTGAACAATTTTATCCAGTACCCGGTCGATCCCCCATCCAAGGTTGATGGCAGTCGGCCTGGTTATCCGAAGGATCTCAGCATCCCGGCGCACATCTGATAAAAATTCTTTCAGATTTTTTTTCGGAGAAACCTGAGCGGCCAGCGCAACTCCGTAGGCTCCTGCGACCCCGAGTGCGGGTGCTCCCCGTATCTCAAGCCTTCTTATCGCTCGTCGCCAACCGTTCAATATTCCGGCATTTGACGATCGTGCATGATCCGGGAAGGCGTGTCTGATCAATATAGCAGAGACTTCCTGTTGCCGTATCCCACCACAAGGTGGCAGTGCCGTTCACTCGGATCGCGTCCTGATCGCATCTATATAGGCTCTCATGGCCGCAGATCCACCGGATGCGACACTGTCTGGAATATCCCCGGGGAGATGTTACAGTTGCTCGACGTAGATCCCGGGACACAGCGTAGCGACCGTGTCAACAGCATCATGGGCCGGTTTGATCGACCCGGTATCTTCAAGAGGGATACCGAACCGCTTTGAAATCTCTTCAGTTCCTTCGGCCGGCCCGATACCTATCGACAGTCCAACCAGATCCGGATGGACGACCTCGACCTCAGAAGTCTCGGAATTTTCAATCTGAAGGGTCATGCCGTTGCTGTCAGCAAGCACATCTGAAGGCATTCCGCGGAGGAACCTGACTCCAAGGTACTTCGCACGCTCAAAATATTCTTCGTATCCCTTACCGTAGGAACGGATGTCCATGTAGCAGATGGTTACATCCGTTACCAGATTTTTTTCCTTGATCAGCATCGCGTTTTTTATTGCCTGCATGCAACAGACACAGGAACAATAAGGTCGTCGGACGGTAACATCCCGTGAACCTACACACTGGATGAAAATGATATTTTTCGGTGTTCTGCAATGACTCAGTCGTTTGATTTTTCCGCCTGTGGGACCGCTCGCATTCATCATGCGTTCAAGTTCGAGGCTCGTGATCACATCCGGAACTCAAGATCGCTGAATTGTTTCTTCTTCCGGGCATCAAATACCGAATATCCGGTAGTGATAATGATGCTGGATGCAGGTATGGTGATAATCTGTTCTGCATCACTTCGCTTTATTGCATCCGGGCTACAGATGTCGTAGCAGAGGCCGCATTCGATACAGTGTATGGATCCTTGACGACGATATCGGGTATGCCTGGGGGTGCGGTTTATAGATTGCTTTTCTCACACCGATTCCGGCATCGAAACGGTTGTAACCTTCCACCGGACAGATCAGGACGCAGTCGCCACATCCGGTACAGGCGGACTCATCGATATACCGGGGGATGTTTTATTGTCACAAGGAAATGTCCGGCCTCGCCTTCAATTTTCTCGACCTCGGAACACGTATGAATCGTAATCCGGGGTGACGCTCTACATCTGCCATCTTGGGGGACAGGATGCACATCGAGCAGTCATTTGTCGGAAACGTTTTGTCCAGTTGTGCCATATGCCCGCCGATGGTCGGTTCCCGTTCGATCAGGTGAACCTGGATCCCATGATCAGCGATGTCCAGGGCAGCCTCGATCCCGGCAATCCCGGCACCTATGACAACCACTTCACCCATGGTTTACATACTCCATGGCAAGCTCCACGTAAGAGATGGCGTTATTAAGGATATGCTGCTGCTGGACCACGTGCGTCTGTTTGACAATCTTTCCCGGCACACCAATTACCACTCGGTCTGGCGGGAATTCCTTTCCTTCCGTGATTACCGCGCCTGCTCCGATGATCGATCCACCACCGATCTTCGCGCCGTTGAGCACAATCGCCCCCATACCGACCAGAACCAGGTCATGAATCGCACACCCGTGCAGGATCGCCCCGTGCCCTACGGATACCTCGTCGCCGATAATGACAGGAAATCCTTTGCTGGTATGAACGACACAATTATCCTGGATATTCGACCTGTCTCCGATGATGATCCGGTCCCTGTCGCCCCGGATCACGGCGCCAAACCAGATGCCCACCTGATTTCCGAACGTGATGTCGCCGATAATCGTTGCATTCCCGGCCACGAAAAGCAGCTCTCCGGAGACCTTGATATCCATATGCATAATAACATAGGAAGTAAAGATCAAAGAGTATGAAGGTTATGGTAGGAGGCACGTTTGAAAGCCTTCACGACGGTCATAAACGTCTCCTTACCCGATGGTTTGAACTTCCCGGCCCTGATGGTCCGGTGGTGATCGGTCTTACCAGTGATTCTTTTGCGAGCCGGAAGATCCAGCCAAACAGGCCGTTTGCCTTCACGGAAGCTGGATCTCGAACGATATATCCTTGCCCATGTTCAATCAAACGGGTGGGTCATTGAGTCGCTCGATAACCGGTACGGCTTTGCCATCGATGCCGACTTCGATGCACTTATCGTTTCTGAAGAGACACTTCCCGGTTGCTGTCGAGATTAACAAGATTCGGCGTGAAAAAGGTAAAAAGAAGGTGGATATCCACCAGATAAGTTGCGTCCTTGCAGACGATGGACACTGAATATCCAGTCCCAGGATTTACCGTGGTGAGATTGATGTCCACGGACATCTCCTGAAATGAACACCAGAAATTCAAAAAAATACTTCTAGGTTAAAGAGTGTCGTGTGCCTCCAGCACCCTCACCAGTGCTGGAGGGGAGTGGGTTTAATTTTTGATGAGCACCCTTTCCTGATTGGATAAACTTTGATACATTCCATACTGCGATTTCATCTGAAGTTCAAGCTAGAGAAAAATGTAAGGAAATAAAAAAAAATTCTGGCATTTTCTTGGAAAAAATTCTATGCAAATAAAAAATGGGTATAGTCACATTCTAGCGACTAATTTCATGAAAAAGATATACATTTTCCTCTCAAAAATCGCTCTTGGGGGCTCCAGCACATCGTGCCTCGCCCCGCCGCTAGGGCATCCCCCAAAATGCGATGACTTCCTCAGAAGGTTGATGAAATACCTCGAAAGTGGGAGTCAAGGGGGTGCTCCCTTGGGTTGCCTCCCCTTTGGGGGAGAGAGGGGGTCACCCTCATCACTGCCGCAGAGATTAATCTGGTGACAGGAAAAAAGAATTTCTGCGAAACATAAAAATTGAACTTTTTTATCAGTTAGTTCCGGGAACATTTTTTTTACGCGATTTTTCTCTCGTTATTTGATCAAATTTGGTGGTTGAAATATATCTAAAAAAATTAGTTTTTCTGTTGTATTCTGATGATCAAACCTAATCCAATCACTGATGCAACGACGGACTGCAAACGGGGATAACGGCGCCTGTGTCACTGACGGGATTACCGAAGGAGCAGTTGTCGTTACTATCGTACCTTCCAACACGGGAATGGTCGTCGGCTGGAATGTTACGCTCGTCGTTAAAAGGGATTGGACACCCGCTCCCCCTCTGGGAAGCGGCCCCGGTCTTAAATATGGTATCTTCCCCTTATTCGTTTGATACGGTCAGTCGTAAGTCATAGGCTCCCTCAAAGGGATACAGGTGAGTCGGGTTCTGTTCGGTCGATGTAAATCCATCCCCGAATTCCCACAGCCACGTTGTCGGGTTCCCGGCACTGAGGTCACGGAATTTCACGATAAATCAGTGCTTTGCCCTTCCCGGCTGTCAACGGTGAATTCTGCAATCGGTGTCTGGGTCACTGTGATATAATTCACTTTCTTCACGTCATCAGATCCATTGGGATTTGTTGCAGTCAGGGTGACGGTATACACTGCTTGTTGAAGACGTGCCAAGGGTAGTGTATATATGGGCAGGGTTCTGCTCTACCGACGTGCTCCCATCACCGAAATCCCAAGTCCAGCCTGTCGGGCTGCCTGATGACAGATCCGTGAATTTCACGGTAAACGGAGTGATTCCTTTGGTCTTGTCTGCACTGAACTCGGCATGGGGGATGTTTACCACCGTGGTATAATTTCTCTTGGTATGGCTTATTGATGTATAAACATCCGATGCGGTCAGCGTAACAGAATAAACACCGGGCTGCTTACGGTAGGCATGATCGGGGTTCTGTCCTGTTCCCGATGAACCGTCACCGAAATTCCATTTCCAGTCTGAAGGATTGTTTGTTGAAAGATCTGTGAAATGAATATACTGGTTCACGCTCGCCAGTGTTCTGTCGGCCTGGAAGTCAACACGCGGGCCTTCTCGCACCATGATCAGGTTGGTCTTAATCCGGGTATTCTCGCCAAAGGTATTTTTGACGGTTAACGACACCGTGTATGCACCATCTTTGTTATAGAGGTGGAGCGGGGGAGCCTGCTCGCTGGTTTTGTTGTCCGTCGCCAAAGTCCAGAACCATGATGTGGGATTACCGGCGGATGTATCAATAAACCGTAAGTATTATCTTTACGGGTTCCCTGCTGGTCCGATGGAATTTCTGATATAAAATCTGCAACCGGGACAACACCTACGGTGATATAATTCACTTTTTTCTCGGTATCCATACCATTATTATTTGTCGTGGTCAGCGTGACCGAGTAGATGCCTTTCACCCTATAGGTATGGGTGGGGTTCTGGTCGGTGGCTGTGACGCCGTCACCAAAATTCCATGACCATGACGTTGGTGAGTTAAGGGTTTTGTCTGTGAAGGAAATGGGTGCATTGACACTGACCGTTGTCCTGTCTGCGATAAAGTCGGTCACCGGCACTCCGCCGGCAACGATGATCTGGACTGACGTGTCTTTATTTATCCCATTGGTCACCGTCAGATTGACATCGAATGCTCCCGGAGTGGTGTAGGCATGGACAGGATTCGTTTGTGTTGAGGTTGTGCCATCACCAAAATCCCAGTTCCATGTCTGGGGGTTCCCGGTGGATATATCAGTAAATTTTACGACCAGTGGAGCTTTTCCCGCCTTCGGATCCGCGGTGAACCTGGATTTCAGGACTGGTATTGCATGAATAAAGTATGCTTTGGAGGTATAGGATGAACCGTAATCATTGGATGCAGTCAGGGTGACGCTGAATTCCCCACTGGTGTAGTAGGTGTGGACTGGATTCTGTTCGGTTGAATCCTTGCCATCGCCAAAGTTCCAGTACCACGACGTCGGGTGACCGGTGGATCGATCCGTGAATTCAACGGTCAGAGGAGTGTTTCCCGTGGTGGGTTGTCCGGTAAAGTCCGCTCGCGGGGCAAGACCGATCGCAATATAGTCCGATTTAATTTCGCTGCTGGACCCGTATGCATTCGTAACTGTCAGTTTAACGGTATAAAGCCCCTGGCGGATGTAATTATGCGAAGGATTTTGTTCCGTGGACGTTGCGCCATCCCCGAATTCCCATGCATAGGTCAATGGGCTGGTACCGGTTGAAAGATCCCGGAATCCGACGGTCGCCGGAACCGTGTTATATGCATACAGCGCATCAAAATTGGCAACAGGCGCCAGTCCAACAACAATGTAGCCGGATTGGCTACTTTCCGAAGCGCATGAACCTGGCAGGACCAGAGCCAGAAGCAACAAAGCAATCGTTGCGTACAAATAATTTTTTTGTATCATACTGATCACAATTCAAACATATTGTAAACTCCTTATATATTATTTTATCATTCTATAAAATGTGTCAAAATATAGAAAAAATACAAAAATTTTATAAAAAGAGGGTCATATTGAAAGATTATTCAATAAAATGATTCAGATTTCAATTTCATCAACCGCTGATAATCAGATATTATTTCATTGTATATACATTCAGATGATACCTGAGGAACGGTATTCCGTTGTATGAACTTTGATGTTGATCACAAAAAAAATACATTCAGGCGACTTTGGTACTCTGCAACTACGATTGCAGTGATTTTTCAGATAATATGACTGGTCAGATCTTTCGTTATTACCCAGTCGCAGTAAGAGCAGTGAAGCCCTTTTGGTAATACATCGAACTTACTCCGGATTGGTTCGTTGGTATTGGAGATACATCCGGGATTAGGGCACCGGACAAGCCCGACAATGAGCGTGGGAATCTCGACTCCTTTCTTCTCGCAGACCTTGAAATTCCGGATAATATTGATCGTGGCCCGGGGGGAGATGAGTGCAATCCGGTCGACCTCCTCTTTCGAGAGTCCCGGTTGGTAAGTTTGACGATATCCTTGCGTCCCATATTCCTGCTGGGACGTTGGTGGCAATCGAGAGGGCTTCCTGGGTCGTGCCGGTGATTCCAAGGATTTTCACGACATTGAGTGCCTCTCCCCCGTCGATGTGATCGATTACGGTGCCGTTCCTGATCCGGCGGACGAGCAGCCCTTCGTTTTCTGTATTTTCGGTTTTCTTCATTGGATCACCTGCATGAGCATCGCCATCCGTACCGGAACGCCGTTTCGTGACTGTTCAAAATACCGTGCGTATGGCAATTCGTCAACCCGGGGATCGATCTCATCAACCCGGGGGAGAGGATGCAGCATGATAAGATGCTTCTTTGCGCCCGCAAGAAGTTCGGGGTGATCCGGTAATGGAGGTTACATTAAAGTAGGAGGCCGAGTCGGGGAACCGTTCCCGCTGGATCCGGTCATGTACAGGACATCCATATCGCAGATAACTTCGTTGATATCGTCATGTTCAATGATTTCCGTCCCCTTCTCACGGAGCTCTGCCACGAGAGTAACGGGTAGTTCGAGCCCTTTTGGTGAGATGGTATGCAGCCGTGCATTATAGAGCGAGAGGGCAAAGGCAAGTGAATGGGCGGTCCGGCCATAGCGGAGGTCGCCGATAAGAGCAATATCGATCCCGTCGATGGGCATCGACTGGCGGATAGTATAGAGATCGAGCAGGGTCTGGGAAGGATGTTGCCCGGCACCATCTCCGGCATTAATGACCGGGACAGTCGCGAATTCAGCCGCAAGCCGGGCGGCGCCCTCCTTGGGGTGACGGATCACGATTGCGTCCGCGTACCGCTCACAACCCGGATCGTATCGGCGAGGGTCTCGCCCTTGGCAATAGAACATGCTTCAACGCTGCCGACGGAAAGGGAGGTCCCCCCGAGTCGGGCCATGGCAGATTCAAATGACATCCGTGTCCGTGTGCTGGGTTCAAAAAAAAGGACTGCAAGGATTTTCCCGTACAGCATATTCTTATCATAATTCTTATTGTCTATCTGGCCTGCATGATCCAGCAGGCATCGATTTCCTGTCCGGTCAAAGTCCCCGATCGATATGATATGTCCATGTGTCCCCCCTCCCGGGTTATTTGTACAGACTATTGGTTTTCCCTCTTCTATTACCTATCTTTGCATTGAATTTTTGGACTCGAATCCGGAAATACAGGTTTTTTCGGGGTATAGTATAGCAAAGATAATATCCAATCGTTACGCATCTTATCTGAAACAGATGGAATTTCAAGGGGGATGTTGGTGCAGATACCAATAGCACGACCGGCGATAGGTCAGGAAGAAATTTCTGCGGTAAAAGCAGTTCTCCAATCAGGCAAGCTGACTGCCGGGGAAAATGTCACGGAGTTCGAGAAAAAATTTGCAGATTACTGCGGGACAACCCATGCAGTTGCCATCAATAACGGGACCGCAGCTCTCCATGCCGCACTGCTCGCTGCGGATATCGGCCCCGGTGACGAAGTAATTGTACCGGCGTTTTCGTTCTTTGCCACAGCCTCGGCGGTCTCGATGACCGGTGCAAAGCCGGTCTTTGCCGAGTACATGAGGAGACATTCAATATAGACCCACAAAAAGTAGAGGATCATATAACCTCAAAAACAAAAGCGGTCATCGGAGTGCACCTTTTCGGCCAGCCATTCGATGTCCCGGATCCAGGAGATCTGCGAAGCGCATAACCTGACGTTAGTGGAGGATGCTGCCCAGGCACATGGTGCCATGTACAACGGAGAGAAGGTCGGCGGGTTCGGCCAATTCGGTTGTTTCTCATTCTATGCTACAAAGAACATGATCACCGGGGAAGGTGGCATGGTGACGACCAGCGAAAAAGCTTATGCCGAGCGCCTTCGCCTGATCATAAACCACGGGCAGAGCGAAAAGTACCCTTCATACCCGCCTAGGATACAATTACCGTATGACGGATATCGGGGCCGCCATGGGAATCGTCCAGTTAAAAAAACTGGAGAAGTTCAATAACCGCCGCCGGAAGAATGCGGAATATTACGACTCCCATATCACCGTCAAAGGACTCCTCACCCCCGCTGTTTCACCGGGTATGCGCCATGTATATCACCAGTACGTGATTCGGATGACCGAGAATTTCCGTGACCCGGGCCGATTTTATCGAATACCTCAAATTAAAAGGGATCGGAAGTGCTGTCCACTACCCCATCCCCATCCACCATCAGCCCCTGTACGGGGTAGCGAACGAACCCGATTCCTGTCCGATATCTACCGGCTTGCATGCTCGTCCTGAGCCTGCCGTCCATCCGCTCCTCGACCAGAAGGAACTGGCTTATATCTGCGAAACCGTCAACAAGGTGAGATGAATGGATGTCGGTGTCATCGGTGTCGGGGCCATGGGAAGAAACCATGTCCGTGTCTATTCAGAATTACGAGGCGTGGATTCCCTGGGCATCTATGATGTGAATACCCAGGCCGCAAAAGCCCTGGGAGAAAAACATAATGCTACCGTGTACGAATCAGTCAGCGAACTGCTTGATAATTCTGATGCTGTCAGCGTTGTTGTGCCTACACCGTTCCATTCCTCTGTCGTTGGACAGGTCTTTGCAAAGGAAAAATCCGTGCTCATCGAAAAACCAATCTGTGCAACGGCGGATGAAGCAAAACAGCTGATGAAAAAAGCACCGGAAGGTATTACTATCGGTGTCGGGCATATCGAACGGTTCAACCCGATTGTCGCCGAGATTAAAAAGATCGTTAAAACCCCGCTTTATATGGAGTTGAAACGGCACAACCCCTCTTCTGCACGGATTACCGGAAGTTCGGTTGTCGAGGACCTGATGATCCATGATATTGACATAATTCTAAACGAATTCTTCCCGAATCCCTGTGATATTCACAGTGTCGGGAACGCAGATGTCATGAGGTACTGATGAACTGTAACAGCATTCCGGTCTCCCTCTCTGCAAGCCGTAAGGCATCAAAAAAGATCCGGACTTTTTATGTCGAAGACGCGGATTTCACCATTGAAGGCAACTTCATGACACAGGAAGTGAACATCTACCGCAAACCCGGTCAGTACCAGATTGAAGCTGAGCGATACGTGCAGGAAAATATCATCGAAAAGGTGATGGTGAACACGGTCGAACCACTGAAACGTGAACTGGAAACCTTCATCGACTGTGTGAAAAAGAACCGCTCGTTCCCGATTCCCCCCGGACAAGCAATACGAAATCTCGAATTCTGCGAAAAAATAAGTTCTGCGCAAAAATCGCTGTGATTTGATATGTCTCTTGAATTATTGATACGGAAACGGGGCCCTATCAAAAAGATTGGTGTAATCGGCATGGGTTACGTAGGAATCCCGGCTGCGGCGCTCTTTGCAGATTCCCCTGCTTTCGATTTCGTCTACGGTTTCCAGCGGGATCCATTATCATCCGGTTATAAGATTGCCATGCTGAACCGGGGTGAAAGCCCGCTTAAAGGCGAGGAGCCCGGGTTAGAAGACCTCCTGAAACGAGTTGTTGCCGGAAAAAAATTTTTCTGCACTTCCGACTTTACAAAAATTTCCGGACTTGACGCCGTTACTCTCTCTATCCAGACACCGTTTTTGAACAAGGAAGATCTCCTCCCGGATTTCTCTGCCCTCATTACCGGGATAGAGCAGGTCGGGCGTTCTCTCTCTCCGGGAATGCTGGTGGTTCTGGAATCCACCGTGACGCCGGGTATACGGTAACACTTGCCAGAGAGATCCTTGAACGTGTGTCCGGACTGAAAGCCGGGGTTGATTTCGCTCTTGCTCATGCGCCCGAGCGCGTAATGGCCGGGAGGCTCCTCCGCAACATACGGGAACACGACCGGATTGTCGGAGGAATTGATCCGGTGAGCACGCAACGGGCGTCAGAACTTTATGCCCCTGTACTTACGCTCGGAAAAATTATCCCGATGTCGTCAACTGCGGCAGAAGTAACAAAGACTACAGAAAATACCTTCCGCGATCTCCAGATCGCTGCAGTAAACGAGCTTGCTCTTTACTGCGAAGCAATGGGGATCAATGTATATGACGTCCGAACGGGTGTTGACAGTCTCAAAGGCAAAGGAATTACCCGGGCCATGCTCTGGCCAGGTGCCGGAGTCGGTGGGCATTGCCTGACAAAGGATACTTACCACCTGGAGAGAGGCGTCCAGGTATTGGGTAAGGGATTCCTCGATTACCCTGCTGGCGAGCCGTCTCTCTATGTCCTTGCCCGCCGGATTAATGATTTCATGCCAACCCATATGTTCAGGCTTACTATGGATGCCCTGAAACGGGCCGGTTGTTCTCTGAACGGGGGGAAAGTAGCAATTCTCGGGTGGGCATTTCTGGCAAATTCTGACGATACACGCAATACTCCTTCAGAACCATACCGGGATTACCTTATCCGGAACGGAGCAGTGGTGAATGTCCATGATCCCCATGCTCTGGATACCTGGAAGTACCTATTCTGAGGAACATTGATGATGCAATGAAGGGAGCGGATGCGATCGTGATCTTTGCCGGGCATCACCAGTATAAAAATCTGGATCCGGACCACATACGTGGCCTGTCAGCAAAGTCACACCCGGCCATTATCGACGGACGGAATATGATTGATCCCGATCTTTTTATCTCGCGTGGATTTGTTTACAAAGGAATAGGGCGTGGTGATAAAAATATGCATAAAATAGTTGAATATTCCTGAAAATTTTCATACGCAATTGCCCTTTGGCAGAAAGAAACCAGGTTCTCGAATATCTTCACCGCCTGTCATCATTTCTCTGCTTTTTTTGAGGTTATCGCGAATCTGTAAACGATAATATATAAATCAGACATTGAAAAAAGTATAACAGAATGCTTCTCCTTGCTTCAATCCTGCTTTTTTTAATCGCCCTCTTCCCTTATCTGATTTTTTTGCTGGGTATTTATTTCGGTAAAAAATCTGTTGAAAGCCGGGCTCTCGCAGAATACCCGGATATCAGCATTATAATGTCAGCTTACAATGAAGAACTGGTTATCAGGAAAAGAATTACTAATATTCAGGAATGCTCCTATCCTAAAGATAGTATTGAGATAATTTTTGTTGACGACTGTTCCAGCGATGGTACGAAAAAACTGGCAAAATCATTTCTGGAGCGTTCAGGAATTGATTACCAGCTCGATTGAAAACCGCGAACGGATGGGAACAAACAGGTCATATAATTTTGCCATAACAAGGGCACATCATTCCGTAATTGTAACTACCGACGCTGATGTTTTTTTTGAACCTGACGCGCTCAATTACCTGATCGATCGCCTTTTCAGCGATGAAAAGATAGTCGCAGTTACGGGAGAACTCAGGCCGATCGTAAACACCAGCAGGACAACAGGCTCGAAGGGGTTTACCGATCGTTTTATGGCCGTATGTGTGAATGGGAAAGTGCTCTTGATTCAACGTATAACTTCAACGGAGCACTGGTGGCTTTTCGTTCAGACCGGATCAGCAGGATTAATGATAAACTTGGGGCCGATGATGCAAATACTGCATTTGAAGCAATCCGAAAGGGATACCGTGCCGTATACGAGAAAAAAGCAATCGTATATGAGGATATTCCCCGAAGTTTTAAAATCCAGTATCGCCAAAAAACCCGGAGAGCAACGGGACTCATTGAGGCCACCCTCTCAAATCTGGATCTTTTAGGAAAAGATACCCCATTTTCGCGATTTTTTTATCCGCTCCGGATTTTCATGTATGTCGGTTCGCCAATCATTTTTCTTATCTCTGCTGTGTTGTTCTGTCTCTGGCTGATCCTGTTGAATCCTCTTTATCTCATTTTGTTCATAGGTTTCTATGCAGCACTAGGGACAGACTGGAGACAAAATCTGGTTTACGCTTTTACCCTGAACCAGTTTTACCTCATTGCGGGTTTACTGAGTCTCGGAAAAGATATGCGTGTATGGGAGAGTACATCTGATAAGAAAAAAAATTCGCCTTGATTTTTGGATTTTTTACCTCTGTTGAAATCATACGTTTTCAATAAATTGCAAATCACCTGGCATCGGAGGGGACAGTGCCTGTCTCCCCGAACAGCCCTTGCGCTTTGCGATGGTGTTGTAGTACCTTCTCTGGAATTATCGCTCAAGAGTGGATGCCACAGCGGCGGGAGCGGAAGCATTACGTGCCGTAGCCCAAAAAAGAGCGTTGAGAAAAATAGTATGAGGATTTCAACAGAGCCGATGTTTTATGATTCCAACCTTAAATCAACAAACCAATTGCTAAATGATACATTGCGTGGCAGAAATGCGATTATTTTCTTGCGATGGTAATATACCCCGAATGGCACACACTTGTCGATGGCCGGGTTCCCCGCTTTGAGCGTGTCATCTCCCGTTCAATCAGCTCGTGAGTATGCAGTTCTGTGAACTGTCCTGACGCTGCATCAACAACAATTGCCATCTGCTCTAAAAACGGGGTGTAGCATGCGAGATACCCTCCGGATTTCAGGAGAGATAGTGCATGCACAATATGTTCAGGCTGGATCTGCATATCGAGATGCACGACGTCAAACAGCCCTTCAGCCGAAAGGAAATCGGCAGCTACCGCTTCAACATTTTTGAGCTTTGCCTCTGTGATATTCTTCTGTGCAAGGGCAGAGAACTCCGGCCGTACTTCATACGTCCTGACCGTTTTTGCAACCCCGCCGAAATAGATCGCGGCAATACCGCTTCCCGTACCTGCATCAAGTACGTCATCATTGTGGTTCATACCCGTGTATGCGATCACAAGCCCGATATCCTTGGGCAGCATCGGTGCGCCGGACCGCTTTCCATGAGTGAAAAAATCAGTCGGACGGGGGATGCGGACAATGAATTTTGATCCACTGTGGGTTGTAAGGATATCCCCGGCTTGTGCACCAACCAGCGATCCGAGATCAAGCTGACCTTTATCGGTGGAAAGAGTTCCCGCGCCGGCCCTGGTAAAAAATTCCCTTCCTTCTCCTACGAGAAGTACACGATCGCCGGGTTCGATCATGACCTGGAGAGCATCATTATTGCTTCAGCAATATCGCCTTTTGTGCTTACGAGAGCTTCTTTTGCCTTCTCCTCAGAGACATTTGCCTGTGCTGCGACCATGGTTACATCTTCTTGTGGAATATCCGGTGCCGCTTCCTCAAATCGTGGTTCTCCGATTATCTGATAGGTGGTTGCACCCTGCATGGTCATGGCCGACACTTCAGCGGTATCGAAGATATAATTCCCCTTCGGTGTTTTGATGACGATACTTATAACGTCTTCAATCTGCTCGACCTGCATGCCGAGCTTCTTCATCATCGCCTTCATCTGGCGCGGATTGATATTTCCCGGAAGCATCCTTCACACTACCCTGCCGTACTTTTACCGCTACTCCGTAATTAAATGCAAGCATCCCGTCACCCGATAGCGATGCGGCCCCGCAGGCTATCAGCCTGTCGTTACCCGAGACGACGAGCACATCGTCTCCCGCGCGGATGGCCGGATCCGCAGCAACCACATGTTTTGCAAAGGCATTCTTTCCCTGTGCGACAAACTCTGCCACATCATCACGGATGACGACCCGGTAACCCGGTGCCGGGAGCAGTAACTGCAGACGCTTCGCACCTTCGATACCGAGTGTCAGCCTGCCATCCGCAGCGCGAACGGTAGCAAGCCGAATGTCCCCATGGAGTATCTGGCGGATTCTCCCGGTTGTCGAAAAGATGAACGTGCAGCCTTCACAAAAGAGACCGGTCCCCACGCCGCCGCCGAACTGGTAATCAGCGATTGTCTGGACCCGCCGCAGCGAACTGTTCTCCGAGTATTCTGTTGACACGATTCACAAACTCCTGTTCTGCCGTTTTTGGTATATATGCACCGGCTGCGATCTTATGCCCGCCGCCCCCGCCGCCGTATTCCGTGGATGCGTCATTGAGTGCCTGCTGGAGATCGACTCCCCTCTCAACTACCCGCTCGTTTGTCCGCATCGATACTTTTGTCAGGGCTTTGTCTTCAGGCACTTCGCACATGATCAGGATCGGCTTTGCACTGTTCAGTTTGGAAAGTGCCATCCCCGCGCCGATACCGACAATGGTGTCCGGGTACTCCCGCCTACATGGATATACTGCAGATTTTCAAGTTCCTTTACTCCACTGTCGAGGATAAACTGGAGGAGGTTCCGGATGATTGCCCGGTGGTTATTCAGCATGTGTTCCGCATCGCGGTAGGCGATCCCGCGATCGCCCCGGAGAATTGCGCCCCCAACCTGCGGTTTCGCCCACCTCCCGCAGGCATTCAGCATCGTTGCATACTCCTGCGCATTCCGAAGCGGAGTCCGGGGGATTTCATCCGGGAATCCATACGTTTCTGCAAGGAGCCGATCAACCCTTTCACCATTGGCAATCAGCTGCTCAGCGAGTGCAGAGATGATTATCCTCCGTTCTTCAACCGGGATCTCCTCCCAGACAAACCAGCGCCCGTCGGATTTCTGCTGCCGTATTCCGAGCCGTTTCAGGAACTGCCGGGCACCTTCAGGATTATTGCTGATCCCTTTGATGTAGGGATCGTCATTATAAGCAAGCGAGAGATAGAGCGGGCGTGTTGCCGTGCCGTAGCAGTTGAGATCTTTTTTCCGGACCTCAACCGATTGATGCCGCACACCGTCCTCAACAATGATATCACGTGCCGGGCCTACGAGGCCGCACTTCTCCCGCGCCATCATATCCCCGACATTTCCGATGACAGCAAGTTTGGCGAGATCAATATTTGCATCGTCGAGCTGCTTTGCAATGAGATAGGATACCCCCGCTGCGCTCATCCGGGAATGACCATAGGGCAGGCAATTCACCTGGGTATACTGCCGTTCGCATGGCTGGCTTACATGGTGATCGATGATTATAACCTCTTTTTCAGGAAATCCCCGTTCGAGGAGAAGGTTCTGCTGACCGGCTCCGAGATCGGAAAAGATCTTGAGCGAGGAGTCGGAAGGGACCTGTGGCATCGTCAGCGGTTCAAGCTGGCGGACGAAAACGGAATTGACAGGGATTTCCTGCCGGGATATCGCCTGCGAGAGGATCGCCTCGCAGGAGATGCCATCCGCATCGATATGGGAGATGATGGTAATTTCATCGAGCTGCCGCGATCTGTTCTGCGGCTGCTTTTATATCATCACAAAAACCCATTGCCTATTATTTAGGAAGTTCAAACAGATGAAATGTGCTGGGTAGGGAACCGGATATGTTTGACGAGTTCATTGAAGGAGGGATAATCTCCCCTGCGAGGATGCGGGCGGTGGACGCAAATGCGATGGCGCTCGGGGTGACTGAGCTCCAGCTGATGGAAAGTGCCGGGCGTGCGCTCGCCGATATCGCACTTGCCGCCGACCCGGAAAGCGTCCTCGTGCTCTGCGGGAAAGGGAATAATGGCGGTGACGGGATGGTCGCGGCCCGCTATCTTCAACGGGGCGTGGAGACTGATGTCTGTTATCTTGATACTGGCAACCGGACCACTGCCTGCGGACACCAGCTTGCCGCGCTCAAACACTGCCGCGTCGCGCTCCACCCGTTCCGGTGCCGGGACGACATCGAAGCCCTCCAATCTCTTTTCGAGCGGGCAGACATTATCATCGATGCGTTACTGGGAATCGGAGCCTCAGGTGCGCTGACGGAACCTCTCAAAACCTGCGTTGCGATGGCGAACGATTCGAAGGTCACTATTATCGCCGCCGATGTCCCGACGCCGGGCATGCGGGCGGACCGGATCTGTGCGTTCCACCGGGCCAAGATCGAAGGTTCGACGGTCATCGATATCGGTATTCCGGTCGAAGCCGAGTGTTTCACCGGTCCCGGGGATCTCACACTCCTCCCGGCACGGAACAAGAAGGCCCATAAAGGGGTCGGCGGGAGAAGTGCTGGTCATCGGCGGGGGGCCGTACCAGGGTGCCCCGTACCTTGCCGGGCTCGGTGCCCTGAGGGCAGGTGCGGATATCGTGCGGATAGCATCCCCGGTCTTCGAGCCGGTCCCCGATCTTATCTATGAGCGGCTGGAGGGGAGGCGGATAGGGATGGAACACATCGACCGGCTTATTGCCCTCGCAGAGCATGCTGACGTGGTTGTCTGTGGAAACGGGATAGGAACGGAGAGCCATGATGTCGTAACGGCGCTGGCACCGCATTGTAAGAAAGCGGTCTTCGATGCAGAGGCACTTCATCTGCCATTGCCTGTTGCCGCGAAGGAAACGATTTATACCCCGCACGCCGGGGAGTTTTTCCGGATCACCGGTACAAAACTCCCGGACGATGCAGTCGGCCGGGCAACTATTGCAAAAGCTGCCGGGCTCCCGGGAACGGTGCTCGTCAAGGGGCACATCGATATTATCACTGACGCGAAGCAGGTGCGGCTCAACCGTACGGGTGACCCGGCGATGACGGTCGGAGGGACCGGCGATGTCCTCGCCGGTATCTGCGGTGCGCTGCTCTGCCAACTCCCTGCGTTCGACGCAGCCTGCATCGCCGCTTATGTCAACGGGAAGGCCGGGGAATATGTTGCGGCACAACGGGGCGGCGGGATGCTGGCATCCGATCTTGGTCGACCGGATTCCGGTCGAACTTTTCAAAAAAGGTGAATAAATGGTGGAGTTTACCCATATCCAGAACGAGCGGGCACAGATGGTCGATATCAGCGCGAAGAGTGACGTCATGCGAGAAGCGGTTGCGGCGGGGAAGATTTTCTTCGGCCGGAGACCCTCAAGGCAATACGGGAGGGGGCTGTCGTGAAAGGGAATGTCCTTGCTACTGCCCGCGTTGCAGCAACATTATCGGTTAAAAATACTCCTTCGCTCATCCCAATGTGCCACTCAATACCGATCAGTGCAATTGAGGTTGATTTTAAGGAAGGTGACGGGTTCATAGAAACGACCGTGCGGGTAAAATCGACGGGTAAGACAGGAGTGGAGATGGAGGCACTGGTCGGAGTTTCCCTTGCGCTGCTGACCATCTGGGATATGGTGAAATCTGCAGAAAAAGATACAGCCGGCCAGTATCCGGTTACCCGTATTGAGCATATACGGGTTATCGAAAAGCGCAAAGGAATCTGATTTCAGAATTTCAACAAGGTCGGGAGCCGGAGTACTTTAATAGCCATCCGGTTAAAGTATGTGGGAATACGGGATCCGTCCCGTAGACAAGGAATGTAGCTCTTCAAAGAGCCGAACCTTAGGTGATTACCATGGTAAAATCGATGTACGCCTTCGTCAGGGAGGCATGGAAAGTACCGGCAGAAAGCGGAGTGAAAGAACTTCTCTGGAATCGCATGCAGGAGTGGCGTCGTGAGGGAAGTGTCGTTCGTATTGAACGCCCGACCCGTATCGACCGCGCACGGAATCTCGGATATAAGGCGAAACAGGGTATCGCGGTTGCCCGTGTGCAGGTGCGCAGGGGTGGCCGGCGCGCTTCCCGGTATGTCCGGGCACGCCGATCGGCACGCATGGGAAAGAACCATTCCACTCCCGGTAAAAGCATCCAGCGGATTGCCGAGGAGCGGGCTTCAAAGAAATTTCCGAACATGGAAGTGCTCAACTCCTACTGGGTCGGACAGGACGGGAAGCTGAAATATTACGAGGTAATTCTCGTTGACGGTCATCACCCATCTATCCGGGCTGACAGGAATCTTGCATGGCTGGCAGAATCCACGCACCGGGGACGGGCTGAGCGCGGAAAGACTTCTGCAGGACGCAGAGGGCGCGGGATGAGAACACGCGGGAAAGGTACAGAAAAGACACGACCGAGTATTCGTTCCCATGCGAACCAGGGCAAATAATCTTATCCTCTTTTTACGCACGTTACCTTCATGAAGATCACCGATGCCTGTGTTTATCCGTATCCATCAGGAGACTCGTCGGTTCGCAGGATGGCACTTGAAGCCAGATTTCTGGGATTTGACCGTCTCGTCGCACCCGGCATATCATCAGGCGAATTGTATGGCATTGAAGTATCCAAAGGGATCCTCATCCGGGATTCTCCGATAAAGGATCTCATCAGCCGGATCAGGCAGGAGAAGAATGATACGGCAGTTGTTTCGGTACAGGCGGGAGATAACGGGTTCAACAGGGCGGTGATAGGAATTAGGGGCGTCCATATCCTGAGAGGCATTCAGTCAGCAGATAAAACCGCGTTTGACCATGTCGCAGCCAGGATGGCAGCTGATAATCGTGTCGCTGTTGATATTGATCTGTCCCCCCTTATATCCGGGAGGGGTATTACGCGCCAGCGTGCCATTCACCGCTATCGTGACATCCTTGTCCTCGAGAGGCGGTTTGAGTTCCCTATTACGCTTTCGTCGCACGCACGTTCGATTCTTGAAATGCGGGCAGTCCGCGAGATCGCCGGGCTCTGCTCTCTCATTGGCATGGATACTCCCGATGTAGAACGGGGGTTTAACGGTGTAACCTCTATAACCACTCCTCCAAATCCGGCAGTGAGGGTGATCTGATGGGCGCCCGACCTCCGACCTTACGCGAGAAACGTCGCTATATACTCGTTTGCGTCGAACCTTCCGGCACGGTCATCGATCGAAAAGATCTTTATCATGCAATATGCGATGCCAACACCTCTCTCTGGGGAGATGTAACGGCCGCAGTCATCATGCCGGCAGTTATTGTGTCTGAGGGACAGTATGTGATCATCAGATGCCGTCGGGGAACCGAGAGGGAACTCTCAATTGCCCTCTCAACGATCACGAGTTGTCGCGATAACCGCATCGCCCTGCGCATCGTTGCAGCTTCCGGCACGATCGAAACACTGCGGGAAAAGATAAAAAAACCGGCAACTCCTGATCCGGATTCGGCACCTTTTCCCGAATGCAGTTTTGGGGAAAAATTGTTCCAGACAGAGTATTGTTCCGGTCAGAAGGTTGATGTGATTGAAAAGGGATTTAAAAATACAAACCGATTATTCCTTACAAGAGAAGATCTGGAGAAATTTTAATGCAACCACAATATCAGATGGGATACGACCGGGCGATTACCGTCTTTTCACCCGACGGAAGACTCTATCAGGTTGAGTATGCCCGGGAGGCAGTCAAGCGAGGGACAACTGCAGTTGGTATCAAGGCAAAAGATGGAGTTGTCCTGATAGTCGATAAACGAGTGAGTTCGAAACTTCTCGAAGCCTCATCGATCGAGAAAATTTTTAAAATCGACGAACATATTGGTGTCGCTTCCTCTGGCCTTGTAGGAGATGCGCGTGCGCTCGTGGACCGTGCAAGGATAGAATGCCAGATAAATCGTGTCTCCTACGATGAGCCAATTGAAGTTGAAGCCCTCGCAAAAAAACTCTGCGACCATATGCAGACGCTCACCCAGTACGGTGGCATTCGTCCCTACGGGACGGCGTTGCTCATCGCCGGGGTAAGTGATGGCGAGTGCCGTCTGTTCGAAACCGATCCGTCGGGAACTCTTCTGGAATACAAAGCAACGGGCATTGGTATCGGACGCCCCGCTGCAATGAAGGTCTTTGAAGAGGAATACAATCCTGAATCTGAGGTCAAGGATGTAATTCTGCTCGGGCTCAAGGCCCTCCATTCGGCTACTGAAGGCAAGTTTGATGTTGATACCGTCGAAATTGGGGTAATCAGCCGTGAGAATCCGGTATTCCGTAAGATGAGCAAAGAAGAAGTCGCTTCATTTGTCGGACAATTCAAGCAGTGAGCCTTCCATGATCCCGCTTGAAAAGGCAGTTGTAGCCCGTCTCGAGAGTTTCGGGGAACGCTTTGAGATTCTCGTGGATCCGAATCAGGCAGCACTGGTCAGGCAGGGCCAGAAAATTGATATCGAAGATGTAGTCGCAGCATTGCATGTATTTGGCAATGCCTCACGGGGAACCCGGGCATCGGATGAATCCCTGGAAAAAGTATTTCATACGACCGATTTTGATGCTGTTGCCCGTCGCATCATCGAAAAGGGAGAGATACATCTCACTGCCGAACAGCGCAAACACATGATTGAAGAGAAGCGCCGTCAGGTTATAACCTTCATCGCAAGGAATGCAGTGAACCCGCAGACCGGTCACCCCCACCCTCCACAACGGATAGAAATGGCGATGGAAGAGGCGCGGGTAAATATCGATCCTTTCAAACATCTCGATGAGCTGGTCAAGGAAACAGTCAAGGCGTTGAGACCGCTTCTTCCTATACGGTTTGAAGAACTTCGGCTGGCAATCCGGATTCCGGCAGATTTTGCTGCAAAAGCCTATGGGGATATCGCCGCCGGCTCCACCATGGAGAAAGACGAATGGCAGAAAGATGGTTCATGGGTCTGCGTCGTTCGTATTCCTGCCGGTATCCAGGGCGAATTTTATGATCTCATCAACAAACTCTCAAAGGGAGAAGGACAGGTTAAGATCCTCAATCAAGTATATTAATCCCGGAGACAAATAAAAGAAGACAGATCGATAGGTATGCATTATGGCAAGCTCGACACATAAAGCGAAAGGAAAAGTAACTGGCAGCTCAGGACGTTTTGGCTGCCGGTACGGGAGATTTGTACGTAAGAGAGTAGCAGATATCGAAGCGATATCCGGAGCTCTCCACCGTTGCCCGAAATGCGACATGCAGACCGTTCAGCGCAAAGGTACCGGGATCTGGGAATGCCGGAAATGCAGTTATAAATTTGCGGGAGGGGCATATCAGCCGCAGACGCCGGCCATGAAGATAGCCCAGCGCGCGATCGACAGGACTCTCGAGCAGATAAAAGGATAATTCCGGATCTGATATGGCAAGTACATATAAATGTGCACGATGCAAGCAGAAAGTCGAGATAGACGTAAACGTAAGGTGCCCATACTGCGGCCACCGCATTCTTTTCAAGGAGCGCGGTGCTGCTATCAAAGAGATGAAAGCCCGTTAATCATTTTATAGTGCAGAAATACCGGTGTTATAACTACTTTTATCATCTTTTTTTACATATACCATGCGAGGAATGCTGTGACGGTTCATGAGGCCATGTTCCGGTTTTTGACACCCCATACACGGCAAATCTTTACTGCCCTGGCCCCGGAACTTTGCGATGAGGTAAATCCCCGTTCACGAATCCACTGCTCGATTGACGAGGAAGATGCGCTTGTGCTTACTATAGAAGCACAGGATATTCCAGCACTGCGGGCAGCGCTTAATATGTTTCTCCGGCTCATTAACATCGCCGATGAAATGCAGGATATCGTATAGTCTTCTCTTACCATATTTTCCCTGTCTGAATCTATGATCTCTGCAAGCATCCCAAACGACTTTGAGAATAATCCTTTTTATCAATTGGAACTGATACAATAACAGGAGAAATTCAGATGAACAATCTTTCACCCAAAGTCCAGAACCAGCTGGGGATGCTCCAGCAGATACAGCAGCAGTTGCAGACCATTCTTTCTCAGAAAGCCCAGTACGAGATGGCAGTACGTGAGGCAAAACGTGCCCAGGAAGAGATCAGTGATGCGGCTGAAGATGCGGTTATGTATTTGAGCGTCGGAACGGTGATGATGCAGAAGAAAAAAGATGTGGTCAGCGCAAAACTCACCGAGAAGGTCGAGACGCTCGAACTGCGCATCAAGTCCCTGGAAAAGCAGGAGAAGATGATGCAGGGAAAATTTGAGCAACTCCAGGCTCAGATTAAAGCAGCAATCGAGGGTAAGGGTGCCCCTGCTGCAGCATAATCCTTTTTCTCACCTGCTTATCAGGGGGCATTCACTTTTTTTAAGTCTTAATGGATACCGTCACTCCAAATCAGAAAAAATTATCTCAGAACCAGGATGACGATTCAGGTTCATCGGTGTATACCATTCAAAAAAAAGGAACCGATTAATGTGCCCGGTTGATCAGATTGATCGCGTTCACCAGTGCATCGACCGAGGATAATACAATGTCGTCCCCGGTCCCGCTTGCATCGAAGATATGCCCATGTTCGTCCTCGACTGCAATGGTGACATGGCACATCGCATCCGAGCCTCCGGTGATTGCCTCAATGTTGAACTCTTTCAACAGAATCTCGGCAGGGACGATGCCAAGGATCGCCTTGAGTGCAGCGTCGACCGGACCATTTCCTACCGCTGAGAAGACATGCTCCTCGTTGTTCACCCGGGCTTTGACGCTTGCCGTCGGGATCATGTGGTTGCCGGTCATAATCGCGATATCCTGCAGGTCGAACATCTTGTGGTTCAGTTCTATCCCCATCGTGCTCTCGGCGATCTCATAGAGATCTGCCTCGGTCACGCGTTTCCCCCGGTTGGCAACGGCTTTGACCTTCTCGACGATGATATCCAGCTGGGTATCGGATGGTCCGATATGCACATCGCTGAGCATCTGGCGCACTGCGTGCCGCCCGACATGTTTTCCCAGGGTGAGCCTGCGCCGGTGCCCGACCATCTCGGGAGTCATAATACCGGGCTCAAACGTCTCGGTACACTTAATCACGCCCTGGGTGTGGATTCCGCTCTCATGCGAGAAGACATTCTCACCGACTACCGGCTGCGTAGGCGGGATCGAGATACCCGAAAACCGGGAGACGAGGTGCGAGGTCTCGACGAGCCGCTCCTTTTTGATCCCGGTCCGGATCCCGTAAATCGATTCCATGATCATGATGGTCTGGGCAAGATCTGCGTTCCCGGCCCGTTCGCCAAGACCGTTGACGGTAACCTGAACCTGCGATACACCGGCTTCCACCGCAGCGATCGTGTTTGCCACGGCAAGCCCAAAGTCGTTATGGCAATGGACATCAAGCGGGCAGTCGACGTGGCTTGTGATCCGGGAGATCAACGTCTTCATGCCCGAGGGTGAGATAACACCGACCGTGTCCGGAATGTTGATGATCGTCGCTCCTGCATCTGAAGCCGCCTGGCAGACCTCCATTAAGTAATTACTCTCGGTCCGGGTCGCGTCCATGGGTGAGAACATGCACTGATCAACATGCCCGCGGATGTACCTGATGATATCCCCGGTAATGGTGAGTACTTCATCCCGGCTCTTGTTGATCGTATTCGTCCGCTGGATGTCAGAGGTCGGGATAAAGACATGCACCATGTCTACATCGCAATCAAGACATGCGTCAACATCAGCTTTTACTGAACGGGCAAGCCCGCAGATATTCGCCTCCAGACCGAGCTTTTTAATTGCGGTCACCGTCTCTTTCTCGGCCTTCGAAGATGCAGGAAATCCTGCTTCGATTACATGAACGCCGATTGCAGAGAGTCGACGTGCGATCTCGAGTTTCTGTTCAAAGGTGAATGCAATCCCCGGGGTTTGTTCACCATCCCGGAGCGTAGTATCAAAAACAGTCACTTCTTCATGAGCATGGCTATCGGTGAAGAAGACGATCCCCCGCAACATCCTTGCGAGCAGTCATAGATCTTAATGGTCATGCGGATTATAAAAATATACCCATTAATTGATCGGAATCCGGGGCTTATTGACCCGTTATCATCGATTTTTAACGATACGTTTAATACCAAATTATCCCAACATAAATAGCGCAGTGCCCCGCCTTAACTCAGCTCGGTAGAGTGCGCGGCTGTAGTATGGTTTACCGGTAACGGTAACTGCGCGGCTACCGCGATGTCCCCGGTTCGAATCCGGGAGGCGGGACATTTGTTCAACAGGGAGCCCAGGTAGTGTAGTGGCCCATCATGTTTGCCTGTCACGCAAACGACTCGGATTCGAATTCCGACCTGGGCGTCACTCGTTTTTTTTCATTTCGATAATCCGGGATAAAAGTCAGAGTATCCATATCCTCAAAAACAACCTCAATCCTGGTTAGTCTGCCGGATCTGAGGGTCGGGATTATATGATACGGTACCCATGATCTTCCAAAAAAACCTGAATTCTGGCTTCAGAATCAGGATCAGACTCCAGAATATTCTTCCATGCCTCTTCCCACACGCTCCGGAGCCCAGGATCGTCTGAATGAAGCGAGAGTGTACCTGTCACGGTTCCAATAACCATTCCCGTTTCATTTAAAATCCGCATGACTACACATCGGTAGAACTTGCACTGCGACGGACTATCCTGGTGGATAGTGCATTGTATAAGATTTCCGTTCGGCCGTAGGAACCTGCAGGCAGCAGGGTGTTGATCCGGAAACGTCTGATCCGAGAAGATCTCTCTCTTGTCTTCATCAACTCTCACGTTAAATGATGTCCCGGTCGACACCGACTCGCAGGCATATTCAAACGGGCGAATCATGTGATCTATGACAATATAGTCACCCATATACATACAGCATACGCCACATTGCCTGCAGACAAAAACCATCAGAATTCACCGGTCATCTGGAATCCGTGTAGATATGTTTGATCATATGTCTCAGTCCTGTTGTGAATCCATCTGATTTTGTTCCTGTATATCCGACACGCTAAGTTCCTGAGGAAAAAACCAGCGAAACCGTCTTCAGGTGCCTGTCTCACCGGATCTTTTCAACTGCCTTTTGTGTAATATCCTTAAGCGTTTCATAATCGGTCGTCGTACCTGTCATCGTAATTTTTTCATAAACATCCTTTTTTGTAAAGAGTACAGAATACACCACCATGCTATTCGGATCGTCGCCATTCGATCCCCGGAATGCAATACTCATATCGCCAATTGTAGGGAATGGCATTTCATGGAAGGTGCCTGAACCCGTTGACCGGGATTTCATATCCTCCTTTTCGATAGTAAATACTTTATTCATGTTCTCAATCGGGAAAATATTGATCGATTGCCGGACGAAAGTCTGATCATCTTTATCTTTATCGAGGCGATAGAACAGAACAAAATATCCCTGTCGCCAGCCAAGGCCTTGCGCAAGCTGGGTTACATCCGGAGAGATCATGACCGATCGGTCTTTGATACGATAATCCGGGTTCATGTCCGACAGACTGGAGTGCCATATCAGATGGAGGAACGGTTGCAGTTTTACTCTCCGGCGCAGGTGGGACCACTTGTGTTGGTGTCTGGGGCTGCACCGGTATGGCTGGCGGGGAGGATGAACATCCGGCAGAGAAGATAAAAAAAATAAGAATCAGGACAAAGATGGCATACCATTTTTTCATATCGTACACCATGGTGGAGTGAATTTAATAGGTTGCCGGTGGAATTCGTTTCATCACCGGATGGTGGGCAGAACTCTGATCACGGGTGTGTCATTATTGGCAATGCTTTATACAAATGCATGAAATGATCCGCAACCGTGCAATCAAACAGATGAGCCTTTGTCGCCGAATTTGTGCATGATGAATTCGCATGAATAATCCCGTTTCCATTTTCAAATAACGTCGTAAAAATCCTTAGTTTGAACTGGATTGGCGAATCTCCCCCGTATAAATCATCGGGAATCGATCCGGGATTCAGATGTGGTTCCGGTATATAACAAATCTTTTTCTGGCTGGAATTACTAATTTCTACAGAAGTGTCGAATTTTGAGGGGGTATAAATGGGCGATCCGGAACTTCGTAGTGATGAATCTGTTATCCTGCGGACAGATGGGATATTTGTCAAGTCGATCCCGTTTGAAGGTATTCTTACCAACAAGCGGATCATCCTTATCGACAGGGCAAAAAACCTCTTACCACAAAAAGAGATCCCGCTTGTGACGATTAGAGATGTTGAAGTGGGCGAGAATGCGATCCGCGACCAGACAATCAGTCTGTCAGTTTTGTCCAAGACCGGTGAAACACGACAGATGATCCTTACCTTCTCCCGGCAGACCGGTGGGAACCGGATCAGGGAGCGGGATGCGTGGGCCAAGGCATTGAAGGAAAATATTTCGTCGTCATTCGAACAGGTCATTCGTAAAGTCGTTCCGGGACGGGGAGCTGCTTTGAAAAAACCAGAACGCACGGTACAGCCACGTATCGATGTCAGTGCACCACAATCACCGCCCACTCCCCCGGGAATAAAAACCACTCCCAAAAAGGAGACAGAAAGGCATCCTACGGTAAAAAATGCTGAGACTGCCCGGACCATTACCCCATCATCACTGGGAGGTAAGGGGCTTGGTGCCCCGGTTTCCGGTTTTGGTTCTTATTGTTCACGGTGTGGAAACCGTGTGCCGGAAGGATCTGGTTTCTGCAACCGTTGCGGATCCCCAATTGTTATTCCCGGAAGCATACGGGCAGCCGGGGCAGGCTGAAAAAATGCCCCAACCTTCAACACAGAAGCCTGCAATAACACCTGTCCAGCCGGACATACAGCCAAAAGGATTCTCTCCTGATCGTTCACCAGTCGTGATGGATGCAGATTCCCTGCAGGAATTACCTCAGGAAGAGGAGATTGCCGCCACCCTGGAGCCTGCATCTTTCGCTCAAGCCACCGGAATACGTGATCAGGAATCAGATACCATCTCACTCCCGGCTGATGAGGAGTCTGGATCCAACATGACCGATATCACCGCATCCCAGGTTTCTGAATCGATTTCCCTTGCAGGGGAACTTCCTGCCCCCCGAAACCCGCGGCCCGGCTTAAGAATAAAACCCGGCAGGTACACTGTTTATGCCGTTGTTGTGATATTCCTCGTTATTGCCGCTATCCTGGGAGGATTTTTTATTTACCCTCTGTTATCGAAAGGGGGACAGATTGCAGCCAACATCACTACCTCACCGACTGCTGGCCCGGCAACCCAGATACCTTCAGGGAATGTTATTGTCCCTAAAGTGACAACCGTGGTTACCGTCCCCGCCGAGGGCATCTATGTTCATATCAGGTATCTCGGCAGCTTTAAAGGAACCTATGGGATTCCATCTGACCTTAGAACGGTGACAAATTCCGGTGACCGGTATTATCCGGTTGAAAATGCTACCGGTATCGTGCAGGCATCATTTGGAAAATTAGACAGTTCAACCCGGCAAACCCTGTTAGTAGAGATTCTCAAGGACAGCCGGGTACTCACATCGGGGAACACAACTGCCGGCTATGGAAAGGTGACTCTCTCCGTGGATACGTTAACGGGACTGGCACAAGCTCCTGAGATCAGTGCAGGAGCACCAGTAACCTCAACGACAAAGACGCAGACTAATCAGACCTGAGGCTATCATCTCCAATGTTGCATACATGAGGCGATTAAAACAATAATTCACGTGTAGAGAATCGCTGTCCCAGAATAGTAAATCCCATTTCATATTTTTTTGGTGACTGTTTCGTAATATTTGTCGCGATTTACCTCTTACAAAATAAGATCATCGTTTACATTTTATTAAAATCAGGTAATGGTAAAAAATTTGCTCCAATGGAGTCATTGAAAATTATTCTGACGCTTTTTTTGGGGCTTCGGCAATAGTTGCTTCCGCTACTCCGGTGAGACATTCCCCAGAATATGGTAACCACACTCGAAAATTTACAAGAAACTCTCTGGAAAAGGGAGAGGAAGAGAGGGAGTCATCCTTCTTATCGTTCAGCTTTACTGAAACATGAACAGTCAACTATTTCCAAAGGGGCTAAAAATTATTTTTTCTCGGGTGATTCATGCTGTTCTCCCGTCGTAGTCCCCTTTCTCCACCGGTAGATCCCATATCCGGCTCCACCGACGATGATGAGAGGGAGCAGCGTGAGGAGAATAATGATTATTGCATCGATCATACCAAAGAACCCTGCGATCCCCTCATTGATGGTCGAAATAAAGTTATGACCGGTCTCGCCTCCCATTGGCTCGGGTTCCTGGAGATTAATGGTGATTGTTGAGAAATCGATCTGACTGTTAAGGTATTTCAACCTGCCCTCAAGACGGTTCAGTTCTGTCTGAACTCTGTCGATCTGCTGTTGGATTGTAACAATATCCACAACATTCACCGCTTTTTTCATGATTTCGTTATACTGGGTAAGCTGATTCTGGAATGAGCTTTTCTGTGCCTGAAGATCGACGTATTCCTCAGTTACATCCCTTCCCTGGGTAGATACGGTTTTGACCGTACCGATTGACTTCACTTCAGTGAGAGTATTTCCAAATTCTGTTGCAGGAATCCGGATTATTACAGACCCGGTGAGACGATTGTTGTAATTATTCTGGATATTTGTCGAAGACAGATATCCTCCCTTCCGCATTGAAAGGTTTTTGAGCGCCTCAACCCCACCGGGCACGTCTCTCACTTCGATTGTTACGAATGCAGTATTGATGATCTTCGTATCGATACTTTGATCTCCTGAACCGGATGGTGAAGGCACCCTGCCTGATTCTTGTACTGCATTGACGGAATACATCGTCTTAGAAAGATCCAGGGATCGCCCACTGGTGTCACCTATTGGAATAATTTCCTGTAGTGAAGATGCCTTATCTGAACCAATCGCCGGCAACCTGATACATCCGGCAGCCACAACTGTTGTCATGCACACCACAAGAAGAAGAATAATATTCCTGTAATTCATACAAAATGCATCTCTGCGTGAAATATATATATCCGTCGTAAACTTCGAATAATTTTGGAGTTATCAAGGGCGGACTTACATCTTTTTGAATAGTATTCCGGTATACTGTTCGCCGTCACCGCTGCCTTTCCCGGTACGGGTTCCTGAAATATATCTGGAAATTCTTCTGCGAAAAGATCCGTAATCAGGGTCCCGGGTGTGATCGGGGATTTGTTCAGGTGATAGCTCTTATATAATAAAACAGGAGATACATCATGGTGATAGTATGGCCGAAATCAACATACCCGAAAAACCGGAAGGAGCCGATGAACTTGAGAAGATGGGAGTGAACGATTTGGGGAATGCCCTACGCGACCACACGGATCCCATGGTTCGGCAGTATGCCGCTTACCTCCTCGGAAAAGCACAGAATCCCCGAGCCATCCAGCCACTTGTCGAGGCGCTGGGTGATTTTGACAAATCAGTTCGTGAGCAGGCGATGCTCGCCCTTTCCTCAATCGGCAAAGCAGCTATTGAGCCATTGTCTGCGGCGATGAAGGAACCCCAATGGGAGACCCGGTACCGTGCTGCCGAAGCCTTGGGAAAGATCGCGGATGAAAAGGCAGTTAAACCCCTTATCAAGGCTTTGAAGGATAACCGGGATCACGTCCGGTACATGGCTGCCAAAGGACTTCGTACCTTGCGCAATTCGGATACCATAGAACCGATGATTATCCTTCTGAAGGATGAAAACAGGTATGTCCGGATGATGGCTGTCAGGGCGCTCGGTGCTATCGGCGGGAAAAATGTGAATAAAGCCCTTAACGAAGCCCTCGAATCGGAAAACGATGAGAAGGTCAAGGAAGCGATTGTTGAGGCATTGAAATAAGAACCCCTGGATTACGATTTCAAAGTAATCCCCCCTTTTTTCTGATTTTCTGCGTTTGGGTATAGATGAATTCCTCATCCGGGAAGATACTTCAGAACAAAATTTCTCGAAATCATTTTTTGACAACATATTCACCTTGCGATTCCAGTATCCAGAACATTCAAAAATAACAAAACTTATCGTTCGAGCAGAAGTATTTATTATAACCTGGTATTTTCTGGAAATCTGACACACCATTTAATAGATTCTGGAGTATGCATGACGGTGACGGACCCACCTGTTCGAAGAATACGATCCATCTCCATCTCACTTCTGCTCTCCATGATCCTCCTCATTGTATGCATTGTAGGGTTCCTTTCCTTCAATGGTTATCTTTACACGAAAAGCAATTTTGAACGTGAATCCACCCTCCTCCAGGCACAGACCGAACAGAATATCGTTGAAGCAATGCGGTTGGAGGAGATCACCTGGAATGTTTTCGATGAGACCCTCAATGAGCAGATGAAGGAGGGGTTGACAGCGGTGCTCCTTGAATATAACAGGACGGGGGGCAAGACCGACAATATGGACCTTGCTATGGTCAAAAACAGCCTCGGGAAAAATTACGATATTTATGTGATCAATGAGTCCGGGGTTATTATCTCTACGACATATACGCCTGAACTTGGGATGGATTTCAGGCAGGTCCCGTACTTTTATGATTATCTTACAAAAATCCGCGATTCGGAAGGGTTTTTTCCTGATAGAATTATCCGTGACAATCTCGGGGCAGGTCAGTTGAAGAAATTTGCCTATATGCCCACTCCTGACCATCACTATATTTTGGAACTTGGCCTTTCGGGGACGACATTTGACGCAATAAACCAGCAGCTGGATGACAAGAATAATATCCAGAGGATCGTTTCAGTTAATCCCTATGTGGAACAATTTACGATTTATAATTCCATGGGGAGACGCATAGATAACAACAGTCTTCCTGAAAAAACCATACAGGGATATATCAGTGAAGTCCTGAAAAACCGGAAGACCCTTGAGGTACAGGATCCTGAACATCATAGGATTACACGGTATCTTTTTGTGGATTTAAAGGTTGATAAATACGGATCTGACCCGAGCAGGATTGTTGCAATAACGTATGACCTGCAATTAATTCAGGATGCTCTTAACCGGCTTATTCTTTTCCAGATAGTTACCGGGATTGCCGCATTGGCCATAGGATGCGTCCTTGCATACGGATTTTCGCGACGCATCACCCGTCCCATTAAAAAGATTGTCGGGGATGTAAATATCATCGCACACGGCGATCTTGAACACAGAATCGGAACAACGCAGAGCACCGAGTTTGCCATTCTTGAAACCAGTACCAACTTGATGGTTGATTCGCTCAAGATGGCCCTCCAGCAGGTAAAAGATGGAGAAAACCTCCGTAGGGAAATCATCGATCAGCTTCCTGTGGCCGTATTCATGAAAAGCGTACAAGACGGAAAATATACCTTCTGGAATAAGGCCAGTGAACGGATTTTTGACCTGAGAGCCTCTGAAGTAATCGGAAAGACAGATGAGGAGTTGTTTTCAAAAGAGATGAGATCCACCATTTCTCTCGAGGATCAGGAGGCTATTCTCAATCATATTTCGATCAGGAATAAGAAAATTTCAAACAAATCCCAGGGGCAGCGGCTGCTCCATATGATCATAGTACCAATCTATAATTCGGAAAATACCTTACAATATATTCTTGGAATCGGGGAAGATTTAACCGAAGAGACCCGAAACCTGAAGATGGATCTTCTCTTCAGCATCACCCGGCGGGATATCCTTGATCAGCTCTCCGTTATCATGAAATATCTGGAACGTGCGCAACTCAGGACAACCCATGAAGCAATGCAGATGTTTTTTGATAAGACAATTGAGTCTATCGAATCGATCCGAAAACAGATGGCATTTGGAAAATCCCTCCAGGATGTCGGGATCACTACACAGGCATGGCAACCGGTCAAAAAGACCTGGAATGATGTTGTCAGACTTCTGCCGACGAACAATGTCGATATTACCGCTGAACTACCGGATATCGAATTGTATGCAGATCCTCTCCTTCCCCGGGTTTTCTATAATCTCCTGATAAATGCATTACACCATGGCGGCAATCAGACTTACAAAAATCAGATTATTTTCCCGCCTCTCTGGCGAATCTCTTGTCCTGATTGTCGAAGATAACGGCTCAGGGATCCCACCTGATAAAAAGGAGAAAATATTTGAATTCGGTTCTGGAAAGGGCGCTGGTTCCGGCCTTTTCCTGATCCGGGAGATTCTGGGAAATACCGGCATTATGATAACTGAAACCGGCACACCCGGAACAGGTGCGAAGTTTGAGATCTTCGTCCCAAAAGGAAAATTCAGGTTAACGTCATGAAGAGGAAAAAAAATTCTTGCAAAAAAAATATCCTTGTTTTTATCCTTTAAATCCTGAATTGGCACTCTTTCCTTCTGGTGCACGACCGGATCCCAATCAAACTTATTGCATGGATTCTTGAAAAAAAGTCTATCTTTGTACCGCACCATGATTTGCCTGTTCCACGGTTTTTGCATAGCGGGAAAGCACTCCGGAAAGGGATTTTTTTATCGGTTTCCATTTTTTCTTACGCTGTGTCAGCGTATTTTCATCCACGAGCATTTCGATTCTTTTCCCATAGAGATCGATTTCGATCCTATCATTTTCCTCAATGAGTGCAATCGGTCCGCCAATCGCTGCCTCGGGTGCAACATGCCCGATGCATGGCCCCCGAGTTCCTCCAGAGAACCTTCCGTCGGTAATCAGAACAACTCTGGTGTAGCCAAATCCCATGAGAGCGGACGTGGGTGAGAGCATCTCCGGCATACCGGGTGCACCGCGTGGCCCTTCGTTCCTGATGATAATAACATCACCTTCCTGAATCTTGCGGGTAAGGATGGCATTCATTGCGGCTGTCTCACTCTCGAATACCCGGGCAGGCCCGGTATGTTTCCACATCTCTTTTGGGACTGCTGCACATTTAACGACAGCACCGTCGGGTGCGAGAGACCCGAAGAGGATCTTCAGCCCACCCGCGGGATTGACCGGGGATTCGATATGCTGAATGATATTCTCGTCCCGGATCTTCGCATCCCGGGCAATCTCCCGGACACTTTTGCCGGAAACCGTGTGAGCGTCATCGAGATATTTCCCGAGCCTGCTGAGCACCGCTGGAATCCCTCCTGCCCGGAACAGGGTCTGCATCGGAGTGCGGCCCGGATGGCTGCATATGGCAGAGATGCGGGATCTTCTCACCAAGATTATTGAAATCATTCAGGGACAAAGGAATATCGGCCTCGGCAGCGATTGCCATAAGATGGAGAACGGTATTGGTCGAACCTCCGAGAGCCATATCAACCCTTATGGCATTGTGAAGGCTCTGCATTGTCATGATATCCCTCGGGAGGATATTGTCCCGGACCAATGGCAGGATCGCTTCGCCTGTTTCACGAGCGATCCTGAGCTTTGCTGCATCAACCGCCGGTATCGCTGCGCAGCCGGGGAGAGACATCCCCATCGCTTCTGTCATGCATGCCATCGTGTTGGCGGTGTAGAGCCCCTGGCGGGCTTCCGCAGCCGGGCATCGCGCAACGCTCCAGTTCGCACAATGATACTTCGTCCATGGTACCCGCCGCGACCCTGCCTACTCCTTCAAAGATATCGATAAGCGACAGGTCTTTTCCCTCCAGATAACCGGAGAGCATCGGACCGCCGGTCAGGACGATCGACGGAATGTTGCACCGTGCAGCTGCCATGAGCATACCTGGTACAATCTTATCACAGGTTCCGATGCAGACCAATCCATCGAACCGGTGCGCCTGGACCATGAGCTCTATAGAATCTGCGATATTTTCCCGCGAAGGCAGGGAATACCGCATTCCTTCATGTCCCATTGCTATGCCGTCGCATATCCCGATTACCCCGAATTCGAACGGGACTCCCCCTCCCGCAGCGATACCCTCGTGCACCTTCTCCGAAAGCTGCCGGAGATGGATATGCCCGGGAACTATGGTGTTATACGCATTGGCAATGCCAATAAACGGGAGATTCATTTCCCGGTCGGTCACACCAAGCGAACGCAGGAGCGATCGATTTGGCGCCCGTTGGTATCCGGCTTTTACGTCATCGCTGCGCATGTTTTCCCAACCTCGTGTTCTCTGGAGATAGATTCGTATTTCTATACCTTTATGTCTTGGGTAAAAAAAATGAACAATAAGATTTTGAAGAAAACCCATGCCAATAATTTTTTGTTTTTATAATTGAAGATGTGTGACAGTGCTACTCCCTTTTTCCCCCCAGAAGGGAGTCATCCCACCGTACCCCTGTCAAACATGTCTTCCGTTTCCGGAGGAATTTCTTGTCAACCCTTTTGAGCGGGATATCACATCCAGGGATCCGTAAGGAGACCGGCGGCAACAATTCTCACAGCCCCAAAGTGCGTTCGGAACAATTTTTCGGTGATTTCCTATGAAAATCTCTCCGCTTTTTCATAATTAGGGGGCGTGAGATCCCTGTTCCCACCTTACAACGATAAACACCGCCTCCGACGGGCCCCCCGGATCAGCGGCTTTAAAAGTCCCCGATCCTGCCGATCCTCGGAGAGCCCTGAGACGGGGACCCCTCCTAAATATCCATGTTTTTAATGGTTCTGGAGTGAATTTCCGTTTATGCCCGGTTCCGTGAAGATTGAAGATCAATTTTTCAAAATGGTTAAGCCTGCCCTCAACCGTTTGAAAAATGAGATGCTTCATCGACAAATATGCCTGCAAATGCATCGGTAAAATACATGTGGGTAAAAGTTCCCATCACATTTCCGGCAATAAGTCCATCCTTCCCGGAGTCGATGCCTTTTCCCCGCATCAGCCGGATGGCGAATTGTGCATCACGGTCCGGATGCATACAGGAATAATGAAATTCGTGCCCGGATATGCACTGAGCGGGGGAAGAAACGAAGAATTTTCGATACTTTCGCCTTTAACATAACCAAGTGCCTGGATTTTATTTGTCATTTCCACGATCGAAGGCAGAACGCCACATAATTTGTACGTTCTGTCGGTTGCGATTTCCCGGCTAAGATACATGAGACCTCCGCATTCACCATACACGGGTATCCCCAGGTCAACCAGGGATTTCAATTCCCGGGTGCATTTCGAAGATTCGAGTACAGGAAGGTAGAGCTCAGGATATCCCCCCCCAAAATAAAGGGCATCAACACGAGGAATCGGATCCCGCAGGGGGCTAAAAAAAATAAGGTCTGCACCCGACACTCTCAGACGATCCAGATTATCCTGATAGTAAAAACAGAATGCCTCATCAAACGCTATACCTATGGTAGCACGAAACTGTTTCTTTCTTTTTGATCGCGAAATCGGTTTCTGTGATTTTAAAACCGGCCTGTTATGTGCGCTGGCGATAAGAGTATCAAGATCGCAATATTCTTCAATCACATGACCAAATGCCATCATCGATCCCGTCTCATGGGGCATCTTAAGACCAAGATGGCGACTTTCGATGGCGATATCATCCCGTCTGGGAATAAATCCCATGAAAGCACCAGGAAGGGAAGCTTCAATCATCTGGCGGTGTCGCAGACTCCCTACGCGATTCAAGATCACACCGGCAAAGGAGATCGTGGTATCAAAGTCACGATATCCCCTTATGAGTGCAAGAACACTTCGTGACATGCCTTTTGTATCGACCACGAGGACCACCGGAGCATCCAGGATCCGCGCCACATGGGCGGTACTTGCAAAATCGGTACCGTCAATCCCGTCATACAGCCCCATAACGCCTTCTATAATTGCAATATCAGCCCCATCTGCTGCCTGTTCAAATGTCCGGATAACCCCGTCTTCCCCCATCATGAATGGATCAAGATTCCGGCAGGTTCGTCCACAGATGCTGGTATGATGAGCAGGGTCGATAAAATCCGGACCAATTTTGAAGGGCTGGACTTTTTTTCCCCGTGTAGTAAGGGCAGCCATAATGCCACTTGCAATTGTGGTTTTTCCGCAACCGCTGTGGGTCCCTGCAATGATAATACGCGGGATGGTCATGGTTGATCTCTGTCCAGCATTTTCACCATAATCGGGATACCGCTTTCTTTTGCATACTCTTCAACCCGCTGATGGACGCGGTCGACCATGGTTCGGGTGGTCATGATCAGGGAATCTTCCCCAAGAAGTGATTTGAGGATGCATTTGTCGATGACACCATACGTAAAATCCAATCGGATTTTTTCGGTTTCTGCACATTGTTTTGCCCGGGTACCCATAGCCCCGATAGAAATGTCAGGAAGTTCCGAACACAACTCGGAGATTGATTCGGAGTTATGTCCATCGACATTATAAATGGTTATTGTCCCGGGTCGGGTACAGGAATATTTTCTTTCGAACATGGATTCGATATCCTGCATCATGTCGAGAACTGTACGAGGTTTTTTTCCCGGTAAGCTGAACCCGCGTTTCTGCAGTTCTCCATGCAGTTCCAGCAGTGTCGGGAGAGACAGGTGTGCTCTGCGAACAAATTCGGGATTGCCGAACGCTACTTCGGGCACCCCTTCCTGGAGAATTTTTCCCTCGAGCATCAGGATTGCCCGGTCTGCCCAGGGATACGCCAGTTCAATATCGTGGGTTGATATGATCACGGTCTTTCCTTCATGATTAAGTTCATCAAGAAGTTCCATGATATCTTCCGATCCTGACGGGTCAAGGCCACTCGTTGGCTCATCAAAAACAAGTACGTCCGGATCCATTGCAAGCACCCCGGCAATCGCAACCCGTTTCTTTTCCCCCCGAAAGGTGGTGGGGTGGGCGGCGTTCGAAACCCTCCAGTCCTACATGACGGAGCGCTAGGGTGACCGCATCTTTTACTTCATTTTCCCGATACCCAGATTGACCGGACCGAATGCCACATCCTGATATACGGTCGGTGCGATAATCTGGCGATCCGGGTTCTGGAGTACAAAACCCACCCGTTTACGCAGTAATCGAAGGGATACGGCATCATATGTGATTGGTTTATTGTCATAGAGCAGAATCCCGGTATCAGGACGGATCATACCGTTGAACATCGTAAGGAGCGTGGATTTACCGGCTCCGTTGGGCCCGACAAGGGCGATTTTTTCTTTTTTCCGGATATGAAAACTGATACCACATAGTGCCTCAACGCCACGTGGATATCGGTAATGGATTTCACGGGCTTCAAGGATGATGCTGCTCATTCATTTCACCTAGATTATGGTACTGTTTCCTGAAAGGATCACTATCACCGTCGAGAGGGCAAGAAATGCCGCAAGTGCAAGGAGAGGTCTCCTTTCTATTGGTCGGTTCTCGCCGAGGACTGCAAATTTTCCGTCATAACAACGTGCATCCATCGCCCGAATCAGATCTTCTCCAGCATCCCAGCTGGCGATGAAAGCGGCACCGCATAAGGATGCACAAGAGTGTATAGATTCTTTTACCGTTGAATACCCGAGGCGCATAACCTGTGCAGAATATACTTGGACGACCTGATCCATGAGGATGAAGATGGTACGATAGATGATCATCATTAAATCGATCACAACCTCAGGAATCCGGCACTTCCGAAAGACAATGAAAATATCTGTCATGGGGGTTGTGAGGGCTATAAATAACATCGCCGACGTGCCACCTATAACCCTGCAGAACACAAAAAAACCCTGATTAAGGCTTTCTCTTGTGATTGACAACGAAAGCCATGGAAGGAGATCCCAGCGCAAAAATGTTTCATCTCCTCCATGGATAAAGATGATACCGACAACACTGAAAAACGCAAACCAGACCGGAACCGTGAAGAGTTCTGGAGTAGGTTTTTGCGTCCACTCCGGCAAGAAAAAGGATTGCGCATGCGAGAAGTAGTGCGATGCACAAGGGGGTGAAATAACTTGATGAAAGGAGACAAAGAAGGATCCCCCCAATGCCAGCCGCGAGCTTGATGGAGGTGTTGACCTCCCGGAGACCATTCCTCTGGGCAATATCCTCCAGAAGCTCGTCAAACACGTGTGTACCCCATCATCAGTTGCCCTATCATGCTTTTTTCTTCTGTCCAATCCAGTACCCGAAAATTCCACCAACCAATACTCCTCCGATTGCGGCCTGAAGCGCAAACAATGTAGATTCTATTTCCGGACTTGGCGGTACCCACTGGGGGATCAGTGGCTGAAAATTTTCTTCCGGTGTATGGGAAAGATTCGCTATCAACTCTGATCCGGCGGTATCGGAACCGCGAAATGCAGTCCCCGGCACAGACGAACTCGTATAGATGAATAATAAACAAAATACGGCGATAGCAACTAGAGACACAACCTCGAGCAGATACTTGTATACCATCAGAAATCCTTCCGTGAAGCATTTATTTTTTCTTCCGAGAAAATTTTCAACGTGATCAGGATATCCGGTTTGAGTGTTACGATATATTTGAAGACAAGAGCCAGAACAATACCTTCAACAATAGCGAGCGGGATCTGGGTGACCGCGAATATTCCCATGAACAGGACAAATGAACTCGCAATATCCTCCGGTTTCCGCCGGGTATGCCACCGCCAGTTCAAAAGAGGTTGTTATATAGGTGAATATATCAGCAAGCGCTGTTACCAGGAAAACTGTAATATAGATGTTTACGGAAGTGTTCCGGAGCGACCGGTATACCGCATAACCGACAAAAGGTCCAATAATACCCATAGAGACGATGTTGGCTCCCAGGACAGAGAGCCCTCCATGAGCGAGGAAAAGACTCTGGAATAAAAGAACGATTGCACAAACGACTGCCGTGATCCAGGGTCCAAAGGATAGTGTCGAGAGGCCGGTTCCGGTAGGATGGGAACAACTTCCGGTTACTGAGGGAAGTTTTAACGATGAGAGGATGAAGATGAAACCTCCGGTAACTCCAAGCATGGGGAGCGTCTCCCGGTCAGCTGCCAGTATTTTTTTCAACTGACACACTCCCAGAAAAAGACAAGGCAGAGCGACAATCCACCAGACAAGACACCATTGCCAAGGTAAGAAACCTTCCATAATATGCGTGAAATCACCTTATCGATAAATTATGAAAATTTACTTGATGTTAATTCAACTTTATTTGTATAGTAAATTGACACCATCGGCTATTTAAGATTTTTTAAAAAAAAATGTTCCGAAAAATCGTATATTTTTTTGGTCACTCCGCTTTTTCCGGTAAGCCAGACAAGGTAAGCAATTCCAATAATCCCGGCGACGATGATTGAGAGGTAAATGGGGTTTGAGAGAATCGAGGCGATACCCGATGGAGAGGATACATCGACCTTTACTTTCATCGTGTCAGAAATGTAGGTATTATCGAGTGCATCCCGGTACCGGATCTCTGAATCAAGTCCATACTCTTTAATCGTCGCTGAACGATCTACACTTACTTCGTAGGATGCAACGACGGATTCACCCGGGTTAAGATCTCCGAGATACGCGGTATCATCATTACTGGTAAATGGATCTACAGCACTTATTCTGCCTTGTGCACTGTATATGGTAGTGTCACCGATATTCCTGTATTCGACATTGATGACTTTTTTATTGCCGGGATTCATTTCTGCAGGCGCTGAAACCACTTCAAAATCCACTTTGCCCCCCACCGGAATCCCAATGGTTTCGCTTCTTGTCGTGACAAAATCCCCGTCATTATTTTTATAGATCACTATTACATCAACGGGATACGTCTGACGTTCGGCATCACCGGACACCGAAACCTTGTATCTGCAGTCAACAATGCTTCCCGAAGGGAAATCCCCGATGTAAACACTGCTGTCGGTTGGCATGATCGGGCTGTTGCCACTGCGAAGGATTTTTACGACTGCTTTTGTCCCATCCTCGAAACCGGTATTTTTAATTTTCAGGTTGAGATACCCCTCGGTTCCGACATTCAGGTGCTCGGGAACTGCTGACAGCACATCAAGGGAGATATCGGATTTAATTTTTATAGGAATCCCGATATCCTCATTTACCTGTTTATAGGTGTACTGGATGGTATCAAAACCATACTGTTCTGCCTGGTATAAATAGGTATAATTCAGGGTCAGGGGCAGAACATAGCTCCCCGCTGGTGCATCGGCATTAATTTTTGTGGTGAACACCGCACGTACACTTTCTGAACCTTTCACATCACCCAGCATCTGGGGATCGGATTTTATCGTCAGGGGTGCATTTCCGGGATTGAGAGCTACTTTGAGGAACTTTGCGGTGTTGGGCAGATCATCGCGGGCAACAATTGCGGACTGGACAAATTTGAATTCATTGACGCCGGTATTTTCGATAACGACCGTGAGTGTACCTCATCGCCCGGGCTGAATTCATTTGTTCCGGAGATCGATGCTGAAAGCTGCGGACTTCCGGCCAGATATTTTGTGTCTGCAATTGCAGGGGCGATCAAAACCGCACAGAGAACGAGCAGGATGCACGAAAATTTTCCGATTGGTCTCATCAGGTAAATCCCTCACAGGGTTTTCAGGTATTACGTGTTGTCAATCTGCCATTGATAATCTTTACTTTCAGGATCTATTTTCCGCCTGTTACATAATATAATATTGTAATATCACATGATGAAAAAATAAGTTCACGATGATATTCCCTTACCCGACCTTTTTCAGCTATGATGATAGTTTCCTCATTCGTGTCATCGCTCATCGCTTTGACCGATGTCTTCCGCAGGTATCTCTCCAGCTACAATGCCATCGTCATTTTATCGTTATTTTCCGGTGGTGGCTATTCCAAAAACACTCTGTCAGAGCTAATCAATACATTTTCACTGACAGATTTCTCCTGAATGTTCATCAGGAAAATCGTTATTCATGTCAGCTGAAGTGAACAGTTTGATTAAAACAGGAATACATTGATAACTTCTATTACAGTTTTGAAGGTAAAAACATGGTATAAACTTTTTCTATACCCGTCACGCAGTTTCAATCTTTTCTTCTTCATGCAGTCCCAGGGTCCTGATGGAATCTTCCCTCATCCTGAACTTTTGTATCTTCCCGGTAACTCCCATGGGGAAATCATCAACGAATATCACGTACCGCGGGATCTTAAAGTGTGCAATTTTACCCTTACAGAAATCCTTGACCTCCTGTTCGGTCATGGCCAGTCCCTGCTTTACCTTCACCCATGCACAGAGTTCCTCGCCATATTTCCGGTCAGGGACCCCGACGACATACACATCCGCAGATCTTCTCGTTATGGTGCAGGAACTCCTCAATCTCACGTGGGTATATGTTCTCTCCGCCACGAATTACCATATCCTTGAGGCGGCCTACAATCCTGAAGTAACCCTCCTCATCCATGGTGCCAAGGTCACCCGTGTGGTTCCAGCGGTTTGAGTCAAGGGTTGCATGGGTTGCAGAAGGATTATTATAGTAGCATTTCATGACACAATAACCCCGTGCACAAATCTCCCCAATCTCCCCGACCGGGACGATCTTTGCCCGTCTTTGGCATCGACTATTTTGAGCTCCGTATGGGGAAACGCCCGACCGACCGTCGAAACACGTCGCTCAACCGGGTCCCGGGTGGTGGTCATCGTTACGCCGGGGGATGTCTCGGTCTGCCCGTACACGATGACTATCTCGCTCATGTGCATCTTTGTGTTGACCTCTTTCATCACTTCAATCGGGCAGGGCGACCCTGCCATGATGCCGGTGCGTAACGATTTCAGGTTGTATTTCTCGAAATTGGGATGAGTGAGTTCAGCGATGAACATGGTCGGAACCCCGTGAAGGGCTGTGCATCGTTCTTTCTCAACGGTCTTTAGGACTTCCTCGGCATCGAATGTGGGTGCGGGGAGGACCATCGTTGACCCATGGGTCACACAGGCGAAGTTGGAGAGTACCATGCCAAAGCAGTGATAGAAAGGGACTGGAATACAGAGCCGGTCCTTTTCGGTGAAACCCATCCCTTCACCGATGATATAGCCATTGTTCAGGACGCCATGGTGGGTGAGAACAACACCTTTCGGGAACCCGGTTGTGCCGCTGGTATACTGGATGTTGATTGCGTCATCAAACGCGAGCATGTCACCCCGCTCAATAAGTTCATCGTTTGTTATCTCTTCCGCTTTTTTCAGGAGTTCATTCCACGTGAACATGCCATGGTACGGTATATCTCCAAGGAAGATTGCAGTCTTCAGGAACGGGAACTTTTCAGAGGATATCCTACCGGGCTTTGCCTCATATGCTTCCGGGCAGGCTTCGTAGAACATTCCGACATAGTCCGAGGTTTTGAACCGTCCCTGGATAATGAATGTCTGGATCTCCGACTGTTTTAGGGCGTACTCCAGTTCATACGTCCGGTAGGCAGGGTTGATGTTTACCATTATTGCGCCGATCTTCGCAGTAGCGAACTGGACGACGACCCATTCAGCATAGTTCATTGCCCAGATACCGACACGGTCACCCTTCTCGACACCCATACCCATCAGACCCGCGGGCGACCTGGTTGACTTTTTCTGAAAATTCGAGGTATGTCCAGCGAATATTCTGGTGGACGGAGACGATCGCCTCGGTGTCCGGGTATTTCGCTGATATGTTGTCCAGCATCTCACCAATTGACACTCCCAGTAACGGAAATGTCGAGGTCCCGCTTGCGTAACTGCCCTCAACCATCCCGGAAATATGGGGTGAGAACAGGATATATGATTAATGATATGATCGCGTTACTTCTGTTTTCCGACGATTTTAGTATTTTCGTGAATCCCGGAAATCGGTATATTTCAATGTGAAGTGAAAACGGAGATCATTGGAGCGTATTGATTAGAAATTAACGGCATTTTCCTCCATGGTGCAGAAAATGAAAACCATTAAATTAATTTAGCGCAATTCTGTACAGTCAGCTATGGGCAGATGTCTGTACCGCTTGACCGGGGGGTTGTGGCCTAGCCCGGAATGGCGACGGGCTCCAGCGGTCTTTGCGTTCTTGTGCTGCAGATGATGAACAATGGGTCTGCTGAATTCATCTTTCTGATATCTTTCGGAAAGAACACCCGGCTGAATTCCCGGTGGTTGATGATGATCCGTTGGAGCACTGATGCATGTCGGAGAGACCCGTCGATCGTGAGTTCAAATCTCACCAACCCCACATTTTCTCAACAGTTACTGTTCATTTCTCTTGTGATGCATTTTCACCGAATTGAAATATTCTCTTAAGGAATCGTCTGAAATTCCCGTAATGAAAATATGTTCAGGATATTTCATTCCTATGGACGAAATCAATAGGTCAAAAATTGCTCCCAACGTCGGGATTTTTAGATCAGCAGACTTCACTCGTGTTTATTAACGATCACAGGAAGGCGGAGTTGGAAAAAAGGTATCTGCATGAATTGACGGGAATGGAAGATATCTATCTGCATAAGCTCTTCAGGCACTAACACTCTTTTCCAGATCTAATCGCAGAGAGTAATACTCCATCCCGAAGTCTGGACCCCATGCAGGGCTCTGCCCGTTAGAGATTCTTACACGGACGGTCTTGTCTGTGGGAAATGGACGGGAATAGAAAAAAATTCGCCATTGCCCGGAGGAGACTGCATCACGTCATCCTGATATACGATCCGGTCATTCACTTCAATTTTCAGCCACCTGCCGCCAGGAACGTCGGACGGTGACAGTTTTCCTGAAAAGGTCAGGGTATTCCAGCCGTCGCCCAAAGTATCGGCGAATGTGCGCCATACTTCTGAATCTGTCAATGCTGCAAGAAGGCTTACGTTCGCACCATATTCTCCATGGCCGGCAACAATCCGGGGACCATATTCAGTGCACGGTCCGACCTCTCTTCCTGACCACGATGCCCTGTGCTCCCAGGATTTCCAGTCATCCATTGATATCCAGGCCACCGTCAATGATGAATCCCCCAAATCTGGCAGAGAAGAATCTGACATGTCACGGACGGTGGTGATTTTTTCGGCGGTAAACTGAGCGGAAAACACAACACTTGCTGCAATCAGGCAGATAACCCCGGAAATAGCGATTAAAATTAGTATGATGACAATGTTGAACGCGTTCCCCATTGCTCCCCTTTGTTCGGCAATGCGGCACCCGCATTCGGGACAAATATCAGCATTTTCGAATTGAAGCTTTTTGCCGCAATGAGGGCAGAATTTCATAGGAAACCTGTTTTTTTATAAGTATATAATATATATTTTTTAGGTTCTCTACAGGATAATCATGACTCTTAACACGCAAAAATTTCTCCGCGAAAGACCAAATATCCGGGCAGGAACCCGACACAAATACCTATCGGATCGGGGATAACCGGAGGAATCACGGGTCAGATCGGGCGATGGTTTTGTCACCGGTATTTTCAGATAAACACTTAGTAAATTTATCATATACTGACGGACACATAATTACAACGAAACGGAGATTTCCATGTATCTTGTAGGAGAAGCACTTATCGGCGATGGTGCAGAGGTTGCACACATTGACCTGTTAATGGGGGACAAGGAAGGTCCCATCGGAACCGCATTTGCTCACGCGGTATCGCAACTGTCTGCCGGTCATACACCGCTTCTTGCGGTTATCCGCCCGAACCTGCTGACAAAACCGGTGACCCTGGTGATCCCGAAGGTTACCCTTAAAACCATGACGCAGGTAAACGAAATGTTTGGGCCTGTCCAGGCTGCCGTCGCAAAGGCGGTCGCGGACTGTGTTGAAGAAGGTGTTTTTACCGAGATAGATATTGAAAAAGTCGTCATTCTCGCATCCGCATTTGTTCATCCGGATGCCGTGGACTATAACAAGATTTACCGGTATAACTACGGCGCGACAAAGCTTGCAATTCACCGTGCACTGGATAAGTTCCCTGACGCAAAGACCCTCATCTTCGAAAAAGACCGTGCTGCCCATGCAATCATGGGATTCAAGGTAACACGACTCTGGGACCCGCCCTACCTGCAGGTAGCTCTTGACCTGGTTGATATGGGTAAAGTCGCATCCGTCCTCAAGGAACTCCCCCAGAATGACCATCTCATCATCGAGGCGGGGACCCCGCTTATCAAAAAATTCGGATTAGGCGTCATTTCTGAAATACGAAAGTTGCGGCCCAATGCGTTCATCATTGCGGACATGAAGATCCTGGATACCGGCAACCTCGAAGCGCGAATGGCGGCTGATGCATCCGCAGATGCTGTTGTCATATCAGGACTTGCTCCCGCATCAACCATGGAAAAGGCAATTGCCGAAGCCCGGAAAGTCGGCATATACTCTGTTGTCGATATGCTGAATGTCCAGAACCCTGCAAAGGTGATCGAGAAACTGAAAGTCAAACCCGATATTGTGGAACTCCACCGTGCGATCGATACCGAAGACACCGCCCACGCATGGGGAGACATCGCGGCGATCAAGAAAGCGGCGGGAGGGAAACTTCTCGTAGCGACGGCGGGAGGGGTGCGGGTGAACGTGGTGAAAGACGCACTCAAAGCCGGAGCGGACATCCTTGTTGTCGGGCGTGCAATCACTGCAAGTAAGGACATCAAACATGCGGCTGACGAGTTCCTTGATAAACTTGAGAAGGAAGAGATTGACCAGTTCAGGGTTATGACGGATTTTTAATTCAATATTATTTTTTTTAGTTAAAGTTAAAATCCCGGCCGGGGCTCTACACGTTTCAAAGATCGAAATCTCTTCTCGCTTGACTCTACTTCGGTTTTCAAGATGAAAATAAATCTCAAAGAAGCTGAAAAATTTTAACTTTATATTGACTTTTTGTTTTTTTCTGGTTCTCTTCACCGTGCATTTCCAATTTCAAGCCATTCCTCGCCGTATCAGCCATGTGACATCTGAAAACGAACATCTACTCTCCCAATAAAACACAAGGTATGATATCAAATAGGGAGTTCCATCCACTAAAACCGCTTAAAATCCCCGGTTTTC